>CAWGFH010000013.1:0-745921 GCA_963821795.1 uncultured Alphaproteobacteria bacterium
GGGCGAGAGCCTTTCTCGGCGACCGAGCGCTTCATGAGGAATACCAAGAACGCGACCGCAAAGGTCAGCACGGCGGACATCCAAAAGACGTCGAAATAGGCGAGCGAGGATGCTTGTTGCTGCAGCAGATTTTCGAGCGCCTGCACGCCGAGCTGCTGCGCCGCGACCGGGTCGGCGATCTGCTGGGAGGAAGAACGCCTGGGCGTGCGCGATAAAGGCGTTCGCGGCTGCGTTGAAGCGGATCGAGATACTCGCCGAGACGCAAGGTGTGGAATTGGTCACGCCGCTCCTGGAAGGTCTGCGACAACGACATCCCGACGCTGCCGCCCTCGTTGCGCAGCAGGCTCAGCAAGCCGACCGCGGCTCCGCGCAACGCCAGTGGCGTATAGAGATAGGCTGCGACATTCGCCGGCGCGAAACATACCGACAGGCCCAGCACCACCACAACGCGCGGCCACACCGCCTGGCCCGGGCTGATGTCCAAATTCAGTTGCGACATCCAATAATTCCCGGCGGTCATCAGCAACAGCCCGGCGCCGATCAGCCAGCGGGCATCCATCCTCAGGCCGATCAGGCGCCCGACAATCGGCATCGCCATAACCGCAAAGATGCCGCTCGGCGACATGACCAGCCCGGTGCGCAGCGCGTCGTAACCAAACAGGGATTGCAACAGGCCGGGCAGCGACTTGGTGGCGGCGAAGAGCGCCAGGTAAGCGCAAAAGATGATGATGCAGCAGGACGCGAAGTTGCGTTCGGCCAGCGGCCGGAAATTGACCACCGGGTTGCTGATGCCGCAATTCCCGAAACAACCAGGCCAATCGGCCCCACGATACAGAGAGCCGCCAGGGTCTGGATGCGCCAGAACGGATCGCCCAGCCAGTCCCATTCCTGACCTTTGCTCAGCATCACCTCCCAGCAGACCATGACGATGGCGAGCAGGGACAGGCCGATCGAGTCGAAATGGAACGGCTGCTTCCGCAATTCGATGCGCTGGGCGACCAGATAGTCCGGATCGCGCAGCAGCGCCTAACAACCGATAAACGCCAGGAGACCGACCGGCACATTGATCAGAAAAATCCAGCGCCACGAATAGGAGTCGGTGATCCAGCCGCCCAGGGTCGGACCGACGATCGGCGCGATCAGGGCGGCGAAACCGAACAAGCGTCATCGCCATGCCCTGTTTCTCGACTGGGAACGCGTCGAGCAACACCGACTGACTGCTGGGCTGCAGACCGCCGCCCGCCAGCCCCTGGATCACCCGGAACAGGATCAGCTGACCGAGGCTGCCGGCGATGCCGCACAGCCCGGAAGCGAGGGTAAAGATCGCGATCGACGCCAGGAAGTAGTTGCGGCGGCCGAGATGCGCGCTCAGCCATCCGGTGATCGGCAGGATGAAGGCGTTGGCGGCGAGATAGCTGGTGATAACCCATTCGCCGTCATCGCTCGTCGCCGACAGGCCGCCGGCAATATAGCGCAACGCGACCAGCGCGATCGTGGTGTCGAGCACCTCCATAAAGGTCGGCACCACCACGACGGCGGCGACCAACCAGGGGTTGCGCGCGGCAGCGGGTTGCGGAGCCGAAAGCGCCGCGACCGTCATTTCCGGCTGTCCGGCGAACCCTGGGGCGAACCCTGGGGCGAACCGACCGCTGGTGTTTGAGCCTGAGCGGCTTGCAGAAACTTCCCGGCGTCGGGCCCGGTAGGCGGCTTGTCGATGTACACATAGGGAACGACGGACGTGCCGATGAACAGCGGGTCTTTGTCGGGGTTATATCCTTCGAGGTCGATGCGGACCGGCAGCCGCTGGACCACCTTGACGAAGTTGCCGGTCGCGTTCTCGGCAGGCAGCAGCGCCAAGGTCGATCCGGTCCCCATGGTAAAACCGGAAACCCGGCCCTTAAACACGTGCCGGCCGCCATACATGTCGACATAAAGATCGGCAGGCTGGCCGATGCGCAAATCGCGCAGTTGGGTCTCCTTGAAATTCGCGTCGACCCAGATCTCGCGCAGCGAACGGATCGCCATCAAATTCTGCCCGACTTGAACGTAATCGCCAGGATTGACGTTCCGGCGGGTGATGACGCCGTCGATCTTCGCGAAGATATCGCAATATCCAAGATCGAGTTCGGCCTGGGCGAGTTCGCGTTTGGCGGATTCGAGCTTGGCCTGGGCCTGTTTGACGGCCGGAGCCTCGGCCTCGAGGCGAGCGAAGGTACGATCGATGTCGCCCTGTTTTTCGAACTGCTCGAGCATCTGCTTCGGGCTCTGCTCGACGGAATGGACGACGCCGAGCTGAGCCGCCGCCTCGATCAAATCCGCCTGCGCCACGAGGACGGTGGAATAAGTCTGGTCGAGATCCGGCGGGACCTGATCAAGACCTTTGCCGTCATCGGGCTGCGCCCGCAGACCCAAGGAGGCCCGAACCTGGTAAACCTCGGCCAGGGATTCGGTGACTTCGGGCATTGGCCGTAGATAAGCGTTCCTTGCGCCCGGTCGAACTCCTGACGGCTTTCGGCCGGCGTCCCCAGCAATCGCTGCGCCCGATAGAAATCGGCTTGTGCGAGGGTCAGACTCGGCCTCGCTCTTGTCGAGCGCGGCTACCCGAGCATGCAAAAGCGCTATTTTGTTGTCGACGTCCTGCACGGCGTTCTGCAGTTCCCAGCGCCGGGCCCATGCCTGTGCTTCGATATCCCGCGCCGTGGCCTTGGCCGCGCGCAAATTCGCGGCGGCGGTATCGACCGCCGCTCGTTTCACGGCGACCGCGATCCTCAAACGGCTCCTTGTCGATTGCGGCGAGAAGCTCGCCTTTGTGCACGCGGTTGTTGTCGTCCACCAGTACCCGGGAGATCTGACCGGCGACCCGGGGTGCCACAAACGTCACATGGCCGTTGACGTAGGCGTCGTCGGTCGAAACGGTGCTCAGGGATACGAGGATCCAGCGGATACCGAATATAGCGACCACCACCAGAACCAGGGCGCCGAGCACGCCAATCAGCAGCCTTCGCCGCCGCGCTGGCCGCTGCTGATCCGGCGGCGGCGCAGGCTGCGTCGCGCCGGCTCGGTGCTCGACCGAGGCCGCTCCGTCAGGCGGGGGTGTTACCCTCGCGCCCGCGCTTTGCCTGTTCACGTCTCGCTTGTCGCTTATCTCTAGGGGTATCTCTGAGGGCATCGCAGCCAACCGTTTGTCAGAGCCGAGACAGGCACACCGCCCCTCGACGGTAGCCGCCGGCAATTCCTGACGTTAGAGGAACTTTCAGGATGACGGTCGGCGAATTTTATCGCGATCGCCCGCCAATTACCGCATCCAATAACAGCCGACGACGGACCATCGAACGGCCATTATCGCCGATGTAGCTTCGACGCTCGGCTTTCCTCGAAATCGAGGCTGGATGCCTTGCCGCGCAATTTCCCGTGAATTCCCGGTTCGGCCGATTGTTTTCCCGGTTCCGGCAAATGAAATTCCCGGTTAGCTGCCCGATAATTCAAATCAACATGTTGATTCTCATGGTCTTTTAACTTATCAGCCGAAAAAATTCGCGGTTATTTCCCGGTTATACGGGAATTGGCGCCGCGCCGCTCCCGCGGTCGGCGGGCGGGGCCCCGGCGAATTCGGCGAGAAGCGCATCGCGCACAGTGTCGAGATCGAGGTTGTGCGCGGCGATCAACGGGCTGGTCTCGGCGATGATGTCGTCGATGTCGCCCATCAGTTTCAGGCGCTTGTAGAGGTCCTCGGCATGAAGGCCGAGCCCCTCGCCGAGGATCTCCATGAAGTTGACGATCTCGAAGCTGCGCCCGTCGCCGGCGTCGCAAAGTTCGCGGTGGCAGGCGTGGTAAACCGTAGCCAAGCTCGTGACCCCGGCATCGGCGACCGCGGCAAGTTCGCGCGCCACCAGCTCGCGCTTGAATGCCGGCAGCACGGCGAGGCTGTTCGCCTGGGTCCCGACCCGCGGCACGTCGATCTCGACCAGTTCGACGCCGGGGACGATCGACAGCAGCTTTTTGACCGCTGCCATGACCTGCGGCAATACCGGGCGCTCGTGCAGGGCGACCCGCTTTTCGACCCGATGTTTCATCAGCCCTGCCAACTCGTCGGCACGGTCCGCGAGGTAGACCAGGAACGGGTTCAGATCGAAGGGCTTGTCGCCGAACTGCCGCTCGTAGCTCGGCAACGCCACCTCGCCGATCTGCAATTGGCAGCTCGGGCACCACGACAGCACGGTCGAGGTGCCGGCTGCGGCGAGACCGTCGATCGTTGCGAACCCGACCTTGGCGGTGCTGGCGAAATCGCCTTCGCGAAACTGATAGACGCCACAGCATTGGCCGGGGCCGCCCATGACCTCGTAATCGACGCCGAGCAGGTCCAGCACATCGAGGCACAACAGCGCGATGTGCGGCGTCTTCACGATGTTGCAGCCGGTGTAGAAGACGATCTCGGGCGGCTGAGTGCGGGGCGGCGCGTCGAGCCCGCGCAGCCGAGCCAGGGTCTGCGGCGGCATCTGCAGCCGCGACAGGATGCGCACACCCCGGCTCATCCCCTGAAACGGCTGGCGCCAACGCGTGTTGAGCGGCCTGTCGCCGCTCCGAGCCCTGGCGAAGCCGCGGGCGAGCTGGACCATGAAGCGCGGGTTGACGCCGTACTCGCAGGCCGGAATGCAATTGCCGCTGCCGCTGCACACCGAGGCCCAGCGGATCGCCTCGTCATTCCCGGCGCCGCCGATGATCAGATCGACGATGGCCGCGGTCGTTTCGCCCGCATCCGCCGCGCCGATCCCGGCCGGCTCAACCATCGGGCACGCGCGAAAGCATGCGCCGCAGCGCGTGCAGGCATCGGCGATCGCTTCTCCTCGCGCCCGGAACTCGCCGAGATACTCCGCCGCCAAGCTGCCGTCGCTCATCCTCACCCACTCCGCCAATTGCGCTGGCAACCCTAGCAAAGCAGCCGCGGGCTTTACAGCGGGATAACCAGCAGGGTGTCGATCTTTTGGCTGTCGAGGATCACGAGGCGCTCGATGAAGCGGTAGGGCTCGGCCGAGACATCGATGCGGTCGAGATAGCGCCCGGCGGCGAACAGGCTCGTCTCGCCGTCATGCATGATGCGTACGGCGATGAAATTCGAGCGGGCCTTGGCGACGCCGTTGTCGATTTCGCCGACCCGGATCGGGCCGACGATATGGCGGTAGCGGTGCGGCTCAAAGATGTTGGCGCGGCGCAACGCCAGCACCCGGTCCTTCAGCATGCCGCGCGAGGCGGCATAGACGACGCCGTGGCGGTAGCCGGCCTCGTAGCCTTGCCGGCTGGTGATCAGGTAGTGGCACTTCTCGACAAAGAAATCCGGCCATTCCTCGAGCCGGTCTTCGTCGATGCACTCGGCATAGGCGGCGATCAGCTCGTGGACGCCGAGCTGCAACGCGGTGTCCTCCATGGCGCGCCCTCGGCTGCGGGTCAATCGCCCATCATCGCGCGGTATTTCTTCCAGAAACCGCGGATCGCCGCCTCGCTCGAACGGAAGGGCTGCGAGGAGGCTTCGTAGCCGCCCATCATCACGACGCCGCTGTCGTCATCGTTATAGCGTAGCGCCCGCTGCACGAAACCGCCGACGCAGCCATCCTCCATCGAGATATATCCAGCCGCTCCGACCAGATTGCCCTGGCGCAGGCGGCGCTCGGTCATCGCCTCGTCGTCGCCTTCGAAGCCGAGATGAATCCAGTCGAGTTCGGTCTTTTCCAGCCCGCGCGGCTGGATTACCCGCACCGCGATTGAATTGCGGATCTGCTGCAAGATCATGCCGGGGAATATCGTCAGGATCTGCACCGAGACCTGATCGCCGTATTCATCGACAGACTCGACCACCGAGGGATCTTCGAGGCGCATGTCCATGTCGGAGCGCAGCCCCTCGCGCTGGTAATCGGCATCCTCGGCGGCGTAGTCGAGCTTGGCCTGGCTGAAATGATGCCCGCCGCTGTCGTCGATATGGATCCCGCCCGGCATGCTGAGCCGGTTGATCCGGAACGTCGTCAGAAAGCTGTGCAGGATGCTGGCGTGATAGGTGTCCTTGGTGTTCTCGAAGTAGAGCTTCCAGTTGTTCGGCAATACCTGGGTGCTGCGGCCGAGAATATGCACTGGCCGGTTCAGCACCCGCTTGATGCCGCCGACCACCTGTTGTCCGAGATAGGTCTCGAGATCGGGCGCTTCGCTGCTGAAGGTCCCGAAAACGAGGCCGGCCAGCTCGGCCACCCGCAGCCGCGGCAGATCGTGGTCGTCCTTGCGGAATTCGGATGGCATTCCGCCCTGGCCCTTGACCCCGCGCTCAAAGGCAACGCCGGTCAGTTTGCCGGCCAGATCGTAAGTCCAGCCGTGATATATGCACTTGATCTCCTTGGCGTTGCCCTGGCGCTCGATACACAGAAGATTGCCGCGATGGGCGCAGCGGTTGGCGAAGGCGTTGATCGCGCCATCGGTATCGCGGGTCACGACCACCGCGGTCTCCCCGATCGTCGTGGCGAGGTAATCGCCGGCATGCGGGATCTCGGCGGCGAGGCACAAAAAGCTCCAGGCGGGACCCTTGAAGATCCGCTCCTGTTCGAGCCGGTATTGCTCGGGGTCGGTGTAGAGCCGGAACGGGACCTCGGAGAGCCCGTTCGACGGCCACTGGATGCCCCGGCCGGCTTCGGCGCCGTGCTCCGACATGCTGCGTTCTCCTGTTCGCGAGGGTCACTGCGATCATAGCAGCAACATTTCGGGGAGGGGAATTCGCTTGCGACAGGCGGGGCGATGACCGACCATCGGCCGCAGCAGGCATTTCCGCCGGAGGAACGGCATGAGCGATATGTATTTGCGCAGCGGCATTTTTCTGGCGCCGTTCCACAATCACGACGAAAACCCGACCTTGTCGATGGAGCGCGACCTCGAACTGCTCGAGCATCTCGACCGGCTGAACTACCACGAGGCGTGGATCGGCGAGCACCATTCGGGCGGCTTCGAGCTGATCGCCTGCCCCGAAATGTTTATCGCCGCCGCCGCTCAGCGCACTAGGCACATCCGGCTCGGCACCGGGGTCGTGTCATTGCCGTATCACAACCCGTTCATGCTGGCCGACCGCATGGTCCAGCTCGACCATATGACCCGCGGGCGGGCGATGTTCGGGGTCGGCCCTGGCGCGCTCGTCCATGACGCGCTTGAAGATCGGCATCGACCCCTCCGACCAGCGCCAGATGATGGAGGAGTCATTCGAGGTCATCGTCCGGCTGATGAAGGGCGAGCTTGTCAATAAGAAGACCGACTGGTTCAGCCTTACCGATGCGCAATTGCAATTGCGCCCTTATACCCGGCCGACCATGGAGTTGGCGGTTGCCGCGGCGCGCTCGCCGTCGGGATCGGTACTGGCCGGGAAACATGGCGTCGGCATGCTGTCGATCGGGGGCACGAGCCCGATGGCGATGGAGCGCCACACCGCCAATTGGGGTCTCTACGAGGAGAACGCGCGCGCCAACGGCCACGCGCCCAACCGCAAAGACTGGCGCGTCGTCGGCTTTTTCCACATCGCCGAGACTCGCGAGCAGGCGCGCAAGAACGTGCAGTTCGGGGTCGAGCAATTCGCCCAGTACTTCCGCGACGTCGCCACTTTTCCGATCATACCGGGCGACGTCGAAAACGCGACAGAATGGCTGATCGAAACCGGCACCGCCTGCATCGGCACGCCGGACGACGCGGTCGCCTATATCGAGCGGCTGATGGCCGGCTCGGGCGGGTTTGGCGTGTTGTGCGAATTGGCGCAGAACTGGGCCGATTGGGACGCCACCAAAAAGCATTACGAGCTGATGGCGCGGTTTGTTCACCCTAAATTCCAGCAGAGCCGCGACCTGCTCCAGGGCAGTTACCAATACGCGGCGAACCGCCATGTCGAGTTCGGCGGCCAGGCCGCCGCGGCGATCCAGAAGGCAATCGACCGGCATGCCGCAACGCGGACTGACCAACCGCGCCGCGACGCGGCCGAGTAGCCGACCGGACGACCATGAAGACGAACGCGCCGGCAGCCCACAGCGGCCGCCATTTTTTGCAGATTCCCGGGCCGGCCAACGTGCCCGATCGCATATTGCGGGCGATCGCGATGCCGACGATAGATCATCGCGGGCCGGAATTCGCCGAGATCGCCAAGGAGATCATCGCAGGCATGAAGCGGGTGTTTCAGACCGACGAAACGGTGGTCGTATACCCGTCTTCCGGCACTGGAGCGTGGGAGGCGGCGCTTTCGAATACGTTGTCTGCGGGCGACCGAGTATTGATGTTCGAGACCGGTCAGTTTGCGACATTGTGGCGGGCGATGGCCGGGCGGCTCGGGGTCGAGATCGAATTCGTGCCGGGTGATTGGCGGCACGGAGTCGATCCGGCCTTGGTCGAAGAAAAGTTGACCAAAGATCGCGCACATCAAATCAAGGCGCTGTGCGTGGTCCATAATGAGACTTCGACTGGCGTCGCTAGTCGCATCCCCGAAATCCGCGCGGCGATCGACAAGGCCGGTCATCCGGCCTTGTTCATGGTCGACACGATCTCGTCCCTGGCCTCGATCGATTATCGCCACGACGAGTGGAAGGTCGATGTCTCCGTCGGCGGCTCGCAAAAAGGGTTGATGCTACCACCAGGGCTCGGCTTCAACGCGGTATCGAAAAAGGCGATGGCCGCAGCCAAGAATGCGAAATTATCGCGCTCCTATTGGGATTGGGAGGCGATGCGTGACGCGGGGGATACCGGGGCTTTTCCGTACACTCCGTCGACGAATCTGCTGTTCGGGCTGCGCGAGGCGCTGGAGATGCTCCTCGACGAGGAGGGGCTGCCCGCCGTATTCCGCCGCCACGCTCGCCATGCCGAAGCGACGCGACGCGCGGTTGCGGGATGGGGGCTCGAAGTGCTGTGCGCCGACCCGCGCGAGTATTCCAACACCCTCACAGCGGTATTGGTCCCGGACGGGTTCGATGCCGACCGGTTGCGCGAGATCATTCTCGACGATTTCGACATGTCGCTTGGCACCGGTCTCGGTCGGGTCAAGGGCAAGGTTTTCCGCATCGGCCATCTCGGCTGGTTCAACGACCTGATGCTGTGCGGCACGTTGAGCGGGGTCGAGATGGGGCTGCACCGGGCCGGTGTTCCACACCGCAGCGGCGGCGTCGCGGCAGCGCTCGACTACCTATCGGCCGTCGATTGAAATGCGCTGTCGGAGTTATTTAGGCGGGTCGACCCAGACATCGATGGCTCGACAAATCTGCATCGCCGGATCCCCTGGATTAACCATAGAGCTAGGTTAAACGGGCAGAGATTACGCCAGCGTCTCAGGATTATTGCAGATCCGAGAACTTTATATGACCGCGCGCTTTGAACAGCAACGCGTTATGCCGAATGCTCAGTGCCCAGCACCACTTGCAGCCTGCTGCATCTGACGTAACACCTCGTAATGGGCGTCATGGATCGCGGGATTGAACAGCGACCAGGGCTGGGCGTTGGTCAGTAGCTGCGGCACGGCGGAGGCCATCAGCTTGCGGAAATTGTCATATTCCGCAGCGGCTGCGTCGAAATTTCCGGCTGCCAGACTCCATGTCGATGCGGCGCAGGCCCAGCACAAGTTCCTCGCAGCGCCGCGCGCGCCAATGCGCGCTCCTGGAGGCCGCCGGAGACGCTCGTGTCGTGACGGTCCGGATAATCCTCGGTAAGCTCGCGCAATTCGAGGCCAATGGTGTTGACGGCCAGAGAAATGATTTCGGTGTCGTGCGCCGGGATCGCGGTGGCGAGAACGCTGGCGAAATCGTTGGCTTCTTTGAACTCGGTGGCGACCCCGTCATTCTCGTAAGGCGCGTTCGCCGTCGCCGACTGCGGTCAGATAGGCCACGAGATCGCGCCGGTCCTGCGCTGACAAGCCGAGATCGAACACGCGATCGAAATGCGCCACGACCTGGTCGTAGGTGTCGTAAGCGGCCATCGTGGAAATAGGGAGCGTTGAAATCGGCGTTCAGCAGAGTCGGCGTCTTGTAGAGGCCCGCCCGAGCCGACATCATGCTGCCGGTGATCAACGAAGGCAGCCCGAGGGCACATGGCAGGCGGCGCAGCTAAGCCCGGATCATGCGGGAACGGCTTGGCGAACAAGCGCCTCGCCGCGCCGCGCCGCGGCACTCGCCTGCGCGGTCAGACGTCCGCCCGGGCCGCAGCAGCGGATCAGGCAGAAAATCGATGTCCTGGAGATAGACGACCATCGCGTCGAGCACCGCCGGCGCGGGTTCGGGGCCGGCGAACTCGTTGACGATGACATTGCGGACGAAAGTCGCGCAGCGAGGCAGATGCGCCCGTCATGGCCGTAGGGGGCCAGATAGCGATCGCCGCGCAGGCTCGGAACCGTCACCGGGTCGAGCACGTGATTGTCCGCCTTGGCGTTGAACAGGCTGCTCGCTCGTATCAAAGGTTCCCGGGCGCCGGTCGATAGAGCCGGGGACGTAGAGTTTTGGATTGGCGGCGCCATTGACATGGCAGGTGCTGCAGCTGATGCCGGCCTGCCGCGCCACGCCGCCCAAGATCTGCGGCGAACTGAACGCCAGATCGCCGAAATTGACCAGATAGGATTTGGCGCCGCCGATCGCCTCCGAGCGGAAGATTTGCGCGGGGCTGGGCCAACTGCGTCTTCGTTGAGTTCGGTGCCGACCGGGAGCACCGTCTGTTTGCCGTGCACCGGAAACGCGCCCGCCTCGGGGATGGCTGCCAATAGTGCCATCGCGACGGCTGCCGCCACCAGTAGCGCAGCAACGCCGCAAGTTCCGTCGGCGTGGAACCCGCGCCTGCTTCACTGGGCGATTTCCTCGAAGGGTAGGCGCGCGCAACCCGATCTTCGGCGCCGCCTGCTGCAATAAGACGATCAGCTCTTCGCTGCTGGCGCGCAGTTTATCGCGGGTCGAGGTTTTTCAGATCAGGCACATCGACCTGGGCTTTCAGCTCGGCAATTTTCTGCGGAATTGCCGGCGGCTAGCTTGGGATCAGTTGCGCTGCGACGGCGGCCGCGAAAATCGTCGGTATAGGCGATATCGATCCCGTCG
The DNA here is from genome assembly GCA_963821795.1 of uncultured Alphaproteobacteria bacterium. Classification (GTDB taxonomy): domain Bacteria; phylum Pseudomonadota; class Alphaproteobacteria; order ATCC43930; family CGMCC-115725; genus AP-15. Next base: position 11,070 of record CAWGFH010000013.1, read on the forward strand.
ACATTGTTCCGCATGTCGTCGAGCGACGTGCCGCTGAACGCGCGATTCGCCGCCGCGGCCTTGCTATCGCCGACCTCATAGGCGAGCCGCGCAGTACCATTCAGCAGGCGCTGCGGCAGCAGGTCGAGGTGGTGGACCTTAACGTCCAGATCTTCGAGGTTGAGGATCAACGCATCGGTCTCGGGATTCAGATCGGTCCGCCTGGCGCCAAACAATTTCGCTTCGATCGCGTGAAAACCGAGAAGCGCATTGGGCCAGGCGTCGATTTCCTGGTCGAGATCGGGGACAAAGCCGGCTGGTGAACACCTCGGCGCGCTCCCACCCGACGCGTGCGGCTATCCACGCTTCTCCGCTCCGTCGACATCGCCCGCCACCAGCCGCGCGCGCAGTTGCCGCGCCCCCGCCAAAGACTGGTCGATGTCCTCGATCATGATCGGGCCGGTATTGCTCCGGCGTTGGCGGCCAGATTGTCGGCCGGGCGGCGACGCCAGGTTGGGCGCCCCAGATACCCCGGCGGAGAAAGCGAAACCAGAGCAGAAAGCCGGCGAATAGCGGGCCGCTGGCGCAGTCGAGTTCGTCATGGTCGTATCGGTTTCGGCGGCCGCCTGGGACATAACCTTGACAGAAGCGCCAGTGAGCCGTCGTTTCGGCATTATCCCCAATCCGTTCAAGCGCGCGTCAGCCGCGCCCGAGCAAGGGGGGCAAGCTGAGACGCGTCCGCGCGGCAGATTTAGCCGCCGCTATTCTACGGTTTGATGACAGCGCCGAGACTGCTCGCTGAAAGAAAATTGACATCATTGCGATAAAAAACCGCAACCTAACTCGCCTAGAACGATGGCGCGGCCGTCAGGGGGACCAAGCCTTCGGCGGCGGGAGGCGCGCTGCTTTATCGAAATACCATGAAGATAAAAGCGCCGGTGTGTCTACGAAATCTTTCTTTCATTTACATAGGCGGCAAGTCATGGCACTCAAGACGACGTTGACGGGTAGAACAAAACTCACGGCCCTCCTGGCAAGCACAATTCTGACCGCTTTTGCGGCGGTACCGAGCTTGGCCGGGAATAATAGCGGGAAGCAGCCGTCACCATCGACTCAGACGCCAATCAAGCACATTGTCGTTATCTACGGTGAAAATATCAGTTTCGACCATTACTTCGGGACTTATCCATTTCCGGATAATCCGAAAACTCAGCCTGCAGAGCCGCGTTTCGTTGCCGATGACGATACGCCATCGGCAAATACGCTGCTCGCCGCCGGGCTGTTGATGAATAATCCGAACCTTCTTCAGCCCTATCGGCTCATGCGATCCGAGGCCTATACCTGCGACATGGATCACGACTACACCGACGAGCAAAAGGCGTTCGACGGTGGATTGATGGACAAGTTCGTCCAGGCAACCGGCGACGTCGGTGTCGGCTGCCGGAGCCGACGGGTCGACCGTGATGGCATATTTCGACGGCAACACCGTCACCGGGCTGTGGAACTACGCTCAGCGCTTTGCCATGGACGACAACTCGCATGGCAGCATGTTCGGTCCGTCGACGGTGGGCGCTATCAACCTGGTCTCCGGACAGACCGGTAATGCCGTCATCGCGCTGACCTTTGCAAACGGCCAAATCGCGACTTCGAGCCCGCTGATGACGATTACCGGCGACCCCGACCCGGCGCTCGACGATTGCGGGGCAGACATGGGCGGCACCAAAACCGGCAAGGGAACCGTTGAAATCGTTTCCGGTAAGAATATCGGGGATTTACTAAACGCCAACCGCATCACTTGGGGCTGGTTCCAGGGCGGTTTTGCGCCGACACAGCCAGCGAGCGCGGGCAGCCCCGCGGTCTGCGGCTCCATGCATGTCCAACACCAATACACCCCTGCGGGAGCGTCGACGCCGGTGCTGGTCGTGCCGAACCCGAGCGCGGTGAACCAGGGCACCCCCTCGACCAATATCCACACGCCAACGGCGGATTACGTTCCGCACCACGATCCCTTCCAGTACTACGCCTCGACCCGCAACCCGCACCATCTGCGCCCCTCGCCCGATACTCCTTGGGAGATCGGCAAGAGCGACCAAGCCAACCATCAATATGACATCAACGACTTCTTTGCGGCGGTGAATGCCGGCAACCTACCCGCCGTCTCGTATCTGAAGGCGCCGAAATACCAGAATGCCCATCCCGGGAATTCCGACCCGCTCTTGGAGCAGGTTTTTCTCGTCAATGTTCTCAATGCGCTGCAGGTATCGCCGTTCTGGAAAGACACGGCGGTCATCCTCAATTACGACGATTCGGATGGATGGTATGACCATGTGAGCGGGCCGATCGTCAATCATTCGACCAATAACACCACTGGCGCGGACAACAGCGACACCAACGCCAATGATTCGCTTATTCCGCAATTGCCGCTGTCGACATCGACCGTCCCGGCCGATGCCGGGCAAATCGCGACTTCGGGTGTGTGCGGGCCGAGCCCGGTCGGGGCGCCTCCCGGAGCGGGCCGGTGCGGCTACGGTCCGCGACTGCCGTTCCTGGTGATCTCGCCCTGGGCCAAGCCAAACTTCATCGACCACACCGTCACCGACCAGACCTCAAGCCTGCGGTTCATCGAGATAAACTGGAACCTAGGCTTTATCGACGGCACGACCCTGCCTCCGGGGGCGCCGCTGGGTTCGTCTTCATTTGATCAGTTCGCTGGATCGATCCTCAACATGTTCGACTTCAACGGTCGACCGAACACAACGCCGTTGATCCTCAACCCACTAACCGGAAACCCAAACCGGTATTAGTATCGCATCAGGGTGCGGCGGCCGGACTGCCCGCTTCGGTCGCCGCCCCTGCAACCGAGCCGCCGTCGAGTGAAATCGAGGCGAGTTTGATAAGGGAAAGCGATGCTAACCGACCGTGTAGAAGAAGCCGCAAGACTGTTGTGCGCCGCGCGCGGCGGTGAGCCGATTCCCGAATTTCCGCCGGATTACCGGCCGCAATCCGATGCCGACGCGTATCAGATCCAGGACGCCGTTGCTCGCCGGCTCGGCGAGATCATCGGTGGCTGGAAGGTCGGCGCCGCTTCGGCCGCGACAGCGGCGTTCTGCGCGCCGATCTATTCCCGCATGATCCGGCCGAGCCCGGCCTCCTATGGCGTCGCCGAGTTGCGGCTGGTCGCGATCGAGGCGGAGATTGCGTTTCGACTGGGCCGGGATCTGCCGCCCCGATCATCGGCCTATGACCGTGCCGAGGTCACCGCAGGCGCGACGCTTCACCCGGTCATCGAAATCGTCGATTCGCGTTACACGGATTTTCAGTCGCTCGGCCGGCCATCGATTCTGGCCGACAATTATTCGAATGGCGGTCTGGTCTGGGGCGCCGCCGTGCCGGGCTGGGAGGCACTCGATCTCTCCCGCACCGAGATGCGGGTGACCGAGGACGGCAAGGCGTTCGCCGACAGCAGCATGGCCCCGCCGCGCGACCCGATCGCAGCACTCGTCGATTTCGCCAACCTGATGCGGGAGCGCGGCGGCGCCAAAGCCGGCGCCTTCGTCACTACCGGCTCGTGGACCGGCATGGTTTTCACCCGGCACGGAACCCATATCGCCGCCGATTTCGGCCCGCTCGGCCGCGTCGAAATCAACTTCCCGGGCAACTGAGTGCTTGCTGTCCGACCCGCTGGCCGTGTTTGATTGGGACACTAGCGGCCGATTGCGCGGCGGCCGATATCGCGGCGGCAGAAACCTTCTGACCATCGGATCTGGTCGATCGCCGCGTAGGCGCGGTCATGGGCCTGGGCGAGGTTGGGCCCAAGTGCCGTGATGCCGAGGACGCGGCCGCCATCGGCGACGAGGCGCGTGCCGCCAGCCTGCGCCGGGGCAGGCTCGCGGCGGGTGGCGGCGTGGAAGATCTTGACCGCGGGGTCGCTGCCGGCGGCATCGAGGCCGGTGATCTCGGAGCCGCGCACGGGTTCGTCGGGATATCCTCGCGCCGCCATCACCACGCACAACGCCGCGTCGGCATGCCAGCGCAGGTCGACCTGCCGCAAAATCCCGTCATGTGCGGCGATCAGCGCCGGTAGCGGATCGCTCATCAGCCGCATCATCAGCGCTTGCGCCTCTGGGTCGCCAAACCGAACGTTGTATTCGAGCAGCATAGGACCGGCCTCGGTCAGCATCAGCCCGGCATAAAGGACGCCCTTGAATACCCGCCCCTGGTCCCGCATCGCAGCGACCGTGGGCATGATGATGCGGTCCATGACCTGGCCTTCTAGCGCCGGGGTCAAAGAGGGCGCCGGCGACAGAGCGCCCATCCCGCCGGTGTTCGGCCCGGTGTCGCCCTCGCCCAACCGTTTGTGGTCCTGTGCGGTAGCGAGCGGTAGCGCGTCGTTGCCGTCTACCAGCGCGAAAAAGCTCGCTTCCTCTCCTTCGAGGAAATCTTCGACGACGATTTCCATGCCAGCGGCGCTGAACCGTCGCTCGACCAGCGCGGCATCCACCGCGCGATAGGCGGCGTCGAGATCCATCGCGACGGCGACCCCTTTGCCGCCGGCAAGACCATCGGCCTTGATCACGATCGGTGCGCCGCGTTCGGCGATATATGCTTTCGCCGCGGCGGGCTCGCGGAAACAGCGATAAGGTGCTGTCGGCACGCCGGCCCGCGCGCACAGAGCCTTGGCAAAGGATTTCGAGGTTTCGAGCGCCGCTGCCGCCGTGCTGGGGCCAAAGGCGGCGATGCCCTCGGCCTCTAGCGCGTCGACAAGGCCGAGCGCGAGCGGCGCCTCGGGGCCGACGACGACGAAGTCGATCCGCTCGCGCCGGCAAAAGCCGACCAAGGCGGCGATGTCGGTCGGCCGAATCGGCACGCACTCCGCCTCTTCGGCGATCCCGGCATTGCCCGGCGCGCAATAGAGCCGGTCGACCAGCGGCGAGGCCGCGATCGCCCAAACCAGCGCGTGCTCGCGTCCGCCGGAACCCACCACCAGCACCCGCATCGCCGTTGCTCCCATGCTCGGTTATCATGTGGGGATGGATGATCTATTGGTCGCGGCCCCGCCCCGCGGAAACTTGATCGAATATACCGTCTCCGAACTGTCGCAGGCACTCAGGCGCTCGATCGAGGATGGCTTTGGCCATGTCCGCGTTCGCGGCGAAATTTCGGGATTCAAGCGCCACGGCTCGGGCCACTGCTATCTCGCGCTGAAGGACGCCGACGCGGTGCTCGACGCGGTGTGCTGGCGCACCACGGCGATCCGCCTCTCGGTCAAGCCGGAGGACGGAATGGAGGTGGTGTGCACCGGGCGGCTGACCACCTTTCCCGGGCGCTCGAAATACCAGCTCGTCATCGACACGATCGAACTGGCCGGTATCGGCGCACTACTCAAGCTGCTCGAAGAACGGCGCCAACGGCTCGCCGCAGAGGGATTGTTCGCGGCCGAGCGCAAAAGGCCGCTGCCCTACCTGCCTGCTGTGATCGGTGTGGTGACCTCGCCGACCGGAGCGGTCATTCGTGACATCCTGCATCGGCTCGCCGACCGCTTTCCCCGCCGGGTGTTGATCTGGCCGGTGGCGGTGCAGGGCGAAGGGGCAGCGGCCCAGGTGGCGGCGGCGATCAATGGATTTAACCGCCTGCCGTCGGCGAGGGCGCCACGGCCCGATCTGATCATCGTCGCCCGCGGCGGCGGCAGCATCGAGGATCTGATGCCGTTCAACGAGGAAATCGTGGTGCGCGCCGCCGCGGCCTCGCTGATCCCGCTGATCTCGGCGGTCGGGCACGAGACCGACACGACCCTGATCGACCACGCCAGCGACCGGCGGGCCCCGACCCCGACCGCGGCCGCCGAGATGGCAGTGCCGGTGCGGCTCGATCTGATCGCCGAACTCGCCAGCAAATCCTCGCGCCTGTCGGGCGGGCTCTCCCGGCTTCTCGGCGAGCGCCGGCTTCAGCTCGCCGGGCTGGCGCGCGGATTGCCGTCGCCGCAGGATCTGATCGGCATTGCCGCCCAGCGCCTCGACGACCGCGCCGAGCGGTTGCGTCTGGCCGCCGAAAGTCATCTGCGGGCGGCGCGGCACCGCTTTGACCTCTCAGCGGTCCGGCTGCGGCCCGAGGTGTTGGCCGCCGATGTTAGCCGCGCTGGAGCCCGCCTCGGCGAGACGGGGCTGCGGCTGCGCGCGGCGATGCAGCGGTTGATCGCCGGCAGGGACGATGCGCTCGACAACTTCGCCGGCCGCCTCGCGACGCACTCGGAGCGGCATGAAAGCTTGTTGGCACGCGGTTACGTCGTGGTGCGTGACGGCGATGCCCGGGTCGTTACCGAAGCTGCCAAGGTCAAGCTGGGCGCCGCGCTCGATCTCGAGTTTTACGATGGCAAGGTCGGTGCCATCGCCGGCCGCACCCCACGGCGGCCGGTCCGGCGCGCGCCGCCGCGTCCCGAACAGGGAAACCTTTTCTAGTGGCAAGGTTCGGCCCGCCCACACTTGCGGAATCCGCACCCGATGACCAACGCGAGACGGTCGCTTTCCTCAGCCGGGCGGCTTCGTATGGAACTGGGGTTCAACGGGTTGAGATCATCGAAACCCACGTGTCGCTGGTGTTTCTCGCGGGAGAACATGCCTTCAAACTGAAGCGCGCGATAAAGCTGCCCTATCTCGATTTTTCGACAGCCGAGCGGCGCCGTGAAGCCTGTGAATCCGAGCTGGCGCTGAACCGGCGCACCGCGCCCGCACTTTATCTGAACCTTCGCCGACTAGCGCGCAGTTCAGCGGCGGGGGCGGTGTGTTTTTCGGAGGAAGGCCCTGCCATCGACTGGGTCGTGGTGATGCGGCGGTTCGATCAGGCATTGCTGTTCGACGCGCTCGCCCAGGCTGGCGGGCTGGATCAACGGTTGATGGACGCGCTAGCCGACCACATCGCGGCCTTCCATGCAGCGGCCGAGCGGCGCCTGGACGCCGGCGGACCTGGGGCGGTCGGCGAGATCGCCGAAACCAGCCATCAGGTCATGGCTTCGGCAAAGGGGGTTGGTTTCGATCGGCAAAGCGTCGACGGAATCGGCGAAAAATGGCGCCGGAACATAGCCGAGGTAGGCGGCCTGTTGGAAAGTCGGCGTTTAGCGGGAAAGGTACGGCGCTGCCACGGCGACCTGCACTTGCGCAACATCTGCCTGCTCGACGGCAAACCTACCTTGTTCGACTGTCTGGAATTCTCCGATGCTCTGGCCAGCATCGATGTTCTCTACGATCTCGCGTTTCTGCTGATGGACCTCGAACATCGGCGGCTGGCGCACTTTGCCAACCGGGTGCTGAACCGCTATCTCGATCGCACCGGGGAAGAGGACGGGCTGGCGGCGATGCCGCTGTTCCTGTCACTGCGCGCCGGGATCCGAGCCCATGTCGCTGCTACGACGGCGCAGCGGACCGGGGATTCGCCAGGCACGGTGCAGACGGCCAACGAAGCCCGCCGCTATCTCGACCTCGCGCATAGGCTGTTGGAACCGCAGCCCCGGCGCCTGGTGGCAATCGGCGGCCTGAGCGGCAGCGGGAAGTCGACCCTTGCCGCCAGTCTCGCCCCCGAACTGGGTCTACGCCCAGGCGCCCGCGTCCTGCGCAGCGATGTGACGCGCAAGTTGCTGCTCGGCACAGCGCCCGAGACAAGGTTGCCAGCCGGTGCATATACGTCCGACATCACGCGCCGGGTTTACGACGCCCTGCGCCAAAAGGCAGCGGCCGCGCTCACAGCTGGGTATTCGGTGATCATCGACGCCGTATCGTTGCTGCCCGCCGAACGCCATTCCTTCGCCGAAATCGCGCACAAGGCCGGCGTCCCGTTTTCCGGGCTTTGGCTCGAAGCCGATGCCGACGCGATGACCCAGCGGCTGCATGAGCGCCGCGGCGACGCCTCGGACGCCACCGCCGAAGTTCTGGCGTTGCAGCTGCGGCAAGACCCGGGCCCCATCGATTGGACCCGCATCGACACGAGCCGCGGCCGCAAGGCGTGCCTCGCGGCGGCCCGTCGTGCCCTCGGCCTAGGCTGAGCCGGGCGGGCTTTACTCCATCGGCAGCCCCGGATGCACGGCACGGCTGTCGAGCGGGGTGAATTGCGCAGCCAATGCCGGTATCGCAACCTCGGCCAGGGTTTCGGGGGTCCAGCCGCCCTGGCGATGCACCATCCGCACCGGGCGCATATGGCCGTACAGCGACAACTCACCGGCACGCTGGTGAAACACTTGGCCATTGACGTTGGCCGCCTGCTCGGAGGCGAGGAAGACGCAAAGCGGCGCGATCGCGTCCGCCCGGCTGCGGCGCAGCCTTTCCTCGCGCAGCGCCGCCGCCGCCGGATCCTTCGGCGTCGGCACCGAGCGGGTCATCCGAGTGTCGGCCGACGGACAAATCACGTTTACGGTGATGCCTCGCGACGCATTTTCCATCGCGACGATCCGGGCCAGGGCGACGATGCCCAGCTTGGCCGCGCCATAGTTGCACTGCCCGACGTTGCCGAGCAGGCCCGAGGTCGACGACACCATGATCATCCGGCCGTAATTCTGCTCGCGGAACAGGTTGATCGCAGCCCGATTGATGTTGAAGTGCCCGGTCAGATGGACGTCGATGACGGCCTGCCAATCTTCCGGGAACATGTTATGGAACATCTTGTCGCGCAGGATGCCGGCGGCGTCGAACACGATGTGGAGCCCGCCAAACGTGTCGCGCGCCTGCTGCACCATCGCGAGGCAATCGTCGAACTTGGTGACCGACCCGTAATTGGCGGTCGCCTCGCCGCCCGCCGCTTTGATCTGGTCGACAATCTCCTGTGCCGGGGTTTGGTCGGCCCCTTCGCCGCTGCCGCTGGTTCCGGGATCGTTGACCACGACCTTTGCCCCATATGCGGCCATCAGCTTGGCGACCTCGGCGCCGACCCCGCGCCCTGCCCCCGCACAAATCGCAACCCGTCCATCGAGCATGCCCATCCCTCAACCCCTTCCGGTTTTTATCGTCGCGCGCGTTGTCGGGGGGTATGCCGCGTTTGTCAATCCGCGCCCGCCTTTGGGCTGGGCCGCAGCCTGCGAGGTGACCGATGAGGTTCGAAACCCGACGCACGCCTACCGATCCCGATGCGACCGCCCCCGACGGTTCCGAGGTGCGGGTGCTGTGCGGGCTTTCCCGCGGTGGCCTCGCCGTCTTTTCACTCCCGCCCGAGGCGGTCTCGCGGGCTGTCGCACATCATACCGTCGACGAGCTCTGGTATGTGGTGTCGGGCCGTGGGCGGATATGGCGCAGGCTCGGAGAGCAGGAGGAGATTATCGAGATCGGCGCCGGGGTGTCGCTCAGCCTGCCGACCGGCACGCATTTCCAGTTCCGCTGTGACGGTTCCGAGCCGCTGACCGTGCTCGGCGCGACGATGCCGCCGTGGCCAGGCGCGGACGAAGCCTATGCGGTCGAAGGAAAATGGCGGGCCACGCTTTGATGCCGAGCCCGCCGCGCCATTACAGAAGATGCCCGCTGCGGGCCGCTTTGGTCTGTAAATAGCGCGCGTTGTGGCCGTTTGACGGGAAGATGTGCGGCACCCGTTCGACGATGTGAATGCCGTAGCGCTCCAGCGCCGCCATCTTGTCGGGATTGTTGGTCAACAGACGGATCGTGCCGAAGCCGAGCTGGCGCAGCATTTCCGCAGCCGGCAGATAGACCCGTTCGTCGGCGTCAAAGCCGAGCTGCTCGTTGGCGTCGAGTGTGTCGAAGCCCGCATCCTGAAGCTGGTAGGCCCGGAGTTTATTGACGAGGCCGATGCCGCGCCCTTCCTGCGCCAGGTAAAGCACCACGCCGGCGCCGGCCTGCGCCATCGTCGCGATGGCGCCGCGGAGCTGATCGCCGCAGTCGCAGCGCAGGCTCGCCAGCAGATCGCCGGTGAAGCACTCGGAATGGAGCCGCACCAGAACCGGGGTTGCCGGATCGGGGGTCCCGATCAGGATCGCCAGATGCTCGACGCCGCCGTCGCCGGGCCGGAATGCGATCAGCCGGGCATTTTCCGCATCGGCGAGCGGCACGCGCGCCTCGGCGACCCGGGTTAGTGCGGCAGTCGCGGCATGGCGCCGGAATACCGCCGCCGCCTCGATCGCCGCCAGGTCGCCGCGCCGTGTCAGCAGCGCGGCCGCGGCGGGGCTTACCCGCATCACCAGCGCCGCCGGCAGCAGCGAGGCGAGCTTTGCCAAAGTGACCGCGGCCAATGCCCCGCCTCTGGCGACGACCGGCGCGGGGCCAAGTCCCGGTGGCTCGGCGCCGAGTGAGGCCGCGGGATCGGCGAGCTTGCGGATCACCGCTGCCGCCAGCCCCCGCGAGACCGGGATCGACAGGGCGCCCGAAAGGTCTTCGCGCGGCGCGAGCCCGAGAGCCACGGCGCGCCGCCGCGTCAACACCACGCGCGCGCGCCCCGCAGCATTCTCGTGCAGCCGGCGCAAATTCTCGTCACCGACAAGCTCGGCGGCGATGGCGAGCACGCTCAGCCGGTCGTCCCGGATCAGCACCGTCTCCCCGCGGCGCAGCGCCGTGATCGCCTCGCCGAGGTCATGATCCGCCGTCTTCGCCGCCGGCGGAGTGGCTTCGCGGGTTGCGGTCGAAATGGTCCTGAACTCGGGCACCCGCTTCTCCTTTAAACCGCGCACGCCCATCATATGGACTGACGCGCTCGGCGCGAGCAGCTTATTCGCATGGGAGCTCTCCCGGCATGGCCGGCGCAGAAGCCATGCGGCTTTATACCGGGGACTGGATGGCCCAGCGCGCCGGATTTTCCTCCTTGGCAGCCGCCGGCTGGTGTAAACCCTGAAATCCGTTAGGGGTGATGCTTTCCGAATTCGGGGATGCGACGGGTCAATCCCACGGATAATTACGGATTTCGACAGCGCGGCCACAGGTGAACTGGGCACGGCCATGCTAGACTTCCATCCCGGCGGGGAGGATCATGAAGGCTGGTCGCAGAATATTGATCGTCGACGACGACAGCGCATTGCGCCAATCGCTGACCGAACAGCTCGAATTGCACGGCGAGTTCGTAACCGTCGAATGTGCCACCGCGGGCCAGGCGCTGGAAATTACGAAACAGGAGCATTTCGATGCCGTCCTGCTCGATATTGGCCTGCCTGACATGGATGGGCGGGAATTGTGCCAGCGGCTGCGCGACGCCGCGGTGCAAGTGCCGATCGTTATGCTGACCGGCGCCGATAGCGACGCCGACACCATCCTTGGCCTCGATTCGGGCGCCGACGATTACGTAACGAAGCCGTTCCGGCTCAGCGTGTTGCTTGCCCGGCTGCGCGCCCATTTGCGCCAGAGCGAACACAATGACGACGCCGAATTTGCGATCGGACCTTACAATTTCCGCCCTGGCGCGAAAATGCTGATCGACCCCAGCGGGCGGAAAAAGGTCAGGCTGACGGAAAAGGAAACGGCGATCCTCAAATATCTCTATCGCGCCCGCGACCGGGTTATCGGGCGGGGTACCTTGCTCGGCGAAGTCTGGGGCTACAATGCCGGGGTGACGACGCACACGCTCGAGACCCACGTTTACCGCCTGCGGCAAAAGATCGAGCGTGATCCGACGCGGGCCGAAATTCTGATAACCGAACCCGGCGGATATCGCCTCGTGCCCTGACCCGCGCGCAACCGGCCAGCCGTGGTCGATGACCGAATCCAAGCGCCTCTTGATCGTCAGCGGGGCGGATCGCCCGTACTTTCCACTGTTGCGCGACACGGTGCTTTCGGTCCGGGCGCAGCGCCCCGATGCGCCGATCGGGATACTGGATGTCGGGCTCGATCCCGAACAGTGCGCTTGGCTTGCCCAACACGTGACCCACCTCGTCCGCCCCGATTGGGACATCGACTTTCCTGGGCGGAACCATACGCCGGAGGCGCGCAAGGCGCAGTTCGCCCGGCCCTTCTTGCCGCGCCACTTCCCCGGCTACGAGACCTACTTGTGGATCGACGCGGATGCTTGGCTGCAGGACTGGCGTGCGGTCGAACTCTATGCCGGCGCCGCAGCCGGCGGCAAGCTCGCGATCACTCCAGAAATCGACCGTGCTTACAAGCGCCACTACAAACGGCCAAAGCTGTTCGGCTTGACGTTGGCGTGGAAGAATTATCGGGAAGCTTTCGGCTGGCGTGCTGCCGACCGACTTGGCCGCAATCCGATCGTCAATTGCGGAGTCTTCGCGTTGCGTGGCGATGCGCCGCATTGGCAGGCATGGGGACAAACGATGGCCCAGGTTGCGCAGCGCACGCGGTTCTTTTACGTCGAGCAGACTGCGCTCAATTACACGATCTTTGCCGAGCATCTGCCCGTGGATTTTCTGCCGGCGTATTGCAACTGGATGCCCGGCGATGCGGCGCCAGCCTTTGACGCCAACCGCGGCTTGTTCGTCGAGCCTTACTCGCCGCATGAAGTGATCGGCGTCATGCACCTCGCTGGTCGCGAGCAGAAGACGCATGTCTTTCGCCTGAACCGTTTGGACGGTGGGTCGGTCGAAACTTCACTTCGCTACGGCGACACCCGGGCCCTGTGTCAGCAGTCGGCGGCAGGCGCTTCAGTCACCTGAAGCGGTTTGCCGGCGAGGCTCGCCAGCCCGGCCGCCGAGCCGGGCCGACAAACCTCACCTGCTAGACCATCCGCGATCAGTCGGATCTCAGTTGGATTTTTCTGGCCTTGGCGGGCGCGGCCTTGGGTAGAACCAGATGCAGCACGCCATCCTTGTGCGCGGCCTCGATGTGCTCGCGATCGATGTCCTCGGAGAGGGTGAATACCCGCTCGTAATCGCCGTCGGCATATTCGCTGTATACCCGCTGATAACCCGAATGCTCATGGTCGCGGCCACGCCCACGGATCGTCAGCACCCGGCGTTCAAGCGTGATGTCGACCGCATCGGGGGCAACACCGGGCATCTCGCACAGCAAGACGAGACTGTCGCCGGTTTCATAAATATCGGCCGGTGGAACGAATACCGGCCGGTCGGCCGCACCAGTACGCCGTGCGCCCTCCGCCGACAGCGATGATTGCTCTTCGACGATTTTGACTTCTTGAGGCATCTGTCGACACTCCTGCAATCTTTACGCGGCCCGGATTTGGATTTTCTTCGGCCGATCCGCTTCCAGCCGCTCCAGTTCGATTTCAAGCATGCCATCATGATAGCGAGCCTGCACATTCTCGGGATCGACCCGGAACGGCAGCTGAATGGTCCGGGCGAAGGTGCCATAGGCACGCTCGCGGCGATGCCATTTCACATCCTGCTGCGCGGGCGGTTTGCGTGCGCCCTCCAGGGTCAGCACTTCGTCTTGCAGGCTGATGCTAACATCGTCGCGGGTCATCCCCGGAAGCTCGGCGGTAACGACGACACTGTTGTCGCCGAGCCAGATGTTGATTGGCGGGAAGTCTCGGGCGGCGGCGGCACTGAACCCGGAAAACAGGCGGTTCATCTCGCCTTGCATTCGCCGCAACTCGGCGAATGGATCAAGCCCCAGGCGGGGAAATTCGGCAAACGGCATGGTTAAGGCTCCTCTCCTTGGCCACCGGAAGGGTGTTCTGCTGTCGAAACGACGGTAGGCAGAGAGGTCGGTGCGCTCGATCGCGGCTGGCGCCGAGCCGCAGTGATCGGCCCCGTGCCGCAGCACGGAGAGGGAGTGAGGGCAACAATGATCACATCCTCTCAACGAAGCGACATGACCGCGGCCGACCGATCGCTCGTCCGACCCTTGCTTTCTGCCGAGACCCGCGAGGCGGCATCCGGCGCTTTGCATCTAGGCATCAAGCCTTGCCGTTCAAGCACCGCGCCGGCGAAATCTGTGCTTGCGGGATGGATCCGGCGCCCGAAGGGCGGGCTAGCGGGAGGCAGCTCGGCTATGCAGCGGATCAAGCTGCGCGGTCGGGACCGTTTCAGCCAGGGACATTCCAGATGTCGCGGGCATATTCCCCGATTGTGCGATCGGAGGAAAACCAGGCCATGCCGGCGATGTTCATGATCACCGCCCGTCCCCATCCGCCGTCCGAGCGCCACAATGCTTCGAGACGGCGTTGCGCCGAGCAATAATCCGCGAAATCCGCGGCCGCCATGTAGCGGTCGCCAGATCGGAGCCGGTGGGTCAGGCGCTCGAAGAGCTTCGGGTCTTCGGGTGAGAAGACACCCGTCTCCACCGCCTCAATGACCTCCGTGAGCTCCGGAGAGGCGGCGATCACATCTGTAGCATCGAGACCGGCCTCCAATCTTTCGGCCACCTGCTCAGCGCGCAGGCCGAAGATGGCGATATTGTCCTCGCCGACTCGGTCGCGGATCTCGATATTGGCGCCGTCGAGCGTGCCGATCGTCAACGCCCCATTCAGCGCGAGCTTCATGTTTCCAGTGCCAGAAGCCTCCATCCCGGCGGTGGAGATCTGCTCTGAAAGGTCGGCGGCCGGGATGATTACTTCGGCCAAGCTAACATTATAGTTTGGTATGAAAACCAATTTAAGTCGGTCATTTATCAGCGGATCGTTGTTGATTACTTCGGCGACGTTGTTGGCGAGCTTGATGATCAGTTTTGCATGCAAATAGCTGGAAGCCGCCTTCCCGGCGAAGATCTTTACGCGCGGCACCCAGTCATGCTCCGGGTCGGCGCGGATCGCCTGGTAGCGGGCAATCGTTTCCAGCAGGTTCAGCAATTGCCGCTTGTATTCATGAATCCGCTTGATGTGTACGTCGAACACCGCCGCCGGATCGAGACGCAGACCCAGGCGGTCGCGAACGACTCGGGCAAGTGCTCGTTTGTTGGCGTGCTTCACCGCCGAAAGGCGTTGCTGCAGGACGCGGTCGTCGATCTGATGGGCCAGCCGGCCGAGAGCCACAGGATCGTCCAGGATCTCCGCGCCGCAGGCCTCGCAAAGAAGTTTTGTCAGCGACGGGTTTGCCTGATGCAGCCAGCGGCGAAAAGTGATGCCGTTGGTCTTGTCGACGATGCGGTCCGGATAAAGGCGGTGAAACTCGTTGAACACCGTGCTGCGCATCAATTCGGTGTGCAGCATCGACACGCCGTTGACCCGGTGCGAGCCCAAAAACGCCAGATGGCCCATCCGCACCCGCCCGCCATCGGCTTCGTCAATCAGCGAAATCTCAGCGAGGCGAGGCGAATTGGCTGGCAGCCGCTGTGCCACTTTCTCCAGGTGTTCGTTGTTTAGCGCGTAAATGATCTCGAGGTGGCGCGGCAAAACCCGTTCGAACAGCTCCACCGGCCAGCTTTCGAGAGCCTCGGGTAATAATGAATGGTTGGTGTATGAGCAGGTCGCCTGAGTGATCCGCCACGCATCGCCCCAGGGGACCCGATAGTGCTCGACCAGGACCCGCATCAGTTCGGCTATGGCGATGCTCGGATGGGTATCGTTCAGCTGGACCGCGGCGTGCTGCGGCAAGGTGGAGAGGCTGCCATAACTTCGCACATGGCGGTTGAGAAGATCCTGGACCGAGGCGGAGACGAAAAAATATTCCTGGCGCAAGCGCAGTTCACGGCCCGACAGCGTGTCGTCGCTCGGGTAAAGGATCTTCGAGATCGCCTCGGCGCGCGCCTGCTGGGACAGCGCCGCTATGTGATCGCCCTCGTTGAACATGTCGAGACGCAACGGGTCAACCGCGCGGGCCGACCATAGCCGCAGCTGATTGACGTGCCGTCCGCGCCATCCGACGATCGGGGTATCGTAGGCGACAGCCTGCACGGTTTCCTCAGGATGCCAGACCGCACGCGAGCGGCCATTGGCCGAGGCGACCCAATCCACTCGGCCGCCATAATGGACGTCGTACACCACTTCCGGCCGCTCGAATTCCCAGGGATTCCCGAACGACAGCCAGTGCTCCGGAAATTCCTGCTGCCAGCCATCCTTGATCACTTGGCGAAACAAGCCGTGATCGTAGCGGATGCCATAGCCGCAGGCCGGGATGCCGAGCGCCGCCATGCTGTCCATAAAGCATGCCGCCAGCCGGCCTAGACCGCCATTGCCGAGGGCGGCATCAGGCTCGGCAGCGCGCATCCGGTCGAGATCCACCCCGATGTCGCCCAGCGCCATGCGGACGGTTTCGGTCAGCCTCAGGTTCTCAACGACATCGCTGAACAACCGCCCGATCAGGAATTCCAGCGAGAGGTAATAGATGCGTTTGCGCCCCTTCGCCTGGCTGGCGCGATCGGTCGCCAGCCAGCGATGGATGACGCGATCGCGCAGGGCGAGCGCGGTGGCGACAAACCAGTCCCGGTCGGTCGCCGCGGCTGCATCCTTGCCGACGGCCAAGGTCAATTTGGCCAGAACCGCTGCTTCGAACTCGCTTGCAGCGGCCTCGGTCGCCGGCGCATCGGCTATCGCCGGCGGAATACCGGCCTCGGGCAAATTCGCTCCGTTGATGTTCGTTGGCATCGAGATGAGACCTTGTGGATTGTTCTTTATCGCGAATGATGACCCGTGCCGGCCACCTTCGACGTGGCGTCGACCAGCAGTTACGCCGCCCGGACGCGCATCCGCAACCACGCTCTTCAGCATGCCGCCCCAGTGGTAAATAAACCGAGTCAGCATGGCTTTTCGCGAGCACGGCCGCTAGAATCGGCGGCGGCGCGCTCGAACGGTACCCGAACCTGCGCATCGGTCTCGGCGAGAGCGGCATCGGCTGGCTGCCCTACGCGCTCGACCGGATGGATTTCGAATTTGAGGACCGCTTCCGTGACTTGATGAAGCTGAAGCCGAGCGAGTATTGGCGCCGCCAATGCCGCGCGACATTCCAGTACGACCGGATCGGCACGAGGCTCGTCGATGATATTGGCGTCGAGACCCTGATGTGGGGTTCGGACTACCCGCATCCCGACGGGGTGTGGCCCGAATCCTCCAATTACATCGAGGAGCAGTTCGCCGGACTGTCCCCGGAAGTGATCCACAAGGTCACCTGCGAGAACGCCGCCAAGTTTTACGAACTGATCAACTGACGTTTCGGCTCGCGGCGCCGGAAGCGGCTAAGCTGCCGGCACCGTATACACTTCCCGAGGGCCTGAGGGAGGGCGTTCGGCGGCGTTTGCGCGAGGGACCGTCCTGTCGCGGACGACGACCCGGTCGCGGCCCTGCGCCTTTGCCTGATAGAGAGCCTCGTCGGCGCGTTTGAGCAAGTGATCGCGATCTTCGCCGTCTGAAATTGTCGTGGTTACGCCAATACTGACGGTCAGGGGTATCTCGCTGCCCGATGCTTGCGCAGCGAACGGCCGGCTCGCTACCGCCAGTCGCAGCCGCTCGGCGACGGCTGCCGCGATCCCCGGGCTGGTCTCGGGCATCACGACGACGAATTCTTCACCGCCCAAGCGAGCGACGAGGTCGACGCTGCGAACCGTGTTCGTCGCGCGGGCCGCGAGCTCACGCAACACGTCATCACCGGCGGCATGACCATAGGTGTCGTTAACTAGCTTGAAATGATCGATGTCGAACAAAAGAACTGCTGCGCTGATCCCGTCGTGCTTGACCCGAACGAGCAACTCGTCGAGATGCGCGAGAAGGAAACGGCGGTTATAGAGGCCGGTCAACTCATCGGTCAGCGCTAGTGAAAGGCTGCGCTGATAGTTCTCGTTCAAACGGTCCTGCAGCCGTTTCCGCCGGATCTGAGTGTTCGCGCGCGCCAGCAGCTCATTGCGATCCACCGGGCGAATCAGATAATCGTTTGCGCCCAGATCGAGTCCTTTGGCGAGGCGGGGCAGATCTCGCTCGGCAGCGATCAGCAAGACCGGCAGCTGGCGGAAAAGCTCATTTCCCCGGCACTGCGAAACCAAACGCAGCGGATCGCCGTCCGGCGTGGTCAGGCTCGCGATAATCAGTTCGGTCTCTCCGTCAAGCCTCGACTGCGCCTCGGCGCAGCTGCCGACGACGGTCACCCGGTGAGCAATCGCCAACGTCTCGGACATTCGCGCGGCGGATGACGCGTCCTCCTCGGCGATCAGGATGTGCGCGGGTCCGATGTCCTTCGCAGGGGATTGGGGGCCGCCAAAACGGCCGCAGATTTCGTCGCGCAGCCGCCATTCTTCCATCATACGCTTCAATCGGACCAGCGAGCGGACCCGCGCGAACAGAGCAATGTCGTTGACCGGTTTTGTCAAAAAATCGTCGGCGCCGGCCTTAAGCCCGCGCAGCCGGTTAGCGGGATCGGATAGGGCGGTCACCATGACCACCGGGAGGTCGGCGGTGCGCGGATTGGCCTTCAGGCGGCGGCAAACTTCGAAACCGTCCATGCTCGGCATCATCACGTCGAGCAGGATCACGTCCGGCAGTTCAGCGTCGGCTATTTCCAGGGCGGCGCTACCGCAAGACGCGGACAATACTTCAAAATATTCGCTCGAAAGCTTGGCCTCGAGCAACTTGACGTTGATTGCCATGTCGTCGACGACCAGAACTCGGCCAGACATTGCTCGCCCTCATCCTGAGAGGTAGAAAACCGTATTTCGTTAAGAAAGGAAGCGTTCTATGGTCTGAATAAAGCTGGTAACTGATATTGGCTTGGCGATGTAGTCCTCGCAGCCGCCGTCGCGCATCTTTTCCTTGTCTCCTTTCATGGCGAACGCAGTAACTGCGATAACAGGGATCATGCATATGCTCTTATCTTCTTTGATCCATTTGGTAACTTGGAGGCCAGACACTTCTGGAAGTTGAATATCCATCAAGATGAGATCGGGACGATGACGGCGGGCAATGGCGAGCGCTTCGACGCCATCTTTCGACTGGAGCGTATCGTAACCATGCGCCATCAGAAGATCATTGAACAGCTTCATATTGAGAGCGTTGTCTTCGACGATCAAGACCTTACGCCGCTGCGGCCGACGCCCGGTCTCCCCAAGTTCAGCGGATTCGATAACCATGCTTCGCGGATCTGAAAAAAGATGCTCAAATCGCCGTTGGATCGGTAATCGCCATCGACACGCCCTTTTGTGCCTGTGGTTTTCGCAACGGTCCGTTGGGCGGCTTTTAATGGCCTGGGCTTAAGAATTGATGAGCGGCGTTGTTGCTTCGTCGCTTCCTGATCGAAGAGTCGGGCCCGTGACGAAACCTATGCGCATCGGCGTCGATGTCGGCGGCACCAAGATAGAGGGTGCGGCCATCGATGGATCCGGGGCGGTGCGCGCCCGACGCAGGGGGGCTACGCCGGCGGGCGACTACCGGGCCACGATTGTCGCCGTCGCCGACATTGTCGCCGCGATCGAGAAGGATCTCGAGGTGCGGGCGTCGGTCGGGGTGGGTATCCCGGGGACCATCTCTCCGGCAACCGGCCTCGTCAAGAACGCGAACTCTACATGGCTGATCGGGCGCCCGATGCAGTGCGACCTCGAAGCAGCGTTGGCCCGGCCGGTCCGCCTCGCCAACGACGCCAACTGCTTTGCGCTGTCCGAAGCGACCGACGGCGCCGCGGCCGACGCTGAGACGGTGTTTGGCGTCATTCTAGGGACCGGCGTCGGCGGCGGCATCGTTGTCGGCGGGCGACTTCTCGCCGGCGGCCGATGCGATCGCCGGGGAGTGGGGCCACAATTCGCTCCCGTGGCCCGCGCCTGACGAGACGCCGGGTCCATCCTGCTGGTGCGGCCGGTCGGGCTGCATCGAGACATTTTTGTCCGGGCCTGGGTTGGCGGCGGACCATCACCGCCACACCGGGCAAAGCCTGGAAGCGCCCGAGATCGCGCTTGCCGCCGAGAGCGGGGATCTCGGCGGCCGCGCGACTTTGGCGCGCTACATCGACCGCCTCTCCCGCGGCCTTGCTTCGGTCATCAACTTGCTCGACCCGGATGCGATCGTGCTCGGCGGCGGGCTTTCGGCGATCCGCGCGCTATACGACGAGGTCCCACGGCGCTGGCTGCACTACATCTTCTCCGACCGGGTGGTCACCCGGCTGCTCGCGCCGGCCCATGGCGATTCGAGTGGCGTGCGGGGAGCCGCATGGCTGTGGCCGCCGGAGCCCTCGGGGTGAGCACCTTGTGCCGCGACTGCGGCGCGCTTGCCGA
Organism: uncultured Alphaproteobacteria bacterium; assembly: GCA_963821795.1. Lineage (GTDB taxonomy): Bacteria > Pseudomonadota > Alphaproteobacteria > ATCC43930 > CGMCC-115725 > AP-15. Next base: position 31,055 of record CAWGFH010000013.1, read on the forward strand.
TGCACCGCCTTCGCACCGCCGCTGCACCCGGTGCCGATCACCGCGGCTGATCACGCATGCCGCGCTCGGCACTTTGGCGATAGCCCATGTCGATTGCGACGCGTTTTATGCCACGGTGGAAAAACATGCGAGGCCGGAGCTTGCCGATCATCCGGTCATCGTCGGCGGCGGCGCTCGGGGGGTCGTGCTCGCCTGCTGCTATGTCGCTCGACTTTACGGCGTGCGCTCGGCGATGCCGATGTTCAAGGCGCTAGCCGCTTGTCCGGACGCAGTCGTGATCCGCCCAGACATGGCGAAATACCGCGATGTCGGGCGCGCCTTGCGCGCCGAGATGCGCCAACTCACCCCGCTGATCGAGCCGGTGTCGATCGACGAAGCCTATCTCGACCTCGCGGGCACCGAAAAGCTGCACGGTGCATTACCGGCCCAGCTGCTCGCGGCACTCGCGCGACGAGTTGAGGCGACGCTCGGGATTACTCTGTCGATCGGTTTGAGCGACAGCAAGTTTCTCGCCAAAATCGCGTCCGACCTCGATAAGCCGCGCGGTTTCGCCGTGCTCAGCCGGGCCGAGGCTCCTGCGTTTCTCGCAGCCAAGCCGGTATCCTTGCTGTGGGGTGTCGGGGCGGCGTTGCAGCGCCGGCTCGCAGGCGACGGCATCACTCTGATCGGTCAACTCGCCGCGCTCGGCGAGCGCGAACTCGCGGCCCGTTATGGCCGGATCGGGATGCGGCTTGCCCATCTCGCCCTGGGTGGCGGCGACGGCGCGGTGCTGGCCCACACCCCGGCACGATCGATCTCGGCGGAAACGACCCTGGCGCAGGATCAAGCCGATGCGGCGGCTCTGGCACAATTTCTTTGGCCGCTGTGCGAGCGGGTGTCCAGCCATCTGAAAGACGCCTCGCTCGCCACGGGGTCGGTTACCCTGAAGCTGAAGACCGGCGATTTTCGGGTGTGCACCCGATCGCGCCGGCTTGCCGACCCAACCCAACTCGCCGAAACCCTGTTCCACACCACCTCGGCGCTGCTGACGGCCGAGGCGGACGGTGTCATTGCCTATCGCCTGATTGGAGTCGGCGCCGGCCTGCTGGTGGATGCAGGCATAGCCGATCCTCCGACCTTGTTCGATGCCGAACTCGGCCGATCGCGGCGACTCGAGCACGCAATCGACGACATCCGCACACGTCTCGGTGACGATTCTGTGCGTCGCGGCCGTGCCCTGCCCAGCCCCGGCGCACGTCCGGCCGCAGAGATCGCTCCGCGTACGCTAAGGCGCGTCCCGAGCGAATCCTGAAAGCTCGGCGGCGTTCAGCAGCGCGGCTTATCCAGCGCCTCGATATCGTCGAGCTTGGCGCGAATCGAATAATCGCCGTAGTCGATCACCATATCGCGCGAGACGCCGTTGTCGAGGAGGCGCATCCCGAGCTCGTAATCCGGCTCTTCGGCATGGGCATCGACCGGAAAAAAGGCGAGCCGGACGTACCAGCTTGGCCGCTCGAGAAGCGGGCCGAGTTTTGCCGAGGCGGGATCTATCGAAGCCGTGGCTCCAATCACCGCCGAGACCTGGACCGCGTTTTCATCGGCGGCGCCGTCGAATACCTGGCGCGAGACGAAAGTCTTGCCCTCACGAGCCAGATCGATCAGCAAGATCGTGTGCGCGCTGGGAAACAATACGCCAGGCGCCAGCTTCAGCTTGTGTGCCTCAGGCTTCTCGAAATCGGCCTCCCCACCCTTTCCCGGCCCGTCGAGCCGGGCCTCGCCACGGATTTCCTGGTCGACCTGGCCGTTGCGGGTCTGCTTCTGGTTGAAGCGATAGCGCAACCCGTCTTTCAACTCCCAGGTAACGAAGCTCGAATCGATATCGACGTCACGACTTTCGGCATAGTGCATCCTGAGTCGATAGCGCTGCTCGATCGTCCAACCGTTGCACGTCTCCCCCCACTCGTAATCCATCGTGCCGCTTGCATCTACCACCCCCGAATCGGTGCGCGTCGATCCGAGCGTCATCGAGTAGAGAGCGCGGTGCGGGGCGATCTCGGCACTGTCGGCCATCGGCACCGCGAACGTCGCGAGGCCCGCCGCCAACGCGGCCAAGCCGGCAAGCCGTGCGATCACCATGCCACCGCCCGATCTGTCTCGTCCCCCGCTCGCACCGCGCGGTTCAGCCCTTTGCTCCTTGTGCGGGCGTGACAATCCTGATGTGCAGCTCCCTGAGCCGGTCCGGTGGGATCGGGGCCGGCGCCTTCATCATCAGGTCGCGCGCCTGCTGGTTCATCGGGAAGCAGATAACCTCGCGAATGTTCGGCGTGTCGGCCAGCAGCATGACCATACGGTCGATGCCCGGCGCCAGCCCGCCATGCGGCGGCGCGCCATATTTGAAGGCATTCAGCATGCCGGCAAAGCGGGCTTCGACTTCGGCAGCGGGATAGCCGGCGATGGCGAAGGCCTTGTACATGATTTCGGGGTTGTGATTGCGGATCGCACCCGAGGCCAGCTCGACCCCGTTGCACACGATGTCGTATTGATGAGCGGTGATCTCGAGCGGGTCGCGCCGGTCGAGCGCGGCAAGCCCGCCTTGCGGCATCGAGAACGGGTTGTGGCTGAAATCAATGCGGCCGGTTTCCTCGTCGAGCTCGTACATCGGGAAATCGACGATCCAGCAAAACTCGAAGACGCCGTCCCGCGTCAGACCGAGATCGCGGCCGAGTTTGAGCCGGGCTGCTGCCGCGAAAGGGGCAAATTGCCGAGGTACGCCACACACGAAGAAGACCGCATCGCCGTCGCCAAGCTGCAATTCGCCGCGCAGCGCTTCAGTTGGCTGTGGGCCAAGGCTCCGGGCAACCGGCCCCGCGCCCTCGCCGTTGCGGAAGAAGATATAGGCAAGGCCCGGCTGGCCTTCGGATTGGGCCCATGAATTCATCTGATCGCAGAAGGCGCGGCTGCCGCCGGTCGGCGCCGGAAGCGCCCAGACTCGGATCTCGGGGTCGGAAGCGATCAGATTGGCGAAGATCTTAAACCCCGAACCGCGAAACGTCGCCGTGACGTCGCTCATCTCGATCGGGTTGCGCAAATCGGGTTTGTCGCTGCCATAGCGCTGGATCGCATCTCGCAAGGCAATGCGCGGAAAGGGCGGCGCGGTAGCCGGGCGGCCCTCGCCAAATTCGGTGAAGACCCCGTGCAGCACCGGCTCGACCGCGGCAAACACGTCATCCTGCGTTACAAAGGACATTTCGAGGTCGAGCTGGTAGAACTCGCCGGGCGCGCGATCGGCACGGCCTGCCTCGTCGCGAAAGCACGGCGCAATCTGAAAATATCGATCAAACCCAGCCACCATCAGCAATTGCTTGAACTGCTGCGGCGCTTGCGGCAGCGCGTAGAACTCGCCGGGATGCAGGCGGCTCGGTACATAGTAGGGGCGCGCGCCCTCCGGCGAATCCGCAGTCAGGACCGGCGTCTGAAACTCGGCGAAGCCCTGTTCGGTCATGCGCCGGCGCAGCGACGCGATGACTTGCGAACGCAGCATGATGTTGGCGTGCATTCGCTCGCGGCGCAAATCGAGAAATCGGTAAGCCAGCCGCATATCTTCAGGATATTCGGCCTCGACATTGACCGGGAACGGCAGCGTTTCGGCCGCCGACTGGACTGCCAACTCGGCTATCGTCAGCTCGACCTCGCCCGTATCGAGCTTCGGGTTGACGGTGTCGGCAGTGCGCGCGGCGACACGGCCGGTCACGGTCACGACGCATTCGAGCCTTAGATTATCGACAGCCGGGAACAGCGCGGAGGATGCGTCGATTACACACTGAGTGACGCCGTAATGATCGCGCAGATCGACAAAGAGTAGGTGGCCGTGATCACGTTTGCGGTGGACCCACCCGGACAGACGGGCCGTCCGTCCCGCATCGGCGAGGCGCAGCGCTCCGCAGGTATGGGTTCGATAGGCGTGCATTTGCGATTGGTCCGGCGAGGCGTTTACAGCGAGCCGGTACACGGCATGGAACGGCGCCGCTTGTCAAGGCAAGCCCCCCGGACAGTCGGACAACGGAGGATCTAAGGGTCGGGACGGGTGCGATTTGCCTCCCTTCGGGCGAGCGGATATGGTAGTCGCACCTGCAGCGAGGGCCGGTCGGAGCTTGTGTGAGCGAAATCTTCCGCGAGATCGACGAGGAGCTTCGTCGTGACAATCTCCTCAAGCTGTGGTCGCGCTACGGACGCTATGTAATTGCCATAGCGGCGGTTGTGCTGATTACTGCCGGCGGCGTGGCCGCTTGGCGCGCGCACCTGCTCTCCGAGCGCCGGGCGCAATCGGCCCGTTACGCGGGGGCATTGGCGCTCGCCGGCGCCGGCAAGACCGCCGATGCTGCCACGGTATTCGCCTCGATCGCCCAGGAAAGCGGAGGATATGCGGTTCTTGCGTCGTTCGAAGACGCGGCCTTGTTGGCCAAGTCGGGCGATCTTAAAGGCGCCGCAAGGGTGTATGACCGAATCGCCGATGCCAGCGGCGTAGATCCTGCGTTTCGCAACGTCGCGCTGCTCCTCTCCGTCATGCAGAGCATGTCGGGAGCGGATCCGCACACGACGATCGATCGCCTCGCTCCTCTGACAGCTCCCGGAAATCCCTGGCGCCCGACGGCGGAAGAACTGACGGCGGCTGCGCGGCTCAAGCTCGGCGACAACAAGGCTGCGCTTGCCATCTACAAAGGCCTCGCCGACGACCTGACAGCGCCGCGCAGTCTGCGCGCCCGCGCCGCCGAAATGGCGGCGGCGCTTGCCCAGTAGTCGAAAGCTCCCAGCTCGCGATGTTTCGACCTACCGTCGCATTGCTCTTGCTCGCCGCCGTCGCGCTATCCGGTTGCAGCTGGTTCTCAAGCAAGAAGCAGCCTTTGCCCGGCGAGCGGATCTCGATACTGAGCCTCGACCGCCAGCTGAAGCCCGACCCAGATGTGGCAAAGGTACCGATCACCCTGCCGAAGCCGGTGGTCAATGCCGACTGGCCACAGCCTGGCGGCTCTCCCAACCACTCCATGCAGCATTTGGCATTGCCCAACACCCTTACACAGGTCTGGAAGACCAGCGTCGGCGAGGGGTCTTCGCGGTACACCCAGGTGCTGGCCCAGCCGATCGTGGTCAAGGGGCGGGTCTACGCGATGGATGGCGGCTCGCAGGTCGGGGCCTATGATGCCGCAACCGGCAATCTGATTTGGCAGGTGGATCTCAAGCCGGCGGACGATCACGGAAATTCGTTCGGCGGCGGGGTCGCATTCTGGAAAGGCCGGCTCTATGTCTCGACCGGCTACGGGCAGGTGCTGGCCGTCGATCCCGGCTCCGGCAAGGTGATCTGGAAAGCGGCCGCCGGCGCGCCGGTGCGCAGTGGGCCAACGGTGGCAGATGGCCGCATCTTTGTCGTCACGGTCGAAAACGAGCTGGTGGCGTTGGCGACCGATGACGGGCGGCGGCTGTGGAGTCACAACGGCATCCCGGAGACCGCGGGGCTGGTCGGCAGCTCGAGTCCGGCGGTCGAAGGAGAGGTGGTTGTGGTGGGGTATTCGTCGGGTGAGCTTTTTGCCCTCACCGTCGAGGGTGGACGAGTTCTGTGGTCCGACAATCTCGCGGGCGGCACCGCCGCCGATGCGGTTTCAGCCCTTGCCGATATCCGTGGCCGGCCGGTCATCGACCACGGCAAAGTCATCGCCGCCAGCCATAGCGGGCGCATGGTGGCTATCGATCTGCGAACGGGCGAGCGAAGTTGGGAGCAAGACATCGGCTCCTCCCGTGGCCCCTGGGTGGCGGGTGACTATGTCTATATCCTGTCGACTGACAACGAACTCGTCTGTCTGACGCGGAATGACGGAAAGGTGCGCTGGGTGGAGCGGCTCCCGAGCTACCAAGACGAGAAAAACAAGGAAGACCCGATCGAATGGGTTGGGCCGATACTGGGCGGCGATCGGTTGATCTTGCTGTCTTCGGACGGCTGGCTGCTGTCCGTCTCGCCCTATACCGGGAAACCGCTCGGGCGCGAGGAGATGCCGGCAGGCTCCTTTGTCGACCCGGTCATCGCCAACAACACGCTCTACGTGCTAACCGACACCGCTGTGCTTTCCGCCTATCGCTGATCTTAGTAGCGCCGTGGCGCCTCCTCGATGAGCCTGGTTATTGCCATTCTTGGACGCCCCAATGTCGGCAAATCGACCTTGTTCAACCGGCTCGTCGGCGGCCGGCTCGCCCTTGTCGACGACAAGCCCGGGGTGACCCGCGACCGCCGCGAAGGCATTGGACGAATCGCCGATCTCGAATTTCGGGCAATCGACACCGCCGGTCTGGAGGAGGCTGTTCCCGCATCGCTTGCCGCCCGCGCCCAGGCGCAGACCGAGCGCGCATTGGACTCTGCCGACGTGGCCCTGCTGGTGATCGACGCGCGGGCGGGCGTTACCGAGGCCGACCGGCATTTCGCGGACTGGCTGCGCCGCAGCGGAAAACCGGTCGTTGTGGTCGCCAACAAGACCGAGGGCCGCGCGACCCTGCCGGGCATCGGCGAAACTTACCGGCTCGGGCTCGGCGATCCGGTGCCGGTCTCGGCCGAGCATGGCGAGGGATTAGCCGAGCTTTACGAGCGGCTGGCTCCTTTCGTCCGAGATCCGTCGCCGCAACAAGACGGCGCACCGGAAACCCCGGCAAAGCCGCTCCACCTCGCTATAGTCGGCCGCCCGAATGTCGGCAAGTCGACGCTCGTCAACCGCCTGATCGGCGAAGAGCGGCTGTTGACCGGTCCTGAAGCCGGCATCACTCGCGATGCGATAGCCGTCGACTGGATCTGGCGGAACCGCCCGATCCGGCTCGTCGACACCGCGGGAATTCGCCGACGGCCTCGGGTCGACGGCAAGATCGAGCAGCTCTCGGTGGGCGACGCGCTGCGCGCGGTGCGGTTTGCCGAGACGGTGATCCTGGTGCTCGATGCGCTGCAGCCGCTCGAACGGCAGGACCTGACGATCGCCCGGCTGGTCGCCGACGAAGGCCGCGCGCTGATGCTGGCCGCGACCAAATGGGACGCCGTGGCGGATGGCGCCGCGGTACGGAAGGAACTGCGCGAGCGAATGTCGATTTCGTTGCCGCAGGTGCATGGCGCTGCCCTAATCCCGGTGTCGGGGCTTACCGGCTATGGGATCGAAGCAATGATGGCCGCGGCCGTCGCGGCCGACGAAGTGTGGAACCGGCGCATCCCGACCGCCAGCCTCAATCGTTGGCTCGCGGATGCTCAACAGCGTCACCCGCCCCCGCTGGTCGATGGGCGCAGATTGCGCTTGCGCTACCTGACGCAGGTCAACACCCGGCCGCCCAGCTTCGCCCTGTTTGCCTCGAGGCCGAGCGAGTTGCCCAATTTTTACCGGCGCTATCTCGTCAACGCGCTGCGCGAGGCTTTTGATCTGCCCGGTACGCCTATCCGGATGATGCTCCGGCAGGGCAAGAACCCCTACGCGGCGGGCTGAGGCGGCCGGCTGCACAGCATTGGCCGGCCGGTTGCACGCGACGTAAGCGCAGGTTAATTTAGGCCGCGCCTTCGGTAACTTCCGCGACCAAACGACGGGCGGGGGCGCGTTTGCTGGCGGCGAGCGTTCCAGTCGTCATGGACAGGGGATCGATATGAAGGGGTTTACTGCAGCGCTGGGTGCCTCGGCCCTGATCTTGGGCGTTTGGGCCAACACGGGGCATTGCCAAAGCTCGCAACAGGAACTCATGAAGACGTGCAACGCGCAGGCCGGCAGCCAGAAACTCACCGGCGACGCGCGCAAGACTTTTATGAGCAAATGTCTGAGCAGCAAGCCGACGGCGACATTGACGCCGCAACAGCAAAAGATGAAGACGTGCAACGCTCAGGCGGGCTCGCAGAATTTGTCCGGGGATGCTCGAAAGAAATTCATGAGCACCTGCTTGAAGGGCTGATCGTTTCGTCGCGGAGGGGACGCATGTTGAGAGCCATCGCAGTTTCGTTAGTCGTACTTGCCGCAGCGGCCGCCCCGGTTGGGGCTCAGACGGCGCCGGCGCATGCGGCGGCTGCCGCCCATAGCACTGCCAAATCGTCGAAGCCGAGCGGGGTCTCCAATCTGTCGGCCGAGCAGTTCTCTTCAGAGCAAGCGGCAAAAGGCCGCTGCCCCGGCGATACCGTCGTCTGGGTCAATCTCGGCGGCTCCAAGGCCTATCACACGAGTGACGACAAATATTACGGCAAGACCAAGCACGGCGCCTATATGTGCCAAAAGGAAGCCGACCAGTCGGGCTTTCATGCCGGGGGACGCCGCAGCGGCTCAAAGGTAGCGAAGAGCACCACCGGCCAGATGGCCAAATGAGGATGCGAAGATGAGTTTATTCGACACGATCGGCTCGCTGCTCGGGAAGAGCGAAGGCTCTTCGACGAGCGTCCCGGAAGCACTGCTCGCGGCGCTCGGCGGCCACGAAGGCGGCCTCGGTGGCCTGGTCGACAAATTCCAAGCCGCGGGGTTGGGTGACACGATCTCGTCCTGGATTGGCACCGAGGCGAACCAGGCGGTAGCACCCGACGCGCTGCACGGTATTCTGGGTAGCGACCTCGTCCAGCAGATTGCCGCCAAGACCGGGCTGCCGGTCGAGCAACTGCTGCCGCAGATCGCCCAGCATCTGCCCCAGTTGGTGGACGCGATGACTCCCAACGGCCAGGTGCCGACGGGTGGAAGCCTGATGGATGCGGACCTGGCGTTTTTGAAGAGCAGAGTGGCTTAAGCGGCAAGTATAAACCATGGGTCCTGATCATCTGAGAGAACGATCCCATTGATTCGGACATTGTCTGAATCCATTGCAGAGTACCTGCGGTACTGGGTTGGTTTCTTGTCGTCCGAAGAACCCAACGGCAAGATCTGCCGCGCCTGTCCCGCCCCTCTCGCCAGCTCCCGCAATCGGAAACTTCGGCCACAGCGTGAACGTTCCCGCCTCTGAGCCGGTCTGTCCAGCCTGTTTGTACCCCACGTATCGCGGAAGAATTCCTCGATGAACCCAGCCTCGGCTGAAGTTTCGCGGAGATCCTTGCGCGCAGACCACCGGCGTAGACGCTCGTCGAGCGCCTTTTCCTGCTCCGAATCCTGATAGGCGCCGTATTCCAACCCCCATACGGAGCGGAGGAACGGCCTGGAGATAAATGAGCTGAAAAGTTCGGCCATAGTTGAAACTAGGTTGAAGGTGCATGATTAACAATGCAGCAAACAAATTATGCTCCTGTTAATAGTCCACCGTAATGGCGTGTCTCCGCGCGGTTTCAGAGGCGACGTGCAGTGTCAAATTACATTGTTTTCGGTACGCGGCAGTCAGCTCGCGCGGCGCTTGAAGTGTCGGCTGAGGACGGTCAGGCAGAAGATCTCGAACAGCATTTGCGCGCCGACCATCGCGGTGTTGGTGGTGGCGTCGTATTGCGGCGCGACCTCGACGACATCGCCGCCGACGATGTCGAGGCCCTCGAGGCCGCGCAGGATCGCCTGCGCCTCGCGCGGGGTCAGGCCGCCGGCTTCGGGCGTGCCGGTGCCGGGGGTGTAGGCCGGGTCGAGCCCGTCGACGTCGAACGAGATGTAGGTCGGCCCGTCGCCGACCACCGCGCGCGCCTTTTCGACGACCGCGGCGATGCCGAGCCGGTCGACATCCTCGACGTGCATCACGGTCATGCCGGATTCGTAGGAGAAGCCCCAGAAGATCTCGGCTGGGCCGCGGATGCCGATCTGGATCGTGCGCTCGGGGTCGAGCGCGCCGGCGAGCACGGCCTGGCGGAACGGGCCGCCATGGTGGAATTTCGAGCCTTCGATCTCGCCCATCGTGTCGCAATGGGCGTCGATATGGACGATGCCGACCGGCCGCTCGGCGCCGAGCGATTTGAGGATCGGGTAGGTCACCGAGTGGTCGCCGCCGACTGAGAGGGGCCGCACCCCGGCCGCCTGGATGCGCGCATAGAAGGCGGCGATATCCTCGATGGAATTGGCGAGGCTGAACCGCGAGCGCAACGGCACGTCGCCGATATCGGCGACATTGCATTCGCCGCTCGGGGTGACTTGGAGCGCATGGTTGTAGGGGCCGATGCGTTCTACGTCGCGCACAGCGCGGGGGCCAAGCCGGGCGCCGGCGCGGTTGGTGACGCCGAGATCCATCGGCACACCGACCAATGCCACGTCGAGCCCGCCGAAATCGGGAAGATCGGGCGCATCCGGCCGATAGGGCGCGTCAAGCAGGGTCGAGAGCCCGCGATAGGGCATCGCCCGGCGATAGGCGCTGCCGAACACCTGCGCCAGCGGTTTCCGGAACTGCTCGGGCGCGACCTCGGTTTCTTTTGCGCCGTCGTATTTGGCGCGCAGCGCGTCGAGCTTGGCCTTGTCGAACATGCTGAGCAGACCCCACGTGGTGGATCGACGATGCCCTCTCCGCCCGTCAGGGGGAGAGGCAGGGGACCCGTCGCCCAAGCGACGGGGAGGGTGAGGTGGATGCCGGCCGCTCCCCCACCTCACCCCAACCCTCTCCGCCCCCGAGGGCGGCGAGGGAGATAGCCACTAACGGATGCCGCGGATGCGGGGCGGGATCAGGACTTTCCAGGGGTCCGGCATCTCGCCAACGGCGACTTCGATCAGGGTCGTCCCGCGCCGTTTCAGCGCCGCGGCGAGCTCGCGGCGCAGGCCGTCTGGGGTTGTGGTGCGGACCCCCGCGGCGCCGAAGCTCTCGGCCATTTTCGGGAATTGCGGGTTTTGCAGATCGACGCCGATCAGCCGGTTGCCGTAATCCTCCTTTTGCATGCGGCGCACATTGCCGTAGGCGCCGTCGGCAAAGACGATTGCGACGATGTCGATCCCGTGGCGAACCGCGGTCGACAGTTCCTGCACGTTGAACATGAACCCGCCATCGCCGGAGACCGAGACCACCGGCAAATCTGGCCGTCCGACCTTGGCGCCGAGTGCCGTCGCGAAACCAAAGCCCAAGGTGCCCTGATAGCCGCTGTGGATATAGGTCCGCGGGTGGTAGACCGGGAACGCCATCCGCCCGACATAGCCGATCTGCGTCAAATCTTCGACATAGATGCCGTCGTCGGGTAGTTCGGCGCGGATCGCCCGCAGATATTCGCATTGCGGGCCGAGTTGCTGGTCGAGCTTGGCGAGGGTTGCGGCCTTTAGTGTTTCGAGCTCGTCCTTGCGCGAGGGGCGTTTTGGCGCGAGGCGGTCGACGGCGCGGTGGAGTGCGGCGAGCGCGGCCTTCGCGTCGGCAACGATGCCGAGGGCGGGCCTGAAGTAGCGTGCGATCTCGACCGGGTCGATGTCGATGCGGATCAGCTTCAGATCGCGGTCGGTCCCCCAGCGCAATTGCGGCTGGTGCAGGCGGGTGCCGACCGCGAGCACGACATCGGCGTCGCGCCATAGCTCGTGCCCGGCGAGTGCCGATTGCGCGAGATAATGGCGGTCGCTGACGATGCCTTTGCCGCCGCTAAAGCTGACGACCGGCATCTGCAGCATTTCGGCGATGGCCAATACTTCCTCGCCGGCGTCGACGGCGCCGCTGCCAATGAACAGCAATGGCTTTTTTGCGGCGACGAGAAGGGCGGCTGCCTTGTCGATCAGTTCGGGATCGGGTTCGGTGATCGGCGGCGCGGCTTCCGCGGCGGGAAGGCTCACTTCGGTTTGGAGCGCCAGCACATCGGGCGGGATTTCGATCCCGACCGGGCGCGGCCGGCCATCGCGCAGTTGGCGGAAGGCTTCGTTGACCAGCTTTCCTGCTTCGGTCGGATGATTGATGCGAGCCGCCCATTTGGTCAGCCGTTGCAGGATGCCGAGCTGATCGGGGATCTCGTGCAGCAAACCAAAGCCGCGGCCGATCATGTCGGAGGGCACCTGGCCGCTGATGCACAATACCGGCGCGTTGGCTGCGTAGGCGGTGGCCAGCGCCGCGGTGGTGTTGAGCAAGCCCGGCCCCGGCACCACCGCATAGGCCCCGACCTTGCCCGATGCCCGCGCATAGCCGAAGGCCATATAGGCCGCACCCTGCTCGTGCCGCGTGTGGATGATCCGCAAGGCCTCGCCGGCATCGTAGAAGGCGACGAACAGCGCGTCGTTCTGCACCCCCGGCAATGCAAAGATCGTGTCCACGCCGTGCCGGCGCAGCATTTCGACCAGCGCCCCGCCGCCTGTCATCCTGGTCATCGCTTGCTCCTTTGCTGATCGCGCCCGACCGAGCCAGCGGCCCGCGACTTGGCTTGCCGCTCCGCTGGGAATGGGCCGACTGTCACTCGGCAGCGACGCTCGGCTCACTCTCCAGAATGATCGACATGATCAGGTCTCGTTTCGCCGACGCGTGCTGTAGGTCATAGCCGACCGGCTGACCATCCTCGCCGAGGTCGATATTGACGTCCTCTTGAAGTTCCCGCGTGCGCTTGGCAGGTAACGGTCTCAACTCAATATAAAGGCTGTCCGTCGATTTGTCGTATGAGAGCTTGACGGTCACGGCCGGTAGTCCTCGTCATGGAAGGCTTTGTGGACGGTCTCTGCGTCCGACAGTAGCACGACACGCAGGTAACCGCCGAGAACTCGCGGCGTATCCCCAAAGGCGGATGCGGCCGTCCGCCTGGACCCGGCGGCGCTCGGGGCGTTGAACGATCCGGGCGATCTCGATCGGATCGAGGTAATCGCGGCGCGCCAGCACATCGAAAGCGAAGTAGCGTGTCCGCCAGAATGGCGGAGGAGGAAGGCGTTCGGGTTCGTCCGAAGCCACTCGTTGGCTCTACCGGCCGCGAAAGCCTGCTGCTATTCGAAGGCGTAGCGGAATGCGCTGCCGTGACGGACGATATGGCCGACGGTTGGCGCCGGGAAATGCGCCGGCAGCAGCCGGGTGCCCCGCTCGGCATGTTCTTCGATCAGGCGGGTGCGGGTCTGGCGCGACAGTTCTCGGTCGGTGCAGGCCAGGGTCGACCATTCCGGCTTCGCCAATTGCAGCTGGTGATGAATCACGTCGCCGAGGAACACCGCACGGTCGTCGCGCGACCGGGCGTGGATCACGACATTGCCAGGCGTATGCCCGGGTGCTGCCTCGAACCACAGCCCGTCCTCGAGCGCGAAATCGTCGTCGACCAACTGCGACTGCCCGGTGCGCACCACCGGCAGGACGCTGTCCTCGAAGGCCAGCCGATGCGGGCTGTCCTCGCCGCGCTGCTGGAACGCCTGCCAGTGGTCGAACTCGCGGCGTGCCATGATGTAGCGCGCATTGGGAAAGGTCGGGACCCATCGCCCGTTTTCGAGCCGCGTGTTCCAGCCGACATGGTCCCAGTGCAGGTGTGTGCACATGACGTAGTCGACCTGTTCGGGCTGCACCCCGGCGGCGGCGAGATCGGCGAGATACGGAGTGTGCAACCGATGGAACTGCGGACGGGTCGGCCGCTCTTTGTCGTTGCCGAGACAGGAATTGATCAGGATCGTGTGATGCCCGGTTTTGACGATGAAGGAGTGGAAGCTGAACACCAGCTTGCCGGTCGCCGGATCGATCAGCCGAGGCGCGGCCATTTCCGGATTGGCCTGCAACACCGCGGGGTCGAAATCGGGAAAGAAATCCTGTGGGCCGATAAACGGCCCTTCATATTCGGTGATGCGCCGCACCTCGAAATCACCGATCCGCGTGACCTGCATGTTCGCCTCCGCATCTGGGGCAAAAGCAAAACCTACGCCGGCGCGCGGCCGCGGTCGATAGCGGGCGATCAAGCCTCCACGAGGTCGAGCCGGCGCTTGATCAGCGCAATGTCCCCCGCCACCCGGCCGACCCGGCCGGAAACATTGGCGTATCGCGCCTCGATCGGACCGAGGCGTTGTTTGATCTCGACCAAATCGGCCTTCACCTCAGCAGTGTCGCCGCGAATGGCGCGGAGATGTTCGAGGAGCAAATCGGCGTGTTGATCGCTCATGACGCAGATCCTGGGTCTTCGCGGGCTGTCTCGCAAGGTGGTAGGCGCGAAAGGGAATCGAACCCTTGACCTCTCCCATGTGCTAGGAGCGCTCTGCCACTGAGCTACGCGCCTATCCGTCCAAAGGCGTGCCGGGGAGTTCTAACGGCGGGCGCGACAGGATTGAACCCGAGACCTCACCCGTGTGAACAATCGGCTCCCCTGGTTTAGGGCAAGAGAATTGAATTCTCTTCGCCTTGGGGTGGTGGTGCGGGACCGCTCTGAGATCACCTCGTTCATTCGCACGCGCTCGGACAACCTGGACACCTTCAATCATTCCAAAGCACTAGCCCTGGGCTGCAAGTCGGTCGGACGGTATCGTCCATACACCGGTTCGCCGACGTTTGTCGAGGTGCGACCGGGATATTGGCTTATCTCATTCGTAGGCCCGGCCTTCATCATCGATCATGACCGCGTCAAAATGCGGGGTTGATCGCGCCGGATCGAAGCCGACATCGTGACTGCCGGCCGCAACTACGCGTGAGCGTGGTTCATGATTAAGGTCCTCCAGTTTCGCCGAAAAGCAGCGCAACTCCGTCGGCTTGCGAGCGTGCCAACGCAGGGCGACAGCCTGGTCAACCGCGATTTGTTGCTCGCGGCGCAAAACCTGGAACGACAAGCCGATGCGAGAGAGGAACTTCTAAAAGCACAAGGGGAGCGCGCACCGACCGAGTGATTGGCGCCCTCGACATTTGGCGAGCCCCATTTGGTCCACCCGAGGCGCTCTATCGGCGCGAAAAACCAATCTCGGGCTCGACCCATTATTTTACCCCAGGCTCCATAAAGTGTGCATGAACGACGGCCGATCGGGTCCGCTTCCCGCCGGAACCGCCGCCGGACGACCGAAGCGGCGCCCCGTGCTGGCTTCGCGTGGTGCGGCTATCGCCGCATTTCTGGCGATCCGTCAAAAATGCCCGCTAATGGCTTGGAACGACGGATCAGGAATTACAGCTGCCTTAAAATTGTCTTCATCCGAGAACATACTGGCAACTCGTCAATGACGAGATGACCGCAAGCTCGTGGTTGTTCGCTTTCCGGGAGATGAAAATGGCTTCAACGTCCAACGCGCCGAACCGCGCCTTCTCGCTCGGGTCATCGCCCGGCAGCTTCCCGACCGCAACCGAATGGTTGTCGTTCGTCAACGCCGGCAGCGGATCGGTGACGATCACCACACCGGGCGGCGACAGAATTGCGTTGAACCTAACCACCGGCATGTACCCAATCCGGGCAACCGCTGTTACCGCGGTTTCGAGCGTCACCAACATTGTCGGGTGGTGGGCGTAAGGCTGGGGTTACACCGGGCTTTATACGGCGTCTTATGCAGCCTGGGGACGATCCGGCTTTGGCTGATCCCGTCGTACCTGAAAAGCCCGGTCGCTGACTCCGCCGGCTGAGCCTGCATGCGGCAAGGAAACCGGCCCTCGGCTTCGGTGATCATCAACTTGGAACTGGCGGTCATCGATGTCGCCATTTTGTGCCCGTTCGGCAGCGTGCCAGCCTCGGACTGCTTTGGCCGGGTCACAGACCGAACTCTTGCGAAACTCAGCGGCACGACAATCGGCAGCCCGTCGATCGAGGGAACGTTTCCGGCGGCTGTACGGTTTGCAAGACGTTGGGAGTAGCTTTCCTCTTCCCCCTGGAAAGCTGAAATCACTGCCCCCGCTTCGGCGGGGGCTTCTTTGTCACCGGCGTCGCCACTCGGCATCGAGCGCCGGCGTGATCACCTCGACATATTCGGCGGGCGCTGTATACACAACTATTTTTGGCGGTGTTGTATCGGCAAGAATTGAATTACTTGCCAGTTGTGATAGTTGATGTGGCATTTGCCGCAAGTCATTTGAATACGCCGGCCGCACCCGAAATCTTCGCCAATCTCTTGAAAAGACTGGTGGGCGCGACAGGGATTGAACCTGTGACCCCACCCGTGTGAAGGGTGTGCTCTCCCGCTGAGCTACGCGCCCGCGCCAGCCGGCGGCATTTAGGAGGCGGCTCGGAACCCTGTCAAGCCGCGGGCGGATGCGGTTCGGCCTCGGAGGAACTAAGATGGCCGAGACGATCGTAATCGCCGGCAGGGAGCGTGGTTTATGCAACAGAGGCAATTGGGGAGACTTTGGCCGGTTTCGGCGCTGACCTTGGGCGGCGGCGGGCTCGGCATGGTGTGGGGCGAGACGACATTCGAGGAATGTGTCGCCACCGTCCACGCGGCGGTTGCGGCCGGAATCAACCTGCTCGATCTGGCGCCGAGCTATGGCAACGGCAAGGCTGAGGAGGTCGTTGGCGCAGCCTTTGGCGGCAAGCTGCCGGACGGCGTGCGCATCACCAGCAAGTGCAATCTCGGCGAGCCGCCGCCGGGTGAGATCGAGCCGATCCTGCGCCGTTCGATCGAGGGAAGCCTGCGCCGGCTGCGGCTTGATCGGCTCGATTTGTTCTTCCTGCATTCGAATGTCGTACCCGATTCGGACCACCGTGCGCGCTGGCCCGCCGCCGCTGTGCGGATGACGCTCTATGAGACATTTGTCGCACATGTGCGGCCGGTCTTCGAACGTCTCGTGACCGAAGGATTGATCGGCGCCTGGGGGCTGACCGGCATCGGCCATCCGGACACGATCATTCGGCTGCTCGGCGAAACTCCGGCGCCGGCGGCAGTGCAATGCATCGCCAATTTGCTCGACTTGCCCGGCGGGCTCAAATTCTTCGACGGCCCGGCAAAGCCGCGCGCGGTGATCGAGGCGGCTCACGCAGAACGGGGTCGGCGTGATGGGGATTCGTGCGGTGCAGGCCGGCGCCTTGACCAGCGCGATCGACCGCCCGCTGCCGCCGGACCATCCCGAAATGCGCGACTATGCACGGGCGGACGGTTTTCGCCGGCTCGCCGCCGAACTCGGCGCCAGTCCCGCCGCATTGGCCCACCGTTACGCCCTGTCGCTCGGGGTCGACACCCTGGTGCTCGGGGTCAAGAACCGCACCGAGCTCGCCGAATGCGTCGCCGCAGCCGAGGCCGGCCCGTCGCCGCCGAGCTGGTGGCCCGGATCGACCAATCGGTGGACCGTTCGGCGGATTTGTGACATATCCGCGGCAGCTGACGAAACTGCACAACTTGGCCATCGCTGATCAGCCGAACCGTCACCCCAAAACACCCGCGGGCAGCGTTCGTCTCTGATTGGCAGACGGGTGACATTTTGATCGGGCGCCTACAACTCAGCCCGCCGGCTAAAGCACCGTCACCCTCGCCGTCTTGCTGGCCCGGATCAGCTCATCATCGAGCGTGGCGAGCGGCAGGCCGTGCCGCAAAAAACGCCAGTTCCAGATATGCCGCGTCGTAGGAGGTCAGCCGATGATCGAGCGCCAGGCGATGCACGTCGTTGAATACCCTGGCCGCGCTCTCCGCATCGGCCACGATCCGCAGCGCCTTCAACTCGGCAATGAATTGATCCGCCTTCGGCGCGGCGAGGGTGCCCCGGTTCTGCTCACGCGCCAGCACGGCGCTCGCCTCGTAAAACCATAGCACCGGCACCAGCGCGTCTTCGCCCGCCGCCAGCCGGTTCAGAATGCCGTCGGCATAGGGATGCGCCGCGTTCTCGAAACACCATCGAATGGTGACGGAGTTATCGAGGACAGAGGTCACCCCTTTCCGTGGTTGATCAGGTCTTTGATCGTGGCACCATTGCCCTTGCGCAGTTCACGGATGCGGGCGGCAGCTTCCGCCGGGGTATGCTGCGGCCGCGTGGAGGCGTGGCGCTCGGCCTGCCGCTCTTTCCCACTCCGCCAGCGCTTCCTGCACCGGCTCGGCCGCCATGCGCCCGGCGCGGGCGGCGAGCGCGGCAAGATGGCCCTCCGGATCGGGCGCGAGACGAGTTTCCATGCCATCGCAGGTAGCATCGCCGGGCAATGTGTCAACACACGCCCTCGCCCGCCGGTAGATTTGTGTCCGCGCGCACCAAACGTGCTTTTGCGGGCTGTTGCGATCCGCCACCACCGCTTCCAAGCAGGCCGCGATCGTTCGCGCTGAGCCTGATCCCTTGGAGCGTCCTGGCCCCCCGAGAATCGGCCGCTCGAAAAAGCTCCCGGTCATGCCCCCCTTGCCGCAGACTGACGGACTTCACCTGAATCGACAATCATTCTCCGACGACGCTTCCCATTCCTGCGATACTGGCCTGCGATACTGGAATCTGTTACCTTTCTAACCTATTGAATTTTGTAACCTCTAACCTAATAAAGAAATGGTGGGCGCGACTGGGATTGAACCAGTGACCCCTACGATGTCAACGTAGTGCTCTCCCGCTGAGCTACGCGCCCTCACCTGCGGCCTTAGTGGCGGCGAGGGTGATAGCGAAAACTCGGGCGACAGGCAAGCACGGGGCCGCTATTTCGCACAGCATGGCTACACGGTTCTCCAGCGAGATTCCGTGGAGCCGCGCCAAATCAGCAAGACCATTGGTGCGATTGCAAACTTTTGGCGCGCCGTTGCGGTGGTGTCGCCCTGTCGATACTTTCGGGGGGCGGCTTTTGAGAAGCACGTGATGCGGAATCGAATAGCATTGTTGCTGACAGCGGTGCTGTTGATCGGCGGCCCCTGTCGGGACGCCGCGGCTGCGGGCTCGGGAAACCCGACCAACGACCGTTTGCTGGCGATGCCGGAAGCACAGCAGGCGCAAGCCCTCGGCAAAAGCCTGCGCCGGGGCTGCGTCGGTCTCGAAGCCTTCCCGATGGGCGTAACCGCCAGCGGCCGGGCCAAAGGCGACGCATATTGGAGCGTGCGCTGCAAGGACGGGAAGAGCTATGCCGTCCAGATCCCGCCGCGCGGAAAAGGTGCCGTCGTTGTCGATTGCCAAGTCTTGCAGGGCACCGGCCGCGAGTGCTTTAAAAAGTTCTGAGCCGAACCGCCAGCTCACCAGCGCAGCGAGGGGCGGCAGACCGAATACCAAAGGCCGGGATTCTGGTCGCGCCAATGCGGGTCGGCGCAGTTTTTCTCAACCATGGCGGCCAACTCGGTGTTGCCCGCCGGCGCAACCGGCGTCGAGCCGGAACACCCCCCCAGAACAGCGGCGATCAAAACCGCAATTGCCAACCTCACCGGCGCGCTCCCGCACATCGAGACCGAATCGAAACAAGGCCGCCGCGTCCGCTCAGGTAACTGTTCGCGAGCCTGAGGGCGGATTTTTGACCCGCGGTGAGGCAATTTCAAGGCGGGCGGCGCTGCCCACCGGCAGCGAAGCGGCGCTGGCGCGAGGCGGGCGATGTATACGAGGCGGGCGATGTATAGTAGACCAGTTTGGTCCGAATGGACCGAGCCGGCGGAGTGTATCCTTATGAAAAGCGACGACAAGCCGCGCAGCTACCGCAAGGATACCTTGCTGACCCACCTCGGCCGCCATCCCGAGGCGCATCACGGCGCGGTCAACCCGCCGGTCTATCACGCCTCGACGATCCTTTCGGCGAACATGGCCGAGTGGGAGGCAAAACGCGCGCCCGGCCTTCGCTTCGACGTGGTTCGCTACGGCCTACTCGGCACGCCGACCACCTTTGCCCTCGAAGAGGCGGTGGCCGCAATCGAGGGCGGCTATCGCGCGATGCTGATGTCGTCGGGCCTGGCCGCCGTGACCGCGCCGCTGCAGGCCTGCCTAAAATGCGGCGACCATTTGCTGATGGTCAATTCGGTCTACGGCCCAGCCCGGAACTTCTGCGAAAAGGTGCTGACCCGCTGCGGCGTCGCCACGACCTATTACGACCCGCTGATCGGCGAGGGCATTGCCAAGCTGATGCGCCCGAACACCAAGGTCGTCTATACCGAATCGCCGGGCTCCTTGACCTTTGAGGTGCAGGACATCCCGGCGATCGCCGAGGCGGCGCACGCCGCCGGCGCCAAGGTGCTGATGGACAACACCTGGGCCTCGCCTTGGCTGTTCCCATCGTTCGAGCGCGGCGTCGACGTGTCGATCCACGCCGCGACCAAATACATTGTCGGCCATTCCGACGTGATGCTGGGGGCGGTCATCACCACCGAGGAGATGTATTTGCCGGTGCGGACGATGGCTGCGGACCTCGGCCACTGCGCGGGACCGGACGACGCATATTACGCATTGCGCGGCTTGCGCACCCTGAGCGTCCGGCTCGAACGCCACCAAAGGAACGCGATCGAGGTCGCACGCTGGCTGCAGACCCGGCCTGAGGTGTCCCGCGTGCTCTACCCGGCGTTGCCCGAAGACCCCGGCCACGCCTTGTGGAAGCGCGACTTTCTCGGCGCCAGCGGACTGTTCGGCGTGGTGTTGAAACCGGCATCGAAGGAAGTCGGTCTATGCGCTGATCGACGCTCTCGACCTGTTCGGTATCGGCGCCAGCTGGGGCGGGTTCGAGAGCCTGATCCAGCCGACCACCCCCGCACGGATCCGCAGCGCCACCCGATGGGAGCCCGAAGGCCCAACTCTGCGCCTCCATATCGGCCTCGAAGATCCGCAAGACCTGATCGAAGACCTCGAGCGCGGCTTCCACGCCCTGCGCAAGACCGCGGCCGGGTGAGTCCCTGTGTTGCGCAGCGCCATAGGTTGATCGGCCGCCGGCTCCTTCGCGCCCTGGGGAAGAAGCTCCGGGGCAAATCGCTGGTGGCTGCAAATCTCCTGCGGAAACAGGACGAGATGACCCCGTTCATTTTCAGGACATGGCGCGGTGCGCCGTGTGGAGAGGCTTCGCGCCCGCGCTGTTCCGTGCCTTAATCATCGCCGGGAAAAGCCGACGGGGGTCGAGATCATGGCGCAGGAGACTGTTCGGCTCGCTCGCTACGCGGCTGGGCTGCGTTACCAGGATTTGCCGGCCGATATTGTCCGGCGCGCCAAGGAATGCATCGCGGACACAGTCGCAGGGGTAATTTGCGGCGCCGCTCTGCCGTGGAGCCGGATCGTCGTAGCCTATGCCGAGCGCACCGGGCCGGGCGGCAAAAGCCGGATCCTCGGAACGGGCGGACCGGCGGTGCAGGCGCCCTCGGCCGCGCTTGCTAATGGCGCTCTCGCGCATGCCTTCGAACTCGACAGCCTGACCAGGCCGGGCGCCGGGGTGCATCCGGGCGCCACCCTGTTGCCCCCTGCCCTGGCGATCGCTCAGCAGCAGGGGCTCGGGGGCCGGGCATTGATCGCCGCCTTTGTCGCCGGCTGCGAAGTCATGGTGCGGATCGGCCGCGCCACCGGCCACACCAACGAGCAGCGCGGCTTCCACGCGCCGGGCAATACCGGGCCGTTCGGCGGCGCAATCGCCGGCGGGCATCTGCTGGGCCTCGATGCGGCGCGCATGACCAACGCCCTCGGCATCGCCGGGTCGCTCGCCTCGGGACTGCTCGAATTCGCCCGCGCCGGCAATGGCGGCATGGTCAAGCGGCTGCATCTCGGGCGCGCCTCCGAGGGCGGCGTCCTGGCTGCGAGCCTGGCATATGACGGCTTCACCGCGCCCGACACGGTGCTCGAAGGCCCGTTCGGGTTCCTGCAGGTGTTCTGCCGCGAATGGGATTTTGCCGAACTAACCAAAGGCCTCGGCGAATACTGGGCGACGACCAGCATCGCGCTCAAACGCTATCCCTGCCACGTCAACGCCCACGCCGCGGTCAAGGCATTGTTGCAATTGCAGGCCGAGCATGCCTTCACCGGCGGCGAGGTCGAGGCAATCACGATCTCCGGCACCGAACGCATGGCCACCCTGCACAACATCCCCGAGCCCGCCGATCTGATGATGGCGCAATACAGCGTGCCGTTCTGCGCGGCAGTCGCGCTTTACCGTGACCCACGAAATCCCGAATCGTTTGCCGACGGTGCGCTAGACGACCCGCAAATCCGCGCTTTGTGCCGCAAAGTGACGATGTTGGCGTCGCCGCCATCCCCCGGCCACGGCGCCCCGGCAACCGAGGTCACGGTCGATCTCAAAGGCGGCCGGCGGCTCACCAACAGCGCCGAGGACGGCCTGCTCGACGCCGCCGATCTCGGCGACAAATTCACCCGCCTGACCCGCGCCGCCCTTGGGGATCGCGCCGGGCCATTGTTCGAGCGCCTGATGCGCCTGGAACACGAGGACAGCCTCGACTGGCTCGGCGCCGGCGCTGGAGGCTGAGCCGATGTTCCGCACCATCCGCACCAAGGTTCTGGAGATCGGCTATGAGGCGACCGGGCCGGCCGAAGGACCGCCAGTGATCCTGCTGCATGGCTGGCCGTCGGACCCGCGCGATTGGGACGGGATCGTCCCCGAACTGGCGGCCGAGGGCTGCCATGTGCTGGTGCCGTGGCTGCGCGGTTACGGCCCGACCCGGTTTCTGCACCGCGATACGCCGCGCTCGGGCCAGCAGGCGGCGCTCGGCGCCGATCTTCGGGATTTCATGGACGCGCTCGGCATCGGAGACGCCCATCTCGCCGGCTATGATTGGGGTGGTCGCGCCGCCTGCGTCGTCGCTGCGCTGTGGCCGGAGCGAGTGCGCGGGCTGGTCTCGATCGGTGGCTACAACATCCAGAACATCGCGGCGTCGGGCCACCCGGCCGATGCGGCCCAGGAACATCGGCTGTGGTACCAATGGTATTTCCATACCGAACGCGGCCATGCCGGGCTCGAGCAGAACCGCCGCGACATCGCCCGGCTGTTGTGGCGGCTGTGGTCGCCGAACTGGCAATTCGACGATGCCGTGTTTGACGCGACCGCGCCGAGCTTCGACAACCCCGATTTCGTCGCGGTGACGATCCAGTCCTACCGCCACCGCTACCGCTTGGCGCCAGGGGACCCTGCATTGGAGCCGATCGAGCGGCGCCTCGCCGCCCAGCCGCCGATCAATGTGCCGGCGATCGTGCTGCACGGGGCCGCCGACGGCGTCTCGCCGGTCGATCGGTCGGCGCCCCACGCCGTCCACTTTGCCGGCCAATACGACCGCCGGGTGGTGCCGGCGGCGGGCCATTTTATGTCGCGCGAGACGCCGCAGCCGGTGGTGCAGGCCCTGCGCGACCTGATGACCGGCCCTCGGTAGCATCTTCAGATGGTCGCTGACTAACTTGCCAAGGCTTTGGTCCGAGACCGTAAAATTCCGCCCCGACGGTTAGTCCAGTTAAGAATGGCTGGATGCGCTCACCGGCAGCACCTGCAGCAGCGGGGCAGGACCGACCGAGATCTGCCCGGTAAAGGGCCGGTCGTGAGCGAGGATCAGCAATATGGATACAGCCACCCCGCTCGCGAACAGGCCCATTGCAATCGCAGCGGCGCCCCGATTGTCGCTGTGGACCATGGCAATGGCCAACAGCATACACATTGCTTGCACAAGCAGGCACGACCACTTCGTCAGATTGACTTGAGACAAGCTGACGGTGATCCGTTGTCGGCGCGCGTCGAGGGCGCTTTCAAGCGCTGCATCGATCCCGCGCTGCGCGATCTCCTGCCCGCGGTTGCTGGGTGTCAGAGCGAGTGTCAGCTGCATCGCCTCGGCCAGAGGTTGGGGAATGATCGTCAAGGTCGCGTTATGCCGGGCCATCATCGGCCAGTCCTGGCTGACGGCCTGTTCGATGTGCTTGCGGATCAAGCTGCGCATGTGTGCCTCCGGCTCGCCAGGGAAATCGGCGGCCAGAATTACAGCTGTCCGGAGGGCACTCGCCTCTCGCAGGACCGCCGTATTGGCGCGATCGCTATCGCCCCAGACCTGGGAAGCGGTAAAGGCAATAAAGAGCGCGAAAAGGATCCCCAACGGGGGCAGCATACCCGGGGAGACGGCCTTGAACGAGCGCGCCCGCTCGCCCGCCGCAAGTCCGATCACGGCCAGGTGGATCACTGCTGTGGCCAGAGAAATTCCGCCGAAGACGACCAGCACCATCCAGACTATCGGCAGTTCGTGCAGCCAGTCATTCATGTTTTGCTTCTCCGATTTCGATAGTCAGAATCGGACCTGTCCATGTCTCGGACCGCACTGGTACGGTTTCGAGCAGAGCCGCGCCAGTTTTCGGAGATGGCACCGCCGCCGCGCGAGCACGCCGTTCTCCGCAAGCAAATTCCTGATGCCGGCGCCGCGCCTGGCGATGGTGCTTCTGGCGGCAATCCTCGGCTCGCCGGCGAGCGTCGCGAACGCGCAGCAGCAGAAGGTGCCATTGCCCGAGGTCACGGTCACCGCCCCGCCGCTGACCCCTTCATACAAGAAATTCACCCCCTATTTCGGAAATCCGCGGGTTGAGGAGGACAAGTGGCCGGACATTCCGTGCAGCGCATCAAGGATCGGCTTCGGCGCGCCGAGCAACTGCAAAACCGGATCACCTCAGGAAACCATGATCCCGGTGCTTCCCGGGATTCAGCAATCTAACTGCCGCATTGCCCACGATTTGGTCATGACCAACAGCGGAACCCTGGCGATCGAGGCCGACGCGATGGTCTTCGACCCCTACTACGTTAGCGCCATCGGCCATCAGCACAGCCATTGCTATGTCGAAGCCGGCTACAGTGATTTGCGCGAAGAATTCCCGGACATGAACCGGACCACGCGGCAAGGCACCGGATGGCGGAATTTCGTCGCCAGCGACGAGTTGAGCACAATGGAATTTTCGATTGGCTCAAATGATTGTTTGGCGCTGGAAAAGCGTGGTCCGCGCTGGGGCGGCGGGTATATTTACGTAATCCATGCCAGCATCTGCCGTACCGACCGGCACGCCGTCGCAGCGGCCGATCTCGAGTATGTGCTGCGCTCGACGCAGGTCCGGCAGTACGAACCCGGCGGCAATTTGGCGTCGCCCTCTCGCTAGGCCAATCGCCGACCTTTCGGCCTATTCGGCAGCGAGAGCCCCGGCCTCCTCGGCGATCAGCCGCTCGACCATGCGGCGCATGTGCATGCGCGTCGCATCCGAGGCAATGTCGACGAGGCCCGCTTCACCAAATTCGCTCAGCCGGGCCTGCTGCGCCTCGACCATGACGCGGTCTTCGACAAAGGTCGGGGCGATTTCCCGGTAGAGCTGTTCGGTTGCCGCCGGGTCGTTCTGGCGATAACCGTTCGCCGCCGACCAGAAATAAAAGCAGCTGGTCTCGGTCTCCGGGGTCAGGCCGTGGAACAGGCGGAACTGGAACCCGCCGTCGCGCTTGCCGTCAGGCGCGCCGGTGCCGGCATCCGCCGCGCCCGTCCATTGCAGGACGCTCGACGGGGCGACGAACTCGAATTCCTGCCAGCGGTCGACCCGGCCGGAAAAGCCCGCGGCCCTGACATAGCTCGGCGGCGGCATAGAATTCTTCATCCAACGGGTGAATTTGAGCCCGGTCGGGGTGCGCATCGTCTTCATCTCGGCTTCGACATGCGCCGCAGGGTTGCCGCCCACAGTCTTGGCGTGCAGATAGCCCAGATGCGTCAGGTCCATCAGGTTGTCGACCATCAGCATGTAGCTGCCCTTGATCGGATAGACGTCGTGCTTGTTGGGCCATTTTCCGGGATCGTTGTGGTAAGGGTAATCGACGATCCTGGCGGCGTCGGCCTTGGCCGGATCGCCGGTCCACACCCAGACCAATTGGTCTTTTTCGACCACCGGATAGCTGCGCACGGCCGCGTCCGCCGGGATCTGCTTTTGCCCGGGGATGTGCATGCAGCGCCCCGAACCATCAAAGACCAGTCCGTGATAGCCGCACTGAATCCCGTCCTCGACGACCGCACCCATGTGGAGCGGCGCCGCCCGGTGGCAGCAGCGGTCGACCAACGCCGCCGCGCGGCCCGCCTTGTCGCGGAACAGGACGATCGGCTCGTCGCAGATCCGGCGCGCCAGCGGCTCGCCGCCGATCTCGTCAGCCCAGGCGGCGATGTACCAGGCATTACGCAGCAACATGGGCGACCTCCGCTGTTCGGCATGCCGATCGTAAGTGGAGGCTTGTCGGATGGGAAGCAGCGCATGGTAGGGTTCGCCCCGATAATTTGGGGAGAGACGCCATAGACACCGTAGCCGTATCGGAAGAACCGCCAGTCGAGACCCGCTTGGCGGCGCTGCTCGACCATCTGGAGATCGCCCGCGCCCATTTCGCTGCACGCGCCGGAACCGATTGGGAGGGATTCGCCGCCCGACATCCGGATCGCATCGCGTCCCTGACCGTGCTTTGCCCGCCGTCGCTCGACCGAAGCGCGCTGGAGCCGCTGGCGTCGCGCTTGCTAGTCGTGACCGGAGATCATGGCCCCGGCCCGCGCCGGGTTCAGGCTGTGTTGCCCGGTCTGCCGCAAGCAACCACGGCGGTGTTGCATGACTATGCCGGGCTGACTTGGGCCGATCTCTGCGTCGAGCGCGGCGGCGAGATCGGAGCAGCGATGCAGGATTTTCTCGCCCGGTTGGAAAGAAACCGGCCGCTGCCGGTGCCGGGCTTGCCCGAACAGGAGGGAGAAGTCGCCGGCATCTCATACAGCATTCGCGGCGCGGGGCCGCCGCTGGTGCTGTTGCCGCTGGATCTGTCGCCGACGCAGTGGACGGCGTTGATCCCGGTTCTGGCCGAGCGATGGCGCACGATCGCGCTCGGCGGGGCTCATCTCGGCAGCGTAGCGAGCCTCGAAGAGCGCGGCCGCTCAGGCTATATCACCATCGTGCGCAACCTGCTCGACGCCTTGGCGATCGTTCCAGGCGAGCGGGTGCTCGAACTCGGCTGCGGCTCGGGCGTGATCATGCGCGAGTTGGCCCGGCGGACTGCCGGCGCCAACCCGCTGACCGGCGTCGACCGGAGTCCTTACCTGCTCGGCGAAGCCCGGAAGCTGACCGCCCAAGAAGGACTCGCCGACCGGATCGAATTTCGCGAAGGCAGCGGCGAGGCATTGCCGTTGCCGGACGGTTTTACCGAGGTCGCGTTGTCGAGCACCGTCGCCGAGGAGGGCGACGCCGAGAAGATGCTGTCCGAACTGGTCCGCGTCACCAAACCCGGCGGACGGGTCGGCGTGATCGTGCGCGCGATCGACCGCGGGTGCTGGGTCAATCTGCCGCTCGACCCGGCGCTCAAGGCTAAGGTCGAGATGCCAGGGATGATCGGTGGCGGAATGAGCCCGCGAGGGTGCGCCGATGCCAGCCTCTACACGCGGTTTCACGCGCTCGGGCTGCAGCAGCTGCGTTGCTTTCCACAGCTGGTCGCGGTGCGGCCGGGCTCGCCGCGGGTCGCTCGCTATCAGCAACAGATCCTGGCGGCGCTGAGCCCGTCGGAAACCGCCGCATGGCATGCGGCCGTGGCGCAAGCAGAAAGCGACGGGACTTACTTCTTCGCCCAACCCTTCCATTGCGCCGTCGGGACCAAGCCGGCGTGACGGCGGGCTGCGTCAATCTGTTCGGGCCGGTAGCCGCTGCGTCGCCAACACCGAAGCCCGTCACTTCGGTCCCGAGCGCCTCGATGGTCCCGGACAGATCGGCGCCAAGCGGCAGCGGTTGCGGCAGTACGCTTTTGCCCTCGCGGATCCAGGCGTCCCAAGGGCCGACGCCTGCAGCAGCGATGCGGACCAGCACTTGGCTTGGAGCCGGAGCCGGGCGCGGAACGTCTTCATAAGTCAGTGCGTCGAGCCCGCCAAAGGCGTGCACCCGGACCGCCTTCATGATTTCCCGCGCTTTCCGGACCCGCCGCCATCCCACTCGACCGGGCGAACGAACGATCAAGTGTGGGGACGCAGCGCGCCATAGTCCCAGCGCTCAAAATAACCGATGGAGAGGACGCTGAAGCAATGGATAGCGGGCTCGAAGGAATAGTCGCGGCGGAAACGGTATTGAGCCACAGCGATGGCAGCCGCGGCATCTTGTGGGTGCGTGGCCGCACGCTCGCCGAGCTGGTCGCCGATTACGGCTACGAAGGCGCCGTCGCATTGTTATGGGAAGGATTTGCCGGCGATGGGCTGAGCTCGGCCGGAATGCGCGACGCGATCGGCGCGGGCCGCAAGGCGGCTTTTGCGCGGATCGGCGAGTGGCTCGGCCCTGCAGCCAACCGGCCGCTAGCCGAGGGGGTGCTGCTGGCCTTGGCGCATCTCCCGGAGGACAGCACGCCAGCGGCGATCGGCGCGGCATTGCCGGTCGCGGTCGCCACCTTGCTGCGCAGCCAGCGGGGAGAGGCGCCGGTCCCACCTGATCCGATGCTCGGCGCCGCCGCCGACTTCCTGCGCATGCTGCACGGCGCGCCGGCGGAAGCGGCAATGGTCGATGCGCTCGACACTTATTGGACCGCGGTACTCGAGAACGGGCTCAATGCCTCTTCTTTC
This sequence comes from uncultured Alphaproteobacteria bacterium, assembly GCA_963821795.1. Lineage (GTDB taxonomy): Bacteria > Pseudomonadota > Alphaproteobacteria > ATCC43930 > CGMCC-115725 > AP-15. The sequence continues at coordinate 59,206 of CAWGFH010000013.1, forward strand.
ACCGCCCGGATTATCGCCTCTACCCGCGCCTCGCTGGTGGCAGCCGTGATCGGCGCCTATTGCGCCTTTACCGGCCCGTTGCATGGCGGCGCGCCAGGGCCGACCCTCGACATGCTCGACGCGGTCGCGGCGAGCGGCGATATCGATGGCTGGATCGAAGAGAAGCTTAGCCGCGGCGAGCGGCTGATGGGCTTTGGCCACCGTGTCTTTCGCAATGGCGACCCGCGCGCCCTCGCATTGCGCGGCGCACTGCAGCGGTTGGCCCCCAGCGCTGGGCGGCTGGCCTTTGCCGCCGAGGTCGAAGCCCGCGTCGCCGCGGTTTCCGCGCGGCTGAAGCCAGGCCGGCCGCCATTGCAACCCAATGTCGAGATCAACGCGGCGCTGCTGCTCGATGCCGTCGGCATTCCACGCGAAGCCTTTACTCCCGTCTTCGCCGTCGGCCGCATGCCCGGCTGGCTCGCCCACGCGATGGAGCAGAGGCAGACCGGCCGCCTGATCCGCCCATCGTCGGCCTATATCGGCCCGGTCCCGGGCACGGTCTCATAGGCGCCGCGCAGCAACCGAGGCGACGGGACGCATCCACCGGATCTTGGAAAAGACCGCCCCGGTCTTGCATTTCGACCCGCGGCGCGCGAGGCTGTCGGCCAGTTACATCCTACCGGACGATCGGGAGACAGAACCGTGAACGACATCGCACCGTCGCGCTATAAATGGGTGGGAACTCGGCCGGTACGCCCGGATGGCGTGCCGAAAGTCACCGGGCGGGCGCTCTACGGCGCTGATCTGGCGTTGGCCGGGGCTCTCTACGGCAAGGTCGTTCGGTCGCCGCACGCGCATGCCCGGATCCGCTCGATCGATGCCTCAAAGGCGCTCGCCCTGCCCGGCGTCAAGGCGGTCGTGACCGGCGCCGATTTCCCCGATCATAAATTCGAATATGTCGGCCCGGAGCGGGTCGCGCAGAATTTCTGGCACATCACCCGCAACGTCATGGCCCGCGAAAAGGCTCTTTACGAGGGTCACCCAGTCGCCGCCGTTGCCGCTGCCAGCAAGTCCGTCGCCGAAGAGGCCGCAGCGTTGATCGAGATCGATTACGAGGTGCTGCCGCATGTGATCGATGTCGACGAGGCGATGCAACCCGACGCGCCGCTTCTATTCGAGGATATGGTCACCCGCGGAGTCGAGCCGACGCCGACCAGGCCGTCGAACATTTCAAAGCGCCTCGAATTCGTGATCGGCGACCTCGACGCCGGCTTTGCCGAAGCTGATTTCATCGTCGAGAAGGAGTTCAAGACCGCCGCGGTCCACCAGGCCTATATCGAGCCGCATGCCACCGTCGCCCGTGTCGAGGCCGACGGGCAGGCCGAGATCTGGACCACAACCCAAGGGCATTTCGGGGTGCGGGCGATGACCGCCAGGCTATGCGGCATGCCCATCGGCAACGTGCGGGTGACCCCGTCTGAGATCGGCGGCGGCTTTGGCGGCAAGATCCCGGTCTATCTCGAACCGATCGCGGCCGCGCTGTCGAAGAAAGCGGGGCGCCCGGTCAAGGTTGTGATGAGCCGTGACGAAGTGTTCAAGGCCAGCGGCCCGACCTCGGGCGCTTCGATGTGGGTCAAGATCGGCGCCAAGAAAGACGGCACGATCACCGCCGCCGACGGGGTCTTCAAATTCCAGGCCGGGGCCTTTCCCGGCTCGCCGGTCATGAACGGGTGCCTGTGCGCCTTCGCACCGTACAACATCGCGAACGCGCGCACCGTCGGCTACGACGTCGTCAGCAACCGGCCGAAGGCCTCGGCCTATCGCGCTCCTGGCTCGCCGATCTCGGCCTTCGCGGTCGAAAGCGTGCTCGACATCGTGGCCAAGAAGATCGGCATGGACCCGCTGAAATTGCGCCATAAAAATGCGGCGCGGCCGGGCACGACGATGATCTATGGGCCCAAGATGGCCCATGGCGGTTATGTCGAGACCCTCGAAGCGCTGCTCAACCACCCGGCCTACAACGCGCCGCTCGGCAAAAACCAGGGGCGCGGTGTGGCCTCGGGCTACTGGTTCAACGGCGGCGGCAAGTCGAGCGCCACGGTGCAGGTCAACGAGGACGGCACCGTCGTCGTTTCGACCGGCAGCGTCGATGTCGGCGGCTCGCGCGCCTCGATGGCGATGATGGCGGCCGAATCGCTCGGCGTCGACTACAACCAGGTCCGCTCGATCGTGGCCGACACTGTCGCCGTCGGCTTCACCAACCCGACCGGCGGCTCGCGCGTGACCTTTGCGACCGGAATGGCAGTTGTCGAGGCCAGCAAGAAGATCATCGACGAATTGCGCAAGCGAGCGGCGATGATCTGGGATGTCGATGTCGACGGCGTCGTCTGGGAAGACGGCCAGGCCAGGCCCGCCAGCAGCAATGTCGGAGATTTCCCGCCGCTGTCGCTGAAGGAGATCGCCGCCAAGAAGGCGCTGACCGGCGGACCGCTGACGGCGGCGGCGTCGGTCAATGCCGGCGGTCAGGCGCCCGGCTTCTCGACCCAGTTCTGCGATGTCGAGGTCGATCCCGAAACCGGCAAGGTGACGATCCTGCGCTACGTCGCGGCTCAGGATGTCGGCAAGGCGATCCACCCCTCCTATGTCGAAGGACAGATCCAGGGCGGCGTCGCCCAAGGCATCGGCTGGGCGCTGAACGAGGAATACATCTACGACAAGTCCGGCCGGCTCGATAACGCGGGCTTTCTCGATTACCGGGTGCCAGTGGCCCCCGACATCCCGATGATCGACGCAGTGCTGGTCGAGGTGCCAATCCGGCACATCCCTACGGAGCCAAGGGTGTCGGCGAGGTCAATATCGTCCCACCGATGGCGGCGATCGCCAACGCGATCGCCAACGCGATCGGCAGACGCCTGACCGAATTGCCGATGTCGCCGCCGAGGGTGCGTGCCGCCCTCGATGCCGGCGCCGGGGATTAGGGCCCGGGCCATGGCTGAGCCGACCGCGCGGGTGGTTTTGTCGAACGGGTTCAGCCGCCGCTACACCGGCGGCGTGCGCGAATTCCAGATCGAGGCAAAGAGCCTGCGCGGCGTCATCAAGGAATTGGACCGGCTCTACCCCGGCCTGGGCGAGCACCTGGAAGGCGAGACCACGGTCGCCATCGACGGCGAAATCCACGAAGTCGGCTATCTGCAGCCGTTGCGCCAAGGCAGCGAAGTGTTCTTCATTCCCAAGCTCGAAGGCGGCTGACCGCCAGCCGTCCGGAGGGCAATTCGGGGGCGGGAATATCGCAGGGAGGAGGGAACATGGCGGACAAGATTCGGTTGGGCCTGATCGGCGCCAGCGTCAGGGGCACCTGGTCATCCCGCTCGCATCTTCCGGCCTTGGTGGCCAGTTCGGAAGTCGAGTTGACGGCGGTCTGCACGACCAGAGCGGACAGCGCCGAAGCGGCGCGACAAGCCTATGGCGCCCGATTGGCCTTCGACGACTATCGCAAGATGGTTGCCTCGCCGCAGATCGACGCGGTTGCCGTCGTCGTGCGCGTGCCCTCGCATTATGCGCCAACCAAGGCAGCGCTGGAGGCGGGCAAGCATGTCTATTGCGAATGGCCTCTCGGGCGTACGACCGCGGAGGCGGTCGAACTGACAGCGCTGGCCAGGGCTAAGGGGCTGGTCACCGCGGTTGGCCTACAGGCCCGCGTCAATCCCGCCGTGCTGTACATGAAGGAGCTGGTCGAGGCCGGCTTTGTCGGCGAGGTGATGGCCGTCCATGTCAGCCTGATGCGCGAGGGTGTCCTGACCCGGCCATCGAACCGCACCTGGCAGCGCGACGCCGAACTCGGCGCCAATACCCTGACCATCGCCAACGGCCACACCGTCGACGCGATGCGCTTTGTCACCGGCGATTTCGGCCGGCTGTCGGCAGTGGTGGCGACCCAGGCAAAGCAGTGGCTCGATACCGGCGCCAACAAATGGCTCGACGTCACTTCGCCCGATAACGTGCTGATCAGCGGCCGGCTGGCGAAGGGCGCGGTTGCCTCGGTCCATATCGGTGCCATTCCATTTGCCGGCAGCGGCTATCGCATGGAAATCTACGGCCGTGACGGGACCTTGGTCGCAGCCGGCGAGGATTCGCCGCAGTTGAGCGCGGTTTCCCTGCACGGAGCCAAGGGCGGCAACGCGCTGACCCGATGCCGGTGCCGGAGCGCTTCACCTTTACCGCCCCGAGCACGCCATCCGGGGAAGCCAGTAATGTCGGCCAAATGTACACGCTGTTCGCAGCGATCGAGATCAGGCAACGCGACGGGGAACCGACTGCCGACCTTGAAACCGCGGTCGAGCTGCACCGCCTGGTCGATGCGATCAAAGAGGCGTCGGACAGCGGCCGCGAGGTGACGTTATAATCTGCAACATAAGGCGGCGAACGAGACGGGCTGGAAAGCCGTGGCGGGCGGAGAAAGCTTTCGACGTAGCCTATCTGGTGCTCAGCGGGACGACGACCGCGGTGCGCGCGCCCGAGCTGTTGCGTGGGCTGGTTGAACTTGGCTTCGCAACCGTCATTGCGCTGCCGACACCGAACGCGTCGCGCGTGGTCGCAGCGCGGGAGCTGGCGGATGTCGCGGGGGTGCAGGTAGTTCAATCATACTTCGATCTTGGGATTCGCCCACGGCCGCCACGCGGGGTGGTACTGTTCGCGCCGTGCAGCTTCAATTCGCTGAACAAGCTCGCCCATGGCGTCGCCGACAGCCTGGCGCTGTCGGTGATCGCCGAGGCGATCGGGCGGGGCACGCCGGTGATCGTTGGTCCATCCTTGAACGCACCGCTTCTCAATCATCCCGAAGCGCAGGCTTCATTAAAAAAGCTATCCAGGCTGGGGTGTGACGATTGTCCCGCCGATCGACGAGGGTGAAGGGCCGCGCCTTGCCCACTGTCATGCTGCTCGACGCCGTCCGCGGCTATGTTCGCCGCGGCTAACCCGTGCCATCGTAGGAATTATCGCATCTGCGCCGCACCCGGGGGTGCGCTCTGCTGACCACCGGCCGGAGCATCCGGCTGGGCGGGGCGATGCTGTTCGTGGCCCTTCAGCCGCCAGCGTCGCCGCCTCTCCAGGTCGCGAGCGCGGCGATACCAAGCCGCCGCCTGCGCGGGATCGGCCTTGACGCCGCGAAGGCCGCTGCGCCCCAGAAACCCGGGATCGAAGGTCACCGCCAGCCGAAGCGCCGCGGGCGCGTCTCCCATCTCCGCGGCGCGCTCATAAAACAGGCGAGCCGATGCGATATCGCCGGCGGCGAGGAAACCGTCTCCCCGCACAACTAGCTCAGCAACGGTGGGCAAAGGAGCACCGGGCCAGGTTGGTGGAGTCCCCGCCGCCGGAGGTGAAGCGACCGGCGGGACCGGCGGAAGCGAACTTTGAGCGGGCGCAGACGAGGGCGGCGAGGCTGCGGGAAGTGGTGCGGCGATAGACGAGTGCGGGGCCAATTCGACCACTGGCGCGGCAATTGGGGCCGGCGAAGCGGCACCAGTGGCCGGAGACGCCTTGGGCGCCGATGGCGGGCCGGAGGGCACGGATGGCACGGATGGCGGGGCAGCCGGAGGTGCCGGACGTCCTGCCGGGGCCGGCGAGGGGGTTGTCGGGACCGCTTGTGCCGCCGCCGCTTGGGCCGCCGCCGCAGGCCGGGGCATCTCCGACGGGGTGGAACCAACAGCTGGAGACGCCGTGGGCAGCGATGGCGGGGCGGATGGATGCGTGGGATGAGCGACCACGGACAGGGGGGCCGCTGGCGGGCCCGCTTGGCCCGCCGTCGCAGGCCCGGGCGTCTCCGGCGGTGGCGGTATCGGCTTTGGCGGTGGCGTTGAAGCCGCCTGCGGCTTCAGCCGGTCGGCATCGGACGCCGTCGTATGCTGACCGCCGCCCCTCAGGAAATGCAGCGCCAAGAATGCGGCAATGCCAACCGCCAGCAGCACAAGCAAGGCCGGGACAATAACGGCACGGCCGATGGCGCGGACGTCACGGCCGGGCTCGGCGCGGCGATGGCGATTAGCCAGCTGAAAACGGAGAAAATCGAGGTTCTCATCCTGGCCAATGTGCTGAAATCGCAGCGTTCCAGCCAAGCCCAGCCGCAAGAACTGCAGGGCCGGTCCCTCAATTCGCGAGATAAACGCCGGACCCGCGAGCAACACCCCCGTTGCAACCGGGCGGTCGCCATTCGGTTCGGCCTGGCAGAGCTCCTCGATCTGGGGATCGGAGAGTTGGTCGAAATCGTCGAGGATGAAGAGCGGCGTCTCCGGTTCCAGGGGTGCCGGTGCCGGCTCTGCGCCGTCATTCGCGGGCAGCCGTGCGACAACAGACGCAGCGCGCCGGACCTCCTCGGGAGTGAGCTCAGGTCCGCACCGAAGATTGATCAGCGCGTGGCCGGACGCAGTCGATCTCCCAAGAGCTTGGGAAAGAAGCTGTGCGCTCGCCGGCGGATCTCCGATGACCAGGACAAAGTTGCCTCCGGCGCGCAGCATGTCGACGATCCGCCGGGCAATCGATTGGTAATGCACATCGGTCGAATAATAATCGTTTGCCGCCTCAAATACGGCGTCACGGTGCGCGGAAGAGGATGCAGCCACGGTCAAAGCGGCTCCGTTTAACCTTTCCCCGGCCGGCGGTCAAAGCCGAGAGACGGCGACGGCAAGGCTGATCTTCCTGACCGGAGCGTGAGGCCGGCTCCGGTCAGGAGCGCGGAACGAGCGCTACGCCCATTCGCCCGGAGCGCCGATCGCCCAGGCCGCCACATAAACCCGCCCGTCGACCAGCTGAGCCGCGACTTTGCCTGTGGCGCCCTCATCTGGGGCTTGCGCCTTTCCGGTTTCGAGATCGATGGCCCAGCCGTGCGATGGGCACATGACAACACAGCCTCGAACAGTCCCTTCCGAAAGCGGCGTGCTTTGATGCGGGCAGCGGTTGACAAGGGCAAAGACCCGATCGTCGGCGGTACGAAAGACCGCGATCGGGTACGGCTTTCCCGGCTGGCGCTTCACCCGCCGCGCTCCCTCACGCGGGATGTCATCGAGCCGTCCGACCTCGACCCAGCGCTCGTCCGGCATGGCTAGCAGGCCCCTGCGGTGACGAAAGAAATCAGATGCTTGGCCACTGTGATCTCCACTGTCATTCAGATTTGCCGTGCATCATAGCGAACCACAAGGCGAGCGGAACCGCTTATCCGAGGCCGGCGCCATGCGATTACGCCGGATCAATATCCCATCGCGATGTCGATTTCCTGCAGCAGCCGGCCGCCGGCCTCAATGCTACGAATATTGGCGGCGATCTCGGTCACCAGTTGGAGAACAGTCGGCCGCCGCGCCACGTGCGGCATTACGGTGACCTTTGGATGCATCCAGAGCGGGCTATCCGACGGCAGCGGTTCGGGCCACAGGGCGTCGAGCGCGGCGTAAGACAATTGTCCCGAATCGAGTACGCGGATCAGGTCATCGTACACGACATGCTTGCCGCGCCCGACATTCACCAGCATCGCTCCCCTTGGCATCATCGCAAAGGTCCGGGCGCAGAAGATGCCCTCGGTTTCGCGGGTCAGCGGCAATAGGCAGACGGCGATATCGGTCTGACCGAGGAACGGTCCCAGCTGGTCGCGGCCGTGAAAGAGCGGAATTTCAGCCGATTCCCTCGGTGACCGAACCCAAGCCGAGACTGGAAAACCAAGCGACTTCAATACCAGAGCGGGCGCCTTCGCCATCATGCCGTAACCGAGGAAGCCGACACGCCGTTCCTCGGGACGGACAATCCGTGTCCGGCGCCACTCGCGATTGGCCTGAGCCTCCTGGTAGCCGGGCATGTCGCGATGAAAGCGCAGTACGTGCATGACGACGTATTCGGTCATCATCGGATCGCCGCCCGGCGGCTCCATCTTGCCGAGCGGAACCTTCGGCAGCTTGGGATGGTCGATGAACAACTCGACGCCGGCCGATCGACTGAACATCGCTTTCAGATTTGGCAATGCGGGGAGGACGTCGAAATCGGGATGCATGAAGGCGAGATATTCGATGTCGGCCGGTTCCCCGGCATCGGGCCAGACCCGGAGTTCCAAATCGGGCAGTTTTTCGGCGAACGTGTCCCGCCAGGCCCTTGCATTGCCGATGCGCCCGTCGAGACCGTAGATCAGCAGCGCCATATTTTTCTCCTTAGCGCGGCGCTGTGTGCATCAACGCCGCCCGGCCTGCGCGCGGGCTTTTTCGAGATCGGGAACATTGCTGGCCGAAGCCACGTCGCCCAATCGCGAGCCCCTGGTCAACGAGAGCGCGGCGACCGCGGCCTCGTTCTCGTTGATCTTGGCCATGATCGCGTCCTTGGCACGGTCGAAGACGCCGCGGTTGTTGGCGACAAAATGCTGCGATCGGCGCAGTCCGGACAGGTAGCCGTTGATCTCGGGGATGACGTAACGGGCCACCATGTCCCAGCTGCGCGTCGTGTTCTCGGGGTTAGCCCAGTCATGGACAAAGCCGACGACGGTGCCGAACCCGCCGCTCGTTTCGAGCACTTGTTTGAGCCGGGCAACGAGATCATCGGGCGTGCCGATCGTCGCCGCGCCGCCGGCGCCAAACGCGGTCTTTTCGATCGCCTCGTCCGGATCCTTGAATGCGGTGGCACCCGGCCGCTGCAAGGTGCCGACGATGTACTGGTTGTGGTGCCGCATCAGGCCTTCGCGCGACTCGGCGATCGCCTTCTCACGGGTCTCGGCGATATGCCACGAAAGCAGTACGCGCCAATCGCCGCGGCTGACCGTCTGCCCGTGCTTATTGGCGGCAGCTTCGGCAAAGCCCCATTGGGTCGGCAGGGCGTTGAGCCCCTCTTCCGCCAGCGAGCCGATCGAAATCACGCCGATCCCGTGTTTGCCCGCCAAGGTCATGCCCGACGGGCTGATTTGCGAGGCGGTGGCAAACGGCATGTCCTCCTGCAACGGCAGCAATTGCAGGGCGGCGTCCTGCAATGTGAACCAGTCGCTTTTTGCGGTGACCCGCTCGCCGCGAAGCAGCCGGCGAATGACGCCGATCGCCTCGTCCTGGCGGTCACGCTGCACCATCGGGTCGATGCCGAGCGTGTGTGCGTCCGACGCCAGCGCACCCGGGCCAGAGCCGAAGATCGCCCGGCCGCCGCTCATCCAGTCGAGCTGCACCATCCGCTGAGCGACATTGAACGGGTGGTGGTAAGGCAGCGAGATAACACCGGTGGCGAGCTTGATGCGCTTTGACCGCTCGCCCGCCGCGGCCAGGAACATTTCTGGCGAGCCGATCATTTCCCAGCCGCTCGAGTGATGTTCGCCGCACCAAAATTCGTCGTAGCCCAGTCGGTCGAGCTGTTCCACCAGGTCGAGATCGCGGCGGAACTGCAACATCGGATGCTCGCCGACCGGATGGTGCGGAGCGAGGAACGCGCCGAAATTCAAACGCGGCATATTCGGACTCCTGTGCGGCAATGACCGAGAAGCTACTCCACGCCCTCGACGATCCGCATATCTCGATCCGCGGCTTTGCCCAGGACCTTAAGCGCGGCCTGATAGCCAGCGCTGTCGTGCGCGGCGGCAGCCTTCTCGACACTGTCGAATTCGATGATCACAACGCGTTGGATTACCCCGGCTTCGTAGGCTTTCGCGGCGGTTCCGCGCGCCAGAAACCGGCCACCGGCCGCTTGGATAGCCGGACCGGCGAGCTTGGCGTAGCCGGCCAATGCCTCCGGATCCGAAACCGACCGATACGTCGCCACCCAATACGCCTTTGCCATCGCTTACTCCCTTACCATCGATATGCGGAGTTGGAAGCGCATTGTGCACCAAGCCTCCGCCAAAGCACACCTTATCGGACATGGCGTCATCGGACATGGCGTCGACCGGACCGGCGCCGATACCGGATTCATCTTTCGCCGCCCCATAGTCTTGATGCGGTAAGACTGTCTTTGATGCGGTAAGACGCCGCCAGCAAACACCAGCCGGGGATCAATACAGATGCGCAGGTTCTTCGGGGCGACGGGTACGGTCAGGCGAGTGACGGTCGATAGCGAGGCCCTAAAGAGCAATATGCTGGGTGATCCGTCGGCTCGCACCGTCGATGTGTACCTGCCCGCCGACCATGACGGGCACGGGTTGCCGCTGCTGGTGGATCTGGTCGGCTTCACCGGCAGCGGCCTGTCCCACACCAATTGGGCGGGTTTCCGCGAGAACCTGCCGGAACGGCTTGACCGGCTGATCGGCGAACAGCAAATGCCGCCGGTTGTCGTCGCCTTTCCCGATTGCTTCACCCGGCTTGGCGGCAACCAATACATCAACTCGGCGTCGATGGGCGCCTGGGAAGACTTTCTGCTGCACGAAATGCTGCCGGCAATCGAGCAGCGCTTCAATTGCGGCGGCACCGGGCGTCGCGGCGTGTTCGGCAAAAGCTCCGGCGGGTATGGCGCGATCACGCACGCGCTGCGCCACTCGGACATCTGGGCAGCGGCCGCCTGCCATTCCGGCGATATGGGTTTCGAGGTTTGCTATTTGCCGGATATGCCGGCGGTGCTGCGCGCCCTCGCCGGCGAGGAGAACTCGATCGAGCGCTGGTGGCAGAAGCTCGAAGCTGCACAAAAGCATTCGGACGGTTCCTTCAAGGTCATCAACGCGCTGGCGATGGCCGCCAGCTACGATCCCGATCCGGAGCAGTTCCTCGGCATGCGCCTGCCGGTCACGTTCGACACCTGCGAGATTATCGAGGAACGCTGGGCGAACTGGTTACGGCATGACCCGGTAGTCGCGGTCGAAAGCCAGGCGGACAATCTCCGCCGGCTGAAGGCGCTCTATATCGATTGCGGCAAGTCGGATCAGTTCAACCTGCTTTACGGCGCCCGCAGGTTCGTGCGGCGGTTGAACGAGCTCAGCGTCACGCATCGCTACGAGGAGTTTCCCGACAATCATAGCGGGGTGGATTACCGGATGGACGAAAGCCTGCCGTTTCTCGCCCGCGCGCTTTCGGCCTGAGGCTGATAGCGGCTGGATTTCGTAGAAACAGACGGGTCGTCAAGAAGCAGGCGGGCCCGCCGGATGCGCTGCGGTTTCCGGTAGGCGAAATCCGGAGAACGATGAGAGACTGAGGGAAATCTTTGGAGGCGCCGAACGGCGGCGAGCGAGGTGTGCTGATGACAGGAACGAATTCCGGCCGCGCGCATTTGATTACCGGCGGTTTCCCACTTGGTTCGATGAGCGGGCACGACCACGATTATGCCCGGCTGCGGCTGCTCGGGCTGCTGGCCGAGCGCGACATCCCGGCCTCGGTCGCCAACGACTTTGCCGATGTCGAGAAATGGTTGCCGGTCAGCCGGCTGCTGATCACGCTATGTCGCCGGCCCTTACCCGGACGCCGTACAAACCCGCGCCATCGAGGCTTGGCTAAAGGCTGGCGGCCATTGGCTGGCCTTGCACGGGACCAATGGCGGGCGCGCCGAGCGGGTGGAGGGAATGCGCCAGCGCCGCACCGTCAAGACCGAACATCACGCTGTGCTTGGCAGCCGGTTTCTGACCCATCCGCCGATCCGCGAATTCCGCGTCGAGGTCAGCGCCGCCGATTCCCCATTGACCCGGGGCCTCGGCAAATCCTTTGTGATCGAGGACGAACCGTATTTCATCGAACTGCAGGATCCGGCCTCGACGCAAATCCTGCTGACCGCCGATTACGGCCCGGATGCGGTGTCATCATCCATCGGGACGGTCTATGCCTCGGACACCTCGCTGCTGCCCGACGGCAAGACCCGCGTGCTCGGGTTATACGCGCACGAGTCGGCGATGGCGGCGTGACCTATTTTGCGTTCGGCCATTGCCACAACCCGGCCATTCGCGCCGCCCGGCCCTACGACCCTGCGGACACGACGCCGCAAACCTTTCGGCGCCCATGGGAAACCGACGGGTTCGTCATATTGCTGCGCAACGCAATCGCCTACGGCATGGGCGCCTGATCGCCGCGACGCTTTTCGCTACCAAGGCGTCAGCGCTGCGCTCCGGCAAAGGCGGCTGGTGCGGGCGGTCGGAATCGAACCGACACTCTGTCACCAGAACTGGATTTTGAGTCCAGCGCGTCTACCAGTTCCGCCACGCCCGCGAGGCAGGGCCGGACTATAGTCGAGGCAGGCGGGCGGTCAACGGCCCGGATCACGGCGGCAAACGCAAGGAGGCGGAAATGGCCAAGCGGATCAATCGGGCAATCGAACTGTTGGCCGAGGGCCAAGCCATCTACTACACCGGCGGCCACAGCGGACATGTGCTGACCCGCGCGCAAGGCCGCGAGGACGCCGGCACCTGGGCCGACTACATCAATGTCGGGATGGAGCACGGCTCGTTCGACATGGCCGGGCTCGCCGAATACATGCACGGCCTCGTCGAGGCCGGCCCAACCCGCTCGGGACACCGCAGCCCGACCGTCATCGTCGAGGCGCCGGTCAACGGCACCGACGCGGCCAATGTCCGCTTCAACGCTTGGCAGTTCCGCCAGATCCTCGGCCGCGGCGTCCACGGAATCCTGATGTGCCAGGCCGAATTGGCCGACGCGGTGCGCGCCTTCGTCGAATCCTGCCGCTACCCGCACCACTCGGCGGGGGTCGATCCTGCCCTCCCCTCGCCGGTCGACCGCATGCATGGCGCCGCCCGAGAGACGAGGAACGGGCTCGGCATCGGCACCCGCGGCCGCGGCTCCGAAACAACCGCGGCCCCGATCTGGGGGATCTCGGCCGAGCAATATCTCGAGCGCTGCGACCCGTGGCCGCTGGACCCGAACGGCGAACTGCTGCTCGGGGTCAAGCTCGAATCACCGGAAGGGATTGCCAATTGCGAGGCGATCCTTGCCGTGCCGGGCCTCGGCTTTGCCGAACTGGGGCCGGGTGATCTTGGATTGTCGCTCGGCTATGTCTCGGTCCCGCGCGAGCCTTATCCGGCCGAAATGCGCGAGGCCCGCCAGCGCGTCTTTGCCGCCTGCCGGAAAAACCGGACCGCCTTCCTCGAGACCGGCTCGCCCGAGACCATCGCCGCCAAGCTCGACGAGGGGGTGCGGGTTATCGCCGGCCACCGCGAGGAAACCGCCACGATCGGCCGCGCGCACCAGCGCCGCACGATGCCGGCTTGACCAACCGGCGAGACCGCCCGCAAAGCCGGCGGGGCTCGCACGCGCCGGTGGCTCGGGGTTAGACTGCCTTTCGAACCGACAGCCGGGAGGACCATGATGCAGTACGGCCTCTTCACGATGCCCTCGCACCCGCCGGAGCGCCCCCTCTACGACGGCCACCGGTGGGATCTCGACACCTTGCGCTGGGCCGACGAACTCGGATTTTCCGAAGCTTGGATCGGTGAGCACCATACCGCGCCGTGGGAGCCGCATCCGGCGCCGGATTTGCTGATCGCGCAGGCATTGATGGAGACCAAAAAGATTCGCCTCGCTCCCGGCGGATTTCTGTTGCCCTATCATCACCCTGCCGAACTCGCCAACCGCGTCGCGATGCTCGACCACATGGCGCAAGGGCGGCTGAATTTTGGCGTCGCCGCCAGCGGGCTGCCGAGCGACTGGGCGATGTTCAACGTCGACGGCAATGCCGGCCAGCACCGCGAGATGACCCGCGAGGCGCTCGATATCATCCTCAAGCTGTGGACCTCGGAGGAACCGTTCGACTATCCCGGCAAATACTGGAACGTCAGCAAGACCGACCTGATGCTGCGGACCCTGCGCCCACACATAAGACCTCTGCAAAAACCCTACCCGCCGATCGGGGTTGCCGGGGTCAGCAAGGGTTCCGACACCTTGAAGCTCGCCGGCGAGCATGGCTTTCTGCCGATGAGCCTGAACCTCAACCCGACTTACGTCGCCAGCCATTGGGAATTGGTCGAGGAGGGAGCGCGCCGCACCGGGCGCACGCCGCGGCGCGCCGATTGGCGACTCGTCCGCGAAATCTTCATCGCCGATACGGATACGGAAGCATGGCGGTTGTCGGTCGAAGGCATGATGGGCCGGATGATGCGCGAATATTTCCTGCCATTGCTGACCGATGTCGGTGTTATCCAGTTCCTGAAGCACGATCCCGACGTCGCCGACAGTGATGTGACGCCGGAATATTGCGCCCGGCACAACTGGCTGATCGGCTCGCCGGCGACGGTGGTCGAAAAGATCGAGCGGATGTATGACGAAGTCGGCGGGTTCGGCTCGCTGCTGCTGTTTTGCTTCGACTACAGCGAAAATCCTAAGGCGTGGCACGAATTGATGCGGCTGCTCGCGCAGGAAGTAATACCCAAGGTTTCGCACCTATTGCCCGATTGATCCGCGTCGCAAGTCGAGACCGGCACCCGCAGGCGCCGGGGGCGCCCCCCGTCAGGTAGTCAGGTGGCCAATTGAGGAGCCGCGCGCCGGCGATGAATTCGGCTAGCTGTTGAAGCCAAGAACGTTGTTCAGCTTGGAGGCGGGCGGTTGCCCGCCGAGGGCTGAGTGTGGGCGGGTATAGTTGTATTCGGCGATCCAGGGCTGCATGGCGTTTCCTCGCTCGGCGGAGGATTGGTAGGCACGGGCGTAGGCCCACTCGCGTAGGCTCGTTTGGATGAAGCGCTCGGCCTTGCCGTTGGTGCGCGGCGTGTAGGGCCGGGTGCGGATATGCTTGAGCCTGGCCTGGGCGCAGGCGGCGCGGAAGTCATGGCTCCTATAGGCCGAGCCGTTGTCGGTCATGATGCGTTCGACGGCGACGCCGTGACGGGCGAACCAGTCGAGCGCGCGGCCGAGGAAGGCGATGGCGCTTTCCTTCTTCTCGTCCGGCAGGAGCTCGGTGTAGGCCAGGCGCGAGGCGTCGTCGATGCAGACGTGCAGCACCTCCCAGCCGATGCCATGGTGGCGATTGATAGCTCCGGTACGGCGGCCGGTAATGCGGTGGCCGACTCCGCCGATGCGACCGAGTTTCTTGGTGTCGAGGTGCAACAGCTCGCCGGGCCGCTCGCGCTGGTAGCGCACGATCGGCGGCGGCGGATCGAGCGCCTTCAGGCGGCCGAGACCGAGCCGGCGCAGGACCGCACCTACGGTCGAGCGCGGCAGGCCGAGCTGGCGGGCGATCCGATCGCCTGTCAGGCGCTGCCGGCGCAACCGTTCGATCTCGCCGTCTCGTGCGCTGGGAGCGCGCTCGCGGTATCGGCCGGGCGTCGAGCTGCGGTCCTGCAAGGCGATCTCGCCGCCCGCCCGATACCGCGCCAGCCAATGGTATGCACGGCGCTGCGACAGACCGGCTGCCGCCGCGGCATCAGCAACCTTCCAGCCCTCATCCTCGATCCGCAAAACCATCAAGAGTCGACCCTGCGGCGTCAGGCGCGCATTCTTATGGATGTTCATCCGGGGCTCCGGCATAGGGCTGGTCGGCTTCGCAACCCCAGCCTCACACCCCAGACCCGGATGAACAACCTTCATAGCTTCAACAGCTAGGCCGCGCGCCGCCGTTGCGGCTGCGGCGCCGGGGCTGGGGCGCGGAACGGATGCCCGGCGGCGACGGGCACTTTGCGGCCGATCAGGCGCTCGATGTCCCTCAGATAGGCGCGCTCTTCGGTATCGCAGAGCGAGATCGCCGAGCCCGCGGCGCCGGCGCGCGCGGTGCGGCCGATACGGTGGACATAGGTCTCGGGGACGTTCGGCAATTCGTAATTCACCACGTGGCTGATCGCGTCGATGTCGATGCCGCGCGCGGCGATGTCGGTGGCGACCAGCACCCGCACGGCGCCGGCGCGGAAATCCTCGAGCGCCCGTTGGCGGGCGCCCTGGGACTTGTTGCCGTGGATCGCCTCGGCGCCGAACCCGGCGCGGACGAGCTGCTCGGCGAGTCGGTTGGCGGTGTGCTTGGTCCGGGTGAAGACCAGCACGCGGGAGAGCGCTGGATCACGCAGGATCGCGCACAGCAATGCCCGCTTGTCGGCGCGGTCGACGAACATGACTATCTGCTCGGTCCGTTCGACGGTCGATGCCGCCGGCGTCACCTCGACCCGCACCGGGGAATCGAGGATCGCAGCCGCTAGCCGGGCGATGTCGGGCGGCATCGTCGCCGAGAACAGCAAAGTTTGGCGCCGGCTAGGCAGCATCGCGACGATTTTTTTGACGTCACGAATAAAGCCCATGTCGAGCATCCGGTCCGCTTCGTCGAGCACGAAGGTTTCGACCCGGTCAAGCCGGATATGGCCTTGCCCGACCAAGTCGAGCAGCCGCCCCGGCGTCGCCACCAGAGTGTCGACGCCGCGTGCCATCGCCGCAACCTGCGGCTCCTGCCCGACGCCGCCGAATATTACCGTCGCGCGCAGCGGGAGATGGCGCCCGTAGGCCCGAAAGCTGTCGCGAATCTGCACGGCCAATTCGCGAGTCGGGGTCAGCACCAGACAGCGCGCCGTCTTGCGCGCGAGCGCCGGCGGATGCTCCCCGGCGAGCCGCTGGAGAATCGGCAGCGCGAAGGCGGCGGTCTTGCCGGTGCCGGTTTGGGCAATACCCAGCAAGTCGCGGCCGGCCAGAAGGTGAGGAATTGCCTGCGCTTGAATCGGTGTCGGCGCGGTATAGCCTTCCTCGGCGAGCGCCCGCCGAATTGGATCGGCGAGCGCAAGATCTTGAAATTCAGTCACCTTATTTAATTCTTTCTTTTTCGACATCCGGCCAAGCTAGCTCGCATCCCACTTAGGGATATGACGCACCGGCGATGTCGGAGGGGGAGGTATGGATTTCGCGGGTCAGCTTTTCGCACGTGTTATCGCGGTTCGCGGCTTTCGGCCTGGATCAGCCGCCGCAGCATACCCAGCGAGTTCGAGCACGATGCTCTTCGAGGGCAGATGCGCCGGTCGGAGATCAAAGTCAACCGGCGCTCTCGGTCGTCAGGTCCGCGTCGCCAGAGTTGCGCCTCCCGCGGGGATGAGGCAAGCTGCCGCACCCCAACGGTCGGATGCTCCGACAAGCTACCCCGTTGACGCAAGGCTGACCGAGGGAGAAGGAAGATGACGACCGGGCCGGGTGCGACTATAACGCCGCGCCAATGCTTGAACCAACTTGCAGTCAGACCAGTTACAGGGCGAGAACGGGGATAAGGCCGGGTCGAGCAAGGCCCGGTTCGCCAGGAGGAGCCTAGTGCAGCCGACCGATATCAGCGTCCCCGACTATTTTCACAAAGTCGTCGACTGCCAATGGGCGTGCCCGGCCCATACGCCGGTGCCGGAATACATCCGGATGGTTGCCGACCGGCGCTATACCGATGCGTTTATGGTTAATTGGTATTCGAATGTCTTTCCAGGCATTCTCGGGCGCACCTGCGACCGCCCGTGCGAACCCGCCTGCAGGCGCGGTCGAGTCGAGGACGACGAGCAGCCGGTGGCGATCTGCCGGCTGAAGCGTGTCGCCGCCGACAACAAGGGCGACATTTCCCGATATTTGCCGGCCATCCCGCGTGAGAAAAACGGCAAGCGGATCGCTCTGATCGGCGCTGGCCCGGCTTCCTTGACGGTCGCCCGCGACCTGCTGCCGCTCGGCTACCACTGTGTGATGTTTGACGGCGACGCCAAGGGCGGCGGCATGATGCGCTCGCAGATTCCGCGCTTCCGCCTCCCCGAACGGGTCACCGACGAAGAGGTCGACCTGATCCTCGACATGGGCGTCGAGGCGCGTTTTGGGGAACCCGTCGGCAGCCTGCGGGCATTGCTCGCGGAGGATTGGGACGCAGTTTTCGTCGGCTGCGGCGCGCCGCGCGGGCGCGATCTCGATATCCCGGGCCGCGAGGAGGCGTCGGATAACATCCATATCGGTATCGACTGGCTATCCAGCGTCTCGTTTGGCCATGTCGACAAGATCGGCCGGCGGGTCATCGTCCTGGGCGGCGGCAACACGGCGATGGATTGTTGCCGCTCGTCGCGCCGGCTCGGCGGCGAGGAGGTCACCGTCGTCGTGCGCAGCGGTTTCGACGAGATGAAGGCCTCGCCCTGGGAAAAAGAGGATGCGACTCATGAGGGCATCCCGATTCTCAACTGGCTAGTGCCAAAGGAGTTCACCCACGATCGGGGCATGCTGACCGGAGTACTGTTCGAGAAGGTCAAGGCCGAGTTCGATTCGCGAGGCCGGCGCAACCTGGTCCCAACCGACGAGCCCGATACCCATATCGCCTGTGACGATGTTTTGATCGCGGTCGGCCAGGAGAACGCCTTCCCCTGGATCGAGCGCGACATCGGCATCGAGTTCGACCGTTGGGGAATGCCCAAGGTCGACCCAAAGACGCTCCAGTCGACCCTCGCCAACGTATTCTTTGGCGGCGACGCCGCGTTCGGTCCGAAGAACATCATCTGGGCGGTCGCGCACGGTCACGACGCCGCAATCTCGATCGACAAATTGTGCCATGGCGAGGATGTCGCCGACCGGCCGCCTCCGGGCGTGACCCTGGTCAGCCAGAAGATGGGCATCCATGAATGGAGCTATGACAACGACATCTCGAACGATGTGCGCTATCGGGTTCCGCTCCGGGATACGGCGGTGGCGCTGGCCGACATCCGGGTCGAGGTTGAGCTCGGCTACGACGAAAAGCTCGGCTATCTCGAGGCCGAGCGTTGCCTGAATTGCGACGTCCAGACCGTGTTCACCGGGCAGCTATGCATCGAATGCGACGCCTGCGTCGACATCTGCCCGATGGACTGCATCACCTTTACCGATGACGGCGACGAAGAAGAGCTGCGCGGACGGCTGACCGCACCGGCTCTGAACCTCGAACAGGACCTCTACATCGGCGATTCGCTGAAGACTGGGCGAATCATGGTCAAGGATGAGGACGTCTGCCTGCATTGCGGCCTGTGCGCCGAGCGGTGCCCCACTGGGGCATGGGACATGCGCAAATTTCTGCTGGAGATGACCCAAGCCGGACTGGCATGCCGCAGCCACGCGGTTTGACCCGGTCGAGGCAGATATGAACTACCTCCCCACCTCAACCGTCATTTGCCCGAACTCGCGCAGCCGCGTCTCGGCAACCAACGCCACCGGGCCGATGCCGCAGGCTTGGCTGGCCCGGTCAGGCTCGGCGACGGGCATCGAGGGTTGCGCCACAGCGGTTTAGCTGCGCCGAAAATCCAGAGGAACGAACGTGGACGGATCGAGCCGGCAACAGATCGAAAAGATTAACGACTTCGTCGTCAAATTCGCCAACGTAAACGGATCCGGCTCCGCCAGCGCCAATGCGCTGTTCGCCAAGTCGATCCTGCGTATGGGAATACCGGCGAGTTCGCGAAACATCTTCCCGTCGAATATCCAGGGGCTGCCGACCTGGTTCGAGGTACGGATCAGCGACAAGGGCCATCTCGGCCGCCGCGGCGGGGTCGACATGATGGTCGCGATGAACCCCCAGACTTGGGATGAGGACATCGCCGAGATCGAGGCCGGCGGCTACCTTTTTTATGACGCGACCAAGCCGTTGCCGCCGTGGAAATTCCGCGAGGACATCACCGTCATCGGCGCGCCGCTGACCGCGATCTCCAACCGTGAATACAACGACCCGCGGCAGCGCCAGCTATTCAAAAACATCATCTATCTCGGCGCATTATCGGCATTGCTGGACATGGATGTCGCGGCGATCGAAAAGCTGATCACCGAACAATTCCGCGGCAAGGACGCCTTGATCCGCCCCAACTTGCGCGCGCTCAATCTCGGGCGCGACTGGGCGTTGGCCGAGCACGACTGCCCGATCGGGCTGCATCTGGAGCGTATCGACAAGGTCGGGGATCGCATCTCGATCACCGGCAATGACGCCGCGGCGCTCGGCTGCGTCTATGGCGGAGCCACGGTCGCCGCTTGGTATCCGATCACGCCTTCTTCCTCGCTCGCCGAAGCCTTCGCCAATCATTGCCGGCGCTACCGCGTCGATCCGGAGACCAAGAAGAAGCGCTATGCGATCATCCAGGCCGAGGATGAACTCGCCTCGATCGGGATGGTCATCGGCGCCGCCTGGAACGGCGCGCGGGCATTCACCGCGACGTCCGGCCCGGGCATCTCGCTGATGCAGGAATTCATCGGCTTGGCCTATTTCGCCGAGATCCCGGCGGTGATCTTTGATGTTCAGCGCGGCAGCCCGTCCACCGGTATGCCGACCCGCACCCAGCAGGCCGACATCCTATCCTGCGCCCACGCCTCGCATGGCGACACCAAGCATGTGCTGCTGTTCCCCGAGGATCCGTACGAGGCGTTCGCCTTTGCTGCGGAGGCATTCGATCTCGCCGACCGCCTGCAGACGCCCATCTTCGTCATGCTCGACCTCGACATCGGCATGAACGACTGGCTGGTCGAGCCGCTGGCCTGGGATGAAAGCCGGCATTTCGACCGCGGCAAGGTGATGACCGCCGAAGACCTCGAAGCAGGGGTCGAATTCGGCCGCTATCTCGATGTCGACGGCGATGGCATCCCCTATCGCACCCTTCCCGGCACTCACCCAACTCGCGGCGCGTTCTTTACCCGCGGCACCACCAAAGACCGCTATGCGCGCTACTCCGAGGAGGGGCCGGATTACGTCGACAACATGCAGCGTCTGCTCCACAAATTCGAGACCGCCAAGCGCCTGGTGCCGCTCCCGGTCAAACGCCCGGCGCGCGAGGCTACGCGTTTTGGCGCGATTTATTTCGGATCGACCGCGCCTGCGATGACCGAAGCGCTCGAAGCGCTGGAGGAACGCGGCGTCCACCTCGACACCTTGCGCATACGCGCCTACCCGTTCCACGACGACGTGCTTGATTTTATCGCCGCCCATGATCGGATTTTCCTCGTCGAGCAGAACCGCGACGCCCAGTTGCGCAGCCTGCTGATCAATGACGGAGATATCGATCCGGCGCGGCTGGTGCCGATCCTGCACTATGATGGCACGCCGATCACCGCGCGCTTCATCGTCAAGGCGATCAGCGACATGCTCGATGTCGTAACCTTGGCTCCGCTGCGCAAGGCGCTGCCGTGATCACCGCAGCGGCACAGAGACGAAGAGAAAGTCGTTCGCCGCTTCGCGGCGAAGGTGACGCATTTCAGCCTGATGTTCTCAGCTTGAGGTCCGCATGACCTACATTGCCAAACCCCGGCTTCATCACCCAAAGCTGCCGACCAACGCGCTCGGCTTTACGCGCCGCGACTACGAAGGCGCGGTCTCGACCTTGTGCGCTGGCTGCGGCCATGATTCGATCAGTGCCGCGATCGTCCAGGCTTGCTTCGAGCTGAGCCTGCCGCCGCACCGGATCGCCAAGCTGTCGGGCATCGGCTGTTCGTCGAAGACGCCGACCTATTTTCTGGGCAAGTCGCACGGATTCAACAGCGTCCACGGACGCATGCCTTCGGTGCTGACCGGCGCCAACCTTGCCAACCGCGATCTGATTTATCTCGGCATCTCTGGCGATGGCGATTCGGCCTCGATCGGTCTCGGCCAATTCGCCCATTGCCTGCGCCGCGCCGTCAATATGGTGTACATCGTCGAGAACAACGGCGTGTACGGGCTGACCAAGGGGCAATTCTCGGCGACCGCCGACAAGGGCTCGAAGGCCCGGCGCGGCGCCGTCAACACCAATTCGCCGATCGATCTGGTCGCTCTGGCGTTGCAGCTCGGCGCGTCATTTGTCGGCCGCAGCTTTTCGGGCGACAAGGCGCAGCTGGTGCCGCTGATCAAAGCGGCGATCGAGCATCGGGGCGCCGCCTTCATCGACGTGGTCTCGCCCTGTGTCGCCTTCAACAACAACCCCGAATCAACCAAGAGCTTCGATTATGTCCGCGCCCATAACGAGGCGGTCAACCGGTTGGATGTGATCCTCGAGCGCGACGAAATCATCGCCGATTATGCTCCGGGAACGGTGGAGACCGTCGTCCAGCACGATGGCTCGATCTTGCGGTTGCGCAAGCTTGCCGCCGACTACGACGCCTGCGATCGCATCTCTGCTTTGACGTACCTGCAGCAACTGCACGCCACCGGCGAGGTCGTGACCGGCCTGTTGTACGTCGACCCGGATTCGGGCGACATGCACGAATTTCTTGATACCGTCGAAGCGCCTCTGAACGGTCTCGGCGAGGCTGAGCTATGTCCCGGCCCTGCCACGCTCGCCCAGTTCAACGCCGCTCACCGTTAAGTTGCCGCGAATCGGTTGGTAGGCGCGGTTCAACGCTGGCCGAGATTGGTTAAGGTCGGAACATATTGCTGACCGACCTCCGGTGACGCGGTCAGAACCGTAAAGCTGCTGCCCCCTCCTACCCGGTTCGCCTGCCAGGCAGGTTCCCATTGAACCTGCACGTAGACCTGCATCCCCGGTGCCAGCTGCAGGGTGTCGTGCTCGTTGGTCGGGGTGCCGAAGGGCTGCACGGTAAACCGGTACTTGCCCGGCGCGAAATCGTGAAAAAAGGCAGTGCCCTGCCCTATCGCACCGACCGGCACGCCATTCGCATAGACGATCGGATTGGAAGCATAGACGTTGCCGCCCGGCGGATCGGCCTGACGAAAAAACCACACCCGTGCTACATCCGGGCCGATTGGCGGGACCGAGGTCTGGGACGTTGCTGTCGGCTGCGGTGTGCAACCGGCGAGCACGAAAAGGCCAAGGCACAACCACCACCGCGCCGCGATCAGACAGTTTTCGCGCACCATCATCCTCCCTCATCCTTTATAGGTTGGTTACCGGCCGACGATCTGTGATCATGCCCCCGCGTCGAAGCCGAACGCCATGGTTACCGACCTCGGCGCTAAATAAATGCTGGCTCCGTTGTGCTACAGGCCGACGCTATTGTGCACAATACCGCCATCGGTGAAGATCGTGGTCGCAGTGAGATGGCTTGCGCCATCTCCGGCGACGAAGCCAACCACCCGGCAATCTCCTCCGGTTGCGCCAGCCGGCCTATCGGGATCGCCTTGTCCAGCTCCGCGGGCTTTGTTGGATCCCGCATGGTCGTGACATTGATCGGCGTCGCCACGGCACCCGGGCCCACCCCGACCACCAGGATGTTATGCTTGGCAAGTTCGACGCCGGCAGTGCGGGTCAGCATGCGCATGCCGCCCTTGGACAGACAATAAGCCGTGTTGCCGGGCATCGGCCAATCCTCATGCACCGAGGTGACGTTGATGATTCGGCCGCCCCCACCCTGTTTGACCATTTGCTTGGCGGCGATTTGCGTGCCGAAAAAGGCGCTCTTCAGATTGATCGCCAGCACCTTTTCATACTGGTCCTCGGTTGTGTCGAGGATCGAGGTGCGGGTTTCGACCCCGGCATTGTTGACCATGATATCCACTCGGCCGAACTCGCTGACCGCCCTGTCGACCAGCATCTGCAGGTCGGGGATTTTACTGACATCGGCTTCGACACCGATCGACTGATCGCCGAGCTTGCTGACTTGCTGCTCGAGCGCCTCGGTCGCCTCGGGATGGCATACATAGTCAATGACGATATTGGCGTGCTGCCGGGCGAGTTCGAGGACGATCGCCTGGCCGATCCCGCTATTGCCACCGGTGACGATGGCGACTTTGCCCTTCAACGACATCGCAGCCTCCTTGCGTTCCAGCACCCTTGTGGATTCCAACGTTGGTCAGAGTTCAAACGCGGCTTCGCGCCCGTGTTCGAGAAAAGTCGCGGCGTCAAGGGCGCCCGAAGATTTCAATAGCGGTGCTACTACCCCAGTCCACCTGGTTTGATGACTGGCGCCGATGCCGGCGCCATTGTCGCCGTGAAAATACTCGTAGAACAATAGATTATCCCGCCAATGGGGATCGTTTTGGAACTTCTGGAGATCGCGCGTCCCGCGCATCACAGGCCGTCCTCGCCCCAGTGATAAGCGCGCGAGCGGGCTTGGTCGTGACTGAGATAGTCCCAGGCGTTGCCGTCCGCGCTGTAGTCCTCGCGGACTGTGCCCCACTGGCGTTCGCTGAGGTAGGGTTCCCATTGCCGCCATGGTGCTCCTTGCTTCAGCGCGTCATCCAGCCGTTGCGCCTCAGCCGCCTTGGCCGGTTCGATGGTCGGCGTACTGGCCATGATCTGCTCCTGCTGAACCGTTCAGTGCGAGTTTGTCGCGTCGAACACGATCTGATCGTACTGCCAGAGCTGCTCGAAAAACCCGCGGGCATGCGCCTCGCCGCGCACTGGCACGGCCATTCGCAGGATCTGATCGATAGAGCGAATGCCGTCGACCGCTGCGAGAAGCCGCTCCTGAGCCGGATCGATGGGGAGCGCGAGGTCGGGATAGGTGTGTGCCCGATTGATCAGGACGGCGGCAAAACCGGAGGGGACGCGATCCCGAATGCTCAAGGTCCACGGCAAGCGCAGCGGGACGTAGCTCCGCCACGCATCGCCATCGAACGAGATCGGCTGGCTCTCAGCGGCACGGTCATCGCGATAGGCGATGAAGGTGTGCCTGGTCATAGTCCCGCGCAACAGTTCGACCGCGGCGTGCTGCAATGGCGGAGAAAGCGAGGCGAGACGAGCCGCGTGCGGCATGCCGGCGATTGCCCCGCATTGCGGCAAATAGGGGGCTTGCTCCAGCCAGCGTCCGAACGACAGGCCGCAGTGCTCGAGCCAGTCGTAAAGCTGGGGCACGGTGTAGGCCCGGTCCTGGGGGTGAAGCAATGCGTCGGCGAGCGCATCAGGCTGCCTGAAATCCTTCGCCTGTCGCGCCACGCCGGCAATCGGATGGTCGGGAGACAGTGCGCCGATCATGGCGCCGAGGTCCTTTAACTCCTCCGCCGTCGCGTTGACCCCAAGGAGGCGGCAGTATTCCTGCATCATGTAAAGGCCAGCACGGCCATAGGCTGCATAAACCATCACCTGAATTGCGCCATCGGGAGCAAGGACGCCGCGCAATGCTCGAAGACCGGCATCCGGGTCGGCTAGATGGTGCAACACGCCGGTGCAGACGATCTGGTCGAATGTCCGGCCGAGCTTATCGATCTCTTCGATCGCCAACCGATGCAGGTCTAGGTTTCGCAGGTCATATTTCTGCTGAAGTTCGCGAGTGTGGCGCAGACTCCTTTCGCTGATGTCGATTGCCGTCACTCGCGCACCAGGTTCGCGCAGCGCATGGATCGCGGCCTGCGACGTGCCGCAACCGGCAATCAGAATGTCCCGATTTAGCCGTTGCTCTTCAGTCGGCCATAGCAGCAGTGACAATGCCCGGCGCCGATCCGGATTGCGATAGAGCGCGCGGTGCCGGTCGAGATTGCTGATCGGCGCCGGATATGGGTGGCTCTCATAAAATGCGCGAACGTCGCCGGCCGGATCGGCGGTGGCCGGCGCTCCGGTGTCGTTCCGTGCCATGCGCGCTTACCGGGACGGGTTGTGCGGAAAGCCGGCGATCGTCCATTCCAGCGGCGCCGGATTGACGTGGATAAACCCGGAGCTCGGCTGGTTGAAGTCGATGATCATCGCCATCGCGCCACTCATCATCAAGAGCAGCAACAAAGCCAGCACCAACTGTCTGCGGCCGGCCAGGCCCATCTGATAGCCCAATGCGCCGACGGCGAGCACTGCGCCGAGCAGTAACCCCAACATCGTCTCGGTTGGAACTCGGCTCTCCATCGAATACCGCTGCACAAGCTCGGAGTCGAACATGTCGTTGAGCGAGGACACGAGTTGCGAAGCCAGAGGCGCCGGCATCGCCGGCAACAGCGGAAGCGTACGCTGCCAGATTTCGTTCTGCAGCGTGTTGGCCTGCGCAAGCGCCCCCGTAGCAGCGTCTGGGCGTGCCGCTGAGAGGTAAACGAGCCGAGCGCGCGCATACTCCTCGATCAGCGCGGCGATCGGTTTTCCCGATGTGCCGGCAAGTCCGGTGCGGAGCCAGGCGGTGCCGATCGTATTGGCTTCGTCGAGGGTCGCATGGCGCCGCGTCTCAAAACGATCCTGGGCGATGCCGATCGTGACAGCCAATGCGAACGCAACAAATCCGAGCATGCCGGTCGTCAGCGCAGAAACACCAGAATTTTGGTTATCGGCGAATGACACCGCGCGGCTGCGTGCTCGCCCAATTTGGAAACCAACCTCACCCGCCAGCGCGAGCAGTACAAATACGAAAAGACCGAAGACGCCAATGCCAAGTCCTATGATCTCTCGCAAAAATTGGATCATGCTGGACTATGCTGTCTTCTCGGAGTCGGTCAGCTCGGCCAAGTCTCGCTCCAGGAAAAAGTTCAGGAAAGTTCGGATCACCGCGATGGCGCCAAGCTGCCCGACCTCCTGCCAGCTTGGCGCTAGCGACGTTTCGATGATGTCGGCCGCGAGCTGGAATGTCAGGCCAGCGACGAGCCAGCGCCCATAGCGCACCAAGATCTGACGGAACCGGCGATGTGCAGGGGCGGGAAAAGCCGCCCACAATCCGGTAAAAAATGCCTCGAAGGTGCCGGTCGCGACAATGATCAGCGCCATGGCATCGATGCCGATGACAATGTCCTTCGTGACCAGGTGAAGCCATTCCTCCATCGGCCGCTCCCTGCAGTCGCGGGCAGCGGCCGCCGGATACCCGACGGCCGCTGCCAGAATTCGGCTAGGACTTGTGCCCCTCCTGCAGTTTGCGGAGCACGTCGTCGAGGTTGAAGCTGGCGGCCTTCTGACGCTGAGGAAATTCGGCAAATGTCTGCAGGAATTCTCCGACATAGGCCTGCGCCGGCACCAGCAGGTAGACGTGATCTATCAGCCAATCGTAATAGGTGTTCGAGGTGATGTCGGCGCGCTCGAAAGGGTCGGTGCGGAGGTTGAATATCTTTGGCACGCGCAGGGCGGTGAAAGGTTCCGCCCAGATCCGCAGCGTTCCCTCAACCCGCTGTTCCTCAAACACGATCTTCCAATTGTCGTAGCGCAGGGCGACTAGCTGCTGGTCATCATTACAATAGAGGAAGGAGACCCGCGGGCTTTTCTCGGCCTGGCCGGTCAAATACGGCACCAGATTATAGCCGTCGAGGTGGACCTTGTAGGTCATGTCACCGATCTTGTAGCCCTTCAGCAGCTTGTCGGTGACCTCCGTATCGCCGGCCATGGCTAGAATGGTCGGCAGCCAGTCATGATGCGCGACGATCTCGTTCGACACGCTGCCCGGCTTGATCTTGCCCGGCCAACGCACCAGGCACGGCACCCGGTAGGCGCCTTCCCAGTTGGTGTTCTTCTCGTTGCGAAACGGCGTCATCGCCCCGTCGGGCCACGTATTCATGTGCGGGCCGTTATCGGTGCCGTACACGACAAACGTGTTGTCGGTGATGCCGGCGTCGTCGAGAGCCTTCAGAACGGTGCCGACGTTCTTGTCGTGATCGATCATCACGTCATGGTATTCGCTCTGCCAACGGCCCGCCTGCCCCCGGCTCTCCGGCTTCACATGCGTGCGCAGATGCATATGCGTGAAGTTGACCCAGAGGAAGAAGGGTTCTCAGCCTGAGCCTGGCGCTTGATATAGTCCGCAGAGCGGGCGGCAACGTCGTCGTCGATCGTCTCCATGCGTTTCTTAGTCAGCGGGCCAGTGTCTTTGATCGTCTGCTTGCCGACCCTGCCAAAGCGCGGGTCAACGCTCGCATCGTCGGTGTCGGTCGCCTTGCAATCCAACACTCCGCGAGGGCCAAACCGCTCGTGAAAATGGGGAAATTCCGGCGCCTTCGGGTAATCCGCCAGTTCAGGCTCTTCCTCGGCGTTAAGGTGATACAAATTGCCATAGAACTCGTCGAAGCCATGTACGGTCGGCAGATATTCGTTGCGGTCGCCGAGGTGGTTCTTGCCGATTTGCGCGGTCGCATAGCCCAGCGGCTTCAACAGCTCGGCGATGGTCGGGTCTTCTTTGTGTAGACCAACGGTTGCAGCCGGCAGACCGACTTTGGTCAACCCGGTGCGCAAACCATGCTGGCCGGTAATGAACGACGCGCGCCCTGCCGTGCAGCTTTGCTCCGCATAGTAATCGGTGAAGCGCATGCCTTCTTGGGCGATGCGATCGATATTGGGTGTCTGGTACCCCATCAACCCGTGGGTGTAGCAACTCAAATTGGCCATGCCGATATCGTCGCCCCAGATCACGACGATGTTCGGCTTGGCGGGTGCCCGGGATCTGGCCATCTCGATCTCCTTTGGTTGGTCGGGTGGTTTCGAAGTGGCGGTTTCATTGCTCGGCTTATCTTGCTAGGTGAGGCGGAGCAAGCACGGCAAAGAAGGCGAATAGGCCGATGCCGATGAGCAGGACAGCGACCGCGATGACCGGCGATTGCTTCCCCTCCTTGGTCATACCGGCGATCGGCGTGAACGCCTCACCCCACAGGTAGCGAACCGTCCACCAATACTGCCAAAGCGAGATGACCAGCGCCAGGACGCCACACGCGATCAGCGCCAATCCCAAATATCGCGGTGCGTCCGGCAGATAGGCGGATCGGGCTCCGGGGATCTGCTGCAAGTGTCCGAGGTACTGCACGAGCGCGAAGCCGAAACCGATCAACGCGGTCGCCGTTCGCAGCCACGACATCATCGTGCGTTCGACGCTCAGCCGGGTGCGGATCCAGCTAAAATGGCTGTCTGCCGTTACCCGGACTTCGAACCGGGCCCGGTTATCGGCAGGGGCCTGCGGGTTATCGCTCATCGCTGCTGCCGTTCATCAAGAAGCTGGCCAGCGTAAAACCTCGAGAACGCGCAAGGCATAGATCACCATCTGCACAGCCAGCGCCGCCTGCAGCACGGCCAGTACCCACCCGATCACCGGCAATACCCCGGCCAAGCCGCTCTTAAGTATCGCCTCGTTGTTCCACAACGTCAGAAAGTTGAGCACCATCACCACAAGCAATATTGTAATGACCATCGCCTCGCGTGCCAAATCGTGCCTGCCGATGACGGCAATCGTTGCGATTGCCGCGATGCCCGGTGCGGTCACGATTGCCGGCATTGCTATGGGAAAAATCGCAATCGCTGCGGAGGGTGAGGGGCTCGCCTCGGCGGCGGCGGACGGTGGCGAAATCGCCAGCGTCTGCATGACGATGTGCAGCGCCTGGTAAAACAAAATGATGCCGCCGGTGATTATGATTGCCGGCGGAGAGACGTGCCAATTCGTCAGAACGAACGGCGCAAGCAGGCCCACGACGACGACGACAACCGTCGCGATCGCCGTAGCTCGCCAGGCGACCGCTCGCTGAAAAACCAGCTCGGTCCCGTGGGTCGCTCTGGCAAACGGCAGGATCGCCTTGAGCGGGCCGAGGGTCAGAAAGAACAGAATGAAGACGTCCCCGTAGTTCAATTCGAACTGCATGGCTAAGCCCCCATTCGATTCCACCTCGGCATCGAGACCCGCGTCACCCTGAACAGCCGCCTCCACCTTGCATCCACAGGCGATGCGGATTGACCCGCGGGCGGTTCGCACCCTGTTCCAGGAGCGTCATCTCAATCGTCGTGAGGCGGACCGCCACCGCCTCATGGTTGCTTTAGGCAGAAGGTAGACAATCGGTTGCAGGTGCGACTACCTCGACAGCCAAATTTGCCAAAGTTTCGATTGAACAACTTGTGTTACCGCCATCGGGGTCAAACAATCAACGGCGTCACAAATTCTTCATCTGTGCCGGGCCCCGTTAGGCGGGCCGCCCACATGCGCCGCCTAAAGCATCGTTGGCGTTGGCCCCAGCGGCCCGCAATGGATTGCAAGCTCGCGGGCAAGAGCATGCTGCCGCAGCGTCCCGGGCTACTCCGCAGCCGCGGCCGCGGGCCGAGTCAGCTGGATTGCCTGCTGGGCAGCGGCGGCGATCGCGGGCGCAGGGGGGTGTTCGCCCTCGCCGGCGAGCTGGACGGTCGGGAAGGCGAATTTGATGCCATTGGCGTCGAAGGCTTTTTTGATCCTGAGCAGCGCCTGTCGCCGGATCACGAAGTTCTGCCCGGGCAAGGTCATCATCTTCATTCTGATCTGGACGGCGTAATCGCCGAACGCGTCGACCCCCTGCATCTTCAGCGGTTCGAGTATCAGGGGTGCGAATTCCGGCTCTTCTGCCAGCTCCAGTCCGATCTGCTTGATAAGCTTTCTGGCCTTTTCGATATCGCTGTCATAGGTGATGCCGACCATCAGCTTGTCGATCACCCAATCGCGGCTCATGTTTTGCAACGGCGCCCAACAGGCTAAACGGCACCGTGAAGACCGGACCGCGTTGATGGCGCAGCCGGACCGAGCGAATGCTGAAGCCCTCGACAGTACCCTTGTAATTGCCGCTCTGGATGTACTCGCCGATCCGGAAGGCGTCGTCGAGCAGGTAAAACATCCCCGCGATGATGTCGCGGACAAAGGTCTGCGCACCAAAGCCGATTGCGACGCCGAGGACGCTGAGAGCGGCGATCAGCGGGCCGATCTCAACGCCCATCGCCGCCAGCGCCATCAGCCCGGCGGCGGCGACAACGACGACGAACAGGATATTGCGGAAAATCGGCAGCAGGGTGCGCAGCCGCGCCCGTCGTCGCGCTTCAGGGGTATTCGGCAGACCGAGATCCGCAGTCTCGGCGAGCTTGATGTCGATCGCGGCTTTTGCGACATGCCAGATAAAATCGGCGATCAGGGCAATGGCAACGGCGCTCAGGGCGCCGTGCGCGATGCGGGTCATCATCGTCTCCCGGCCTGCCAGGCTCTCCAGGTCGATGCCCCAGCCCCAGGCGAGCAGTGCCAGCGCACCAATGATTAACGCCGCCCGCAGCCCGCGCTCGAGAAAGACCGCGGTGAGGGTCGGCGCGCCGGCAATTTCGGTCGTCCCAGGGGGCCGCAGCAGGTGCTCGACCGCCCGCCGGGTCAATCGGTCGGCGAGAGGCCAGACCAGAACGACCGCGAGCAACCAGAACGCCGGCATCATTCCGGCGACGCGGAGCCCCCACAGCAACCCCAAGCCTGCGGTTAGCAGCGCGTTCACTTTGACGCGGCTCAAATGGCGGTTTTCGCGCACCGGCTCGGGTCCGGAGCTGGCCCTTTCGGCCGGCCGGCGCCAGATGGTTTCGAGCAGGATGGCCAAGGTGCCGAGCCCGAACGCATAACCGACGATGTCGCGCGCCGGCGCCGAAATTTCGAGTTCGCCGAGCACACCCTTTGTCACCAGGCCGAGCATTAGCCAGCCGACGACGAGCTTCAACCGCACATACCAGTACCGCGCGGCCGCCGCTTGCATCGGGCAGACGCGGAACCGATCATTTGCCGGCGCCAGCAAGAACCGACCGAGGACGGCGGCAATGCGGACCGCCAGAAAAACGATCAGATAGCCGAGAACGATCTGGCGCAGCAGGCCCGGCCAGTGGAATACCAGAAAGGCACCGATACTGCCGACGGCATAAGCCACGACCGAACCCAGGGCAAAGGCCGCCCGCTCGGCTACCAGACGGACGCGGTCGCCGACTGTTTCAACCGGATGCTGGTCGAGATTCTGTCTCATCCGCCGGGTTGCGCGGCTGAACAGCGCTTCGACGCCAAAGCCGAGGCCTGCGAAAGCCGCGAGCAAGGTCAGGATGCGTGCCGGCCTCCGCCCTCCCAGGCGTTCCTGGAACACATCCGCGGCATGCGCGAATTCTGCCGGCATAGTCGGCACCGTGTCGACCACCTCGGTGAGATGCACGCGCACCGCATCGACGCGCGCCGACATCATTTCTTGCGGGGATGCATCCGCGGGCTTGGCCGGCGCCGGAGCGACGGTTTCGGTCGCGTGCTGCTCCCTTAACCAAGCCTGCACCTTAGGATCGGCCAGCAGGCTTCAGCAGCGCATCTATTTCCGCCGGAGTTGCTGTCTCCGCCGACGGCTTCGCCGATTTGGGGGCGGAAATAATACCGCTGGCGGCATGCGCAGCCGGCGGCCGCCACGGCGCCGATAAGCAGCGCCGCGAGCCAGACGACGCCGGTTCGCAGCGCAAACCTGATGGGGGCTCCCCAGTCCCATAATCGGCCGGTGCGCCCCGCGCGACTTTGCGGCCGACGATCCAATCCCTGTAGGTGTCGCCCGGCATCGGCCCCTTGGCATGCGCATCGAGCGCCTCCTGGTCGCGCCACTTCTCGACCAATAAGACATGCTTGTCGTCATCTTTTGGCAACATCAAGTCGAATTGCAGGCAGCCGTCGTCGCGTCGAGAGCGCTGCGCGTGCGCGCGCATCAGATCGAGGAACTGAGTGCGGTGCTCGGCTTTCACCTCGAATTCGACGACGATCATGACCTAACTCATCGGCGTTCCCTTTCCGCGCTATTTTGCGGCATCATTGCGCCATCTACTGCACCGAGGCAAGTGCGTGTTCCGAGACCTGCGGGAGATCCATCATGGCTTACGATGCACTGCGTACGATTATGCCGATCGCCGGCTGGCCCGAGGAAAAGGCGCGCCAGGTCGAAATCACCGGCGGCGCCGATCCAGTGCTGCCGACGCCGTTCCGCATCGGCGCCGCGGGTACCGCGGCGCTTGCCGCCACCGGGCTCGCCGCCGCCGATCTGTGGGAATTGCGCGGCGGCCGGCGGCAGGAGGTCTCGGTCGACCTGCGCCAGGCGGTGGCCTCGCTGCGCAGCGGGCATTACCTGCAGGTCAATGGCGCCGCGGTCTCGACCGACCGCAATCCGGTCATGGGCGTCTATCCGGCGAAGAACGGCCGGTGGAGCTATATCCACGCCAATTTTCCGAACCACCGCGCCGCCGCGATGAGCGTGCTCGGCGTTCCCGAAGAGAAGGAGGCGGTGCGGCAGGCCGTGGCCAAATGGGACGCGCTCGAACTCGAAGAGGCAATTCTCGCCGCCAAGGGTGCGGGCGGCATGGTGCGCAGCATGGCCGAATGGGCGAAGCATCCGCAGGCCGCGGCGATCGCCTCACTGCCACTGATGGAGATCGTCAAGATCGGCGACAGCCCGGCCGAGCCGCTGCCCGAGGCCGAGCGTCCGCTGTCCGGGCATTCGCGTGCTCGATCTGACCCGGGTGCTGGCCGGGCCCACCTCGGCCCGCACCTTGGCCGAGCACGGTGCCGACGTAATGAAGATCACGGCGGCGCATCTGCCGAATATCGGCTACCAGGAATACGACACCGGCCACGGCAAATTGCAGGCTCATCTCGATCTGCGCCAGCCGCAAGACGTCGAGACGCCTCGCGGCCTGGTGCGCGAGGCCGATATCTTCACCCAGGGCTATCGGCCCGGCACGCTCGGCAACCGCGGCTTGTCGCCGGAGGCGCTGGCGCAGCTGCGGCCGGGCCTTGTCTATGTGTCGATGTGCGCGTTCAGCCATGTCGGGCCGTGGGCCTCGCGCCGCGGCTTCGACACGGTCGTGCAGACCGTGAGCGGGATCACGACGCGCCAGGCCGAGCTGTTCCCCGGCGCCAACCCGGGCCCGCAATTCTATCCGGTCTCGGCGATCGACTACCTGACCGGTTATCTGATGGCGTTTGGCGGCGATGGTGGCGCTGGCGCGACGGGCCCGCGAAGGCGGCAGCTGGCTGGTGCGTACTTCGCTGGCGCAGATCGGCCGCTGGCTGGTCGATCGCGGCGAGGTGCCGGAGAGTGCGCTCAGGGACGTCGACAAGGAGCTATATCCGGCCGAGATCGCGCGCTGGTCGATCGAGAGCGACACGCCGGTCGGACGGCTGCGGCATCTCGGGCCGACCGTGCGCCTGTCCGAGACCGCCGCCCTACTGGGCGCGGCCCTTCGGCCCCGCTCGGCCATCACCAGCCGGTCTGGCCGGCTCGCGCCGGCTGAACGGCGCGGCTCTCCTCCCGCTACAGCGGATGGCGATCGGAGGAAGACGGGTCGGGATAATCGGCGCCGGCATGGTCGGGGTGTGCGCCGCGAGCTGGCTCCAGCGCGACGGCCACAGCGTCTTTATCATCGAACCGGGCGAGCCCGGTCAGGGCGCCTCCTTTGGCAATGCCGGCGCGCTCAACGCGTCTTCCGTGACCCCGATGTCGATGCCGGGGATACTATGGAACGTGCCGCGATGGTTGTTCGATCCGCTCGGGCCGCTGTCGCTGCGCTGGTCATATTTGCCGACCATCGCCCCATGGCTGATCCGCTTCATCCGCGCCGGCACCCCGGAAAAGGTTCATGCGCAGGCTCGTGCGCTGCGCCCCTTGGTTGGCGCGACACTCGAAGCGCTGACGCCGCTGGTCCGCGATGCCGGCGCCGAGAACCTCGTTCATCGGTCCGGCCACCTTTACGTTTACCGGTCAGCGCAAAGCTTGGAAAAGGACCGGCTCGCCTGGGAATTGCGCCATGAAAACGGCGTCGAGACCGACGAGTTCGATGCCGACGAGACTGCGCCAACTCGAACCCACCCTGTCGCACGATTATGCATGCGGCATCCTGGTGCGCGACAACGGCCATACCTCAAACCCGCTGAGCCTGGTCCAGCACCTGCTCGACTACTTCCTCCGCTCGGGTGGCGAACTCGAGCGCGCGCAGCGCATTGGGTTTTCGCCTTGACGGAACCGGCTGGCAGCGATCCGGACTGACCAAGGCGAGCTTGCGGCAGATACTGCGATCGTCTGCGCCGGAGCCCGGTCCAAGCCGCTCGCCGTCGCACTCGGCGACCAGCGTTCCGCTCGAAACCGAGCGCGGCTACCACCTGATGATCCGCGATCCCGAGGTCATGCCGCGCATCCCGACCGCTGACGCCGACGGCAAGTTCGTCGCGACGCCAATGGACACCGGCCTGCGCTTCGCCGGCACGGTGGAACTCGCCGGTCTCGATGCGCCGCCCGATTGGCGGCGGGCGCGAATCTTGCTCGAACAAGGCCGCAAGATGCTGCCGGGCCTGGCCACCGACCATGGCGAGGAGCGGATCTCGGTGTGGATGGGCCACCGTCCCAGCTTGCCCAATTCGTTTCCGGTGATCGGGCCGTCGCAGGCGACACCGGACGTGATTTATGCCTTCGGCCACGGCCATGTCGGCATGACTTCGGCGCCGATGACCGGCAAAGTCGTTGCCGATCTGGTCGCCGGTCGGCCACCGTCAATCGATATTGCCCCGTTCGCCCCGGCACGGTTCGCTTAAGCATGAATTGTTTCGCGTCTCACGCGCTTGAAGACTACATCTCGATCTCGTTAAGCAATAATTTCATGATCATTTCCATATCCGGACAGTTCCAGAAGGGATAGCGGGGAACCGCATCTGATATTCGGCGTTTTGCCATCGAGCCGTTATCCAGAGTTTTACGGATATCTGGTGAAGACTTAACCAGTGGAGTGGTAATTATGGCCGATCGGGACCAATCCCATACCTCGAACCGCGGCTTTGCGTCGATGGACGAGCAGAAGCAGCGGGAAATCGCCAGCAAGGGCGGCCAGGCCAGCGGCGGGAATTTCAAGAACGATCCGGCGCGCGCCGCCGAGGCCGGCCGCAAGGGCGGCCAGGACGTACCAGCCAATGAGCGCAGCTTCTCGAAGGATCGTGAGTTAGCGGCCGAAGCCGGCCGAAAGGGCGGCGAGCATAGCCACGCCGGCCATGGCACCGCCGCCTCGCAACATGGCACCGGCCATCAAGGCGGCCAGCGAAATTTTGCCCAGGACCGCGAACGCGCCTCTGAAGCCGGCCGCAGGGGCGGCGAGCATAGCCACGACAAACGCTGACCTATAATTCCCCTGCCGAGAGCCCCGCGTAACGCGGGGCTCTTGTTTGCCCGCTGGTCGTCATTCGGTGATCGCGATCTTTGGTCCAAGGCGCGCGTTCAATACGGACGGCCGTCCTGATGCACGAAAAGACGGGCGCCGTCGGGCGAGAGGGCGCGGCCGATATCGTCGTCGGGATAGATCACCGTATCGCCGGGATTGCGGGCGCCAATTTCTAGATAAACCACTGCGCGGGTCGTGCGGTTCAGCAAATGGTGCGCGTTGCCCGAGCCGGCTTTGAAACCGGCGCACATGCCTGGGCGCAATTGGGTCTCGCCGGCATTGGTTACCAGGATAGGTTCGCCCTCGACGATATAGATGAATTCGTCCTCGCGGGTATGGGTGTGGCGCAATGCCGAGACGCCGCCAGGCGGCAATTGCGTCAGGTTGACCCCGAAATTGGTCAGCCCGAACAGATCGCCGAGGGGCCGCCGCACCCGACCCGCCACTCGCGCAGCGAACGGCTCGGGATAGCCGCGGCCCGGCTGGCTCTGGGGCGCCGAACTCGCTTCGATCGCCTGCGGTCCCGCCTCTTCCGCCATCGTCCCCTCCTGCCACCGACGCCCGATATGGGGCTGCGGATTGTTCGGCCCCGTCGCACAGCGCTAAGGTAGCGCGCGAGCGCGCTTCAGGGAAATCTCGATGAGCGGGACAAACACGATCCGCTTCGCCACGCGCGAAGATGCCGGCTTGGTGCTGAGGCTGATCCGCGAGCTTGCGATCTATGAGAAGGCGCCCGTGGCCGTGGTCGCGAGCGAAGCGGACTTGGTCCGTCACGGGTTCGCACCGGATCGCCAATTCGAGGCGATCCTCGCCTTTGTCGACGATGAACCGGCGGGCTTCGCCCTGTTCCATCCACGTTTCTCGACCTGGCTAGGCCGGCCGGGAATGTATCTCGAAGACCTCTACGTCACCGAACCGGCGCGCGGGCGGGGGGTCGGCCGCCGCCTGATGGCCCGCCTTGCGGCGATCGCGGTCGAGCGCGGCTGGGGCCGGATCGATTTTCAGGTGCTCGAGTGGAACCCGGCACGCGGTTTCTACCACCGGCTCGGAATGGAGCATCTGGGCGAATGGCTGCGTTACGGCTGCGACCATCAGGCACTTCGCCACCTTGCCGCGCAGGACGAGGGCCCCTCCAGCTAAACGAGCCGGTCACCAAATTACCGGGACATTGTAGTTCGAAAATACCCGGTCGACCGTCACGACCACAAGCCTTCGGTGCAAGCCTGGGCGATCAGAATACGGTCCTAAGGGTCCCGGCGGGGTCCGGGTAGCTTGCCCGCAGCCTCGGCTTGCTCCGCGGTTATCGGTAGCGGGGTAAAGAAAGCCCGTCTAATCAGATCACCGATCGGAATCGGTAGAGGCGACCACAACCGGCCGCGTTGCCGCCTGCGGCATTCCGCATTTCTGCGAAACTTTCTAAGATCGGCCGGACCGGGATGGCCGGAATGCGCAGCAAGCGGGAGGATTCTCTGATGCTCGAAGTGTGGAGCTGGCCGACGCCGAACGGCCACAAGGTCCATATCGCGCTCGAAGAGTTGGGCCTGGAGTACAAGGTGACCCCGGTCAATATCGGCGCCGGCGACCAGTTCAAGCCGGAATTCCTGAAGATCACCCCAAACCACCGCATCCCGGCGATCGTCGATCCCGACGGACCGGGCGGCAAGCCGTTCACCCTGTTCGAGTCGGCTGCGATCCTGATCTACCTGTCGGAAAAGACCGGCGGCAAGCTGATCCCGAAAGACCCGATCGGCCGCTACAAATGTCTCGAATGGATGATGTTCCAGATGGGCGGCGTCGGCCCGATGTTCGGCCAATGGAACCATTTCGGCGCCTACGCGCCCGAGAAGATCGCGTATGCGATCGAACGCTATACCAACGAGGCTAAGCGCCTGACCCGGGTGCTGAACCATCGCCTGAGGAGACGCCCTGGCTCGCCGGCGACGAGTACTCGATGGCCGACATCATCACTTTTCCGTGGATCCGCATCGCGACGGAGCCGTCGTCCCGCTTCGCCGAGCGAGGCTATCTCGACCTTGGCGAATATCCGGCGGTCAAGCGCTGGCATGACCAAATAGCGGAGCGGCCGGCCGTGCAGCGCGGCCTGGCGGTGCTCGCCGATGCCCAGCGTCCGGGTGCGATCACCGACACCGAGCGCGAGAACACATTCGGCGCCACCCAGTTCGCGGCGCGCTGAGGCCGTGGGCTAAAGTTGGCCCGGCCGGCGGCAGCGCCGAGGCGGCCGGCTGCGATCGGCGGCGGCGCTATTCGAACAACGACAGATCGACCACGTCGCCCATCTTGGTGTAGCCAAGATCGCTCGGGTGGAGACCGTCGCCGCAATCGTCGCTCGGCCGCATCTGGGTAGGTATCTCCGGGTCACGCAAGGCCTGGTCGAAATCGGCGACACCATCGAAGGCGCCGCCGCTACGAATCCAGCCATTGACCGCGACGCGTACTTCCTCCCGCTGCGGATTCCAGGCATTGGCCATGTAGGTTTCGTTGCCGAACGGGGTCAGCGTGGCTCCGATGATCTTTATTCCGGCGCTGTGGGCGCGCACCGCCATCTGGTTCAGGCCGGCGATCATCTGCGCTGCGGTCGGCTCCTCTTCCGGCTTCTTCCACCGGTTGCGCAGATCATTGGTGCCGAGCATGACGATGACATGGGTGACCCCCGGCTGGGACAGCACGTCGCGGTCGAAGCGGCGCAGCCCGCTTCGCCCCGGATGTCGAACAGGATGCGGTTGCCGCCCAGGCCCTGGTTCATCACCGCCATCGGCCGGCCGCGAGGGCGCGCCATCAGGCGGCGGGCAAGCTGATCGGGCCAGCGGCAAAACGCATCGATCGTCGAGATGTTGCCGTCGGTCAGCGAATCGCCAAGGGTAACGACGCCGCCAGTGTCGGCGCTGGCAACCACGTCGACGCCGCAGACGAAAAACCAATCGCTGGTCAGGCTAGCGATCGGCATCACTTTCGCCGCGGTGAAATCGCCTGGTGGCGAGACATAGTTGGTCTGCCGCGCGTACCGGCCGGTGATCTGAAAATCGTTCGGCACCTCGCCGGGCAGATAGAGGCTGACCGCGAGGTCGGCAAGCGGCGCCAGGTCGAGCGCCACCGGATCGCTGAACAGCACGGCGCCCGCCGCGATTGTCGGTGTTGCCGCACCGCCAAAGGTCAAGTTACGGCCGGAGCCGGCGACGATCCCGGCCCCGCTGTCGCGCAACGCGATGTGCGCGGCGCCGATATCCAGAGGGCGCTGTCCGTAAGCGTTCAGATCCGCACCCGCACGCGGTTGCCGCCGAGGCTGGCGCGCATCGTCATCCGCAAGGTCTGGTTATTGAAAGCGCCTGTTTCCGCCGGCGCCGGCGCCATCGTCCAGGTGCCGACCCACTGCTGATTTTCTGGCATCGCGTCCTTCCTCCCCGCATACGTCCCAGGTCCACGGAGGTATAACCGAACCGGAGAGGTCACTGCACGAGGCGTGTGCGTTCGCAAACATCCCTTGGCATCGAGGACGCCCCGCAAGATGGCAGTCTGGCGGCTTGTTGTCTCATACGCAGTTCCTAGAAGAAGCACTCGACACTAGATCGTAAAGCCAAGCTAAGATGCCGCGGTTGCTTCAGGATTTGTCGGAGGAATTTACATGAGTTAAGGTTAAGTTCTTTAGTTAATAAACATAATGAGCTGAATTTATTGAATTATTTGAGGAAATGCAAAAATTAACCAGCCGCAAAATCTTACACTCGCCGGCAAAACCGCCCTCATCAAATAATAACCTGTTGATATCCCACCATTTTTCTATTCGGCATGAGAATTGCTCGAACGCCGTCCATGAGACATTCTCCCGTTCCTTGGACAGATGCGATGCAAAAGCTCCTTCTCGCTGCGGCGGCCCTGGTGGCACTCGGCGTGGCCGGCCAAGCCCAGGCTACATGCGTATCCAGCACCCCCATTGCCGCGCCGGATCCGGGCGCCGGCACGACGTGCTCGATTACCGCGGACGCTTCGATGATCGACGTTGTCTTCGCGTACAAGAGCGCCGCCGATGTCGATATACTTCTGAATGGCGTGACACTGCTGCTCAGTAATCAGGACCCGCTCGGCACGGAGGCTGTCTTGACCGGCCTCACGGTAGGCCAAGTCGTCAATTTTGTGTTCGAGAATACGACCACCGGCGCCAGCTTTAGCGCAGGTGTCCCGGCGA
The DNA here is from genome assembly GCA_963821795.1 of uncultured Alphaproteobacteria bacterium. Taxonomy (GTDB): domain Bacteria; phylum Pseudomonadota; class Alphaproteobacteria; order ATCC43930; family CGMCC-115725; genus AP-15. The sequence continues at coordinate 98,961 of CAWGFH010000013.1, forward strand.
GCGACGGCGATCAGCACATTGCCGTTCAATCGACCTACGCCGATTTCCAGACCGATCCACCCACCCGCACGTACCTGACGGCAGCAGATTTGGGCCCGGCTTATGGCGTCATGACCGGTATCGCACCGATCGCCGACTGGACTTTTGTCGGTATGGAGGATCTGCTCGCCAACCAAGGCAGCGACTTCGACTACAACGATCTGATTTTCGGATTTATGGGCATTGCACCGCCCCCGCCTTCGGTCCCGGAACCAATGACCCTCTCATTGCTCGGGGCCGGACTGGTCGGCTTCGCCGTGCTCCGCCGCCGCAAGGCTTCCTGATTCGCGCTCGGCTTGTTTGCATAGACGAAACGGCAGCGCCTTCGCCTGCCGGAGGCGCCACTACCGATCCGGGTCGCCGGCATCGACGGCCGCGGGTTCGCCTGACGCGAGCCTGGGACCGCGGCATCACAACCGCAACCCGCTCAAGGTCAGCACCCCGAGGACGGCGAAGACAATAGCGGCCGCCATCCGGATAGGCTTCGCCGGCAGCCGGCCCGCCACCCTGTTGCCGATCAGCACGGCCGGTATGTTCGCCAGCATCATGCCCAGCGTCGTACCCGCCACCACAAAAAAGAAGACGTCAAAGCGGGCGGCGAGCGCCACCGTCGCAACCTGCGTCTTGTCGCCGATCTCGGCGCAGAAGAACGCGGCCACGGTCGTGGCGAACACGCCGGAGCGGCTGGTTCTGTTGTCATCGCTCTCGTACTTGTCGGGGAACAACGCCCACACCGCCACACTCAGAAACGAAAGCCCGAGAATCCAGCGCATCCAAGGGCCCGCCAGCAAGCCGCCGAACAGCACCCCGGCAAAACCAGCTGCGGCGTGGTTGGCGAGGGTGGCGAAGAAGATGCCGAGGACAATCGGCGCCGGCCTCTGAAAGCGGGCGGCGAGCATAAGCGAAAGAATCTGGGTCTTGTCGCCGATTTCGGCGAGGCCGACAACCAGGGTCGAAATCAGGAATGCTTCCACCGGGATGCCGTCTGGGTCGGGCACGAGACACGCTTTGGCATGATTCCCGCTGCCCGACCCGGGTAGGAGGAACCGATACCAAAGGTCTCGCCAAACCGGTTGGCCGCTTGCGCCACGGCCGAAGCCAAGTGTGTTGACGCAAACCCCGCATCAAGCGGGCGGCTACTCCCCAATGACATGTAACCTGTATCAGTCCTGAAACTCGGCGTCAATTTTTGCCGGCGTAACCGAAAATCAGGCCATCGCGGCTTCTATCGAAAAGCCTCGGGAATTCTGCGGGATTGGCATAGAGTCCCGACGCATACGCGGTCGGTCGCGACACGCGCGCGTCACTGATCACACCGGGCAAGGAGAAACTATATGCCGTTTTACGAAAGAGGCGATGTCCGCATCCATTACGAGGAGGCTGGCTCCGGCTTCCCGCTGCTGGTCATCCCCGGGGGTGGGTTGAACTCGACAGTCGCCGGCCTCGCGACCCACCCTTTCAACCCAATGGTGGAGTTCAAGGACGCGTACCGGGTCATCTCCGCGGATCTGCGCAACGCCAATGGCGGCTCATCTTCCGGTCCGCTCGACATCGATAGGACCTGGGACGCGTATACCGATGACCAACTCGGGCTGATGGACCACCTCGGCATCGGCGAGTTCATGGTCCTGGGTTTCTGCATCGGCGGCCCGTTCATTTGGAACATGTTGAAGCGGGCGCGCGGGCGGATCGTCGCCGCCATTCCGACCCAGCCCAGCGGGTTCCGTCCGGAGATGCCCGACCTCTTCTACCAGAACAACATCAAGGGCTGGGGCCCAGCTCTGTGCGAGCGTCGACCCGACATCACAATGGCGATGGTCAGCGACTTCCTGAACAATATGTACACCGCCAAAGCCGATTTCGTGTTCACGGTGACTCGCGATTTTGTGCGCGACTGCCAGTCGCCGATCCTGATTCTGCCCGACGACGTCCCGGCGCACCCATACGCGGTCGCCATGGAGAGCGCGCTCCTCGCGCCGAATGCGCAAGTGAGCCTCTATCCATGGAAGGACACCGCAAACAAAATTCCGCTGGCCGTCCGCCACATCCGCACCTTCCTGCGCGCGAACAAACCCTCGACAGCCTCCCGTTAACACGGGACTCTCCGATGACTGGCGGCCGGGATCGGCTCTGCCGCCCATCTGGGGCCGCGAACTTCGCTGCCAGTTCACCTTGCGAACATCCCAGGCCAGCGGTGCGCACGGGCAGTCGAAGATAAGCGTGAAAGGGCGTCATGGTAATTTCTCAGTCTGCGAAGAGCCGCAACGCATGACGCCGGTTGCCGGGGAGGCCCTCGCCATTCTGTTCGCAGAGGCGCGCACATTCACCAAATGGCAGGACCGTCCGGTGCCGGCGGGGGTCATCGAAGCGGCCCTCGCCTTGGCCCAGCTCGGGCCGACCAGCGCCAATTGCCAGCCGATGCGGCTCGTGCTGGCGCACAGTCCCGCGGCCAAGGAGCGGCTTTTGGCCTGCGTGTCATCGGGCAATTACGACAAGGTGAGAACCGCGCCGGTAACCGCCATCGTCGCCTACGACCGCGAATTCTACGAGCACCTGCCGCAGCTCTATCCGCACACCGATGCGCGGGACTGGTTCACGACCGACGAGGCACTGGCGCTCGAGACCGCCTTTCGCAACGGTTCGCTGCAAGGCGCCTACCTGATCTTGGCATTGCGAGCACAAGGACTCGATTGCGGGCCGATGTCTGGCTTCGACGGGGCCAAGGTGGATGCAGCGTTCTTTCCCGATGGCCGTTATCGCAGCAACTTTTTGTTGAACATCGGCTATGGCGAGCCTGCCGGCTTGCGGCCGCGCCTGCCCCGCCTCGGCTTTGCCGAGGTGGCGCGATGGGCGTAACCTTCGCGGTCACTGGCCAAGGCTTAGTGCGCCCGGCAAGGCCCGCAGGTAGCCGGTGCTGTCCCACATCGGCGCCAACGCGAGCGCGGCGCTCAGCAGCGCGGTCGCGATCACCGTCGTAACCCAGGCCCTGACGAGCGCCCGCAGCGCCCCGTCGTTGATGTTCATCGGATTGTCCCAGCGTCACCGGAAGAGGTAGCCGCATCTTCGCGATTTCGGGCGCTGTCTTGTGTGAGGGAGGTCACAGACCGGCAAAACTCTTCTGATGAGACGATCGTCGCTATCCGCCGGATGCACGCGCAACCTCGGCTTCGCGATCTGTGTCGCCGCCAAAGCCGCCCCTTACCGACGGCCGAGATGGCCGCCCCTTACCGACGGCCGAGATGATTATTGTGACTTGTAGCCGTCGGTCAAAGTGCGCAGGAAGGCGATGAGGTCGTCGATCTCGGCCCCGGATAATGCCGGCCGATCACCCGGATGTCCGCCAAAAGGCGGATCGCTTTCGACGTTGGTCCAATACCGCTCCGGCAGATCGTCAAATTTTTGTACCCGACCGTTCGCCGTCCGCGGATACCATTTGCCCGGATTGGTGTCGCGCTCGACATAGAATGCGATGGCCTCCCGCAGGCTGTGCACCTTGCCGTTATGGAAAAAGACCTGGCGCGTCGCGACGTTGCGCAAGGTAGGCGTCATGAAGCGGCCGCAATACTCTGCTCGGCCGCGAAAGTCTTCGCGCAGCGGGCCGCACATCCCGAGATCGAACCAGGCCGGGTTGCTGTTGGCCGGGATTGCGGCATTGCGCGGCACAGCCAGCGCGACCAGCCCGTAATCGGTGAATTGCGGCGGCGTCCCGTCATTCGCGCGCTCGCTGATATGGCAGCGGGCGCAATTCCCTTTGGCGGGATCCTCGAACAGCGCAAGACCACGGCGTTCCGAGGCCGTCAGCGCTGCCCTTCCAGCCAGATAGGCATCGTATTTGCTGCTGTAGGGGTAGAATTCCGCGGCGCTCTGCTCGTAGACCTCAAATGCCTCGAGGGCAGCAGAGAACGCCTTTTCCGGAGCATCGAAGACGGTCGTGCCGAACACCCGGCGAAAGGCAATCGCGCTAGGGCTCCAAAGCAGGCGGGCGGCGAATCCCGCAGGATTCTCATTCGCCATTTCGTAAGGCGACAGTAACGGGATCCGCGCCTGATCACGGCCGCGATCGACCCTGCCGTCCCAGGTCAAACCGCCGGTCGGGCCATTGTCGACGCTGTCATCGCCTTCGTCGTCGCCGTCGAAGAAATGCTCGGCGAAGGGTGGCGTCGCTTGCAGGTAGCCGAGCGAAGGGACGGCGCGCAGCCCACTTTGCCGCATATCCTTCCCGCCGAGTTGAACCGAGCGCGCATTCGGCGGCCCGAAGGCTTGGGCCGGGCTGTGGCAGGAGGCGCACGACATTCTTCCCGAAGCCGACAGCAAAGGATCGGCGAACATTTGGCGGCCGAGGACGGTCAGCGCCGCAACCCGGCGAACGACCTGTGCGCGCCCGATCTCACCGCCATCCGCGCCTGCCGCCAGCGCCCTGCCGCAGAAACCGAGCGCCACTGCCAACAGCCAGCCGATCACGGCGAGCCGGGGCCTCGAATGGGTCCGAGGCAATACGTCACAAAAGCGAAACATCGAAACAGCTAAATTTACCAGCAAGTCTGTCTTACCATTGGCAGAGGCTTCGCCGGCCTCGCCGAGGGGGAATTCGCCCGATGAAGATTTATGTTTTGCTGGCGTCGGTGCTGGTGGGGATCATCGGCTCGACCGGGGTGGTCAATGCCGCTGATTCGGGCGCTTCGCCAGCCGGCATAAACCGCATCGGCAACATCGTCGTGATCTATGCCGAGAACCGGAGCTTCGACAATCTTTATGGCTCGTTTCCCGGCGCCAACGGTCTCTCCAGCCTGACGCCGGCGCAATACCGTCAACTCGACCGGGACGGAGCCGTTTTGTCCGAGCTGCCGCCGATATGGGATGGGCTGACGGCCAAAGGCGTCGTCCCGCCGGTTACGCAGGCGCAGACCGAACATCTGCCCAATAGGCCCTTCGGGATTGACGACCCGAAGGGGTTCAACACACCGCTGAGCGTCATTACCCACGACCTCTGGCACCGCTTCTATCAGAACCAGATGCAGATCGACGGCGGCAAAAACGACCGCTTCGTTGCGTATGCCGATTCCGGCGCGCTTGTGATGGGGCATTATGACGGGACCAAATTGCCGCTCTGGGCAATCGCCAGACAATACGTATTGGCGGACAATTTCTTTATGGGCGGGTTCGGCGGCTCATTCTTCAACCATTTCTGGCTGATCTGCGCCTGTGCCCCTAGGTATCCCGATGCCGATAAGAGCCCGGCCAAGGATTCGATCGCCGCGGTCGAGCCGGATGGGGTGACCTTGAAGATTGCGGCCAACTCGCCGAAATCGGCGGTCGATGGAATTCCCAAATTCGTCAAAGACGGCAACCTGTCGCCCGATTTCTACGCAATCAACACGATGCAGCCGCCATACCAGCCGAGCGCCAATAAGCCGGCGCCGGGCGGCGACCCTGCTTTCGCCGATCCCAATAAGCCGACCACTCTCCCGCCGCAGACCCAGCAAACAATCGGCGACCTGTTGAGTGCCAAGGGGGTCAGCTGGGCCTGGTATGCCGGCGCCTGGCAGATAGCGCTGGATGGCAAAAACGCGGTTCCAGTCCCGAACTTTCAGTACCACCATCAGCCATTGAATTATTTTGCGGACATGGCGCCCGGCAGCGCCGCGCGGGCGGCGCACTTGAAGGATGGTGGGCTCGGGGGCAGCGAATTCATCAAGGCGATCGACGCCGGCGCGCTGCCGCAGGTCGCTTTCTACAAGCCGCAAGGGAACCTGAACGAGCACGCGGGATACGCCGACGTGCTGTCCGGCGATCAGCACATCGCCGACATCATCGCTCATCTGCAAAAGAGTCCCCAATGGGCGCACATGGTGATCATTGTCACCTATGACGAAAACGGGGGGTTTTGGGACCATGTCGCCCCGCCGAAAGGCGATCGCTGGGGCCCGGGTTCGCGCATTCCGGCCCTGATCGTCTCGCCCTTCGCCAAAAAAGGCGTTGTCGATCACACGCTCTACGATACGGGGTCGATCCTGCTGCTGATCACGCGCCGTTTCGAGCTACCGATGCTGGCGGGATTGACGGCGCGTAACGCTGCCTTCGTGGCCCATGGCGGCCCGGCATTGGGCGATTTGACCAACGCACTCGAGCTCTCGCAGCGGTGAGACCGTAGATTTATGACGGGCGTCCTTGACGGGCGCCTGCATCGCTCGGCCTCGAAGCGATCGGCATAGATTTTGAACAACCGAACCTTCGTTTCGCCGCAGTTGCCGATATTTCATTAACAAACCTTAAAGATTAGCATCATTAAGGATCTGCACCTCTCTTTGCGGCTTTCGAAGCTACCGGATCTCCCCAAGACTATCTCTAGAGAACGAAGAATAACAATCGATGTTCCGAGAAACATCGATTAGCAAACCCGGCAGCACCTAGCTGAACCGGTTACAGCCTCGAAATAGGCTGCCGAGCCGAAAGTTCATGGATGGGTTGACAGGGATGAATTACCCTGTTTAGCTTGGACAGTTCCTCCCCGTCCTACCCGGATGCATCGGCAACAATCCGGGACGACACCGATCTCATCCTGGAGCCCATCCAATACCTTTGGCATGGCGACGCTATCCTGTCGCCTGCGGCGAAGGGATGCCTACAAGAAGGAGACGATGCCGGATGCCCTTCCGACAGACGATCGGCATTTCCCTTGCGCTGCTGATGGCCTCAACCGGCGCGATGGCCAAGGCGCCGGAGAAGAGCACCGCATACGAGCCCGCCCAACCCGCCAATACCGGTCCCGACAAATCCGAAAATCGATCCACGAAATCTCGCGCCGCCCACAAAACCGCACAGCTCCGCTGGCCTTCGAGGCTGGCCTTTCACCGCGGCGGAAAGGCTCGCTGGCGGCACACCGCCGCGTACAGCGACGATCCCGGCCTCAATATCCCGGTTCCCTCCTGGGGTCCGATGCACACGATCGGATACCGGGAGATCGGTCAAGCAGCTTGGTATGCGCTGGTCGGCAACCATACTTCGAGCGGCGAGCGGCTCGATATGGTTACGCCGACCGCAGCACATCGCTCGCTCCCCCTGGGCTCCTGCGCCAAAGTCACCGACCTCGACAGCGGCCGCTCGGTGATCGTCAAGATCAACGACCGGGGTCCCTACAATCGCCGCTTTATCATCGACCTGTCACCGCGCGCTGCCGACGAGTTGGGGATGCGGCCCGCCGGGGTGGCGGCAGTCGTCGTCGAGCCGCTGGCGCCCGGCGCAGCCCCCAGTGCGGCTGGCGCCAACGCTGCGATAACCCCCGCTGTCGCCGCGTATCGCGGCTCCGCGGTCAACGTGTCACGGTGAGGAAGGGAAGCCGCGAGCCAGCGCCCGTAACTACCCGCGATATTGCAGGATCGTCAGCCCGGCGTTGACATCGGTCAGGTACATGAGCCCGTCCGGCGCCACGTAGACATCGTTGGATTGGATTACGCGCGGCCGGTTGGGACGCGGATCGATCATTGTTTCGGGCGGCGGCGGCACAAAATGCGCGACCGCCCGCGGCTGGAACGGATCGGAGATGTCGAAGACGCGCACCCCGGCATTCTGATACGTCGCAAAAATGAGGGTCGAACTGACCAGCGAGCCCGGCCGGTTTTCGTGTAGATTGTGCGGGCCGAACTTGGCGCCCTTGGCGCAGTAATCGTCCTCATCCGGAGTCGGCAAGGTAGCGATCGAGACCGGATTCGCCGGATCGCGCACATCGAACACCCAGCAGCGCTGGATGCCGTTGGCGCAATTGTCGAGATTGCCCTCGTCGGCGGCGATCAGCAGGTTGCGATCCGGGAGAGGCAGCGGGGTGTGGGTGCCGCCGCCAAATGGCGGAGACCAGTTACGGTGACCAAGTAATCTGGGCGCCGTCGCGTCCGATACGTCGTGCACTGTCAGGCCGCCGTCCCGCCAAGCACCGTAAGCTAGATTCCCGGCGACGATCGCATGGTGGAGCGCGTAGCGTCGCCCCTTCGGCCAGGATGGGACCTCTCCCCCAGCCGCGTGCATACCGGGCAGCCACCAGCGCCCGACGACTTCCGGCTTTGTTGGCTGCGCCATATCGATGACCGCCAGTATATGATCGGTGTAGCCTTCCCAATGCGCCGAGGCATAGGCATAGCGTCCACCGACATACCACAGCCGGTGCAACCCCAGACCCTCGACCGGCATGAAGGCGATCTCGCGAGGCTCGGCCGGGTGCGAGATGTCGTACACCCGAAGTCCCGCGGCAAAGGTCTTCTCGCGCCGGGTGAAGGTGTCGGTGATCGAACCTTTGAAATAGTCGTTGGGGTCGGAATATCCCTGCAATACCCAGATGTTCGGGGAATTCACCGTCAGCAGCAGGTCTTCATGCGTTTGCAGGTGAAACGCCCGCGAATTGGGTGGCGCCGCGATGAAGTTCACGGTGCGCGGCTGCCTCGGGCTGCGCACGTCGACAATGGTGAACCCATCGCTGAACATGTGGCCGATAAAGGCATGGCCCTTGTGGACCATCACCTGAACGCCGTCACCGCGGCCGCCTTGGTCGCTGTTGCCAACAAACTCGATATTGCGCGCCGAGACCGGAATCATTGTTCCGCTCCTCGACCTGTCGAACCCTGCCGGAAATAGTCGATGTCTTCGGGGCGGGGTTTCCAGTTCGGATTGCTCGGCCATTCTTTGGTGCGGCCGGACATTCCGTCGCCATAGCGTACCCGGAACAAGAGGGTGCGCTGCGGGCCGTTGACGTATTCGTGCAACTCGCCACGCGGATGAACGACAAACGCCCCTGGCCCGATCTCGATCGTTTCGGTCGGGGTGCGCATCGTGCCGCCGCCCTCAAAGCAGAAATAGATCTCAGTCGCGTCGGGATGGCAGTGGTAGGGACTGATTTGCCCCGGCTCCCAGCAGGCGACGGTAACATCGCCTTCACCGGTCCTCCCCAGGACCTTTTCCATATGCTTTTTCGGGTCGAAGGCCTGCTCCGCCTTCAAGTTGAAGCTGTACATCGGCTCCCCTCCGCGATTTGACCGCAACCTAGACCGGCCTCCGGCGGTCAGCAAGCAACCGGGAATTCATCAGGCTGGACGACTGGGCGCACTGGCCATAGCTTTCACCTATCGATCGCGCGGAGGAAGAGATGAGCCAGCCGAGCCGCTTTCGCGAATTGCTTCACCGCGATGGCCTGGTGGTGGCGCCCGGCGCCTATGACTGCATCACCGCCAAGCTTATCGCGCAGGCCGGGTTCGACGCCGTCTATATGACCGGGGCGGGCACCGCGGCAACGTTGGGCTATCCGGATTTCGGTCTGGTGACGATGTCGGAGATGGTGGCGAATGCCGGCCGGATCGCGGCCGCGGTCGACCTGCCGGTCATCGCCGATGCCGATACCGGCTATGGCAACGAGCTCAACGTCGTCCGTACCGTACGCGAATACGAGCGTAGCGGCGTTGCCGGGATCCATATCGAGGACCAAGGCTTTCCAAAGAAATGCGGTCACCTCGACGACAAGGAGATCATTCCGCGCGAGGACTGGCTGGCCAAGATTCGCGCCGCCGCCGCATCCCGCCAGAACCGGGATTTCTTGATCATCGCCCGCACCGATGCGCGCGCTGTCGCGGGCTTCGACGAGGCCGTCGCCCGGGCCAATGCCGCCTTGGCTGCCGGAGCCGAGATGGCGTTTGTCGAGGCGCCGCAGACCGTCGAGGAAGTCGCCGCGGTGCCGCGCCGCGTCAACGGACCGTGCCTGTTGAATGTCGTCTATGGCGGCAAGACACCGGTCCTCGACCTGCGAGAGGCCGAAGCGATGGGCTACAGGCTCGCGATCGTGCCCGGGCTGTTAATGAAAAGCGTCGTTGGCATCTGCGAACAGGCGCTGGCCGAGTTGAAGACGAGCCAGCGTCATCCGGCGCCGGTCAAGGAAATGACCCTCCGCGAGCTGTTTCAGCGCTTCGGCGCCGATGAATGGGACGATCTGCGCCGGCGCTTTCAGCAGGCCCCGCCCACTCGCGACGCTGCGGAATAGGAAGGCGTCCTTTCGGAGGTCGTGATTGCCATCCCGATCGATCTTTGCCCCTCACCCTTCCGGTGCCCGGGCCCGACGTCTCAGTCGCTTCACCGCTCCGTCGGCCGCAGACCCGCAGCTTCCCCGCTCTGTTCGCGCGCCGCGCGAGGGTTCGGGTGAAGGGCCGCTGGCAAACCGTGTGCTTTATCGCGATGGCCTGATCCTGGTGCTCGATAAGCCGGCCGGCATTGCGGTGCATTCCGGTCCGGGTGGCGGTCCGAATCTCGAAAGCGGCTTCGATGCCCTGCGCTTTGGCCTGCCAAATCCCCCGGCCCTCGCCCACCGCCTGGATCGGGATACCAGCGGCTGTCTCGTCCTCGGACGACACCCAAAGGCGCTGCGCCGCCTTGGCGCATTGTTCGCCGCCGGCCAGGTCGAGAAAATCTATTGGGCGGTCGTCGACGGCGGGCCGGCCGAGACAGAAGGGCGGATCGAGGCGGGGCTCAAAAAGCTTAGCCGTGCCGGCGGCTGGCGGATGGTGATCGATGCCGAGGGGCAGCGCGCGGTCACCGAGTATCGGGTTCTCGGCGCCGGGCAAGGCCGCACTTGGCTCGAACTGCGCCCTCTCACCGGCCGCACTCACCAAATCCGAGTGCATTGCGCGGCGCTGGGCTGCCCTGTTGCCGGCGACCCGGTTTATGGCTGCTCGCCGAGCCGCGAACCGCTGTTGCTGCACGCCCGCACAATTTCACTACCACTCTACGAAGGGCGGCCGCCGATATCGGTCAGCGCGCCGATCCCCGCGCACATGCTCGCCAGCTTCGTCCGCCTCGGCCACGACCCTGACCCCGAGGCCGCATCGATACCCCAAACCGATGGATCGTCGTAACCAAATCCCGTATGAGTTGGGCTACCATAGTGCGAAGTGGCGATCAGGGAGATATCCTTGGCGAAGATCGTGGAACTGGCTGTTCTCGGGGCAGCGCTCTTGTTGATGGCCGCCTGTGTAAGTCCGGAAGAGCAGAGAGCCATGGATCAGCGCCAGTGCAGCGGATACGGCTTCAGCCCCGGAAGCGATGCCTTCGCCAATTGCATGATGCAGGTCTCGCAACAGCGTGATGCCCAGGCCGCTGCCAATCGCCGCGCCGCCGACGCGCAGGCCGCCGCCGACCGGCGTGCTCAGGAAGAGAGAAACCGCGCCGATCAGGATGCCTGGGACAAGCGCACAGGGCAGGGCAAGTACGCGGACACCCCATCATCTTCGTCGTCGTCAGTCCCCGACCTCACTGGCATGAACTGCTCGAGCACCAGCACGACTGCCGGTTCAGCCAACAATCAAACGACGACGACCAACACCAGCTGTCACAATTGAACTCCCGTTTCGCGACAGCGGCACGAGCGGAGAGTCGCCACACCCTGCCCGGGCGAGCTATGATGCCGCCAGCGACGGTAGGCGAAGCGTGGGTATCAAAATCAGACGATTGTTGGCGGCGGATGCCTGCATCTACCGAGACATCCGGCTCGAGGCGTTGCTTGCCAGCCCCGAGGCGTTCAGCAGCGCATATGAGACCGAAAGTGCCGAGCCGCTGGCTTCGTTTGCGGGCCGGCTGCAGCGATCCACGGTATTCGGCGCATTCGAGGGATCAGACTTGGTCGGGATCGCCGGCTTCTTCAACCAGATAGGCCGCAAGCAGGCGCACAAAGGCGTGCTTTGGGGCATGTATGTCCGGTCGAAGGCGAGAAGGGCAGGCATCGGAAGGCGTCTCGCCGAAACGGTTATCGACCATGCGAGCCGGCAGGTCGAATTGATCCAACTGACCGTGGTCAGCGGAAACGAGCCGGCGCGCCGCCTTTATGCGAGCCTCGGCTTTTCCGAATACGGGACCGAACGGAATGCCCTGAAGCACGATGGGCATTACTGGGACGAGGTGCTGATGGCTAAGCCGCTGGCGGTAAGTCAGGCGAACCGATCATGATCCCGCGCTACAGCCGACCGCAGATGGCCCGGATCTGGGAGCCGGAGAACCGGTTCCGGATCTGGTTCGAGATCGAAGCCCATGCGTGCGACGCTCAGGCCGCGCTCGGGATCATTCCGGAGAGCGCCGCCCGTGCGGTTTGGGAGCGCGGCGCGTTCGAGGTGGAACGCATCGACGAGATTGAGCGCGAGACGCATCACGACGTCATCGCCTTTCTGACCAATCTTGCCGAGCATATCGGCCCGGAAGCGCGCTTTGTCCATCAGGGGATGACGTCGAGCGATGTGCTCGACACCTGCTTTGCGGTACAGCTTAAAGAGGCGGCCGACCTGCTCCTGGCCGATCTCGACGGATTGCTGGCGGCCCTGAAGCGACGCGCCTTCGAGTACAAATACACGCCGACCATCGGCCGCAGCCACGGCATCCACGCCGAACCGACGACCTTTGGCCTCAAGCTCGCTGGCCACTATGCCGAATTTGCCCGTGGCCGCGTCCGGCTTGCCGCCGCTCGCAAGGAGATCGCGACCTGTGCAATCTCGGGGGCGGTCGGCACCTTCGCCAATATCGATCCGGCGGTCGAGGCTCATGTCGCAAAGAAGCTCGGCCTCGAACCCGAGCCGATTTCGACCCAGGTAATTCCGCGCGACCGTCACGCGCAGTATTTTATGAACCTCGCATTGATCGCCGCCGGGGTCGAACGGCTCGCTACCGAGATCCGCCATCTGCAGCGCACCGAGGTGCGCGAAGCCGAGGAATATTTCGCGCCGGGCCAAAAGGGCTCTTCGGCGATGCCGCACAAGCGCAACCCGGTGCTGTCGGAAAACCTGTCCGGATTGTCGCGGGTGATCCGAGCTGCGGTGACTCCGGCCCTGGAAAACGTCGTGACGTGGCACGAGAGGGATATTTCGCATTCCTCGGTCGAGCGGGTCATCGCACCCGATGCGACGATCGCGCTCGATTTTGCGCTGGCGCGGCTGACCGGGTTGGTCGATCGCCTCGTCGTTTATCCCGAGCGGATGCGCGAGAATCTCGAAGCGTTCGGTGGCCTCGTCGACTCACAGCGCGTATTGCTGGCGCTGACCCAGGCCGGGATGAGCCGCGAAGACGCCTACCGAGCCGTCCAGCAGCACGCGATGGCCGCCTGGCACGGCAACGGCCGCTTTGTCGATCTGCTGAAGACCGACCCTGAAATTCGCCGCCATCTGTCGCCGCAGACGATCGATAATCTGTTCGACATTGCCTATCATCTAAAGCAAGTCGATACGATTTTTTGCCGTGTCTTCGGCGAATAACCGCACGGAAGGAGAAGCCAATGAGTTCACTGCGCAGCAGAAACGGCCCGCGGATCAAATACACGCCGCAGGAGGCCGCACCCTACGAGACGATCACGGTCGACAAACTGACCCCGATCATCGGCGGCGAAATCCGCGGCGTCGATCTGCGCGAGATCAGCAATAGGCAGATGGACGAAATTCACCGTGCGCTCGCCGAAAATCTTGTGGTCTTTTTCCGCGACCAGCATTTGACTCCGGACCAGCACCTCGATTTCGGACGGCACTTCGGCGAGTTGCACATTCACCCGGCGGCGCCTTCCGCACCCGGCAAACCCGAGTTGATGATCATCCATGCCGACAAGGACAGCCCGCGGGCCAACGGCGAGGGCTGGCACAGCGACGTCTCATGCGATCAAGAACCGCCGATGGGGTCGATCCTGTACATCCGCAAGTGCCCACCGCGCGGCGGCGACACGCTGTTCGCCAACATGTACGCCGCTTACGAGGCGCTTTCCGAGCGCATGAAGACCTATCTTGACGGGCTAACGGCGCGCCATGACGGCGAGCATTACCGCGGGCAATACGCCAATTACGGGGTTGAGGACAAAGACAGCTACCCCTCCGCCGACCATCCGGTTGTGCGCACCCATCCCGTGACAGGCCGCAAGGCGCTTTACGTCAACGAAGGATTTACTCGGTATATCAACGGTATCCCGCGAGACGAGAGCACCGGCATCCTACAGTATCTCTACAAGCACATGGCGAACCCGCTGTTCCAGTGCCGCTTTCGATGGCAGGAAAACTCGATCGCGTTTTGGGACAATCGCTGTGTCCAGCACCACGCAATGTGGGATTACTGGCCGCACACGCGCTCGGGCAACCGGGTCACAGTCAAAGGCGACCGGCCGGTCTGAGGACTATTCCCGCATCAACTGATGCTTGGCCTGATCGGCGAAGTGCTCGAGTTCGAAAATGATGCGGTCAGGGGTGATGTCCGGATCCTTGACGGCCAGGTCCTTGGCCAGCTTCGCGACAACGCGTTCGTTGCCGTGCGGTTCGAATTGCGCGGCGACGATGTCCCTGGCGTAAGCCTCCGCGTCTTCGCCAGTTAGGCCCATCAGCTTCGCCGCCCACAGCCCCAGCATCCGGTTGCGGCGGGCAGTGGTCTTGAACCGAAGTTCCTCATCGTGCTTGAACCGGTTCTCGAACTCCTTCTCACGGTCGGCAAAGGTGGGCATGGTCTCACCCTGAGCAAGTGCGGGACGGCGCGATCGCCGCTTACCTGCGATATGGCCCGGCAGTATTAGGGCGGCAAGACGGGAGCGCTAGAGCCTGAATGTGTACGGTGGTGATTCTGCGCCGGCCCGACCACCACTGGCCGGTCTTGATCGGCGCCAATCGCGACGAGATGATCGACCGCCCATGGAAAGCGCCGGAGCGGCATTGGCCGGACCGCCCAGAGGTGGTGGCCGGTCTCGATATCCTGGCCGGCGGGTCGTGGCTCGGCATCAACGACTGGGGGGTCGCCGCGGCGGTTCTGAACCGAACCGGCTCACTTGGACCCGCGCCTGGCCGGAGGTCTCGCGGCGAATTAGTGCTCGAAGCACTCGACCACGCCGATGCGGTTGCGGCAGCCGCCGCTCTAGCGGATTTGGACCCCGCTGCTTATCGCACCTTCAACCTGGTCGTCGCCGACGAACGCGACGCGTTTTGGTTGCGTCATGCCGGGAGCGCGCGTATCGAGGTCCTTCCACTGAAGGAAGGTTTGTCGATGATCGCCGCCGGTGACGTCGACGATCTCGGCACGCGGCGTCTCCAACTGGCGATGCCAGCTTTCCGCGAGTGGCCGGCGCCGGAACCCGATTGTGGCGATTGGACTGGTTGGCAGGAGCTTCTCGGCAGCGACCGGGCTCCGGCGGGCGAGGACGCGACCGCGGCAATGCGATTTCGCACGAATGGCTATGGCACCGTCTCGAGCGCGCTGATCGCGCTTCCCGCCCGTGGCGAGCCCGACCGCCGCGCCCATTTCCGCTTTGCCGGCTGGCAGCCACAGGTCACGCCGTGGCAGGATGTCAGCCTGAAATGACCGGGTGCCGAGCATGATGTCCCTCCCTACCGCGCTCGCCCCGCGACGCCCGGACCGATTAATGCGCCGGCAGTCGTGATGAAGGCGCGCGTTCTCGTCACCTTCAAACCAAGCGTGCTCGATCCGCAGGGCAAGGCGATCGGCAACGCATTGACATCGCTCGGCTTCACCGGCATCGGCGACGTCCGTCAAGGAAAGCTGATCGAATTCGACCTTGCCGAGCGTGACGCGACTCGGGCCCGCGAACAGGTTGAAGCGATGTGCCGAGCGCTGCTCGCAAATCCGGTAACCGAGAACTATTCGATCGAGATTACACTCGGCGGCGAGACGACATTTCCCCGGCAAGGACCTCCCTGAGCTTCCTGCCGAGTGCCGGCGCACGGTAGGGTTTGGCGATGAATGGGAATTCCGCACGCGCCGATCGCGCTTCCGGCTCGGCGCCGGCATAGCCGGAGGTTAACAAAATCTTAATACCTGGCCGGAGCCGCACCGCCGCTCGGGCCAGTTCGGCCCCGCTCACGCCACCAGGCATCACGATGTCGGTGAACAGGAGATCGACGGGGTTCTGCTGATCGAGGATGGCCAGCGCTTCGGGACCATGTCGCGCGACCATGGTCCGATAACCAAAACCCCCGAGCATTCCCTCGATCATTTCGCGAACATCCGGGTCATCTTCGACGACGAAAATCATCCCGCTAGTGGCTGTCGTGCCGGGAACCCGCTCTACCAAGGTCTCCCGTTCGGTGAGCGGACCATCATCTCGCGGGAGATAAATGCGTACCGTCGTGCCAACTCCCTGTTTGCTTTCTATGCGCGCGCTGCCACCTGACTGCTTGGCAAATCCATATACCTGACTAAGCCCAAGCCCGGTGCCTTTGCCTACTTGCTTGGTCGTGTAGAATGGCTCGAAAGCCTTTGCCAGCACTTCGGCGGTCATTCCGCAACCGGCGTCGCTGACCGACACGACGACGTATTCGCCGGCGGACAGGTCGATGCTGTCATTACCCCCAGCGATAACGTTTTCGGTGGCTATCACCAGTCGGCCCGATCGGCTCATGGCGTCACGGCCATTGGCGGCGAGGTTGAGTATGGCCGCCCCGAACTGGGCCGGATCGATGTGGCAGGCCCAAACTCCCGGTTGCAGGTGGACATCGAGGTCGATCCCGTCACCAACGGTTTTCTGGCACAGGATTAACGTCTCGCTCAGCAGATCATTGACACTGACGGTCTCCGGCCGAACCTCCTGATGGCGCGAGAAAGCGAGCAGCTGATCGGTCAATCTCGCGCCCCGCGACGCCGCACGCAGCGCCGCTCCGGCGTAACGGCTTGCCAAGCCGCGCTCCGGCAATAATGTCGTAAGCATTTCGAGATTGCCGATGATTGCGGTCAGCAGATTGTTGAAATCATGGGCGACGCCGCCAGTGAGCTGACCGACGGCCTCCATTTTCTGAGCCTGCCGCAACTGCTCGTCCGCCGCCCGCCTTTCGGTCAGGTCACGGGTGACCTTGCCGAAACCAATCAATTTTCCGGCATCATCATGGATCGCATCAATGATCGCGCTGACCCATAGCGTCGTTCCGTCCTTGCGCACCCGTCGACCTTCGCCCTCATACCTGCCGGTGCGTCTGGCCGTGTCGAGGGCAGCTTCAGGAAGCCGGTTCTGCCGATCTTTTTCCGTATGAAACCGTGAGAAATGAGACCCGACGATTTCCGCAGCCGAGTAACCGTAGATCCGTTCGGCGCCGAGGTTCCAATTGGTTACAGAGCCGTCGGGATCGAGCATGAAGATCGCGTAGTCGGTCACGCCTTGTACCAACAATCCGAACCGCTCTTCGCTGACCCGCAGGCGCGCGAAAGCTTCCGCCATCTCCCGGGTGCGCTCGTCGACCCGCTGCTCCAGCATCTCATTGAGCTGCTGCCTGGACGCTTCGGCGATCTTCCGGTCGGTGATGTCGACCAGCATGTTGACGCCGCCGATCAGCGCGCCCGAGGCATCGTGAAGCGGTGTCGGGAACGGCAGAAAATGCACGCGCGTACCGTCCGGCCGCTCCATGATGGCTTCGATCCCCCGGACCGGCCGATCTTCCTTCAGCGCCACCGCCATCGGACATTCGTCATGGCGGATCGGTTTGCCGTCGGCGGCGTAGAGCCGCGAACTGACGCACCAGCGATCGCTCCCCAATTCCGGCTTGCGTCCCGAGAATTCAACCGCAGCTTGGTTGTAGAACGTGATGCGACCGTCGGCGTCGGTCGTATAAACCGCCGCCGGCAATGCTTCCAGAAGCTGGCGAAATCTCCGATCGAACGGAGAGTTATCGATCAGAGGCGATACCGGGCCCGCGAGAGATTCCAATTCCGACCTCTGTTCGCCGCGTCGGGCGGCTTCATTCTGCGTCGGCAGGCGTAGGCGCAGTCATTCCATCGGGTAGGAATGCCGCCCGCTTGCTGAGGAAACATGCCCTGAGGCGCGGAGTTCCAATCCGCCTTGAACGCGCCCAATTCGGTATGTATTTGACAAATTCACCGCCGAGGCAGATGGATGCAAGCAGCTGTCGTCATCTTTCCGGGATCAAACCGGGAGCGCGATATTTGTGCCGCATTGCGGCACGCGACCGGACGAGAGCCAATCCAGATCTGGCACCGCGACAGCTCGTTGCCGCCTGTAGATTTGATCGTACTTCCGGGCGGCTTCGCTTACGGCGACTACTTGCGCTGTGGCGCAATGGCGGCTCATTCGCCAATCATGCGCGAGGTTCGAGAGCGTTCCGAAAAGGGAATGCCCGTCCTCGGGGTCTGCAACGGGTTCCAAATATTGACCGAGGCCGGCATGCTTCCTGGCGCGCTGTTAGCGAACCGTTCCCTGCGGTTCGCCTGCCGCGATATCTACCTGCGAGTCGAGAACAACCAGACCGTCTTCACCTACGGCTATGATTCGGGCCAGACGATCCGGGTGCCAGTCGCTCATCACGACGGCAACTACACCGCCGACCCCGAGACCCTCGACCGGCTTGAAGGCGAGGGGCTGGTCGCATTTCGATATTGCGGCCCAGACGGGACAATTTCCGACGCTGAAAACTTCAACGGCTCGGCGCGTGCCATCGCCGGCATCTTTAATGACAGCCGCACCGTGCTGGGCCTGATGCCGCATCTTGAGAACGCTACCGACCCATTGCTCGGCAGCACCGATGGCAGCGCGTTTTTCAATGGCTTGACGAGCGCGCTCAAGTGAGTGGCGGGAGCAACGTCACCCCTGCCCTCGCAGCCGAACATGGGCTGACAAGAGAAGAGTTCGAACGCGCGGTCGCGATTCTCGGCCGCACGCCAAACCTGACCGAACTAGGCATCTTTTCGGTTATGTGGAGCGAGCATTGCTCATATAAATCGTCGAAAATCTGGCTGAAGACATTGCCGACAACGGGTCCGCGGGTGATCTGCGGTCCCGGCGAGAATGCCGGTGTCGTAGACATCGGCGACGGCGATGCGGTCGTCTTCAAGATTGAAAGCCACAACCATCCGTCCTTTATCGAGCCCTATCAGGGGGCGGCGACCGGCGTGGGTGGCATATTGCGCGACGTGTTCACGATGGGCGCGCGGCCGATCGCGATCCTCAATTCGCTGCGCTTCGGGAGTCCAGATCATCCGCGCACCCGCCATCTCGTCGCCGGGGTCGTCGCCGGGATCGGCGGCTACGGCAACTGCGTCGGCGTGCCCACGGTCGGCGGCGAATGCGAGTTCGACCCGTCCTACGATGGCAACATCCTGGTCAATGCGATGTGCGTCGGGCTCGCCCGCGCCGACCGCATATTTTATTCGACTGCGGCGGGCCCCGGAAATCCGGTCGTCTATGTCGGGTCTAAGACCGGGCGCGACGGCATTCACGGCGCGACGATGGCTTCGGCGGGGTTCGGCGGCGACGCTGGAGAAAAGCGACCGACGGTGCAGGTCGGCGATCCGTTAACCGAGAAATTGCTGATCGAAGCCTGCCTCGAATTGATGCAGGGCGACGCGATCGTTGCGATCCAGGATATGGGCGCCGCCGGACTTACCTCCTCCTCAGTTGAAATGGCCGGGAAAGGAGGGCTCGGCATCACCCTCGATCTCGACCGCGTCCCGGTGCGTGAAACCAGCATGACCCCCTACGAGATCATGCTCAGCGAAAGCCAAGAGCGCATGCTGATGGTGCTGCGTCCAGGCAGCGAGGAGGAAGCACGCCGCATCTTCGAAAAATGGGAACTCGACTTCGCGGTAATCGGCCACGTTACCGATACCGGGCATCTGGTGTTGCGGGTCAATGGCAGGATCGTCGCGGACATCCCGGTCGGACCGTTAGTGACCGAAGCGCCGGTATACGAGCGCCCGTGGCGACGCGCCGATACCGAACCGGAGATCGACCCTGCCACCGTCACCGACCGCGACCCGTTCCAATCCCTCAAGCGGCTTATCCAGTCGCCCGCCCTCTCCGCGAAGCGCTGGATTTGGGAGCAATACGATCATCTCGTCATGGGCAATACGGTCCAACGCCCGGGCGGTGACGCTGCGGTGGTGCGTGTGTCGGCAAATGGCAAGGCGCTGGCACTGGCGACCGATTGCACCCCCCGCTACTGCCGAGCCGATCCTGTGCGCGGCGGTGCGCAGGCGGTCGCCGAGAGCTGGCGCAACCTGACCGCGGTCGGCGCCGAGCCGCTGGCGCTGACCGACAATATGAATTTCGGAAATCCCGAGCGGCCCGAAATCATGGGGCAGTTCGTCGGCGCCATAGAGGGCATGCGCGAGGCGTGCCTCGCGCTCGATTATCCGGTCGTCTCCGGAAACGTGTCGCTTTACAACGAGACGGGCGGTAATGCGATTTTACCGACCCCCGTCATCGGCGGCGTCGGGTTGATCGCCAGACGCACGGCAGGCGATCGACTTGGCGCTAAAGCGCGACGGCGACGCGCTGATCCTAATCGGTGAAACGCGAGGCCACATCGGCTGCTCGCTCTATCTGCGCGAGATCGCGGGCCGCAAAGCGGGGCCGCCGCCCGCGGTCGACCTCGCCGCCGAACGGCGAAACGGCGACTTTGTGCGAGCCGAAATTTGTGCTGGGCATGTAGCCGCGTGCCATGACGTCTCCGGCGGCGGGTTGTTCGTTGCCGTTGCCGAGATGGCGATTGCCGGCGAGCGGCGGTGTCGCGCTCAGCCCGCTTCCTGCTGGCGTATCCCGGGTTGCCTGGCTGTTCGGCGAGGATCAGGCACGCTATCTGATCGAGACCGCCGACCCGGCAGCAATGCTGGCGGCAGCGCTTCGCGCCGGGGTAGCGGCCAGCGTTATTGGCGTGGTCGGCGGGGCCGCGTTGACACTGCCTGGAGCTGGTGCCATATCCGTTAACGCGCTGAAGGCCGCGAACGAGGCTTGGCTGCCGGGCTATATGGATCAGTCTTGAGCAGGGATATCGGACGATGGCGATGGACGCGGCGATGATCGAGCGCTTGATCAAGGAGAGCCTGCCGGACGCCCAGGTCTCGATCGAGGATCTGCGTGGCGACGGCGATCACTACGCAGCCCATGTGGTCTCGAGCGCGTTTCGCGGAAAGACCCGGGTCCAGCAGCATCAGATGGTCTACCAGGCGCTGCACGGCCGCATGGGCAACGAACTGCACGCTCTCGCGCTGCAGACGGGTGCACCGGAGGATTAGCCCAAGGGATTTGGCCCGGGCAGAGGCCGAGCGACATTACCCCAGCTTCCCAGACCGAGGATCGAGAACATGGACAGTACGGTTCAAGACCGCATCCGGCAGGAGATCACCGATACGCCCGTCGTGCTCTACATGAAGGGGTCACCGGTCTTCCCGCAGTGCGGATTTTCCGCGGCGGTGGTGCAGATCCTGAGCCATCTCGGGGTCAAGTTCAAAGGAGTGGACGTCCTCGCCGACCCGCAGATCCGCCAGGGGATCAAAGAGTTCTCGAACTGGCCAACGGTCCCGCAGCTCTATGTCAAGGGCGAGTTTGTCGGCGGCTGCGACATCATTCGCGAGATGTTCGAAACCGGCGAGCTGCAGCAGGTCCTTGAGCAGAATGGGGTTCCGGTCCGCGCCTGAATTGGTCCCCAGGCCCAATCGATGGGATCGGCAGCAAAATTTTCCATGCCGATTCCAGCCAAAAGGTTATCGGGAAGAACGGGTATCGTGGTCCGCTAAGCCGCGCGCGTCCGGCGCAAGCGGCGCAATCGGTACGCCGTGAGCAAATTCGATCGCGTCTCCGCGAAGGTGGCGGTCGCATGGATCGACGGCGCGACGTGTTGCCTGGGCGTGGAGCCAGTGGCGCTGAACCAGGCGTCGGGGCGGGTGCTCGGCGGGGACATTTTCGCTGCTGCGCCGATCCCGCCGGTCGATTGCGCCGCGATCGACGGCTTTGCGGTCCGAGCGGCGGACACCATCGGTGCCGGCGCCTACAATCCTCTGGCGTTGCCGTCTGTGACGGTCGTCGCGGGCGACGCCCTACCCCCGGCGACCGACGCGGTGGTGCCATTCGACCAGGCGGAATCCACGGATCGCCGCGAGGTCGTAGTGGTCGAGCCGTTACCTCCCCGAGCGAACGTCGACCGGCTAGGAGCTGTCGCCGAGACGGGTGCGTTGCTGGCGGCCGCCGGGACGCCACTGCTGCCGCATCATATAGGGCTATTTGGCATCGCCGGGTTCGCCGAGGTACCCCTATTCCGTCGGCCTCGCGTGCGGTTGGCGATCGCGGGCGCCGCGCACTCGCGGAGCTTTGAGGATCGCAATCGTCCAATGATCGGCGCTGCAATCGAACGCGATGGCGGTGCCATCATCAGCGAGTTGACGCTTGCCGAAGCATTCACCGGCCGGGCTGCCGACATCGTCCTCGTCCTCGGCGGCGCCGGGCGCGGGCGCGAAGATGGATCAGCCGCCGCGCTTGCGTCGGCGGGCGTCCTCGAAATCCACGGCGTGGCGCTGATTCCCGGAGACACGACCGGGTTCGGCCGCACCGGCGCAGGGACGCCGGTCGTATTGCTGCCCGACCAGCCGGCAGCCTGCTGGTGGACCTATGAGCTGTTTGCTGGACGGGCGCTTCGCCGCCTCGGCGGGCGCGATCCGGCCCTGCCCTATCGAGAGCAAACTGTCACAACCGCGCACAAGATCGTCTCGTCGATAGGTTCGACCGAAATCCGCCCGGTGCGGCTGCGCTCCGACTGTAGGATCGAGCCGATCCCCGGCTTCGTCGAGAGCGGGCTGAGAGCTGCTGTCGAGGCCGACGGCTTTGTAATTATTCCCGAGGCCAGCGAAGGATACCCGCAGGGAGTGTCGATCAAGGCATATCTTTACCGCCAGCACTGAGATCGGCATCGAACGGCGCTATGAGCGATATCGCCACGACCATCCGCGACCTGGCGCGGCAAGAGCAGTTTCTCGAAGTCGTCGACCGCGACGAGGCCGAACGCCGCTTTCGCCGGCATCTCGATTTGCGTCCGCTGGGCTGTGAAACCGTGCCTCTCTCCCGTGCATTGGGCCGGATCCTCGCCAGCCGAGTCGTCGCCGAAGTCGATGTCCCTGGCTTCGACCGCGCCAGCGTCGACGGGTTCGCGGTACGCGCCGCTGATACGGTTGGGGCCAGCGAGCGCTCCCCTCGCCGACTAACCCTGCTCTCCGAAATCCTCACTCCGGGCAAGCCGCCGCATCTCGCGGTCGGAACGGGTGCGGCCGCTCTGATCGCCACCGGGGGGATGGTGCCGCGCGGCGCCGACGCCGTGGTAATGGTCGAGCACACCGAAACGCACGACGAAGACGGGGAGGTTTCGATCGCGATCCGCCGACCCGTATCCGCCGGAGAATTCGTCGCTTTCGCCGGCAGCGATCTCGCCCGCGGCGAGACGGTGCTGCGCGCTGGACAGGTGCTGACCTCGCGCGAGATCGGCATGCTGGCCGCGGTCGGCTGCGCCACGGCCGAAGTCTGGCGCCGGCCGCGCGTCGCGATCGTTTCGACCGGCGACGAGATCATCGCGCCTGGCGACGCGATGCGTCCCGGCGCCGTCTATGATTCGAACGCTGCGATCCTGGCCGCCGCCGTCGAGGAGGCGGGAGGCGTTCCATGTGCGCTCGGAATCGGTGCCGATGATGACGCGGTTCTCACTCGCCTCGTCGAAGAAGGCCTCGCAACCTGCGACATGGTGGTGCTTTCCGGCGGTACTTCGAAGGGCGTCGGCGATCTGTGCTACCGCGCGGTCGCCCGTTTTTCAGATCCCGGAATCATCGTCCATGGCGTCGCGCTCAAGCCGGGCAAGCCGCTGTGCCTGGCCGTAACCGGCGGCAAGCCGGTTGTCGTATTACCGGGGTTTCCAACCTCGGCAATTTTCACTTTCCACGAATTCATCGCCCCTGTGATCCGCGCCCTGGCAGGGCGTCCTGCGGAAGCAGCCGATCGGCTGAGCGCGACCCTGCCGCTGCGGGTCCCGTCCGAGCGCGGCCGTACCGAATATCTGATGGTGTCGCTGGCGCGCGGCGATGACGGCGCCCTCGCCGCCTATCCGAATGCCAAGGGCTCAGGTGCGGTGACCGCGTTCAGTCAGGCCGATGGTTTTATCGCGATCGGCCCGCAAGTCGAGAGCGTCGGTGCCGGGACGCCGGTTTCGGTGCAACTGATCGGTGATGCCCATCTGGCAGATCTGGTGATCATCGGTAGTCACTGCGTCGGACTCGACGTGTTGATCGATAGTCTGCACGCTGAGGGAATCGCGGTCAAAGCGCTCAATGTCGGCAGCACGGGCGGGCTGGCGGCGGCCAAACGCGGCGAGTGCGACATCGCCGCCATTCACCTGATGGACCCGGAGACGGGCGAATATAACCGCCCCTTCTTGACCCCGACGCTCGCTTTGGTGCCCGGCTATCGCCGGCTGCAAGGGATCGTTTACCGCAAGGGCGATCCGCGCTTCGAGGGCCGCTCGGTCGAAGCGGCGCTGGCGGCAGCGCTGTCCGCCCGCGACTGCCTGATGGTGAATCGCAACGCCGGCAGCGGTACTCGCATCTTGACCGATCGGCTGCTGAACGGCGTGCAGCCGCCGGGCTATTGGTCGCAGCCGAAATCGCACAATGCGGTCGCTGTCGCGGTCGCGCAGAATCGCGCCGATTGGGGGATAGCCATTGAAAGCGTGGCCCGGCAATACGGGTTGGGCTTTATCCCGGTGCAGGATGAGCGCTACGATTTCGTGATCCCCAAAACCCGGCTGGAGCGCAGGCCAGTACAGCGATTCTGCGCGGTTCTCGACGAAAGCTCGGTGCGCGACGCCCTGGCCGCGCTTGGATTTGCCATGTGATGGCGCGTAAAGCGCGAATAACTTGGATATCCTTGCGCGTAATCGTAAGAAACCAGAGGTTTTTTGCCTCTCGGATTAAGAATTCTGGTGATTTCGCCCTCCGACCTGAGGTTAATTAACCTCGATTAACAATTCTTAACGGCGCGGGTCGGGGTCAACAGATCTCGCGTCAATCAGCCGGGGGGCAATCAATGCGAGCGAAGTTCGGCTGGGGCCTCGTCTGGGGCGCCGTAATGATGACTTTTTTGACGATGCCGAGCCGTCGGGCGGCGGCGGGAAATTGTGCTCTTTACGCCCGCGCCCAAACCGGCGTCGATCTATTCGGGGCCGCCGGCGGCTGGTGGGACGAGGCGGCCGGGCGTTATCAGCGCGGTCACGTTCCGGCGGTGGGATCGATCCTGGTGTTCAGGCGGACGGGCCAAATACCGTCGGGTCACGTCGCGGTCGTCGCCCAGGTAATCAGCGCCCGCGAAATCGTCGTTGACCACGCCAACTGGTACCATGGCATGGTCACGCGGAATGTTACGGTGATCGACGACTTGCCCAACAACGACTGGAGCGCGGTCGCGGTGATGGACCTGGGCACCGGGAAATACGGGCGAGACAATCCGACCTACGGCTTCGTCTACCCCGAAACGGGGCCGCATGAGGTCGTCGCAAGCTTCGGCACTGGCGATTTCGATCCTTACCTCGGCGCCACCCGGGCATCCTACGAACCGAGCAGGCGCAACGGTTATCTCCACTTCCACGCCGCCATGGGTTACCGGCATGGCATTTCTCGCCATCACCGCAGCCAGATGGGACATGAAGCCCATCGCAGAGGTGCACCGACACACACCCTGCACGCTTCATCGCTGGCCCATCCCCATACCCATTTTGCGACGCCAACCCGGCGAGCAGAGGTAAAACAGCATCATCGCGCATAGCGCCTTGGCCGGTTGAAGGCGAAGCGCGAGCTGCCCTATGCTCCGGGCGGCTGCCGCCACGAGGAGAGCCATGCCGCGATCCGACGCCGATCTGCAGTATCTTCCGGCCCACATCCTGTCTCGAGAGATCGGCGCCGGTAGGCTGTCCCCCGTTGATCTGGTCGAGGCGCTGCTAACGCGGATTCGCGCCAAGGATCAAAAACTGCACGCCTTTGTCGAGGTTTATGCCGACGAGGCGAGGCTTGCCGCCGAGGCCGCCGAAAAGGCGATCCGGTCGGGGCACAAAATCGGACCTCTGCACGGCATCCCGATCGCGCTCAAGGATCTGATCGAGATCGAAGGACGGGTCACCACCGGCGGCTCTCAGGTGTGGCACGACCGGCGTTCAACCTATACCGCGACCATTGCACAGCGCCTGATTGCGGCTGGAATGATCGTGATCGGCAAGACCCACACGGTCGAATTTGCCATGGGCGGCTGGGGCACCAACCAGCACCGCGGCACGCCGTGGAATCCCTGGGACCTTGCGACAGCCCGCACACCCGGGGGATCGAGCAGCGGCACGGGTGTAGCGGTCGCAGCCGGCTTCGCCCCGTGGGGGATCGGCACCGACACCGGCGGCTCTGTGCGACTGCCTGCGTCCTGGTGCGGCCTCAGCGGGCTCAAGACTACAATCGGACGCGTAAGCACTCACGGGGTATTGCCGTTGAGCCCTTCGCTCGACACGCCCGGGCCAATGGCGCGCTCAGTCGAGGATGCGGCTTGGCTCTATCACGCGATCGAGGGCCCCGACCCGCTCGATCCGCGAACCCTGGGGCGGCCCTCGGCCGGTCCGATGCCGATGTTGAGACGCGGGGTGCGCGGCATGCGGCTGGCCCGGATGCCCGCCAGTGAGCGCATTGGAGTCACAGCTGAGGTGCTTGACGCCTACGATTTGGCAATCGACACCTTGACCGGTCTCGGTGCGGAGATCGTCACCGTCAAATTGCCGCGAGGCTTTAGCGATTACACTCAGCTGGTCGGCCGGATCATCGGTGCCGAATCCTATTTCCTGGTCGGCGACCTGATCGACGATATGAACCTGCCGATCGATGAAGCGGTCCGGCCGCGCATTGCCACCGGCCGAGGCATCTCGGCCCGGGACTATCTCGGCGCCTTGCGCGAGCGCGACGAGGCAAAGCAGGAATTCGCGGAAGCCCTCGGCGATGTCGACGCGCTGTTGACGCCGACGACGACAACCGCGGCAATCCCGCTCGACGCCGTGGACCAGAATTCGACGCCGGCCCATTTCACCCGCTTCGTCAACGCGCTCGAACAATGTGCGCTGGCCGTCCCTAATGGCTTTACCGCGAGCGGACTGCCACTGTCGCTGCAAATCGTCTGCCGCGGCTATGACGAAGCGACAGCATTGCGCATCGGCTTGGCTTATCAACAGGCGACCGAGTGGCACGAACGCCACCCGCCCGGCCTCGATTGATCGTCAACGACCGAGTCCGAAATCGGCGGGTGAGAAAATCGAGCACGTCGCCGACGCAGCGGTCGGGAAACGCGTCGCAGATATTGTGCGGCGCGCCGTCATAGACCCTCATCTCGACATGGCGGACGAGGCGCCGAAACGGCTCGTAGTTTTCCGTCGAGCCGATCGGCTCGGCGCCGGGAACGACGACTAGGGTCGGACATTGGATCTGGCCGACTTCTTCGCTCCAATCATAGCTCGCCATCAGCAAGACAAATTTTCCGATATAGGCCGGATCGTTCTTCGCCGCCTCATCGAGAAACCATTCGACGAGACCTGGGTCGACCTGATCGAGCGGCAGCCGCTCGGCGATCGTCTCGGCAAGAAAGCCACGCAATCCCTTCTCGGCGATCTGCGGGATCCAGCCCGCCGCCTGGCTGTTTTTAAGCCCCGGCGTCGAACCGAACAGCATCAGGCTGCGCACCCGCTCGGGCCGGTTCATCGCCAATTGCTGGCCGAGATAGCCGCCGGCCGAATTGCCGACGATATGTGCATTGGCGAGCCCGAGATGGTCCATCAGCTCGGCGACATCGGCGACCAGACGGTCCAGGGTCAATGGCCGGTCGGCTGGTGGGATTTGCGAGGCGCCGTGGCCGCGCAAATCCAGGCGCACGACCCGGTAATGGCGAGCGAGCGGCGGCACCCAGGCGTAATAGCGCTTGGCACTGCCCATCGCCGCGTGCAGCAACAGCAGGGTCGGCGCCTGCCGCCACGGGTCGGTGCAATCATCGACGCAATAGGCGAGTTCCACGCCGTCGCTCGCGGTGAAGCTTGTCAAAAGCGCCTCTCTAAAGTCGCCGCCGCGATTGTGTCCGCGGCAGGAAGCATCCCCTTATCCTGAACTCCGCGGCGCCGCCAAGCCCAGAACGTCGAGTAGCGGGGTCAGCGTTTTCTCGTGCCACATCGGCGTCGGGACATCCCGTGGCGCAGTCATCCCGATCCGATCATGCCAGTAAGTGGGCATGTCAAGTTTGCTCGTCCCGAAGAGATCGTAGGGTGAGCCAGCCACGAACAGGCACCGTTTGGGCGACACCCCCAGCGCGTCGAGGGCGATCCGGTAGGGTAAAGGATGCGGTTTGTAAAAGCCCGCGCGCTCGGCGGTGACGACCACGGCGAAATTCGCGCCGGTTCGTCGCGCGGCAGTCGAGCCCAGTCGTTCAGAGCAATTGGTCACGATCCCCACGGGGAGAACACTGCTCACTGCGCTCAGGACGCTGGGCGCTTCCGGCCAGGGCTCCAGCGCCGCATAGCCGGCGGCGAGGTCATCGGCCAGCCGTCGCGGTAGACCGGCTTCCTCGGCCGCTTCCGCGACCAATGTCTCATAAGCCCGGTAACGCCCCACGCCATAGGTGTTGCGCAGGTAAGCGGTCCGCCAGCGCTTTCCGTCTTCGGGATTGCCGGCCACCCTGTTCCACAGCGTCCAGGAATCGAGCAGCGCCGTCAGCAAATCGAACAGCACGGCATCATAGCGGCGGTCCATTTGACACGCTCCTTTACGATGGCCGTCGATCTGTAAAGATTAGCGCACTTATTCGATACCATCGCGACCCGGCCGAGCCGGATGGAGGGAATCATGAAGATCGGGATTTTTCTGACCGGCCAGCATCCTCCCGGCAGCGACGTTGTCGCCGAGCTCGAAGGCCAATATGCGATGACCCGGCTGGCGCGCGATCGCGGCTGGGACGCCGTCGCCACCGGCCAGCATTATCTGAGCGAGGGCGTGCGCCAACTGCAGTTGATCCCGTTTCTGGCGCGCCTCGCCGCCGAAGCAGGCGAGATGACCGGCATTGCCGGAGTATTGCTGGCCGGCCTCCATAACCCGGTCGAGGTCGCCGAGTGCATTGCCTCGCTCGACGCGATCTGGCGTGGCAACTTCGTGTTCGGTGTCGGCCTCGGCTATCGCGAGATCGAATTCGACGCGTTCGGCTTGGCGCGCGGCCATCGGGTGCGCCGGTTCGAGCAGTGTCTCGATGTGGTCCGGCGGCTATGGACCGAGGATAGCGTGACGTTCGAGAACGAGGTCTGCAAACTCGTGAACGTGACTGCGACCTGCCGGCCACTGCAAAGACCGCATCCGCCGATCTGGATCGCCGCCAATAGCGACGCCGCGGTCCGCCGCGCCGCCCGGCTCGGCGACAGCCTGTTCATCAACCCGCACGCGACGATGGCGGTGATCACCGGCCAGATGGCGCTGTACCGTGCCGAACTTGCCCGCCACGGAAAGCCGTTTCCGGCAGTGTTGCCCTATCTGCGCGAGATCTTTTGCGCCAAGGATAAGCAAACCGCGTTGGAGATGGCCGGCCCCTATCTCGCCGCGAAATACCAAACCTATGCCCAATGGGGACAGGACCAGGTCTTGCCCGGCCATGATTCGTTTCGCCAGTCGCTGGACGCCCTGTTACGCGACCGCTTCGTCCTCGGCAGCCCGGAGGAATGCTGGGAACAACTGCGCCCGTGCTGGGAAGAAGCCGGGGCAAACTTCCTGATCTTCCGCACCCATTGGAGCGGCATGCCGGTCGGCCACGCGCTCGCCAGCATGCGGCTGATCAGCGACGAGCTATTGCCGGCATTGCGCCACGCTAGCAAGCCCGGCTAACGCCAACGGAAGCGCGGGTAGGGCGGAAAAGCGCAGCGCCTTCCGCCTCCCCGTCACCAGGATACTCCCTTCGTGCCGGATTATCGTCGCAATCGGGTTCCGGGCGGGACGTTCTTCTTCACGGCGAACCTGCTCGACCGCCGGTCTGATTTGTTGGTCGAACAAATCGACGCGTTGCGAGAAGCGGTCCGACGGGTGCGCGCCCGCACGCCCTTCCACATCGACGCCTGGGTCGTGCTTCCTGCCGAGGGGGAGCCGGAAGGCGATGCCGACTTCCCCGGCCGTTGGCGCGCGATCAAAAAATCGTTTTCGAAATCCGTACGCATCGGCGAGCCGCGATCACCGGTCATGACAAGCCGCGGCGAACGCGGCATTTGGCAGCGGCGGTACTGGGAGCACACGATCCGTGACGACTGCGACTTTGCGGCGCACGTGGACTACACGCATTTCAACCCGGTAAAGCACGGGCTGGTCGAGCACCCGGCGGAATGGCCGCATTCCTCCTTTTCGTCGCTGTGTCGCCGGCGGGCTGTACCCGGCGGGGTGGATGGGCGGCAGCGGCGAGCCGCCAGAAACGGGTGAGCGGCGATGAGATCAAAACGGCCAAGCCAGGCGCAAGCACGGCGGAAGGCGCTGCGCTTTTCCGCCCTACGCTTGCTGCCTCACCCTCGCCGACCTCGAACGCGCCGGAGCCGACGTCTATGACCTCGAACGCCTCCAAAGCCTGCGGTGAAAACACTGTCTCGGCCCGTTCGTCGGGATCACGACATTCGTCGCGCTTACCCGCGCTGCTGCCTTATAATATAATTTGCCTCTGCAATGGCAAGTGATTGTAGGTTTTCCAACGAATGTCTGATGATCGGAAAGACGATAAAG
The DNA here is from genome assembly GCA_963821795.1 of uncultured Alphaproteobacteria bacterium. Taxonomy (GTDB): domain Bacteria; phylum Pseudomonadota; class Alphaproteobacteria; order ATCC43930; family CGMCC-115725; genus AP-15. The sequence continues at coordinate 129,552 of CAWGFH010000013.1, forward strand.
CCGCCACGCTCTGGCGCATTTATCCGGTTGCGGTGGCGCACACATGACTGGCGCGCTCGGCGGCCGCGTGTCACTTAGCGCTAAAAGCAACAAGCCGAGCTTTCTAGCGCCGGCAGGAAAGAAGCGCATCGCTGTTTCAATGTATCTTAAGGGAAAGGCATTTGTTGGAGCAGCTATTCTCCTTAGCCAACATGCAGAGACACCGATTATATCCATTACGTTGTATTGCATCTTCTGAGTAAGGTATAGAGGGTGTACTTAAGGGGTTGCTTATTCTCAACGACTACGACAAATACATCGGCCGTCTCAAGAAGCCGCTTCGTCACAACTTGACCAAGATTACCTTAGAAGCTGTATCGGCATATGGACTGAACCCGTTCGGAATTCGCTTATCGATGAAATTCGTAATCTGAGTGATTTTTACGCTACGCATAGACTTCGTTACGGCACAATGGGAGACATCTTCATTGATCCGCGCACAATTCCTCATAAAAAGGTCTTTCAGCGCCTCGGCGCTACAATCCGACTGGCTGACCGCGTATTAATACGGTCGCAGACTACGGCCGCCGTTGTCGCTACACGGAACGCGTGTTCCTCGGCACCGTCACGACCGGCCGCCCGCCGCGTTTCACAATTCCTGCCGTTGTTCGGCACCGGCCTGTTAGCTCTCGCGGGCTTTGCGGTGTACCATAACGGCGCACACAAAGAGGGTGATTTGACGCGGGCGACATGACCCGCCGCCGCCCGATACGGCCACGCATCTACCTTACAGGCGCTTCGGGGCGGGTGGAGCCTCCAGCGGGCTTGGTGAGTTTGAGACATCACCACCAGCAATTCATTCCCGGCGGGTAAGGCGGTGACGCTATGACGGAGGATAAATAATGGCCCAACCGGGGCCGCCCGTCAGAGGCCGGACGATCGTAGTGATACTGGGGGTCGTGGTTGTGCTGGCCATCATAGCCAGAAACGGTTCCGGCCCGACGACGACGGGGGAACCAACGTCTACCCCTCAACCAACGGCTACGCCCGAAGCCGCGTGCGCTAGCGATTTTACGAAGTGCGCCGACAACACGGAACTCGCTAACAACAACGAGACATACAAGCGGGCACCCTTTTACTGTGAGGATGCGGCAGCGGCTAAGGCACTCTACGGCGCGCCCATCTGGCCATAAGTCCTCGGCATCAATGAGGGTTTCGGCAGCTACTACCCCGGCACGAACTACGTGACGACGGGCAAGGCGGTGTTGCTGGAGCCCGACGCGCAGTTTCAGAACGCGTTCGGCGCGAAGGTGCACTCGCGGGTGATCTGCATCTATGATCTGCGGAACCAGCAAGTTGACAGCGTTAAGGTGGCGCCGAGCGACGGTAGCGTTCTGACGAACCCGAACTAAACTCTAGGCGGCCGAGCGCGCGCTGTACTCCCCGCCCCGCCCTCCCGCCGCGCCCGTTGCCTGCGGCAGTAAGCGGCGTGCTGCGTTTGACTTGTCGCGGGTCACTCCACACGCCGATCCATCCAACCCTCTCCGCACCCCTCGCCCTGTTGCGAAATTCAAAAATACCGTTGAAAAACTCGTCGAGCACCTTTTGCTAGTAATATTTGAACTTTCTGGCACAAACTGGCAAAATAATGATGCTCGTATAGGCCAAAAATTGATCTATTATTACCTGAGAATTGGCCTCGAGTATTTATCTAGAGTTTTTCCACACAATCCAAAACTTTCGGGAAATTTGCTTTCCCCTGGACGATCAAGGGCTTATGGCTGCCGTAAGATATGACCGAAACGGCCCTTTCTCGCGAGGGACGGACGCGCGGACGCGACCGCCCACGAAATGTGGGCGGCCAGGGGAGGAGAAGGTAGAAATTGTGCTCTGTTAGGCGCCGGGGGGATAGAAGACCAGCATGCGAACTTCGAGGCTCTCGCGCGGCGGCGCGTCGGCCGGCGAGGTCGGGTCGTCAAAGCCGGTATGCGCGGAGAACCGGGCCGCGCCATGCGGCCGCCAAGTCGTAGCAGCGGATCAGCACCACTTCGTCGGCCTGCATCTTCGGGAAATAGTAATAGCGCTGGCTCGGATTGTAGGTGATCGAATAAGTCTCGCCGGTGCGGTCCGGGTATTTGAGATCGCTGGCGATCAGGTTTTCCTCGGCAAGGCTCTGCGCGTCGCACAGGGTCAGCGGCAATTCGAGCACCGGCCCGCGGATCGGGCGCCACAGATTGATGATCGCATAACGGTTGTTCAGCAAGGCCTCGGCCTCGTCGCCCATCAGGTCGCGCACCCGCTGCGGCGACGACCACGCGGTGTAGTCGTTATGCAGGCGCTTTGCCGGGATCTTGATGGTCTTGTCCATTGCCGATCTCGCGGCGTTGCGGACGATGTGGTCGAACGCGACGACCCGGACCGCGCCGGTCGCCTCCTTCATGACCCGCTCGCATTCGGGGTAGTAGATCGACTTGATCTGCTCTTCGTCGTAGAAATTCGTCACCGCCGTCTGGTGGTGGAGCAGGACAAAGCCCTCTTTGTCCAAAGAAAGCTGATCGACGATCGGGCGCGCGTCACGGATCGTGACTTGGTATTCGACGTTGCGGCCGGTCCGCTGGGGCGTCCCGGGCGGCGGCTCGTAATTGTAGGCAACCGGCTTTTCCGCCATCGGAGCGAGGAAATTCAGCGGCGCCACGACACTTTTCAGATCCAGCGATACCGAGCCGTCCATCATGTATCTCCGCGTATAGGTTATTGGTTCGATCCTATTGACGAAACCGTAGAATACGCCACCGTCGAGGTCAAACGGGATCGATCCGACCCAGATCCCGCGGCGGCGGCGATATTGCAGAACCGTCCGCGCTATGGGAAAGTTAATTAACAGCTATGGCCAGGGGATGCTGTGGCTCGGGACGCCGGCATGGCCAGAAATCTCGCGGAGAGCCGATAGCCCCGTCCGGGGATGATTCCGGCGAGGCTGCTTAAAGGGGGGGAAGAGTGGGCGGATCTCTCGACCGCATCGCCGCCGCGTATGGCGGCCTGATCCTGTTGCTTGGGCGGCTGGCATTGGCGGCGATCTTCGTGCCGAGCGGCTACGGCAAATTCACCCGGCTCGACCCGTTCGCGCAATCCCTGGCGGCCCGGGGTATACCCGCGTCGGGGCTGTTGGCGACTATTGCCGCGTGTGTCGAGTTTTTCGGCGGGCTCTGCGTGGCGCTGGGATTAAAAACCCGTTACGCGGCGTTGGCGATGGCGGTTTTCACCGCGGTCGCAGCGCTGATCGCCCATCGGTTCTGGCTGCTCGACGGGGCCGCACGGACGACGCAATACATCCAATTCATGAAGAATTTGGCGATCATTGGCGGGTTTCTGTACGTATTCGCCGCCGGCCCCGGATCGGTCAGCCTCGATCGCCGCGGCCGGTGACGTGCAGCACGTCACCGCAGGCTGCTCACTTCTTTGAACGATGCGGTCTCGATGGCGATCGGCCCATAGAGCTTCAGGATGTCGGCGGCGAATTGCACCCCGTAGCCATCTGCGGCGCTGACGAACACTGCCGTCTCGCCGTTGTGGATGAACCGGGCAAACGTGTGCCGCACGTCGCCGAGCAACAGCGGATCCAGCGCCAGCATTTCTAGCTCGACTTGGACGTTCGGCGGCGGCGGGCCGATCTCCTTCAGCACGCGATGCGCGAGCCGGCTCGGCGGGATACCCTCGGTGCGCAGCCGATGGTAAGCGTCCAGAGCGATGCCGCTCGATGGAAACAAGGCGACGATCAATTGGGTTGCCATAAATGCCCTCCAGCTTCGGGACTCGACCCTCCAACAAAGGGCGACAACTCGGGTTCCAGGTGCTGTGGCTCGCCTGTCCCTGCCGGTCTTTTTTGTCGCGTGTGAACGGGCTCACAGCTCCCGCCCCTTCAACCTGCGATGGTTTGGCCAACGTTTTTTGCCGCTGTCAAAGGGCAGCCGAAACCGCGGTCATTTGCGGGAGACCTCACCCATGACACCGATCACATTGCACGCTCGTCATCCGGCCGTCACGACGCAGCCTCGCCGTGAAAAGTCGCCGCGCACGACATCGCGCGATTTGGCCAAACACATCATCCAATTCGACCCGGAAGACAGATCAACCTATGCGCCGTTTTCGCTGCCTGCAGCAGCATTGGCGAGTCCCGCCGCGCGCAGCCCGATCCCCTGGCCTGCCGGCCAGGCGCCGGTGCCGGCGCCGCTTGCCACCGCGCCTCAGCCGGACGCGCCGTTATCTCAGTTCGACTATCTCGTTGTGACCTGGACGGTCGCAGAAGCCAAATGCCTTGCCGACACATTGACTCCGGGCTATCCGAGCGCGACGGCCTGGTACCACTACGCTCATAACTTCACGACCGAATTTCTGCCGCAGATCCGTCGCGGCGCGCCGGCGCGGGAGGCGAACAGATTGGGGAGCTGGTTCCCGACAAGAATCGCCGACAAGTCCGTCATCTGCTTCAAATCCGAGCTGCATCTGAGCCAGGACGGGTCGAAAATGCCGATCGCCGCGCTGTGGCAGCAGCTGATCGCCGAGGTCAAGCCAAAGCTCGTCATCACCACGGGAACGGCTGGCGGCATCGGCGCTGGGGTCGAGCTGGGCGACGTGGTGGTTGCGCAATCGGTCCGGTTCGACTGCCTGAAGGAGTTCAAGTCGAAGCCGTTTCATGCGTCGAGCTATGCCTGTTCGCCGCTGAACACCGCGAGCTTCACCGCCACACAACAGCTGTTCTCCGCCAACGCAGGCCATTTGCCCACGGCATCACGCCCACCGACCATCTTCGCTGCGGCGAGCGCAGACGTGCCATTGCCCGATATCGTTACCACCGATTTCTTCGCATTCGACGACACCTCAAATACGTTCGATTTGCAGGGCTTGGGCGGGGCAGTGGAGATGGGCGATGCCGTCCTCGGTCTCGTAATCCAGGGGCTCGGAACCTCGGCGCCGCTCTGGGTCGCCGTGCGCAATGCCTCCGACCCCGAAATCGACAGCACCGGGCTCACGGAAAAGGAAGCCGCAACCAAGGCCGCACAAATCTATGAGCGGTACGGATATTGGACCACGATCCCCAGCGCGATTACCTGCTGGGCGCTGATCGTCGACAACTGATCGGCTTCAAGTAGTTGCGAGTGCAAGGCCTCGGCCCTATCGCCGGTCACATTCGCCGTTGACACGGGCTCGCCGGTTGCCCGCGGACCGGCGGCGTGCTATCGCGGGCACGGTCGGGTGATCGAAGCAACAGGAACGGATGAGACGCAAAATGTGCGCGGCCGTCATCGTCGGGACGGTGTCGCTGACGATCAGTTCCACGTGGTCTCAGACCAGCGTAATCCAGCAGAACAATGTGTCATCGCAAACAGGCGCGATCCAACAAAACAGCGTCAACGTGAATGGCGAGGGCAGCAGCGTCACCATAAGCGGCGGGACAATAACCGTCGACACGCAGACCGCCGGTACCGGGCGGGTCGTCGGAGACGGGCAGCGCACATCTGAACAAAGGCCAATCGGCCCGATTACCGCAATCCGCAGCGATGGCGCCTTTCGTCTTAGGATAAAAAGTGGAGCGGCTCCAAAGCTGACCATTGAAGCGGACAAGAACATTCTGCCTATCGTCAAGACGACCGTCACGAACGGACAATTGGACATATCTTCCGATCAGTCCTATTCCGTCGACGGACGCATTGACGTTTCAGTCTCGTCGCCGAATATTACCGATGTCTCTGCCGCCGGGAGCAACCAAATTTCGGGTGAAGGCTTTGCTGGCGGCGAGCTGTCAATCGTGCTGAACGGCTCCAGCAGCGCCGTGCTGGCTGGCAAGATCGCGAGCCTAGCCTGCGTGATGGGGGGCGCCAATCACCTAATGGCTCAGCGGTTAAACGCTGATTCGGCGAACGTCACCCTGAACGGATCGGGCGATGCCTCGGTCTATGCGCACCAGCGGGTCATCGCACGAATTTCCGGGGCCGGATCGATCACGATTTACGGCAATCCGAGGGAACGCGACACCCAGGTCAACGGTGCGGGCAGGATCTCCTTCGCCGAATAATCGGCCGCTCGCCGGAACCGGCGTCCCGCTCTATCGCCCAAACCCATGGATTACTCCACTCGACCCCTCGCCGAACCATCGCCACAGACACAATCCGCACCGCTGCGAAGCGAGCTTGAGCGCAGCGCAGCGCGCGCAACGAACGAACAGCGCCCAGCAGGCGTCAGGCATTGGTAGGTGTAATTCGCCGGCTGTCCACCGCCTGCCGGCTGATCTTCGGACGGCCGCGCGAAATTGTCGACGGGACCGAACGGGTCGCCAAAGCCAAAATGGCCACCGCTCATCCCAGCCCCGCCGCTACCCATCCCGCCGCCACCGCCGCCCATTCCACCGGCACTGCCACCCATGCCGCCGGCGCTCCCATCGCCGGCCTCCCGCATTCCACCGGCACTGCCACCCATGCCGCCGACAAATACGACGGCATGATCCGGGCCCGGAGCGGCGAGGCCGGCAAGCGCTGGTGGCAGCCCAATTCCCGATGCGGTTGCCGGTCCGGAAAAGGCGATCCCCGCCGCCGCAAAGACCATGGCGACCACACTCAGCTTGTGCATGAAGGCCTCCCACAGCTAAGGTTAATCAGGATACGCGGGAGCCGTAACGAAGGTAAATGTCAAGGCGTGAAAGCGTAGCGCGCAGCGAAAAATGAGCCGGAACTGGGCGATCTGCATCGGCATCGACCGGTACGACAATTTGCAATCACTGCGCTACCCCAAACGCGATGCCGAAGCGCTGCGCGACTTTTTAACGAGCGAAGCAGCCTTTGAGAAAGTCTATTTCTTTGCCGAGGACGCACCACCGATCCAGACCGATTTCGGGGAACCAATTCGTTCGACACCGACCGGCGGCACCTTGCACCGATTTCTGCGGATCAGATTCGAACAGAAATTCCTGAAGCCGAGCGACAATTTTTGGTTCTTTTTTGCCGGTCACGGCAGGCGAGAAAGAGACCGCGACTATCTGATGCCGAGCGATGCCGACCCCGGCAATGTCGAGGAAACCGCTATCGCCGTCAGCCACGTGACCGAGCGGCTGCGCCGCTGCGGCGCCGACAACGTGATCATATTGCTGGACGCCTGCCGAAACGAGGGGGCGCGCGATGGTCAAGGTATCGGCGCCGAGGCACAGCCGGGCGTCGTTTCGATAGCATCATGCAGCCCGAACGAGCGCTCCTACGAGATCGACGAACTTGAGCACGGCGCGTTTACCTACAGTTTACTCGAAGGATTGCGCCTGGAAGGCGAAAGCAATTGTGCGACGGTCGAACGGCTAGACCAGTATTTGCGCTATCACGTGCCGGAACTATGTGCCCGCTACAACAAGCCGCGCCAGACGCCCTATACCCAGGCTGAGCCGATCGAGAAGCGGCACCTCATTCTGTTGCCCAAACACGCGAGCTTAGCCGATCTCGACCCGATCAGGGTCGACGCGCTACAGGCGGAGGCGGCTGGAAATCTCGAAACGGCAGAACAGCTGTGGTGGCGGGTTATAGGCGTCTCGCCGGTGGATGCGCAGGCGCAGGAAGCGGTAAAGCGCATCGCCCTAAAGCAGTCGCCGCCGCCGATCTTGCGTCCGGCAACCCGCCTCGCATCCGATCCCGAGCAGCCGGCGGCCGGCGCGCGTCGTGTGTTCCGTTGCGCGCGACTGCCAACCCGGCGGCAGCTGCTCGGGATTGGCGCGCTAACGGCCGCCGGCGCGGGTACAGCGGTAGCCTGGCCGCTAATACGCAGGCGGCTGTCGCAACCTTCACTCCACGACACCAGTTTTCGCTTCGTGACGGTCGACGAGACGGGCCGTCAGAAATCGTTACAGCGCAGCACCGCCAAAGTCTTCACCGAAGACCTGGGTTCGGGCAACACGCTCGAGATGGTGGCGATCCCGCCGGGCACCTTCACAATGGGCTCACCGGCCGACGAACCCGAGCGCCGGCCCAACGAGGGCCCGCAGCATCATGTGGCACTGCCGCCGTTCTTCATAGCCGCAGCGCCAATCACTCAGGCGCAATGGTTGGCGGTGGTGATGGCGCACCCCACGAGGTTGACCCACGATCTCGACCCGCGCCCATCGTTTTTTCGTGGCATCGATCTGCCGGTCGAGAGCATCAGCTGGCTCGAAGCCGCCGAATATTGCCGGCGCTTGGCCAGGATCACCGGGCGCGACTATCGTTTACCGAGCGAAGCCGAGTGGGAATATGCCTGCCGAGCCGACGGGGATAGCGCTTTCCATGTGGGACCAACCATCACCACGGATCTGGCGAACTATTGCGGCGCGGGCGGCGCCGTTTGCGGCGACAGCGACGGCGAGAATATCGCCTCCGATTATTACGACGGCGTGAAATATGCCTCCGGCGCCTATGGCCAAGGACCCGTCGGGATCTTTCGAGCCGCGACGACACGCGCGGGAACGTTTCCGCCGAACCGGTTCGGCTTGTACGATATGCATGGCAACGTCTGGGAGTTTTGCCTCGACACTGCGAGCGCAACCTATGACGGTGCGCCAACCGATGGCGGCGCCGATTTGTCGGGGCCCCCGGGCAGCAACCGGATCCTGCGTGGCGGCTCTTGGTCGCACAACCCGGCGATCTGCCGCTCGGCCTATCGCGACGCCATCGCACCCGACAACCCGGGTTGGCAGGGGCGCATCGGGTTGCGCGTGGTCTGCGGCTAGCGCAGCCAGGAGTCGGCGAGGGGTGAAACCATGACCGGCGAGCAGCGATCACTGTGGTTCGTCACCGAAATCGAAGGTGCGGAAGCGATCGAGGTCGTCGAGGGTGATCGAAGTTCCGAGGATGTCGGCGGCGGCTTCGCGCCGAGCTTGCTGCAACAGACGCGCAAAAGCCTCACCCAGCGGGTGCAGGTCAACGCGGAAGATTTGAAGCGCGAGATCGGCAATCTGATGGCCGTGGTCGCCGACGTTTTCGACCAGGCGCCAGCCGAGGCGGGGCTGTCTCTGGAAAATGTCGAGCTGTCGATCGAAATCAGCTCGGAAGGGCAGATCAGCATCCTCGGTAGCGGTGGTAAGATCAGCGGCAGCGGCGGGATCAAGCTTTCGTTCAAGCGCCAGCGTCCCGCGAGCTAAAATCAGTGCACGAGCCACCGAGCGCGGGTTTGTGCTGCTGAATTTTCGGGCGGGCCCACGATAGGCTGATCAGCGATGACGGATTACCAAATCTTCGAAGTGGGTGATGTCGTCCTGCAATCGGGGCTGACCTATCGCAAGGCGCGACTCGCTTACAAAACATTCGGCGAGTTCGATGCCGCGAAGTCGAATGTCGTTGTCTATCCGACCTCATACGGCGCACAGCACTATGATCTCGAATGGGCGATCGCACCGGGTAAGGCGCTGGATCCGACCAAGTTTTTCATCGTCATAATGAATAAATTCGGCAACGGCCTGTCCTCGTCGCCGAGCAATACGCCACCGCCATTCGACCGCGCCCGCTGGCCGCACTTCACGATGACCGACAATGTCCGGGTACAGCAGCGCCTATTGGCCGAGGTATTCGGCATTGAGCGGGTAAAGCTTGTCTATGGCTTTTCAATGGGCGCACAGCAAGCATTTCACTGGGCCGCGCTGTTTCCAGACCGGGTCGAACGCATCGCGGCGATCTGCGGCTCAGCCAAGACCTCGCCGCATAATCGCGTTTTCCTCGAGGGGGTCAAGGCGGCCTTGACCGCTGATCCGGCGTGGCAGGACGGCTGGTTTGCCACTCCGCCCACCCGCGGCTTCCAGGCGATGGGCCGGGTTTATGCAGGCTGGGGACTAAGCCAAGCCTTTTATCGCGAAGAGGAGTGGCGCAAGCTTGGCTTTTCGTCGCTCGAGGATTTTTTGATCGGCAGCTGGGAAGCGAATTTTCGCCGCCGCGACGCCAATGACCTGCTGGCGATGCTGTGGACTTGGCAGCATGCCGATATCAGCTCCAACGAACTTTACGGCGGCGACCTCGCCAAGGCGTTGGGCGCGATCACAGCCGACGCGATGGTCATGCCGTGCGAAACCGATCTTTATTTCACGGTCGAGGACAGCCGTAGGGAGGTCGCACAGATGCCGCGCGCCGAGTTGCGGCCGATCCCGTCGATCTGGGGCCATCGGGCCGGCAATCCTGTGCAAAGCCCTATCGACGCCAAATTTATCGACGACGCTGTCCGCGAGCTGCTGGCGCGATGAACGCAAGGCTTCTTCAGTTCGCCAATGCCGCCGCGGTATCCGGGGGCAGGGCTACGCGTTCGATATGCCGGCGGTGCCAGAGCGCATAGAAAAGCAAATTCCAGGCGGCCCGACCGGCGCGCTTTTGCCCGGCGGCAGCGAACAGGGTCTCGACCATATCCGGCCGGCAAATCTCACGTACCGCCGGCGAACGCGCGACAAGGGGACCTATCTGCTCGGCTCGCCCCGCTATCCATCGCGCTACCGGCACGGTAAAGCCGCGCTTGCGCGCCAGTGGCGAGGCCTGGGGTAGCTGACCGGCCAGCCAGCGGCGAAGCAGCCACTTGCCTAGCCCGTGCTGTACTTTGAGGCCGTCCGGCAGACGAAAGGCGAGCGCCGAGACTTCGCTGTCGAGAAATGGGGTCCGGCCCTCGGTGCCATGCGCCATCAAGCAGCGGTCGAGCTTGGTCAGCAGGTCATTCGGCAGCCAGTCGGTGCAATCGACCGCCTGGGCCGCTTGCAGCGGGGTGCGGCCACGGCTGGCAGCATGCACTTCCGCCGCGGCGATTCCGTCGCGCCAGCCGGCAATCTCACCGCGCAGGACGCCCAGATCGTCGAGGACGCCCCGCACGCGGGGCCGCCGGCCGCCTGCCCACCACGGGCGCAGCACGCTGCGGTAGCGGCCGTAGCCTCCCAACAGCTCGTCACCGCCCTCGCCCGACAAGATGACCTTGAGCCCGGCTTCGCGCGCCGCTCGGGCCAGCGCCCAGGTCGGCAGCATCGCGTAATCCGCGGCCGGGTCGTCTACGGCGGCTACGATCTGCGGCAGCAATCGCCAGAAATCAGTCTCGGTGAACAGGATCTCGACATGCTCGGCACCGACCGCCTCCGCTGCGGCGCGTGCAGCCGGTCGCTCATCGGCGACATCGCCATCGGTAAAGCCGATCGTGAACGCCTTGACCGGGCGCTCGGCGAGCCGAGCCATCATGACGAGCACCGCGGTTGAATCGATGCCTCCGGAAAGAAACATGCCAAACGGCACGTCCGAACGCTGGTGAATGCGCACGCTGTCGGCAAAGGCGGCATCCAGGCGGGCCAACGCCTCTTCTTCGCCTAACGCGAGCGGACCATGTTCAGGCAATGCTGGGCGCCGGCGGCGCTCAACAATCCTGCCTTGCCGCACGACCACAGTTTCGCCTGGCAGTACCCGGCTGATGCCGGCGAAGATCGTCTCGCGGCCGGTCGTGAACTGCATCTGCAGCAACTCGTTGCGCGGCCGGCGGTTGAGCACCGCGGGGACAATCCCGGCTTCGATTAGTGCACTCGGTTCGGAGGCAAAGGCAAAGCCGTTTGCCGTCTCGGCGTAGTAGAGCGGCTTGATGCCGAACGGGTCGCGGGCGAGAATCAAACGCCCCGTTGCCGGATCGTGCATCGCCACTGCGTACATGCCGCGCAAGTGCTGGGTGAAATCGAGGCCGTGGCGGCGGTAGAGATGCAGCGGCATCTCGCAATCCGACTGGGTCGAGAATGCGGTCGGGCGCGTGCTGCACAACCCCTTGCGCAGCTCGACATAGTTATAGATCTCACCATTGGCGATCAACGCGGCACCACCGGGTTCATAGAGCGGCTGGGCTCCGGTTGCCAAATCGATGATCGCCAGCCGAGTCTGCACCATGCCGACATCGCCGGAACGATACTGGCCGTCGCCATCCGGCCCCCGATGGCGCAGCGCGGCCCCCATGACCTGCAATGGCGGCGCCGGCGGCGGCGCCCCGTCGAGAGTCATCAGTCCGGCAATGCCGCACATTCCGGGGCCACTGTGTCAAAGAATTGACGATAACCGGCGGTTACCGCGTTCTCGGTGAATTCCGCTTCATAGACGTCCCGGCCGGCTCGCCCCAGCCGTGCGCGCAGGCCAGGATCGCGGCACAGCCGGTCTATCGCGGCGGCCAGCGCTTTGGGGCCGCCACCCGGCTGATCTGGAAGAGGCACCAAAAGTCCGCTGGCCTCGTCCTCGATCAGTCCGGCTGGGCCATCGCTCGCGGTGGCGATGACCGGCAGCCCGGCCGACCATGCCTCGATCACGACGTTCCCCAACGGCTCGTGCAAGGATGGGCAGACAAGAAAGTCGGCATTTGCCAGTAATTCCTGTACGTCCTCGCGCCAGCCCAGGAAGCTGACCCGGTCGGCGATCCCGAGGCCATTCGCTAATTGCTCGAGAGATGCACGCAACGGCCCATCGCCGGCGATTGCCAGTCGTACCCCGCGAGTCTCCGCCAAAGCCTCCAGCAGCAGCGCGAACCCCTTGTTCGGATGAAGACGACCGAGCGCCAGTCCGACTGGGAAATTTTCGGACGCGACCGGCTTGGCGCGTAACGCGACGGCGCGCGCATCCGGCACAAAATTGGGCAAATAATGGATCCGCTCGCGCGGCCAACCACGGTCGACCGCGTACTCGACAATAGCGTGGGTATTCGCGATCAGATGATCGCATCGGTGGTAATATTTCAAATCATAGTATCCCCCCAATCGCGCAACATGCACGAAATCGCCACGAGGGCAATGCCAGGTCGCCCGGCTCATCCAAGTCAGCACGATATCCGGCCGCCAGCGCGCGATCTCGCGGCGAAAGGCTAATCGCGTAGACAGGTCAAAGCGGCCACCAAAGGCAAGCTCGGCAACCCCGACGCCGGCCGCACGCAGGGCTCGCGACCGTACAATATCATGGCGGATCAGAACCCGCTGCGTTTCCCCCGCACGATTCAATGCGGTCGCCAAACGAACGAAGAAGATTTCGGCGCCGCCATGACGCGCCCCGGCAATTGCCTGCAGCAGCCGGCGGGTCAACCGATCAGCGCCTCGTAACGGGCGGCGACAGCATCCCAGCACAACCCCCGCTGATGTTCGAGGGCCGCCAGGTGCCAGCGCTGCCACAGTTCGTTGTCGCGCAGTACAGCCACCGCCGCGGCCACAAAATCGTCATCGTTGTGCGCCGCTCGTCCGCTGACACCGTCGATGATGCGCTCGCATACCGAGCCCAGCGGGGTGACGACCGCGGGGACGCCCATCGCCTGCGCCTCGGCAAGTGCTAGGCAAAAGGTCTCGCCAGGATCGCCACGGTAAAGCATGACCCGAGCTTCGCTTAGAGCCGCCGCCAGCGCCTCCCGCCCGAGCGGCGCGAATCGGCGTACGCCGAAGTCGCCAAGTGTGTCGGCGCGCGCAAGAATAGCCTCCATTTCGCGTGCCCTTATCGTCGGGAGCCCGGTATAGACCGCCGGCCCGGCGTAGATGTGCAATTCAGCCCCCGGCACTGCGGGTGCGATGCGGCTTCTCCACAGATCGAGCAGCCAATCGAGCCCGCGCAGCGGGTTCGAGGTGAAGATCGCACGCGGCGCCGGGGGGTCCCGGGGAACCGCCTCGCGAAAGCGATCGAGGACTCCATAGGGGATGATTTCGCAGCCGCCGCGAGGCAGCCACGCCGGCACCGTTCGCGCGTGGTAGGCTCCGGTCACGATGAGAGTCGGGCGATACCAGGCCATCCGCCAGAAGTTGCGCGGCTTTCGCAAATAACGCGCCGGATTGTGCAGCCAGAACAGCCGCCGCCGGGCCCGTCGCGCAAGCCCGATCACGCGATGTCCGCGACTGCCGATAAAGAGATCGCACGCCTCGGGGATGTCGCCGCCCAACGGTGCCCAATGCACGCCCTTGTGGGTCAGCGGGCGACGGCAGCGATTGCGGACCTCCACCCGGTGGCCGCGCCCCGCCAACGCCTCGGCCAATGCGACAAAGGCTGTTTCCGCACCGCCGAGTGGGGCAGCCTCGGCCATCGCCCCGTCAAAGGCAATGCCGTCATCCGCCATCACCACCGTCGCCATCACCGCTGTCCGAGTCGGGTGAACTCGGCCGTCGGCTCCCTCTCGACCTTTCCCTCTCCCGAGACGCCGAGGGAAAGAGCGGGCTGCACAGCCGGTGGACTAAGGACGGGCCCCACCGGATCCAAGGGTGGGTCGAGCCGCGCTTTCAAATAGGATAGGATTGGGTAGAGGGCTGCGCACAGCGCGATCAGAAACCCCCAAGGACCTTCCCGGTAGCCTTTCCGGCCGACGTAGCATTTCCAGAAGCGCGACGGGATCCGCCGGATGTTGCGGCCATAGGTTCCAATGTCGCCGCTGTCGCGAAGATCCTGTGCCCGCGCGCTCGAATAGCGGTCGAGCCGGCGCAACATATCGGAGATGTCGCGGTCGACGTAATGCAATATCGGCGAAGAAAGTGTCGCTCCCTGCTCTCCTGACAGTGACACCATCGGGTGCACTCGCTGGTTGCCCCAAGTCTTGGCGCCCTTGCGATAGAGCGCGGCATGCGCCGACCGGCCGAACGACGCCCCCCATCCCCAGCGCACCAGGCGCTCCCCAATGAAATTGTCTACCGGTACGAGGTGCCACGCTGCCGGCGAGCCGACGACTACTTGTCTTATCTCTTCGCCGAGCTGCGGGGTGACACGTTCGTCGGCATCGATTTCGAGGATCCAGCTGCCCCGGCAGCAATCGATCCCGGCGTGCCGACGGCGCCCCTCGCGCTCCCAGGCGCCCTCAACCAGGCGTTCGGTAAAGCCTCGAGCAATCTCGCGCGAGCGGTCTGCGCAACGGTCGAGCACGACGACGATCTCGTCGGCAAAATCGAGACAGGAAAGACAATCGGCGAGCTGACGTTCTTCGTTATGAACGACGACTAGAGCAGAGAGCCGGATGCGGGTCACGCCGCGGCGCTCGCAACCGAGCGCCACAGTCGGCACGCGGCGGCTTCGGCCGCGTCGACCGAAAGCCCGTCCATTAGAGTGGCGGTCGTGCGGTGATCGAACCCAGGACCAAACATCGCTTCCGGCGGGTCGGCCGAGCAAACGAAAGCAGTGCGCGGACCCCAGGGCGCGTATTGGCGGGCGGGGCTCGGCCCGAAAAGCCCCAATGTCGGCACGCCGCAAGCGGCCGCGATGTGCATCAGCCCGGTGTCGTTGCCGATGAACAAAACGCAACGACGCAGCACCGCCGCTGCAGTCAGCAGATCGACCCGGCCGACCAGATCGATTCGGCGATCTTTGGGGATTGCGTCGAGAAGCGGTTCAGCCTGGGTGCGCTCATGCCCGGCGGCCAGCACCACGACCGGCGCCCCCGGCAACGGGCCGCTGCTTGCCGTCAAACGCTGCGCCACTTCGGCAAAGCGTTCGGCTCTCCATTGTTTACCTCGCCAGTTCGCGGCGGGGCCTATTGCCAACACTGGACCGCCAGCGGCGACCAACTCAGCAGCGGCGCGTTCGTGGGCGGGTGCGGTCCACAACCGGGGGCCGGGAGGCGGATCGAGCCCAAACAGCCGGCCGAGCTGGCATACGCGATGCTCGCGCTCGTCGCCCTTGGCCATTGCCCGGCGCTCGCCGGCCCGGAGCAACCAAGCCAATGCGGAGCCGCGCAAATCGACGACCAAGTCCCAACGCTGAGCCGCGACGGCGGCGTAGAGCGGCAACCAGTGCAGCGACCAGCGCCGCTTTACGACGACCACAACCCGCGTGCAGCCAGGGGTGGCTTCAAACAGCGGCGCGGCAAGCGGCCCGGTCGCGATCGTCAGCGCGGCACCTGGATAACGGTCGATCAGATAAGAGAGCAGACCGGTTGACAGCACGGCGTCGCCGATGCGCGTCGCAGTAACAAACAGAATGTCCATTTCGCCGACCCGATGGCCTTATATCCCGCGTCTGCAGGCTTGCCAAGCCAGCGCTGGTCACCTAGGTCTAACCTCCCGTAACCATTCTTCCTAGCTATGGCCGACGCAAGGTTTGTGCTCCTCGATGACCGGGGCGTCCTCGCGGTAAGCGGGCCCGATCGCCGAGCGTTTCTGCAGGGGCTCGTTTCCAACGATGTCGACAAGATCAGCCCGGAGCAGGCGCGATATGCGGCGCTGCTGACCGCGCAAGGGAAATACCTGCACGATTTCATGATGGTCGAGGTCTCCGAGACAATCCTGCTCGACGCTGAAGCCCGACGCCTCGCCGACCTTAAACGCCGCCTGTCCGTCTACCGCCTGCGTGCCAAGGTCGCGCTCGACGAGCGCCATGACCTGGCAGTGGCTGCCATGTTTGGTGAGGGCCCGCTCGCTGCCCTGGGACTTCCAGACGAGCCCGGGACCGCTGGAACCTTTGGTCGGGGGGTCGTCTTCGTAGATCCGCGGCTGACCGCCCTCGGCGCGCGCTGCATCCTGCCGCGCGAGGATGCACGATCAGCGCTGGTCGCTGCCGGTTTTCGCGAAGTCGGGTTCGACGCGTATGACGGTATGCGCCTCGGCCTCGGCGTCCCCGACGGCAGCCGCGACCTGCTGCTCGAAAAGTCGATCCTGCTCGAAGCCGGGTTCGACGAGTTGAATGGCGTCGACTGGAATAAGGGCTGCTATATCGGTCAGGAATTGACCGCCCGCACCAAATATCGAGGTCTGGTCAAACATCGGCTGGTGCCGGTGGCGATCGAGGGGGCGGCGCCCGATCCGGGCACGCTCGTCACTGCTAAAGGGCGCGATGTCGGTGAGATGCGGTCGAGCAGAGACGGCACTGGCTTGGCCCTGCTGCGAATCGAAGTCATCCACCAAGACATTCGCCTGACGGCTGGGAATGCAGCACTCATCCCGAGCAAACCCCCTTGGATGCATTTCAACAGCCGCAGCGCGCCCTAACAGGGACGATTATATAACCGCAAATTATTGATCATCTGGCTGATTCAGTTGTTGCTGAATTTCTCGGCTATACTGAGTACTGCTCGGACCGACCCCTTGCCGCTGGAGCTGCCACTGCCGGCTGCGCAGGTCATTGCGATACGATTGCAATTTTTGCTGATCGATCGGCCCGGGCAATTGCTGCTGTGGGTAGGCCGAGTTTGCCGGGGCGGGCAATTCGTAGACCGGACCGGGTTGCGTCAGCAGCGGCGAAAGCCCATTGGCAGGCGCGACTGCATACCCGGGATTGATCGGCGGCGCCAACGGCATCGGCGCGCTCACAGGCGGAACCGCGAAGCCGGGTTGCGGCAACAGCTGTATCGGCGCCGGCTGCGCGGCCCGACCGGCATCGGGGCCAAGCACCGACACGGCGAGCAACAGGCTGCCCACCCTTACCGTCAAGCAGTAGAGTGTTGTCGTTCGCACGAAAGCTCCGCTTGTGCTGCAGCCAACCGTGCGATCGGCACCCGATAGGGTGAGCACGACACGTAATCGAGCCCGACCGTACGGAAGAACCGGATCGACGCTGGGTCTCCGCCATGCTCGCCGCAAATGCCGAGTTTCAGCCCAGGGCGAGCCGCACGACCGCGCTCGGCCGCTACCCGCACCAACTCGCCGACCCCTTCGGTGTCGATGGTGACGAACGGATCGTGTTCGAGAATGCCCAGCCGCTGATAGACACCGAGAAAACTCGCTGAAATCGTCGCGCGACAGGCCGAACACGGTTTGCGTCAGATCGTTGGTACCAAAGCTGAAGAACTCCGCCGTCTCAGCGATCTCGGCGGCCCGCAAACTCGCCCGGGGCAGTTCGATCATTGTCCCGACGAGATAGGACACCTTGACCCCGGTCCAATTCATTACCAATTCGCCGACGCGGTCGATCATCGTCTTCAATATGTCGAGTTCCTTTCTGGTCGCGATCAACGGCACCATGATCTCGGGCTCGACGCCTTCGCCGGTCTCGTTTTTCACCTCCGCAGCGGCCTCGAAGATAGCCCTCGCCTGCATCTCGTAGATCTCGGGGTAGGTGATGCCGAGACGGCAGCCGCGGTGGCCCAGCATCGGATTTGCCTCGTGTAAGGCGACCGCGCGCTGTCGCACCTGCGCGACGTCGCGGCCGGTCAGCCGCGCCATCTCATCGAACTCGCCGCTGGTCTTGGGCAGAAATTCGTGAAACGGCGGGTCGAGCAGCCGGATCGTGACCGGCAACCCTTTCATGATGCGGAAAATCTCTGCGAAATCCGCGCGCTGCATCGGCAGCAGCTCGGCCAGCCCAGCGCGCCTTCCGACCTCGTCATCGGCCATAATCACCCGGCGGATCGGGCCGATCCGATCGGCTTCGAAAAACATGTGCTCGGTGCGCGCGAGCCCAATTCCTTCAGCACCGAACTTTCGCGCGGTCCGGACGTCGAGGGGAGTCTCGGCGTTGGCGCGTACCTTCATCGTGCGGATCGAGTCGGCCCAACCCATCAGAGTCGCGAAATCGCCGGACAGTTCCGGTTAAATCGTCGGCACTTCGCCGAGCATGACTTCCCCGGTAGAACCGTCGATCGTGACGATATCGCCGGCTTTGATTTGGGTGGCTCGCACCGCCATCGTGCGCGCGGCGTAATCGACGCGCAGATCGCTGGCGCCGGAGACGCAAGGCCGCCCCATGCCGCGGGCGACTACCGCGGCGTGACTGGTCATTCCGCCGCGCGCCGTCAGGATGCCGCGGGCGGCGTGCATCCCATGAATATCCTCGGGGCTGGTCTCAATGCGCACCAGGATGACCGCCTCACCACGCGCCGCGAGCAACTCGGCTTCCTCGGCCGAAAACACGACCTTGCCGGAGGCTGCGCCGGGCGAGGCCGGCAGCCCGCGCGTCAGGATCACGGTCTTGGCTTTAGGGTCTAGAGTTGGATGCAAGAGTTGGTCTAGCGACGCCGGCTCGATGCGTCGAATCGCCTCCTGACGATCGATGACTCCTTCCCCCACTAGCGACACCGCGATCTTCAGTGCAGCTTGAGCGGTGCGCTTGCCCGATCGCGTCTGCAACATCCACAGCTTGCCGCGCTGGACCGTGAATTCGATATCCTGCATGTCGCGGTAATGGTCTTCGAGTACCCGTCGCACCCGGTAGAGCTCGTCGAGCACTTCGGGCATCACCTCTTCCATCGCCGGCAGGGCCGATTTGTTCTCCTTCTTGCTGGCCAGCGTCAGATGCTGCGGAGTGCGTATGCCGGCAACAACGTCCTCGCCCTGCGCGTTGACCAGATATTCACCGTAGAACTCGTTGGCCCCGGTCGACGGGTTGCGGGTAAAGGCAACGCCCGTCGCGCAATCCGATCCCATATTGCCGAACACCATCGCCTGGATATTGACCGCGGTACCCCAATCAGCCGGAATCTCATGCAGACGCCGATAGGTCACCGCGCGCGGGTTCGTCCAGGAGCCAAAGACCGCGCCGATCGCTCCCCACAACTGGTCGCGCGGCTGCTGCGGGAACGGATGGCCGGTCTCCTGGGCGACCAAATCCTTGAATCCGGCAACGATAATCTTCCAGTCTTCGGCCGATAAATCGGTGTCGAGCATCTGCTCGCTGTCGAGCTTGTGGTTTTCTATCAGTTCCTCGAAATGATGATGCTCGATGCCGAGCACGACCTGCCCGTACATCTGGATGAAGCGGCGATAGCTGTCATAGGCGAAGCGTTCGTCGCCGCTCTTATTTGCCAAGCCCTCGACCGCGCGGTCGTTGAGCCCGAGATTGAGGACGGTATCCAGCATGCCGGGCATAGATACCCGCGCACCCGAGCGGACCGAGACCAGCAGCGGATTTTCGGCGTCACCGAACTGCGTGCCGAGTTCCCGCTCCACCGCGGCAAGCCCGTCGGCGATTTGCGCTTCGAGTTCGGATGGATAGGATTTGTCGTTGGCGTAAAACCAGGTGCACACGTCAGTCGTGATGGTAAAGCCGGGCGGAACCGGCAACCCGAGTTCGCTCATTTCGGCGAGGCCGGCACCCTTGCCGCCAAGCAGGTCGCGCATCTTGCCGCGCCCCTCGGCAATGCCGCCGCCAAATTTGTAGACCCATTTGGTCATCCGCCGCTCATCCTTCGATCAGCGAGAAATCGGCCACTTGGTTCATCGCCACGCGGATGCGCGCAAGCAATCGCAGCCGGTTCTCGCGCAGTCTTGCATCATCGGTGTTAACGGTGACTTTATCGAAAAAGTTGTCGACCGGTCGCCGCAGCCGCGCCAATTCGGCCATTGCCTCTTCAAACTTCCCCCGAGACACCAACTCGCCGGCCTGAGCGCCAATCTCACCGAGTGCCCAAGATAACGCCTTTTCTTCTTCCTCGATCCCGTTCCGCGGGTCATCGTCTTGATCGTCATAGCGGCGCTCGTCGCGCCGCTCCTCAATTGAAACAATGTTGGACGCGCGGCGGTAGGCTGTCAGCAAGTTAGACCCGTCGTCAGTATCGAGAAATGTCTGTAAAGCTTCAACCCGTGATAGCAGGCGAACAAGATCGTCCTCCTTGAGGGCAAATACCGCGGCGACAAGATCATGGCGAACGTGCTGCTCGCGTAGATGAGCCTTTAGCCGATCGCCGATGAAATCGAGCAACAAGTCTTTAACCGATCCCTGTTCCGGCAGGTCGTCGCCAAACCGGGCGGCGACGTTAGAGACGGCGAGCGAAAGGGATTGCCCGAACGAGATCCTTAGCTCGTTTTCTAGGATAAGGCGGATGGCTCCGAGTGCGGCGCGGCGAAGTGCGAATGGGTCGCGCGAGCCTGTGGGCAGTTCGGCGATCGCAAAGAAAGCAGCCAGCGTATCTATTTTGTCGGCCAATGCCGCGATTACGCTGATCGGAGAGGTTGGGCAGATGTCGGTCGGCCCTTGCGGCTTGTAATGATCGGCGATCGCGTTGGCGACGCGCTCGTCCTCGCCGTCGTTGAGCGCATAATAGCGGCCCATGATCCCCTGCAATTCGGGGAACTCGCCGACCATGCCCGTGGATAGGTCGGCTTTCGCGAGACGCGCCGCCCGCTGCGCCAGCCGCCGCAATTCAGCTTCGTCGTTCCCGCGAAAGCGGGAATCCAGAGCGGGCGAGGTGCGGCTGCCCTGGCCCCCCACTTGCGCGGGGGTGACGGCGGGGTAGAGAAGTTCTGCAAGAAAACCGGCGAGCCTCTCCACGCGCTCAACCTTGTCGTAAACGCTGCCGAGCTTGGCGTGATAGACGCGCTCTTTCAGCGCATCGACGCGGTCGTCGAGCCTGATTTTACGGTCCTGGTCCCAGAAAAAGCGGGCGTCGGCGAGGCGGGCGCGCAGAACGCGCTCGTTACCGGCAATGATCGCCTTGCCGCCATCATCGGCCAGATTGTTTGCGACAAACAGGAAATGAGGCGCGAACCTGCCATCGGAATCAATACAGGAGAAATATTTCTGATGGACGCGCATCGCCGTTTGCAGGACTTCAGGCGGCAACGTCATGAAATCGGCCTCGATCGCGCCGGCAAGCACGACTGGATATTCGGCAAGCCCACCGACCTCGTCGAGTAGGCCAAGATCGGGTTTGACGACGACCCCCAACTCCGCCGCGCGGCTGTTGAGATCGGCGCGAATCAGCTCGTCGCGCTGATCCTGGTCTACGACGACGTGCGCGTGTTGCAGCTTTTCGAGGTATTCAGCTGCGTCACCCACGCAAATTTCACCCGGCGCCAGAAAGCGGTGACCTCTCGTCGTGCGGCCTACAGGAACGCCGTCGAGCACCAACGGCACGATCTCGCCGTCGAACAAACAAACGATCGAGGTCAGCGGTCTCACCCAGCGCAGCGGCGCGCCCGGCCAGCGCATCGATTTCGGCCACGGAAATTCAGTGATTGCGGCCTTGATCAGATCGGGCAGCACTTCGGCCGCCGGCCGGCCCGACCGCTTGACGACCGCGAAATAAAACTCCCCGCGGCCGGTGTCGCGGATCTCGCAGTCCTCGATCGAAGCGAGCCCCGCCGATCGCAGAAACCCCTCGATCGCCTGTGGCGGCGCACCCACTCGTGGTCCGCGCCGCTCTTCGATACGATCCGGCTGAGTCGACGGCAGGCCGCGAGCGATTACCGCAAGTCGCCGCGGCGACACATATCCGCGCAATTCCCTCGCCGGGATCTCGGCCGCCGCAAGCTTGTCTCGCAACAGCCCGGTCAGATCGCCGATAGCGCGGCGCTGCATCCGTGCCGGAATCTCTTCCGATAGCAATTCGAGGAGTAGTTCTGACATATCAGACGCCGGGATCAGCACCGCCGGCGAGCCAAGCTTCGCAGCAGCCTTTGGCAAGGGCGCGGACGCGCAGGATGTAGGCGGCACGCTCAGTGACGCTGATCGCGCCGCGCGCGTCGAGCAGGTTAAACAGATGGCTTGCCTTCAGACATTGATCATAGGCCGGCAGCGCCAAACCGCGTTCGAGCACGATACCGCACTCTTTTTCCGCCTCAGCGAAATGCCGGGCCAGCAGCGCGGTGTCGGCGATTTCGAAATTATATGCCGAGAATTCGCGCTCGGCGCGCTTGAACACGTCGCCATAGGTGATTTGGCCGGCACCCGGGACACCGTTGAAGTCGAGATCAAAGACGCTCTCGACACCCTCGACATACATTGCCAGCCGCTCGAGCCCATAGGTCAATTCGGTTGAAACCGGATCGCATTCGATGCCACCGACCTGCTGAAAATAGGTGAATTGGCTGACCTCCATCCCGTCGAGCCAAACCTCCCAGCCCAATCCCCACGCTCCCAAAGTCGGGCTTTCCCAATCGTCCTCGACAAAGCGGATGTCGTGCCGGCGCGCGTCGATGCCGATCGCCGCCAAGCTCGCCAGGTAGAGGTCCTGGCTGTCTGCCGGCGCCGGTTTCAGTATTACTTGCAGCTGATAATATTGCTGCAGCCGGTTGGGGTTCTCCCCGTAGCGCCCGTCGGTCGGTCGGCGCGAGGGCTGGACATAAGCGGCGCGCCACGGCTCCGGTCCGAGCGCGCGTAGCGCCGTCGCCGGGTGAAACGTACCCGCGCCAACCTCGACGTCATAAGGCTGCAGGATCACACAACCCTGCCGCGCCCAAAAACCCTGCAGTTCGAAAATTACCGATTGAAAGCTCACGGTACGGCTTCAAGCATGGCGAAGTCAGAGTGATTGCGGACAGCCGGGCCGGCTACACCGCGGCGTGCGCGCTGCGACATAGGCGCCGCAGACGCCGCATGCCACCAAATCCTCGGCCTGGATCGTTCGGTGCGGCGCCGCGGTGCGCCGACGCGGGAGTTCACGCGCGGGTCCGTTCAGCCAGCGATAGCCGACCCAGACCGCTGCGAACACCAGGATCATGACGACGAGCTTGGGAAACTCGAACATCGGCGAGGTTTACCGGTGGGCCGTAAGCCGGGTCAAGGCGCGCTCCAGCCAGCGCAAACTATCATCTCTCACAGCCCGAACCGCGCCCACAGCAGGCGAGCCTCGACCCAGTCGGCGAGATCGGTGATCGCAGCAAGAGGCTCGCGTGTACCAAGCGGCAGGCGCGCCCAAATCGGCCGCCGCCGCTCGACCGTCACCGCGCGTAATCTGACCTTGTCTCCATAGCGGGCGCGCATCACAGCGCGGAGTTCGCCGATTCCGTCAATCAGACCGCGCGTTACCGCCATATGCCCGGTCAACACGTCGCCTTCGAACAGGCCTTCGTCGGCGCCGTCGATTTTTCCGGCGCGACGCTGGCGCACATGCTCCTTGAATGCTCGGTGGATGTCCTGCTGCAGCCCGCTCAGCCGTTCGACATCGGCAGGATCTACCGGCAGAAACGGATCGAGCAGCGATTTGTGGGTGCCGGCGGTAAAGAGGCGCCGCTCGATGCCGAGCCGCTTGATCACTTCGTTGAGCCCGAAACCCGCGCTGATCACGCCAATCGAGCCGACCAGCGAAGTCTCCTCGCAGAAAATCTCGTCGCCAGCGAGCGCCAGCCAATAGCCGCCGGAGGCCGCCACATCCTCGGCAAAGGCGATGACCGGAATGCCCTTTTCATCGGCAAGTTGCCGAATACGGCGAAACAGTAATGCCGACTGCACCGGGGAGCCGCCGGGCGAATTGACGACGATCGCGACCGCGACAACGCCGCGAAGATTGAACGCCCGTTCGATTGCCCGGGCATGGCTGGCCAGCGAGATGGCGTTGCGGCGCACCCGTGGCATGATGACGCCTTCGAAGCGTACGACCGAGACCACCGGCCCGCGCTGCCACAGCCGCTCGATTTGGAGATGATCGCGAATGGTCATGGCGCTCAGATGGGGAGCCGCATGGTCGAAGACGACCGGAATAGACGACGGATGCGCATCAGACCTCGATGCCCCTACCCTCCCGTAAAATCCCGTCGGCCAGCACGGTGGGCCGACCGTCGGCACGGTGCAGCACCAGACCGCGGGCGAGTCGAGCCGGCGCCGCGATCTGCTTGCGGGCGCGCACCAGGATCCGGCTCGCCGGCCGGTCTTCCGCCGGCCACAGCGGATAGATCACGACCTCGCCGGCACGTCCGGCGATTTCACTGATCAGCGCATCGAGCCGATCTGCGCGGTGTATAAAGGTGATCGTCCCTTTCGGCCGCACCATCGCCAGGCAAAACCGGACCCATGCGGCGAGGTCCGCATCACCCTCGATCGTCGCCGCGGCTTTGCCCGGCGTAGTGGCTGGCCCCGCACGCGCTTGCTCGAGAAACGGCGGGTTCGCCATGACATGGTCAAAGGAGCCCGCCGACAACCGCGGCGGCGGATGAAGAAGGTCTCCGATCATCACCGAGACGCGGGCCTCCATCGCGTTCAGGATCGCATTGTCGCCGGCCAGGCGGACCAGGTCGCGCTGCATTTCGAGCCCGACGACGCGGACATGCTGCACACGCGCCGCCAGGCAAAGCATCGCCGCCCCGGCGCCGCATCCGACATCGAGCACCAATTGGTGGGGCTCGGCCGGCACTGAGGCGGCAAGAAAGATCGGGTCGATCGCGACCCGGTAGCCAATCGTGGGCTGCCGCAAACGGACTCTGCCGCCAAGCAGCCGATCTTCTGTAAAGTCTGGTTCGGGGGCGATAGCTTCGCTCATCTGACGTCCTCACCGGACGCGGCAAGCAACGCGCGGGCCCGCGCCAAATCGCGCTCCGCTACCATCAGACGCTGTGGGATCGCGCCGATGCTGCCTTCGACCATGCTCGTATGCTGGTCCAGCACCAGGCTCTCGATCCCCGAATCCCGGAGCAGCGCCTGCAGCCAGGAAAGGCGAACCGCATCATTGGTGCGCAACAGTACCTTCATCGCGTCAACTATTCGCAGTGTATCCGCCGGCCCGCGGGCAGTGCGGCTCTTGACCGGTCGTACCGTCATTCTATGCTCGTCCGCGTTCTGATGCGTCAACCCAATCGGCGGCCGATCGGCGAGCGCAGTGGACACTCTGGGAGAATCGGGTGGCGCTAGAGGCGGGTGTCGACCGGGTGCGCACGGGCCGAAAGCCGTCGCTCGATCCACTGTCTCGGCTGTTGAAAACCGACCTGGAGCGCGTCAACCGGCTGATCGTTCAGCGCATGCACAGCCCGGTCGGGCTGATCCCTCAACTCGCTGGCCATATTGTCGCCGGCGGCGGCAAGCGGCTGCGGCCATTGCTGACCCTGGGCTGCGCCAAGCTGTGCGGGTATCGCGGCGATCGGCATATCGCGCTCGCTGCCGCGGTTGAATTCATCCACACCGCAACGTTGCTCCACGACGACGTTGTTGACGCCAGCGACCTGCGACGCGGCCGCGGCACGGCGAACGCGCTGTGGGGCAACAAACCCGCCATTCTCGTCGGGGATTTTCTCTTCAGCCGGTCGTTTGAGCTTATGGTTGCAGACGGTTCGCTGCGCGTTCTCGAAATCCTATCGCGCGCCTCGGCGACAATCGCGGAGGGCGAAGTGATGCAGCTGGTGACGACCAATGACACGGGGACCAGCGAAACCGCCTACCTCGAGGTTATCCAGGCCAAGACCGCGGAATTGTTCGCCGCCGCGAGCCGTATCGGCGCCATTCTTGGCGAGCGACCGCAGGCCGAAGAAGAAGCCTCGATATGTTCGGCCGAATCTCGGGATTGCTTTTCAGCTGGTTGACGACATGCTCGATTTCTCGGCGCGCCAGAGCGAACTTGGTAAG
This sequence comes from uncultured Alphaproteobacteria bacterium, assembly GCA_963821795.1. Classification (GTDB taxonomy): domain Bacteria; phylum Pseudomonadota; class Alphaproteobacteria; order ATCC43930; family CGMCC-115725; genus AP-15. The sequence continues at coordinate 155,675 of CAWGFH010000013.1, forward strand.
ACCATTGGCGACGATTTTCGCGACGGCAAGGTGACCCTGCCAATCCTGATCGCCTTCGCCCGCGGCACCGAGGAGGAGCGGGGCTTCTGGCGCCGCACGATCGAGGAGATGGATCAGCAACCGGGTGACCTCGATCGCGCAATCCACCTCGTAGATAGCCATGGCGCTCTCGCCGAAACCCTGTCGCGTGCCCGCAAATACGCGGCGACGGCGATCGACGCGCTCTCGATGTTTCGCGACGGCCCCGAAAGGCGAGCCTTGACCGGCGCTGCCGCCTTTGCAGGAGACCGAAGCTTCTGATGTTGGCGGCGCGTGCGAGGCGACTGGGCCGAAAATTGCCGACCCGCGTCGCATGCCTCGGCCGCAAGCATCGAGGCGCTGCCGCCGGACCTTCTTCTCGATTGCTGCCGCCTTGCGCGTTGGCAGCGCTGGCGGTATAGACCGCTGCCGGTCGGCGGAGTGTAGCTCAGCCTGGTAGAGCACTGCTTTCGGGAGGCAGGGGCCGGAGGTTCAAATCCTCTCACTCCGACCATTGCGCGGCCGAGGTCCAACATCGCGGTCTGCCCGCTGTAGGCACCGATCCTGATCGTGTCCTAGCAAGAGGAACTGGCTTGCGCACCCGCCGTCTGGTCGATTGGCCGATCATCACGTCTGATCTTCATCAGACCACAGGGGTCAATATCCAGGGTCCCTCGATGATCCGGGTCCCTGATTGGATCGGCAACCACCTCGGCGAGTATTACCTCTACTTCGCCGACCATAAAGGCAGCTACATTCGTCTCGCCTACGCCGACCACCTGGTAGGGCCGTGGACGATCCATTCGCCGGGCAGCCTGCGTCTTGCCCAATCGCATTTCTTGACCAAGCCACCGACGGCCTCTCCGGAACAAGTCGCGCGGTTCGAAGCCCGCTTGAAAGAGCGCGGCACGCCCATATCGCACGACGCCCGGTCGGAGATCACGACGCCGCATATCGCCTCGCCAGATGTGCATGTCGATACCGTGGGCCGGCGGATTGTCATGTACTTTCACGGGCTCGAAGGCGTCGCGACGCAGGTCAGCCGCGTCGCCATCTCCGGTAACGGTGTCGATTTCCTGGCGCAGCCGGAGATCCTTGGCCCTTCCTACCTACGGATTTTTCCACACCAGGGAATGACCTATGCCCTCGCGATGCCGGGGCAGTTCTTGCGCTCCAAGGACGGGCTGCGCGGCTTCGAGCCGGGTCCGTTGCTGTTCAACCCAAACATGCGCCACTCAGCCGTTCTGAAGCGCAACAACGAATTGCTCGTGTTCTGGACTCAAGTGGGCCACGCACCAGAACGCATTTTGTGCAGCCGCATCGATATCAGCGGCGACTGGCACGATTGGCAAGAAAGCACGCCAGTCGACGTGCTCCGGCCCGAGCGTGCGTGGGAGGGCGCCGACGCGCCGCTCGTGCCGTCGGTGCGCAGCACGGCCTACGGCCACGTCAACCAGCTCCGTGATCCAGCGATCTTCGAGGAAGACGGGCGGATCTACCTGCTTTACGCGGTGGCCGGCGAAAGCGGGATCGGCATTGCCGAAATCTGGCCGTAGCCACCATCCGGCCTGATCAGGCCGCCGCGTCGCATTCTGATCCGATTTTCGCAGCTTCTGGCCTAGCATGTCCCAGAGAGGACGGATCCCTTCGCAAGAGGAACTCATGGCGACCAACAGCAAGCTCCGGGTCGGGATCGTGGGTGCCAGCGCCAGCCGAGGCTTCGCCTCGATTGCGCATATTCCGGCGCTCCAGGCCTTGCCTCAGTTCGAGATCGTCGCGGTCTGCACGACACGGCAGGAAACCGCCGAGGCGGCCGCGCGGCATTATGGCGCGAGGCTGGCGTTTGCCGATCCGGCGCAGATGGCGGCGCATGCCGACATCGATCTGGTCACGGTCAGCGTCAAGGTGCCGGATCATTACGCGCCGGTGATGGCGGCGATCGACGCCGGCAAGCACGTATATTGCGAGTGGCCGCTCGGCCGGAACACCGACGAGGCGGTGCGCATGCTCGACGCAGCGGAGCGGCGCGGCGTGCGCCACGCCGTTGGTCTGCAAGGCCAGATGTCGCCGGCCATCAACTATGCCAAAGACCTGATCGCCGACGGCTATGTCGGCCGGGTACTGACCGCGACGATGATCGGCTGCGCCGGCAACTGGGGTGGCTCGATCGACCGTGCCTATCAGGCCGATCGCGCGAACGGCGCCAATCTGATGACCATCACCGGCGGTCACCAGATCGACGCGCTCTGCCATTGCCTTGGCGAATTCCGCGAGTTGACCGCGTTCGCAGTCAGCCAGCGCGATAGGATCCCGCTCGAAGCGACCGGCCAACTGGTCGCCAAGGACACGCCCGACCAACTGGTAGTCAATGGCATCGTCAGCGGAAAGAATGCCGAGGGTGCCGTGGTCTCGTTCCAGATCCGTGGCGGCATGACCCGCGGCACCGAGTTTCTGTTTGAGGTTCACGGCGACCGCGGGGATTTGACACTGACCGCCACGACTCGCGCCTCGATGCAGCGGCAGGAACTGACCGTGCGGGGCGCTCAGGGCGCCGCCAAAGACCTCGCCGAACTTTCGGTGCCTGCTAAATATCGCTGGGTGCCGGAAGGATTGCCCGGCGATTCTCGCTACAATGTGGCTCAGCTTTATGCGCGGCTGGCTGAGAGCATCCGCGACGGCAGGCCGGCGAGCCCGAGTTTTGCTGCAGCCGTGAAGCGCCACCGCCTGCTCGACGCGGTGGCGCACGCATCGGAAACCGGTCAGAAGCAGGTGCTTGACGCCCGCCAGACAGCATCCATCTCCCGCAGACTTTGATGATCGGCGGGTTGGTTCAGAGCGACGTGAGCAGTGGCGACGCCGCGGCCGACGGGCTGTGAGCTGTTCAGCAATGATCCCAATTGGCTCCGACCACCGCTTCAATATGAGATTTGCGCGATCGCCTGCAGTTCTTCAGGGCTCGCGCTTCCGTAGCCGAAGAATTCGAGATAGGCGGGTATCTGTTCGAACAACATGTCCGTCCCGAGCAGAAGGCGGCAACCGCGCCGCCCTGCGGCTTTAAGCAGCGACGACGGCTCGGCAGTCAGCACCACATCGCCGACAAAGGCGCCGTCGTCGAGCCGCATCGGGTTAAACGGCAAGGGATCATCCGCCGCCGTCCCGAGTGGGGTCGCGTTGACCACCAGCCGATATCCGGCGGGGTCGTTGTCCCGCAGTCTGACATCCGACCCGGGGAAGTGGCGCCGTAGACGAGCCGCGAGCCGCTCGGCTGCAGCGGCGTCGATGTCACAGAGCGCGATCGATCCCGGACCTTCTGCGGCAATTGCCGCGGCGATTGCCGACCCGACCCCGCCCGTCCCGACAATTAAGCAGTCGGCGCCGGCGAAATCGAAACCTTTGCGCTTCGCACCGCGCACAAAACCGATGCCGTCGAACTGCTCGCCATACAGCGAGCCATCCGAACGGCAAAGGATGGCATTGCACGAGCCCGCAACCTGAACCGCGACAGCCGCTTCATCAAGCAGGCCTACCGTGGCGACCTTGTGCGGCATGGTCACCAGCGCGCCCCGGATGTTGCTAAGGCGGAAGAGAGGACCCAGAAACGCCGCATAGCCTTCGGCCCGCACACCCATCGGAACCACCACGGCGTTGATTCGGCGCGATGCGAACCATGGATTGTAAATCATCGGCGCGGTGAAGGTTTCGGTGGGGTAACCGAGATGAGCGATGATCTCTGTGCGACCGTTGATCATGACTGACGTATACCAATCCTAACTCCCCGGAGCACCGGTGCAGTCGACGACACTCCCGCCCTTGTCAGCAGGTCGTAGGCCATCTACTCACCTCCTCCTGGGCCGCTCCCAACTGCATCGACAGGCCGGCAGCGAGCCAACCTAACGCTAGAAAGGCGTCATCGTCCGGCGCCTCGGCAATCATATGCTGTGGTTTGCTCGCAAGAGCAGCCAGTATATGGCGAGTGGGCCCGCCTGCTGGACGCGAATATCGCGCCTGGCGCCCACGCAACGGCGCGCTGGCGAATTCCAAATTTTGGCTTACAAAATTCAGCGATCGGCACAGCCGACCCGCGGAGAGGGTTCCTTTCATGCTGACAGATCGTTACGGCCTTGCCCTATCCACCACATCCACCGCGGCGCGGGACGATTACGTTCTTGCCACGGACCGAGCACTAACGTTTTTCCCCGGCGCCGCCGAGGCATATGACCGGGCCATCGAAGCAGACCCAGGGTTTGCCCTGGCCCACGCGGGCAAGGCGCAGGTATTGATGCGGCAAGGCGACGTCGCTGCAGCACAGGCAGCACTGGCGGCGGCGAAGGACGTGTCCGCCGGCTTAACCCACCGCGAAGCCAGCCACATCGCGTTTTTCGATCTGGTGTTCGCGGGCCGGACAGAGGCGGCAATCGCCGCGTTGTACCCGCATCTCACGGTATGGCCGCGCGATGCGCTAGTCGTTTCCGTAGCCGCGAATCCCAACGGCGTGATCGGCGGCTCCGGCCGGATCGGACAGAAGCGCCAGATCGCGGAGATGACCAACAGCCTAGCCTCGCATTACGGCGATGATTTTTGGTTTACGTCGTATCACGCCATGGCGCTCTCCGAAGATGGGCAGCTTGCGGCGGCCCGAGTGAAGATCGAGCAATCGGTGGCGACAAACCCGAACAACGCGCATGGCGCGCACGGTTTCGCGCATGTCTGCTACGAGAGCGGCGACCCTGACACGGCCCGCGCTTTTCTCTCGCCGTGGCTCGCCACCTATCCGCGTGACGGCTTTTTCTACGGTCATCTGAGCTGGCATCTGTCGCTCTGCGAAATCCAGGCCGGCAATTGGGAAAAAGCGCTGCGGACGTACCGGGACGCAATCGCCCTTGACCGGCACAGCGGCGGTCCACAGATGAAAATCTCCGATGGAGCGGCGTTTTTATGGCGCGCCGAACTTGCCGGCCATCCGCGCGACACGGCCGCTTGGCGCCGGTTGTCCGACTACGCAAACACGGCACTGCCGCGGCCAGGCAACGGGCTCGCCGACCTCCACGTCATCCTGACCCAGGCGGTCAGCGGGGATGACGCCGCGCTCGATGTCCGTGCCCGGCAGATCCAGGAACTGGCGCGCGAGGGGCGTTACCCTTCAGACTCGTACCTTCCCGCACTCGCGCGCGCCTTTGCGTCATTCGAGCGCGGGGATTTTTCCGGCGCAATCGAAGCGCTGGCGCCGCTGGCGGGCCAAAACGAGCGCATTGGCGGCAGTCGCGCGCAGCACGACCTGATCGAGTTCACCTTGCTGAGAGCCTACATCGAAGCCGATCGGCCGCAGGAAGCGCGGCGCCTGCTAGAAGCTAGGCGGCCGGGAGCATCCGGGGTTCCGGTGTTGGGGATTGCCGCGGTGCATTGACCAAGGGGTCGACCCTCGGTCATCCGCTCAACCGCACCTGGGGTTGCGGTCACCTCCTAGCGCCGCCACGGCCGATACCGTCGCATTGCAGGCAGCGGCAAAATCGCACTCTTCCCTTCCCCATAACTGCGCGGAGTTGCTCGCCCGCCATGCCCGAAACCAGCCTCGTTGTCGTCGATCCTGGTCATTTCCATGCCACGCTGGTGCAGCAGCAGATGTATCCGGAGTTATCGCCGGTCGTGCGGGTTTATGCGCCGCTCGGTCCTGACCTGATCGACTACCTGAACCGGATCGCCAGGTACAACCGGCGATCGCAAGCGGCTACCGATTGGCGGCTGAAGGTTTATGCCGGCCCCGATTTTCTCGATCGGATACGGGACGAGCCGCCGGGAGGGGTCGCCATCCTCTCGGGTCGCAACCGTGGCAAGATCGATCGGATCGTCGCTGCGCTCGAAGCCGGCCTGCACGTGCTCGCCGACAAGCCCGCGATCATCGAGCCCGCGGATCTGCCGCGGCTGGAGGCGGCTCTTACGACAGCGAACGAACGCCAACTCGTGTTGGCCGACATGATGACCGGGCGTCACAACATCCTCGTCGGGCTCTTGCAGGCATTGAGAAGGGACCCCGAAGTGTTTGGGGAGCCGCTCCGGGGTACGAGCGATGAACCCGGCGTCGCGCTGAGCGGCGTGCACTATTTGCGCAAAGTCGTTGCCGGCCTGCCGAACCCGCGGCCCGCCTGGTATTTCGACGTCAGCGAGCAGGGTGAAGGTTTGGCGGATACCGGCGTGCATCTGGTAGATCGGGTGCATGAGATGCTGTTCCCTGAGCAGCCGCTCGACTGGCAGCGCGACATCGAGATCCTTGCGGCGAGCCGTTGGCCCACCCCGGTGAGCTTGCCGCAATTTCGCGAGCTGACCGGGGAGGACAAATGGCCCGAAGACCTCGCATCGTTTATCCGCGGCGATGTGCTGGACTATCTCTGCAATGGACGGGTCGATTATCAGGTGCGTGGCATTCACGTCCGGCTGGAGGTGCGCTGGGATTGGCAGGCCGAGCAGGGCGACGATACGCATCAGGCGCTTTATCGCGGTACCCGTTGCCGGCTTGCGGTGCGGCAGGGTCCCGCAGAAGGCTTTCAGGCGGAGCTGTATGTCCTGCCGGATGAGAATATCGGTGCGGCGCTGCAGCGGCGCATTGCCGAGTTGCAGTCGACCCACCCCGGGATCGCCTTGGAGACGCTTGGATCGGAATGGCGGATCGCGATTCCCGCGGCGATACGGGTCGGCCATGACGCCGCTTTCGCGGCTTTTGCCCGTCGCTTTCTCGCGTGCGTCGCCGACCCGGCGCCGCTGCCGGCGCGCGAGAGATCCAATCTACTTGCAAAATACCGGGTGACGACCGGCGCTGTCTCGATTAGCCGCCGCTGATCCCCCTGCCAGCGCGTGTTGCTGTTGACTGCCGCCGCGTAATGGTACGCCTTTCGTGACCCCCCAGGTCCATGGAATTGCGACCGAAGCGTGCACTAAGCTGAAGCTGCACCGGCGATGGACCGGCACAGCTGGGTCCCGTCTACAACAAATCCAGGGTAGCCCCGGAGCACGAAGCAATCGTCGCCCTTTGGCCACGGCGCGTATTTCCGGCGCACCACCCGCTCGACACGGGGAAATTGCTCATCGCGTGCGACCCGCGTCAAATGCATCTATGCTGGTGCGGCCGCAACGAGGGAGAAAGCTGGCATGCCGTTCTATGAAAGAGGCCAGGTTCGCATCCATTACGAGGAAGCCGGCTCCGGATTCCCGCTTCTGGTTATTCCGGGCGGTGGGCTCAACTCGACGGTCGCGGGGCTCGCGACGCACCCTTTCAATCCCTTCGACGAGTTCAAGGGCGAGTTTCGTGTTATCGGCGCCGATCTGCGCAACGCCAAGGGCGGGCAGTCGACGGGGCCGCTCGAAGTCACCCGGCCGTGGGACGCCTATACCGACGACCATATCGGCCTGATGGATCACCTGGGCATCCGCGAATTCATGGTGCTTGGCTTCTGCATCGGGGGCCCGTTTATCTGGAACCTGCTAAAGCGGGCCGGCGGCCGCGTCGTCGCGGCGGTGCCAGTGCAGCCGAGCGGCTATCGTCATGAGATGCCCGAACTCTCCTACAATAACAATATGAAGAGCTGGGGACCGGAGTTGTGCCAACGCCGCCCAGACATAACGATGGCCCAGGTCGACGCGTTCCTGACCAATATGTACCGTGGCGATCGCGCCGACTTCGTCTACACCGTAAGCCGCGATTTTGTGCGCAACTGCCAGACGCCAATCCTCGTGATGCCGGATGACGTTCCTGGCCACCCATACGTGGTGGCGATGGAGAGCGTTTATCTTGCGCCAAATGCGCAGGTGAGCCTCTACCCGTGGAAAGCAAACCCCAAGCAGATCCAGATCGCGCTCCGCCACGTACGCGGGTTCCTCAGAGACAACCGCCCGGCCGTGGCGGCACAGGTGCTTGGCGCCGCCGCGCAGTAGTGCGCCGGTTGGTTCCGGGCTACCGCCGAGGGCAAAAGGAGAGCGAATTTCACTTAATCTGTGCGATCTGCGCTTCGCTGAGCCCGCGGATGAAGTCCGGCAACGGGATGAAGCCGACGGGCGTGAGATACTTTGCGCTGTTACCGCCGGTGGCTGAGATGGCCCACCGCAGGAAGGAGCGCAGCGCATGTGCCGTCGCGCGTGTCGGGCTGCGCTTTGGATACGACGGCGTATTCGTAGTTGATCAGCGGGTAGCTGTTGTCGCCGGGGGCGAAGATGAGGCTGATGCGCTCATAGGGCGGCGTGCGCGGGTCGAGCTGCGCCGCGGCGTCGGCAATCGTGTCCGGCGTCGGGAGCAGGAACTTGCCGTCCTGGTTTTTGACCATCGCTGTGCCGAGGTCGACTTTGGCGATCTGGTCGGCGTAGCTGATGCCGACATAGCCGATCGCGTCGGGGGTGGTGGCGAGCATGTGGACCATGCCAGCGTTGCCGACCGCGGTTTTTGCCGCGGTGACTTTGGGCCAGGCGACATCGGTACCGTAACCGGGATTGTTTTCCCAGGTCTGGGTCGAGAAATCGAGGAACTGGGTGAAGATGAAGGTGTCGCCGGAGCCGTCGGCGCGGCGGACCGGGATGATCGTATGATGCGGGAGCGCCGTCCCCGGATTCAACGCCTTGATAGCCGGGTCATCCCATTTGGCGATGGCGCCGGCGTAGATCGCGGCGAGTGTCGGACCGTCCATCTTGAGGCGAGCGTCGTTCAGACCCGGCAGATTGTAGTTGATCGTCTGCGCCGAGATCGCGAGCGGGATATTGAGGATCTGCGGATTCTGCGCTGCGGCCTCATCGGAGAGATAGGCATCGGAGGCGCCAATCCGGACGGAGCCCGCGATAGCCGCTTCGGTGCCGGCGCTGGAGCCGGAAGGGGTGGCGGTAAGTTGAACGTCGGGCTTGACGCTTTTGTATCCGGCGATCCAGGCCTGGAAGAGCGGGAACAGCAAGGTCGAGCCGCTCTCGTTGAGGGTGATACCGGCGGCGTATGCGGGCGAGAACGCCAACGCCAAGACGATGGCAGCGCCGGCGAGCGCACGGCGAAAATCCCGGGTCATGACCACCATCTCCAAGTGAAGCTCAACGTCCGATCCTGTCGAGATTCACGCCGGTGGTTTCGATGCGGAATATCCAGGTCACGATCGCGCCGAGCACCGAGCTGACCGCGAGGGTGTAAAGCAAGGTGCGGGTGCCCATAGAGACCAGCAGGATCGGAAAGCCGAAGGTGGTAGCGACCGCACCGATCTTACCTATCATCGCCGCGAACCCCGCACCCATGCCGCGCACCTCGGTCGGGAACACCTCGCCGGCGAGCAAGTAAGTCTGGGCGTTCGGGCCGATATTGGTCATGAAGTTGAACAGCATGACGCCGGCCATGATCAAGTAGAGCGCGGTCGCGCCGGTTGCGTCGATCGACAGCGTGGCGATGACGAGCCCGACGGCACAGCCGAGGAAGCCGAAGATCTGCAGTCGGATACGCCCGTACCTGTCCGAAAGCGCGATCGCGAAGACGATGCCCACGACCAGCAGCGACGTCGTCAGGGCCGCGGCCTGGGCCGAGTGGATGCCGCTCGCGATCAAATCGGCGGGGCTGCGGATCTTGTCGGGGCCGCTGCCGAGAGCAGCGGCGATCATGGTGGGGGTGAAGACGCCGATGCCATAGGTGCCGAGATCCTGGAGAAACCAGGGCGCCGAAGAAAACATGGTGGCGCGGAGGTTGTGTCCCTTGAACAGCGCCAGGAAGGACTGCTTCGACGCGCTCGCCTCATCGGCGACATGACGGGCGAGGGCCACCGCCTGAGGGTAGCGCGGCCTGCGATAGAGCAGGCGGGTCACGGCCTTCTCTGCCTCTTCATGGGCGCCGCGCACGATCAGCCAGTTCGCGCTTTCGGTGATGAAGAAGCGGGCGATCGTGATCAGCACTGCCGGCACCAGTGCCGTCGCGTACATCCATCGCCAAGCATCGAGGCTCGGGTAAACCATCAGCACGACGGCGCCGATCGCGATGCCGCACATGGCGCCGATCGCCTGAAAGGCGAAGGCGCCGAGCACCAGCCGGCCGCGCGCGGCGCTCGGGATGCTCTCTGAGATGATCATGTGCGCGGTCGGGTAGTCGCAGCCGAGCGCCATGCCGACGCCGAACAGGCAGATCACCAGTGACACGAAGTTCCCCGCCAGGATCAGCAGCGCCAGAAACAGGCAGAAGATGATCATCTCGGCGATGAACATGCGCTTGCGGCCGAAATAGTCGGACAGGCCGCCGAGCAGGATGGTGCCGACCAGGATCCCCGCAAGGCTCGCCGAGGTGACGAAACCCGTCTGGGCGGCGGCGAGGTGGAATTCGCGGGCGATCAGCGGCACCGTCACGCCGCCCATGAAAACAACAAAACCCTCAAAGAACTTGCCGGAGGCGGCGAGAGCCCAGATCCGCCACTGCATACCCGTCATCGGGGTAGATTTCAGCGCGGTGCCGTCGGACCACACCGGCAATTCGTCGATGTACTCCTGCACCGTCTTCGCGGACAGCCGATCCTGCAGATCTCGTGTCGCGAGGTCGACCATCGTGCGGCTCCCCCTCCTAACAAATTCTCGGCCGAGACTTGCGATGACCTGGCTTAAAGGGGGCTGGGATCCCCCCAACAGGATCTCGCCACGGCATGCAACGTCCATATGATCGTCTAGTGGATCATCATGACAGGATGATGACACTACCAGGAGCGCGTGACCGCCATTCCGCTGCCCGGGCGGCCGCGCCGTCGCGGAAGAACCCGGCGGCTTCGCGGCCGCGCCATCCGCGCTCGGGCTTTGCGGTGGGCGCCGGGTCAATTCCCCGCGCGGCGGGCATGTGGTTGCTCCGCGAAGCCAAGTCGCCGGTGTCGGCGGATGATCAGCGCCAGCGGCACGCATAACAGCAGCATCAACGTGCCGAGGATAAGGAAGCTTTGGCTCACACCCCAACGGTCGGCGATCCCGCCCATCAGGGGCGGGATTATGATCGAGGTGAGCCGCTGACCGGTCTGGCGCAGGCCCACCACCGCGCCCTGCTGATGGAGGCCGACGGCCCGCGACTGCACCGACAAGACAACCGGCTGGATCACTCCTTCCAGCCAGCCGCGCGCGACTTGAAACAACAGCAGAAACGCAAAGATTCCGCCCAAAAGCGGTGTCATTGCAATCAGCAGGATCGACAGCGCGGTCCCGCTGAGCATCGTGCGCTGCGCATCACCGAGATGCATCGCGCGCCCGGCAAAGAGCGCTCCGAACCCACTTGCGATCTCCGCCGCCGCGAACAGGACCCCGATGGTGGTTCCGACTAGCCCGACGCGGTGAAGGTAAACAACATAGACCGACGTCTGGATGCTGTATGTCGAGTTCCGCATCGAGATGATCGCCATGGACAACGCGATTGCCGGTATGGCGATCAGCATGATCGAGTTGAGGTAATCCGAGATTCGCGGCCAGGCATCGCGGGCGCGGAAGCGCGCCCGTCCGCTCCCCTCCTGTCGCGGCGGCGCGAAGAACTCTGCCTCCGGGGCGCGCAGCAGCGCGATGGTCAGAACCCCGCCCCATGCGGTGCCAACGAGATAGGCTGGCCATGCACCGCCGAAGTCCCAGACCGCGCCGCCGAGGATCGGCGCGGTCGTCGATCCGAGCCTGGCAAAGAACGTGAACCTGCCGAGGTAGCGGGCATCGCCCTCGGCAAGCTGGGCAATCAGGGTCTGCGCGCCGGACCAGGCGAACGAAACGGCAGCGCCGTTGATCAGTTGCAGCAGCAGCAGGGCCCAGAACCACGGCACCAACGGAAAAAGTGGCGCCAAAGCCATCCCCATCCAGACAAAAAACAGGGTGACTTTGCGGGTGCCGAACCGATCCATCAAAACGCCAATATGGATCGACAGGAACATTGCGACGATCGAGCGGGCGCCGACCAAAATGCCGATCCGGGAGGCGTCGAACCCCAGCGACAGGCCGTAAAGCGGGATCAAGAAGGTATAGAAATCGACATAACCCATGCTGAGCGGCCCGGCGACGTACAACGGCGCCAGCGAGCCGGGGCGAGACGCGTTCATGGGAGGATCGATCCGTAATCACGCTTGCGAGGGCGGCGGCCTCAACGGATGCCGCACCCCCTATGCCGACCGGGGCGATCGGTGCCCGATGGCACGGGCCGACCCTGGCGTCCCGCAGGCTTTCGTGGAAGGGTCTACCGGCCGCGGCGGACGAGACGTCCGGGCATTGCGCCAGTGTGCTCGCCCCGCTCGAACACCGCGGTGCCGGCGACCAAGGTGGCGGCATAGCCGTCGGCGCGCTGAACCAGTCTCTTGCCACCCGCCGGCAGGTCGTGCGCGATTTCCGGGGGATGCAGTTGCAGCCGCTGATGGTCGATCAAATTGACGTCAGCGCGCTTGCCCGGCTGCAACCGGCCGCGATCGTCAAACCCAAAGAAGTCGGCGGTCTCGCTGGTCAAGCGCTTGACGATAAATTCGAGCGGCAGACCAGGGCCGCGCCTGCGGTCGCGCGTCCAATGGGTCAGCATATAGGTCGGCATGCTGGCATCGACGATCATCGCCACATGCGCGCCGCCATCGCCGAGCCCGAGCAATGTGCCCGGATCGGTCAGCATTTCGCGGATCGGCTCATGGTCATCCTGGGCATAGCCGGTCACCGGAAAGAACAGCAGATTGCCGGCGGCTTCGGTTAGATAGTCGTAGGCGACCTCCTCGGGCGTGTGGTTGGTGCGCGCCGCGATCGAGGCGACGCTGGCCTCGGCGCGCGGTTCGTAATCGGGCGGGTCGCCCATCGCATACATGCGGTCCCAGCGGCTGGCAGCAAGCTGGACCAACGGGCCGAGCCGCCCCATCAGATGGGGCGACGGCCGGTCGGCGAGGATCGCCCGGCGCACTGCCGGATCGCGCAGCCGAATCAGCCGCTCGGCCAGCGGCAGCGCCTCAAACGGCCGGTATTGCTCGCGGATCGAAAACGGGTTCAGCGAAGTCGCGATGCCGAGGATCACGCCGACCGGCCGGCCGGCGATCTGCGCCGTGACCGAGGCGCCTGCAGCGCGGGCTTTGACGGACGCCGGCCATGATCCGCCGCCAGCGCTGCGGATCGGTCGGCCGGTCGGTCAGCAAGAACCACACCGGGCGGCGGGTCTCCAGGCCAAGCCGGGTGATCCATTCGAACTCGCCCGCTTCGTCCTCGAAATCGCTGTTCATCCCGAAAGTGCCGGCGCCGAGCGCTCCCAAGCCGCCGCCGATGCCGGTCAATTCCTCAATCTCGGCAAACCGGCCCGGCACCATTTCGCCCTGCGTCGTCTTGTGCGCGTTGGTGCGCGATGTCGTAAAGCCAAAGGCGCCGGCCTGCACCGCCTGTTGGGTCAATTGACGCATCAGCGCGATGTCATCGCCGGTCGCCCTCTCGCGCCGGATGGCGCGGTCGCCCATCGCATAGACGCGCAGTGGATGGTGCGGGACCTGCGCGGCGACGTCGATCGTCCGGGGCGTGCGGTCGAGAGCGTCGAGAAAATCGGGAAAGCTCTCCCAATCCCATTTGAGACCCTCGGCCAAAACCGGGCCCGGGTATGTCCTCGACCCCCTCCATCAGATCGATCAATGCCGCGCGATGGTGGGGCCGCGCCGGTGCAAAACCGACGCCGCAATTGCCGAATAGGATCGTCGTTACCCCATGCCAGGAGGACGGCGCCAGGATCGGGTCCCAGGTCGCCTGCCCGTCGTAATGGGTGTGAACATCAACCCAGCCCGGCGTCACCAGCATCCCGTCGGCGTCGACGACCCGCCGAGCCGGCCCGGCTTTGCCGCCGACCGCGGCGATCCGGTCGCCATTGATTGCTAGATCTCCGCTGAACGCCGGGGCACCAGTGCCGTCGACGATCGTGCCGCCGCGGATGACGATGTCATGCATGGCCAGACCCTCCCCTCTTTGCGCTTTTTCGTTGCGCTAGGATGCGGCCGTAAGGCCCGATCACGCTATGCCGAGCGAGCAAAGCTGTTCTGCAGGGATGGCTCGGCGTGCCGGCTGAGTGATCCTAGTATGGCAGGACGGTCAGAGCGGTCCGACCCGAAGCGTCGCGGGCTGCTCTAATGACCGTGGCGCTTCCTCGCCTTCCGGCCCGCTCTGCGGGCCGCGAAAATCGCCTCCTGTTTCGCCGTCTCGATAGCCTGCAGCCGGGCCTGCTCCGCGAGCCTTATCGCTCGGGCCTCATCTTCGGCCTTGCGGGCCGCCTCGAGAGCCGCGGCCTCGGCGGCTTCCGCGGCGGCTCGCTCCGCGGCTTTGCGCGCCAGCGCTTCGCGTCTCTGCTTTTCTCTTTCCGCGATCCTGATGTCACGGGCCTCCGCGATCTCCGAGCGAGCCTCTAGTCGCTTCAGCCTCTCGGGATCTTCCGCGATTGCCCGCGAACGCTCAATTAGCGCCTTCTTCGCGACATTGGCCGCACTTAGGCGGTCTTTGAAGTCGGGTGTTCTCATCAAGTCCTTCTGATCATGGGCACGATTTGCCGTCTACTGCAAAAAATGCAAACCCGAGAACGGATATCGTGGGAAATGCCGGGCAAGCCGGTCGAGGATCGAGGCTTAGCCGCCGCGCCGACGGACGACGGGGAACCCGACGTGCTGCCTACATAACGGGCACGGCGAGCCGCATCAATCGGGTCGGATCGGCCTCGTCCTCGATACCCCGCACCGCCGCGATCAGGCCGCCAGCGTCGACAAACGGAGAGCCGTAGGAGGCCAGCTCGCGCACCTTGGCATCGAGCTCGGCATCGCTCATCGGTCGGCCCGGCGTGCCGCGGCCGTGCCGGATATGCTGGCTTAGTTCCGTCCCGTGGACCAGGCGAAGCGACACGGTCGCCAACTCGACCGGTGCCGCCGGCTCCTCCTCGAATACGACCTTCGCGCGTAGCGCGCGCACGGCCGGATCGGCGACGCAATCGTCCTCGTATTGCGCGAGCCCGGCGGCGCCAAAGACAAACGCCACGGCGACGCTGTGCTGCAGGCTGACCCTGGCGTCGCGCCCGGTCTCGACATTCGGCCGGTCGGTACGCTCGCGCATCAGCGGGTGGCCGCGCACGACGATGCGTTCTATCGCTTCCGGCGCCGGCGTATGACGCGCGCGCAGGTCGAAGCAGGCGTCGATTACCGGGAACAGCACGACCCCGCACGGATAAGGCTTGTAGGCGTTGTTCAGCACCTCCCAGCGTTCGCCGAGCCCGTCGGTTAGGCGTACGAGATCGGCCAAATCGCTCGTCACCGCCGCGAAGCCGTAGCGGCCTTCGATGGGCTGCTCGGGTCCGCTAAACCCGCCCTCGGCAAGCAGCGCCGCAGCCAGCCCATTCTTCGCGGCGTTGCCGACCCCGAAACTCTTCGCCATGCTGCCAAGGCTCTCGATAAGGCTCGCAGATTGCGTTGCGGCATGCCCGAGTGCCCAGGCTGTGCGCTGCACGTCTAATCCGATCAGGCGGGCGCAGGCGGCCGCCGCGCCGAAAATCCCGCAGGTCGCGGTGATGTGCCAACCGCGCCGGTAATGCGTCGGCATCACGCCAAGCCCGACGCGGCACGAGATCTCGACTCCAATAATAAACGCGTGCAGCAATTCGCGGCCCGACACCGGACGCAACTCGGCAAGCGCAAACAAGCCGGGTGCGACCGGCGCCGCCGGATGCATCACCGTCTGGAGATGCGTGTCGTCGTATTCCAGGACATTGCCGCTGACCGCATTGAGGAAAGCGGCGTTGAGCGCATCGGGCCGCTCGCCGCGCCCGATCACGGTCGCCTGCGGCGGCCCGAAAAACGGCGCCAGCACCTTGACCGCAATGCTCATCGCCTCGTCTTGGGCGCCACCAAGCGCACAGCCGACAAAGTTCAAGAGGCCACGCACGCCCTCGCGCCGCACTTCAGGCGGGATGGCCTCCCATTGCGAGCCGGCGACGAATTGCGCCAGCCGGTTCGTGACATGCGATTGGTCGCCGGTCATTGGGGTCCCCTCAGATCGCCAGATAGCCGCCGTCCACTGTTACCGTGCTGCCGGTTACCCAGCGCAACTCGTCGGAGGCGAGAAACAGTACTGCCCCGACAAGATCGTCGGGCTCGCCGAGCCGGCCGAGCGGGATCAGCGCCTCTGTCGCACGCCGTGCTTCGGGATCGGTATAGCTGGCGCGGGTAAGCCCGGTCAGCGTCGGGCCGGGTG
Organism: uncultured Alphaproteobacteria bacterium; assembly: GCA_963821795.1. Classification (GTDB taxonomy): domain Bacteria; phylum Pseudomonadota; class Alphaproteobacteria; order ATCC43930; family CGMCC-115725; genus AP-15. The sequence goes on from CAWGFH010000013.1 coordinate 171,869, forward strand.
CCACCGCGTTGACGCGGATGCCATGCGCCGCCAGATCGACTGCCATCGCCTGCGTCAGCGAGCGAGCGCCGCCCTTTGAGGCGACATAGGCGGCGCGCTCGGGCCGCGTCACTTCGGCGAGCTGCGAGGTCACGTTGATGATGGTGCCGCTCGCCTGCTTGACCATTTGCCGTGCCGCCGCCTGGCCGATGTGAAACATGCCGGTCAGGTTGACCCCGATCACGCTGTCCCAAGTCTCGGCGTCGACATCCAGGAAGTTGAGCCGGTGGCTGATCCCGGCCGATTCGAGCACGATATCGAGCCGCCCGAACTCGCGCACGACAGCAGCCACGGCCGCATCGACCGCCGCACGGTCGCATACGTCGAGAGCCGACGCGGTTGCCCGGCCGCCGGAAACACGAATTCGAGCGGCGGTAGCTTCGGCCGCCGCGCCGTCACGGTCGGTGCAGAAAACCGCTGCCCCCTCGCGTGCCAGCGCCTCGGCCCCGGCACCACCGATGCCCCCTCCGGCTCCTGCAACCAGCGCCACTTTGCCCGCGACCCGCCCCATGCCGCCCTCCTGCCTTATGTTGCGCGTGTGTTACTACCATGAGCCCGGAGAGCTGGCGCGACGCACATCGGCAGCGGGCCAATGCCGGAATTGACCAGCCGTGCGGGTTCGGAATGGTGCGGTCGGCTGCCTTATCGGGCCGGATGGCGAACGAGGTGATCCAGCAGCAATTCGTTTACCCGCGCCGGAACTTGGTCTGCCGCATAGTGCCCGACGCCGGGGAGGGCGGCGAAACGATAATCAGCCTCGATGAACTCGCTGGTACCTTGGGCGGCCATCCGGCCGACTGTATCGTCGGCACTCGCCCCAGATAAACAGGGTCGGCACCTTGGTCGGCCCGATCGGCTGCCGCTCGCCGCGAGCACGATACCAAGCCAGCGCCGCCTCCATCGCCGATTGGTTGCCGATCACCGACAAGTGCTTCTCGATCGCCGCTTGCGGAACGCCGTTGCGCGCCAGCCGATCGCGCACCCATTTCCCATTCTCGGCGAGCAGCCGCGGTCCGGCGCCGGGATCGAGGAGCTCGCGGTGATGACGCGAGCGGTGGGGCTGCTCAGGATCGTTCGTCATCGCCCGGGCAAACGATGCCGGATGCGGGCGGGACAGCATGGTCAGCGAGGCGATTCGTCGGGCCATCGATCCGCGATAATCCAAGACAGGCTACCGCCCCAATCATGGCCGACGAGATGGAATTGGCGATCACCGTATCCCGCCTTTTTGACGATTTCGAGCGCATCGCCAACCAGCCAGTCGATCCGGTAATTGTCGAAATCGGCCGGGTCGGGGCGCGCGCCGGCTGCATAGCCGCGCTGGTTCGGCGCCACCGCAAAGTAACCTGCCGCCGCGAGCGCCGGGATCTGGTTGTCCCAGAAATGCCGGGAGACGCAGAACCCGTGCAGCAGCAGCACTAGCGGCGCCGATTTGGCGCCGCCGACGGAGACGTCGAACGCCAGGCCCGGAGCTGTCACAATTTCGCGCGTCTCGATCATCGGCTTCTTTCGGTTATTGATGCCATCACGGCATTGGTTCAGATGGTCTGCCGCTCGCCTGCGTGCCTCCGCGAGCGAGATATCGGCTTAAGGTCCGAGCCCCATGTCGAGGCTCTTGGCGTCAAGTAAACCCACGATTTAGCACCTAGCCTTTCGTTGGGGTCGCGATCTCCGTGGAGCGGCATGACGCGGGATAGAGACAATCGCCATCATGCAGCACCGCCAGCCCTTCGCTTTCGCCAACACTACCGCGGACAGCTTGCCGGTGCGCGCCACTCTAAACCTCTGCCGCCAGAGGGGGAATGAGGGACGGGCTCACTTCTTTCCTCATTTCGTTGATAGGGAACAAAAGGGTGGCGGGCCGCGACCGACGATGATGAGCACTATGTCTACGCAATAGCCCTATGATGTTCATGCACTGAAGACGGTTCAGCACCGAGAACGGTGGGCAGCGCATCGGCAGCTGCGGCCCACGCCGCCACTCGGGCCACGCAGGCAGGCAGATTGTCTCGGACCTCATAGACCCACAACCTGAGGACGTCCCATCCCATCTCTATGAGCCGCAGATTCCTTAACTGGTCTCTGCGAATAAGCTCTCCATCCCAATCGCGGTGGTATCGCTCGCCATCGACTTCGATATCAAGTCGCCTCCCATTGCGACGTATCAGCGCGAGATCAAGATCGTATTGATCGACATCGTACTGGGGTATCGTGCGGAGACCAGCGTCCACAAGCGCGGCATAGAGGACCTTCTCCCAATCGGACACACGCTCCGGATGAGCGACAAGTGGATAATCCCGGTTCTCGCCGTCGGGTACCCGAGTTGATTTTGGCTGCGGTCCCGGTCTGGCGCGATCCGCGACGTAGCGGGCGAAGGCGCTTAGGTACTCCACCTCGCTCGATGCACAAGCCGCGGCATCCCCGACAACGACGAGCGCGCCGCGAGCGCGGGTGATGCCAACGTTGAAGATGTTGCCCTGGCTCTTGAGAAATCCCGCCGCGCCAACAGGAATACCGCGCGACACTACCGGCGAGAACACTATCAGATCGCGTTCGTCTCCCTGAAATTTGTGTGCGGTCTCGCAGATAAAGTTGCGAGTCGCGAGCACTGGCGCCAGCGCATCATCCCGGGCCACCAGCTCCTCGATCAGGTTCGCTTGTGCCCGGAATGGAGTCACCACGCCCATTTCACCGGGAAACCGTAGCGTGATCACGATCCTTCGTAATTCTTCGACGACTGCCGCGGCTTCCGCTTGGTTGACGGCCCCTCCCGTCGGCGGGCGTTCGGCGTTTCCCGCCACGTTCACCCACCGGATCGCGGGTCCTTCGGGGCGCCGTAGGCGACGGTAATCCGTTGCGACTCTCAACCGTCCGCCGTAAAAGAAGCTGTTGGAAAACCCGATGATGTCGGCATGGCTTCGGTGGTGGTCACGCAAAACCACAATCGATGCCGAACTAGCCTTGGCTGCCGCTAAGTCATACAGGCTGTTCGCACGATAACCCCAAGTCGGCCCTGGGTTATCGAGTAGATCATGTTTAACCATCAGGGCTTGATCGCGCTGTTCCGACAGTCGGCTGATATGTCGAAGCTGTTGCGGGTCACCAATTACGACGGCGCGCTTCGCGCGAAAAAGTAACGGTAGGGCGGATGCGATGTCGCATTGGCTCGCTTCATCAATCACTACGAGATCAAACTCGCCGGCTGTGAACGGTACTCTGCCACGTGCTGAAAGAGAAGTCACAGCCCAGCACGGAAGCGCCTTCGTTGTTTTCGCCGCAAGTTGGTAATAGCGGCGCCAAACCTGCCTCGCGATTGTACCGCCCTCTTCATCGGCCCTCGAAATTGTTCGGAGAATTGCGGCATAGTCGCCCAAGGCTGCCCGGTCTTGGTCATTCAACCGATCGGGAAGGAGGGCAGCCCAGCTACTCCACGCCTCGCCGGATATCTCCGCCAGATTTCGGGTTTGATGTGCGACCTTGGCCGCAAGAGCGCCTGTCTCTGGTGTACTCGATAACAATTTGAGAGCGCCCTTGTAGGCTGATGCAGCTTTCAAGGCTTCGAGAAATTGCAAGCCGTCAGCCAAGCTTTGTGCTGGAAAAAGATCATCCCCCTTTCGCTCAAAGCCAAGCTGCGCGAGCGTCGTTTCCAATCTCTTGGTGGAATCGATCATATAGCGATGGCGTGGTTCCTTCAGAAACACCCAGAATAGCCTTTCGAGGAATGGGGCCGCTTCGCGATCCGACCGCCGGACCGCTTCTTGGAGATCGGCGACGCGAGCCTCAGCGTCGCCGATCGACAATTTGTCTGCATTTTCGAAGGAAGCGGGAGGCAGAACGTCCCGCGCCCCTTCAGCAGCCCGCTCAAGCTTGTCAACCCTATTCCGTAGTTCGATCAGATCGCTTGTTTGCAGGGCGAGACGATGCAGTGCTTCGCCTTCCGAGGTCAGCTTGGCCAGCATCAACTCATATGCCCGCCGGTCATCGTCTGTCGGCCGCGCCGACAGGATAGCCGTTATGTGCTGTGCTAATTGCTCCTGAAGCGCTCTTGTACCGAGCCGCAGCATAATCGGTCTGGGCGAGAGCGCGTTGATACGCTCCATGACCACGTCGACGGCCTTGTTGTTCTTGCTGGCGAACAGCACCCGTAGACCGCGCCAAGCGGCGTTCACAAGGATTGCTGTCACGACCTGAGATTTGCCGGTGCCTGGAGGACCCGTTATCACGGTCAACGGTTCGGAGAGCGCTTGCCGAACTGCTGTGCGCTGTTCGGCATTAAGTGTGGCAGGCTCTAGCAGCGGCCCTTCGATTGCTGTCCGTGCGCCGGACGCCCCGAGAAGTGTGCCAAGGCTCGATCTCGTTATAGCGGCATCATCAACGGTTCGAAGGTCGGTGAGTTCGCGCTCCAGTCCGACCGTGAATGGCGAACGGTCCGCCAGCACGACGATGGCGGCATTGTAGATTCCGCTCTCGGCGATCTTGCGGAGTTCACCAAATCCACGGAACTTGGCAGGAGCGAGTGCTTCTTTCCAATCCCACTCCGGCCGGAGATCGCGAAACCGGGCAGCCAGTTCATCCAGGGGGGGTGGCTCGGAACCTTCTAGGCCGAGATCGTCGGCCAATTTTGCGGCTTCCTCGAGAACGTTCTCTGAGGCAGTAAGGCTTTCCAGCGCGCGCGTATTGATCAAAGGCTCAGGGTAAAAATCCAAGTTCTGCCAGATTCAGAGATCCTGAGGCCAGATCAGCAACGGCTCCAGGAACGCACCTTCCCAGCCCTTCCGGCTACGAGCGTGACGCACCAGGGCAGGATACCCCAACCACAGCGCCTTCTTTCGAACGTCCCGGCGCTGGCGGCCGATCAGCTTTCTGAGTGGTTCTGCTCCAAAGTTCGGCTGGGCATCCTCAAGCGGCCATTCTTCAAGTTCCACGTAATCCAGCTCGAATTTGGAGTCCGCGAAGGTCCGCACGCCGCTGTCATCGTCTTGTGATAGGCAGTCCAGATAGTATGCAAAGAGGCTTCCCCGAGAGTTCTTCGGCGGCCCACTGGCGTTCTGACGAATTTGGGGCGCCTCGGCCAGCGACCATGTGTAGTCCCGGCCCTGACGGACCTTCCCGCGTAGCGGTCCATACAGCACGTTGTTCACGACAGCCCGATCAATGCCGAGCGCGTCCGCGACCTGCTTCGCCTTCGACGGGCCATGCAGGCGGATGTGATCGAGAACCTTTTCAGTGAGGTCGATTGCTGCCATGGGGCCCCTTCGATGCCCATCGTAACGCGGGACATCGTTCCCGGAAATCGTGCAGATACGGTTGACCGAGAGAGTTCTGGTCGGGAAGCGAGCTGTCACCAAAAGGTACGGTTATTGAGGACGGCAAGGGAAAAGGCTGGCTGGCCGTTGGTCGGATGTTTCTGAAGAGATTGAGATTTTTAGACTCCCGCACAACACCTCCTGCTGGCGCTTTCTGCCGAAAACTCAATGATATCAATGCTCCGAGCGCCATCCGCCGCGTCAAAGGCTTCGGCGATTGCATTTTGTACCCATGAGTGGTACATAGACGCAGACACGGAGCCGCCGGATGATCGTGAGCTTTCGGGACGAGTGGCTGCGTGCCTTCTTCGTCGAGGACACGCGGTCGCGGCACATCCCGTCCGACCTCGAAAGCCGGCTCTTCCGCAAGCTCCAGATGATCGACGACGCGACGACCGATCAGGACTTGCGGGTGCCGCCCAGCAATCACTTCGAGAAGCTGCGCGGCAATCTGGCGGGGTTCCACTCGATCCGCGTCAACAGCCAATGGCGGCTGGTCTTCCGGTGGGACGGCAGCCGCGGCGAGGCGGAAGGCGTCTATCTCGACGACCACAGCTACAGATGAGGCGAACCATGCTGACGACGAAGCGCAAGCCGGCCACGGTCGGCGAAATCCTGGTCGAGGAGTTCATGCAGCCTATGGGGCTGACGCAGGCCGCGCTGGCCGAGGCGATGGGCGTTCAGCGCAAGCATGTCAACGAGCTGTGCAACGACCGCCGGAACGTGACCGCGGCGACGGCGCTCATCCTCGCGCGCGTGTTCGGCAACAGCCCCGACTTCTGGCTCAACGTGCAGCGGCGCAGCGATCTGTGGGAGGCGATGAACAGTCCCCGCGAGCGCGAGCGGATCGAACGCGCGACGCCGCTCGGTACCGCGGCGTGATCTTTCTCACCGTGAAGGGAAAGGATGTCCTGGCATTCGCCGTTCGCAGTTCTGTTCTGAAGTGGCGGAGGGGGCGGGATTCGAACCCGCGAGACAATTCATCACCGTCTACACACTTTCCAGGCGTGCGCCTTCAACCGCTCGGCCACCCCTCCATCCCCGCTGGCACGCTGCCCAGCCGGCATACGAGACTAGCCGCGGCGGACAGAGGCTGCAACCTGAGGGCAGCGATCGGATCCCGGACCTTTTGGGAGGCCATAGCCGGCGTGAGCGGAGGGTCTGGTCTCGACAGACTTCCCGCGCTACCACAACGGATAGATGTTCGGGGTTTCCTTCTCGCCGGCAACGCGCCGCGCGCGGAGCATCCGGATAACAAGGCCGACCGCCGCGGCGGCGATCACCAAGCCCAGCAATATCCACAGTTCCAATCCCACCTACCCCCGTTGCCGTTCCCGCTCCAGCATACCCGCCGCCGCGGCTACTGTCGGCAGCATTGCTTCGGCGACGGCGGCGTTGCCGGTCTCCGAAAGATGGTAAAGATCGATGTAGACTGGGTTCGCCCAATCGTCAAACAAGGCCGACAGGTCAACCGTGTCGCCGGCTTCGGTGATTTCGCGACAGCGCCGGCGAGCGCCGAGGATTGCGGCGTAGAGGCGTCGGCGCGCCTCGGGATCTTTGGTGTAGTCTTTGTCCCAACGCTGCTCGTCGCGGGTCAACACCCGTTTTGTGGTGATGACCGGCTGCCAGAAAAAGATCGCGCGAAAACCGTGGGTGCGCGACAATAGCCTGATCAGCCGCAGGTTCGCCGCATAAGCGGCGATCACTTCACCGGCAAGCCGGTCGATGTCGACCCGCGACAGATCGGCTTGGGGAGCGGGCATAGGCCCGGCGAGCCGGAGGCCGGTTAACCGGCGAAGCCGCCGCAGGGTGCGCGGTGCGGACGCGATCAGCGCCGCCGCCACCAGATCGACGCGACGGTCGGCGTGCAGCAGGTTGAACTCGGCGCGCCGCCGCGCTTCGTTGAACAGGCCGTCGGCTCGACCGGTCTGCTCGGCGCAGGCCATCTCGTTGATGCCGTCGTAGAACAGCGCGATGTCGATCCTTTCCCCGGATTTCAGCAGCTGTTGCAAGGTGATCGCCTGCTGGGTGCTATTGTGCCCGAGTTGGCCGTAATTGGTCACTGCAGCGCGGTAGCCTGCCTCGCCGAGCCGGCGGGCGAGGATCGCCGGTATCGTATGCGCGTCCCGGGCCCCCATACCCATCATCGTCGAACCGCCGAAGCACAGGATGCGGATCGCCCCCTCGTCAGTGGCGCCTTCCCCAGGCGTCGGGCGCAGTCCGCGCTCGTCGATCGTCACAAAGAGGCCGCGGAATGGACGCTGCCACCATTCGACATAGGGCTTCCAGTCGACCCGGACACCTCGCCGAAACTCATCGAAATAAGCGCTCGACCACTCGGCGCCGGCATAGGCGTCGGCCTCGGCCGAACGATCAGGCCTGGTCGACCGGCGATACCGCATCCATCGGCCTAACCGCCGCCAACCGTCAACGCCGAACTCGGTGACGAGCACGATGATCAGCAAGAGCCCAACCGCGTGCCACAGAGCGACCACGAATCGGAGCATCACGGATATCGCGCGTCAGAGCAGTGAAGGCCGGCCGCCAGCAGATCGGTCAATTGCGTCTCGCCTTCGGCAGCGGAATTGGAGGATGATCGATGGCTCAAGGCCGGCCGAGGAGGGTTGAAGGCAATGAGCGCGATCGATGAAACCCATAACGCGAAACGCGAAAGCTGGGTCGTTTCGGCTGCGGGGCACAGCGAGTTTCCGATTCAGAACTTGCCGCTCGGGGTGTTCAGCCCGCCGGGCGAGGCGCCGCCGCGCGGCGGGGTTGCGATCGGCGACATGATCTTTGATCTGCGTGCCGCGCTCGAGGCTGGTCTGTTTTCCGGCGAGGCGGAAAAAGCGGCCGAAGCGGCGGCCGGTCCGGCCTTGAATCCGTTGATGGCGCTCGGCCCCGCAGCGAGGGTGGCACTGCGCCAGAGAGTCTTTGCGTTGCTCTCGGCTGACGGTCCCGAGCGGGCAAAGGTCGAAGGGATCGCCGCGCGGGTAATTCACCCGGCGGCCCAATGCACGCTGCACCTGCCGGCTACGATCGGGGAGTTCACCGACTTCTTCGCCGGGATCCATCACGCGACGAATGGCGGCCGCCGGCGCGACCCGAACAATCCGCTCAGCCCCAATTACAAATATGTGCCGGTGGCCTATCACAGTCGCGCCTCCTCGGTCCGCCCGTCGAATGTGCCGATCCGGCGCCCCAATGGCCAGCGCAAGGCCCCGGATGAAACCGCACCCAGCTTCGGCCCCTGTCAAAAGCTCGATTACGAACTCGAACTCGCGGTCTGGATCGGCCCCGGCAACATCCAAGGCGAACCGATCCCGATCTCTCGGGCCGGCGACCATATCGTCGGCCTCGGCCTCGTCAACGACTGGTCGGCCCGCGATGTACAAAGCTGGGAATCGCAGCCATTGGGGCCGTTCCTCGGCAAGAATTTCGGTTCCACGGTATCGCCGTGGATTGTCACGAGCGAGGCGTTGGCTCCGTTCCGGGTAGCCCAACCGGCCCGGCCCGCGGGCGACCCGCCGCCCCTCCCCCATATGTGGAACGATGCCGACCAGCATACGGGCGCTTTCGACATTGCGCTCGAAGCCTTTCTGCTGACCGAGGGGCTTCGGGCAAAGGGGCTGCCGCCACACCGCATGTCAGCCAGCAACACGACCGACCTCTATTGGACCTTGGCACAGCTGGTGACGCATCACACCAGCGGCGGCTGCAATCTGAGCCCCGGCGATCTGTTCGGCACCGGTACGATCTCCGGTCCGACCCGCGAAGGCTATGGCAGCCTGATGGAACTGAGCGCCGACGGCACAAGGCCGACGACCCTCGCCTCGGGCGAGACGCGAACTTTTGTCGAAAACGGCGACGAGGTCATTTTCCGCGCCCATTGCCATCGCCCAGGCTATGCGCCGATCGGCTTTGGCGAGTGCCGCGCCCGAATCATCTGAACCAGAACCCGGGGTGAGCGCACCAGTCTAAGACGCCGCCGACCCCCGCCCCCAAAGCTGGCGCCAGCTCGCCACCCCGCCCAACGGCTCGGCAAGCGTCAGAGCACGCATCACCGCGCGCGCCAGGCAATCCGCCGCGGCCGTGCCGAGCTGGAGCAAGCCGGTGGGTCCCGTTGGCGCGCCGGTCCCGGTCGCCAGCGCGAACACGGTGTCGCCATCAAACGGCGTATGGATCGGGCGGATCGCACGGGCGAGCCCATCCTGCGCCATGATCGCCAAACGTCTGCACCCGCCCTTGTCGAGCGCGGCATCGGTCGCGACTACGGCAATCGTCGTGTTGGCTCCGGCTACGGCAGCCTTGCACTCCGAAAAGTCTTCCGGATCAAACAAGGCAGCCGGGATCGCCGGCTGCGGGTCGATCTCGCCGGGCAACGCCAAGTCCGCGGCCCAAAAGCGTCCGCAGCCGGGCCGCACCGTCGAGCCGCAGCTGTTGACCGCGACCAGAGCGCCAACCGTGGCGCCGCCGGTGAGCATCAGCGAAGCGCTGCCAATACCGCCTTTGAGGCGACCGGCGGTGGCACCCAGCCGGCCCCGGCATTACCCTGGGAGAATTCCCTGGCCGCGGCCGCCACCGCGTTGCGACCAAGAAAGCGATAGGGCGGCTCGCCGGTCCACATCCGCCGGCCGGGAAAGCCAAGATCGAACAGGATTGCACCAGGCACGATCGGAATCCTAACCAATGACGACCGCATCGTCGATCCGACGACAAAGCCGCGCCCTGCCGCAGCGAGCCACTCCATGATCCCGGCGCGCGGCATCGAGGCCGAACGCCGACCCGCCCGACAGCACCACGGCATCGATTCGGTCGACCAGCGTATCGGCGGAAAGCAATTCCGTTTCACGGCTGCCCGGCGCTCCGCCGCGCACATCGACCGATGCGGTTGCCGGCGCCTCGGCGAGCACGACGGTCACCCCGGTGACGCCATCGCGGTCCTCGGCCTGGCCAACCAGAATCCCGGCCACGTCGGTGATCAGATTGCGCGCGCCGGTCCTGGCCACAGGTTGTCCTCCAACGCCAGATTTCGCGTATATCATCCCGGCGTCCGAGCCGCCAGCACACGGGAACACCGGCCATGCCCACAACCGTCATCCGAAGTGCCGACTGGGTGATCGCCTGGGACGATGGCGCATCACGTCATGTCTATCGCCGCGATGTCGATGTCGCCTTTACCGACGACCGCATCGCTTTTGTCGGGCGGAATTACCCGGGACCGGCCGACCGGATCATCGACGGCGGCGGACCGCCTGGTACTGCCGGGACTGATCGACATCCATTCGCATCCCGAGCACGAGCCGCTCTACCGCGGCGTCCGCGAGGAGCACGGCCTGCGCAATATGCACATGACCGGGCTTTACGAGCGCTGGCAGGCGTTTTCAGCGACCGACGACGAGGCCCGCGCCGCCAGCGCCGAATTCGCCTATTGCGAATTGCTGCTCAGCGGCGTCACCTCTCTGGTCGACATATCGCCGGCCTGGGACGGCTGGATCGGACTGTTCGCCAAGAGCGGCCTGCGCGGGTTTCTGGCGCCCGGATACGCCTCGGCGCGCTGGCGGCTCGACAATGATTTCGAGCTGAAATTCGCCTGGGACGAGGCGCGCGGCCGCGACGGGTTTCGCGGCGGCGCTGGCGCTGATCGACCATGCGCGCCGCACATCCGTGCGGGCGGCTGTCCGGCGTCGTCTCACCGATGCAGATCGACACGTGCTCCGCCGATCTGTTGCGCGACAGCCGCGATGCGGCGCACGAGCGCGGCTTGCCTTTGACCGTCCATGTGTCGCAAAGCGTCGCCGAGGTGCAGGAAATGCTGCGCCGCCACGGCAAAACGCCGGTGCAATGGGCGAACGAGATCGGCATTCTCGGGCCGAGGACGATCCTCGGCCACGCGCTGTTTCTCGACACCCATTCCTGGATCCGCTGGTGGACCCGGACCGATCTCGCGCTGATCGCGCGATAGCGGATCGTCGGTCGCGCATTGCCCGACGCCGTTCGCCCGCTACGGTCAGTCATGGAGAATTTCGGCGACTATCTGCGCGCCGGCGTGACGATGGGACTGGGCACCGACACGGCCCCGCACAACCTGGTCGAGGAGATGCGCAAGGCGGCAATGCTGGCCCGCATCGCCGCGCGCGACATCGAGACGGTAACGACGGCCGACTTTCTTTCATGCGGCGACCGTCGGCGGCGCTACGGCACTGCTGCGCGACGATATCGGGCGCTCGCGTGCGGCAACAAGGCCGACCTCGTACTCGTCGATCTCGACAGTGCCCGCAGATGATGCCGGCGCGCGATCCGCTGCGCTCGTTCGTCTATCACGCCGCCGACCGTGCGGTGCGCGACGTGTTTGTCGATGGCCGCCAAATCGTCGCCGCCGGCAAGGTCGTGACTCTCGATCAGGCTGAAGCCGGCCGGCGCCTCGCCGAGGCGCAACGCCGCATGCTGGCCATGGCGCCGCGCCGCGACTATCGCGGAAGGGGAGCCGAACAGATTTCTCCGCTGAGCTTGCCGCTCGGCGACTGAGCGATCACCGCTGCGCGGTTATGATCGGGCGCGACGTCCTTTTGTCCGCGTCCGACCGCGCTTGCGGCCGAGACCAGCTGCTTGGCCATTGCCGACCGCTGCTCGGAATAGGCCGGAGCGGTCAGCGGATGATCGCTGGGCAACTTCCACCGCCGCAAGTATTCCGCAATCTGCAAGCCGTGCTTGGTGCCGAGATGCCGCCGCAGCGTCTTTCCGCGAAAGCCGCATTCAAGGCAAACCACATGACCATGCTGCACCGATCGCTTGACCGGGACGGCAGGTGTTCGCAGCGGTTGCTGCTGTGCGGGTGTACCAAGGTGACGAATAGCTTGATCCACCGAAACGATTAGAGCCGAAAGCTGATCTGGCGGGACGGTATGATTGCCGACATAGCTGGTGATGATTTTTGTCACCGGTCGCAGTCCACCGCTTCTTGCCGTGGTATCATCGCTCATCGAAGAATCACTCCTCGCCGCTTAGGTTGTGCGATTATTTTCATACGGCGGCAGCGAGAAGAGCAAACAAATTCTAGCGCATCACTACCCCACGCCAAATTTATGCCTGATCGACGCCGATTCGGAGCGTAGCCGATTGCTCGCGGTGCCCACAATTTGCTCAAACCCGCCAACAACAAAGTCCGGGCGGCCAACTTGATGTGAAAAGGCAAATCAACTATAGGTATCGGTATTTGCTATTACTTTGCCGAATTGATCTATCCATCCAGGTAATGATGGAAAGCCCTGCAGCTTTTGAAAGAGCCGGCAATTGATAAATCGCCACCCGCTCGAGATCGCTCTCCGGAATCTACGGACAAGGTCATGCCAACTGCCGCGGGCAGGGCGCTCCCGGAAACCGGCGAACGTCTGATCCGACCCACTCGCTCAGCGAATCGGTGAGGAATGCAGCTGCCCGAACGGCGAGGTTTTTTGATGCGGTGAAAGAGACCGCATAGCGATCACGCGGACGTACCGGCGTGAGGGCAGGCTCAAAGCTACAGGGCTATTAAAGCGACAGGGCTATTAAAGCGACAGGGCTATTAAAGCGACAGGGCTATAAGGACGTAAGCCAGGCCGCTACCCACACGAGAACGACAGCCAAGGCGACCAGGAACCCCGCGATGGCCGCGCGCCGAGCCAAAGCCCGGTATCTCGGACTGAGGAGGCTACCGGACACGAACAAGGCGGTCACCAGCAGCACAAGCGCGCCGACGAGCCGGTTGCGATCCAGATCGCACAAGTTAGCGCGAGCCTCCACAAGCAAGTCCTGGGCGTCGTCGCCGGTTGCACATGGGCGGCTGGCGCAGCGGGCCCCGCCTGTGGCCATTCAACAAATCTAGTAGAGTCCAGTCGCGGCAACGGCTGACGATCATAAAGGGTCGACCGGGGTCCGACTGGCCCAGCCGAAGAGCCGCCAAAGGCGTGACTGCCTTCCCAACTTAGCACGGCCGGCACTGCGACAGGTTGACCGGCGGGGTTGCACCTGATGGCTCGCCGCCCATTTGTTGCGGCGCAACAAAATAGGGTGTGTGTATGCTGGTAGACGGTAGAGGCGACGGCCGAACCCACATCGCCGAGAGGTCCCGCGCCGGTTGGCGCATCATCGCCTCGGCGTGGCTGGTGGCGATCGTCTTTGTGATCCTGTTCTTCGGAATGGGGGCGCTGGCGTCTCGGCATAACGCCGCGCCGCGCGGACAGGACCTGGCCGGAGCGGTCATTCCGCGACATGATCCGGGCATTGTCGGACCGGACGAGATGGCGGCATCGGACTGGGAGGAGCGGGCAAAGGCGGATGCCTATTCCGGCTGGTAGCCTTCTCCAATTGCCCGAGCCCACGCCCCCGGCGTGTTTCACAGAAGCTCCTGCGGCGGGCGGCCGGGGCGATGTCAGTGGTAGCCGGCGCCGCCGTTTACATGGATGGTCTGCCCGGTGACGAACCCGCCATCATCACTGACCAAGAACAGACAAGCGGCGGCGATCTCGTCGACATGCCCCTGGCGGCCCAGCGGAATGCCGGCGGCGTTCGGCGCGCGCCCTTGATACCACTCTGGATTGTCCCGCCGGGTGTCGATGCTGCCCGGGGAGACCACATTGACACGGATATTCTGCGGCGCGAATTCGGAGGCCAACGCCCGCGCCAGCCCGACCAGACCCATCTTTGCCGCCGAGACATGGGCGCGTCCGCTGCCGCCGGTGAAAGCGCCCTCTCCGGTGAAAAACAGAATACGGCCATATTGGTTCTTGACCATTGATGGAATGGCCGCCTGGGTGCAGTAGAAAGCGCCGTCGAGAACAACGCCCCTGACCCTCTCCCAATCCTGCACCGTTACCTCGGTAAAGGGCTTGTGCGGCCGGATCGCGGCATTGTTGATCAGAATGTCGATACGGCCGAATTCATCCAATGCGCGCCCCACCATCGCGTCGACCTGATCCTTTTTGCCGATGTCGGCGAGGATGGCGAGCGACTTGACCCCGCGGTCCCGGACTTCGCGCGCGACTGCGTCGGCCTCGGCCTGGTTGGCGCGTGCGTTGACGACGATGTGCGCGCCTTCGCCGGCCAGCTTCAACGCCGTCGCCCGGCCGATATTGCGGCCGGAGCCGGTAATCAAAGCGACTTTCCCATCGAGCTTACCCACGGCATCCTCCCATGGTGATGTGCGAGATGTCGGAAGAAACCTTATCTTAGCGCGGTTCAAACGGTGATCGTAGGCATCGAGTGACGTTGAGACGGATAACCGGCCGGATCATCGTTGTTGGCGTCCTGCTGCTGGCCTTCTCGGCCTGCTCGAACGCTATCGATGTGATCTGTCCCCCGGCGGGGCAGTGTCCAAACACCGCCTCGGGTCACGGCGGCGGATATTGACCCGATGCCCGCTCAGTCGTCCGCGCGCCGATACGGCAGGTACCGCGGCGACCACATCTTGGCGCGGATCATGGCCTCGATGTGGCCAATCTCGATCCCCGAGTCAGCCCCTCCTCGTGCGCCTGGACAGCGGTCGCCAACGCAACCGCGAACGCGACATCGCGCAGCGCGGTCACCGGGGGGAGTAGGTTATGGCTCGGGTTGTCGCGGGCCGGCGAGACAGCAGCCAGGGCCTTTGCCGCCGCCATGAACATCGAATCTGTTACCCGCCGCGCCTTGACTGCGATTACCCCCAAACCCACACCCGGGAAAATATAGGAGTTGTTGGTCTGATCGGCCTTGAACTTGACGCCATCGCGGGTGATCGGTGGAAACGGGCTGCCGGTGCCGAGCACTGCGCGACCCTCGGTCCAATCCAGCAGATCATGCGGGGTCGCCTCGGCGCGCGAGGTTGGGTTCGACAGCGGAAAGATCACCGGCCGATGATTGTTCCGCGCCATCTCCCGCACAACTGTTTCGCGAGAAGGCTGCGGGCTGGCCGGAAACGCCGATGAGCACGGTAGGCTTGGCATTCTTCACGACATCGAGCAGAGAGATCTTGTCTGGATGGTCGAGCGTCCAAGTTTCGACCGACGATCGCCGCTGCACAAAGGGAAGCTGGAATGGTTCGATCCCGCTCATGCCATCGACAAGCAGGCCGTCGCGGTCGACCATATAAAAGCGCGCCGCCGCAGCCGCCTTCCGGCCAATCCGGCTTCGACCATCATCTTCAGCAACAGGCTGGCGATGCCGCACGCCGGCCGAGCCCGCCCCTAGCACGGCGATCCGCTGCTCGGTCAGGGGCACCCCGGTGACGTTGATCGCCGACAATAATGTCCCGGCCGCAACCGCCGCCGTGCCTTGGATATCGTCGTTGAAGGTGCACAGACGGTCGCGATAGCGCTCGAGCAGGCGTGAGGCGTTGTTTTTGGCGAAGTCTTCCCACTGCAGCAGCACATGCGGCCAGCGATCGCGCGATCGCGCCGACTACAGCCTCGACAAAATCATCGTAGTCCTGGCCGCGCACTCGCTCGTGGCGCCAGCCGAGATAGAGCGGGTCGGTCAGACGCTCCTGATTGTCGGTGCCGACATCGAGCATGATCGGCAAGCGTCGTCGCCGGGTGAAGACCGCCGCAGCGCGGTGTAGAGCGCGAGTTTGCCGATCGGGATGCCCATGCCGCCCGCACCCTGATCGCCGAGCCCGAGGATGCGCTCGCCGTCGGTCAGCACGATCGACCTCGACCCGGTCGAAGCGCGGATTGGCCAGGATCTGCGTCAGGCGCTGCTTGTGCGGCAGGCTCAGAAATAGGCCGCGCGGCTTGCGAAACAGCTGACTGAATTGCTGGCAGCCGGCGCCGACTGTCGGGGTATAAACGAGAGGCAGCAACTCCTCGATGTTTTGTTCCAGCAGTGCAAAGAACAGCGTCTCGTTATTGTCGTGCAGTTCGCTCAGAAAGGCGTAGCGCTCCAGATCGCTGGCAAACCGGTGCAATACCATCAGCCGCCGCGAGACTTGCTCCTCCAAGGTGCCGATATGCGGCGGCAGCAGTCCGTGCAGCCCAAAAGCGTCGCGTTCGGCCTCGGTAAATGCCGTGCCCTTGTTGAGGAGCGGATCGGCAAGCAATTCCCAGCCGGTCATCGACGTGGCCAAGGCGCCGGCCTCCGCAGTCGCCGTTCTCGGAGCGTGCGGCATATCGGCGTTTACCCCAGGCGCCTTCGGTAGAGCGCGATCAGCCGCTCCCAATGCCGCTCGGCAGCGGGCTTGTCGTAGCACCAGCGCTGCGGAAAGGCGAAGCCGTGATGCACGCCGGGATAAAGCTCGATCTCGCCCGCGGTGCCGGCGCGTTGCGAACAGCCGCGCAATTCCTCGACCATCGGCAGCGGCGCCAGCTCGTCATGCTCGGCGCAGGCGATGTAGAGCTCGCCCTTGACCTTGGCCGAGGACAAATGCGGGCTCTCCTCGGCGTCGTTGACCAGCCAGGTGCCGTAGAACGAAGCGGCGGCGGCGATGCGCTCGGGGTAGCGCGCCGCGGCGGCGAGCGCATAGGGACCGCTCATGCAATAGCCATGGGCGCCCGACCGGTCCCGGCTTGGCCTCGCTCTGGCGGTCGACGAAGGCCGAGCATCGTGCCGATATCCGTCCATGACCGGCGGGATCGTCATCTTGGTGCGCACCGCGCGCATGCGCGCTGTTCCGGCGCTGCCCTGCTCGAGCACGTCGGGCCCAAAGATCGTGTCGCGACCGGCGCGGTAATAAAGGTTGGGCAGCAGCACGTAATAGCCGACGGTGCGCGAGCCGGCGCGCCATGTCGCGCAATTCCTCGCGGATCCCCGGCGCGTCCATCAGCAGGAAGACCGGCCGGAAACGGCCCGCCGCGCTCGGGATGGCAGATGAAGGTCTCCATCGCGCCGTCCTTGGTCGCGATGTCCAGGGTTTGTTCGATCATCGGTGGCTCCGCTAAGGAAGGCTTCAACGCAGCGGGCGAACAGCTCTGCGTTAACCCCAGGTGTTAAATCACGTGCTTCTCGCGCAGTTGTTGGATCTCATCGGGTGCGTATCCGGCGATGTTCTTCAGTACCTCCTCGGTGTGTTCGCCCTTCAACGGCGCGCGTGAGGGTTGCGAGCGGCGAATCCGACAGCCGCACCGGGCAGCCGATCATCGAGAACCGTCCGCGCGTCGGGTGGTCGAGGTCGAAAATCGTCTCGCGCTCGCGCAGATGCGGGTCGGCGAGCACTTCGGCGGTGTTGAGCACGGCGCCGCAAACGATGCCGCGTCCGGCAAAGGCTTGCATGACCTCACGCTTGTCGCGCGTCGCGGTCCAGCGCTCGATATCGTCGGTCAATGCCGCACCGTTCTTGGCGCGCGCCGGAGGTGTTGCAAAGCGCTCGTCGGTGCGCAGCTCCGGGCGCCCCATGACCTCGGTCATCGCCTCGAACATCTCCGGATTGTCGGGCGGGATCGTGATGTAGACGTAATCGTCCACGCCACCGCCGGCGCAGCGCAGGAGATCGGACCATCCGCCCGTAGGCGAGCGGTTGCCGGTGCGTTCCAGGGGTTTTCCGGTGGCCAAGGTCCCGGTGTATTTGACCCGGGTCAGGTTCAGCACCGCTTCCTGCATCGCCACCTCGACCAGCTGGCCGCGGCCGGTGCTGTCGCGCTGTACGAGTGCGGCGAGGATCGCGATGGCCAGATGCATGCCGGTGCCGGAATCGCCGATATTGGCGCCGTTGACGAGCGGCGGGCCACCTGCCTCGCCGGTGACGCTCATCGCCCCCGAGGTCGCCTGCGCCACCGGCTCAAAGCATTTGAACCCGCTGTAAGGGCCGTACGAGCCGAAGCCTTTGACCGAGGCGTAGACCGCGCGCGGGTTGAGCTTGCTGCACCGCCTCCCAGCCGAGACCCAGTCGATCCATGACACCGGGACCGAGGTTCTCGGCGACGATGTCGGCATTTTTGATCAGGCGGCGGGCAATCTCCTTGCCCTCCTCGGTGCGCAGGTTGATGACGGTGCTGCGTTTGTTGCTGTTGAGCAGCAGAGAAGAAGAAGCTGTCGAGGTTCGGGTTGTCCATGTTCCACAACCGGCGCGCGCGATCGCCGTGGGGCGGGCGTTCGATTTTGATCACGTCGGCGCCGAGCCAGGCCAGCATTTGCGTGCAGGAGGGGCCCGCCTGGTCGTGGGTGAAATCGATGACGCGAATGCCTTCGAGTGCCTGGCTCATGTCGTTTCCTCCTCAGCCGTTTGCCGGCGAGCGTGTCACGCCGCGGCGGCGCGGTCTACCGATTGCTTGGCAGTGACAAAGACTTCCAGCCGGCGAAATTTATCGGAGACGAAAAATTCCCGTAGAACCGGCAATAACCGGGAACTCTTTTCGGGGTAACCGGGAATTAAATCGGCGGAGCCGGGAATTTCCGCGGTTACCGAGATCCGTCGCCGGACCAGCGCCATTCCCAGCAAAGACGCGAGCAAGCCCTGAAGCAAGAAAATCGCGATGATGCGCAGCCATCGTATCAATGGCTATACCGAGTCGACAATCATATGATCTTTTCGCGGCTAAACGTGGCGACGCGCCGCCGCCCGTCTACCG
This sequence comes from uncultured Alphaproteobacteria bacterium, assembly GCA_963821795.1. GTDB lineage: Bacteria > Pseudomonadota > Alphaproteobacteria > ATCC43930 > CGMCC-115725 > AP-15. The sequence goes on from CAWGFH010000013.1 coordinate 190,725, forward strand.
CCTAACCGCGTGCCTGCCGCGTTGTATGGAGCGGGACCTCACCAATTTTTACGGGCCTCGCGAGATCCGCCGACCCTCGGGCTGCTGCGGTAATCGTTCAGGGAGCGGCACGCGCAGGTTTTGCCAGCGAACAACAGGAGCGAACCCATGACGATATCCGTGCAAGATTTCTACCGCAGTTCGAACGGCGACCGCTGGCAGCTGATTTGCGATACCGCCACCGGCCGGTCCTTCGTCAGGCACGAACCCAATCTTGCCTCAGGCGGCAGGATTACCGAGACCGAGGTCGAGGAGTTTTTGAACCGGACCGGGACGAGTCCGGAAAATCTCGCGCTCAGGACCCTTTTGGACAAACAGTCCGGCTCGTAACCTCATGATCGACCGAGTGTACCGAAACTAACACGTGGTACCCGCAGTTTGCGGCGGCGATGATGCGGTCTGGGTCGGCGGTCCAGACGAATGTTTCGGATACCGGTTGTGTTCGGCGACGGCACGGCTCGCGCCGCCGACATACCACATATAGAATGCAGGCTCATGGAAACCGTCACGTATATTCTCACCGCGATCTTAGCGATAACCCTTATCGGGGCGGGGATTTTCCTTTGCTTCCGAAAGCCGCCTGTTACAGCACCAACCATAACCGCCGTCCTAAGCATGGGGTTTTTGATCCTTCTTCTCCTCCATATGTCCAAGTTTAAGCATGTTACGGGTTTTGGCTTTGAAGCGGAAACATGGAACGAGAAGCAAGTTGAGGCCGCAAAATTAGTTGATCAACTATCCAGCATGTCGGAAGGATTGAGCCAACAAGTGGCGTTGCTAGCCTCCCGGATTGGCTTTTGGGATTCAGGACTGACGAACCCTGAACTGGCGGCCCTGCTCCGGCAAACCAACACACAGCTACAGGCGACGACAGCTATCTCGCAGACCAAACGCGACGAAATTCTCGCACCGATACGACTACGAATTGTGACAAACTACTGGAATGCGGCGCGCAACCTAATAGATAAGGCATACCTAGACAAAAGCAAAGAGCTTCAGCAAGCACAAGTGCGTGAGCAGCATACGGACGCTTCCATTACCGAAAAGTTTACGATATTGAACAATAAATCAACACACCTCGACGCCATTCCAGTGCCACATAAAATGCCGTTCGATTTGCAAGTCCTGGTAAATGCCGTTCAAAAGTCTCAAATCTTGACGCCACTTCCGCAATCGGTATCAACGCAGCTGAACGAGCTTAACGAGGACTTGCGGTTTTTCAATGCTAATAATGACAACACTCTACGCCGAGAGATCAATTTAGAGGAATTATACCCTTCTCCGCACACGTTCTTAATGGCGAATTGAGAGCGCGTTTTCTTTACCATTCGCGCGCTTCAGTTCATCCCCGTACAGGCCGGTCTATCGAAAGGACACACGGCAAATGATGACCTATCGGCTAACGCCAATAAACCTAGAGCATGAGAGTTGGAGGCAATCGACAATTAGCAAAAAAACCGTCTGGGTATCAGCAAGCGATTGTACGGACGCACGCCGGAAGGCTAGGAATGCCACGTTAGAAATTGAATTTCGACCAGACCCCAATCTTCCGCAATCATCGCCTTGGAGGCTCACCGATGTAACGTCGTGCGAACTGGACGCCTCTGCACCATCGCCGCCGCTCGGTCAGGTGGTTTGCGAGGACGGTACGCATTGGCTCATTCGTCCGTGAGCGGATGGGGGATTTTCCGCAATCTCGCTTATGCGTCGCACCGCTGTAGGCGCCCGATCAAAATGTCACCCGTCCGCCAATCAGAGACGACGCTGCCCGGGGGTCTTTTGGGGTGACGGTCCGACTGATGAGCTATGGCCAGGTTGCGCGGTTTCGTAGCTGCCGCTGATGTGTCACAAATCCGCCGAACGGTCTACCGATTGGTCGATCCGGGCCACTAACTCGGCGGGGAGCGGGCCGGCCTCGGCCGCGGCGACGCATTCGGCGAGCTCGGTGCGGTTCTTGACGCCGAGCACCAGGGTGTCGACCCCGAGCGACAGCGCGTAGCGGTGGGCCAATACGGCGGGACTGGTGCCGAGTTCGGAGGCGCGTCGGCGAAAACAGGCCGCCCCGCGCATAATCGCGCATTTCGGGATGGTCGGCTGGCAGCGGGCGTAGGGCGGGTGCAACCCGCCATGTAGCCCGCGGCATCGATGGCGGGTTGCGCTCCGCTTCACCCGCCCTACGAATTGCCGAATTGCGTCGATTTGCGGTCGATCGCGCCACGTCGTTCGCCGGCCCGCCCTTTCGGCCTCAGTGCCGACCCCTTATCATCGTGCGAAACACCTGCCAACCGAGAGGGAATCGACAACATGGCAGCGATCGGCTTTATCGGGCTCGGCAATATGGGGGCGCCGATGGCGGCGAACCTGGTCAAGGCGGGCCATCAGGTGACCGGTTACGACATCGTGCCGGCAGCGGTCGCCAGCTTGGCGGCGAAAGGCGGTCGGGCAGCGGCGAGCGCCGCCGAGGCCGTCGCCGCGGGCGAAATCGTGATCACGATGCTGCCCGCAGGTCCGCAGGTGCGCGAGGTCTATCTCGGCAATGGCGGGGTGCTCGGACGCGCGCGCAAGGATGCGTTGCTGATCGACTGCTCGACGATCGATGTCGAGACCGCGCGCGCGGTGGCCTCCGCGGCGGCGGAGGCTGGCTTCGACATGCTCGATGCGCCGGTTTCGGGCGGCACCGCCGGGGCGGCGGCGGCCACCCTGACTTTCATGGTCGGCGGCGAGGCGGCTGCGTTCGATCGCGCCAAACCGGTGCTCGAAGCGATGGGCCGCACGATCGTCCACACCGGCCCCGCCGGCAACGGCCAGGCGGTCAAGATCTGCAACAACATGATGCTGGCGATTTCGATGATCGGGGCGTGCGAAGGGTTTACCCTGGCGCAACGGCTGGGACTGGCACCGCAAATCTTGTTCGACGTCGTCAGCAGGTCGACCGGCCAATCATGGGCGTTGACAAACTATTGCCCGGTGCCGGGCCCGGTGCCGGGCTCGCCCGCCAACCGCGATTACGCGCCCGGTTTCACCGCGGCGATGATGTTGAAGGATTTGCGGCTGGCGCAGCAGGCGGCCGGCGCGGCGGCGGCGCCGACGCCGATGGGAGCCGCGGCGGCCGCACTCTATCAGCTACACGTCGATCAGGGAGCCGGCGGCCTCGATTTCTCGGCAATCTACCGCTTTATAGGTGGACCTGACCGTAAAATTTGAAACGAATAGTTAACTAAGCCCGGGTTAATCTCCGCGAGACTGCCCAGTAACGAGGCTTGGATGAACAATACTTATCTGGAAGTGATCTCGCTCGTCGAGCGGCTTCACCGCCACTTTTTGGAAGTGGTGAAGCTCGAACTCGAAGGGCTCGGGATTCACGACATCAACAACGTCCAGGGGATGATGCTGTTCAACATCGGCGATGCGGAGATGACCGTCGGCGAACTGACCTTGCGCGGCTGCTATCTCGGCTCGAATGTGTCGTACAACGTCAAGAAGATGGTCGAAAACGATTATCTGGTGCAGCAGCGTTCGGCGCACGATCGGCGCTCGGTGCATGTCCGCCTGACCCAAAAAGGGTTCAAGCTGCGCGACCGCCTGACCGCGATGCATCGGCGCCATGCCGAGATGCTGCCGCAGGCGCTGGTCGGGGCCGACGATCTTCAGGCCGTCGGCGTCACCTTGCGCCGGCTCGAGCGCTTCTGGATCCGGGCCGGCGACTTGATGCAGCGGCCGCCGCAATTCGCCGCCTAATCTTTTCAGGTGACCGCGGCGGCGGCAACTGCGAACCTGCGCCGATAAGCTTGTGAAGGGGGCAGTATGGCAGCCGAACTCATTCCTCTGGCTCCCGGGTTGAGCGCCGCCGGCCGGCTTGATCGCGCCGATATTGACGCATTGGCGCAGGCGGGTGTGCGCACGATCATCAACAACCGGCCCGACGGCGAAGACCCAGGCCAGTTGCCAGCGGCCGAGGCGCAGCGGTTGGCCGAGGCACACGGCATCGCCTATCACCATATCCCGGTCACCGCGGCGACATTGACGCGCGCCGATGTCGACGCCTTCGCCGCGGTCCTGCGCTACCGCCGAGGCACCGGTCGTCGCCCATTGCCGCAGCGGAACCCGATCGACTCTGCTGTGGGCGCTGACCCGGATGCGGGAAGGCGCCGACCCGCTGGGACTGATCGCCGAGGCGCAGCGCCACGGCATCGACATCGCCAGCCTGCCGGCGGTTGCGCTAGCGCTCCAGCTACGGGGCGGCAAGAGCCGGTGAACGGCAGATTGCGGTCAACGCGAGATTGACCGGTCGGTTTGGCGGATAAATACCGACACGTAGACCGTGTTGACGGCCGAAAACTTTCGCGACTGCGGTTTTACAGCGCTCGCAGAACCGTAACCGCTACAATCGTCCCACTCTTTTGCCCACGTTTGTGGTGGGCAGGATTGTGGTTGACCGGTGGCGTCCGTGCTCGGCTGAATCCATGGAGGACATTGGGAGGTCGGGCCGATGAGCGAGGCGCTGCTCCGCGACATCGCCGAATATTGCCGGCGCGCGAAAATGGCGGAATCGACATTCGGGCGCCACGCGGTCAATGACGGCAAGCTGGTCAGCCGGCTCCGTCTTGGCGGGCGGGTCACGACCGATACGGTCGAGCGCGTGCGCGCATTCATCGCCCGCGAACCCGGCCGTGCGGCAAACGGTATGCCCGCACAGAGCTTGCTGCCCATCGCGGTGCCCACTCCCGGCGCCGCGCAGAATTTTCGCTTTTACGACAACCGCCAGAAATACCTGCTGTTTGTCACGACCTGCAGCGAGAAGTGGGTTATTGCCCAACGCGTCAGTATGGAATTGGGCAACATCCATCCTCGCCCACCGGCGCTCCGCGTCTTCGATGCCGGAACCGGCGACGGCACCGTGCTGGCGCGTACGATGCGCGCCATGCACCACCGGTTTCCGACGATGCCGTTCTACATCGTCGCCAAAGAGATCAGCCTCGAGGACGTGCGGCTGGTGCTCGAAAAGATGCCCGACCGGATGTTCGAGCACCCGGCGACCGTGCTGGTCATGACCAACATGTATTATTCCGAGGCGCCGTGGCTGACGCCGAACTCGGTGACCTCGGCGACCAGCCTCGTCTGGCAGGAGGTGGCGCTCGCCGGAAACACCGCGCACGATTTCGAGACCCAGATTACCGATCTGCGCGAGTTTCTCGCCGAGAATTGGCGGGCCCTCGTCGGCCGGAACAGCGGCAACCCGATCTACGAAAAGCCGGTCGTGCTGGTGATCTATCGCGAGGACCACAGGTTCCTGCTGGATCAGGTGAGGCCGCGCCGTGGGCTGACCCGCGCCGACTACGATCTGGTGATCGCCTCGCAGCCTTATCGCGCGCGCGCGCCGCTCGAGTTCAAGGCGCGCCGGGTCGTCGCGCCATTGGCCCGCAGCCTCGCACCAGGCGGCCGGTTGATCGCGATCCATTCGCATGGCGACGATCCCGGCCTGGAGATCATCCGGCACATCTGGCCCGAGGAGGACCCGTTTACTACCGACCGGCATGCTCTGTTGCGGGCGGCCAAGGCGGAGCTCGGGAGTGCCGGCCGCGACCTCAATTTCGGCGCCTATGCCGATGCCCGCTCGCTGTTTCGTTACGACATGCATACCCTGCCGAGCGAAATCAGCGTGACCATCGGCACTTCGACCTTGTTCGCCGCCTGGAACGCCGCGGTCTATGTCGCTCAGATCGAAGATCAGCGCCTGTCGGCGGCGATCAGCGGCGGCGCCTACCTCGAAGCCACCCGGGAGGTTCTCCATAAGCATGGCGGGTTGTGGTTCTGGGACGAGTCTTATGTAATTTCGCGCAAGCGGGATTCAGGCTGATGGCCGGCGCGGGCCCGCTGCGCATGGCGGCGAAGGACTCATACGGCCGCCGAGCGGCGGAACTGATCGGCGCCGCTTCGATCGAGATCTCACCGCATGAGGCGGTGACCGAGGAAGGGTTGCACGAACTGCTCGCTCCGGGGACGACGGTATTCGTCAATCATCCGGCGAGCGTTACCCACCACGACATCGTCGCCGCCTGCGCCAGGCTGCGCCGTGCCGGCTTGATCCCGGTGCCGCATATCGCCGCCCGGCGCCTTGCCAGCTTTACCCAGGCGCGCGACTTTCTGCAGCGTGCGGCGGCGGAGGCAGAGGTAAAGACCGCTTTGGTCATCGGCGGCGATCCCGACCGGCCGATCGGCCCGTTCCGCGACGGCCTCGACCTGATGACGACCGGAGTCATCGAGCAAAGCGGCATCCGCGAACTCTTCCTCGCCGGCTACCCCGAGGGCCATCCGCGAATCGATTCGCGCACGCTCGTGCAGGCGCTGCTGGCAAAAATGGCGCTGGCGCACGAGCGCGGGCTCGCCCTGTCGCTGATTACTCAGTTCGCTTTCGACCCGGCGCCGATCCGCCGCTGGACCGCATCGATGCGGGCGCAAGGCGTCGACAGCCCGATCTGGATTGGCATTGCCGGGCCGGCAAGCATCGCGACGCTCGCCAAATTTGCGGTCCGTTGCGGGATCGGCGCCTCGCTGCGCGCGCTCGGCCGAGGTCATGCCGCCTTTGCCCGTATCCTGGTCGAAACCGGTCCCGATGAATTGATCGACGCGCTGATCGCTGCGGAGGACCCGGACGCGCCGATCGACGGGTTCCATCTCTTTACCTTCGGCGGGCTTCGGCGTACTGCCGGGTGGATCCGCAGCAAAACCCGTAAAGCCGCTGTTTGACGGCCTAGGGCTGCGCGCATCTGGATGACCGTCCCTATGATGCGGCTATAATGCCGCCCATCAGCGTGGGGGATCACCCGATGAGCGAACGAACCGCATCGCCGATCGACATTCGCAAACCTCGCTGGGTCGACGAATTCCGCGCTTTCATCATGCGCGGCAACGTCGTCGATCTCGCCGTCGGCATTGTCATCGGCGTCGCCTTTACCGCCATAGTCAACAGCTTGGTGAAAGACATCTTTACCCCGATCATCGGCCTTCTTATCGGCGGTATCGATTTCACCAACCTTTTCGTCACCTTGAAGGGGCCGCATGCGGCGACTTTGGCCGACGCGCAAAAGGCGGGCGCGGTGACTCTGAACTTCGGCGTGTTCATCAACGCCGTGCTTCAGTTCGTAATCGTCAGCTTTGCGGTGTTTTGGCTGGTCAAGGCGCTGACGCGGCTGCATGTGCGCGCGGCGCCGGCGGCCGCAGCCCCGCCGAAGAGCGAAGTGCTGCTCGAAGAGATCCGCGACATCCTTGCCGGGAAGCGGGAATAATGTTCGGGGAAGTCCGAAACAGATAGTTCGGCCTCTGTAGAAACACCCTTGCGGGGCGCAACCGCGACTACCCCTTGAGGCGTTTGCTGCATTCGCTGTAGTAGCCGCCGCCCTTTTGAATCCATTTGAGGCCGCCATTGCCGTTATTATTTTTGTTGGCGTGATACTGGTCGAGGCAGGTATGCATGCGGGCTTTGCCCGGCGATTTCACTCGAATATTTCGATGAGACGGCCGTCGGGAAGACAGCGTTTCCGACCGGCGCCGGAGTTTGCTTCGCTGCGGTAGTGGGGTGCGACGTAGTCGCGGCAGGGGAAGCCGCGGCCTGTGGAGTGGTCGACCCGCATTCGGCCTTGCGGAAGTCGTTCCATTTCATTCCATTCAACGTGCCGGCCTGCTGTGCGGCCTTATACTTGGCGCTGCATTCCTTTGTAGTCAGCGCCTGGGCGGACGGCGCAGCGATGCAAGCCATCGCCGCCAACAAAGCAGCGGCGCACAGAGTCGAACGGATCATCGCGGATGCCTTTCCTTTGACGCTAAATGGACGAGGTGGGAATATTCAACCCTACATTAAAGATCCGAGTGGTGGCGTCGCATTGCGGCGCGGCCTCGACCACGTCGCCGCCGGCACTCCGCGCTGCCGCAATTCCCGTCGAACCGGGAAAATAACCGGGAATTTTTCAATTTCGACTCGTTTCCGGCCCTCCGAGGGGTAAGAAATCCAAGCTATCCGCAATGGGTTGCGGGTGAATTCCCGTAGGCAGCGAACCGGGAATTGTTTTGGCTGAACCGGGAAATAATTCTGCGTAACCGGGAATTCACGGGAAACCCCGTAAGGGGTGCGTGGCGAAGCCCGAATTTCCGCAACCCGCCGAGCAGGGCGCGTCCGAGAAAAATGAGAATCATTTGCCAAGCCTATGTCGATGGCCGCAATCGCCAATGACGATAAAGTAATTTCTTGGCCATTCCATGGCGAGGCAGCCGACTGCCGGTCGCCGGCGGGTCGGCGGCTCGACATGCCAAGCGCCGCCCTACTCAGGTGAGGAAGGCGCAGTTTGCCCAGCCCTTCCTGGTCGCCACCGCCTTGGTTCACGGCAAAGTGGGAAACGCGGAGTGGACGGTTTGGGGACGCCTCGGTGCTGGCATTGTCGGACCGGATCACCGGGGTGGCGCGGGAAGGCCGGCCGAGGCGGTCGCTAGCATCACCGTACGCCGAACCGACGGGCGCTCGGTTACGATCGAAGCCACCGATCCCATTGGATCGCCGCGAAAGCCGCTGAGCGATGCGGAGTTCGAGGCCAAGTTCCGCGATTGCGCGCGCAACGCGGTGCGGCCGCTGTCCGACGCAAGCGTCGATCAGACGCTCTGATGACGATCTCCCGGCTGGAGACACTTGGCAGAATGCCCGCGAGCTGCTTGCGCCGTTCGCGGAGTGATCGGGCGCGGTGACTTTGACCTCGGCGTGTTCATCAATATTGTGATTTCGGTTCATCATCGTCGGCTATGCCGTGTTTTTGCTGGTCAAGGCGCTGATCTCAGGCTGCATGTCCGCGAAGAGCCGGCACCCGCCGCGCCGCCCAAGCTCTGAACGATTTGCGTAACGCGCGCGAGCGACACTCTGAGCGGCAGGCAATATGAAACGTGAAGACGAAAGGCCCCTGAACGGATTTTGTCGGTTTGCGAGATTAGCTCCTCAGGATTTGGCTACGATGCTTGACGACATGCCAAAAGTCGTTCTATATGTGTTCTACAATAACGAATACGGTTTCCTAAGCCCCTATACTGCCACCGTCGGTTACCATCTCAGAGATGCAAGATGATCGAACCCGCCTACCAAGCGCATGCGCCGGCCCGCCAAATCACCGAAAAGGCAATCGCAGCAACGTCGCCCGCAGATGATGATGCACCGCGGACGCTGTTTAGCTCGCAAGATCACCCATCGTCGCTCACCCCTGGCCTTGAGCCCACGTACACGACATCCCTAGGTGCGGCGTACAGCGGTGACGCAATTCAGCTTTTGCGCGCTATCCCGGCGGCCAGCATCAATCTTGTGGTAACCTCTCCTCCATATGCGCTTCATTTCAAGAAGGAATATGGAAATGTAGACAAGAAGGATTATATCGAGTGGATCTTACCCTTTGCGCAGGAGATTAAACGAATATTGAAGGACGATGGTAGCTTCGTGCTGAATATTGGAGGCAGCTATAATCCGGGACAGCCAACACGGTCATTATACCATTTCAAACTTCTCATAGCCTTGTGTGATGACATCGGTTTTCATTTGGCCCAGGAATGTTTCTGGTATAACGTACCAAGCCAAGCTGCCTGCCCCCGCCGAATGGGTGAACGTCCGGCGATGTCGGATTAAGGACAGTGTGGAGTATGTCTGGTGGCTGGCACCCACACCCTGGCCGGCTGCTGATAATCGTCAAGTGCTGGTGTCATACAGCGAGGACATGAAGCGCTTACTTAACCGCGGTTACAAAGCAAAGAAGCGACCAAGCGGACATAATATAACTTCGAAATTGGGAAACGACGTTGGTGGAGCAATCCCTTCCAATCTAGTTATCCGGGGGAACAACGAAAGCAACTCGGACTACATCAAGGCGTGTGCTGATCTTGGTGTTGCCGTACACCCGGCTCGGTTCCCATCATCCCTCCCTGAGTTTTTTCTAAAGCTGGTTACGCGCCCTGGAGACATTGTATTGGACCCCTTCGCAGGCAGCAACACGACGGGTCGCGCGGCAGAAGGCGGTGATCGTCGGTGGTTGTCCATTGATATCGAGGACGCATACGTGCGAGCCTCAGCGATCCGCTTCGGATTGAACCCGCGCGATCTGTGAGCCGGTCGTCGGCAGCCGTTGTAGAACTGCTGCGCTTATCTTTCGCTGATTTAATGCGTTGGCCACGGTGGCCAAAGCCGTTTCACCTTGTGCAGGGTGCGCTACTCGTCGAGAGTGGTGTAGACGTTTCTGATGCTGCGAAGGTGGTCGGTACGACCGTAACGCGCCTGATGGAGGTCGCAACCTCGCCGGATGTTGTGGAGACCGTGCTTCGGGTAACTGAAGATCGACCTTAAGGGCCGATGCCATCATCAGACTGCGGCGAAACGTCGGACAGCTTGTACTTGGGCGAGCTGCTGAGATCGCGTTCCAGGATATTTGTGAAGCCGGAATCGATCCAAACGAATTCTCGATGAGGACGTGCGTCAAGGTCGCAACCAACACCATTTTCGCTTATTGATGGCGGCGGCCGTCCAATGAATCGCTTCATCGTCAAGTTCTTCGGGTCGGTATTTCGTCGCGGCGCCGAGATGGTCCGCTTGTCACCATCAGATTGCTTCCCCTTCATAAAATAATGGCCGCTTTACAGGAGCAGGAAAAGGAGCACTTGCCCTATGTCTTTGCCATTGTAGGTGTCGCTGACCTGAACGCAGCATCGGTCGCGGAAGCGATACCAGAGCCGGAAATTCTTCCGCTAGCCATGCTCTTTGCCTCATCGGCCGTAACCCGGAAACGGGATTTTGAGGACTGGCTTGTCGACCGGGTTGTCGCAGCACGATCCCCGGCATTCACCACGGCATACGTGCGAATAAGGCAGGCGACTTGGTACATCCTTTCCGCCAGACGGGCCAATGACTTGATGCACGAACTCCTGTTCGAAAGAGTCTATGCCCTTCGAGTGCCTGGGTTTACAAGACAGTTCGGCGGCGCTGAAGTCGACATGCACTTTTCGCTTTCCCAGAGATACTGGTTACTCTTATGGACTTCCTCGAAATACTTAGGAACGACGGTCAGGGCAAGGTAACCACGATGCTTGAGAGGGGCACCTATTAGCTCGGCGCTGCCGAGTTGGCGCTCACCCCGCGGGGTGCTTGAAGTGTGGGCCAAGGACGGTCAGGCAGAAGATTTCGAACAGCGTTTAACGCGCCGACCATTGCGGTGTTGGTGGTGGCGTCGTATTGCGGGGCGACTTCGACGACGTCGCCGCCGATGATGTCGAGGCCCTCAAGGCCGTGCAGGATCGCCTGGGCCTCGCGCGGGGTCAGGCCGCCGGCCTCGGGGGTGCCGGTGCCGGGGGTATAGGCCGGGTCGAGCCCGTCGACATCGAACGAAATATAGGTTGGCCCGTCGCCGACCACGGCGCGCGCCTTGTCGACGACCCCGGCGATGCCGATCCGGTCGACGTCCTCGATGTGCAATACGGTCATCCCGGAATTCGTAGGAGAACCCCCGAAGATCTCGGCCGGGCCGCGGCTGCCGATTTGGATCGTGCGTTCCGGGTCGAGCGCGCCGGCGAACACCGCCTGGCGGAACGGGCCGCCGTGGTGGAATTTCGAGCCTTCGATTTCGCCCATCGTGTCGCAGTGGGCGTCGATATGGACCAGCCCGATCGGCCCACTCTCGCCTCTGTCGGCATCAAGACGCGCGGGAGCAGCCGAGATCAGTTCCTCTTTCGTTTTGAGATCGGGAAACAGCCAGGTCGCAGGCTTATTGCGCTGGCGCGAGCGGAAAGCCGGCGTTCGATCCGGGCGAGCATATCGCGCCGCGCGGTGTGGACGAGCTGGAGCCCTCGTGCTTTCGCGCCAACTGCCGACCGGTCATTCGCGGAAGCTGGCGGAATTGGCAGCGGCGCTATGAATTGCTTGTTTGCTTCCCACCAGCCTTCACTTTGGCAATTCGGCGAAATACAGAAGCGGCGACCCCGGCGTTCAGGATTCCGAAACCGGCGCCGTCGCGGATTAAGCGGGCGGCGCGACAAGTTCGCCATTGCGGGCGCATTCGGGCACGGCCAGGTCGAGGAACAGATTGGCGACGCTTTCCGGCGGCGCCAGCAGGCTCGGGTCCTCGCCCGGAAAGGCGCGGGTTCGCAGCCGGGTGCGGACGATGCCGGGATCGATCAGATTTGCCCGCACCCCGGTCTTCGCCACCTCGGCCGCGTAGATCCTGACCAGCATCTCCAGCCCCGCCTTGCTGACCGCGTAGGGACCCCAATAGGCGTAGAGCTGATGCGCCGCCCTGCTCGTGACAAAGATCGCGCGACCGGCATCGGCCGCGCGCAGCAGCGGGTCCATCGCCCGGATCAAGCGCCAGTTCGCGGTCAGGTTCAGATCCATGATTTCGGCCCACAAGGCCGGGGGGATGTGGGCAAGCGGCGAGAACATGCCGAGTTCGCCGGCGTTGCCGACCAGGATGTCGAGGCGGCGGTAGCGTTCGTAGAGGGCCGCAGCAAGCTCGTCGATTTTGCTGAAATCGCGCAGGTCCAGCGGCACGAGCGTAGCGCTGCCGCCGCGCCGGCGGATCGCGTCATCGACCTCTTCAAGCCCGCCGACAGTGCGTGCCGCCAGCACGAGGTGGGCCCCCTCCTCGGCGAAACGCACTGCAACCGCGGCGCCAATTCCGCGCGACGCGCCCGTTATCAGCGCAACTTTACCGGCAAGCCGGCCGCTTGCTGCGGTCCCCTCGGCAGTCAAGCCCGTCAGCCTTACGCGGGCTCAGCCAGCAGCGACAACTGTACCGAAACCTTGCCGTCCTCGGCGTCGATCAGCGGGATCGGATAATCACCGGTGAAACAGGCATCGCAGAACCGCGGGGCCAGCGGGTCGCGCCGGGCCTCGCCCATCGCCCGGTACAGCCCTTCGATCGAGAGAAAAGCGAGGCTGTCAACTCCGATATAGTCGGCCATCGCCGCCACGTCGTAGCGCGCGGCGAGCAACTCCCCGCGCTCAGGCGTAGCGATCCCGTAATAGCAGGAATTGCTCGTCGGCGGGCTCGATATCCGCATGTGCACCTCCCGGGCCCCGGCGCGGCGGACCATGTCGACGATCTTGACCGAGGTGGTGCCGCGGACGATCGAAATCATCCACCAGGATCACGCGCTTTCCGGCGAGGTTGGCGCGGCTGGCATTGTGTTTCAGCCGCACGCCGAGATGGCGGATCTGGTCGGTCGGCTCGATGAAAGTGCGCCCGACATAATGATTGCGGATGATCCCCAATTCGAACGGCAGCCCCAATTCATGCGAATAGCCGAGCGCCGCCGGCACCCCGGAATCGGGCACCGGCACGACGATGTCGGCATCGACATGGCTTTCGCGAGCGAGTTCCCGGCCGATGCGCTTTCGCACCTCATAAACGCTGGCGCCCTCGACGACGCTGTCGGGGCGGGCAAAATAGATATGCTCGAAGACGCAAAAGCGGCTCTCACGCCGGCCGAACGGCATCAGGCTCTCGACCCCTTGCGCGCCGATGATGACGATCTCGCCGGCGGCCAAATCACGCACGAAATCGGCCCCGATGATGTCGAGCGCGCAAGTTTCGGATGCCAATATCCAGGCATCTCCGAGCCGGCCAAGCACTAACGGCCGCACGCCCAGCGGATCACGCACGCCGATGATCACGTCGTGCGACAGCGCCGCCAGCGAATAGGCGCCCTGGATTTGGCGTAACGCGTCGATCAGCCGATCGACCACCGTCTCCTTCAGACTGGTCGCAATCAGATGGATGATGACCTCGGTATCGCTCGTCGATTGGAACAAGCTGCCGCGGTGGACCAACCGGCGGCGCAGCTGATAGGAATTCGTCAGGTTGCCGTTATGACAGATGGCCAGCCCACCGAATTCGAAATCGGCAAACAGCGGCTGGACGTTGCGCAACGCCACCTCGCCGGTCGTCGCGTAGCGCACATGACCGATCGCGGCTGGCCCGGCCAGACGCGCGATAACCTCCTTCGAACTGAAATTATCGCTAACCAGACCCATGCCGCGATGGGCGCTGAACTGGTCCCCGTCATAAACGACGATGCCAGCCGCCTCCTGACCGCGATGCTGCAGAGCATGCAGACCTAGGGCGACGAGCGCCGCCGCATCGGGATGGCCGTAGACGCCGAAGACGCCGCATTCCTCATGCAGATGGTCGTCATCCGGAGAATCAACAGTCGGTGGGGCGGCACCGTCGGGATCGTTTGCGGGCATCGGCGATCCTCGTCTCTTCTCCCCCCAAATGGTTACTTGACTGACCGAATGCGAGGGGAACGGCATTCCCTATGCCCGCTATCGCGCGTTGTCGATCAGCCGATCCAAATCGTGCCGCTCAGCGGGCTTGTAGGTCGGCGCCGTGTTTGGCGACCGGGCTGCCGGATTGGCCAGCGCCCCCATCGCATCCCGCGCCGCCTTGGCTTGGTTCAACGCATGCTGCGCGTCGTCGATTGCCGAGGCGCTTTTCACCTGCAGGGATTCGGGGAGCACGCCGCGCAACATGCCCGCGCCTTGGGCCAGAAGCGGCTCGCTTTTCGCGTCTTGCAGCCAGCCTGGGCGATCGGTCGGCGGCAGGCTGATGTCAATCACGAGATAGGCGAGGGACACCAGGACCGCACCGCGTGCGACGCCGAAGATCAGCCCCAAGGTGCGATCGATCGGCGAGAGCGCACTCGAGTGAACGAATCGTGCGAGATAGCCGGTCAGTATCGTCAATGTGATCAGCGCGATCAGGAACACCCCGGCCCCGGCGACGAGATCGGCGAGCAACGGAGTAGTCACGAAACGCGCGACGATGGCGTAGGCTTCATTGAAGCCATAGAGCGTGATCAGCGCGGCCCCGACCCAGGCCACGATCGAGAATGCCTCGCGCACGAAGCCTCGCGCGAAAGCAAAGACCGCCGAAAGGGCTATTACCACGAGAACGGCGAGGTCGACGGCGTTCACGACACCGCTCCGACCCGTCCACCGACCCGTTGGCTACGCAACGGCGCGCGCCTAGGCGATAGACGGGCGACCAGGTCGTTCAGATGATCCATCGCCACGATAGCCTGCCGTGCCCGGCCGGCAACCGCACGCCGGCCGGCGCTGCGGCCCGGCGCCCACGCCTCGGAAAAGCCGAGTTTGGCGGCCTCCTTGAGGCGGGCCTCGCTGTGACCGACCGGGCGAACCTCGCCCGACAGAGCAATTTCACCGAACACCACGGTATTGGCCGGTATCGGCGTTTCGGTCAGCGCGGAAAGCAGTGCCGCCGCCACCGCCAAATCGGCCGCCGGCTCGACGATGCG
Organism: uncultured Alphaproteobacteria bacterium; assembly: GCA_963821795.1. GTDB lineage: Bacteria > Pseudomonadota > Alphaproteobacteria > ATCC43930 > CGMCC-115725 > AP-15. Next base: position 206,088 of record CAWGFH010000013.1, read on the forward strand.
CAACCCGCCGGCGATGTTCAGGTAAATGTCGTTGGCGCCGACCGAGAGCCCGCAGCGCGCATCGAGCACCGCGGTGATCATGGCAAGTCTCGTGCCGTCCCAGCCGACGACCGCCCGCCGGGGAGTACCGAGCAGCGCCGGGGCTACCAAAGCCTGAACTTCTACCAGCACCGGGCGCGTTCCCTCGATCCCCGGGAACACGGCCGTACCGCTGACCTGGTGAGCGCCGGGTGCGTCGAACTCGTTCTCGTCCCCGGCTCCACCCGGATCCGAACCCATCGCCCGGCGCTGGCCGAGGAACAACGCCGAAGGGTTGGGCACCTCGACCAGCCCCTGGTCGCTCATCTCGAAAACGCCGATCTCGTCGGTAGCGCCAAAGCGGTTCTTGACCGCGCGCAAGATGCGAAACCGGTGTCCGCGCTCACCCTCGAAATAGAGCACGGTGTCGACCATATGTTCGAGCACGCGCGGGCCGGCGATAACCCCTTCCTTGGTCACATGGCCGACCAGGATCAGCACGAAGCCGCGCTGCTTGGCGACCCGGATCAACTCCTGCGCCGCCCCGCGCACTTGGCTGACGGTGCCGGGGGCGCTGTCGAGCGTGTCGAGATACATGGTCTGGATCGAATCGATGACCACCAGCCCGGGTGCATCGGCGCGGTCGAGCGAGGCCAGAATATCGCGCACATTGCTGACGGCGGCCAATTGCACGGGGCTCGACGCGATGCCGAGCCGCTGAGCGCGCAGGCGCACCTGATCGATTGCCTCTTCGCCGGTGATGTAGGCGGCACCGGCCGGGTTTTCCGGAGCTGAGGCAATCGCCGCGGCAGCCTGCAGCAGCAGGGTCGATTTGCCAATGCCCGGATCGCCGCCGACGAGGATGGCGGACCCCGCGACAAACCCGCCGCCGCACACCCGGTCGAGTTCGGCGATGCCGGTCTGCTGGCGCGGCGGCAACAGGCTCGGCCCGGTCAGCCCGACAAAATCGAGGGTGCGGCCGCCCTGCCGGTCCAGTCCCTTGGGTACTGCCTCGCGCGGCATCTCCTCGATCATACTGTTCCACGCGCCGCAGCCCTCGCAGCGGCCGGTCCATTTGGCGTGGACCGCTCCGCAGCGCTGGCAAACATATCTGGCTTGAGCCCGCGCCATTGGTTCAATCCTGCCGAGTTCGGCGGCCAGCCAGGCCCGCGATCATGCGACACGCACCTCCATCTGGATCGGCCCTTCGGCGCGACCGTTGATGAACTGGTCGACGAACGGGTTGCCGGAGCGGTCGATCTCGGCCGCCGGGCCGTGCCAGATGATTCGCCCCTTGTGCAGCATGGCGATTCGGTCGGCGATTTTGCGCGCGCTGACCATGTCGTGAGTGATCGACACCGCGGTGGCGCCGAGTTCGCGCACGCATTTCAAAATCAGCTCGTTGATCACATCGGCCATGATCGGATCGAGACCGGTAGTCGGCTCGTCGAAAAAGATGACCTCTGGATCGGCTGCAACCGCGCGCGCCAGCGCCACCCGCTTTTGCATACCGCCGGAAAGCTCGGCTGGCCGCAATTCGCCGACATCGGCACTGAGACCGACCGCGGCGAGCTTTGCCAGCGCGACGTCCTTCGCCGTCTGCCGTTCCATATCTCGTCCGTGGATCAACCCGAACGCGACATTCTCCCATACCCGCAGCGAATCGAACAGAGCGCTGCCCTGAAACAATACACCGAACTTTTGCAGAACGCGCTCACGCGCGGCGCGATGCAACCGCGCCGTCTCCGCGCCGTCAATCGCGACCGATCCGGCGTCGGGGCGCATTAGGCCGAGGATGCATTTGATCAGCACCGATTTGCCGGTGCCCGAGCCGCCGATGATCACGATGCTCTCGCCGCGCGCGCAATCGATGTCGAGACCGTCCAGGACGCGGTTGCGTCCGAACGACTTTCGCAGCCCGCGCACGGAGATTTTCGGGGCCGTGGCAGCGTTCGTCAATGGCCGGCTCATCGGGCAAAGAGCGCCTGAGTAATCGCATAGTCGAAGAACAGGATCAATATCGAAGCCGAGACGACGGCTGCAGTGGTCGCCTGGCCAACTCCTTGAGCTCCGCCCTTCGAATAGTAGCCGTGATAGCAACCCATCAATGCCACAAGAAAGCCAAATACGGCCGCCTTGACCAAGCCGGAGACAACGTCGCCGGTTTCGAGATATTGGTGAGTGCGGGCCAGATACGCCGATGCGTTAAAGCCGAACTTGTAGACTCCGACGATATACCCGCCAAAGACGCCGATGATATCGGCGACGACGACCAGTAACGGCAGGGTTAGCAGCCCGGCGATCAGACGCGGCAAAACCAGATAGCGGAACGGATTGGTGGATAACGTCGTCAGTGCGTCGATCTGATCGGTGACGCGCATCGTGCCTATCTCGGCCGCCATTGCGGCCCCGACCCGGCCCGCAACCATCAGCGCGGCGATCACCGGTCCGAGTTCGCGGGTGACGGACAGCACGACAACCGTCGCCACTGCACTCTCCGCGGCGAATCGGCTGAAGCCGGTGTAGGACTGCAGCGCCAGCACCATGCCGGTAAATAGTGCGGTCAAGCCTACCACCGGCAGCGAAAAATAGCCGATGTCGATCATCTGGCGGAAGATTGCGCGCAGATAAAACGGCGGGGAAAAAATCGTCGCCAGCGCCACCACCGCGAAGACAACGAGCCGTCCCGCTGCAGCGAGAAAGCCGAGAAAGGCGGCACCGATCGAGGCGAGAAACTTGATCATCCGGTCAGGCGGTTTTCAGCATCGCGGTAAATCCGATGGTAGCGCCGGCCGAGCGCCGTCAGAATCTCGTAGCCGATCGTGTCGCCATCGGCGGCGGCGGCGTCGACGCCAAACTCCTCGCCCAACAGCTCGATAGCACTCCCCGGCCTCGCCACCGCCGGGTCGACGCAGGTGACATCGAAGACGGCAAGGTCCATCGAAATCCGGCCGAGCAACGGCACCCGAACCCCACCAATCCGGCCCGACCCGCGATGGCTCAGCGAACGCAACCACCCGTCCGCATAGCCGACCGCGACGGTCGCCAGGCGCCCCGGTGCGGACATCAGGTGCGTTGCACCGTAGCCAACCGGTTGACCCGCGTCTACGTCGCGAATTTGCAGGATTCTTGCGTTGAGCCGGACAATTTGACGCATCGGATTGGGTCCGCCAGCCCGCGGATTGACGCCGTAAAGGGCGGCGCCGGGCCGAACGAAATCGAAATGAAACTTGCGGCCAAGAAAAATTCCCGACGATGCGGCGAGGCTGGCCGGCATCCCGGCCAATCGGCGTCGCGCATCGACAAACCGGGCGCGCTGCTGCGCGTTGAGCGGGTGGTCCGGCTCATCGGCGCAGGCGAGATGGCTGATCACGGCGCGCCAGCAGATCGACCGGGATCGACCGAGATCATCCGCCCGCCGCTCGAACTCGGACTTGGTCAAGCCGAGCCGGGCCATCCCGGTGTCGATCTGAAGCATCGCCGGCAGCCTTTCTCGGCTCGTCGCGGCTCGCTCCCATTCTTCGATCTGCCCGGGATCGTTGAGGACCGGGACGAGGCCATATGAGGCCAACTCCGCGGCGGAGCCCGGCGCGAGGCCGTTCAGCACGACGATCTCGATCGGCTCGGGCAAGATCCCGCGCAACGCCAAGGCTTCGTCGATGGTAGCAACAAAAAAACGCCGGCATCCGGCGGCGGCCAGAGCGCGCGAGATTGCTTCGGCACCGAGCCCGTAGGCGTCGGCCTTTACCACTGCCGCACAGCCTGCCGGTGCTACTCTCTGGGACAAATAACGCCAATTCGCGACAATGCCGGCGAGGTCGATCTCGAGAATGCCGCCGGCGCAGTCGGCTCGGACGATCGACATACGCGCCCCCTACCCCTCCGGCAGCCGGACCCGCACCGGGCTGCCGTTCGCCCCCCTCCGCCGATACAGGATCACGATTCGCGGCGTCTCGCCAGTGCCTTCGCGGGTGGCAACCTCAGTCCCATCGCGGGAAACTCTGCGACTTGGGGGCGGCCGCCTTCGCCGCAAGCGCCGGCTCGTTTATTCCCGCTCACCCGGCGCGGTGGTGGAAGCCCTCGAGAATCCGCTCAGCGAGCGCGTCGTAATCGCCATCGAAATGGTGACCACCCGGCGTTTCGATCACCGTCACCTCATGCTTCGCCGCCAGCGCTGGGCAAAGGCTGTCGTTCTCGTCCTTGCCGTAGAAGCACTGGATCATCGCTGGATCGATCGGCGCGACCGCCGGTTCTGTCGGCAGTGCATATTTGGTGGGCGGCGCGCCGAGCCAGCCCATCAGGCTGATCTCGAAATCGGCGGCATTCTCGAAGCCGAGCAGCGAGAGCTGCACGACAGATTGCTTTGCTTCCGGCGACAACCGGTCATAGGCGAAGGGCAGTACCCCGGCGCCGAACGAGTATCCGACCAGGGCGACTTTAGATGTGCCCCAGCGCGCATTGTAAGTGTCGATCACCGCAGCCAAATCCCGTGCGGTCTGCTCGGGCGATTTGTGGCTCCAGAAATAGCGCAGGCTATCCCAACCGACGACCGAAACGCCATCGGATTGGAGTTTCTCGCCAATCGTCTTGTCGAGATCCCGCCAGCCGCCATCGCCGGTAAATATGATTGCGAGCAGATGCCCATGCGGCGACGCCGGCAGTTCGATCAGCGGCAGGCCGGATATCACCGGGTTTGCCGGGCGCAGACCCGCCTCAAGGCGGGGGCGCAGCAGAGCCGCCATCGCCTCCGGCCGGCCGCTTTCCCCCGCGATGCTGGAGATTTCCACCGGCGTACCTGCCGTCTGTAAATTTTCAATGTGCCGCCGTCCGGCGCTGTCGGAGCCGGCGAACCCAACCACCCAAAATCCGGGCAGCGACTTCCACGGCCCGTAGGAAGAGTCGCCATCGAAACTAACCGGCGGCGGCGTCCGCCAGCACGGTGGCAAGCGCGTACCTAAGGACGCCGTAGGATCGAGCGAGACCGCACCCGCAATCGTGTCTGCCGACGCTTGCGCCAAGGTGGCCGCGGCAAAGGCCCCGCCCGCGCCGACACCGGCAAGGATCGGCGTGCGATAGGTTGCGTTGCCGCGCGCGCGCTGGACCTGCCGGCTGATAAATTCGATGTCGGCTACCGCATCGTAACATTTTTTTCCGGGATGCGCCTCGAGCCGGCGAAAATAGGCAGGCAGATCGACGCCGACGACGAGAGCGCCGGCACGCGCCAAAGCCGCGGCGATTTTGCCTGAGGCGGCCGTCCAGCCCTGGGAATCCGAGAATTGTACCACCAGGCCATGCATCGCTCCATCAGGATTGACGAGGTGCACTTCTCCAAAATCCCAGGTTTCGAAACCGAAAGCCCGGAACGAGGCGGGAGGCGAGGCCGCCAGAACCAGACAAATTATGCTCGCCTCCGCAAGGCGGCGGCGCGTTTTGGCGGCGGAGCGGCGCTCAGCCATCCTCCGCCTTACGCCGCCGGTGACCAACACCGCAACGTCGGCGAGGGCGAAATAGGGTCCGAACGGCCCCGAGGCGGCGACGTAGCGAGGTTCCCATACCGGGCCGAACTTGTTCTTGAAGGAGCGCAAACCTCGGAAATTGTAAAAACGATGACCATGCGACCAGATGAAGCGCCCCAGGCGGTACCAGCGCGGCGCCAGCCGGTGAACACCAAAACCGGATAACGGCGCCATCCCGAGGCTGAAGTTGCGATAACCCTTCTCACGAAACTGCCGCAAGAGTTGTACGAAGAGATATTCCATGGCGTAACCGGATGTCGTTTCGGGTCGACAGCGCATCAAGCCGACCGTGGCTTCGTCCGCCAGATCGGTTGTCATAACTGTCGCGAAGGCAACCGCCCGTCCGTGCTCGCGCAATAACGCGACCGCCTGAGCCATGATAAAATCGGGTCGAAAAGCCGCAACCGAAAAACCTTTCTCCCCGGCGGCCGCGTGTTTGGCGAGCCACGCGCCGGAGATGTCCTCGAGTTCGCCGATGATACCGGGAACCCCGGCAGGCGGGATCATCTCGAACGCCAGGCCATCGCGCTCGCCCCGTTTCAGCGCGTAGCGCAGATTGCTGCGCGCACCGCCTTCGAGCGTGAAGCGCAGCAGCGATATGCGGGCCTCTTCGCCCAGCTTCATCACTTTGAGGCCGGCATCGAGGTAAACCGGCAGGCTGGCCGGCGGGATCTGGTAAAAGGCGGCGCGACCGCCATGGGCAGCGGCAAGCTCGATAAAGCTCCACACCAGTTCCGTCCACTCATCGGCAGGGCCGATCGGATCGCCGAGCGCCGCCCAGGTGCGCCCGTGACGGCCGAACATCACAAACGCCTCCCCTGAATCCGAGAAAAGCAGGCTTTTGTCGCCCATTAACGCCAGCAGCGCATCGGCCCGCGATTGCCGGGCGGCAATCCGCCGCGCTTGCACGAGTTGGGCCGGAGTCGGTGACGGCAAAAGCCCGGTCGCCGGACGCAACAACTGCCACACACCCACGGTCAGCCCAAGCACGGCGACCCCTAGGACCGTGCGAAGCGCGCGCGAAGCCGTGGCATCGAACTCGAACTGCCACCAGAGCTGGTCGGCATAGCCGACCTCCCGGAACGCGAAGAACAAGATCCAGATCATCGCAACAACGACGCTGCCAATGGCAACCAGCCAACCTGTCGTCACAGGATGTGACAGCAGTGATGCGCGTCGGTCGAATTGCCCGCGAGCCGCCAACAGCCCGATTAGCAGTATCACCGCCACTGTCGGCGCGATGATGGTAAGCCCTCTGATCAGCGAGAATGGAATGCTGAGCAGGGCCATCGACGATGCCAGCCACCACGCACCGTCGAGGCGGTGCAACAGCCCGCGCGCGGCAAAAAGCAGAATGAGCCCGGCGACGCTTCCAAGAAGATGCGAGCTCTCAACGGCCCAGAGCGGCACGTGCAATCGCAGAATCTGTAACCGCCCGATGAAAGCCGGCATTGCGCCGGATACGACCAAGGTGGCGCCGACCGCAAAGGTCGCGGCCGCGAGAAAAGACGGCGCTAGTCGGATCGCCGCGCGATTGATGCGCTCGCCGACTTCGCCGCCAATCGAGCGACGAGCTTCGAACGCGGCCAGCAGGACGGTCGAAAGAAACAACGGCAACAGAAAATAAACAGCGCGATAGATCACCAAGGCGGCAGCCACGTGGCTCACCGGCGCCTTGCTGCCGACGGCGTAGAGAATCGCGACCTCGAACACTCCGAGCCCGCCCGGGACGTGGCTCAGGACGCCGAGCCCGAGGGCCGCCGCATAGACCGCGGCGAAAGCGAGAAAGCCGATGCCCGTCGGCGGCAGCAATGCCCACAGGACCGCCGCGGCGGCAAGCACGTCAATCAGGGTCAGCCCGATCTGGGTCAGAACTAGCGCCGGGCCGGGAGGCTCGACAACTACCGCTCCGAGCACCAATGGTCTGCGGCGCATGGCGCAGAACATCAGGAAGACGCTCGCCAGCGCGAGAATCGATGCTGCCGAAGCGATCAGCGGCTCGGGCGAGGTGCCGAGCATCCGGCTGACCTCGTTGGCGCGCAGGATAAGGCCGAGCCCTGCGACGACGGCGAGACCCACGCCTATGGCGGCGGAGATGAAGCCGATGATTCGAGCAATCTGGCCCGTCGAGAGGCCGGCGGCTGTATAAATCCGGTAGCGGACCGCGCCCCCCGAAAGAGCGCCGAGGCCAACCGTGTTGCCGATCGCGTAGCCGCAAAACGAGGCGACAAGTACGATGCGCAAGGGCAGTCGGGCGCGGGCGTAACGCAACCCGGAAAGATCGTAACCGAACAGCGCAATATAGCTGACAGTAGTGGCTCCGAGCGCCGTCAGCAGCGCCGATGGCCGGGTCGCGCGCAGCGCCAACACGACCGCATCGAAACTAATGTCGCTTGTCGCCTTTTGCAGGCCCCATAGAATGCTCCCGCCGAGGCAGAGAATGCCCAGAGAGATAAACAGGGGCTGACGAAAGAAGCCGTTGCGCAACAAGAGCTGCCTCCGCACAGCACGAGCTTTGATACCTTCGCTCCAGCTCTGATCGAGTGTAGCACGCCGGGAGCCGATCCGGCCTGCTCGGGCTAAATTCGGGAAGCGTTGGACACCGGGCCGCGCCTGCACTCCACAAATCTGTTTCCCGCCATCAGCATTCGCGGGCGAAGGTCGCCCGCCAGGTGAAAGGCGTTGCGGGGCGGACGATTTGGCGTTAACCCGTAAACCCAGCAGCGCAGCAGGCGGCGGCGGTTCTCGGATGGCGGGCAATCTCGTGCAGGGCGCGGTATTCACCGTCATGGTGGTACGCGCCGGTCTTTTGCGCGATCCCGCCTTTGAGCAGGACTTGGCCGAGCAGATCCGGCGCAGCCCGCGGTTTTTTCTCAACGCTCCGGTGGTGCTCGATCTCAGGGACGCGGCCGAATTTGCCAACGCCGGCAGAATTCGCCGAGGCCAAGAACATTCTAGCGTGGCAATACCTTGGCCTTGGTCGGCGTGCAGAACGCGCGGCCGGATCAGGTCGAGGCCGCGAGCGGCCATCGGCTTGGCAAGCTTTGCCCCCAATTCCACCCAACCGCGCCGGCGCGTCCATCAGGACAACCGGCGGCGAGCCCGCCGCCGCCCTCTCAGGCCGGGCGCGAAACTGTGGTCAAAGACGCGCCTTGTGACCCAGCCGGTGCGCTCGGGGACGCAAATCTACGCCCGCGGTGCTGATCTCATCGTTACCGCCGCCGTCAGCCCAGGCGCCGAGATCATGGCCGACGGCAATATCCATGTGTATGGCGCACTGCGCGGCCGGGCTCTCGCCGGTGCCGGCGGCAACATCGAAGCGCGAATCTTTTGCAGCCGATTTGAGGCCGAGCTGGTCAGCATCGCCGGGCACTACCTGGTCAGCGATCAGATGCCCGCGAGCGAGCGCGGCCTTCCGGTGCAGATTTCGCTTGGCGATGGTCGGTTGACCATCACGCGAAATTGACGCTCATCATTTGCGTGGGCATCATTATCCGGGGAGCGGCGTAGCATCGCGGCCCGGACCACCGGCAACGTCGGTTTGGCAGCAGAGTCGGTTTGGCGCCGTACGCCGGGGGAGAGGGGAGGTCTTTTTGCCAGCAAAAGTCATCGTGCTCACCTCCGGCAAGGGAGGCGTCGGCAAGACCACCAGCGCCGCTGCGGTTGCCGCCGGTCTGGCGTTGCGCGGTCACCGCACCGTGGTCATCGACTTTGACGTGGGCTTGCGCAACCTCGACTTGATCATGGGGTGCGAACGCCGGGTCGTATTTGATTTTATCAACGTCATCAATGGCGACGCCAAACTCAACCAGGCGCTGATAAAAGACAAGCGCAACGACAGCCTCTATATGTTTCCGACCTCGCAGACTCGCGACAAGGACGCTCTGAAGCGCGACGGCGTCGAGCGGGTGCTCGACGAGTTGAAGGAAAGCTTCGACTACATCGTTTGCGACAGCCCGGCCGGGATCGAGCACGGCGCGATCACCGCGCTCTATTTCGCCGACGAAGCCATCATCGTCACCAACCCCGAGGTCTCCTCGGTGCGCGACAGCGACCGCATCATCGGCATCCTCGCCTCGAAGTCGCGGCGGGCCGAGCACAATATGGAGCCCGTCGCGGTCCATCTGCTGTTGACCCGCTATTCGCCCGAGCGGGTCGAGAAAGGCGAGATGCTGGCGATCGACGACGTTAAGGAAATCTTTGTCGATCCCGTTGCTCGGCGTAATTCCCGAATCGGAATCGGTATTGCGCGCCTCGAACACCGGGACCCCAGTGGTGTTCGACGAAGGCAGCCCGGCGGGCCAAGCCTATCTCGATGCGGTCGCCCGGCTGCTCGGGGAGCAGCGCGAGTTGCGCTTTTTGAGGCCCGAACGCCGAGGCTTTTTCCGCAGTCTGTTCGGTAGGGCGTGATGCGGTCTTCTCGATTTTCTGTTCCCGGAGCGCCGGAACACGGCTGATCATTGCCCGCGACCGGCTAAAGATCGTGCTTGCCCATGAACGGGCGAGCCGCGATGCGCCGGATTTCCTGCCGGCACTGCAAAAGGATCTGCTCGACGTTGTCGGCCGCTATGTCGAGATCCGCGATGACATGCTGCGCGTCAACGTCGGCCAGTCGGGCGACACCTCGCTGCTCGAGATCAACGTCGAAATCGACGGCGCCCAGGTCAAATCGCCGGCCAAGAACGGCGCCGCCGCCGAACCGAAACCAGCGCCGATCAAGGTGTCGAAGCCCGACCCCAGTTCGCACCCGCCATGGGTAAAGCCCGGCTGATTTCGCCTGCGTGGATATGCCGCGTACCGTAAGTTAGGAGGAAAAATGCCTGGCAAAGTTGGGTTCATCGGCCTCGGCGCCATGGGCGGCCCAATGGCGCTCAATCTGCTGAAGCACGGCTTTTCCCTGGTCGTACACGATATCGACCCGAAAAAGCTCGAATCCGCGTTGGCCGCCGGCGCCACCGCCGCCCATTCGCCCGAGAGCAGTCGCGGCCGCAGTCGAGCGCACGATCTCGATCGTCGAGACGACCGATCAGGCTCAATCCGTCATCATCGGCGAGCACGGGATCATCAACGGCGCCGAGCCTGGCCATATCGTCATCTCCATGAGCACGATCGACCCTTCGCGGTACGGCATTTTGCCGACCGTCTCGCCGCGCGCGGGAATCGCCATGCTCGATGCCCCGGTCAGCGGCGGCACCGTCCGGGCGAAATCCGGGCGAATTGTCGGTGATCGTCGGCGGCGCGCCGGAGACCTATGCCGCCTGTGAGGACCTGTTCCGCGCCATGGGCAAAAACCTGTTTCATGTCGGTCCGCTGGGGCAGGGCTTAGCGATGAAAATCCTCAACAACATGCTGGGCCAGATCTCGACCGTCGCGATCGCCGAGGCGTTGGTCCTCGGCGTCAAGGCCGGGCTCGACCGCACATAGATCTACGAGGTCATCCGGGTCAGCACCGGATCAAGCGTGCAGTTCGAAAACCGCGTGCCGAGGATGCTGCGGCGCGATTTCGCCCCGGGCGGCACGATCGACATCTCCCACAAGGACCAGGATCTCGCAACATCCTTCGCCAAGCGGCTCGGGGTGCCCTTGCTGCTGGCCAATCTGACGCAGCAGGTCTACCAGATGGCGCGAACGCAAGGCCTTAACAAGGAAGACGGCTCGGCGATCATTAAGGTCTTCGAGGAACTCGCCGGCGTCAAAATCGGTGAAGGAGCTTGAGACATGGCGACATTCGTACTGATCCATGGGGCCTATCAGGGCGGCTGGATCTGGAAGCCGACGGCCGCGCGCCTGCAGGCCGCCGGGCACGTCGTTTTTGCACCCTCGCTCGACGGCTGCGGCGACCGGCGGCACTCACTGCGGCCGGGGATCACCGTCGACACGCAGGCTGCCGATATCGCAGAACTGTTGTTCTACGAGGACCTGAACGATGTCGTGCTGGCCGGCACCAGCTCCGGCGGCATGGTGACGTGCCGGGTTGCCGAGCTGGCGCGCGAGCGGATCGGACGGCTCGTTTTTGTCGATGCGCTAGCACTGCTGGATGGCGAGCGGGTCGCCCAGATCGTCAATCGCCCGACGCCGCGCGTGACCACCGCGCTCGCGGTCGGGCCGTCGCGCGAGGATGCCGAGAACCGTAGCTTTGCCGGCCTCGAGCCGGCGGCGCGCGCCTTCGCGCTTGCCCGCTATACGCCGCACCCGATCGCGGCGATGGAAGAGCCGGTTTCGCTTAAAGACCTTCTGGGGCCAGTCCTGGCATGCGACGGTGATCCGTTGCCGCCGCGCGCCCAATCCGGGGGAGGCGCATCAGCGCCGCACCGCCGAAAAGCTCGGCGCGCAAATATCTCGAGATCGATACCGGTCATTACCCGATGCTGTCCGATCCCGACGTACTGGCGCCGCTGCTGATGCAAGGGTGATATAAGCCGATCACTCGCCACCGTATGGCATGGTGCTGTAACAGTCAACTTCAGGGAGGCAGGCAGCTATGTTTGCTCCTCCGCTCAGGGCGCCGATTGCGGAGATTGCGAGGCGGCCCCACCCCTCACGCGTTCCGGGACCGCCGCAACACTAGCCGTGGCGACCCAGAGCCGGCATAAGTAACCAAGCGATGCTCCGGCTTCAGTCTTCATACATGCTTGTCCAGCCCAAGCTCGCAATCGGACCGGCCGACGATCCGCTCGAGCATGAGGCAGACCGTATCGCCGACCAGATCACGCTAGCCGATACTCCCGCGCAAGCGATCAGCGCCACGCCTGCCCGGATCAGCCGGAAATGCTCAGCGTGTGCGGCGGAGGATGAGGAGCGGGCGCTGCATAGAAAGCCGATGGCGACTTCCGAGTCTGCTGGCTGGAGGGGTGCCCGGTCCGTCTACGAGACGCTTCGGTCACCTGGGCAACCGCTCGAAGCGTCCGCCCGCAGCTATTTCGAGCCGCGCTTTGGCCAGGATTTCAGCCGGGTGCGGATACATAGCGACGGCCTCGCACATCGGGCGGCGGCCGCGGTCAACGCGAAAGCCTATACCGTGGGATCGGATCTGGTGTTCGCCGGGGGCGAGTATGCGCCGCATACGCGGCAAGGTAAGCAACTGCTGGCGCACGAGCTGACGCACGTCGTGCAGCAATCGGGCGGCAGGGCGTCACAGTCGAACGGTCTCGCGTCGCCGGCAATCCTTCAGCGCCAGGTCGGGAGCAAACGCGAGGAGGCACCGGCAAAGACCCCTGCGAAGACCCAAGATCGGCCATATGAGGATTGCGGGACGGGAGAAGTGGAAGGGAGTGTTCAGATCTGCTGCATGCAGCATGAACGCCCGCATCTGAAGGAATGCGACGATCGGTTTTCCGACGTCTTGTTCGAGTGTTGGGACAAAAGTCCACAGGATGCGCATTACCTCGACATCTGCGGCGCGAAGGCGCGGTTCGCAGAGTGCCGCTGCCTCGCCAGCCGTTTAGGACCGCAACACTGCAAGTGCAGCGGGCTTGTCTGAACGGAAGCGGCGGGGGTCCGGCCGGCGCCGCTAGGCCAATGTCAGCAGACGGCCGTAGCCGGGAATAGGCTGGCGCACCCCGGCCAGCCGCAGCGCGTGCCACATCATCGCCGACGCACTGGAAATGACCGGCTTGCCCAAATCCTGTTCGAGCGCCTCGAGCACCGGCAAGTCGGCATGCCGGTGCCGGTCAGGAATACCGCTTCTGCCTCCGCGGTATCCACCATGCGCGCCAGCCGATAGGCGCGCTCGGCGGTCTCGTCATAAATGTTCATGACGCCTTTCAAATTATCGAAGTTCACGACCTGGAGGCCGTGCGCCTCGATATGCGCCTTGCCCTGCAAAGTCGTCTCGCGCGAATACGGCGCGCCCAAGGCCAGCCTGCGGACATTCAAGCGTTCGAGAGCCTGCAACACCGCTCCGAAGGCTGTTGCCACTTGGACGCCGGTCGATTGGGAGAGCCGCGCCACCAGATCGGCTTCTCCTTGCCGGCCGAGATGATAGCTGGTCGCGGTATGGGCGAGGATGATCACATCCGGCTGCACCAGCGCCAGCATCTCGATGCTGTCGCCGATACTGTCGATCATCATGCGGTTGCGCTCGGTCTGCCCGTCGATCGAGCCCGTCGCCCCGCGAGCCACCATGCGATTGAAATGGAGCGAGACGCCTTGCGGCGCCAAAGCCATCATTTCCGGCTCGACCGTCGGATTCCCTGGCGGAACCAAAAAGCCGAGCCGCGCCCGCCATCCGATCATCCTGGGGCCAACCTTGCTCAGCTCATGCCGGAAACCGAGATCGGTTCGATCTCGTACATGATCCGCACTTCGCCAGGACGGCGAAACGGATACTTGTCCTTGCCGAGATATTTCTTGGCCAGTGAGTCGATATGAGCGTCGGCGCCGCTTTCTTGCGCCGGACAACTCGGCCACGGATCTGGACATAGCGATAAGAATTGTCGGGGTCCATGATCGCCAGCGCCACCGGCACGCCAGGCTTTAGATTGCGCGCCTTGACGCGGCCCTTGGCGGTGTTTACCCGCACTTTCCCGCCAAGGTAGTCGAACCACACCGGCGTCACCTGCGGCGTGCCGTCCGGCATGATCGTGGCGAGATCGGCAAACGCTTTTTTCTGCTGCAGTAGATCGAGGTAGTTGTCGAGAGTTGCTGCCATCTCAGGCTTTCCTTTTGGAGCTACACATTATGCGCGCGGAAGATCGGTGCCGCAAAGGGCGGCCATGGTTCTATTCCGTACCGCCATCCGCCGGCACGGCTCCGCCGCCGTCAGGAGCGCTTTCGGCCCAGCGCTTCATTAGCGTATTCGAGGGATGCGTTTCGTCGAGCAGCTTTTCTGCGGTCTCGATGCCGGCAACCGGCAGACCCTTCGGGTCGAGCAGCCCGATCTGCACCAGCACGCTCGCCTGATCCCAATAGATGTGCTCGTGATAGAGCTTGTCGCCGCGGAAACCGACTATAGCGACAAGCGGTATCTCGACCCGGCGCCCGGTCGGCGGCACCCCCGGCAGCATCCAGTCGATCTCGACGTCATGGGTGAACGACACCACCATCTCATCGACAACTCGGTCGGCGCCGACGGTGCGCGAGATCGGCACCATGTTGATGTCGTTCGGGCAGGTCGGGATGAAGTGGTTGGCGTAGAAGCGCGCCAGGTCACGCGCGCCGACGCCCCCGGTCATGACCGGAACGTGATTGACATAGGGGTCTGCCACCATCGTCGCCATCGTCGCATCGACGTCGCGGGTGGCGAACTCATAGGTGGTGTGCGCCTCCCACAGTGCTTCAAGGTCGTAATGCGGGCCCGATCACCTGGCGCAGCAAGGCAATCGAGCGTGAATGCGCGAGGTTTGCCGCTGATTTGTGGTAATCGCCGTCATCCGGGCGATTAAAGCCGTGCCCGGCACCCGGATAAGCGTGAATGCGGATGTCGGGGCGGCCGGCAAAAGCCTCTTTTATTCGTGCGACCGACGAAGCCGGTACGTAATTGTCGTCTTCGGCAAAATGCAGCAGCAGCGGGCAGACGATCCGGGGGGCCAAGTCGAGCGCCGTATCGATCCCGATGCCGTAATAGGCGACGGCGCAATCGACGCCGGACTGTGCTGCAGCGTGATAGGCGAGCCCTCCGCCGAGGCAGAACCCGACCACCCCGATCTTTCCGGTGCATTCGCCGCGGCCCCGCAACGTCGATATGGTCCGGTCAATGTCGGCCAAGGCGGCAGCGCGGTCGAATTTCCGGTAAAGGGCGAGCATCCGCTTTCGGTCTGCCTCGTTTTGACCGAGATCCAGCCCCGGCTCGATGCGCCAATAGAGGTCAGGGCAAACGACTACATAACCTTCCTCAGCATAGAAACCCGCCAAGTCGCGCATATGTCGGTCGAGACCGAAGGCCGTATGCAACAGCACAATTCCCGGTCCGTTGCCTGCCTGCGGTACGGTGAGGAAGGCGCGGAAAGCACCGGCGCCGTCTCCCGCCTGGATCGTGATCAACTCTCCGGACATGAGCCCATCATGCGGCCAGCAGTTGCCGCGCCGATGCCTTGATCATCGCCGCACCTTTTTCGGCGATCATGATCGTGGGCGCGTTGGTGTTGGTCGAGCTGACCGCCGGCATGATCGAAGCGTCGATGACGCGCAACGCGTCGAGCCCGTGCACCCGCAATTCGCTGTCGACGACGCTCATCGCATGGTTACCCATCATGCAGCTGCAGCTAGCGTGGTACACGGTCGAACCGTTCTGCCGGGCATAGTCCAGCAATTGGTCATCAGTCTGCACGCTCGGCCCCGGCATGTTTTCGCTTACGACGTATTTGGCCAAAGACGGTGCAGCAAACAGGCGGCGCAGAAATTTGAGCCCGCCGATCATCGCGCGGCGGTCGGTGTCCTCGGCCAGGTAGCGCGGGTTGATCGCCGGCTGCTCGCGCGGATCGGGCGAACGCACCAGCACGTAGCCTCGGGACAATGGCCGCATCTGCCACACGCCGCCGGTGATGCCGGGTACGTCGTCGAGCTTTCGGATCAAGCCCGGCTTGTAGCTCGCCGGCGCAAAGACGCATTGCACATCGGGCGTCGCCAATTCCTCGAGCACTTTGACCGAGGCGGCGCAAAGCGAGGCGCTATACGTCAACATCCCGGTCCCCGAGGCGAAATAGCGCAGCACCTCGTTGGCGAAGGAGAGACCTCGGCCTCGCTCGTTCAAGGTCTCGATACCCTTCACCTCGGAGGACATGCGGGTGACGTAATGGTCCTGGAAATTCCGCCCCACTCCCGGCAGCTCGTGATGGATCGAGATGCCGGCCTTGGATAGCGTCTCCGGATCGCCGACGCCCGACAATTGCAGCAGATGCGGCGATCCGATGGCGCCGCCGGCGAGAATCACCTCGCACGCGGCATCGGCCCGCTCAACGGCATCCCCCGCTCCGCTCCGCGAGAACTCGACGCCGACGGCGCGTGTTCCATCGAACAGGACGCGGCGCGCCAACGCCCCGGTGATGACCTGCAGGTTGGGCCGCTTCGACGCCGGGCGCAAATAGGTGCGCGCGGCGCTGGCTCGGCGTCGCCCGCCGCGGGTCTGCTGGCACCAGCCGATGCTGTCGCCGGCGCCGGGCGGAAGGTTGTTGACGTCGGGACGGTATTCGAGCCCGATTTCCCCGGCGGCGTCGATGATCGCCTGGCATGCCGCCGGGCGCTCGGTCATCGGCGAGGTGGTCAAGAACCGCCCCTGCCGTGCAAATCGCTGGCCTCGCCCTGCCAATTCTCCGCCTGCTTGAAATAAGGCAGCACGTCGTCCCAGCCCCAGCCACGGTTGCCGAGCTGAGCCCAGTGATCGAAATCCTCGGGTTGGCCGCGAATGTAGATCAGCCCGTTGATCGACGACGAGCCGCCGAGCACCCGGCCGCGCGGATAGACGATTGCTCGGCCCGCGGTGCCGGGGTCGGCCTCGGCCTTGAAACCCCAGGTCAAGGTCGGATGGTCGAGCAATTTCATGAAGCCGGCCGGAATGTGGATCAGCGGGTTGCGGTCCCGCCCGCCGGCCTCGATCAGCAGGACACGGGTAGCAGGATTCTCGGTCAGCCTGTTGGCCAGCACGCAGCCGGCCGAGCCGGCGCCGACAATCACGTAATCCGCCTTCATGGTCATTTCCTTACCTCGGTCTGGGCGGGCCTCAGGTTCGGGCAAAAGCGGGCCCAAACACCCGGATCAGCCTGTGTGGGTGACATTATCACTTCGGTGCGGCGCGCAGGTTGCCATCCGCTTCATATTGGCGAACCTGCAATACGCCGAGCACGCGATCGAGGTCGGCCGGTTCGGCCAGGCGTCCGTCTGCGCGGCAGAAGCTCGCATGAATAACCCAGACATGGCCCCCTCCCCATTGCGGGCCGCGCTGCTCCGTCGCCCAGCAATCAGTCGGACCAATCGAAAATTCCATGGCACTGATGTCGCCGGTTTCACGGAAATTGCGCCAATTGTTGCCCTGCCGGGTCATTTGGTTCATGTCGGGGAAGTCCTCGCGCAAATCGCTGTAGCCGCTTTCGACGAAGCAGGCGCGGTGCTGGAAACCGATACTGCTGACATAATCCGGGTCGAATGTTTGCACGTCGGCTTCGACCTTTAATGTCCCGACATTGGTCATGACCAGATCATGGGCAATTTTGCAATTCGATATCTGGACCGACGAGGCCCCCTGTGGGGTCCCGAGCGCCGCCGGGCCGAAGGACGGTCCGCGCTTGCAGCTCGCGGCCGCGGCCGAGGCGATCCGCGAGCCGGCGCAAGGAATATCGGGCCATTTAGTCTCCTCGACGCGCGTGTCTCCCAAATAGGGGCTGTATTTTTTCCAGCTCGGAGTCAGTTTCGGCGCCGTGACCGAAACGTCCGGCAATCCAAGCGTCGACTGGCCGGGCGTCGATTGGCCGGCCGCGAGCCTGCTCGACGCCGCAAGGATGATCGCCGTCGCGATCAGGGTCCGGGCCAGTCTGTCAGTCCCCCGCATCCCCACCCTCTCTTTGGCGGTCTCTTTCGATCACCATTGCGCCGATGATAAATCAAAAAGCGAAAACAGGTACCGGAAGGCATCGTCCTCGCCGGTCGCCCCGCATAGGGACGATGTTCGGTGGGTCGAACGCTGACTCCCGCAGACATTTACGCCGAGCGTCAACGGACGCGAGGCTACGACAAGGACGAACTAACAACCGCTACTTGGAGATATAACAATGAGACGCTCTCTGATCGTAATGGTGCCACTTATCCTCTATCTATCGAGTGCGCTAAATCATCCTTCCTTTGCCCAGTCGAAAGCTTCACCGGTATGGGCGCTGGATAATCAGAAAACGACACTGACCGAACAACTTCCGAACACTCCTGCAGCCGCTGTGAAGTTAGATGCGGCCGAGGTCGATAAAATGATCGAAACGCTGGCTCAAATGCGCGCCGAAATGAAACCGCCTCGCCCGATCGTCGAGCCCGCACTGGGAACCAAAATAAACGTTGCAACTGTCGGGCGATGGTATGTGCAGCCGGATGGGAGTGGGATAGTTCTCGCGATTCTTCATCCGGGTTACGGATGGGTTGGTCTTTACCTGGACCCGAGCAATATCGAACAATTGAGCCGGCGCTTACCTCGCCCCATTCATGACAAGGCGGTCCGCGCCAGACACCCGTCCAGGGAATGACAGAAGCCGATTTCCGCCGGAATCTCTGGAAACGGTAGCCGGTCTCGACGATGATGCAAAGGAACCACCGGAGGAAACGATGGCAAAAGGCATCCTGATCGCAGCGATGGATTTCTCGGCGGCGCCCGTGGACGAGTTTCACGACTGGTACGATCTCGAGCACGTCCCGGAGCGGTTGCGGGTGCCCGGATTCATCAACGCGGATCGCTGGATCGGCATCGAGAATCCGAAGATCTCGATCGCGACCTACGACCTCGACAATGTCGGCGTTCTGCACAGTCCTGCCTATCTCGCGGTCGGCGGCGACAACGGCTCGCCTTGGACCAAGCGCACCGCCAAATTCCGCAAGGGCATCCTGCGCTACGAGGGCGAGCAGTTGTTTCCCGGCGACCGCACCGCCCCGTCCAACGCCGCGGCGTTGATGATGATCGGGATGAACGTTGCCGCAGACCACGAGCACGAATTCAACGAATGGTACAACACCGAGCACGTCCCGGCCTTGGGCTCGGTGCCGGGCGTGGTGTGCGCCCGGCGCTATCGCGGCACCGGCGGAACCCAGCGCTACGTCGCGCTTTACCATCTGGAGGCGCCCGAGGTGGTGCGTTCGGATGCATGGCGAAAAGCCGCGGACACGCCTTGGACGCAAAAGCTGCGGCCGCATTTCCGCGACCATTTGCGCATCGAATGCCGCCGCTACGTGCGCGCGGCGTAGCGTTTCTTACTTTAGTTGGAGTACCCGCCGGCAAGCCCTGCCGTGCGGGCGCCGTTTTCTTGATCGAGGCAAACTCTACCCGCAGTTAACTGCGGGCCGGTTGGGCCGCGCCCAGCCGGAGATGATTTGAACGTTGTGTTTGCTTGAGGTTCTACCCCGAAAGCTTTCGGGCAGCGGAGTGCGGAATGCGACGATCTTCAAGCTGCACCGCGCCGCTCTTGTCACCGCGATGCGGCCCTGGAGCCATCTCTGAACGGCCCCCGGTTCCAGGCGACATCCCGGTTTGCTGGCGGCGCAGTTCCTCCAAGCGTGCTCGGATTATCGCAAAATCGTCAGCTGCGTAGGTGTGGGTCATATTTTCCTCCGGCTACCTTGCGAGGCGATCAGTGGCCTGACCGTCCCGGACAGCGAGAAAGGGCGCGGCCTCATTCGGCCGCGCCCTCGCCGGTTGACTAGAGGTTATCTCCTTCGCGGGGTCCCGCTTCGTTCGAGCTCCTGTTGGACATCATGGCTCGACTTGCTCAGCCGGACCGTTTGCCCCTCCACCGAAGCCACCCAATCGAGCGGAACGAAATGTTCCCTGCCGTCCGCCATGCCTTTCGGAGCGAACTTGATGCGCGAAGATCCGTCGACCCGTTCGACCGAACCAAGTTGCTGCCCGTCGGAACCGACAATTTGCATGTGGTCCTTGATCTGCGACGCCTGAATCATCGTAGTTCCTCCTAGATGATGACAGAGGAGCGCTTGGATACAGCTCTATGGTAGAAGAAAAATTACCAAGCTCTCCAGGATGTCGATACCCCATTGGAACTTTACAGGGCAGAGGAACACTGGGCGTAGTTTGTGACGACAGTTTGGCCATTATGGTTCAATTCGATGAAATCGGCGCTGTGGGCAAATTTGTTGTAAACTGTTTATGTATCATTAGATTAAGCTGAAACAGCACCGGTTCGACTGCTGATCCTCACATCAGGAACACGCCCTTGCCGGTGGTCTGGGTGTCGAACAGACGATACGCCTCTTCGGCCTGATCGAGCTTCCACTGATGGGTGAACAGGCGGTCGACGTCGACCTTGCGCTCGACGCAGAATTTGGCGCAGTCGGCCTGACCCTGCCACGAGAAGGTCCAGGACGCGACGATCGTCAATTGCTTGCGCAGCATGTCGGGGCTGACGTCGATCGTCACATTGTTGCGCTCGCCGACAAAGCACACAGTGCCCCATACCTTGGCGCTGCGCACGGCGGCGATCCGGCCCTCGGGCTGGCTCGACGTGTCGAGCGTGTAATCGGCGCCTCCATGGGTCAGATCCTTGATCGCACCGATCGGATCGTTCGAGCGCGGGTTAACGGTCTCCCAGGCACCGAATTCCTTGGCGCGCTCCAGCCGCTCGGGACTGACATCGAGGGCAATGACCCGCGCGCCCATTGCCGCGGCGAGCTGGGTTGCCGACAGCCCCACAGGCCCTTGGCCGAACAATGCGATCGTGTCATTGCCGGAAAGCTTTAGCCGCCGCAATGCGCCATAGGCGGTGCCGGTGCCGCAGGAGATCGCCGCCCCGGCCGCGAAAGACAGTTCGTCATGCAAGGGTACGATGGTGAAGGCCGGCACCTTCAAATAGCGCGCATGCCCGCCATGCGCGTTGTTGCCGTAAACCAGGACCGGTTCCTCCTGGCACAGCTGCGACCAGCCCGAGCGGCAGTGCTCGCACACGGTGCAGCCCTTGTAATGGTGCACCATGACCCGCTGGCCGACCTTGGCTTGCTTGTCGCTGACCCCGGACCCGACGGCGGCGACGACGCCGCAAGGTTCGTGGCCGCCAATGACCGGGTTGGGGTTGACCGGTAGTCCACCGATCGAGGCGCCGCCCGATTTCGGCCGGCGGTATTGGTGCAAATCGCTCCCGCACATGCCCGAGGCCTTGATCTCGACGACCACCTCGTCCGGCCCCGGCGTCGGATCCGGGAATTCCATCATCTCGATTTCCCGATCGCCTGTGAAAACCACGCCTCGCATTGCTTCCTCCGCTTACTTGCTGCCAAGCTCGGCGCCGAGCCTACGCCGTTTCGCCGTCGTCTGGTATCATAGGTTAGGCGCGTTCTGAGATCCGCCTCGGACGCGAGATATGCCGAATATCCCAGCGGCAGCTGGAGGAAGCATGGCCAGTGACGATGATCTTGCCTATATGTCGGCGATTGCGCTGATCGAGCGCTACCGCGCCGATGCCCTGTCGCCGGTCGAGGCGACCCAGGTGCTGCTCGACCGTCTCGATCGATTGCAGCCCAGCCTCAATGCGTTCTGCATCGTCGACCGCGACGGCGCATTGTCGGCGGCGCGCCAGTCCGAGCAACGCTGGCGGCGCGGCGAACCCGTGGGGCCGCTCGACGGCGTGCCGGTGACGGTCAAGGATTTGATGCTGATGCGCGGGTTTCCGACCTTGCGCGGCTCGCATCTTGTCGATCGTGATCAGGACTGGTCTGAGGACGCGCCGGCGGTGGCCCGGCTGCGCGAGGCCGGGGCGGTCATCCTCGGCAAGACCACGACCCCGGAATTCGGCTGGAAGGCACTGGGCGACAGCCCGCTGACCGGCATCACCCGCAACCCGTGGGATTTGTCGCGCACCTCCGGCGGCAGCAGCGCCGGAGCAGCTGCCGCGGCCGCGGCCGGGATCGCGCCGTTGCATCTCGGCAGCGACGGCGCCGGCTCGATCCGCACCCCATCGGCGTTTTGCGGGATCTTCGGGCTCAAACCGAGCTTTGGCCGGGTGCCGGCCTATCCGCTCTCGTCGCTCGGCCTGTTGGCGCATCTGGGGCCGATGACGCGAACCGTGGCCGATGCGGCATTGCTGCTCGGCGTGCTCAGCCGCCCCGACCACCGCGATCCTTACGCGCTGCCGCCCGAAGACCGCGACTGGTGCGACGGGCTCGACGGCGGCGTCAGGGGCTGGCGCATCGCCTTCAGCCCAAACCTCGGCTACGCGCGGGTCGACGGCGAGATCGCCGCCGCGGTCGCCGCCGCGGCGCGCCAGTTCGAAGCGCTCGGCGCGGTCGTCGATCAGGTCGACAAGATCTTCGAGTCGCCGCGCGATGCGTTGTTCACCTTGTGGGCGGCCGGCCTTGCCATCCTGATGCGAACATTTCCGGACGAGCACAAGGGATCATGCGATCCGGGCTGTTGGCGACAGCGGCGGCGGGCGAGAGATTGAGCGCCGTCGACTGGCTCGGCGCCGACCTCGTCCGCAACGCGCTCGGCCGGACGATGGGCGCCTTTCACCAGCGCTATGATCTGCTGCTGACCCCGACGATGCCGATCCCGGCATTGCCGGCCGGACAGGATTTGAACGATCCGGCGAGCGAACGACACTGGATCGACTGGTCGCCGTTCAGCTATCCGTTCAACATGACCCGCCAGCCGGCGGCAAGCATTTCGTGCGGGATGACCGCGGCCGGATTGCCGATCGGCTTGCAGATCGTTGGCCCACCCTATGGCGATGCACGGGTCTTGCGCGCAGCACGCGCGTTTGAGACGACGCAGCCTGACCGGCGCCCGTTGCTCGCCTAGGATCGCGCCAACGCCGGGGAGGCTTGCGCGCCGGGGTACGCCGGAGTAACAGTTAGGGTCTGCAACTTTGGAGTGCGGCGATGGCCGAGCAGAATTCAAACGCCCTCACCCAGGCGGTAACGCCTTCCGGCATCAATCACCTGGTGCTGAACGTCCGCGACATCGAAGAATCGCACCGATTTTGGACCGAGGTCGTCGGCTTGAAACAGGTCGGCGAGTTGCACCCGCGCGCGGATCGTCCGAATCCACCGAAGATGCGCTTTTACAGCGGCGACCACAGCGGCAAGCTGACCCATCACGATGTCGCCTTGGTCGAGAGCCCGAACCTGCCGGCGCCGGCCGAATGGGTGCTGTCCGACGGCCGGGTTGCGATCAACCACGTGGCGTTGACCATGCCGAACCGCGAAGCCTGGCTGAAGCAACTCGCTTTTCTGCAGAGCCGCGGGGTCAAATTCAATTGGCGGGTCAACCATGGGGTAACGCACAGCGTCTACATAAACGACCCCAACGGCTACGGCGTCGAATTCCTCTACGAATTGCCGCGGGAGATGTGGGAAGGCGACATCGACGGCGCGATCAATTGGGCCGAAAACCTGCCGAGCGAGGGCCCCGAAGCGCTGGTCGACCGCACCGACACCCCGACTTTCGGCAAACCGCAGCCGGCCCCGCCCCGGCCGAATAGGCCTTGGCCATTGGCCGCCCGTCCAGGCCGGCCGGCCCGGCGTTCAGGTCTGCTTGAAGAAGCGGGCAGCGTTGTCCCACAGCAGCTTTCTTCTTGGTTTCGCCGCTCAGGCTCTGCCAGGCGAGAATGTTGTCGACCGAATTCGGGAATTGGCATTCCGAATGCGGATAGTCGGAGGCGTACATTAAGACACCGTCGCCCAGGAAGCCGGTGACATGGGCGAACATGTCTTCGCCCTCATGATGTTCGATGCTGCAAAAGAAGCGCCCGCTTTGCATGTATTCGCTGGGCGTGTGCTTTAAATCCGCGGTGCCGCCGACATAGACCGCCTGCTCATCGAGCCGCTTGGCCCAAAACGGCAGCCAGCCAAAGCCGCCTTCGAGCACACCCATGCGCAGGGTCGGGAAACGATCAAACAGCCCGCCGCCGATGAACGAGGCAACAAATCGCATGGCGCCCCAGGGGTGGGCGGCGGCGCGACCGATAAAGATGTTCTCCCACAGATCCAGATACCCCGGATAGTAAGGCGGGGTCCAGGTAAAGCTGTGGTTGGCGATCGCCAGATCGTGGTCGGCGGCAGCCTGCCAGATCGGGTAGAGATCGGGATGGTCGGCCGGCATGTCTTTTGCCAGTAACGGCAAGACCGCCACCGCCCATTTCGATTTGCCCCATTCGCGGATCTCGCGCACCGCTTCCTCTACATTGCGCGACGACGCGACGATCAAACTCTTGAGCCGGTCGGGATGGTCGGCGGTGAAATCGGCCATATGGCGGTGATAGGCGCGGATCATGCCGAGTTCGAGCGTCGGGTCGTCGAGGCCGACAAGGCTGAGCCACGAGGTCGGGATCAGGAAATGCGTGTCGACGCCTTCCTCATCCATATCAGCGACCCGGTTGGCGGACTGATCGTCCTGGGTTCCGGGGCGCGGCAATTTGGTGCCCCGCCATTGCGTCTCGCGCCCGGTAAAAGTCTCGGCCGCGGCGCGCTCGCCCAAGACCCGGCGGTAATATTTCACCCCGACCCGGTACTGGTGCATCTGTGGCTGCTCGCGGGCCGGTTGGCCGCTCGGCACCCGGTACGCTGCGAGTTCCGGTAAGCGCGGGCGAAAGCCGGGATCGACATAGCGGTCCAGCACCTCGGCGCACGGGTTGACATGGGTATCGGAATCATACGCGCGGTAACCGTTTCTCATCCTGCCTCTCCCTCGGGTTCCGCGCCCGCCGGCGCGATCGTTTTTTATAGGGAGATCATAGAATGGCGGCGAGGGTCTGTCGATCGGTGGCGGCGCTTTCTCCGGGTCACCGACGGCCGCGGGCGGAAGCGAGCCGTTTCTTTAGCGGCGCGCCGTTCGCAGCAAAATAGACTTCCTTGTTAGTTTCGACATTAAAGGAGAGGCGCCGCGCATTTGTGGCGAATTGGGGACGCGCCAGAAGGCGTGCCGCCAATTCGAGATGGTTACCGATATCAAAGAACTCGATCATGTTCCGGTGGTAACGATCGAGTTGGAGGAAGGTGTGGGTGCGCGAGGCGACGACGCGGCAACCCAACTCGAGCGCCTGCGAAATCGGGCCGGAAGAGGATTGCCCGACCTCCAGATAGGGAAAGACCACCAACTCGCAAATCGCCATCCCCGACAGGAAATCGTCATCGCTGGTGGCGCCGAGAAAATGGATCCGCCGCGACAAATCTTTTGGGTGCCCGATCAACAGGTCGCGCATCGAGCCGTTGACCGCGACCGAAACCGTCGGTGCTCCCCGCCCCGGATCGACCCGCATCCGCTCGGCGATGTTTGTGTCGATGTAGCCGGCGTCGAACAGCGACGACACCACCGGGTCGATTGGTTGGTGCGGCTTGATCTCGTTGGGGTGGACGCCGCCAAAAATCAGCAGGTGGTAGTCTTTCGGCAGATGATGCAATGCCCGGATGACGGTGTCGAACCCCTTATACCGCCCGAGGAAACCGAACACGCCGATCAGCTTGCTGTCCTTTGGCACCTGGTCGAGGATCGTGAACTTGCCGCGCGAAGCGGACCGCCGGACGTCGTCCGCGTCCGCGTCGCTGAGAAACGACAGCGGATGATCGTAGACGTTGCGCATCCCGTGGACGAATTTCATTAGCGAGGAATCGCGGCGGGTATGGACGATCACCGACACAGGCTTGAAACGCTGCGCGCGGCGCAGGCGGCCGGCAATCCCGGCCGAGAGGAGATGGGTGCGCAGATGCCGCGCCCGCAGCTTTTCAGCATTCGCGAAATTGAACCTCAGCAATTCCCTTATGTATCCAGGATAGTCAAATCCCTCTGATTTAAAGATCGTATGAAAGGTGACCGAGATCCTCGGTGCGGATTTCAGAATCAGACAAAATCGACGATAGATGTCACGGTGGGAAATCCCCAAAGTCCCGTGTTCCAACTGGAGATTTACCGCATCATAGTCCCTTATCTCACGACAAATCTCTTGAATATGTCGGTCGCCGAACCTGCGGACACGGCGATGGGAGTTGCGCAACAGATACTGATTGAGATCGAATACCGTTACATCGAACACATCGGCGAGTTGCTTTTCCAAACAACGCGTATAGGCGGCGATGCCGCACAATTCGTTATAGGTCGAGACCAGAGCGAGCCGGGGGCGCGTGTCGACGCTTGCCGCTCGAAACCCAGGTCGATCGAGCGCCAGGGCGGGGAAGAGTGCGGGACGGGCTGATTCGAACTCTACCGTCGCCATAATTTCCTTCTCCCACCGATAGCCGAACCGAGATTTCGGCGGACCGGTTCACAACGGCGGACGTTGCACAGCGCCATGCTAAAGGTGGTCCCGCACCGATCGGACGGTCAGACCGCCGATCGCCCAGGTGGCGAAAGCGATGACGAACACGATCGCCAGAGAACGCAGCGGGCGCGGATACAGCGCCTTCTCGGGCAGATCCGGTTGCACGAAATCGGCAATGTAAATGTGTTGCCGGTCGGCATTCGTGCGTGCGCGGTCGAGCGCTTCGAGCGAATGTCGATAGGCGCTCTCGGCAAAGCTTCGCTCGCTTTCGAGCTGCTCGTACGAGCCCATTATCCGCGACAGAGCTTGCGAGCGGGTGTCGGCAGTATCGGTCACCTCGCCGTCGAGGGCGCGTTGCTGCTCCCCCAGCGCGCGAATCCGGGCCTCGAGTATTTTGAGCGGCGGCGCGCCGTCCTGCATATATTCCTTGAGGGTGGAGAGCTCTGTTTGTGCCCTAACCAGGTCGTCGCGAACCCGTCCGCCGAGCGCAGCGCTCGCGTCTGCGGTCTTGCGCGGGTCGATTACGCCTTCTTTGTCGCGAAATTCGCGAAGCTTGGCGAGCGCGCCGGCAAGACGCAGTTCGGCCTGCCGCACTTCATTTTCGGAGTCACGCAGCGCATCGCGGCGAGCCCGAGCCGACAGCTCGTTGACCAATCGCTCGGACGAGGCGAGGATCGCCTGCGCCAGGATTTGGGCGTCGCGCGGCGTGAAAGCATAGGCCTTGACCACGATTGTCCCGTTGGTTGGATCGAAAAACGGATCCACTTGACCCCGCCAGTAGAGCACAAGGTCTTCCGCGGCCACCGGAAGATGCAGCCGAGCCAACCAATCCGCCGTTGGCGTGGAAAACATCCGCCGCAGGTCGAGCCTGTTGCCGATATCGTCGATGATCGCGCGGCTGGCGATGTATTGGACGACGACATAGGAATCCAACCCGATTTGCGTGGGTGCGGGGCCAAGCTGCAGCAATCCGGGGTCGGCTCGCGCCGGCTCGGCCGAACGCAAGCCAAAACGAAACTCGGCCACGTACTGGTCGGCTGCGATCAGGAAATAATAAACTGCCGCCAGCGCCAGCGGCAGCGCCACCATCAGTGCGAACGACACCGCGGCTAGCGGCAGTTGCGGTCGCGGTTTGGCGACCCTCTTCCATCGGACGACCCGGCCGATATCGTTGTGGGCAACCCTCCCTTGCGCGCCCGAGATCGGCAGTCCGGCGCCGCTTGGCAACGCGACGAGCCCGCCCTCGTGTTGCGGCGGCTGATCGATGCCGGTGTTGGCGGCGCACAGCTCCGCGGCCGCAGGTGCGGCGCTCATCAGTTCTGCTCCTGGAGCGCGCGGTGATATCGGCTGAACGCATCGCCGATGTCGTCGTACAGCGTCAGAGCTCCGTCGGCGAGAACGGCGCCGCGGTCGCAGTATTGGCGCATGGTTTGAGGATTGTGGGTCACCAGGATGATATCGGAACGCACCATGCGCTCGCGGAACGCTTCGGCGCATTTGCGGCGAAAACGCTGATCGCCGACCTCGGTCACCTCGTCGATCAGATAAACGTCGAAATCAATCGCCAAACAGGCCGCGAAGGCAAGCCTGCCGCGCATCCCGGCCGAATAGGTATTGACCGGCATGTCGAAATATTCAGCAAGCTCGGAGAACGCCGCGACATAGTCGATTACCCGCCGCACCCGCTCTCCATAAATGCGTGCCAGGAACGCAGCGTTCTCGCGGCCGCTGAGCGCGCCGTGAAAGGTGCCGCCGAAACCGAGCGGAAACGACACCCGCGCATGGCGGTGGACAACGCCGCGATCCGGCCTTTCCGATCCGGCCAGCAGGCGGATCAATGTCGATTTGCCCGCTCCGTTGCCCCCGAGGATGCCGAAATTGTGGCCCGATTCGAAAGTGGCGTTCGCATTGGCCAGCACCGTCTTTCGCCCGGTCCCGGTCCGGTAGGCCTTGCTGACGCGATCGAGCGCGATCATGACGGTTCGTAAAGCCGGCGCCGCGAGCAGCGCTCAAGGGCCAATCCCGCGGACAAGGTGACGGCCGCCGCGACGACCAGAAAGGTGCGGTCTAGCCAATGCGGCTCATACTCGGCAAAAAAGCTCGAACGGAACCAGTCGACCGCGTGCATGACCGGATTCCAAGCGAGAATGCCGCGAATCCAATCGGGCATCATTCCCGGCACATAAAAAATGCCGGAGCAGAAATAAAGCAGCCGGGTCAGCTGGGCCCAAATCTTATCCCAGGATTTGCAGAAGCCGGTAATCACGGCATTGATGAAGCCGCAGCCGCAGCCCAAGCACCAGATGGCGGCAACCGACGCAGACAGGCCGGCAAAATCATCTGGCATGGTCGCGAGCCCGATCGCGCCAAACCCGGCGAGCAGGATGACCGCCACCAGCAGATCGGTCACGAGCTCGAGCAGACCGCGCGCAACGATCACATCAAAGGTGCTGACCAGCGGCAATTGCAGCAACGAACCGTTGCTGACAACGGCGTGGGTCATACTGCTGCTGCTGTGGACAAACAGATGATAAGGTATGATCCCGGTATAGTAGAAGACGAAAAACTGAGTGCCGATTGGCGGCCGGCTGTGCATCAACACCTTAAATGCCAAGGACAGCATCAATATATGCAGTATCGGTTCGAGTAATGCCCAACCGTATCCGAGTATCGAGTCGCCGAAGCGGGTTCGGGTTTCGCGGATGATCAAGGCGTGGACGACGCGCCATTGGGTTAGCACCGCTTCCCAAAAGCCGGGTTGGGCGCGCTGTTCCCGGCGAGGCCGGCATGAGCGCTCGGCAAGCACGACATAATCGGCATCGAAGATTTCATACCTGCGGTTCAACAGGTGCAGCACCGCCTGGGCGTATTCCTCATTGTCCGGCGCCGAGCGGATCAGCTCGCCGCCGACCGACAGCGCCTCGCGAAAGCGCCCGCTATCGCAATAGACGCTCAGCTGCGAGCGCTTGGCTCCGAGGTTTTCCGGATCGAGCGCTGTAGCCCGGGCGAAGGCGTCCGCCGCCGCATCGAACCGGCCGAGACGATGGAGCAACCCGCCGCGATGTTGATGGTAATCGGCGATGGTCGCGGTGACCGCCAGCGCCCTGTCGATCGCATCCAGCGCCTCCTCCAGACGGCCGCGCAGCATATGCGCCGCCGACAGCATCCGATGGGCGGTGCCATCCTCGCGGTCGATGACGAGCCTTTCGGCGATGATCGCGGCGGCCGCGTCGTACCGTCGCGCGCGCAGCAGCAATTCGGCGGCGTCGAGTGCGTTTGCCCGATCGCCGGGCGCGAGCGCGTGGGCGCGCAGCGCCAACTCTGCAGCCTGTTCGGGCTTGCCGATCGCTGCCGCCGCCGCCGCCAGATGCCGCAGCGCGGCTGGGTCGCTTGGCTCGATTTGGCAGGCTCGGCTGAAATACTGGTATGCCTCATGGTTCCGGCCGCAGCCTGCGAGCAGAGAGCCGGCGTGAACCGCGAACGCGAACGAGCCGGCCTCAATCTCGCTCGCCCGCTTGGCGTGAAGGATTGCGCGAGCGATCTCCCCGACAGCGGCGAAGGATCCGCTCGCATGACGGTGCCCGGCCGCCCAGCCGGGCCGGCTTTCGAGCAAGCATTCATACGCTGCAGCCGCTTCCGAATAGCGCTCGCAGTTGCTGAACAGCCATCCGCAGAAATCGGCTATCGGCTCGTGCCCGGGCTGCAGTTCGAAGGCGGCGCGAGCACAATCGGTCGCCTCTTCGCGCCGGCCGGCGTAGTAGAGCGCTTCGCTCAGGCGGCAATAGAGCGCCGCCCGTTGATCGGCGGGTACGCTGCTGCGGCCGAGAGCGTTTCGGCACGTATCGAGGTCGCCGGCGCGCAACGCATCCTGCATTGCGGCCATGCTGCTCACATCGGACGACAATTCGAGGGCGTCGCTCACCTTTGCGGTACTCTCGATAGAGCGGATTCGGACGAATTAAAGACATGCGATCCGTCGCCGGGCACCACCGGCCCGCGGTGCCGCCGCACTCTGCGCCGCAGATCAAGAGCCTCAGCCGACGGATCGCGGTTTTCGAGTATTCCGCAGATTCGTCAAAAACGTGTCGAACGCCCCGTCATCATCGCGTCAAAAGTATACGCTTTCGTAACCAAGGCGAAAATCTATAACGAAACGTTATTCTTGCCGATTCGAACTCGCGCGTGTCCTGATCCGAGGCCGTCATCCGCCTGGCCATGCCGCATCGGAGCGCCGATTTAACCCATTGGCGACAACCGAATGGTTCTTGGCTGGCATAGCTGCTTCGACAATTCTAAGGTGGCTTGGCGAACAGGATTCCGAGCTGCGAGCACCGACCCGGTTGGACGTCGCGGCCGGTCCTGCTTTGCGGTGGAGCAAGTACCGCTGACCGGAGGGAGAAGTCGGGATGCCGTTTGAATTTGGCATGTTTCATGAGTTTCAATGCCCGGCCGGCACGAGCCAGCCGGCGGCCTTTGCCGAGTCATTCGCGCAGGTCGACGCCGCCGAACGCTGGGGCCTCGACGCAATGTGGCTGGCCGAGATTCATGTCGCTCCCGAACGCTCGGTCTGCGCGGCGCCCCTGACGATCGCCAGCGCGATCGCCGCACGTACGAAGCACCTGAAGATCGGCACCGGCGTCCAGGTATTGCCGCTTTGCCACCCCCTGCGGATCGCCGAGGAGGCCGCCACGGTCGACCAAATCAGCCATGGCCGATTGATTTTCGGCGTCGGGCGGAGCGGGTTTCCGCGCACCTACGAGGCCTATGGTGTGCCTTACGGCGAAAGCCGCGAGCGCTTTGCCGAGACCCTGGAGATCCTCAAGCGGGCTTGGACCGAGGACAGCTTTTCCTATGCAGGCCAGTTTTACAATTTCGACAATGTCCGGCTGACGCCAAAACCATATCAGCAGCCGTGGCCCGAGATCCGCATCGCCGCCAACAGCCCCGACACCTTCCCGGCGATCGGCAAGCTCGGACACGGGGTGTTCGTCGCCGTGCGGCTCGGGACCCTGGAGGAACTCGCTCCCAATATCAGGGCGTATCGGGAGGCGTACAAAGCGGCCGGCCATCCGGGCGAGGGTAAGGTGTTCCTGCGCGCTCCGGTTTATGTCGCGGAGACCGCGGCGCAGGCCCGCTCCGAACCCGAAGAAAGCATCATGTATTTCTACCGCTACCTTGGCGAGCGGCTCGAAGATTCGGCGACGCGCGCCGGCGTGCGCGCCATCGAGGACCGGGCGGCGCGCGGCCGCCGGCTGCAGACCATCAGCTATGACGAAGCGCTGCGCGATAAGATCATTGTCGGCACCCCCGAGCAGGTCACCGACCGGCTGATGGGGTTGAAGGAAGAGCTTGGTCTCGACGGCATTCTGGCCGAGATGAATTGCGGCACCAAGATCCCCAACGAGCGGGTGCTGAAATCGCTGCGGCTATTGTGCGAAAAGGTCAAACCGGCGTTTCACTGAGGCGATCTGGCTGACCGGGGCGGCATTACCCCGCCGCCTCCGCCGGGACGAGCCGCCAATGAATGGCAGCCGGCCTCCCCGTGGGCGCGCCGCTGCGACTTGCCTATTGACGGTTCTTTTCCTGACCGCCGCTGCCGCGGCGCATGCGGCCACAGTCGCCGGGCAGTTGCTGATTGTCTCGGATATCCATTTCGATCCGATGGCCGACCCCGCGCTGGTCGATCGTCTGATTGTAGCGGAACCGTCGGAATGGCAGCCGATACTCGATGGCTCCGGGAACCCGAACCCGAGCCGATACGGGAAAGACACCAACTGGGCGCTCTTGCGCTCCACCCTTCAGCAGATGAAGGCGACGTTAGCACAGCCTGCCTTCGTGCTGTTGCCCGGCGACTTTCTCGCCCATCAATTCCGCGACAAGTTCAACTCTGCGGCGCAGGACCATTCGGATGGGGCTTACCGACAGTTCGTGCGCAAGACGATGCAGTTTTTGGCATTGCAGCTCGAGAAGACTTTTTCCGGCACCCCGATCCTGCCGGTGCTCGGCAACAATGACGATGACTGCGGCGATTACCAGCTCACGCCCAACGGATCATTTCTGGCCGACACGTTGCCAATTCTTCGCGCGCTCCTCGGCGACGCCGGCCGCGACCCCGGGTTCGAGCAGCAATGGACAACTTACGGGAATGCTGGGGTCACCGTACATGGCGTACGTGTGCTCCTCGCCAATACGATCTTCTTCTCGCGGAACTATCAGAACCGCTGCGGCACGCAGGTCGGCGCCGACCCCGGCCGGGCGACGCTTGCCTGGATCGAAAGCGAACTCGCCGCGGCGCGTCAGGCGCACCGGCCAACCTGGCTCGTCTATCACATCCCGCCAGGTATCGATGGCTACGCGACCTGGCGGCGGGGATCTTGTCCGGACAAGGTCATCCCGATGTGGGACGACCGATACGCGCAGCCCTTCGCCGATTTGCTGCGCCGCTACCGCGACACCCTCGTCGCGAATTTCGCCGGCCACACTCATATGGACGACTTCCGGCTGGTCGGCGGCGGCAGTGATTATTTCGGTTTTGTCCTGATCACCCCGGCGCTGAGCCCGATCTTTGGCCAGAACCCGGCCTTCCGCAAAGTCGTATTCGATGATTCCGGCGGGCTTGTCGACCAGACGACATACGATCTGACAAACCTTGCGCAGATCCAGGTCAATACCCCGCCAAAATGGCGGGCCGAATACACCTTCACCAGCGAGTGGCGGCTACCACGGCTCGATCTTCCGAGCCTCGAACGGCTCTACACGAAGATCACCCAGGCGCCAGAGGACCGCGCGCGCTGGCACGATCTGTTCGCCGTATCGAGCGCATACTATTGGCCGCACAGTTCGAGCGCGCCCGAGGCGATCCGGGCCTACGACTGCGCCACCGGCCACGTTCCGCTGGATGATTTCCGGCAATGCGACTGCGGAAACACGAAGTAGCCGGCTACTTGGTCCCGAACAGCCGGTCGCCGGCGTCGCCGAGCCCCGGCAGGATGTACCCGTGGCTGTTGAGACAGCGGTCGAGCGCCGCGGCGACAATGGTCACCTGCGGGAAAATGGACAGCACCTTGTCGACCCCCTCCGGGGCGGCGACCAGACAGACGATCTTGATCGACCGGGCCCTGAGCTCGACCAGGCGCGACATCGCCGCTACCGCCGAATTGCCGGTAGCCAGCATCGGGTCGACCAATATGACGTCGCGCTCCGGCAAGTCATCGGGAAGCTTCAAATAGTATTCGATCGCCTGCAGGGTACGCGGCTCGCGGTAGATGCCGATATGGCCGACCCGCGCCGATGGCAGCAGATCCAGCATTCCGTCGAGAATGCCGTTGCCGGCGCGCAGGATCGAGACAAGGCATAGCTTTTTGCCGGCGAGGCGGGGGAATGCGCCCCGTTCGAGCGGCGTATCGATCTCGGCGAGCTCTAGCGGCAGGTCGCGCGTAGCTTCATAGGCCAAGAGCAAGCTGATCTCGCGCACCAGCAAGCGGAACTTGGCGGTCGAGGTGCCGCGTTCGCGCAACAACGACAATTTGTGCTGGACCAGAGGATGGTCGACGACGGTCAACCCCGGCCGTTGCTGCTGCATCAATATCGCTCCTCAAAATAAGGTGCCGTCGGTGACAATCTTCAGCGGCGCATCGCCGTCCGGCCGGCGCTCGAAAGCGATCTCGCGCCCCGCGGCCCAGCTGCCGCCTTCGAGCATGCAGGCAAGCGGGAAATCTTGCACATTCTTGCCGAGCCGCTAGCGCACGAGAGGGGCTAGGCGGTCGAGCAACGCCACCGTCAGCGCCCGCCATTCGACGACGGGCTCGCCGGCTGCGTCGAGCGGACGAAGCAGAAGGCTCGGATCGCGCGGCACCAGAACGCCGCCATCGAGAAACAGGCCGCCATTGCGGTATTCAGCAAGACCGGTCAATTCACCGAGCCCCTCGACACGCAGGCCGGCCCCCTCCAGCGGCTCGACCAGCGAATAAGCGAGCCATTGCGACAATTTATGAAATGGCACCGTCCTGTCGCCCGGCACCGCTGCGTGCCGTCCGCAATCACCGAGCGGCACACCGCCGAGGCTGATCCGGCCCGGCCAGATCGTGCCGAGGGCATCGAGCAGGGTGCACAGGATTTCCGCCGCCGGCAAGGCTCCGCCTTGCGCGCGCCAGTAATCGAGAAGATGCCCCGGCCGTCCTGGCGCTCCGAACCGCGCCGGGTCGCCGGCACAGACCTCGCCCAGTCGGCGCAGCAGCGCGGCGCGGCCTTCGAGACCAAAAAGCTGGTTGCCCGCGTTATGCTGGAAGGCTGATGCGAGCCGTGCCGAGGCGAGCCCTGCCAAGGCCTCGCCGTCGACCCGCCACGGCTTGGCGGGTTCGGAAGAGAAGAGTCCTTGCTGCATCGCCCGCAGGCTCGCCACTGCGAGACCTTCGGAACGGGACAGCACCTGTCCAGTCTCAGCCTCGCAAAACCGCCATCCCGCACCGGCACCGGCGTCGAGCAGGACCGAGACAGTCGCGAGATCGATCCGCGCCCGTGCGCTTTCAACGATATCGGCCTTGGGTGCCACGAGTTTGGCGCGGTCAAGCCCGCCCACCGAAAAATGCCGCCAGCGGCTGTGATAGGGCACGCACAAGTCGGGATAGCGGCGGCGGGTGATCGTAGAGACACGATCGGCAACCGCGTCGAGGCGACCCGGATCTAGCCGGAAGTGCCGGGTCTCCCCACGCTCGGCCGCAGCGAAGACGATTTCGCAGCGCTCGCGCACGGCGCCGGCGCTGAGCAGCGCCGCCGCGGTCGCCGCCGGATCATTCGCCGAGGGCACGGCCCTTGACGTTGTGCAGTTCCTCCGCGTCCGCTATCCCCGATGGGGCAAAATAGCCGGCAGCCTTTTTGGCCTCGATCTCGACCGTCGCGTCGAGCGGGACAAGGCGGTCCGGGATCGCGACCTGCTCGACCACCTCGATCCCCTGCGCCTCCAGGGCCGCCCTTTTCATGTTCGACATCGACACCCACCGGTCGATGCGGCGAATACCGAGCCAGTGGAGAACGTCCGGCATCAATTCTTGAAAGCGCAGGTCCTGCACCCCGGCGACGCACTCGGTGCGGTGAAAATAGGTATCGGCGCGGTCGCCGCCCGGCTGGCGCTTTCGGGCGTTGTACACAAGAAATTTGGTTACTTCGCCGAGCGCGCGGCCCTCTTTGCGATTGTAGACGATGACCCCGGCCCCGCCCTGCTGCGCGGTGGCAACGCAGACTTCGATACCGTGCACGAGATACGGACGGCAAGTGCAGATATCCGAGCCGAACACGTCGGAGCCATTGCATTCGTCATGCACACGGCAGGCAATAACCGTCTCCGGTGCCCCGACCCGCTCGACATCACCGAACAGATAGACCGTGGTTCCCCCGATCGGGGGCAGCAGAACTTCGAGATCGGGCCTGGTGACGAGTTCGGGGAACATGCCGCCGGTTTCCTCGAACAGGCTGTGCCGCAGATCGGCCTCGGCGACGCCAAAGCGCGCGGCCAGACCCGGTAGGTGCCACACCGGATCGATCGCCGCCTTGGTGACGCGGATCTCGCCATTGTCGAGCAGCACCCGCCCGTCAGGTTCGAGCCCACCCTCGGCGATCAGCTGCCTGATCTCCGGCATCGCAATCCGAGCGGTCGTGATCGCTATAGTCGGGCGCACATCGACCCCGCCCGCGATCGCCTCGGCAAAAACCTCGCCGACAAGGTGGCCCCACGGATCGAGCGAGATGATCTTCGCTGCATCGCCCCATTGCGGGCTCGGGGCGATCAAGGCCGCGGGCGCTGTATCGGTAAAATCGGGGCGGTGGTCCCGCGCCAATGCCTTGGTCGCCACAGCCAGGGCGCGATAGAGCCCATACGCGCCGGAGTAGGAGCCGATAGCGTTGCGCTGGCCGGGTTCACCCGGGCTGGCCACGATCGGCCCGCGTTCGGCCGGGTCGGCGGCGCCCCAGCGCAGTGGGCTCGCCCGCTGACCGGCGCCTCCCGGATGGGAGGTAAGCCGGATATGGCGCGGTATCGGATGCTCCATCTTGCTTTCCGCCGGCGGCAGCCGAAGTAGCATAAGCTGGTTACGACGAGGCGTAATCGCAACTTGGCAAGGCCGGGGATAGATCCCCGTAAAAACTTGAAACTTGAGCTCGACCGCTCCGTTGTTGTTTCATCGAGCCATCATATGGAGGACGCCCGGATGAAATTTTTCTTACTGCCGGCTGCATCCGCGCTTTTGCTCGCGGCGGCCTCGGCGGGGCCGCCCTCCGCGCTGGCGAAGGGCTGCCTGAAGGGTGCCGTCGTCGGCGGCGTGGCCGGGCATTACGCCGGGCATCACGCGGTGCTTGGCGCGGCTTCCGGCTGCGTCATCGGCCACCACCTCGCGGCCGAGCACGCGAAGGAAGAAAAGGCCCATCAACAACAGCCAACTCCGGACACCGACGCTCAGGGTGGTTCCGACACAATTCGCTGACAGCGAGATCGCGGTGACCCGATCCGCGAGGGAGACTGACAGGAGGGTGGCGGCAGGATATTAAAATTGCGCAGTCAGCCGCCGGCCGTCACAGGGTTGCAGCCATGGACGTGCGCAAGTTTCAGGATCCGTTTGTTACTGCCGCCGGAGAGAAGCGCGCCCAGGTTGCGCTGAAGCAGCTCGAGACTCTTTGGTTCAATACGGGTACGCTGTGCAACCTGACTTGCCGGCATTGTTATATCGAGTTCGTCGCCGAAGAATGACCGGCTCGCCTACCTAAGCGCGGCGGAAGTGGCCGAATATCTCGACGAAATCGAGCGCGACGGGCTGCCGACCTCGCTGATCGGCTTCACCGGCGGCGAACCGTTCATGAACCCCGAACTGTCGGCGATGCTCGCTGATGTGCTGTCGCGTGACCTTCAGGCCCTGGTCCTGACCAATGCGATGAAGCCAATGACCAAGTGTCACGCGGCTCTGTTGCGGCTCAACGAGCATTATCGGGACCGCCTGACAATCCGCGTCTCAATCGATCATTACGGTCGCCGGGTGCACGAACAGGAACGCGGCCGGCGCAGCTGGCAGCCGACCATCGACGGGCTGTTGTGGCTCGCGCGAAACGGTTTCGCCCTGCATGTCGCCAGCCGTCGTCTGTCAGGCGAATCGGAGGCGGAGATCCGCGCCGGCTTTGCCCGGCTCTTCGCCGATCTCGGCTTGGCGATCGACGCCGGCGATCCGGTGGCGCTAATGGTCTTTCCCGAAATGGACGCCGCCGCCGACGTCCCGGAAATCACCGAAGCGTGCTGGGGAATCCTCGGTACGTCGCCCGAAAGCGTCATGTGTTCGAGTGCGCGCATGGTGGTCAGGCGCAACGGCGCCATGCAGCCCGCGGTTCTCGCCTGCACGCTGCTTCCTTACGACGAGCGCTTCGAGCTTGGCTCGACCTTGGCCGAGGCGAGCGGCGCCGTGCCGCTCAATCATCCGCATTGCGCCAAATTCTGCGTGCTCGGGGGCGGCGCCTGCAGCCGCGCTTAACTGCATGCAACGCACCGGGCCGGGCTAGGCGCCTGCTGCCGACCCTGCGCCTTCTACCGGAAGCCCCTGGCGGCGCCATTCGACCATGCCGCCGCGCAGCACCGAAACTCTGCTGAAGCCCGCCTGATTGAGGAGATGCGCCGCCTGGGCCGAGCGTATCTGGGTGTGACAGACGAGGACAAGGTCGCGGTCCCTGTACCGAGCGAACTCGTCGACACGACCAAGGAGCTGAGGCAGCGCTACATTCAGGGCATCGGCGATATGACCGAATTTGCCGGCGAATTCGTCGGCTCCGCGAACGTCGAGGATCACCGGCGCAGATCTGCTTTCGAGACGCTCGGTAAGATTCCCGGGCTCGATCCAGCAGACCCCGCCCACCGGGTCGTCGTTCGGCAGGGCCGCAACCGCGTCGGCAGGCGCGACCATTCGCGATGTCAATCCCGCCACCGCACGGCGCAATCTTTGCCACCAGCCGCCGCGAGGCAGATCCGGCGCCATGCTCGGAGCCTCCTTCGTCACAGCGCCGCACCCATCCCCGGCCAGTTCAGCGCTGCGGATTGCTGGATAACCTCGGTTGAGCCGTCCCAGATCATTTTCAGCGCGACAAAGGTGATGATGCCGAGCCCGATCCATGAAATCCAGAAATGGCGTTCGAGCAGGCGCGCGATGTAGTTGGAAGCGACGCCCATCAGCGCCACCGACAGCGCCAGGCCAAAGACCAGCACCCAAATATGGTTCCGCGCCGTCCCGGCCACGGCAAGGACGTTGTCAAGCGACATCGACACGTCGGCCAAAACGATCCGTGTCAGCGCTTGCCGCGCGTTTTTTTGCTGGACCGGGCTGCGGCACGGTTCTCCCGCAGTTCGACGCCGATTGTTGGTCCGTGCC
The DNA here is from genome assembly GCA_963821795.1 of uncultured Alphaproteobacteria bacterium. GTDB lineage: Bacteria > Pseudomonadota > Alphaproteobacteria > ATCC43930 > CGMCC-115725 > AP-15. Next base: position 244,902 of record CAWGFH010000013.1, read on the forward strand.
GCCCGCATCTCGCGATACATTTTCCACGACACCCATAGCAGCAGGATGCCGCCGGCCAGGGTCAGTCCGATGATCAGGAGCAGTTGTGCCGCAAAATAGGCAAACAGGATGCGCAGCCCGGTGGCGATGACGATGCCGAGCAGGATGACCCGCCGCCGCTGCTCGGCCGGCAGGCCGGAGGCCGCCATCCCGACGACAATGGCGTTGTCGCCGGCCAGCACCACGTCGATGATGACCACCGACAGCAGCGCGCCGAGTTGATTAACCTCGATCAGCACCCTCGCCAGATAAGCATTCCTTGACACAGCGTCGAGGCCGCTCGATGCCGACGCCCGCTCTTTTGCCTTCGGCTGTGCGCCTATCCGCGTTCTATGCGGCGGCGTTTTTGGTGACCGGCGTCCAGCTTCCGTTCTGGCCGGTCTGGCTCACTGCCCGCGGTCTCGACGCGCGGGAGGTCGGCGTCGTCTTCGCCGCGGCGATTTGGGCGAAAGTAGCTGCAACTCCGGCGATTGGCGCGCTCGCCGACCATTTCGGGCGGCGGCGGGTGATGGGGGTGCTCGCCGCCACGGCGCTTGCCGCCTATTTGACATTGTGGCCCGCTGCCGGCTTTTGGCCGCTGTTGTCGATCAATCTCGTCGCGCTGACCGCGCAGTCGGCTCTGCTGCCGTTAGGCGACAGCGTCAGTTTGACGCTGTCCCGGACCGAAGGGCTTGCTTACGGTCGGGTTCGGTTATGGGGCTCACTGAGCTTCGTCTTTGCATCGCTTGCCGCCGGCACGGTTCTCGCGCGAACGTCGGGAGAGCGGGTGTTGCCGCTGGTGATTGGCGCCTCCGCGTTGCTAATGCTCGCCTGCCGTGGTTTGCCGTCGCCCGGCTCTCCGGTCGAGGCCGTTCCGAGGACGCGAGGCGCGGGGATGCTCCATCTCGCCGCTGACCGCCGCTTCTGGGTCTTTGTTGCCACCGCCTCGGCACTGCAGGCGAGCCACCAAGTGTATTACGGCTTCGGGTCGCTCTATTGGCGTTCGCTCGGCTTTTCCCAGGCCACGATAGGCTTGCTCTGGGCTGAGGGCGTGGTCGCCGAGATCCTGCTGTTCTGGCAGGGAGAGCGCCTACTGCCGCGTCTCGGACCGGTCGGGTTGATGGCGCTCGGCGGGGTCGCCGGGGTGGTCCGTTGGACCCTCGCCGGACTGGTCGTTTCGCTGCCAGCCATCGGCGCCCTGCAGCTGCTGCACGCCCTGACCTTCGGGGCTACCTATCTTGGCGCGATGCACTTTCTGTCGCGCTCGGTACTTCCCTCAGCCGCTGCCAGCGCGCAAACGCTCTTCGTCGCCGTGTCATCAGGCGTCGGCGGTGGTCTTGTGATGATCGCGGCCGGCGCGGCCTATGCGACGGTCGGGGGTCGCGCCTATCTGTTCATGGCAGCGTTGTCGGCCGCCGGTCTCGCAGGGACCGTGCGGCTGCGGAACCCTTCTCCGCGATAGCAGCGCGGCAATGGGCGAATCGCTCTACCTGCCGCATTTCAGGTGGGTTTGCGTGGGGCTGGCGGCCTGCGCGACCGCGTAATCGTGCAGTCCTTTGGCATCCAGGGTGCTGGCCATTTTCTCGAGATCGGCTGCCTTCTGGCAGACCGCCGCCGTCGTCTCGGCGCCTTGCCTCAACGAAATCTCATTAGCGAGGCTGGTATTCCAGGCGTCGAACTCGCCCTGGGCGTTGCGCGAGCCCTCACGCCGGAAATGCGCGATCATGGTCTTCTGATAGCGGATGATGGCGGCAGTATTGCGCGCCCGGAATTCGCCGTAGACCGTGTCCCGGCAGGCCGAGCTGATCACCATCAGATTGGTCTGGAACTTTATTGCCTGCTCGGCCTCCAAATCGGCATCCGAATAGCAATGCCGGTCCGCGGCCGACGCACCCTGAAGCGACGCGGCGGCCAAAAGCGCCGCGGCCACGAAGGTCCTTCTCATCGCGCTCCCCCAAATATTCCCCTGAGCGCCACAGGATACGCAGACGGCGAGCATGTTCAAGAGAAACTATCGCGCGGAGCGTCTTTCTCCTGCGGATCTACAGCAGAACCGGCCGATAATCTCACCCAATGCAGCATCCTCTTCCAACCGTTGATTGATCAAACCCATCTCACGCGCAAAGCCTCGACGCGGGCGGTGCCGCAAAGACGGAAATTTTGCTGCTCAACTACCGGTAATCTTATGATCGGCGATAATGTTACGATCGAACATGAAAGCCACGGAACTCTCGATGATCGCGCTATTCACCGATTTCGGTCTCTCGGGGCCCTACATAGGTCAAGTCAAGGCCGTTCTGCAGCAGCTGGCACCGGCGGTTCCGATTATCGACCTCTTCGCCGACCTGCCGGCCGGAAAGCCCAAACCCGCGGCCTATCTGTTGGCCGCCTACGGGCCGTGGTTCCCGCCGGGGACAGTGCTCGTGGCGGTCGTCGATCCTGGAGTGGGCAGCCCGCGCGCCGCTTTCGTCGTCGAAGCCGACGGGCGACTTTATGTCGGCCCCGACAATGGCCTGTTCGAGATCGTGTTGCGCCGCGCCGCCGCCGCCAACATCTCCGAGATCCTGTGGCGCCCCGAGCAGCTGTCGCCGAGCTTTCACGGACGCGACCTGTTTGCTCCGGTTGCGGCGCGGCTCGCGCGCGGCGCGCTTCCACTGGGCGCCCTTGGCGGCGCCGGGATCGGCCGCTATCCCGACTGGCCGGACGATTTGCCAGAAATCGTCTATATCGACGGTTTCGGCAACGCCATGACCGGGCTGCGCGCCGCAATTCTGGCCGAGCGGACACGCCTCGCCACCGGCACACAGGCAGTGTCGCGCGCCCGCACCTTTTCCGATGTGCCGCCGGGCACGGCCTTCTGGTACGAGAACGCGAACGGGCTCGCCGAGATCGCCGTCAACAGCGGTCGCGCCGACACCGCGTTGGATCTCGCCGTCGGCACCCCGGTCTCGGCGTTGCCGTGACCGGCTCCCCGCCCGTCTGCTACGAGGGCGGAGTGGCCACCTTAATCCCGGGCGGTATCTTGAGCTGACGCCGCCGTTGGCGCCGGTGCACGAGCCCGATCCCGCTGGCGATCGTGACGAACACGCCCAACATCGCCAAACTGAACGAGCGGGCCACGTCGCCGAGTACGGCGCGAAGCGCATGGCCGAGAAAATAGCCTACGGCGATGAAGGCTCGCCGCCCACAGCGCGGCCGCGAGAAAATTCAGCATCAGAAAGCGCCGTCCGCGAATGGCGCTCATCCCCATTGCGAAAGCGGAGAAGTTGCGCACCCCATAGATGAAACGAAATGACAGGATGAAGCCGGCGTTGTAACGCTCAAGCCAGCGCAACGCGATCTCGACCCCGAGCCGCCAGCGGGGGAACCGGCCAAGCAGTCTCGATCCGAAGCGGCGGCCGATCCAGAAACAGCTCTGGTCCCCGGCAAAGCTGCCGAGCCCGGTCGCAGCCACCAGCAGAAAAGGGTTGAGCAAACCTTGCGCGGCAGCAAAACCGGCAAAAAGCACGACCGTCTCGCCCTCTAGAAAAGTCCAGATAAAGGCGATCGCGTAAAACCAACTGCCGTGCTCTGCTATCAGCCGATCAATTTCCATTCCCCCACCGGTTCCTGCTGGCGCAAGCTGCCTGATCCTTCTACGGACGCGGTGTTACGTTAGTTTCTTCAATGGCGGCGGTCGAGCGGATTTGCCATTGCAATAATATCTTAATCATCATTGGGACAGCAGAGCTTGGCGGCGCCCTGCCAGGCCCCATCGCAACGCACCCGCTGCCGCGGGCGACGACGAGATAGCGCATCGCGCTTCGGGATGTGCGGGAAAGATCGCGTTGACGACCTGTCGCCGAGGGATCAGCCTATGTGGTGCGGCGTTGGAGCGGCAGCCGGGAGGGACTATGGCAGGGCTGTATTTCGAAGAATTCGAAGAGGGTCAGATCTTCGAGCACGCGATCGGCCGCACCGTCACCGAAATGGACAACGTGCTGTTCAGCACCCTGACGATGAACCCGCAGCCGCTACATCTCGACGAGGAATTCGCCAAGACAACCGAATTCGGCCAGCGTCTGGTAAATAGCCTGTTCACTTTGGGCCTGGTCATTGGCATCAGTGTCGGCGAGACGACGCTCGGCACCACGATCGCCAATCTTGGCATGACCGACGTCCGCTTTCCAAAGCCCGTGTTTCACGGCGACACTTTGCGAGCGCGTACGATCGTTCGCGCGAAGCGGATGAGCCGATCGCGCCCCGATGCCGGAATCGTCGAGTTCGAACATCAGGGTATCAACCAACGCGGCGAAACCGTCGTAATCTGCCGGCGCAGCGGTCTGATGAGATGCCGGCCGCTCGAACAGGCGCAACGCTGAATGCGCTCGCTTCTGTTCGTGCCCGCCGACAGCGAGCGCAAACTGGCGCGCGGACCCGAATCGGGGGCAGATGGGCTGATACTCGATCTTGAGGACTCGGTCGTGCCGGCCAATCGCGCGACTGCTCGGATTTTGGCGCGGCGGTTTCTCGATGCGACCGGCTCGACCGGCTTTCGCCGGTGGGTGCGGATCAACCCGCTGGCCAGTGGTATGGCGCTCGACGATCTTGCCGCGGCAGTGCCCGGCAGGCCCGACGGAATTCTGCTGCCGAAATGCATCCCCGACGATCTGCGCACGCTCGATCATTACTTGTCGGCATTCGAGGCCGCCACAGCACTGCCGCAGGGCGGCATCCGGGTCATCGCAATTGCCACTGAAACCCCCGCCGCGATGTTCGCGCTCGGCAATTACGCCGGGGTGTCGGCACGCCTCGCAGGGATCACCTGGGGCGCCGAGGATCTCGCCGCCTGTATTGGCGCCAATAACCGGCGCGTCGACGGTGTTTACGATGACGTCTATCGCTTGGCGCGCTCGCTGTGCCTGCTGGCGGCTGCTGCCGCCGGCGTCGCGCCGATCGACACGATCTATACCGATTTCAGGGACGAGACCGGGCTCGCCGCCGAATGTGCGGCGGCGCGGCGCTCGGGCTTCACCGCCAAGATGGCGATCCATCCGGCACAAATACCGGTCATTAATCAAGCATTCACGGTCAGCGACGACGAACTTGCTTGGGCGCGCAAGGTGGTGGCGTTGTTCGCCGAGAATCCCGGCGCCGGAACGATTGCGCTGGATGGCAAAATGATCGACCGCCCACACCTAACCCTGGCCCGTCGCCTCCTCGGACTAAGCCCGTCTTCCTCAGAGTGAGACACGCGGCCGAGGTTCGGCCCAGCCTTCTCGACCTCCCCGACGTCCTGTACGGCGCTTCGGCGCTGGGTCCGCCCCAGGGAGGACCCAGCCTGCAGCAGCGTCTGACCGGCCGGAGTAGCCGGACTAGAGGAAATTAGTTGAGATGGTAGATCCTAACCGCATTGCCGCCGGCGATCTTGACCTTCTCGTCCTCGGTGCAGTCCTTCAGGATTTCCTCGATGATCTGGTGACTCCGGGGGAAGGTCGACTCGACATGGGGATAGTCCGAACCCCAGAGGAGATTGTCGACGCCGATGATGTGGCGGTCGCGTATGCCCATCGAATCTTCCTGGAAGCCCGCAAATACATTGCGATGGAAATAATCGCTGGGCAGCATCGTTTCCTTGAACCGGTACCGCTCTTGCTGGACCCGTTGGGTATAGGTGTAGTCGATGCGATCGAGGAAGTGCGGAATCCAGGACAGTTCGTGCTCCACCGTGCCGACCTGAAGTTTTGGATAGCGCTCAAAGACGCCGCTGAAGATCATCTCACCGAGGGACATCCGCACCCAGTGGTCGGCATTGGCCAGGAAGGAGTTACGCACGCGGTTGCGGTCCTCGAGCCCGAAATCCTGTCCCGGACCCGGCCGGTTGGTCGCGATGTGCATGCCTAGGGGAATGTCCAGATCCTGAGCCGCCGCCCATAGCGGCTCATACATCGGATTGTCGTACCCCTTACCCTCCGGCGGATACACCGTGATCATACCGCCGGCCAGCCCCATCCTGGCGCAGCGCTCGAGCTCGTTGACCCCCTCCTGCACATCGTCCACGTTGATCATGGCGATGCCCTTGAGGCGCTTGGGTTCCCCGGCGCAGAATTCGGCAAGCCAGTCGTTGTATCCCCTGAACATCTCCGACAGCAGGGCACTGTCCGGCACGCCGTACAGCAACAGGCCGACCGTAGGGTAGACGACACTCACGTCCACCCCGTCGGCATCCATGTCCTTCAGGTGCTCCGCAGGGTCGTAGCCTCCGGGCCGGACTTTATCAAAGGTCGTGGTACGGACCATCTGCTCCGGCGCCTCGAACCTCATACCGGTCTGTGCCCCTGCGGCCAGCCCGATCGTCCGATGGCCGTCGCAAAACCACCAATCGCCGTCATATTCGCGGACAAGCTGCGGAACCCGGTCCTTGAACGCCGGTTTGGCTCGGCTGGTCCACAGGTCGGGTGGCTCGAACACGTGGTTGTCCGATGATATAACCCGGTAATTCGTCATTTTTTGCCTCTCCTGCTGGGTGGAGAGCGGCCCGCAGCGGCTGTCCGCTTGACCCTCGCCGGCGCCACTATACCGCTTGCCGAAGGCCCCCCGATATGGCGAATCATGCTCCAGATGCGGGAAACCCTCGGAGACCGGCTCAAAAGCACACATCCTGGCAAGCCCCTTGACGGCAAGCTGGCCGGCCTCCCGGTTCTGACCCTGGCGCGCCCCTCGTTTGGGCTCACCTTGCCTCCGCCTATGCGTTAACGGGCGACCTGGCGGACGCTGCCGCCGACCTTGCCGAAGCGCGCCGATTGAGCCCGGACGACCGCTATTCGAGCATCGCCCGCCTCAAGGCATCGTGGCCGTGGGGCGTGCCAAAGGTCCAAGCGATGTTCGACGCCACTTATTTCGCTGGCCTGCGCAAGGCCGGCGTGCCGGAGAACTGAGCAAGAGGCCTACTTTCGGGGGCGACCGCTTGCGGGGCTGAGGCTCAGCGCGCTGCTCTCTCCAAAAACCGCTCGGCGAGGCGAGCCAAAAAGCTGACGCCGACCGGCAGCGCCGCGTCGTTGAAGTCGTAGCGCGCATTGTGCAGGAAACAGTCGCCTTCGCCGGGGCCGTTGCCGAGCCACAGCATCGCCCCGGGCCGCGCGTTCAGCATGAACGAAAAATCCTCGCCGCCCATCGACGGAGCGATTTCGCGCAACACCGCGTCGGCGCCGCAGATCTCGGCCGCGACCTCGGCGGCGAATTCGGTCTCCGCGGGGTGATTGATCGTCGGCGGATAGGAGCGGCGATAGCTGACCTCGGCTTGCGCCCCGTGGACGGCGGCAGCGCCGCGGGCGATCTCGCCGATCCGGCGCTCGATCAGATCTTGCACTTCCGGGCGAAAGCTGCGCGCGGTCCCGCCGATATGCAATGTGTCGGGAATAACGTTATAGGCCGACCCGCCCTTGATAAACCCGACGCTGACCACAGCCGATTCGAGCGGATCGAGGCTGCGGCTGGCAATCGTCTGCAACGCCAGCACGATCTCGGCGCCGACCACGAACGGGTCGATCCCGAGATGCGGGTGCGCGGCGTGGGTTCCGTGTCCCTTGATCCGGATGTCCCAGCGGTCGGACGCCGCGAGCAATGGCCCTGGCCGGGCAGCAATATGCCCGACCGCGATCCCAGGCTTGTTGTGCAGGGCAAACACGGCATCGCATGGAAATTTTGCGAACAGCCCCTCTTCGACCATGACCCGGCCGCCGCCCCCGCCCTCTTCGGCCGGCTGGAAGATCAGGTGGACCGTGCCCTGGAAGTTTCGTGTGGCGGCCAGATATTTGGCGGCGCCGAGCAGCATCGTCGTGTGCCCGTCATGGCCGCAGGCGTGCATCTTGCCGTCTTCGGTCGAGCGGTGGACAAAATCGTTCAATTCCTGGATCGGCAGCGCGTCCATATCGGCGCGCAGCCCGATCGCCGCCGGCGAATTGCCGCGCCGGATCGTGCCGACTACGCCGGTCCCGGCGAGCCCGCGATGGACCTCGCAGCCGAATTCGGCAAGCTTGGCCGCGACCAGGTCGGCGGTGCGCCGTTCGGCGAAGGCGAGTTCGGGATGGGCGTGGATATCGCGGCGGATCGCCGTCAACTCGTCCAGGTAATCGCGCATTTCGGCAATGATCGGCATCGACGGCTCCCGCTGGCCGGCAACAGCTTCGGTTTCAATTATCGTCGATCGCCGAACAAAGGCAATCGGTCGCCAAATCGCCCCGAAATCTCCCTACCAAGCTGGCGGTGACCGCCTCCTTTGGTTTATCAGTCACCGCGTGAGAGCGCCGGACGATTTACTCCGGGATCGGCCAAGATGCGGAAAATAGTGGCAAGCCTGACCATTGGCATTCTGATTACCGTGTCGGCCTGCGTACCGCCGCCGACACCGCCGATCAATTCGCTGGCCTTCCAAAAGCGGCCAGCGCTGCCGGGCCGGCCGGGCTATCTCGAAACCATCAAATATATCGGTGACGGGATGCACTATATTCTGCCGAATTCTGATTTTTACGTCTCCGTCGCCGGCGATTTGTGCTTTCGAGGAACGATCACTCCGGGGGTAATGCCGGTATATGTGGCGTTGAATTTCTGGTGTATCAGCCCCTTCGCGGTCGGCCGGGTCGACGCTGTCGAAAACAACATCAGCTACATCAATCAGGTCCGCCTGTGGTGCCGACTCGCCACACCGCAATGCGCCTACAAGCTCGGCTATCCGAACATGACCGAGAACACGTCGATCGCCAACAGCATCACCACCGAAACCGTGCCTTTCGTGCGGCAGCGCGACGCGATCGAGTACCTTGTCTATCTGATGGGCGGCAACCTCGAACACGACCAGGCAGTGCAGTAAGGCGATCGGCAACCGCGCATTTGGCGCAAGACAATCGGCAACGCCGCGCTTGACACCGGAGCGCCACGCTCTAGCGTCCGCCCGCTGACCCCTGCAATGGAGGAACCCCGATGATCATCGAGATGCGCAGCTACACCTTGCAGCCCGGTACGGTTGCCACGTTCGAAGAACGCTTCGGGCAAGCGTTGCCGGCGCGGGCCAAGGTCTCGCCGCTCGCCGCCTTCTGGCACACCGAGGTCGGCCCGCTCAACCGCGTCATCCATGTCTGGCCTTATGAAGATATGGCGGCCCGCACCCGCCTGCGCGAAGAGGCGACCAAGCTGCAGGGCTGGCCGCCGAATGTGCGGGAATTCGAAGTCGAGTTGCAGAGCGACATCTACATTCCGGCGCCGTTCTCGCCGAAGCTCGAGCCGCGCCAACTCGGCAATCTCTACGAAATCCGCATCTACACCTTCAAGCCCGGCGGGATCCCTGGCGTGATCGACCGTTGGAGCACTCATATTGCCCGGCGCATGGAGCTTTCGCCCTTGGTCGGCGCTTGGCATTCAGAAGTCGGCGGCCTCAACAAATGGTGCCATATCTGGGCGTATAAGGATGCCGCCGACCGCTTCCGCATCCGCGAGGAAGCCCGCGCGAAGGGCATCTGGCCGCCACCGTCGGGGGGAGGACCGAACATGATGATCAAGCAAGAGAACATGCTGGTCGTACCGGCCGCCTTCTCACCGCTGCACTGAGGCCTCGCCGTATTACCCCATTCCTAGCCGCTCGCGGCAAGGGATGGGGGCGTTCTCGACGCCGGGTCCGGCTGCGGGGCACGACGCCGGCCAAGGTCGAGCAGGTCTGTGCAAGCGGGGCGAAACAATCGATTTACCCGCGCCTTCTAGTATTTTGGGTTAGGCGTCAGAAGAAGCCGACGTTACTCTGAGGGGACGAGCCCCCTGAATCAACTGCATGAAATAACGTCTTTGCTGTGCGTCGATGCGTAGAGAGCAACTGTCCCGATCACGCCTGCGTCGTGTCTTCGCCTTCATCAACGAGACCCGCTGGATTGCTTGGGGCCTCCCGTTGATGGGAATTGTTGTTGTCGCCGCCAATTACAAAAATCTGATCCGACCCGACCGCCCTGATCTTCAGATTATCGAGGCGTATTTCGATAAGGCGTCAGCGACCCCTACGGTCACTGCCTGGGTCGCGAAATATCAGAACGATGGCCGGATGGCCGCAACAAGTATCGTAGCGAAACTCGGAACGGTCGATCTCACCACAAAGAAGACCGCGTTGTTGGCGCCTCCCTATAAACTCGCACGGCTCTCGGCGCAGCCGGATTTTCGAGCCGCCACCGCCGAGTTCAAAATCAACCAACAGCAAGTTCTCGATCTATTTGTGGTTTGCCTTTCCTACGGCGATGACCGTGGGCAAACCTCGAATTCGGCTAGCTACATCTACAAGGCGCTGCCAATTTCCATGTCGTCAAGCGACAACCGCTGTTGCGAGCTTGCCGATGGAACACCTGCCGAACACGAAGCGATGTCGTCGTGGTTCTCCTGCGCGAAGCTTTGAGAGCACTGCAGAGGCGGCAAACCTGCTCGTCGGTAACGACGCGGGCGGTAGGAGCCCGCGCGCTCTAAGCGAGGACGGGTCGGCTCTGGTTAGATTCCTGCTTTCTCAGCGGCGGATTTTGCAGCACTCGCCGGTCCAGGGCCGAATGCGGGTGCGAGCTTCGGTCCCCCGCGGCCTCCGCGGATAGCTGCCATGTCCTCGGGCAGATGACCAAAATCGCGGCAGCCGATTGCCGTCGAAGAAACCAATCTATACATCCTGTCGGCTGATCGGGAGCGTAAGAGGACGACGGGATGACCACGGATGTAGCCGCAATCGGCCGGAGCGGAAGAGGGGGCGAATTTCGCGCGGTTGGAGTGGTGTCGTCGGCGCATTTTGTCGGTCATTTCCACATGCTCGTTGTGCCGCCGCTGTTTCCGCTGCTGACGGCGCGTTGGGGGGTGAGCTTCATCCAGTTGGGTCTGGCGTTGACCGTCTACGCGATCGTCTCGGTCGCCGCCCAATTGCCGATGGGTTATATGGCCGATCGTTTCGGTTCGCGAAAACTGCTGATCGGGGCCTTGTGCCTTGGCGGCGTGTCGCTGGCCTCGATCGGCGTCGTCGACCGCTATGGTTGGCTGTTGGTCGCAGCCGGGTTCTCGGGCATCGCCAACGCCGTCTATCACCCGGCCGATTATGCGATCCTCTCTGCGCGGGTGCGCGCGTCGCGTATCGGCCGGGCTTTTTCGGTCCACACCTTTGCCGGCATGCTCGGCAACGCATTGGCCCCGCTGACAATGCTGGCGCTGGTGCCGCGCGTCGGCGTTAGCGGTGCCTTGATAATGGCTGGGCTGGTCGGGCCGCTGGTGGCGTTGCCGCTGATCTGCACCCCGGCGATAGAAGGCGATGCGGTGGGAGAAACCGCAAAATCGTCCCGCCGCGAAGCGGTCAAACCGGGAAGGGCCGGCACCGTGTTCACGCCGGCGATCCTTGGCATGATGGTGTTCTTTGTCGTGCTGAGCCTGTCGACGAGCGGCCTAACCAATTTTTCGGTGCCGGCCTTGATGAAGGGCTATCATTTCCCGTTTGCCGCCGCCAATTTGGCCTTGACCGCATATTTGACCGCGACGGCGTTCGGCGTGCTGACCGGTGGAGTTATCGCCGACATGACGCGTCGTCACGGCGGGGTCGCGGCCCTGGGCTTTACCGTAAATGCCGGGCTGATCCTGACAATCGCCACGTTGGGGCTCGGCCCGGCGCTGCTCGCAGTGATCATGGGACTGGCCGGTTTCTTATCCGGTCTGATCCAGCCCTCGCGCGACATGCTGGTGCGGGCTGCGGCACCCGCGGGGGCCGTCGGCCGCGCTTTCGGTGTCGTCACGATCGGCTTTAGCATCGGCGGCACGATCGGCCCGATGCTGTTCGGCTGGATCCTGGACCGCGGGGCCGCGCATTGGATATTCGGCATCAGTGCCATCTTTATGCTATTGACCGTGGTCGTGGCGGTAGTGGGCGATCGGCAAATGGCCGGACGGCGCGCCGCCATGGTCCGATCGACCGGATAGGCCTGATGCCATGACCCCCTGCGGCCCTTGATGCGCGGCGAGGTCCCGCTCCCACAGGATCTGGCCGAAACCCAGCGCCCGGGGCCGCCGCCGGGATCGCAGGACGACATTCCCGAATTTCCGTCTGCTCCGGAGGTGGGACGCGACATCGTCCGGATCATTCTCGCAATTTTGTTCGTCACCGGCCTGATTGCGGCGACGGTATGGATTTTGTGGCCGTTTCTGCCTGCGACGATCTGGGCTACGACCCTGGTGGTCACCACCTGGCCGCTGATGCTGCGAGTGCAGCGGCAGCTATGGCACCGGCGCTGGCTCGCAGTGATCGTCATGACCATGGCCTTGCTGCTGGTGTTTGTCGCGCCGTTCTGGCTGGCGATTGCGACGATCACGCAAAACTTCGATCGGATCGTCAGCTGGGCCACTGCCCTCTCGTCGTTCAAATTGCCGGCGCCGCCGCTATGGCTGGATGACATCCCGCTGTTCGGCGAGCAGATAATTGCGCTGTGGCAGCGGCTGCAGGCGAGCGGCATCTCCGATTTGCTGGGCAAAGCCGCCCCTTACGCCGGCAGCGCGGCAGGCTGGTTCGTCGGTGCGCTGGGCGGGGTCGGCATTGTCCTTGTTCAGGTTGTCCTGACTGTCGCCATCGCTGCGGTCCTGTATGCCGGGGGCGAGCGGGCAGCGGCAGCCGTCCAGCTGTTCGGTCACCGGCTAGCCGGCGAGCGGGGCCGGCAATCGGTGCTGCTGGCGGGTCATGCGATCCGCGGCGTGGCGCTCGGCGTGGTGGTGACCGCATTGCTGCAATCGGTTCTCGGCGGGATCGGCCTGGCAATTGCCGGGGTGCCGTTCGCAACCGTGCTTACCGCCGTCATGTTCATGATGTGCATCGCCCAGCTCGGACCCGGCTTGGTACTAATCCCGGCGGTTGTCTGGCAGTACTGGACCGGCGGGCCGGGTTGGGGGACGTTTCTGCTGGTCTGGTCGATCATCGTCGTCAGCCTCGACAACATCGTGCGCCCGATGCTGATCCGTAAAGGCGCGCACCTACCGATGATCCTGCTGCTGGCCGGGGTGATCGGCGGCCTGATCGCGTTTGGTCTCGTCGGTATCTTCCTCGGCCCGGTCGTGCTCGCGGTTGCGTACACTTTGCTGCAGGCCTGGATGGACGAGGATCCGCTCGCGCACTCGGCCGACCCAGCCGAGCGAATCGGGTAAGAAATCGTTCAGTCACCCAGCGCCGGAACGCGGCCGCTCGCGAAGGTGCGGCCGCGTCTGCCTATTCAACAGGACGCGCTGACGGTTCTCCTTGCCAAACGCTGTAGGATTTCGACCAGCTCACGATGAGCGTCGCTGGTCGGATCACGCAGTTCGTCAGCGGAGTGGGCGTCGGCGAGGCGGCTTATCCGCAAGATCTCGCGCATTCGTTGCCGGCGGTTCAGCTGCAACTCGGACGGGCGGGACGTGAAGAACAGGCGCGGTATCTCGCCGGCGCCGAACAGTCGGCTGAATTCCACCGCCGTTACATAAATCAGGAACAAAACCAGGACCCACAAGGAAATCGCGATGAACCGATGCCAGGAGAAGGTTGTAATCAGATAAGGAAAGAAATCGGCCGGCGGATTGCGCTCGATAATGGAGAAATGCACAAAGCGCTCGAGCAGGCGGGCGAAAAAAACGACGACCCAATAAAAGGCCGTCTTGAACAATATCGGTTGGATCAGCGGCGCCCGATCGTAGCGTCTAAGTGCGGGCATCGCGTTGGCGATCAGGACCGCCTTGCCCACCACCAGCGCCGCCAATGTTGCCAGCATAAAGTTGCTGACGGCAACAGAATATTCAGAGACGAGAAGATTCGTCGTCAACACGACGAAGTTGAAACCGACAAAAAAGAAAATCGTCGGCGGAATCGCCTCGCGGACCTCGTGCAGAACTCGGGCGCCGATCCGGCGTGGAATCCCAGCGGGTTCTGCTGGAATTGAGAACCCGTCGAATGTCTGGCGGTCGTCGTCGTATTGCAGGGGCTTGGTGCGCATGCGCTGTCTCCCGGCCGTGCATCCGCTGGGCGGGACCGAAGCTATTCTGCCTATCGTCCAGCTGCGCCTAGATCCTGTATGCGCTGCATGCAGACTGCATAGCACGCGTTGATGTCCCCAGGGTTTTGCGCTCGGCATAGAGTGCATTGCTGGCCCGCAATCTCCGACGCGCCCGCCGGCGTGTTAGGGTTAGGCGCGCTGCATCCGCTTAGGAGCGCGACGAACGCGACCAGGGTGACTGCGATCGCAGCCTTGCCCGGACTGGCGGCGCCGAGCCAGCGTATCGAGTACATGCCGTTTTCCTTCGTCGCTGACTTAGGGCTCGGGCGGCGCTGGCTTCCCCGCGGTCGGCAAAGGCCAAAGCGACCAAGCGCGAGGCAGCGAATATACTCCCGGGCGTCGGACCCGGTAATATGTCGGCCCCCCCACGGACCTGAGAAATCGTAGACCACAGCGCCGCGCCGGCAGACCGGGGCGCGGGACCGCCCCGGACTACCTTGCGGGCTGCACTCTCTGCGAGGCCAAGGCCACCGTCCCGGTTACGGGATCGTGCGTGACCTTGCCGCCATACTAGCTCACTTCGGGGCGCCGCCGGTATAGGGCGTCAGCCCTGGCCCGCCACTGTTGGGACCGGGCATCCCCATGCTGTTTCCCCCCGACGGGTTCGGCATCGGCTCCGGCGGCGGCCCGCCCATCGGGGCCGGCGGAGGCGGCGCGCCGCCCGATTGGATGCGGGCCAGCTCTTCCCGATTGAGCTGTGCGGTTGTATCCCCGGTCAGCGCGGCCTTGCGGGCCATGTGGTGGTGAAAGGCGTGCATCGCTTTAGCATGGTGGACCGGGTGCGGGGCTGGCGCCGGAGCTGGCGCTGGACTGCCCTGCGACCATGCGGGTGCGGAAATGGCGAGCGCCGCAGCGATCGCCACGCCGCTCAAGATACTCTTCATCTTCATCGGTTTTCTCCAATCGTGTGAGCGTGGGCAAAGATGCCGACGATGATTTTGCTCATGATCGGCACCGGCGCACTATGAAATTTCTGGTGGAAACCAAAAAAGCCTGCGAGGCGGCGCGGATCCCACCGCCAGAGTAAGAAATGGAACAGCCATCGGCCGGATTCGTCGTTGATCCATCTCAACGCCTGACGAGATTTTACCCCGGCGGGAGAAATCCAGGCGCGGCGAGGCGGTCGCGTTCGATGCGTTGCTCCGTGCGCCCCGGCCTCCGCAACAGTCTTATCGTAATCGCAGATGGTAACATCGCAGAAGATGACCGATTACGAGGCCAGTGATGAATCCGTCCGGAGGCTCGGTGGCAAACAGCGCGCTCGAAGCAACAACCCAGCCAGCGCCGGAGGTGCCGGGGACCTCGTCCGACTTGGTGCCGGTGCAAGCGCTGTTGCTAGGGGAGCGGCTCGACACGCGAACCTTGGAGCGCGATGCATCGCTCGGCGCGGCGCCACCGACCATCGATATCCCAGGCGGTGGCGTAGCGGTACTGTTCCGTTACGGTGCGATCGTGCTGTTCGGTGGGCAGAGTGCCGAGATGGGAGAGTTTATCGCTTCCCTGGCCGCCTCGGTCGGTGGCCCGTTCCAGCCGGCGGAACGCGAGGAGGCGCGGCTGCTGATCCGCCCGGACAGCGATCAGCACCTGGACCCGTCCGGCAATATCATCCTGCGGGATAAATCGATCGAGCGGCTGCAGTTGGTCGCCGACATCCTCGCCAAGAACCTGGTCTTGTCGCATTACGAGACGCGCATCGCCGATCTGTTCGACCGCATCGAACCGCTGGCTGCGGGGCTGCGCGAGAGGGGCCGCGCGGGAGCGAGCGGCAAGGTGCTGCTGCGCCATATCGGCGATGTTCTGCTGATGCAGCAGAAGATGGTCGGCCGGGTCGAGACCGCCGAAACCCCCGAGCTGTTGTGGGAGCATCCCGAACTCGAGCGGTTCTACATGCGCCTCGCCGACGAGTACGAGCTGCGCGACCGCGATCGGGCGTTGGACCGTAAGCTCGACATCGTCTCGCGCACGGTCGAAACCCTGCTCGGTCTGGTCCAGACCCGAAGCAGCATGCGTGTCGAATGGTACATCGTGCTGCTGATCGTCGCCGAATTGGTGCTCAGCCTCTATCCGCTGCTGCTACGGCGTTGAAGAACCGAAAGCAAACCACGCGGCTCAGCCGACCAGATACCGACACCGGAATCATAATGGCCGCCGCCTTCAGCGGCCAGACCCAGCCCTCGGCGTAGACCAACCCGGCCAGTACCGCGGAACAGGCAATCAACACGGCATAGCGCGGCGAGATCTTCATTCGATGATGCATGCCGGAGACTACCATCAAAGGCGCCGGAGCGCTCAGTCTCAATCTGCCGCACCCTCTTACATGATGTCGCAGGCAGATCCCGCAGTCGCCAGCTTAGCGGGCTGGTGTCCCGGGCTCCCGGTCGCCAAGTCGCAGCAGCGGGACCAGGACAAGAATCGATGCGGTAGCCCCGGCCGAAACCAGGATCAGCGGGTCGAGGCGGTGATCGAACAAATGCTCGTACAAAAACGAGCCGATGTTGTCGGACAGCGCCGAGGATAAGTTCAGCAGGGACATTAGAGCGGCAAATGCGAACCCCTCGGCCCGTTCAGGACAGTAATCGGCGGCCAGGGTCAGGGTTGCGACAAAAGCAATCATCCCGGCCATGCCGCTAAAGAAATTGATCAACGCAGCCGCTGACCTCGTTCAACAGCAGCAGAAACGCTGCCGTGGTGAGCGTGCCCGACACGATGCTCAAATTGACCAGCCGCCGCGATTTCATGCCTCTGAGCAGCTTGCGATATACCAGCGCTCCGGCGATCCATCCGGCCGAGCTGATCGCGCCGAGAATTCCGATATAGTCCTGCGAGAATTTCAAATTGTCGGTCATGTGGTAGTAAAGCGGCGTGCCAAATCCTGGATTCAGGTAATATAAAAACAGGAATGATCCAATCACCCACAAATCCCGCAAGCCGAACGCGGCCAAGAGACCGCGCAGCGTGCGCTTCATCTCGGGGATATCGAGGCGGCTCGGCGCCTCGTCGATCAGGAACAGCGTACCGAAGACGGCGGCTAACGGGGCAATCGCGATAATCGCGGCGGCCGCGTGCAAGCGCCGAAGCCGGGGCCAGCCGTTCGACCAGCTGACCGCCGACAAAAGCGCTCGCCATCGCCGCGATATTGAACCACAGCCATTGCTGATTGACGAAGGCGTCGCTCGCGCGCAGCCGCTGGCCGTTCTCGACCAGGACGGCGCCGCACAATGTGCTCGATATCGCCATCGCATAGGCGGTCGCCAGCAGGATCAGGATCAGCTGTCCCGGCGCGGTGCTTCGGACGACCGATAAATACGCTACGGCTGCGATCGTATTGGCGAGGATCAGGTAGGCTTTGCGGCGATAGCCGAACAATGGCAGGAAATCCGAAACAATCCCGTAGACTGGCTTGATGATCCAAGGAAGGTTAAGGACCGTTAGATACGCGGTCACTTGTACCGGGTTCCAGCCGTAGACCTGCTTCAGAAAGTAATTAAGTGGCTGGGCGATCAAGCCACCGGTCTGCCCAAGCCCTTCGACGACATAGACGAGAGCGAAGAACATCATGAGCCGGCTGATTTGCCGGCTTTCCGGCGACGCTTCGCCCGCAGCGGGCCACCTGCCCAGCTTCAATGACGCGAGGCGGCGCACTCCTGGCAACGGTCGGCAGCTGGCTCCCGAGCGGCCAGGCTTTATTTGACCGCGACGACGGCTTCGATTTCGACCGGGATGCCGCCCGGCAACGAGCTCATTCCGACCGCGGAACGCGCGTGACGGCCGGGTTCGCCAAACACCTCGACAAACAAGTCCGAGCAGCCATTGACGACTTTGGGATGGTCCTCGAAATCCGGAGCGGCATTGACCATGCCGAACACCTTGACGATCTCCACGACCCGATCGAGATCGCCGCCCAGCGCATCTCGCATCGCGGCAAGTAGCATCAGCCCTACCCCGCGGGCGTGGCGGTAACCCTCATCAACCGACATGCCCGCGCCGAGCTTGCCGCGTGGCGTCTTGCCGTCGATGTCGGGGGGCTGTTTGCCGGACAGGTACAAGAGATCGCCCGCACGTTTGGCGTGGACGTAACTGCCCCACGGGGCGCCGATTTCTGGAAGCGTGATCCCCAGCTCGTTCAGCCTTTGCTCGATCATCATCGACTGGTCTCCGCGCCTGCTGACGCGGCATTTTAGCCAAAAACCGCGATGATTTCAGCGGCAGCGGTATTCCGCAATCTCGGCGCTGCCATCTTCGGCATCAGAGCTGAGTTCGGCCGTCTGTCTCGATGACCCGCAATGGAGCGCGGCAACTTGATCCGCCGCTGCCGCCGGTGTGCTGTCCGTATACCATCGCAGGATTATGTGGTTCGGCGATTGGCTGAGCGTCCACGGGGTCCAGGGCAGCGCGCTGCACGCCGGAAGGCCAAGCAAAGCCGCAACCCCGGTGGCCCCGGCCATGAGCCACAGCGCTGACCTTGCCATCTCTTTGCACTCCTCGCACCCCCACCCTAAAGAAACGGCTGCGGTGCACCCCGGTTCAATCGCGACATCGGACGGCATCGGCGTTTGCCGCCGGCATTCGCCAGTCAACCCTCCGGCATGCCGGCGCGGCGCAGCGCCGGGAAATAAGTCGCCTCGGCGAAGGCTCGGATTTTCGGGTTATCGTACCAGATCGATTTTTTCACCGCCGCCAGGCTCTTATAGCCGGGCCCGAGGCGCCGCGCCTCGGCCAGCTCCTTGGCAGCCCGCTCGGTATCGCCTTTGATCGCATACGCCGCCGCAAGATAGGAATGTACGAAGGGCAGCCGCGCGTTCTCGCTGCGCGCTTTCTCCAACCAGGGCAACGCGTCGTCGGTTTTGCCTTGCAGCAGCTCCATCACCCCGATCCGCCCGTACCAAAAGGCAATGCCGGGCTCGTGCGGACTGAGGCGGATCGCCTGCTCGATATAGCGGACTGCTCCGTCGACCGAGCCGGACAAAAATTTGCACCAGCCGACATGGTCGTAGGCCGGAGCACGGCTGCGGTCGAGCGCTATCGCCGTCTCGTATTCGGGGATCGCATCGCCGCACCGGGATTGTGCGCGCAGCACCTGACCCTTGACGTAGTGGGCAAGCGCGCTGTTCGGGGCCGCAGCCAGGGCGCGGGCATCCAAATCCTCGGCTCGATGCAGATCGAGACTGGAGAAATCGCTGAGCTCGTCGAGCACGCGCACAACCAGGACATCGGCCAGCCATGCCTGCGCGTCGGCCGATTGAGGATCGAGCGCCAATGCCGTCTCGAAATCGCGCACCGCTTCGTCATAGGTCTCGCGCGAAATCGGTTTGGTCATCTCGGCCCGGCCGCGCAGGATGTAGTCGACGGCGTCCGGGTGCGTGGTCGGCCGGGCAGCCTCGGCGATCGCCAACTGCGATTGCAGCGCGCGGGCGATGCGCGCGGTGATCTCGTTCTGCAAGGTGAACAAATCGCCGAGGTCGCGGTCAAACCGCTCCGCCCAAAGCTGCCTGCCGGTTGCGGCATCGACCAGCTGGGCGTTGATCCGCACCTCTTTGCTGGAGCGCTGAACGCTGCCCTCGAGGACGTAACGCACCCCAAGTTCGCGGCCGATCTGCTTCGCGTCGACAGCTTTGCCCTTATAGGTAAATGCGGTGTTGCGGGCGATCACCACACTGCCGTCAATCCGGGACAGGTCAGTCGTCAGATCGTCGGTAATGCCGTCGGCGAAATATTGCTGTTGCGGATCGTTGCTGAGATTGGCGAAGGGGAGCACGACCATGGACAATCGCGGCGCGGAAGCGTTCGACCCCGTTGGCGAACCCTTCCACAGCCACCACCCCGCACCCGCTGAGGCCAGAATGACGGCAGCGGCGGCAACGCCGATCAGCAGCGAGAGCAGGCGCCATCCTCGGCTAAGCATCGCCGACGCCGCACTGGAGCTGTCGTCGAGCTTGAAGGCGCGCACCGGCTCGGCGATATTCTTGACCCGCTGCTCGCCGAGCGTGGTAAAGCCGACCGGCAGCTTGGTGCCGATCTGTTCGCGCGCCGCCCCCGACAGGCACACCCCGCCGGGCTCGGCCAGCGCCTCGAGCCGGGCGGCGATGTTGACGCTGTCGCCATAGAGGTTCGAGCCTTCGACGATCACGTCGCCGACATGAACCCCGATGCGGAACCGCATCTGTTCTTCCGGGCGGCGGCCGGCGTTTTCCTTCGCGATCGCCTGCTGCACGGCGACCGCACATTCGACGGCATCGACTGCACTGGCGAAATCGGCGACGACGCTGTCGCCGGCAGTATTGAAGATCCGTCCGTGATGGACAGCAATCAACCGGTCGAGGATCACCCGATACGCCTGCAGTTGCCGCAATGTGCCAACTTCATCGGCGCCCATCAGACGGCTGTATTCGGCGACGTCGGCGGCAAAAATGGCGGCGAGCTTGCGCTCTACGGCTTGGCCTTCCGCCATCTGGTTCTCCTCAAGGCCACGCTCCCGGAAAATTCTTTCGCCGATAATATAGCATTTGTTGCGGCTATCGGACTACTCGACTCGGTGGCGCCCGGTTCGCCCTTTCCGGGAGACAGGCGATGACGCGCGATCTCGGCGGCTATGTCACCGACATCCCTTATTTGCGCGATTTCAAGCCGATGCTGGCGCCAGCCTGGCTTGACCACGTGGCGCTGGTTAACGGGGTCGAGCCGCCAATCCGCGATAATGGGTTCGCCTGGTGCGAGCTCGGCTGCGGCCAAGGGGTCACTGCCGCAATTCTCGCGGCAACGCACCCACTCGGCGTATTTCATGTCATCGACGCGATGCCGGTGCATATCGATCACGCGCAGAGGCTCGCAGCCGATGCAGAAATCACGAATGTTCGATTTCATCCCGTCGGATTCGGCGCTGCGCTCAAACTTGGTCTGCCGTCTTTCGAGTACATCGTCGCCCACGGTGTCTACAGCTGGGTTGATGCAGCGAGCCAAACCGCGCTGCGATCGTTCATCGATCGTCACCTCAAGCCCGGCGGACTCGCTTACGTCAGCTACAACGCGATGCCGGGTTGGTTGCGCGATCTGCCGTTTCAGCGGCTCGTTCGCGAACTCAGCCGCACCCTCCCCGGCGACAGCGCTGCTCGTTTTGCCGCCAGCGCCGAGATTGTCCGTGCGGTCGCCGACGCCGGCGCGCCGGCGTTGGTTTCGAGCTTTACCCTCGCCGAGCTCGCGGCCCGGCCACAGGATTATCCCCCGGCTTATCTGGTCCACGAATTCATGCCTGCCGCGTGGCAGCCGCTTTATGTGACCGATATGCGGGCCGCAATGGCGACGATCGGGCTCTCCCCGGTGGGTTCCGCAACCCTGATCGAGAATTTTGATAAATTGGTTTTAAGCGATATCGCGCGCGAGACCTTGGCGGGGATCGATGACCCGGATGGCCGCGAGCTAGTCCGAGACTTCTTCCTCGATCAGCGGTTGCGCTGCGACGTGTTCGCCCGCGGCAATTGCCGCCGCCTCGGCGCGGAGGAACGCGCCGGCCGGCTGCTGTCCGGCAGCTACGCGCTGATGCGCCCGATCAACGAGATCCGCTACGCGACGCCGACGCCGGCGGGGGAACTCGCCTATGGCAGCCCGGCGGCGACAGCGCTCGTCGCCGCGCTGGCAGAAGGCCCACGAGGGGTCGCCGACCTTCCACTCGCGCCGGACTTGCTCGAAACTATTCTGACCTTGTGCGCTGCCGGGGACGCGAGACCAGTCGAGTCCGGCGGGGAGTCGGTCGCGAAACTCAATCGTGCGATCGGGCAGCGTCTCGGTGGCGACGAAGACATCGGCTGGTTGGCCTTACCCTGCGGCACCGCCCTCGAAATCGACCGCGGCCTACTCCGCCTGCTGCGTAACGGCTTGAGGATCGACGACGAACGCTACCCGGGCTGGCTCGATTTCCTCGCCTCGCATGGTCTTTTCGCTCAATAGAGCACCGAGGGCAGGTAGGTGCCGGCGGGTTCGTTGTAGAGGCCGAAGGTCATCAAAGTCATCTGATGGACGAGGCGCAATCCGTGCTGCAGGCACCAGCGAAACAGCTCGCCGTTTCGCGTCGGCAACAGAAATCCGCCGCCTTCGAAGCTCTGCGCGGCCCCGATCAACGCCTGCAGACCCTCATTGGACTCGGCTACCGCGTGGCCGAAAAAGGCGATTTCGCTAGCATAGGCGGTGATCCTGCCGTGATGTTCGACGACCCGCGCGCTGCGTTGGCCGATTGCGTCGTACAACTCGCCGCCGCGATCGTGGCCGTGGACCTGCCGGCATAGCGCGTTGCATGCCGCGAGGTCGGCAACTGTCGCCGGCCGCACATCGTAGCCGGGGAGGCGGAGGCCGAGCCGCGGGCCCTCCATTTTTGAACACGGCTCGCGGCTGTCGAAGCCGAGCTTGGTGTAGAGACACAGCGACCGGTTGTGGTAGGCCGATTGCAACAGCCTCACTCCAGCGGCGCGGCGCTCCGCTTCGCGTTCCAGGATCGCGAGCATAAGCCGGCGGCCGATCGACTGGTTCTGCACCGTGGGCACAACGGTGATCGGGCCGATGCCGGCAATGACGCCGCGCTCGTCGACAAAGTTGCTGCCGACGATCACACCGTCCTGCTCGGCCACGACCGAATAAAAGCCGCTATGCGCCAGCAGGGTTTTCATCAGCCCCACCGCGACGGCCGGCGACGGGAAATCCCACGGAAAATTGTGCTGGCTCGAGATCGCCTTGAATGCCTCGAAAGCGATCTGGCCGCAGGCGCCGGCGTCTGCCGGCTTACCCGGACGTAGGATCACGGACATTTTGCCGGCCTCCCCGCTGGTTTCGCCTGTTATAGCGCGAACTGGGGATTGACCGCGCGAGAGTCTGGCGGCGGACGGGTGCGCTCTTGCTCTTAGCACGCCATCGGCGGATGATCGCATCCGGCCTGCTGCGGCGGCGGCGAGGCGATTTTCGGACTCGACACAGAGGAGCGCGGCGATGCTGTCACCGGAAGACAATGAATTGGTTACCCGGATCGGGCCAGGCACGCCGATGGGCGAGGTGATGCGGCGCTATTGGATCCCGGCGCTGATGACTCGCGAACTGCCCGAGGCCGATTGTCCGCCGGTCCGCGTCAAGCTGCTCGGCGAAAAGCTTGTCGGATTCCGCGACAGCGAGGGCCGGATCGGTCTCGTCGACGAGTTCTGCCCGCATCGCCGCGCTTCGTTGTGGTTCGGGCGCAACGAGGAATCCGGACTGCGCTGCGTCTATCACGGCTGGAAGTTCGATGTTGATGGCAATTGCGTCGAGCAGATGAACGAGCCCGAGCCGTTCTGCCACAAGGTGCGCCTGACCGCCTATCCGACGGTCGAGATGGGCGGCGTGATCTGGGCCTATATGGGGCCGCGCGACAAGATGCCGGCGCCTCCGGCCTTCGAGTGGACGCAGGTGCCGGAAACCCACCGCCATGTCTCCAAGGTGTGGGAGGAATGCAATTGGCTGCAGGCGCTCGAAGGCGGCATCGATACGTCGCACGCGCCAATCTTGCACCGCACGATCACCGCGAATACCACGCGGCCCGGCATCCCCGTGCAAGGGCCGTTTGTCCGCGGGCGGGCGCCATTGCTGGAGGTCGACGTCACCGACTACGGCTACCGGTACGTCGGGATCCGGACGCTCGACGACGACCAGACCTATGTCCGCTCCTACCACTTCGTCATGCCGTTCACCCAGATCCGACCGCAGCAGCTCGGACGCGCGATGGGCGGCGGCGATCGCCCCAATATTGCCGGCCATATCTGGGTCCCGATCGACGACGAGAACTGCATGGTCTGGAACTGGATGTACAGCTTCGGTGAACCGGGGTTGAACGAAGAGGACCGGTTGGAGCGCGGCAACGGCAACGGGCCCGACTACGTTGAGCAGTCCGGCGAATTCCGCTCCTTCCGCAACAAGACCAACGACTGGATGATCGATCGCAAGGTCCAGAAATTCGAGACCTTCACCGGCATTGACGGCATCAATACCCAGGACCGCGCCTTGCAGGAAGGCATGGGGCCGGTCGTCGACCGCTCCAAGGAGCATCTGGGCCCGGCAGACCGCGCGATCATCGCCACCCGGCGTCTGCTGCTCGATGCGGTCAAGACGGTGCAGACGGGCGGCAACCCGCCGGGAGTCGACACCAGCTACTATTCGGCGCGCGCGATCGAGAAGATCTTCCCGCGGCAGGAGACTTGGCGGCAGACCGTGCTGCCGGAAATGTACGCCGAAGAGTTGCCGGCTACAGCGAAATAGCGGCTTTCGACATACGCGATGGCGGCGCCCATTAGCGAGGCGCCCGCCGTTGAACGCCTTGGAGACGATTGAGGATTTCAAAAGGAGCGAGATCTGCCTGATGCTGTTCGGGATCACCGATAACCAGGGCTAACCCGCACGGTGTCCGGGTCCAAGTTGGCCGGCGGCGGTGTCGATGGCTGTGCGCCCGGCACCGCAAGAAATCTAGCTGATGGATCGAGCTCAACCGCGCTGTGATCATCGATTTTTGGGATGGCACGATCGCATTTGATGAAGCTCAGCCTCCGCTGCAGCGGTTGCCATAAGCGAGGCGCTCGAACAGAGGGTGCGCGCGGAAGGCGATGAAATGAGCGAGTTGCACGATATCGACCGGCGGGTTGCGGTGCTCGAGCAGATCGCGCACGACACCGCGACGGCACTCGCCGACATCCGCGCCGAATTGCGGCTGATGCGCACCGAGATGCAGCAGGGACGCAGCGACACGCAGCAGCTGCGGACCCAACTGCACGATGACTTTCGCTGGCTGCTGCGATTTATGATCGGCGGCTTTGCCGGGGTGTTCGCCCTTCTTGCTCATGGGCTACACTGGTTCTGATTGCCGACGAGGGACTAACCTGTGACTATTATGCGATAGGTATCCTCGGCTGCCAAAAAGACGCCCGGCGCATTGCAATGCAGGCTTGGGCGTGCGGTTGTACGACGGGGTGGTCGGCCGCGCCACGTGGCGAACCGGCGCGCAAAGCCCAACCCCTATTCGCCGCCCAAGGCGTCGATTTCGGCGTCTTCCGGGAAGCGCCCGAGTTGTTTCTTGGAAAAGGCGAGCTTGCCGTCGACGGTGATCTCGAACACACCGGCAACGCCCTTAACCAACTCGACCTCGGCGCCGTACTTTTCTTCGAGGCGTGCCCTCGCACGGAGGGCTCTGGGCAGATAGTTTCAGGGCACGCAGTATTCGATACGGACCTTCATCGCGTCGGCCTCCATCACGGAATCGTTGCTCAATGTACCCGCTCGGCGCGGAACCCGCCATCGTCCGGATTCGATAACTCCTTTAGTATATAACGGCACAGCCGGGCGTGCGCGGGCGGTCACCGGTACCAGGACCTGTGCCCGACCTGTGCCCTCGTGTTGGTGCGATGTTTCACCTCAGCGCGGACGAGATCGAGGCAGTGCGGCTCAGCTTGTGGGTCGCGTTCTGGGCGATGATGTGGAGCCTGCCGTTTGGCCTCGCGGTCGCGCTGATGCTGGCCCGCGGGCGGTTCTGGGGCAAGAGCCTGCTTGACGGCGCTGTTCATCTGCCGCTGGTCATGCCGCCGGTCGTTACCGGCTATATTCTGTTGCTGCTGTTTGGCCGGAACGGCCCACTCGGGCAGTTTTTCGCCGCGGAACTCGGCATCGTCTTTGCCTTCCGCTGGACCGGCGCAGCATTGGCCGCCGCAGTGACCGCATTTCCGCTGATGGTGCGGGCAATGCGGCTGTCGCTCGAAGCGATCGACCGCCGGCTCGAAGAGGCGGCCGGCACGCTTGGCGCCCGGCGCTTTTTTGTCTTTCTACTGGTGACACTGCCGCTGATGGCGCCGGGAATCATCGCCGGCATGGTGCTGTCCTTTGCCCGCAGCCTCGGCGAGTTTGGCGCGACGATCACCTTTGTCTCCAACATTCCGGGCGAAACCCAGACTGTGCCGTTGGCGATCTACGCCTTGACCCAGACGCCCGGCGGCGATCCTGCGGCGCTGCGTCTGACCGTTGTCTCGGTCACCCTGGCGATGCTGGCGCTGCTCGCTTCCGAGATTCTGGCGCGGCGAGTCGGCCGCCGCCTTGCAGGAGACTGAGCCGGTGCTTGAAGTCGACCTCCAGCACCGGCTCGGCGCCTTTAGCCTCGACATCCATTTTGCGAGCGGGCGCGGCCTCACCGCTCTGTTCGGTCGCTCGGGTGCGGGCAAGACCTCGATCGTCAACGCCATTGCCGGTCTGATCCGGCCACAACGCGGCCGCATCGCAGTTGACGGAGCGGTATTGCTCGACACCGAACGGGGGATCATCACTCCGGCCCATCGCCGCCGGATCGGCTACGTGTTCCAGGAGGGACGTCTCTTTCCGCATCTGACGGTGCGCCAGAACTTGTTGTTCGGGCGCTGGTTCGCGCCACGCAGCGAAACGGCGACGGGCTTCGACGACGTTGTCGATCTGTTGGGGATCGGGCCATTGCTGTCGCGCCGCCCCGCCAAGTTGTCGGGAGGCGAAAAACAGCGGGTGGCGATCGGCCGGGCGCTGCTGGCGAAGCCGCGCCTGCTGCTGATGGACGAGCCGCTAGCCTCGCTGGACGCGGCGCGCAAGGACGAAATCCTGCCGTATCTCGAACGCCTGCGCGACGGGGCGACCGTGCCCATTGTCTATGTCAGCCACGCCGCCACAGAGATCGCCCGTCTCGCCACCACGATCGTGCTTATCGCCGAGGGAAGCGTGCGGGCCGTTGGTCCGATGGCGGAAATCATGGGCCGGGCCGGCCTTTATCCCTTGGCCGGTGGCTTCGAGGCGGGTGCGGTACTCGCGGTCACGGTCGCGCGCCACGACGCGCGTTGGGGGCTGACCGAGCTGGCCGGCAGCTTCGGGCATTTGACCGTGCCCCGGCTCGACCTGGCCCCCGGAACCCCGTTGCGGGTTCGGGTCCGCGCCCGGGACGTGATCCTCGCGCTTTCCCGGCCCCCCGAAATCAGCGCGCTCAACGTCTTGGCGGGCGAAGTCGAGGCGTTGGCGCCGATCGCGGACGGGGCGCTGGAGGTTCAGCTGCGCCTGGGGCCGGAGCGGCTGCTCGCGCGCATCACGCGGCGCTCGGGCGAGGCGCTGGGCCTCGAACCGGGACGACGGGTCTTCGCGCTGATCAAGACGGTGGCGATCGACCGGCGCAGTCTCGGCCGCGATGGCGAAATCGCCGATCTCGATCAGGAAGTCGAAGTCTTCGATGGCTGACTCAACTGGTCCGCAGCGGGATCTCCTTCAATCCGAGCGAGCCTAGCGCAGTCAGCGCGGAAATTACCGTCGCCCAAAAAAAGACGTGCGCGAAAGCGGCGCGCATCGCCTTCGTGAGGCCGGTGAGCAGTGATCGGTCGACCACATCCATACGGTCGAGATGGAGAAGCGCGATCCCGGGGTTGGCGCCGAGCACGTCGTGGCCCGGAACCGCCAGCGCGCCGGCGTTGAGCCCGCCGATCAGCAGAGCGGTCAGCAAGGCGACGCCAAAGGCTCCGCCGGTCAGGCGGAAGAACATCAACACCGACAGCCCGCTCCCGGTATCCGCCAGCTCGAGCGCATTTTGCACCGCAACGACCACGGGCGAGAGTTGGAAGCCGAAAGCAAGGCCGAGGCCGCCGGTCAGCGCGGTGTCGATCGCAACCGAGTAGCCCAGGCCGGAATAGGCGATTGCCGCGCAGAGGCCGGTCATCGCCACGGCGCCGACGACCGGATAGATCCGGTACCGCCCGGTGCGGGTTACCATCTGCCCGGCGATGAACGAACCCAGCACCGTGCCGCCGGTCATCGGGATCAGGCGGATGCCGGCCTGGTTTGCCGCCAGCCCAGAAACCAGCTCGAAATCGAGCGGCACCAGGATGATCAGCGCGATCATTACCATCGACATCGTGAAAGCCGTCAGGCTGCCGAAGGCGAAGATGCGGTTGCTGAAGAGGCGCAGCGGGATCATCGGCTGCTTGGCTTCGCGCTCGCGCACGATCAATCCTCCAAGGACCACGATGCCGACCGCGATCGGCGCCAGCACGTCGATCCGGCCCCAGCTGCCATCCGCTGCGACCCGGCCGATCCCGATCATGATCGGGGTCGTCGATGCGATGATCAGCGCCGCGCCCAACCAGTCGATGACCGGTCTGCCCCGAGGCCGGGACAAGCGGCGCAGGTTGCGATTGCACAACAGGAACGCCAGGGCGCCGAACGGGAGGTTGATCCAGAAGATCCAGTGCCACGACAGATAGTCGGAAAAGAATCCACCCAGCACCGGACCCAGAAGGTTCGAGACCGCCATCACACTCGAAAAATACCCCTGGTATTTGCCGCGCTCGCGGGGCGGGATTACGTCGGCGATCGCTGCTTGTGAGACCGAGCGCAGGCCGCCTCCGCCGATACCCTGCAGCAACCGTGACGCGATCAGCTGCAGCATCGTCTGCGACAATGCGCAGAGCACCGAAGCA
The DNA here is from genome assembly GCA_963821795.1 of uncultured Alphaproteobacteria bacterium. Lineage (GTDB taxonomy): Bacteria > Pseudomonadota > Alphaproteobacteria > ATCC43930 > CGMCC-115725 > AP-15. The sequence goes on from CAWGFH010000013.1 coordinate 273,430, forward strand.
GCGAGGAACAGCGCGATGGAGACGAGCAGGATCGGCCGCCGGCCATAGAGGTCGCTGAGCCGCCCGTAGATCGGAGTCGTCACGGTCGTGGCGACGAGATAGGCCGAGACCACCCAGGACATCGTCGACCAGCCGTTCAGATCCCGCGCCATCGTCGACAGCGAAGTCGCGACGATGGTCTGGTCGAGGCTGGCCAGAAACATCGCCAGCATCAGTCCCGATAGGATCGAGAGGATCTCCGATCGCGACAAATGCAGCGTCGTTGATAGCGTCGGCTGAGCCATTGCTGGGGTTCGTAGGCTAACTGGGCCGTCAGTGTCGAGCCGGCGGGCGGCGACGCGACATTGCTTCGAATGGTGCGGTCTGTTGGACCAACATGGAGGCGGTCAGCCGATAAACCAATTGTTAGCCCGGTGCGATTCAGATGCGGCGGCGAGGCATAGCGAGGCAGCTCGCCACGGCAGATGGGAACGGTAGGCATGAGCGAAAGGCTTGGACGGGTGATCGCGGTAGCCGGTTCGCAGATGACGGTCGGTCTGGAGGAGAACGCGGCCGGCGACGCTGCGACTCGCATCGGCGCGATGGTCAAAGTGCGATGCGGCGATCGGGATGCGGTCGGGACAGTCGGCGGAACTCCGGACCAACAACGGCCGATCTGAGGCCCATAGCGTTCTGCTCGTCGATTTGTTGGGCGAAATCTCGCATGCGAACGACGGCGAGGCTCGGTTTCATCGCGGCGTTACGCATCATCCGGTCGGTAACGCGCCGGTTCTCGCCGCGAGCGAAACCGATTTGCGGGTGATCTATGCGCCACCGTCGGTTTCCCACGTCAGCATCGGCACTCTCTACCATGACCCGGAACGTCCCGCCTTTGTCCTGATCGACGAGCTGCTCGCCAAAAATTTCGCGGTCTTGGGAACGACCGGCTCGGGGAAGTCGTGCGCGACAACGCTGATATTGTCAGCGATCCTGGCCGATCATCCGAATGCCCACATCGTCGTACTGGACCCGCACAACGAATATTGGGCAGCCTTCGGCGAGCTTGCCGAGATCGTCAATGTGGACAATCTGCATCTGCCGTTCTGGCTGCTCGATTTCGAGGAAGCCGTCGGCGTGCTGGTTCGCGGCGGCACGGCGCAGGAACAGGAGGCTCAGGCCAACATATTGAGGGAAGCGATCATTCGGGCGCGCCGCCGCGGCAGCAGTGCATCGTGGATTACGGTCGACACTCCGGTGCCGTTCGCGATCCCGGAGCTGGTCCGGCTAATCGACGAGGCGATGGGCAAACTCGACAAGCCCGATTCTTCGATCCCTTACCTTCGGCTGCGGACCCGGCTCGAAGCCCTGCTGTACGATCCGCGCTTTGATTTCATGTTTTCCGACCGGCAGGTAACCCGAGACACATTGTCCCAAATCATCGGCCGACTGCTGCGCATCCCGGCGAACGGAAAGCCGCTGACGATCCTCGATTTGTCCGGCATCCCATCGGAGATCGCCGACGCCGTCGTCTCGCTGTGCTGTCGGCTCACCTTCGACTTCATATTGTGGTCCGATCCCGCCAAACGACCGCCGGTCCTTTTGGTGTGCGAGGAGGCGCACCGCTACGTCCCAGCCAGCGAAGGCGCCGGTTTCGCCGCAACCACCCGCGCGCTCTCCCGGATCGCCAGAGAGGGACGCAAATACGGCATCTCGCTTGCCTTGATCACCCAGTTGCCCTCGCAATTGTCACCTGTGGTTCTCTCTCAGTGCGGCACCATTTTCGCGTTGCGGCTCGGCTACCATCTCGACCATGCCTTCATGGCAACGGCATTGCCCGACACCGCGCGCGGGATGCTGGCCGCGCTGCCGAGCATGCGGACGCAGGAAGCAATCGCGTTCGGAGAGGGAGTGTCGTTACCGATGCGAATCCGGTTTCGCGACTTGCCGCCCGAGAAGCGGCCGCAGAGCGACAGCGCCGAGTTCTCCAAGGCCTGGCGAAGCGCGGGTGCCAATGCCGATTTCCTCGACGAGTCGGTCCGGCGCTGGCGGCATCAGAGCCGGACGCACTAGGCCGCCCCTCTATCGGCGACCTCAGGTTTCAGTCCCGCGATCACTGGGCGGTTGCGTTCGGGCGCTATTGGCGCGAGGGTCGCAGCCTGCGACGGAGAAAGCACGATGGACGAAGGCCACGACAGCCCGATGCGATGGCAGGACGAGCTTTACGCCCTGCTTCGCCGCAACAATGTCACCCAGTTCGCCTACGTTCCGGATGCCGGACACCGCGTGCTGATCGACCGCTCGCTGGCCGATCCACAGGTCCGCTCGGTCGCGCTGACGACCGAAGAGGAAGGGGTGGCGTTGCTCGCCGGCGCCGATCTTGGCGGCGCCCGCGGGGTTTTGCTGATGCAGAGCAGCGGGGCCGGCAACTGCATCAACATGCTCTCCCTGATCAAAGGGGGCCGCTTTCCATTTCTGACCTTGGTCAGCATGCGCGGCGATTTTGGCGAGGGTAATCCCTGGCAGTTTCCGATGGGTCAAGCGGTAGAGCCGGTATTGTCGGCGATGGGCGTCACCTGCCTGCGCGCCGAATCGCCGGAAGAAGTGTTGCCGACCGTCAGCGCCGCGTTGACCATGACCTTCCAAGGGGGTCAGGCCGTCGCCGTGTTGCTGACCCAGAAATTGCTCGGCGCCAAGCAATTTTGAGCGGCACGATCAAACACTGGGCACCGGGCTCGGCCAATGCCGGTCGGGGTGGTTTATTGGAGAGATAGGGCATGCCGACCGCGCAGGAGATGCCGGGCATCGTCGCCGACGCAATCGCAGCGGGGTTCGTCCTCGACCGCTGCCAGGCGGTCCCGGCAATCGTCGGCCGCCATCAGGATTTTCTGATCGTCAGCGGTCTTGCCGGCGCCGCCCGCGATGTCGCCGCATTGACCGAGGACGGCGCCCACACCTACACGATGGCCGGCGCGATGGGCGGGGCGGCGATGATCGGGCTGGGCTTGGCTCTAGCCCGTCCGGAAAAGCGGGTGTTGGTCGTTACCGGCGATGGCGAGCTGTTGATGAATTTGGGTGCGCTGTCGACGATCGCAGTGATCAACCCGCCCAACCTCGCGATCCTGTGCGTCGACAATGGCTATTACGGCGAGACCGGCTACCAGCAGAGCCACACCAGCCGGGGTGTGGATCTCGAAAAGATCGCCATCGGCTCGGGGATCAAGGCAACCCGCACGATCGCCACCGAGGACGGGCTCGCCGATGGCGCGCGGTTGTTGCGCGAAGGGAATGGCACCGCCTTTATCAACTTGCGGGTTAAGCCGACCGACCCACCCGCTTTCAAGCGCAACCTGGATTTGTCCGCCTGCCGCAACCGCTTCCGGGCTGCATTACTCGCAAAACACTGATTGTCTTGGAGGAAACGACATGCTCCCGACCCCGGGGTTTCATCATATACACCTGAACTCGGTCGATCCCGACCAGGCTATCGGCTTTTACACGCGGCAGTTCCCGACGACCGCAAAAGGCGGTTGGGGCGGGTTCCCGGCGCTCAAATCGCCAAACGACGTCCTGGTGCTGTTCACCAAGGTCGCTATGCCGCCACAGATGGAACCGCAGAGCGCGATCTGGCATTTCGGCTGGCATGTGACCGATGCGCGCGCCAGCCTCGAAACCTACAAAACCCGGCCGGAGGTCGAGCTGTTGCCTCTCTACACCACCGATGAAGGGGGCTCGGTGCTGATCTCGAGCGACACCTGGCCCAGTATCGGCAATGTGCTTGGCCTGACCAAGGCGCAGATCGCCAACTCCAAGGCGAAGGGGATCAAGCCCGCGGGCGGCGGCGGATTTGCCTATATGCGGGGTCCCGATGATGCCTTGGTCGAATTTGCCGGCAATCACCCCGCCGAACGATTCAACCATGTCCACCTGTACCAGGAAGACCCGATTGGCGCGCTCGAATGGTATCAGATGCATCTGAATGCCCCGCTGCGGCCCGGTTATGCGCCGACCCCGGTAACCGGGGCCGATGGCAAGCCCGCGCGTGGTCCAGACCGCACCTGGCCGGCACTGAACCAGGATGGAATGTTCCGCTCGCCGCCGCGCTGGCGTCGAATTCGGCGACGTATCGATGATGTGGTACGCGAACCAGGGCGACCGGCCGCTGGTCAGCTCGCGCGGCCAGCTGCAGGACCATATCGGGCTGAGCGTCGCCGATCTCGATGCGTGGGCCGACAAGCTCGCGAGCGAGGGGGTCAAACTCCTCGAACCGATCCATCCGCTCGGCGACACCCGGGCCCTGATGATCGAAGGTCCGAGCCGCGAAGCCATCGAACTGGTCGAGGTCAGTTGATCCGCGGGCCGGCCTTGGCGACTTATCCTGCCGAGCCGGCGAGAGCCGGTATCAGTGGCTGGAATGCACCTCCGGTAATCAGGCATGTGAAGTATTGAATGGGTAATTAAAGATCGGATGGAGGCAACTCTGTGGCGCCTGGAGGACGGTCCTTTCAGTTTGAAACGCTTTAATTTCCGGCATCCCCGGGCTTGATCCGGGGATTTCTTGGATGGATAGCGCTGCCGTTTCGACCGAGCCCGTCAGGCCACCCGCTGCACCGGCGGCGAACCGGGCGTCCGGCCGCTGAGGCTGCGTTAACCATCGCGCCGCCGCTCTTCCTGTGGTAACGTCATTAAAGTGTAAGCTTTTATTTGACAGCCTGGTGGGCATGTCTAGCTCTCGTCACTACGTGGCGCGAACGGCGGAGGAAGAGATGGTGCTACGGGTCACGCGGCGCGAATTCGGGGCCGGCGCGGCCGCACTTGCCGCCTCCGGGCTTGCTCGACCGGCGCGAGCGGCGACCGACGCAAAGACGTTGCGGTTTATCGCACAATCGGACTTGCGGGTGCTCGACCCGATCTGGACGACCGCCTACATCACCCGCAACCACGGCTACATGGTGTTCGATGCGCTGTTTGCGCTGGACGACAAGTTCCAGCCGCACCCTCAGATGGTCGGCGACTACCGTATTTCGCCGGACAAGCTCCTCTACAGCTTCACTCTGCGCGACGGGCTTAAATTTCACGACGGCCAACCTGTGCGCGGGCGCGACTGCGTCGCCTCGCTCAAGCGCTGGATGGCCCGCGACTCGTTCGGTCAGACCTTGGCGGGCTCTGTCGATGAGATGAAAGGCGGCGACGACAAAAGCTTCACGATACGGCTGAAGGAGCCGTTTCCGCTGCTGATCAGCGCGCTTGCCAAGGTGTCGAGCCTGGTGCCGGTCATCATGCCCGAGCGGCTCGCCAAGACCGACCCGTTCAAGCAGATCACCGAGATGGTAGGCTCGGGCCCGTTCAAGTTCGTGGCCTCGGAATTTCAGCCCGGCAACAAAGTCGTCTACGTCAAGAATACCGATTATATCCCGCGCAGTGAGCCTCCGAACTGGGCCTCGGGCGGCAAGGTCGTCAAAGTCGACCGGGTCGAATGGCTCTATGTGCCCGACCACAGCACCGCCACAGCCGCGCTCAACAGCGGCGAAGTCGATTGGTGGGAGAACCCGCCGCTCGACCTTGTCCCGGTCCTGAGCGCCAACCCCGACGTCGCCCTCTTCGACGCGGACCCGCTCGGGGTCATGACCATGGTGCGCTTCAACCACCTCTACCCGCCGTTCGACGATGTAAAAATGCGGCAAGCCCTGTTGGCGGTGACCGACCAGAAAGATTTCTTGGCCACGGTTGCCGGCGATCCGAAATATTGGTCGGTCTGCGCCTCGTTCTTCACCTGCGGCACGCCAATGTCGAGCAACGCTGGATCTGCGGCGTTGACCGGCAGCCGAGATTTCGGCAAGGCCAAGAAGCTGATCGTCGAGGCTGGCTACAAGGGTGAAAAGATCGTGGTTCTCGACGCGGTCGACCAGCCGAATCCGCACGCGCAGGCGCTAGTCGCCGCCGATCTGTGCAAAAAGCTCGGGCTCAACGTCGAGATCGCGGCGAGCGATTGGGGCAACGTGGTCGTGCGCCGCGCTTCGAGGAAGCCGATCGATCAAGGCGGCTGGAACATCTTCGGCACCGGTTGGGTCGGCGCCGATATGCTCGATCCGACCTTGAACCAGGCATTGCGCAGCAACGGCGACAACGCCTGGTTCGGCTGGCCGAAGGACGATGTGATCGAAGCCTTGCGGACCCAGTGGATCAATGCCGCTGACCCGGAAATCCGCCAGGAGATTGCCGCCAAGATCCAGCAACGCGCTTTCGAAACCGTGCCTTACCTGCCGACCGGCCTCTACCACCCTAAGACCGCGTATCGGAAGAACCTCAAGGGCGTGATCGAAGCTCCGGCGATCTTGATGTGGAACGTCGAGAAAACCTGAGCCAGCAGGCTTAAATATCCGCGTAAGTGTGGGTCTCGGCACGGGCGCCGGGGTGGGTCACCGCCCCCTTCTCGGCGTCGCCAACGGTCTGCGCGTAGCGCCACAGACAGCCCGCCTGATAATTGTTGCGGCGCGGGGTCCAGGCGCGACGGCGTTCGGCGAGTTCGGCATCGCTGAGCGCCACCTGAAGTATCCCGGCGACGGCGTCGATCGTGATCGTGTCGCCGTCTCGGACCAGCCCGATCGGGCCCCCGACCGCGGCCTCCGGCCCGACATGGCCGATCGAGAAGCCGTGGGTGGCGCCCGAGAACCGGCCGTCGGTGATCAGCGCAACTTTCTCGCCCATCCCTTGGCCATAGAGCGCCGCGGTGGTTGACAGCATCTCGCGCATGCCCGGGCCGCCGCGCGGTCCCTCGTAGCGAATTACGATCACGTCGCCTTCCTTGTAGGTGCGCTGCTCCACCGCCGCAAAGGCGTCTTCCTCGCAATCGAAGCACCGCGCCGGCCCGGTAAAGCGCAATGCCGTCGTCATCCCGGCCACCTTCACGAGCCCCCCTTGCGGCGCGAGATTTCCCCTCAGCACCACATGGCCGCCGGTCGGCGCCAGTGGCCGCGAGGTCGGCACGACCACGTCCTGCCCGGTTGGAAAGACCATATCGCGCAGATTCTCGGCGACCGTTCTGCCGGTCACGGTCAGGCAATCGCCGTGCAGATAGCCGCCATCGAGCAATGCCTTCATCAGCACTGGCACGCCACCGACATCGTGTAGATCCTTCATCACATAGCGGCCGCCAGGCTTCAGATCGCCGATATAGGGGGTGCGTTTCGAGATCTCCCCAAACGCGTGCAGGTCGAAATCGATCCCGGCCTCGTTGGCGATCGCAGGGATGTGCAAGCCCGCATTGGTCGAGCCGCCGGCGGCGGTGGCGACCATCGCCGCATTCTCGATCGCCTTGCGGGTGACGATGTCGCGCGGGCGAATGTTTTGCCGCAGCAATTCCATGACCGCCTGACCCGAGGCCTCGGCATAGGCGTCGCGCAAATCGTAGGGCGCCGGGGCGCCGGCCGAGCCGGGCAATGCCAGACCGATCGCCTCAGAGACGCAGGCCATCGTATTCGCGGTGAAGAGGCCGCCGCACGAGCCGGCAGAGGGACATGCGGCGCATTCGAGTTCGTGCAGCTCTTCGTCGGAGAGCTTGCCGATGCTGTGCGACCCGACCGCCTCGAACACGTCGCCGATGGTCACGTCCTTGCCATGAAAGCGGCCGGGCAAGATCGAGCCGCCATACATGAACACCGACGGCACGTTCAGCCGCAGCATCGCCATCATCAGCCCAGGCAGCGACTTATCGCAGCCGGCCAAACCGACCAATGCGTCATAGCAATGACCGCGCATCGACAGCTCGACCAAGTTGGCGATCACTTCACGGCTCACCAGTGACGATTTCATTCCCTCATGGCCCATCGCGATGCCGTCGGTGACGGTAATCGTGGTGAACTCGCGCGGGGTGCCGGCGCTGGCCGCGACGCCCTTTTTTGCGGCCTGCGCCTGGCGGGACAACGAAATGTTGCACGGCGCCGACTCGTTCCAGGTCGTGGCGACGCCGACCAGCGGCTGGGCGATCTGCTCGTCGGTCAGGCCCATCGAATAAAGAAAGGCCCGGTGCGGCGCCCGCTCGGGTCCAACCGTCACATGCCGGCTCGGCATGCGCGATTTGTCGATCGCGGGTCTGCGGGCGTCGTCAGGCATTTCAACATCTCCCCGAGCGATGATCTTTGGCGGCGGCCAACGTAGCGATCGGATCGGGGTAGTTCAATGCTGCGGGCGCGCCCCCGCCGCCAGGCTTCGCGGGAGCTAGAAAGCCGAAACAGCCAACCGCGATCGCCAGGCAGACGATCCAGGCGGCGATTACGTCGCGCACGTCCGGCGCGCTGGAGCAAGGATGGCTCTGCATAGCCGGCCTCCTCCAGTCTCACGACCCCGGATGGGCGGGTTTGACGACGATCTTCCCGACCATGTACGGGTGGATCGAGCAGAAATAATGGTAGACCCCGGGGGTCGCGAAGGTATGGGAGAAGGTGTCCTCGGTGTCGAGCGCCGCCGAGGAGAAACCCTTGTGGTCATCCTGCACCTTGTGCACTTCACCATCGTCGTTCTTCCAGGTCACCGTCGTACCGGCAGCTATGCTGAGATCCGGCGGGGCGAAGGCGAAGTTGTCGATCTTGATCGTGACCGCTTTCGCTGCGGCATCGAACACCGCGCCGCCGGCGGCGCCGAAACCCGGCATCCCGGCGGCGAGAAGCGCCGTCGTACCGATCGCGCCGAAGATCAGGGCGAACCGCACGCAGCGCGGCACCGGGTTCCCGCTCGTTGACATGGTAACTCTCCCTTACGCGACGAGCGTGCTGTCGATCAGTGCCGGCGCACCCTTGCTGGCCACATAATCGACCGTCCTGACGCCGAGATATTTGTGCAGGTCGGCGGCCGGCACCGTCATCGGCCCCGGAGCGGGAGCGGTACCGGGCGCCGGCTGCGGATATGCCGTCGATGCCGCGGTATGAAAGGTGACGTTGCCCTCGACCTTCTGGATGATCTGGTGGATGTGGCCGTTGAGCACGGTGACCGAGCCGAAGCGCTTCAAATAACCGAGCGCGCGTCCGGCGTCGGCCGTCCCCCAGCCCCACTTCTGATAGATTGTCCACATCGGCAGATGGGCGAGGACGACAATCGGAGTGCTCGCCGAACGGCCGGCGACATCCTTTTCCAGCCATTCGAGCTGGTCGTCACCCAAGGTCGCGAGGCCGGCCGATTTGAAACCGGGTTGAAAATCGAAGACGTTGATCAGGCCGATGAAATGGACGCCGGCCACATCGAAACTGTACCAGCCCTTGCCTTGCGTATTCTTGCCATAGCGGGCGAGATAGGCCTTGCCGTTGCCGGCGTCGGCCACATCGTGTTCGCCGGGAATAAAGAAAACCTGCTTGCTCGCGCCCTTGATCACCTGATCGGCGGTATCCCACTGTTCTTCCTTGGATAGGTGACTGATGTCGCCGGTATGGACCAGGAAGGCGGGCTGGGTTGGCATCGCCTTGATCTTGGCGATCGCCTCGCCGAGCGTGGCGGTCGGGTTTGGGTTTGCCGGCAAGTGAAAGCCGATATGGCTGTCGCTGATCTGGACAAAGGTCAGATCGCCCTGCGCTGCCTCGGCAGCGGCTGCTGAGCCGACCAACCCGAGCGTGCGCGGCACGCCGCCACTCAAGCTCCAGACCACCCCGGTGCCGGCCCAGGTCATGCACTTCAGCAGGCCCCGGCGATTGATGTGTACGGCGCCCACCGGTCTCGTTTCGTTACGATCGGCCATCTCACCCTCCTCAGTTGCGTGACGCGTTGTGCCAATCCAGACCGGGCGCCCGCCCGGATTATTCCAACCGGCCGATCAATCCGACGCCGGCACTCTTCGGAGGTGCCGATTTAACTCCTCATACCCACTCTTTATCGTCATGCCCGCGAAAACGGCCACCCAGGGCGCCTGCCTCCTTCCTCAGCCGTACGGCTCGCCGCTTAGACAGGGGCGAAGACCGCGGGGACCACTGCCATCTGTTTGATCGGCGCCCCTAATATGGGAGCGCCGAACAGGAAATTGGCGCTTGCGCAGCGGCAACCGGCGACCGTATCTGCTCTGGTTTTCGCGAAGCGGAGTTCGGGGATGCGAAACCTGGCCTTGCTTTCAGCGCTGTTTTGCCTGGCGGCCTGCTCTTCTGGGTCGAGCCAATCGGCCACCCTGACCCTCGATGACCCGATCTGGGACCGAATCAATGTGCAGGTCGTGATCACCAAAAGCAGCGATTGTGATGAGCGGCAGAACGGCTACGTCTCTTCGGACGAGTTTATTATGACCAAAGGGCGCACGCACAGCATCGTCGCGCCGAATGCCGAAACCATTTGCTGGCGCCACGACCGCGACCCCAACAATCCGGTCGCCGGCGACTGGTCGGAATGGAGCCGCGCCACCCTGTTCCCTGGCCAGACGACCGAGACTGATCTATAGCCCCGGATACGGTTCCCCAGACCCCATAGCAAAAGCGCATAGCAAGGAGGCAGTGATGCTCGATCTCCATTTCTGGCCGACGCCGAACGGCAAGAAAGTCACGATCCTGCTCGAGGAATTAGGTCTCGATTACAACCTCGTGCCGTGCAACATCGGCCGCGGCGACCAGTTCAAGCCGGAATTTTTGAAGATAAACCCCAATCACCGCATGCCGGTGCTGGTCGACCACAATCCAAAAGGCGGCGGCGCGCCGATCAGCATTTTCGAGTCCGGCGCGATCATGATGTATCTGGGAGAGAAAGAGGGCCGTTTCTTCCCGCAGGATTTGCGCGGAAAATACGAGACTACCCAATGGGTCATCTGGCAGATGGCCAATCAAGGCCCGAAACTCGGCGAGTGCGGCCATTTCCGCCGGGCCGGCCCCGATGCGGGCGACCTAACCTATCCGATCCGCCGCTTCACCGACGAGGCCAACCGCCTCTACGGGGTCATGAACAACCGCCTCCACGACCGCAAGTACCTCGCCGGCGACGAATACACGATTGCCGATATGATTTCCTATCCTTGGACCGTCGGCTGGGAAGGCCAGGGCCAGGACATCGGTGAGTTCAAATATTTCAAGCGCTGGTTCGACGAGGTCGGCAACCGCACGGCGGTCAAGCGTGGCATGGACACCGGCAACAATATGCGCGTCGACCCAGCGACCCTGACGGCCGCCGAGCGGGAGCAGATGCGCAAGATCATGTACAACCAGCGCGCGATCCCGGCCCCGGCGTAACCGCTGTAACTCACGCCGGCGGGGGAACCGGGACGCACCCGCGTCCCTTCTCCCATTCCCCGTGGGTTTGCGCCAGAGCCGCCCTTTCATGGCAATCCGCTTTGCGCGGCGCCGAACCGGTTTCCGCGGTTCGAGCCGGCAGCTATAGTGACAACCGGAATGCCTTTGGGAGGAGTGACGAGCGATGGCAGCGATTGAGGGTGTGGAACTCGATTGTCTAGCGGGGGTGCGGGTCGTGGACTTCACCCAGTTCGAGGCGGGACCGTCCTGCACCGAGTCGCTGGCTTGGCTCGGCGCCGAGGTGGTCAAGATCGAGAACCCGAGGACCGGCGATCCCGGCCGGCGGCTGCGGCCGGGACACCCCGACGACGATCCCTGGTATTTCCACCAATTCAACGCCAACAAAAAATCGCTGACTCTCAACCTTAAATCGCCGCGTCGGGCTCGAGATCGTCAAGGAGCTGTTGAAAAAGGCGGATATCACGATCGAAAACATGGCCCCCGGCACGATCGAGCGGCTGGGGCTCGGCTACGATGCCGTCAAGGCGCTGAACCCAGGCATCATCTATTGCCAGGTCAAGGGTTTCGGCAGCGGCAGCCCGTATGAGAAAAACCTCGCCTTCGACATGATCGCGCAGGCGGCGGGCGGCCCGATCAGCGTCACCGGCGACGCCGACCGCCCGCCGGTCAAACCCGGGCCCTCATTCGGTGACACCGGCACCGGCATGCTGATGGCGATCAGCATCCTCGCGGCGTTGCGTCAGCGTGACCGCACCGGCAAGGGCCGGCGGCTGCAGGTGGCGATGCAAGACGCGATGGTTCACTATATGCGGGTACCCTTCTCGCGCACGCAGGGCAGCGGGAAAGCCCAGATTCGCGGTGGCAGCAGCCGGTCGAGCACCGCGCTGGCGCCGTCGGCGCTCTACCCTTGCAAACCCGGCGGGCCGAATGATTACGTCTATGTGTTCACCAGCCGCGCCAATCCCGAGCACTGGACGCGGCTGTTGAAGGTGATCGGCCGCGAGGATTTGTTGGGCGATCCGCGTTACGAGACCGGGCCGGCCCGCGGCCAGCGGGTCGATGAGGTAGACGGGATCATCGCCGCCTGGACCCGCGAGCACACCAAGGAAGAGGCGATGAAGCTGATCGGCGCGGCCGGCGTGCCGGCCGGCGCGGTGTTCGACACGCTCGAGCTGATGAACGACCCCTCGCTGGCCGAGCGCGGCATCATGCAGAATGTCGTCCACCCGACGACCGGCCAATACAAGATGCCGGCGTGGCCGGTACGCTTTGACGGCGCGCCACCCAGGGTCAAACCGTCGCCTATGTTGGGAGAGCACAATGCCGAGGTGCTGGGCACATGGCTCGGCATTGGCGCCGCCGAGGTCGAGGCGTTAAAGACCGAAGGCGTTATCTGACGCTCGCGCCGTACCGGGATGAAACGCTGTTTCCCTGCCCGTTACGCCGTCCCCGCGCAAGCGGGGGTGGTCCAGCGCTCCGCCCTCACCGGCTACCCCGGATTCCCGCTTTCGCGGGAATGACGATGATATCTGGTCAAAATCCACGAAATCAGCGAGGAGACCCGCGATGAAGCTCTACTACGCCCCCGGCGCCTGCTCGTTCGGGATCCACGTGCTGCTCGAGGAAATCGGCAAGCCGTACCAGATCGAGGCCGTCAATTTTCGCGAAGGCGCGCAATACAAGCCGCCCTATACCGGCATCAACCCGAAATCGAAGGTGCCCACCCTAGAGCGGGACGACGGCTCGATCCTGACCGAATTTCCGGTTATCGCCCGCTGGCTGGCCCTGCAGAACCCACAAGCCAATCTGATCCCGAAGGATCCGGAAACCGACATCCGCGCGGCCGAGATCATGGAATACGTCGTCGGCACGATCCACTCGCAGGGCTTTACCCGCCTGTTCCGCACCGAGCGGTTCGCCCCCTCCGCGGCCGATCATGAAAAGGTCAAGGCGCAGGGGCGCGAACAGATCGACAAGGGCTTTGCCGTCGTCGACAGGGCGCTCGAGGGCAAGAATTATCTCGGGGGCGACAATCTGTCTGCCGCGGATGCTGCGCTGTTCTATGTCGAGTACTGGGGAGCAAAGCGAGTCGGAATGCAATTGCCAAAGAATTGCGCCGCCCACTTTGAACGCATGATGGCCCGCCCCGCGGTGCAGCGCGCCCTGCAACAGGAAGGCATGAACTGAGTTCGTTTCCCACTGGCACACATTCCGAGGAGAACACCATGGATGCGCCGATCACGCCGCCGAATTGCCTTTCCGGCGTTAAGGTCCTTGATCTGACCCAGTTCGAGGCTGGAACGACCTGCACCGAGGCGCTCGCCTGGATGGGTGCGGATATCGTCAAGATCGAAAGCCCCGATGGCGGCGAAGCCGGCCGCCGCGGTTTTTCCGATCCGTATTATTTCATGACCTACAACGCCAACAAACGTTCGGTCACGATCAACCTTAAATCCGAGCGCGGGCTCGCCCTCGTCAAGGAATTGGCGAAAAAGGCCGATGTCTTTACCGAGAACTTCGCTCCGGGCGCGATCGAGCGTCTGGGGCTCGGCTACGACATCGTCAGCGCGCTCAACCCGCGCATCATCTATGCCCAGGTCAAGGGCTTTGGTGACGGCATGCCTTACGAGAAGGGCCTGTCCTTCGATCCGGTTGCGCAGGCGACCGGCGGTGCGATGAGCATCACCGGCGAACCCGGCGGCCGGCCGATCAAGCCGGGCTGCACGATCGGCGACACCGGCACCGGCATGCTGCTCGCGTTCAGTATCGTCAGCGCCCTCTTCCAGCGCGTGAGCACCGGCAAGGGCCGCCGGCTGCAAGTGGCAATGCAGGATTCCGTCATGCATTACAGCCGCGGAATGTTCATGGCACAGGCGCGCACCGGCAAAGCGGCGCCGCGGCGGCCGGCCGCGGCCAATTCGCCATCCGGGACCTATCCGTGCAAGGGCGGCGGGCCGAACGACTACGTTTACATGCTGACGAGCCGTGCCAACCCCCAGCATTGGCCGCGCCTCTTGAAGTTGATCGGCCGCGAAGACCTGATCGGCGACGAGCGCTACGATACGGCCGACGCACGCCATCAACACGAAGCGGAAGTCGACGAGGTCGTCGCTGCTTGGACCCGGCAGCACACAAAAGAGGACGCGATGGCTCAGTTGAGCGGCGCGGGGGTCCCGGCCGGTGCGGTGTTCGATTCGAACGACCTCGTCAATGAGCCTGCATTCTATCGCCGCGGCATCCTTCAGAAGATGCGCCATGGTGATCACGAAATGGCGATGACGACTTGGCCGGTCCGGTTTGATGGCAAGGTGGCCCCGGTCAAGCCGGCGCCGCTGCTCGGCGAGCACACGGCAGAAGCGCTGGGTGAGTGGTTAGGCCTGGGCGCTGCCGAGATCGAGGCTTTGCGCGGCGACGGCGTAGTCTGAGGCCGGCTTAGCCGACAATTTCGCTCCAGCGCGAGATCGGTGTTTCGGCCAGGACCGACATAGGCCTGGCCGATAACCCTGGCGTGGGCTGTTTCGACGCCGCCGCCGAAACAGCGGGCGAAGGCGTTGGCTTCTTCCGCGATCTTGAATTCAACGCGGACAAGCACGCGATCCCCGAAATCGTTGTAGGTGAAGCTCGACGGTTCAAAGCGCCGCTCATCCAGCCAAATCCGCATCGCCGCCATTGTACCCGAAAGTTCATGCGGCTGTAGTTGCATCTCCACAGTACGCATTACCCTGCTCTGATAATTATTCGGACGCTCACGATAACAGCGGACCGGGGGAAATGCGCTGTTCGGGGGTCTAAGCTCACGTTTTTGTCACATGCCGCCCACGCCCGCTGCGCAGACGAGCGGCGCCGTTGGCAAGTCGTCAAACGCCGGTGCCGCCGGGCCCGCGGCGATAGTGGTAGCGGTAGAGTTCCTCGAAGCCGAGCGCTGGCATAGAGCGCGCGGGCCGGCGTGTTTGCAGCTTCAACTTCGAGGCAGGCGCCCCGTGCGCCCAGATCGGCGGCCCAGTCCGCCAGACTGCCGATGATTCGGCGGGCATAACCGCGCCGCTGCCGGCTCGGATCGGTCACCACCGACCCGTAGCAGATCAGCCCGTCATGGATCGCGCCATAGGCGAGTGCCCGCATCCCATTCTCGTCTGAGATTGACGCGAAGGCGGCGGGGATCGCGAGCCGGCCGACGATCTGGCGATAAAGCCCTGCCTCCCTCTTCGTATGGTTCTGCAATGCCGCCATCGCCGCTAGCCACCCCGATGTCGGCCGCGACAGGAGCCGCACCTCACGGTCCCGCACCGCCCGCGCGGCGCCGATATCGCCATAGAAGGACTATCGACGATCCCTCGCTGCTATAGCCTCGCGCTGCCAGCGTTTCGTCGATTGCCGGTTCGACGAGCGAGATGACGCGAAAGATTGTCGGCAGACTGATGGTACCGGTAGAGCTGCTCGCATTCGGCAATCGGGACTGCCCGATCCGCGCCGCGAACCCCGAGCGAGTTGGCCGAATTGGCGCGCCGCGTCAGCCCGCCGCTGAACCGCAGCACCCAGCCGGAGAGCAGCGCTTGGCTTAAGGCCGGCCAGGCATTGAGGCAGGTTTCCTCGGCCCGCCACGCCAAATCCGAAGCAGTCATCTGCGCGTTGCCCGCCGTTGCCGGCCGTTCTCGCGTTCACCGACATCCCGTGATCTCGGGGTAGTGAGGAAACTCGGATTGATCCAGGTCAAGGGCTCGGCCACTTCGGCATCATTTCGGCACGTCCACGAGGGAGCGGCCGGCCGACCGCAGCCGAAGCCGGCGATGGACGCGAGGCCGGGCGGGTCATCGATCACCTCGATATGGAATGGACGATGCGAAAAATGTCAGATCTGGTTCGCGACCAGAAACCTCTCGCGCTGTTGCCGCGGACGAGCGTGACAGAGGCGGCCCGGCATATGCGGGAGCGCGGCGTCGGCGCCGTCCTGGTGATCGAAGAAGATGCGCGGCTCGTGGGCATCTTCACCGGCCGCGACGCTGTCGCTCGCGTACTGGCAGAGGGAAAGGATGCGGCTACTACGACGTTGGCCGAAGTCATGACCCGAGATCCGCGCAGCATGGCCCCAAACCGGACCGCTATCGAGGCGCTGCGGTTGATGCAGGACGCAAGGTGCCGCCACCTGCCGATCGTCGATGATGGCAAAGCTCGTCGGGATCGTCTCGCACGGTGATTTCAACGGCATCGAGCGGGACCGGCTCGACGAGGAGACCGGCCTATGGGAGCGAATAGCCTAGCTAACGCCGACGGAGCGGCGAAGGCTGCTTCCCGCAGCTCAGTCGGGCGCGCGCCAATCGATCCGGACGAAATAGCCTGCCTCATCGAAATGCATGGCGAGCTCGCCGCGGAAGGCGCGCTTCAGCGCTTCGCCGATGCGCCGGGGCAGGTGAATGTCGGTCGTCGAGATAGTCAAACCCTGATCCGTCTGCTCGATGCCGATAATGCGGTTGAGCGGGTGCTCGCCTCTCTCCGCCGCCTCCTCGTTGCGCGCCAAACCGACGATCTGATCCTTGAGCTGCTGCCGGACGATGTCCCCGTGCAGGCTCAAGGTGCCGGCAGGCATGCGGTCGTTGATGCGGCGGCAGGCGGCGCAGAGCTCCTCGCGTGCTGCGGCGGGGATCGGCCCCCACTGCCATCGGCCATTCTGGTAGACCGCACCGCATTGCCGGCAGACCGTTGGCTCCTGCAGTTTTTGGCGCATCTGATAGGGATCGAGGATGTGATCGCGCTGGGCTCGGCCGGCGGTGCGCCGCCCGGATCTTCCGGACCGGAGCGATTGCCTGATCGACTTCATCGAACCTCCTGACCTGACCGTGCAAACATGCGCGAACGACGGCTCTGGGTCGTTGATGTGGATCAAGGCACGGCTCGGCACCGTTACGCAGCGATGCGGGTCTATTCGGTCCGGATGGAGGCCCTGCGTGAGCAACGAACATCATTTGCGGCAGAATGTGCTCGACGAACTCGACTTCGAGCCCCAGGTCAATGCCGCGCATATCGGCGTCGGCGTTAATGCCGGCGTCGTGACCTTGAGCGGGTTCGTTTCGAGCTACCGCGAAAAACTGGCGGCGGAGCGCGCTGCTCGGCGGGTCAGGGGGGTGAAGGCGATCGCCGAGGGTATCGAGGTGCGCCTGCCCTCCGACAAAAAGACAGCCGACGACGAAATTGCCGGACGGGCGGTCGACATACTCAAATGGCAAGTGGGGTTTCCCGCCGACCGCATCGCCGTCAAGGTCGAGAAGGGCGTCGTAACCGTAAGCGGGCAAGTCGATCGGCAATTCCAGAAAGCCGACGCCGAAATTGCCGTCCACCACCTCACCGGCATCGTCGCCGTCGTCAATCTGATCCAGGTCCGCCCGCCGGTTCACGACGCCGAGGTCAAGGAAAAGATCCAAAAGGCGCTGCATCGCAGCGCGGAGTTGGATGCTTCCCGGATCACCGTTCAAGCCGAGGGCGGCGGCAAGGTGGTTCTCGGCGGCAAGGTCCACGCCTGCTACGAGCGTGACCTGGCCGAGCAGGCAGCCTGGGCGGCGCCGGGCGTCACCGCGGTCGTCGATCACATCCTGATCGAGCCGTGATCGCGACGGCCGGGGCGCAACCTTTCATTCACGCAAAGAGAGGAAATAGTGATGCCCGAGGTTCCAGTCGAAGTGAAGAAAGGCACCCCGGCGCCGGCGCCAGATGCCTGGCAGTCGTTCCGCAGTGAGATGGACCGGCTGTTCGACCGCTTCGCCGGCGGCTTCGGCTTCGGTCTGCCATCGATCCGACGGCTGTTCGATGTCGAACCGGTGTCTCGCGGCGGGAGCGCCTTCAGCTTTTCGGCGCCTGCGATCGATGTGGCCGAGGATGACAAGACCTACACGATAACCGCGGAACTGCCGGGGCTCGACCGAGGGGATCTCGACGTCGCGGTCTCAGGCGACATGCTGACGCTCAAAGGCGAGAAACGTTTCGAGACCGAGGAAAAGGACAAGAGCCGCTATTTGTCCGAGCGCGCCTATGGATCGTTTCAGCGCAGCTTCGCGCTGCCGAAAAGTGTCGATCGCGACAAGATCACCGCCGATCTTGCCAAGGGCGTGCTGACGATCACCCTGCCCAAGACCGCCGAAGCCCAAAGGCCGCAGAAAAAGATCGAGGTTAAAACGACCGGCTGAGCCGTTACGACGCGACGGTGTCGGCCCGGTCACGGCTCCGGAAATCCGCCATCAGGATGGGGGCCGTCACTTTGCCAGCCGCTCGCGGATCGCCAGCAACTCCCGACGGCGTTCCGCGCTTGTCCGCGGATAGTTCATTTTAAGCGATTCGAGCGTATCGACGACGATCTGGGACACGATCAACCGTGCATTCTCCTTGTCGTCGGCCGGCACGACATGCCAGGGCGCGTGCCGGGTGCTGGTCGCACTGAGACATTCCTCGTACGCCTTCATGTATTTCTTCCAGAATCTCCGCTCCTCGACATCGGCGAGGCTGAATTTCCAGTTCTTTTCTGGCTCGTCGATGCGTTGCAAGAACCGCTTGCGCTGTTCTTCTTTTGAAAGGTGGAGATAGAATTTTACGATACGGGTTCCATTGGTATGGAGATGTTTTTCCAAATTCACGATCGAGCGATATCGTCCGCGCCAAACGGTGTCGTCATCCTGCGAGGTGTCCGGAAGTCCTTCGCTGCACAGCAGTTCCGGGTGCACGCGGACGATCAGCACCTCCTCATAATAGGATCGGTTGAAGATGCCGATGCGGCCGCGCTCCGGCAGGTCACGCGTGGTGCGCCATAAAAAATCGTGCTGCAATTCGGCGCCGCTGGGATGTTTGTAACTGAACACCTGGCAGCCTTGAGGATTGACGCCGGACATTACATGCTTGATGGCGCCGTCTTTTCCTGCGGCATCCATCGCCTGAAAGATCAGCAGGACAGCGTGGCGGTCGGATGCGTAAAGCAGTTGCTGCAGCGCGCTCAGTCGTGCCACATGCTCTGCCAGCAGCCTTTGATAGTGCTCCTTGGACTTATATACGTGTTCAACCTCTGTCGGCCATTTCCGCAGATCGACCTGATCTCCCTCTTCTACCTGAAAATCTTTTAATCTGATTTTCATTTTCAATCCCTCAGGCGAGACCCGCCTGGCGCTCTGCTATCCGGGCCACGCCGCACGGCGCGGCAACGGAAAAGTCATCGCGAGACTGACGCCGATCCTACCGCACGCCGCGGGTCTGCGCTAAGCTACAGGCGCGGCCCCACCTTGGCGCGGGCACATCAATAGGAGTTGTTTATGGGTTACAGTCTCGAACAGTTCTCCGCCGCTTGCCACGATATCCTCAAGCAGGATCCCGGTGTCGAAGGCCGCAAGCAGGTGTGCGCTCTCGTCCGGGAAGTGCTGAAGGACGAAGATTTCATCTCGGCCCATCTCGGGGACGACGTACCGGAGCGAAAAATCCTGTTCGAAGATCCCGAACTCGGCTTCTGCATCCTTGGTCACGTCTACCATGGCGCCAAGGACAGCAATCCGCATGACCATGGCCCGTCCTGGGCAATCTACGGCCAGGCGCGCGGCGAGACGGTCATGACCGATTATTTCCCGGTCGCCCGACCTGGCGAAGGCAAGCCCGGTAAAGCGCGGCCGGTCAAAGATTATGCGCTGACCCCCGGCGTCGCCTATCTCTACAACGAGGGCGATCTGCATTCGCCGCGGCGCGACGGGCCAACCCGTCTGATCCGCATCGAAGGCAAGAACATGGAGAAGGTGAAGCGCTACCCATACGAGCGCGTCGCCTAGCCGGCTCGGCGGCGGTAAACGCCATTCACTCGTCACCGACGGCGCGGCCGCGCGCCGCCGGGTTGGCGACGCGGGCCAGGCCGAGATGGTCGCGCAAGGTCGTCCCCTGGTAGTCGCGGCGGAACAAGCCGCGGCGCTGCAGTTCGGGCACGACGAGGTCGACGAAATCGGCGAAGGCGCCGGGGAAGTAAGGCGGCAGGATGTTGAACCCGTCCGCCGCTCCTTCGGCGAACCACTCTTCGAGAGTGTCGGCAATCCGCTGCGGCGTGCCGCAAACAACCCAGTGGCCCCGCGCCGCGGCGGTCAAATTGTACAGGTCGCGCAGGCTCATCCGCTCGCGCCGCGCGGTCTCGAACAGCACGCGCGAAAAGGTGCGGCTGTTTCCATCGGGCGGCGGCGCCGGCACCGGCCCGTCGAGCGGGTAGCCGGAAACGTCATAGCCGATCCGGCTCGATACCAGGATCGCTGCATTGCTCGGGGTCAGCCAGCTCTGCAAGGTCGACAGCTTATCTTTCGCCTCGGCATCAGTGTCGCCGATGATCGGCATGACCCCGGGCAGAACGGCGAGCGCCTCGGGCGCCCGCCCGTATTTGGCCAGCCGCCCTTTCAGGTCGGCATAGGCGGCCTTGGCGCTCGTCAGTTCCTGAACGACCGAGAACACCACATCGGCGGTCCGCGCCGCGAGTTCGAGCCCGGAGGGCGAGCCGCCGGCCTGGATGATGATCGGCCGGCCCTGCGGGCAACGCGCGATATTCATCGGCCCCCTGACCTGGAAGAATCGCCCCTTGTGGTTCAACGGCCGCACTCGCTCGGGGTCGATATAGGCGCCGGTTGTCTTGTCGGCCAGGATTGCGCCGTCATCCCAGCAATCCCACAGCCCGTTGACGACATCGACGAATTCGTTGGCTACCTCGTAGCGCAGCTCATGGTCCATGTGCCGCTCGCGGCTGAAATTCAGCGCTGCTTTGGCCGCCGAGCTGGTGACCACGTTCCACGCGGCTCGTCCGTTGCTGATATGGTCGATCGACGCAAAGGCCCGGGCGACGTGATAGGGTTGGCCGAAGCTGGTCGAGACGGTGGCGCCGAGGCCGATATGCCGAGTAGCACCGCTGAGCGCCGAGATCAGCGTGGTCGGCTCGAACCGGCACAGAAAGGACGGGTGGTCGCCCGGATCCATGACCAGCCCATCGGAGATGAACAGCAGGTCGAATTTGCCGCGTTCTGCAATCCGGGCAATCTCCTGTGTCACCGCCAGATCGAGGTTGCTGATTGCGGCGCCGTCGTAGCGCCAGCCGGCTGAATGATTGCCGGTGCCGAGCACGAACACGCCGAGATGCATTTGACGGGTGGCCCTCATCCGCGGTGTTCTCCTTTGCTCGAGCGGCCGCGGCACAGCCGGCGCGCGCAGAGTGCGCTGGCCTGTGTGGCCAGCTGACGCCGTTTGCGGCGGCGCTACCGCCGCTCCGCCCGCGGCATGGCATCCAGGCCCATCGTGCCTTCAACGTCCTTCCATTGCGGGCGCCGAACGTTGACCAAGTCGCCAAGTCCCGCGTAACCGGAGCCGGCCAGCCGGCACACCGGGTCGAGCAGTTTCGGATCGACACGGCCGTCTTTCCATACGGACGGGTCGACATGCGCATGCACGACGCGTCCGAGCACGATATTGGTGTTGCGGTCGGTCACTATCTGGGCCACCTCGCATTCGAGATGCGCCTTGGCCTCGGCAACGCGGAATGGGCGCACTTTGGCCGAGGGCGCCGGCGTCAGCGAGGCCCAGTCGAATTCGTCCTCGTCGCTCGGGAAGTCTCCAGAGGTGAAGTTCATCCTCTCCAAGAGGTGCATCGTGACGATGTTCGCGACGAACTGGGGCACCTCGCGCAAGTTCCGCAAGCTGTCTTTGACGCCGGTCGAGCCGAACGCGACGTAAGCCGGATCGCTGCCCATCAGGTTGAAATAGGAATAGGGTGCCACGTTGCGCTCGCCGCTTGCCGAGATCGTCGAAATCCAGCCAATCGGCCGGGGTATCACCAGCGCGGTCAGCAGCTGATAAAAGCCGGGTGCTTTCCAGTCTTCGGGGCCGATCTCCAACGCACGGTCGAGAGTGACGGGTGGGGCGTCGTGAGAACTTTGCATCGAGCCGGTCTTTCCCTCGGTTAGTCGCGGGACCACGATAGCAGCCCTTTCCCGCGGACGAAGCGGATATTGCGATGCTCGCGGCAACCGATCCATGATGAGGGCGAGACCACGCACGGGGCAGCAATGACGGCAGCGCGACAATTGCATCTCGGCGCCTTTATGCGCCCGGTCGGCATCCATACCGCCTGGTGGCGCTATCCCGGCGCCTACCCCGACGCCAATTTCAATCTCAAGCACCTGGTCCGCTTCGCCCAGACCCTGGAGCGCGGCCGCTTCGACGCCTGGTTCATGGCCGACCATCTCGGCGTCTTGAACATGCCGATGGCTGCGTTGAAGCGCAGCGCCACAGTCACCTCTTTCGATCCGCTGACCCTGCTGCCGGCGCTGGCGATGGTGACCGAGCATCTCGGCTTGATCGCCACCGCCTCGACCACCTTCGAGCCGCCCTACCTTGTTGCCCGCCGTTTTGCCTCGCTCGACCACATCAGCGGCGGGCGCGCCGCGCTGGAATTTGGTCACCACCTCGAACCCCGATTCAGCGCTCAATTTCGGCATGACCGAGCAAATGGAACATGGCGTGCGCTATCGCAGAGCCCGCGAATTCTTCGATGTCGTGACCGGGCTCTGGGACAGCTGGGCCGAAGATGCTTTTATCCGCGACGTCGGGAACGGTGTTTATTTCGATCCCGAGCGACTGCGCGTCCTCGATCACAAGGGCGAATTCCTGTCGGTGCGCGGCCCCTTGAACATCGCGCGGCCGATCCAGGGCTGGCCGGTTATCGTCCAGGCCGGCGCATCCGATGCCGGCCGCCAGCTCGCCGCCGAGACTGCCGAGGTGATCTTTGCCAGCGGCGGCCGCCTCGCCGACGCCCAGGCGTTTTATGCCGATATCAGGGGACGAATGGAACAGCTCGGCCGTGCCTCCGAGCATATGAAAATCATGCCCGGCGCGCTGGTTGTGGTCGGCGAGACGGCCGCCGAGGCTCGCGAAAAGCGCGCTTTGCTCGACAGCCTCGTCCATCCGGACAGCGGCATCGCGGCATTGTCGATCGCGCTCGGTTGCGACGCCTCGCAATTCGATCTCGACGGCCCCCTTCCCGACATCCCGGAATCGAACGCCAGCAAGAGCGGTCGGGAGCGGGTCATCGCCCGCGCCCGGCGCGACAACCTGACGGTGCGCGACCTGGCCCGCATTGCCGGCAGCTATGGCGGGCTGGCCATGGTCGGGACGCCGGCGATGATCGCCGACCAGATGGAAGAATGGCTCTACGGCAACGCCTGCGACGGGTTTAACATCATGTTTCCCTACGTTCCGGGCGGGCTCGACGACTTCGTCGATCGCGTCGTTCCGGAGCTGCAGCGGCGCGGCCTCTTCCGTCGAGAATACGAAGGCCAAACCTTGCGCGAAAACCTGGGCCTCCCGCGCCCTGAAAACAGCTTTTTCGGCAAGCGCGGGTTCTAGCGTCCGGCAACGGCAGCCAGTTCCCGGCGCGCCGTCTATCTGTCGCTCAGCCCCCCTTGCGGGTTAGGAAATCCTTAAACCCCTCGCGCGGATGGCCGGCGCTGAGCCACGTGGTGCGGGCGTCTTCCTCGGTCGCATAGCGGTCGCGCCAACCCATGCCGATCTGCTCGTGCAGCAGCCGCTTGATCCCCTGCACCATGCGCGCGTCGTTCTTGGCGATCATCTGCGCTGTCTCGACCGCAGATTTCGACCAGGCGCGCCGCCGGCACGATCTGGTTCAACAGGCCGATGCGCTCGGCTTCCTCGGCGGCGACGACCCGCCCGGTGTACAGCAGTTCCTTCGCCTTCGGCAGCCCGACCAGCAGCGGCAATGACCATGTCGAGTTGGCCCGGCCATAGCTTGCCGCCAGAAACCGGAACTGGGTGCGCTCGCAACCGATCCGCAGATCGAGGGTCGAGGACAGCAGTGCTGCACCGCCATAAGCAAGCCCGTTGATCGCGCCGATCAGCGGCTTGGAGAAAGCCGCCACATGCCAGGTGGCGTCGCTGCGAAATGCCTGGCGCTGGGCCAGTTCCTCGCTCGACAGCCCAGCCATCTCATGGATGTCGGCGCCGGCGGAAAACGCGCGTTCCCCGGCGCCGGTCAAGATCACCGCCTTGATCGCATCGTCGGCCTCGTATTCGGTCAACGCCTCGTCGAGCTCGCGCACCAGCCCAAAGCTCAGCGCGTTCAGCTTCTCGGGACGGTTCAAGGTGATCACCGCGACGCCGTCGCTGCACTCGGTCAGGATGAATTCGTGGGCCATCGCGGCATCCTCTGCGGCTCGTTCGATCGTTTGACACTACGCGGGAGCGGGTGTTAGCTCAACCCCAGCGCCGGGTTCCGGCCGGCGGCTGGCTATCGGGGAGGTGGCGATGGGCGGAGCTCTTGACGGGATCAGGGTGCTCGAACTGGCGCGGTATCAGGCCGGTCCGCGCGGCGGCATGATCCTCTCCGACCTCGGCGCCGAGGTCATCAAGGTCGAGAAATTGGGCGGCGAGGAAACCCGTCAGTCGCCGCCGCTGGTGCGCGGCCAGAGCGTCTATTTCTCGGTCTACAACCGCGGTAAGAAGAGCCTGTGCCTCGACATGCGCCATCCGCGCGGCAAGGAAGTATTCGCCGAGCTTGTCAAGACCGCCGACATCGTATTGCAGAATTTCCGCCCGGGGGTCATGGACAAGATGGGCTTTGGCTATGACCGGCTGCGCGAGCTCAAGCCCGACATCATTTTGGGCTCGGTGTCCGCCTTCGGCCAATACGGCCCCTATCGCGAGCGTCCGGGCTTTGATCCGCTGGGCCAGGCGATGAGCGGCCTGATGACCCTGACCGGAACCCCGATCGGCCGCCCGCTCGGCACCGCCTCGTCGATCGTCGACCGCTACACCTCGTTGCACGCGACGATCGGCATGCTGGCGGCATTGCATCACCGCGACCGCACCGGCGAAGGCCAGGTGGTCGATGT
This sequence comes from uncultured Alphaproteobacteria bacterium, assembly GCA_963821795.1. GTDB lineage: Bacteria > Pseudomonadota > Alphaproteobacteria > ATCC43930 > CGMCC-115725 > AP-15. Next base: position 298,505 of record CAWGFH010000013.1, read on the forward strand.
CTGCCTGATGGATTTCGGCATTGACGATGGTCGAGATCCCGACCTCGTACTACCTCGCCACCGGCGAGGAGGGCGGCGAAGGCGGCCGGCCGCCCTACCAGGCCAAGGATGGCCATGTGGTGATCTCCGCCTCGGGGCGGGCGATGGGGTCCCGGCTGTTGCAGATCGCCACCGGCGACGTAAACGCGGTCGCCAATACCGGCGCCTTTACCGGGCGCATGAGCCTCGACGACAGCCCGCGCAAAAAGGTCGAGGCGTGGTGCCTGGCGCACACCGTCGACGAGATCGTCACCGCCTTGGTCGAAGCCGACATTCCGGTGGCGCCGGTCAAAACGATCCCGCAGGTTGCCGAAGACCCGCATCTGTGGGAGCGCGAGATGCTGGTCAAGATGGAGGACCCGGTCGCCGGCGAGATGTACCTGCCCGGTGCGACGATCAAGATGTCGAAGACGCCCGGCCGAGTCGGCCCGGTCCCAACCCCCGGTCAGCATACCGACGAACTCCTCGCCGGCATCCTCGGCTACAACCGCTCGACCCTCGATGAACTGAGGCAGGCCAAGGTCATCGCCTGAAGTTCAAGCTCAAAACGACGTCGTCGTCAGTGGCGCAGCTGCATAAAAATGAGAGCGATAGTGCCGGCCAAATTGAACCCAACCATCCACTTTAGGACACCCAAATCAATTTCGATCTTCGCGAACCGGTTCTCATAAGCTGCAACGGTTTCGGCCGCCTTACGCGCCTTTTCCTCGTCGGCGCCGGCGTTTTTCAGTGCGTCGTAAAGCTCGGTGATCATCGTCGTCATGAAGATTCTCTCATTTTCTTTCGCCGCTGATCGCCCCGTTGCAACGCCAGTAGGTATATAGGCGAAACTGGAGCGGCTCGCACTCTCCGCCGACCGGCGGGCCGCTCACCGCTGTGGATCGATGGTCTGAATGACTTCGAAGCCCTCGAATTCGGGGTGGCCAAGATAGAGCGGCCGGTTGGAGCCGGCGTCGCGGTGCGCGAGACGAAAAGCTTCGGACCTTGTCCATGCCTCGAAATCTGTGCGGCTGCGCCACAAGGTGTGCGACGAATAGAGCACGTGATCGTCGCGTTCCGGCCCGCGCAGCAAATGAAATGCGACAAAGCCGGGAACATCGCCGAGATGAGTGTCGCGCGTCGTCCACACCCGTTCGAACTCGGCTTGCGCGCCGGGAACGACCTTGAACCGGTTCATCGCGATAAACATCGAGCTGCCTTTCCGTCCTGCATTCTCTGATCGATCCGGCATTCTCTAGCCGGAGATACTCCGATACGCCAATATTCCCTCGGGTCAGCCATCCGCGTCACCCCATTGCGGCCAGGCGCGCCTTTGCCGCAAAGTGCCGGCCCGAATTCGACGATCGAGGGAGGAGGCCGTGCCGGCCTATGTGGTGGGCGATCTCTACGTTACCGACACGGCCCAATTCGACACCTACCGCACCCGAGGGGTGGCGAGCATCGCCCAATACGGCGGCCGAATGCTGGCTGCCGGCGGCAATGCCGAACTGCTCGATGGCAATCCCGTCCCCGAGCTGAGCATCATCATCGAATTTCCGGACGCTGCGGCGGCGCGGCGCTGGTATCGGTCGCCGGAGTATCAGGCAGCACGGGCCATCCGGCTCAAATCCTCATTGGGCCGCGTATTCCTGATCGAAGGGATGTGACGACGGTTATGGGCGACAGCACCGACAACATCATCGTCGATACCGCGGCTCGGATCTTTCAGGATTTGTGCGAGCCCGCCACGATCAACGACGCCGAGAGCGGCGTGTGGCCCAAGGCGCTGTGGGATGCGCTCGAGGAATCGGGGCTTACCGTTGCCTGGGTCCCCGACGATCTCGGCGGCGCCGGCGCGGCAATGGCCGACGGCTTCGCGGTGTTGCGCGCGGCCGGCCGCTTTGCCGTCCCGGTACCGCTGGCCGAAACTCTGATGGCCGGCTGGCTGCTGGCGCGCGCCGGCATCGCAACGCCGGCCGGGCCGCTGACGATCGCCCCGGTGCATGCCGACGGCCATATCGCGCTCGGCGCCGACGGAAGGCTCGCTGGCCGGGCGCGGCGGGTGCCGTTCGCCCGCAATGCCGGCCATATCGCCGTGCTGGCGCATCGCGGCGGTGAGCGGATGGTGGCGCTGGTCGCGACGGCGGGCCTGCCGATGAGCCAGGACAAGAGCCTCGCCGGCGAGCCGCGCGACACGGTGTCGTTCGACGGCGCGATACCGGAAACGGTCAAATCCGCCGACATCGACGAGGACACGATCCAGCGCTTTGGCGCCGCGGTGCGATTGCAGCAGATGGCCGGCGCGCTCGAAAAGATCCTCGATCAATCGGTCCAATGGGCGCTCGACCGATCGCAGTTCGGCCGTCCGATCGCAAAATTCCAGGCGGTGCAGCACAATCTCGCGACCCTGGCGGGCGAAGTCGCCGCGGCGGGTGCGGCCGCCGATCTTGCCGCCGAGGCCTGCGCCGGCCAAGGAAATCGATGTCGCCGGGGTGGCGATCGCCAAGGTGCGCGCCGGCGAGGCCGCCGGGACCGGTGCGGCGATCGCCCATCAGGTGCACGGTGCGATGGGCTTCACTTACGAGCATACCCTGCATCATGCGACGCGCCGGCTGTGGGCATGGCGCGAGGAATTCGGCAACGAGGCGGTGTGGGCCCGCGGCTCGGCCGTATGGTCGCCGCGGCCGGCGCCGACCAGCTCTGGCCGTTCGTCACAGAAAAATCGTAGGGCGGACGTAATTCGCCACCGACACCAACGAGGCCCGATGACCACCAGCTTTCGCTTCGATCCGGTCGAATTGCCGCCCGAGGCCAAGGAACTGCGCCGGGAAGTCCGCGCCTTTCTGCGCCAGGAGGCCGAGGCCGGCACCTTCTCCCCGCATCGCGGGAAGGGCGGGTTCTCGCGCGAATTCAGCCGCAAGATGGGCGCCAAGGGCTGGATCGGCATGACCTGGCCAAAGAAATACGGCGGCCACGAGCGCTCGCAGCTCGAACGCTATGTCGTGACCGAGGAGATGCTGGCGGCGCACGCGCCGACCCGCGCCCATTCGACCGCCGACCGGCAGATCGGCCCGGTCATCCTGCGCTACGGCCAGGAGGAGATCCGGCAGAAGATCCTGCCGCAGATCGCCGCCGGCGAATTGTGCTTCTGCATCGGCCTCAGCGAGCCGAATTCGGGCTCGGACGTGTTCGCCGCCTCGACCCGCGCGACCAAGACCGACGGCGGCTGGCTGGTCAACGGGCGCAAGATCTGGACCTCGAACGCGCACGAAGCCGATTACATGATCGCGCTGCTGCGCACCTCGCCCTCGACCAAGGAGAACCGCCGCCACGGGCTGACCCAGTTCCTGGTCGAGATGAAGATTCCGGGGATCACCATCCGCCCGATCATCAACCTGACCGGCGGCGCACGATTTCAACGAGGTCGTGTTCGACGACGCGTTTCTGCCCGACTCGCACCTGATCGGCGAGGTCGACATGGCGTGGAAGCAGGCGACCGACGAACTCGCCTATGAGCGCAGCGGCCCCGACCGCTGGATCGAAACCTTGTCGTCGCTGGTCGAGCTGGTCCGGGTCGCCGGCGAGGAGCCGAGCGAGCAACTGGCCGAGGGCATCGGCCGCCAGGTCGCCCATCTCGCCACCCTGCGGCGCATGTCGCTGTCGGTCGCCGGCATGCTGCAGGCCGGCAAGACGCCCGGCGGTCGAATCCGCGGTGGTCAAGGACCTCGGCACCAATTTCGAGCAGGCGCTGCCCGACAAGGTGCGCCTGCTGGCGCCGCCGCCCGAGCGATGCGCAGCCCGACGCCAATGACGACCGGTTCGAGGAGGCACTGCGCTACACCACCCTGATCGCCCCCAAGCTGACGATCCAGGGCGGCACCCGCGAGATCTTGCGCGGCATCATCGCCCGCGGCCTCGGTTTGCGCTGACGGCTGCATCGAACGCGAAGATGCTTCAACGCGCATTCGGGCGCCCAGCATGAGGATAGCGATGGCACATAAGAAACTTTGCTCATCCTGACGAGGTTGCGCCGCGACTGTCTCGAGCATCGCACCAAGCGTCCTCCGCCTAGCGTTAGGCCGATGCCTGACCTTCGTCCCCTGCTCTCGCCGGACAGCATCGCCGATCATCGGCGCCTCGGCCGATACCCAGACCTTGCGCGGCCGGACCACGCGACTGATCGGCCACGGCTATCCCGGCCGCGTCTATCCGGTCACCCGCAGCCAAAGCGAGGTGCTGGGCCTGCGACGCTATGCCTCGGTCGCCGAACTGCCCGAGCCCGCCGATCTCGCGGTGATCGTGGTCCCGGCGGCGGTGTGTCGCGCCAACCCTCGACGAATGCGGCCAGACGCGGCATCCGCGCCGCGGTCGTGATCAGCTCTGGCTTTGCCGAGGAGAGCGGCGAGGCGGCGCAGGCGCGCGACCAGCGAATTGCGCCGCGTCGCCGAGCGCACGGCATCCTCGTCTGCGGCCCCAATTCCGAGGGGCTCGTCAACCCGTTGCAGCGGGTCGTCGCGACCTTCAGCCCGGTGTTTCACGATCCCGGCCGAGCCTCTTCCCGGCGACGCCGCACGGCCGCCCGATCGCGGTCAGCTGCCAGAGCGGCGCCTTGACCTTCGCCTTCCTGAACCGCGGCCGCGACCGGCAGCTGCGTTTCACCTATCAGGTCAGCGCCGGCAACCAGACGATCCTCGAAGCGCACGACTATGTCGATTGGGCGCTCGACTCTGGCGGCGCCGACATCTTTCTGCTCTATCTCGAAGCGATCCGCCACCCCGACCGTTTCCGCGCCGTCGCCGACAAGGCGGCCGCCGCCGGCAAGCCGCTGATCATCGCCAAGGTCGGCCGCTCCGACGCCGGGCCGGCGCGCCGCGGCCTCGCATACCGGCTCGCTCGCGCATGCCGGAGCGATCGACGATGCGATCTTCCGCCATCACGGGATCATTCGCGGCGAAGACCTCGACCACATGCTCGACGTCGCCGCCGCTTTTGCGTTTTGCCCGCTGCCGACAGGCAACCGCGTCGCGGTCATCACCGGCTCGGGCGGCAGCGCGGTGTGGATGGCCGACATCCTCTCGGCGCACGGGCTCGAATTGCCGGTGCTCGAAGACGACATCCAGCAGCGCCTGATGGCGCTGCTGCCGTCCTACGCCTCGGCGCAGAACCCGGTCGACGCCACCGCCCAGGCGATCCACGAGGTCGGCTATGCCCGGCTCGTCGAGATCGTGCGCCAATCGCAGCGGATCGACACGATCCTGTTGATCGGCTCGCTCGCCAACGAGGCGACCGCCGCCGGAGCACGCCGAGGAGCTGGCGGCGGTCACCGGCTCGACGAGCAAGCCGATCCTGCTGTCGACCTACACGACCGCGACCGCCGGAGGCGATGGCGGCGTTCGCCGAGGCCGGCATCCCCTGCTACACCTCGATGCCGAGCTGCGCCCGCGCGATCCGGGCGCTGGTCGATTACGCCCGGTTTCAGGCGCGCCGGCATCGCGCGCCAGCCGCCAGCGACCCCGCCTCGATCCGCGACGAGGCCGCCCGCGCGCTCGCCGCCGCCGGCCCGGTGCTGACCGAGCACAGGCCAAGGCGCTGCTCGGCCGGCTACGGCATTCCGCGCCCGCCCGAGGCGCTGGCGACTTCCGCGGACGAGGCGGTCGCAGCGGCCGCTCGGATCGGCGGCGCGGTCGCGCTCAAGGTGCAGTCGCCCGACATCGCCCACAAGACCGAAGCCGGCGCCGTGGCGCTCGGCATCGACGGCGAGGCCGCGGTGCGCGAGGCCTATCGCGCAGGTGCTGGCCAATGCCGACGGCCGCCCATCCTGGCGCCGCGATCGAGGGCGTGCTGGTGCAGCAGATGGCGCCGCCCGGCCATGGAGATGATTCTCGGCATCAGCCGCGACCCCGATTTCGGCCCGATGCTGATGGTCGGGCTCGGCGGCATCCATGTCGAGGTGTTGCGCGACGTCGCCTTCGCGCCGGTCCCGATCGGCCCCGACGAAGCGCTGGCGCTGCTCGGCGAGCTGAAAGGCGCCGCGCTGCTCGACGGCGTGCGCGGCGCCCCGCCCGCCGACCGAGCCGCCCTCGCCGAGCTGATCGCGGCCCTGTCGCGCTTCGCCGCCGACCACGCCGACCAGATCGCCGAAATCGACCTCAACCCGGTCATCGTCCACCCGCAAGGCCAAGGCCTGACCGTCGTCGACGCGCTGATCGTCAAGCGCCAAGCGGCCGACCCGTCCAATTAGCAGAGCTAGCTGAACCGATTGGCTCGGGTCTGCGCGTATGAGACAATTCGGGGCGGCACTGGTCCGGTGGCGAGTGGGCGCATCCGACGTGCTGGCGTTCGACAGCAACCTGCGCGAGAATAGCCCGTTCTGCTCCAGCCGGAACAGAAGATGGCAACATTCGAGTAAATCAAAAATTGTATCCTCTCCGTTCCGCCAGGAGGACCTAGCGATATGACCGACACCCGCTCCTACCGTGAGATCGGCGTCAGCCGCGATGACCTTGTCGCTACGGTCGAGATCCGCCGGCCGCCGCACAATTTCTTCGACAGTGAGCTGATCGCCGAGATCGGCGAGGCCTTTGAGCGGCTCGACGCCGATCCCGATTGCCGCGCGATCGTGCTTTGCCGCCGAGGGCCGCTCGTTCTGCGCCGGCGCCGATTTCTCCAAGCGCATGGATACCGGCACGGTCTCCGAGGGCACCCGCAGCGCCGCCGGGCGGCATCTCTACAAGGAGGCGATCCGCCTGTTCCGCACCAGGAAGCCGATCGTCGGCGCGATCCATGGCGCCGCGGTCGGCGGCGGGCTCGGCCTCGCTCTAGTGCCGGATTTTCGCGTCACCTGCCAGGAGGCGCGGTTCAGCGCCAATTTCAACCGCCTCGGCTTCCACCCCGGCTTTGGCCTGACCGCGACCCTGCCGCGGCTGGTCGGCGCGCAGCAGGCGGCGTTGCTGTTCTACACCGGCCGCCGCATTCCCGGCGACGAGGCGGTGCGCATCGGGCTCGCCGATCTGCTGGTGCCGCAGGCCGAGGTGCGCAGCGCCGCCCAGGCGATGGCGCTCGAAATCGCGCAATCGGCGCCGCTCGCCGTCATGTCGACGCGCGAAACCATGCGCCGCGGGCTCATCGACGCGATCGAGGCCGCGACCGAACGCGAGCTGGTCGAGCAGGACTGGCTGCGCCGCACCGAGGATTTCCAGGAGGGCATCAAGGCAATGGCCGACCGCCGCCTACCCGATTTCCGCGGGCGGTAAGCTCAACTCGGGTGGTCGCCACGCCCCACTCCGGATCACCCCAGACACGGATGCTGAACATTTTTTGTCCGGATCCAGCCGGAGTGGACTTTGTTATTCAATTCTTATAAATTTATATTCCTATTCTTCCCGGCCGCCCTTCTATTTTATTACGGGCTCAAATATTTCGGATCACGAGCACAGAATGCCGCCCTGGTTGCGGCGTCGCTCGCCTTCTACGCATCGTGGGACGTACGGTTCCTGCCTTTGCTGCTAGGCTCGATCCTAGTCAATTTCTCGGCCGGATTCGCGATATCGGCCTGCCGCGAGCGGCAGCGCCGCGGAGTCGCCATTATTGTTCTGACCGGCGCCGTGATCGCCAATCTCTTGAGCATATCGATCTTCAAATATGCGCATTTCTTTGTCGACAATCTGAACGTGATGGCGGGCACCGGGTTCGTGCTCGGGACAATCATCCTGCCGCTCGGCATTTCGTTTTTTACTTTCGAGCAAATCGGTTTCCTGGTCGATGTCCATCGTGGCGAGACCCGCGCGCGAGATCTGTTGCATTACTCGGTCTTTGTCACGTTCTTTCCGCGTCTCGTCGCCGGGCCGATCCTGCGCTATCACGAGATCGAGCCTCAACTGCAGACCATTCGCGGCGGACCCTCGACCGCCGCGGACCTCGCCGTCGGGCTGACCATCTTTTTCATCGGCCTGGTCAAAAAGACCATTCTCGCCGATGGGATAGCACCTTATGTGACCACCGCTTTTGCCGGCGCCGCGCATGGCGAGCCGATCGACCTCTTACTATCCTGGGGTGCCGCGGCGGCGTTTGCCTGCCAGCTTTATTTCGACTTTTCCGGCTATTCCGATATGGCGATCGGCGCAGCGCGCTGTTTTGGCATACGTTTTCCGATGAACTTCTTTTCGCCATACAAATCAACCAGCATTATTGAATTCTGGCGGCGCTGGCATATGACCTTGTCCCGTTTTCTGCGCGACTACCTCTATTTCGGCCTGGGCGGCAACCGGCGCGGCAAGGCGCGGCGCTACCTCAATCTCCTGATCACCATGCTGCTCGGCGGGCTGTGGCACGGCGCCAATTGGACCTTCGTCCTGTGGGGCGGGCTGCACGGGATTTATCTGATGATCAACCACGCTTGGCTCGCCATTTCCGACGCCGTTCCGGTTTTCGCGGCGTTTGGCCGATCCCGGCTCGGCACCCTGTTCGGGCTCGCGGTAACCTTCGTCGCCGTGTTGATCGGCTGGGTGCTGTTCCGCTCCCCGGATATGGCTTCCGCATCCAATATGCTCGCCGGGATGATCGGTCGGCACGGCGTCGTCGTGCCGGCGGGACTGGCGTTTGCCCTGGCGCCGTTCGCGGGGGTGACCGCCGCCCTCGGCATCAGCTTCGCGCAGACCTCAGGCTCCCAGCTTATCTACACCTACCTTTGGGTGGCGGCTCTGTTGGGGATCGCTTTTTTGGCACCGACGACACAGGAGCTGCTGGGCGATTACGAACCGGTGCTGGAACCGGTCGATGGCAGCAGCCGATCCGTCCCCGGCCCGGCGGGGCCGCGGCTGTTGCGCCTGCGCTGGACGCCGAGCCCAAGCTGGTCGGTCGCGGTCGGCGCGCTGGCCTTTTTCGGCATCATCTCGATAACCCGGGTCAGCGAATTCCTCTATTGGCAGTTCTGAGCCGGGGCGATGCCCCCGATCCGTTATCTCGCAGGTGTCGCCCTCACCGCGCTCGGGCTCGCGCTGGGGGCCGTGGCTCTGACCCTTTGGGTCGATCCTTACCGAATGTATGCGACACCCGTCGTGACCGGCTGGACCGAACTGAAGCCGCGGATCTATCAGGAGACCGGTATCGCCAAAACCTACCAGCTCGAACGTGTAAGGCCCCGCACTCTGCTGCTCGGTAATTCTCGGGTCCAGATCGGGCTCGATCCCCAAAGCAGATATTGGCCGCCCAATGCCCAGCCTGTGTTCAACGCTGCCGAGGACGGGACCGGGCTGGCCACGGCCCTCGAGATGCTGCGAGAGTCGATCGCCGTCCGCATACCCGATACCGTCATCATCGGCCTCGATTTTCTCGATTTCCTGCAACGGCCCACACCAGCGGACGCTGACCTGTTCGCGAACCGCGGCGATGCCCGCCGACTGCTGGTAAATGGCGCCGGGAGGCCGAACCCCGATCGGCCGATGCAGATCTGGCGCGATCGGTTCACTTCGACCCTTACGATCAGCGCAGTGTACGACAGTATCGCCACTTTACTGGATCAGAATCCCGAGACAAGCGTCACCATGACGACACGGGGCTTCAATCCGCTTCATCAATATAGCGTCTATGTGTCGCGCAACGGCTATTATGAACTGTTCGCCCAGAAACAAGCGATCTATGACGCTCAATATCGCCAATATCCCGCGCCGGATTTCGCCTATCCACTTGAATTGTCGAGTTTTAGATACTTACGGGAAATCATCGACTTATCTGCAAAAAGCAAAATTCGGCTGATCATGTACATCCATCCATACCACGCTGACTATCTCGAAATGTTGCATCAGGTGGGCTTGTGGCCGTCCTTCGAAAACTGGAAGCGGGCGGTGGTCCGGTTCGTCGACGCCGAAAATCGGCGGTTGTCGACAAATTTTATGCTCTATGATTTTGCCGGATACGACCGCTTTACCACCGAGCCGGTGCCGCCGCCAGGCGATACCCGCACAACGATGCGCTGGTATTGGGAATCTGCGCATTACAAAAACGCCCTCGGCGACGAGGTGCTGGCGACGATACTTGGCGAGACCCACGGCTTCGGCAGCCCACTGACGGTCCTCAATGTCGAGGATCGGCTCGCTGCCATCCACAAGGCACGCGATCGCTTTCTGGCGACCGGTCAGCGAGGCGTCGCCGAAGCGTCGCCCTCGCCGGCGCGAGATCCGTAATCATGGGTCGCCGGCAACCGGCAACGAAACTCTGTGACGGCGGCGGCGAAGCGGATTCCTAATACGCCCGGCGAGCCTGGAGACGACAGGCAAGCGCCGCGGCGAAGAGCCGCCAGCTCTGCAGCGGATCGGTCCGCGCCAGCGCCGGATCGAACGGGTTGTACTCGGCGCGCTTCAGGCGCTTTAGCGCATGTCCGGCGATAACCCCGGGCAGCAATGCCGGCAGGGCCGCAGCATCGGCCGCGCTGCGGGGGCTTCGAGCTGCTCGCAAGTGATAAGCGGCAGCTTCGGCGATTTCCGCCACGGCGTCGCGCAAGGCCGGGCCGCCCTGCGCTTCCCGGCAGCCATACGGATCGAGGCGATGGCGCGCCGCGATGTCGAGCGGGATGATCGGACGCCGGTTGGCCGTCAGGTACGGCATCGCGCGCAGCAGCCCGGCCAGCGCGTAGGCTATGCCGATATGCCGTGCGGCCTCGCCCGCGGCGGGGTCGTCCACTCCCAGCGCCTCCAGCGCGAGATAGATCAGGCATGACGACGTCGCCTCCACATAGTCTTCAAGCGCCGCGAGGTTCGCCGGCGGGTCGTCATCGAAATCGGCTTCGCGCGCATCGATCATCCGGTTGAAATGACCGCGCGTAAATTTCCGATCGCGGATGATGCAAGCAAGCGCCTCGACGATGTCATGCCGGCGGACTGGGCCGCCGTCAAACGCCGCGGCGATGTTTTCGCGCCACCATTCGAGGCGGATGCGGCCCAAGGTCGATTGGGTCACGCTTTCGCGCACCCTTGCAATCTCGTAGTTGAAGGCGTAAAGCGCGAACAGCGCCCCGCGGCGCGTGGCCGGCGCGAACAGCGCGGTCTGGAACCGGTCTCGGTCGTGCCGGCGGGTCATCTCGGCGGCCGGCGACGCGCCCGGATCGCTGGAACGCTGGCTGTGAACGGATGTTACTCCACCAAGTCTTCTCAACATAACCCGGGATGGTCGCCATGGCTTTCGAACTGCCTCCCCTGCCCTATCCGAAAAACGCTCTCGAGCCGCACATGTCGGCGAACACCTTCGACTTTCATCACGGCAGGCATCATCAGGCTTATGTCACCAATCTCAACAACCTGATCAAGGACTCGCCGCTGGAGCGTCAGTCGCTCGAAGATTTGATCAAGGGGTCTTACAAGGACACGACGAAGACCGGCCTGTTCAACAACGCCGCGCAGGTGTGGAACCACACCTTTTTCTGGAACTCGATGAAGCCGCATGGCGGCGGCGCACCGAGCGGTAATCTCGCAGCGGCCATCACCCGCGATTGCGGCGGTCTCGACAAATTCAAGGAGCAGTTCAAGGCGACCGCGGTCGGCCAATTCGGCAGCGGCTGGGCTTGGCTCGTCGCCGACAAAGGTCAGCTCAAGATCGTCGGCACGCCGAATGCGGTAACCCCGTTGGCCGAGGGTCAGACTGCTCTGCTGACCTGCGATGTGTGGGAACATGCGTATTATCTCGACTACCAGAATCGCCGGCCGGATTTTGTCCAGGCCTTCCTCGACCATTTGGCGAACTGGGACTTTGCCGCGCAGAACCTAGCAAAGGCAGGCTGACCAGGTCGGATTTCCGAGTAAAGCCCCGCTTCGGCGGGGCTTTACTTCAAGGCATCCGCTCGGGGTCCGGATTTCAGGCGGTGCGGGCCGGAGCCGACCGGCCCTGCCTGAATGCAAGGAATGCGAGCACCAGTACCGCGAACACGCTAACGGCGAGGCCGGTGCGCTCGACTGCCATCCTTTTCCAAACCGCCACCACCCGATGGGTTCCGGCAGGCAGCTCGACGGATATCAAACCGGTCGCCGGGTCGATAGCGGTTACTGTGGCGCCGCCGTCGACTGTGACTTGCCATGCCGGGAAGGCAAGAAGCGGCAAACGCAGACGGGCCGGCTGAGACCCCGATACGCTCCAGGCCTGATACTGGCTGCCTGCCTCAATCGTACGGCAGTCCAGCATCTTCTGTGTACACTCGGCAACAAGTCCCCCGGCGCTGTAATAGTCCTTCCAATGATCGCCCTGGGTGGCAAGCCGGTATTCGGCCTGACCGGCGTAAGGCGCCGTCTCGTCAGTCGACAAGTGCCGCGGTTTACCGTCGCGGACCAACATCTTCGCGCTGAGCAATCCCGTCGCGGCGATGCTTAGGATCAGTGGTAGCGCGGTGGCCAGCTTCCGCAATGGAAGCCGGGGGATGCCTCGCTGATCCCACAGGGCAAGGACGTTGGCGGCAAGACCGGTTGCCGAGGTGACGTAGATAAAGCGGTGCGGAAACTGGACCATGCGCAGCGGCGTATCCAGCAGCCACAACGGGTACGACAGTTCGCTCGCCAAGAACAACGAGGCCCAGGAGACGACCAGCATCAGCAATAGGGCCTCGCGCGAGGGACCCGGCATGTCGCCGCTCCGATGGGCGTGCCAGGTTGCAACGACCACCGAGAAGAGCGCGATCGCCGGAACTGTCCACTGAAAGGAGAACCAGCGCATACCAAAGAGGAGGCCGGTTATCGTCGGGAAGGCGAAGGCATTCCACGGCGTGTAGGTTGTGGTCCAGACCACGGACGAAATCAGGTGCATCGAGGCTATCGCGGGGACCAGATAGAAACCCGCCAGCGCAAGACCGAATCCGGCGGAAAGAAACCACGAAGCCGCCCGCGCCGCGGTGTGCGCACCACTCCGCTGGCGTCCGAGGTAGCGCAACCACATGCAACTGAAGCAGACGAGCGCCATCAGCGCCGAGACGATGTGGGTCAGCACCAGTGCGGCGACCGCGAGACCGACGGACAGGTCGATCCAGTGTTCAAATGATCCTGGACGCAGTGTGTAATAGGTCAGGGCGACGAGGGCGGCGAACCCCACGGCCCAAGGGAATCCATTGAAATAGTAGAAAAGCATAAAAATCATCGGGGCCCATTGCAGGAGGACGGCCCCGACGAGCGCATACGCCTCTGCCATGAATAGTCGAAATAATCGCCAGCCATAGTAACCCGTAACAATTGTCGATACGACAAAAACAAGGCGCATCGCCTCCCATGTGCTGGAGGTCATCAGGCGGACGAAACTGCATAAATAGTAGAAAAGTGGCGAATAAAACAGCAGGGCTACTTCGCCGAGACCGAAATTGCCGAGCCACATCCAGTGCGGATAAGGATCTCCGCCGCGCATAGCGGCAGCGAACTGTACCGTCCAATGATAATGCGCATCGAAGTCATTGTTGCGGATGCCGACATCAAAGAGGATGCCTGGCGCATGCACCAGCACCGCGGACAGCAACAGGACTCCAACTACTTTTAGCGGCCGCGCAAAGCCACGGGCCGGCATAGCTTCGAACAATTGCGAAGCCTTCGCATTCTGTGAGTACCGGACGCCATTATACCTGCCGGGGCAGGCGCACCTTCTGCTATCTTATCAAAACTGTGATGAAGGAGGGCACGTCACTCGTGCCCGTAAACTCCGTGCTCCCAAGGTCGCCGTGGGAACTCTCTCGCGAGCCGCTCCATTCCGCCGGATCACAGTAGCGAGCTCCACAGATGCGAAGCCCCGCCAGCGCGGGGCTCCGATGGTAAACGGCAGCCGAGCACCGCTATCCGTTCTGGCCGGTCTGCATATGCTTCTGCTGGTTGGTCTCTGCATTCGCCCGGAATACCTGGTCGGTCAGTTGCTTTTGCTGCTCGGGCATCGTGTTGTAGAGATTGTCGAAGGCCGGGACCAGCTTTTGCAGATGCTGGGCATGCGCTTCGGCGATCTGCTCGTAAGATTGCATATTCTGCACCGCGTTCATCGTCGGGTACTGCCCGGCGCGCTCCAGGAACGCCTGATCCATATCGCGGGCGTTGTCGCGCATGACCTGGGCGAACTGCTCCCATTGCGGCTGCTCGGCCGGGGTGATGCGCAACTGAGCATAAAGCTGCCTGATATGGGCTTCGACACGCTGTTCGGCGTTGTTTCCGGGGGCGGGCTGGCTCGTCATCGGGGACACAGCAGCCCCTGATGCTGGTGGGGTAGCAGGTGTCAGCGGAGCAGCAGGTGTCGGCGCCGCCGACTGGGCGAAAGCCGCAGCCGGCAATGCCAGCAAGGCGGCGACTGCGGCCGACGCAAGGTAGTTCGAACGGATTGCTCTCATCGATTGTGTCCTCTCTGTCGTATCGTCATCGCGCGGCAAATCCGCATTAGCCGCTGGTGAGCGGATGGGCTGTCAGGCCGCAATCCCGGGCTGTTATCAGTACCCGTAGTAAACGGGTGGCGGCGTGTAGTAGCCGTACGGATATCCGTAATATACCGGTGGTGGGGGCGCGTAGTATCCGTTCGAGGCGATCGCGGCGCCGACGCCGAGGCCGACGATCCCGCCGATAATTCCGGCCCCCACGGCAGCGCCTCCGCCGTGATGATAGTGGCCCCCATGCCAGCCACGATGCCAATCGGCCGCATGAGCGGCGGGTGCCAGGGCAAGAGCCGCCGCGAACGCAGCGGAGGTCACGAGACGTGTATGCATTGCGATTGCTCAACTCGCTTGTGACAGTTACGCAGAAAACTGCCGCAGCGACCGAGTGGTTCCCCCGTTGCTGAAAAGTGGTAGCGATGCGGCGCTGGGCTTCGCGCCCTGCCGCGTCAACACAGCGAACGGAGCGGCGGCAACAGGGCCGCGGCGACGCGGCGGTCCTCGGCAACGAGCACGTTGTAGGTACGGCAAGCAGCGCTGGTGCCCATCGCCTCGAGCGCGATCCCTGCCTCGCGCAGTCGGGCACGCAACTTACCGTCGACAATCACCGTGGCGCTACCGAGACCGAGCAGCAGGATTTGCACCCCGCCATGCCCCACAACCGGCGACAAGCTCTCCCAGTCGACCGCGGTAACGTCGCGGGCCGCCCACGGCATTGTCGCCTCAGGGAAGATCAGAACCGGCCCACGCCAGATCACCCCGCTCACGCGAAACCCGCCTGGCCCGTAGCGCTCAATGATCTGCCGGCCCGCCGGTACGATGGGTGTTAAATCCATCGTCGTCTCAAGGATTAGCGCGCGCGTGAGGCCGGAGCTTTTGCTCCCTCATTTGCTCTTGCTACCGCCGCTCGTTTTGGCTGCACGTAGTAAATCACCGGGGCGGCGATAAACAGCGACGAGTAGGTGCCGATCACGACCCCCCACAGCATCGCGATGCTGAAGCCGCGCAGGACCTGGCCACCGAGAAACAGTAACGACAGCACGGCCAGCGCCACCGTGCTGACCGTGAGGATCGTACGCGACAAGGTCTCGTTCAAAGCGAGGTTGATCAGGTCGGAGAACGGCATCGTGCGGTATTTGCGCATCAACTCGCGGATGCGATCGTAGATCACCACGGTGTCGTTGACCGAGTACCCGGCAACCGTAAGGATCGCCGCCAGGGTCGTCAGGTTGAATTCGAGATGGAACAGCGCAAACAGCCCGACCGTCGTAATCACGTCGTGCAGGGTCGAAACCATCCCGCCGATGCCGAACTGCCATTCGAAGCGAAAAGCGATATAGAAGGCGATGGCGATCAGGGCGAGGATGGTCGCGATCACGCCGGCGCGGATCAGTTCACTGCCCACCGTTGGGCCGACCACCTCTATCCGCCGATAGTCTATCCCCGGCCCCAGCGCCTTGCGCGCCAACTCGACCGCCCGCTCCTGCGCCGCGTCGCCGCCTGGCTGACGCGAGAGCCGGATCAGCACATCGCTCGGTGGGCCAAAGCCCTGCAAGGACACATCGCCGATATGGAGCGCGTCCAGCTTTTGCCGCATCTCAGCGAGGTTGGCGGACCCCGAAGTCACTCGAACTTCCATCTGGGTGCCGCCAACGAAATCGATCCCGTAATTCAATCCGACAGTTAGAAACAGCACAATCGACGATAAAGTAAGCACGGCGGAAAAGGCAAAGCCGAGCTTGTGCCACTTCATAAAGTCGATCTTCGGCGTGCGCCGGATGACGATCAGCGGTTTCAGCATGGCGTGATCACAACAATTGTCGGGTGGTCAAATCGGTATCTCGCGAGGTTTCCATCGGCGCAGCCAAGTCACTATCAGCAGCCGGGTCACCAGGATCGCAGAAAACAGCGATGTGAGTACCCCGATGCTCAGTGTCACAGCGAAGCCCTTGACCGGCCCCGAACCGAGCCAAAACATCAGCGCGCCGGCGACGAGAGTCGTCACGTGGCTGTCGACGATCGTGCCAAAAGCGCGTTTGAACCCGGCGTCGAGCGAAGACAGCATGGTCCGGCCAGCTCTCACTTCCTCACGGATACGCTCATAGATCAGCACATTTGCGTCGACCGCCATGCCCATGGTCAGCGCTATGCCGGCGATGCCCGGCAGGGTCAAGGTAGCGCCGAGCAAGGTCAGGCTTCCGAGCATTAAACAGAGGTTGAAAAACAGCGCAATATCGGCAAACACGCCAAACAGCCCGTAGAACAGTACCATGAAGACGACGACCAGCCCTACCCCGACGATACATGCCAACGCGCCCGCATGGATCGAATCGGCGCCGAGGCTCGGGCCGACGGTGCGCTCTTCCAAGATCGTGATTGGCGCCGGCAGAGCGCCGGCTCGCAGCAGCAATGCCAGGTCACTGGCCGATTGAACCGTAAAGCTGCCGGAGATGATCCCCGACCCACCTAGTATCGCCTCGCGGATGACCGGTGCGCTGATCACCTTGTTGTCGAGGACGATCGCAAACGGCTTGCCGACGTTCGCGCGGGTTGCGTCGGCAAACCGGGCGGCGCCCTCGGCGTCAAAGCGGAAGCTGACGACCGGCTCGTTGCCCTGGAAGCTGGGCTGGGCGTCGACCAGCGTATCGCCGCCGACCATGACCCGCTTGCGTACGACATAGGCATTGGGTCCGACACGGACGTTTTTGGCTTCTTCGGCCGGCAGCACTTCGTCACCAAGCGGCAACCGGCCGCTCCGCGCATCCTCCACCGACACGCCGGTATCGACGAGCTGGAAGGTCAGCTTGGCGGTCCGCCCGAGCAAAGCCTTGACGTGCTCGGGATCGGAGACGCCAGGCAATTGCACGAGAATGCGGTCCGCGCCCTCGCGCTCGATAGTCGGTTCCTTGATCCCGGTCTCGTCGATGCGGCGGCGGATGATCTCAATCGACTGATCGACAGCCTGAATGCGCTTCTGCTCGGTCGCGGCAGCACTGAACACGACCCTCCCCGCTCCGTCGGGCATGATTGCAACGGTAAGATCAGGATCGATCTTGGTCAGCGCTTGGCGTGCAGCATCTATCCGGGCCGGATCGCGGACCGTAAATACGATTGCATCATCCTTTACCGCCAGGCCGGTGTATCCGAGATTGGCGTCGAGCAGAGCATTGCGAACATTGTCGATTATCGAATTGAGCCGCTCGCGCTGGGCCGCCGCCACATCGACCTTGAGCAAGAGATAAGAGCCCCCCTGCAAATCGAGCCCGAGTGCCACCTGTCTGCGCGGCAGAAAATCGGGCAGTTGGGCCAGAAAAGCGGGGCTGAGCAAATTTGGCACCGACAGCAGGACGCCGAGCGCGCAGATCACCGAGATCAGTGCAATCTTCCAATTCGCGAAATACAACATGCCGTCAATGCCTCGGACCGGCGGTTGAACCGCAGTCGGAAAGACTACTTCGGCTGCTACTCAATGCCGCCATCTTCCCGGAATCCAGATCCAGCGATAACCGTTCCACCG
Organism: uncultured Alphaproteobacteria bacterium; assembly: GCA_963821795.1. Lineage (GTDB taxonomy): Bacteria > Pseudomonadota > Alphaproteobacteria > ATCC43930 > CGMCC-115725 > AP-15. The sequence goes on from CAWGFH010000013.1 coordinate 316,405, forward strand.
CCAATGCCCAGGCGCCCAATGCCAATGATAGTGCCCAGCGGGATAGGGAGGTCGAGTCTCATAGCGTGGCGGGGGCGGCGGGGGGCGGTGGCCATAGGGCGGCGGCCCACCGGAGGGCGGTGGGCCGGGCGGTGGTCCCGGCTGAGCCATCACAGCGCGCAACGGGTAACTCAACGCCGCCAACGCCGCGCCCAGAATCACGCGTCGATCGTGCACTCAATACTCCGTTCGGCAAAGGAACTGCGCGCTCGCGGGCCGAGGACGCCCCATCGGGCCGGTTAAATCCATTCGATCTTTTTTGTCTTGCGCACTCGATACGATATCCGCCTACCTTCCGTCACTCCTTGGTATCGGCCTTGGCCCGCGCCTGATCCTTCTGATTGGCCGCCTCGCGCGTGGCGGCCGGATTGGGCTTGGCAAGCACGCCGGTGATCGTGCTGCGCACGACCCGCACGCGCACGCCCTCGGCAATGTCGACGACGACCTCCTCCGGGCTGTCGACCCTAACCACGGTGCCGATAATGCCGCCCCCCGTTACCACGCGATCGCCGCGCCGCAGAGCATCGAGCGTCACCCGGTGTTCTTTGGCCTTGCGCTGCTGCGGTCGGATCAGCAGGAAATAGAATACGACAAAGATCAGGACTAGCGGCAGAAACTGGATCAGCGCGCTCTGGTTGTCGAACAGGCCCGACAGGCCCGACAAGCCCGTTCCCTGGGCGTAGGCGGTGGAGATCAACATCGGCTTCCAGCCTCGAGATCATGCGCCGCGCCGCCAAGTGCAAGCGCGCCTGCCGCCCGAGAAAAGGTGGACCGCGCGGCCAGCGATAGGTAAGCGATGCCTGGTTAAAGAGCAATGGCCCGTTATTGCACGCATTTCCTGCGGCGCACTCGCTGTGATAGCGTCCCCACCCTTTCGCCCCTTTACGCTGGAGCTGATGATCGACCGATGACCGAGTCGGATCTATTGCCGTTGCTTCGACGCGTCGCCGACGCGCTCGAACGCCTCTCCCCGGCCCCACCGCCCACGGTGGATTTCGATGCCGCCGACGCCTTTGTTTGGCACGCGGATCGTTGCTGGCTCGAGCCGGTCGGCGAAGTCAACCGCGTCGAGATCGCGCTGCTGCGCGGGATCGAGCGGGTGCGTGACATCCTGCTCGACAACACGCGGCGCTTCGCCGCCGGGTTGCCGGCCAACAACGTGCTGCTGTGGGGCGCGCGCGGCACCGGCAAGAGTTCCTTGGTCAAGGCCGCCCACGCGGCGGTGAACGGCGAGCAGGCGCACGCCCTCGCTTTAGTCGAGATCCATCGCGAGGACATCCCGAGCCTGCCGCGGCTGCTATCGCTGGTGCGGCAGGCGCGCCGCCGTTGTCTGTTGTTCTGCGACGATCTTTCCTTCGACCGGCACGACACCAGCTTCAAATCCTTGAAGGCAGTGCTCGAGGGCGGCATCGAGGGTCGGCCACCGAATGTCATCCTTTATGCCACTTCAAACCGCCGGCACCTGATGCCGCGTGACATGATCGACAACGAGCGCTCGACCGCCGTCAACCCGGCTGAAGCGATCGAGGAGCAGGTCTCTTTGTCGGACCGTTTCGGACTCTGGCTCGGCTTCCACAACGTCGACCAGGACACCTACCAGATGATTGTGCGCGGTTATGCCGAGCGCTACGCGCTCGAACTGCCGACCGGCCAGCTCGAAGCCGAGGCAAACGAATGGTCGATCACCCGAGGCGCGCGCTCAGGCCGGGTCGCTTGGCAGTTCATCCAGGATCTTGCCGGACGCCTCGGCAAGCCCTTGGCCTGAGCCCCGTTCAACGAAAATCTAGCTCGGATGCGCCTCATTGCTCGCCGCGGTCGGCAGCGGCGCCAGATATTCGCGCGGATCAACCGGGTGCTTGCCGCGGCGCAGCTCGAAATGCAGTTGCGGTTCGCTGACATTGCCGGTCGACCCGACCCGGGCGATGACCTGGCCGCGGGAAACCTTCTGGCCGGTCTTGACCAGGATCAGATCGCAATGCGCATAGGCCGAAATCCAGCCATTGGCATGCTTGATCAGGATCAGATTGCCGTAGCCGCGCAACTCGTTACCGGAATAGGCGACGACCCCCGCGTCGGCGGCCTGCACCGGTGCACCCCGCGCCGCGGCGATGTTGATCCCATCATTATGGGTGCCATCGGGCCCGGCGCCGTAGCTCTCCAGGACATGGCCGCGCACCGGCCACAGGAAGGCACCGCCGCCACGGGGCGCTCCCGGTGCTTCCGTGGAGGCAACCGGACCGGACGTCGGCGGCCGCGGTGCGGCTGGTGTGGCCGCCGGCGGCGCTAGTGACGAGGTCGGCGCCGAAATCGGCGCGGCCGGCGTTGGGCTTGCTGCGATTACCGGCGGCGCGGTCGGGACGATCGGCGGCGCGGCGGCGGCCGGTCGCTTCGCCACGGCGTCCGGCGGTTGGCGGTCAAGCGGAATTGGCTGGGGCGCCGGTTCAGGCGCACGCAACGGGGCGGCAGCTATTGGCGCTTGAGCTGGGGCAGATGGCGGCACCGTCATCGCAATGGCCGGGCCTGATGCTGTCTGCTCGCCACTTCCTGGGATGATCAAGGCCTGTCCGACGAGGATACGATAGGGCGGAGACAGGTGGTTTGCCTCGGCCACAGCAGCCATCGGGACATGATTTACCACCGCGATCCCCGACAAGGTCTGGCCGCGTTGCACGATGACCTGCGTCGGCGCCGGCGAAATCGCTTCGCCACCGGAGATGACCGGAGCCGGCTCGCGGGGCCCGCACGCGGTCAGCAGCAGCGCGACCAAAATTATCGGGAACGCGGCCCCCCCACCGCGCGGTGGGACACTGTCTTTCGTCATCTTTCCCCCTCGCTCGCCCCCCGGCGCGCAAGCACCAGCCTTGGTGTTTGCTAATCAGAACAACGTGTCAGCCCTGCGACACAGCGGGCTGCCGCGGCAGCCCGCTGACGAGCGGCACGAACCGCACCATACAAAGATTCTCGGTTTCGAATCCGTCATCAGTACGGCGAATCCGCATCAACTGCTGGTCGCGACGATAGCCGCCAACCGGCGCCACCAGCACCCCGCCGGGCGCCAGTCCGTCGACCAAGCTCGCCGGAACCTCCGGTGCAGCGGCAGTCACGATGACCCGGTCATAGGGCAATTGTTCCGACCAGCCCCTGATGCCGTCGCCGAATCGGTAGACGATGTTGTGCAGACCGAGCGCGTCGAGGCGCCGTTCGGCGGCCTGCAGCAATTCGCGATGGCGTTCGATCGTGAACACCCGGCGGGCGAGACGCGCGAGGATCGCCGTCTGATAGCCCGAGCCGGTGCCGATTTCTATGACATTGTGCCGGTCGCCGACCAGCAGCGCCTCGGTCATCAGCGCGACCACATAGGGCTGGCTGATCGTCTGCCCATCGTCGATCGGCAAGGCGACGTTTTCGTAAGCCTGATCGGCGAAGGCCGGCGGCACGAAATTCTCTCGCGGCGTCTTTTCGATCGCCCCCAGCACCCGCAGATCGGTTATCCCGGCGCGTCGCAATTCCATCAACAGCCGCAATTTCTTCTGCACCAGGCCGGGCTTGGCGGCGGGCTCGGCCGATACCGGCTTAATCATGCGGGTCGATCGATTTCTGCCCGCCCATATAGGGCTGCAATGCGGGCGGGATCGACACGCTGCCATCCTCATGCTGGTAATTTTCCAGGATCGCGATCAAGGTCCGGCCGACCGCCAGCCCCGAGCCATTCAAGGTGTGCACCGGCCGCGTCCCTTTCCCCTCGGCCGGGCGGTAACGCGCCTTCATCCGCTGTGCCTGGAACGCGCCGCAATTCGAGCAGCTCGAAATCTCGCGATAGGTCCCCTGACCCGGCAACCACACCTCGATGTCGTAGGTCTTTTGCGCCGAGAACCCCATATCGCCGGTCGAGAGCAACATGACCCGCCAGGCAAGGCCGAGACGCCGCAGCACCTCCTCGGCGCAAGCGGTCATGCGCTCGTGTTCGGCAGCTGAATCCTCGGGCCGGGTGATCGAGACCAGCTCGACCTTGACGAATTGGTGCTGCCGTATCATGCCGCGGGTGTCCTTTCCCGCGGCGCCGGCCTCGGAGCGAAAGGAGGGGGTCCCGGCCGTGAAGCGCAGCGGCAACTCACGCTCGTCGAGGATTTCGTCGGCGACGAGGTTGGTGAGCGGCACCTCGGCGGTCGGGATCAGCCAATAGCCCTCGGCGGTACGGAATGAATCCTCGGCGAATTTCGGCAGCTGGCCGGTGCCGAACATCGCTTCGTCGCGCACCAAGAGCGGCGGCGATACCTCCTCATAGCCAAACTCACCGGTGTGCAGGTCGAGCATGAATTGAGCCAAGGCGCGCTCCAGCCGTGCCAAGTCACGTCGCAGCACGACAAACCGCGATCCCGAGAGTTGGCCGGCGCGTTTGAAATCCATCAGCCCGAGGCGTTCGCCGAGCGCTTCGTGAGAAAGCACCGCGAAATTGAATCTCGGTGGCTCACCCTCCCGGCGTATCAGCAGATTCGCGGTCTCGTCCGGGCCATCGGGAACCTCGTCTGCCGGCAGGTTCGGCAGTTCGGCCAGAATGTCGTCGATTTGCTCGCGCAACCGCGCCGCCTCGTTGGCGGAAGCAGCCTCGGTGTCTTTGTCTTCGGCGATCTGTCGCAGCAAAGGCTCGATCTTTTCACCCCGCTGTTTGGCGCTGCCGATTTCGCGCGAGATGCGGTTGCGCCGTGCCTGAGCCTCCTGCGCAGTTGTCTCGACCGCTCGCCAGGCGCGATCGAGCGCCAACACTTCCTCGCCCCGGGGCCGCAGGCCACGCCGGCAAAGGCCGCGATCGAATTCCGCCGGGTGATCGCGAACCCATCTGATGTCGTGCATTGGACGAACTAAAACACAAACGGAACAGCCTTCTTATAGGAGCGCCCGTGCGGCGCGTCCATGCCGACCCTCAGACGGTAGATAAGACCCACCATGAGCGGCGGAGAGCGGTCGGCTTCGCGCGCAGGATGCCGTTTACGCGAGCCCGAATTTGCCATAACAAATCCTCAAATACCGAATTGAAGCGCGGTGCGGGAGGAAGCGATGCTGGGATTGATGTCGGAGCGGCCGCTGCTGATTTCGTCGATCATCACCCATGCGGCGACCTATCACGGCGACGCCGAAATCGTCTCGCGCACGGTCGAGGGACCGGTCCACCGCTACGGCTATGCCGACGCCGCGCGCCGCTCGAAGCAGCTCGCTCGTGCGCTGCTGCGACTCGGTGTCAAGCCGGGCGATCGCATCGGCACACTCGCCTGGAACACACATCGTCACTTCGAATTATATTACGCAGTCTCCGGCATTGGCGCGGTTTGTCATACGATCAATCCACGGTTATTCGAAGAGCAACTCGTCTACATTATTAACCACGCCGACGATCGCTTATTGTTTGTCGACACGACTTTTCTGCCATTGGTCGAACGCCTCGCTCCGCGCCTCCCGCCAGACTGCCGTATCGTGCCGCTGACCGACGCCGACACGGCATTGGCAACCGAACTGCCGATATTGCCGGCCTACGAGGCGCTGATTGCCAGCGAAAGCGACGATTTTGCCTGGCCCGAATTCGACGAGCGCACAGCGGCGGCGCTTTGCTACACCTCCGGCACCACCGGCAACCCGCGGGGAGCGTTGTTCAGCCACCGCTCGACGATCTTGCACGCCCTTGCCATCTCGTTGCCCGACGCAATCTCGATTTCCGCAAGCGACTCGGTGTGCCCGGTGGTACCGCTGTTCCATGTCTGCGGCTGGGGTATTCCCTACGCAGCCCCGATGAACGGCGCGAAGCTGGTGTTGACCGGGCCGCGTGTTGACGGCGCCAGTCTCTACGATTTGTTCGAGGCCGAACGGGTAAACTACGCGCTTGGCGTGCCGACAATCTGGCTCGGTTTCGTGGCTTATCTTTCGGATTCGGGCAAACGTTGTTCGACCCTGCGGCGGGTACTCTCCGGCGGTGCCGCCGTGCCGCCGTCGATGATCGAAGATTTCGCCAGACAGGGCATCGAGGTCCGCCAGGGCTGGGGCATGACCGAGATGAGCCCGGTCGGTACAATCGGGACGCTCAAGTCAAAGCATTTCGCGCTCGATAGCGCAGCGCAGGCGGCGGTTCGGGCCAAACAAGGCCGTCCGATATACGGCGTCGAGATGAAGGTCGTCGACGATTCCGGCCATATCCAGCCGCATGACGGCAAGTCGATCGGGGAGATCCTGGTGCGCGGACCATGGATCGCATCCGGCTATTACGCCGACGACGCGGCGACCGCGGCGGCGGTCGAGCCCGATGGGTGGTTCCGCACCGGTGACGTGGCGACATTCGACCCCGACGGCTACATGCAGATCGCCGACCGGCGCAAGGACGTGATCAAATCGGGCGGTGAATGGATCAGCTCGATCGACCTCGAAAATGCCGCGGTCGCCCATCCCGACGTCGCCGAGGCCGCGGTCATCGGCCGGCCTGACCCGCGCTGGGGCGAGCGGCCCTTGCTGATCGTGACGCCGCGTCCCGGCTGCACGCCTGAGCGCGACCAGCTGATCGCCTTTCTCGCCGAGCAATTCCCGAAATGGATGCTGCCCGACGATGTCGCGACCGTCGACGAACTGCCTCACACCGCAACCGGCAAAATCATGAAGACCCGCCTGCGCGAGATCTTCTGCTCCCGCAATCCGCCCGATCGTTGATATCGGGTCCCGATTTCCCCATCCTTCGAGGATGACCGTCACCGTTCGCTTCGCGCCGTCGCCGACCGGATTTCTGCACATCGGCGGCGCGCGCACCGCGCTGTTCAACTGGCTGTTCGCCCGCCACCACGGCGGCGTCTTCAAGCTGCGCATCGAGGATACCGACCGGGCGCGCTCAACGCCGGAGGCGGTGGCGGCGATCATCGACGGGCTTCGATGGCTCGGCCTCGAATGGGACGGCGAAATCGTCTATCAATCGGCGCGCGCCGAGCGCCATGCCGAGGTTGCGCGCCAATTGCTGGCCGAGGGCCGCGCTTATTACTGCTACTGCACGCCGGCCGAGCTGGAGGCGATGCGCGAGCGGGCGCGCGCCGAAAAGCGCTCGGTGCGCTATGATGGCACCTGGCGCGACCGCGACCCCGCCGAAGCGCCGCCGGGCGTGCCGCCGGTGATCCGTCTCAAGGCGCCGCAGCAGGGCGAAACGACGATCCACGACCGGGTCCAGGGCGAGGTCACGGTCGCCAATGCCGAACTCGACGATCTGATCATCCTGCGCGCCGACGGCACCCCGACCTACAACCATTCGGTCGTCGTCGACGATCACGACATGGGCGTCACCCACGTGATCCGCGGCGACGATCATCTCAACAACGCCTTTCGCCAGACGCAGATCTACCGGGCGCTCGACTGGCCGGTCCCGGAATTCGCGCATGTGCCGCTGATCCATGGCGCTGACGGCGCGAAATTGTCAAAGCGCCACGGCGCGCTCGGCGTCGATGCCTATCGCGACAAGGTTACCTGCCCGAGGCGTTGCGCAACTACTTGCTCCGCCTCGGCTGGAGCCATGGCGACGAAGAGATCATCCCGACCGAACAGGCGATCGAATGGTTCGACCTCGACGCCATCGGCCGCGCCCCGCCCGCTTCGATTTCGCCAAGCTCGACAGCTTGAACGGCCATTATATCCGTCAAAGCGATGATGAACGCCTGGTGGCGCTCACGGCCAAGCAGCTAGAAGAAACCCTCGGCCGCAGCCTCGATGACGCGCACCGCGACCGGCTGCGCCGAGCGATGCCCGAACTCAAATTGCGCCCGAAAACGCTGGTCGAGCTCGCTGCCAACGCACGGTTTCTGGTAGCCGAGCGCCCGATCGCGCCTGATGCGAAAGCGGCGAGATTGCTCAGTCAGGAGGCGCGCCGGCTATTGGCGGCGCTCGGTCCGGCGCTCGAAGACGTCGCGTGGCGGGCAGCAACGCTCGAAGAACGGGTACGCGCCTTCGCCGACTTGGACGATGTGCCACTGGGCGCGGTGGCGCAGCCGTTGCGCGCCGCACTGACCGGGTCCGTTGCCTCGCCCGGCATCTTCGCGGTCATGGAATTTCTCGGCCGCGACGAGACGTTAGGCCGCATCGCCGACGCCGCCGAAGGCGCTTGACGGCCGCGCGCCATCTCGCACTTGCGAACGGTTTGCCAACCGGCGCCGGGATGGCTATTTTCCCCCTTGAAATCCCGCAATCGCCAGCGGGCGCGGAACGAAAGGGTGCATCGATGGACGGTAACAATATGACGACCGGCACGGTGACGTTGACCGACAACGAAACCGGCAAGTCGATCGAGCTTCCGGTGCTCGGCGGGACGATCGGGCCAAAGGTCATCGACATCCGCAAGCTCTACGCCATGACCGGGCATTTCACCTACGATCCGGGCTTTATGGCCACCGCCGCCTGCCGCTCGAGCATCACCTATATCGACGGCGACGAAGGCGTCCTGATGTATCGCGGCTATCCGATCGAGGAGCTTGCCGAAAAGAGCGATTTTCTCGAGGTCGCCTATTTGTTGCTCAACGGCGAATTGCCGAATGCAAAAGAAAAAGCGCAGTTCGTCCATGACATTACCCACCACACGATGGTGCATGAGCAGCTGACGACCTTTTTCCGCGGCTTCCGCCGCGACGCGCACCCGATGGCGGTCATGTGCGGGGTGGTCGGCGCGTTATCGGCCTTTTATCACGATTCGACCGACATTCATGACCCTTACCAAAGGATGGTTGCTTCGTACCGTCTGATCGCCAAGATGCCGACAATTGCGGCGATGGCCTACAAATATTCGATGGGGCAGCCGTTCATTTTCCCGCAGAATTCGTTGGGCTACGCCGAGAATTTTCTGCATATGACCTTTGCCGTGCCGTGCGAGGAATACAAGGTCAACCCGATCCTGGCGCGGGCGATGGACCGGATCTTCATCCTGCACGCGGATCACGAGCAGAACGCGTCGACCGCGACGGTTCGCAACGCCGGGCTCGAGCGGCGCCAACCCGTTCGCCTGCATTGCCGCGGGCATCGCTTCGCTGTGGGGCCCGGCACATGGCGGCGCCAATGAGGCGGTGCTTGAAGATGCTTGGTCGCATCGGCAACAAATCGAACATTAAGGAATTTCTCGACCACGTCAAATCCAAGGAAGACAACGAGCTGCTGTTCGGCTTTGGCCATCGCGTCTACAAGAATTACGATCCTCGCGCTCACGTATTGCGCGACAGCTTCCACGAAGTGTTAGACGAGCTTGGCATTACAAACGATCCATTACTTGACTTGGCGAAGGAGCTTGAGAAGATTGCACTGAGCGATGATTATTTTATCAAGCGGCGCCTATATCCGAACGTCGATTTCTACTCCGGGATCATCTTGAAGGCGATGGGCTTCCCGGTCTCGATGTTCACCGTCCTGTTCGCCATCGCCCGCACGGTCGGTTGGGTCGCGCAATGGACCGAGATGATCGAGGACACCGACGCCAAGCTGATGCGGCCGCGCCAGCTGTTCACCGGTTCGGATCAGCGCCATTACGTGCCGGTGGCCGAACGCGGCTGAGCCGCCTCTGCCGAATTGTGACGCGGAGACGAGAGCGAGGCAACATCGGAGGGAGGAAATGGCCGAGATCCTAGGGCTGGGGTGCACGCACCGGCCGTTGATGCTGCGCCGCGACGAGGACTGGACGTTTATGATGCGGACCGCCCTCGACGATCCGGACATGCCGAAGGCGGCGAAGGATCCGGCGAACTGGCCGGCGCAGCTGCGCGAGGAGCTCGGCAACGATTGGGGCACTTCTTCGGCCGGTCGGGCGCGCGAGGTCTATCGCCGCCACTTCGCCGAGGCCCGGCGAGCGCTCGACGCGTTCAAGCCCGACGTGATCATCATGTTCGGGGACGATCAGTACGAGAATTTCAAGGAGGACATCGTCCCGCCCTTCGCCGTCCTCGCCTATGAGGACCGCGACATCCAGCCATGGAGCCATCGCCGTTCGCCCGACAACCCGTGGGGCGAGCCGGCCGACGCGACTTTCCGTCTGCGCGGCCATCGCGAGGCAGGCAAATACCTGGCTACCGGTCTGATCGAAGCGGGCATCGACGCCGCCTATGCCTACAAGCCGCTGCATCACCCGCTCGGCCATGCCTTTGAAAACACCATTCTGCTGCTCGATGACGAGCGAGTCGGCTTCGACTACCCGCTGATCCCGATTTCGGTGAATTGCTACGGCCGCCGGGTCAACGCCGCGCGCGGGCTGCGCCTGCCGTTGGCGATGCGCGATCAGATCCGTGACCTCGATCCCCCCTCGCCGAACCCGGCGCGCTGCATGGAGGTCGGCGCCGCGGCCGCGCGGGTCATGGCGCGCAGCCCGTGGCGCACCGCGATCGTCGCCTCGTCGAGCTGGTCGCATTCGTTTCTGACCGAGAAAAACAACCAATTGTGGCCCGACGTGCCGGCCGACCGCCGGCTCTACGATGCGCTGGAACAGGGCGACTACGCGACTTGGCGCGGTTATACGACCGACCAGATCGAGGACAGCGGCCAGCACGAGGTGTTGAATTGGTTCTGCCTGCTGGGCGCGATGGAGGAACTCGGCCGCAAGCCCGACCGCTCGACCTTCATCGAGACCTGGGCCTTCGTCTCCCCAGTCGTCTTCGCCTATTACCTGCCCTAAGCGGTCCGGATCGCCGGCGCTTCTTCCAACAGACGCCCATAACCGGAAACCTTGTCGCCGGTCTTCAGGGTTGCCAGCATCGCCCAGATCGAGGCTTGGTTGGTGGTGACGACCGGCTTGCCGAATTCGCGCTCCCAGCCGGCGATCGACGCCATCGTCGGGAAGTTGCCGCCCGGGACGACGAAAACCTCGATCTCCGGCCGGTCGATGCGGGCAAAGGCGTCGCGCGCATTCTCCGGGCCGAGATTGCCGATCGCGTAGGAATTGGTGGCGCCAAAACCCTCGAGAGCCACGGTTTCGAGCCCGTGCTTGGTTGCGAACAGATGGGCTGCGCGCTGGTTGACCGACTCCGAATAGGGCGACACCAGGGCGATACGCCGGGCCCCCAATGCGTTGACCGCGCGGCCGACCGCCTGGGCCGAGGTCATCGCCGGCACGCCGGCGCCGGCGCTCATCCGCCGCGAAGTAACCTCGTCGTAGTCGTCGGCAAAGAGGCTCGCCGAGGTTTGCGCCAGGATCACCATCTCGACCTTGGCGGTCCCCAACAGCCGCGATTGGTAGTCCACGTCATCATCACGCGGCGGCGAGAAAGTCTGACCCGGCGCGCTGGTCATCAGCCGCCCGATATGCGCCTGATAGGTCGCGGGCAGCAGCCGGCACTCCATCTCGACAGTCGTATTGGTCGAAGGGATCAGAACCCCGAAGTGGCGGGTCATATCGCAGGCCTCTCTTTCTGGCGCGGGCCGTCCGCGAGATCGACCCTAACGCCCACCGGTTCGCCATGTCGATTCCAAAGAAATCGCCGGGCGATGTCGAACATCAGTCAGACGATGATCGCTTCGATCGCCCGCTCGACCGCCGCGGCGGTCGGTGTCGATATCCGTCCGCGTAGTCGCGCGCGGCTCGCCTCTACCGTGGCGATTTTCGTCGGACGGATGATCGATGGGATCGGCAGCCCTACGGCGCGATGGTCCGGTATCGGTACGTCGTGGTGCCGCGACCGGTTCTCGGCGGCGGTGATCATCAGAACCCAAAGGAGGCCGAAGCGGCTTTCAAATTCCGGCTTAGAAATGACGAGAGCCGGACGGCGCTCGAGCGCCGCCCGATCCGTATATGGAAACGGAACGGAGACGACATCATACGGGTCAAAGGTCGGCATAACCCTTCCTGTCGGCTGGGGAAGCCCATTCGGTAAAGCAGGCGAATGGATCGTCCCCCTCAGCCGGTGCGCGAATCACCCGGACCTCGCGGTCGCGAATGACGAAGGCAAATTCGTCCCCGGGCTTGAGGCCGAGCACCTCGCGCACCGGTTTCGGCAGCACCACTTGAGCCTTGACCCCGAGCCGCGCCCTCAGCATTGCGTCCGCCACGTTGGTTGCCTCATGTGATCATACCGGTAGGAAAGTATGACAAACTAGCAGCAAGTGTCAACGCTTCGCTTTGGTTCCGCGCAGTCGACGCAGCGCTAGAGCCGGAGCTGATGCTCTGCTAGGTTGAACTCACCCTGCCGATCGGAAAGGAGCGGAAATGGACGATGCAATGACTTTGGCCGAGCGTGCCGATGCGCTCGAACACAAGATGATCCGCGAGCTCGACGATTTCATCATCGTCAAGTCCCGCCTGTTCAACCTCGCCGATGGCGATATGAGCATGCCCAACGGCGCGGCGCTGATGGCGCAGCGCCCGGGCAGCCACATGCTGATGGGCGACGACCCGCGCCTGCCAAAAATGCCGGCACAGCCCACTCTGATGGATTTCTTCAAATACCGGTTCGGCCCGGCGAACCACCTGCTGCAAAGCGCCCGCCACGCGGTCCGCGCCGGGATGGACGAGAAGGTCGTACTCGCCTGCCTGCTGCACGACATCGGGGTCATCGGCTTCATCCGCGCCGACCACGGCTATTGGGGTGCGCAACTGGTCGAGCCCTATGTTGAGCCGGAGGTGACTTGGGGGATCCGCGCCCACCAGGCATTGCGCTTTTACCCCGATGAATCGGTCGGCTATTCCTATCCCGAATCCTACGTCAAGAATTTTGGCGCCGACTACAAGCCCGACCCTTACATCGAGGATGAGTACAACCGCGCCCGCAATCACAAATGGTACATGACTGCGCGGATGATCACCGTCCACGACATCTATTCATTCGATCCTGACGTGGTGGTCGACCTGGAAGACTTCACCGACGTGATCGGCCGCAACTTCAAGCAGCCAAAGGAAGGGCTCGGCTACGACAACAGCCCGGTGGCGCATATGTGGCGCACTCTGATCCGCCCGACCAAGGCGCTATAGGCGGGCCCGCCCCCTCTCTCCCGGCCCTCCTCCGCGGGCGACGGCGAGGAGCTGGCGATCGGCTCGTGAGCCAATTCATTGGGTTGCATGGCGCGCCCGCGCCGCCGGGATCGATCGCATCGTCGATCGCGTTCACCCCTCATGTGCGCAAATCCTGCGCGACAGAGAAGGGTGGAAGTTTATGAAAACGATGACATTGAGTGCGATCGCACTCGCTACCGGGCTTGCCGCGTGTACTCCCAACCCGGTCGCGAACACGGCTGGAGGCGGTGTAGGAGGAGCGGCGACCGGCGCCGCAATCGGCTGTCTTGCGACGATACCGATCGGTTGCGCCCCCGGTGCGGCGGTGGGCGCGGCGATTGGCGGCGGCGTCGGCGCGGCCGGTGGCCTTGCGTCGACCACGCCGCCGCCGGCTCCGCCGCAAGCATACGCGCCTCCTCCGACGTATCCGCCACCGCCGCCGCCGGCCCCTCAGGCTTATGCGGCTCCCTCGGCCTATGCACCACCCCCGCCCACTTATTGAGCGCCACCGGATCGCGGCGCTCTGGGTGGGCGCCGCAGCCTCGTTCGCGCGGCAAAGGCTGGCCGGATAACCGGATTTATCCTGAGCCGACCCGCCGACCGCAGATTATCAGCGCGATAGGGAAGCGGCGGCGATCGAAAAGTTAGTGCTGTCGTGTTGCCGGTCTCGCCGTGCTACGCTGATGTGAGAGGAGCGGCCGGCAATGAACGAGATCGGCTTCGCAGTACCGGAAATACTTGGATCGGATCGGCGCGGACCGCCGACAGAGGAGCGCGAGCTGTGGGCGACCTTACGCGGTGAAGCCCGGCGCGCAGCTGAGCGCGAGACAATATTGCACGGCTTTCTGAATCGCGCGGTGTTGAATCACGACAGCTTCGTCTCGGCGCTCGCCGCATTGTTGGCCACCAAGCTCGCCGAACCTTCGCTGCCGGCAGAGCGGCTGGGCGGCATCGCGCACGCGGCGATGGCCGAAGATCCGGCGATTGCCGCCACCGCCGTCGCCGACCTCGTCGCGATCCGGATGCGTGACCCGGCCGCGGAAACCCATCTGACGCCCTTTCTCTACTACAAGGGCTATCACGCGCTGCAATGGCACCGCATCGGGCATTGGCTGTGGCGCGAGGGACGGCGTGAACTCGCATATTTCCTGCAGAGCCGGGTCTCCGAAATCTTCGCCGTCGATATTCATCCCGCGGTGCCGGTCGGACGCCGCGTATTTATCGACCACGGTACCGGCCTGGTCGTCGGCGAGACCGCGGCCATCGGCGACGACGTGTCGATCTTGCACGAGGTAACCTTGGGCGGCACCGGCAAGGAACGCGGCGACCGGCATCCGAAAGTGCAGGACGGCGTGTTGCTGTGCGCTGGTGCCAAAGTGCTGGGCAACGTCCAGATCGGCCGGGACGCCAAGGTCGGCGCCGGCAGCGTTGTACTGCAAGATGTGCCGCCCGGCGTGACGGTGGCCGGGGTGCCGGCCCGGGTCGTCGGCCGGTCGAACGGCACTGTCCCTGCGCTGGAGATGGACCAGAGCCTTCCCGATTACGAGATTTGACCGACAGCTCGCGCTCTTCGCGGCGCGGGCAGCTGCCTATTCGAGCGTATCGCTATCCCCCTTCTCGGAGACCTGCATTCGCTCCACCCGCAATTCCTTTACGGTCAATTTCGTGATCCGTAGTTCGTCCATGCGGGCGCGGCGCACCCTTGCTCGGCCGAGAGTGAGCCGGCCGACCGCCAGCCGGCCGATAGCCACGGCGCCCACCGCCACCGCCCCGAGCGCCAGTGCGCCCAACGCCAGCGCCCCGATTGCCACCGCTCCTTCGCGGGTGCCGGCGAGAAATCGATGCCGGGCCGGGACCAAGGCCTGAGCAGGCACTGTCGCTTCTCCAGTCTCGTTTTCGCGCATCGTCCCCCTATTTATCACAATGATCGAGTGGCGACGCCGGCTGGCGATTTCGGTCTCTTACTGAGGCCGATGCGGCTGGCCATAGAGGCGATGATGTTGAACCCGACGAGCCTTCTGGCGGATGCATTGGGCCGAAACCTGGCCGAAACCTATCGCCGGATTTATGGCGACCAGGAACCGCATATCGCCTCCGGCCTGGACGAAGCCGCCCGGCTCGTCATCGAGCGCATCGCCAGCAGCGACGCGCTCTACCACGATTGCGAACACACGGCCCTGGTCACCCTGTGCGTCCAGGACATTTTGCGCGGCCGCCGGCTCGAGCGGGTCGTCACGCCGAGCGATTGGGGCCACACCATTTTGGCGGCGCTGAACCACGACATCGGTTATGTGCGCGGCATATGCCCCGGCGACACCGCCGAACGTTTTATCATCGACGCCGCCGGCAATACGGTCACGCCCCCGCGCGGGGCTTCCGACGCGTTTCTTACGCCCTATCATGTGGAGCGCGGCAAGATCATGGTCCGGGAGCGTTTCGCACCGGTTCCTTTCATCGATGAGGAGCGGGTCGCCACCGCCATCGAACTCACGCGTTTCCCAGTGCCCGACGATGAAGACCATGCCGCTACCGATACCGAAGCGGCCCTGGTCAGGGCCGGCGATCTGATCGGTCAACTGGGCGATCCGCTCTATCCGCGCAAGCTTAACGCGCTCTACCACGAATTCGCCGAGACCGGCGTCAACGACAAGCTGGGCTATAATAGTCCGGCCGACATGGTCGATCGCTACCCGCAATTTTATTGGAGCAAAGTCGAACGCTATCTCGGCGATGCCCTTCGATATCTCGAGATTACCATGGAGGGCAAGCAATGGACCGCGACCCTTTACAGCCATATCTTCGCGATCGAGCATAATCGCCGGCGGATGGGTCCACAGGCCGGGCCTTCACACGGCAGGGGTGAACGACGGGCTGCGGCGCCGGCCGTTTGATGGGCTTGCAGGCTGGATACTACGAGCTACTAGGGATTAATTTTGATGCGTGTGTGACCTATCTCACAGACTGTTTGAGTGGGTTCCTCCAAAATGGGGTGCGCACGTTCCTTCACGGGCGTTGTGATGGGAGTGATCTATGAAAGCACAAAAGATCGTTGGGGTAGCCGTGACAATCGCGATCCTTGGGGCCGGTATGACCTCTCCTTCGCAATGGGTCGTAAGCAATCCTCCGACTTAGCCGGCTCCCCACCCAGTTCCGCCCAGCAGACTTTTGATTGGCCGCGACAGGGGGTGCATTCACAGGCGATGCCCAGAACAAAATGGGCAAGATGCTCGATGAGCGGTTGGTAATAACAATAATAACAATACCGATAATAACAATGACAATAATAATAACAGCAACCAGTAACGGTATTTCGAGCAATAAGCGGGTGGGTTGAGTAGGCGTAATCGCACTTGACCTTGTCGTCGATCGAGATGAGTTTCGCGTGGCTCTTATTTGCTTCTTTCCCTCTGATGGAGCTATTGACCGAACAGATCAGCAAGCAGGTAGGATGGGTTAAGCGCAGCGAAACCCATCGCTCTCTGGTTGCGCGGGCGATCGCGGCCGGCCGATGCTGCAATCATGACCGGCGCTTTACTCGCGGGCAACGGCGTCTTCGACGTTTCATTGGGCGCCGCTCAGCTTCACTCCAGCGCTGGACGGGCGCGTCACGCGCAGATAGATGGGGGAGGAGAAGCTACGGCAGGGGTGAATGGCGGGCTGCGGCGCCGGCCGTTTCCAGGAGGATCCAGACGGTCCTATTCAGTCGGACCCGCCGATGGACTGTCCGCAAGTGACGCCAAGGGCCTGAAGCGTGACTCGCCGACAGACAGAGACGGCCGAAGCGTCGGAAAGACCACCACGACCTCCCTGCCGTGATCGAATTCAATATTAAAGGTCCCGTGAATCTGATCGATCAATCCTTGAAGGATCCTCTCGCCCAACTTTAGCTTCGAGGGCTCCGCCAGACCGGATCCTGCGGCGCCGGGGCCGTCATCTCTGATTTTAAGCAAAGCGCGATGACCCGGCAGCGCGAGCAAGTCCACTTCAAAGTGCGAACCGAGGTTCCGTTCAAAGACGTGTTTCACCGAGTTGGTGGCGACCTCGATGACAAGCATCGCGATGACGCTCTTCTGGTCCAGCGAGAGGTCGAGTTCGTCGACGTCGAACTTCAAGTTCACCCAGGATTGATTGACAACTGCAGCCGTGATCTCTCTCAGCATCGACTCCAATGGCTGGTTAAAGAGAGTAGTATCGTGCAGGCGGCGATGCATATAAGCGCCCGCAGACATTCGCTCGATTGTCTCATCGAGCACGGCGGTCGCTTCATCATGGCTTGAATTTATCCTTTTCCTGACGGTCTCAAGTCCACCGACCGCCGACTGTAGCGTGTTGGCAACCCGGTGCTGGAGTTCCTGGAACAACAGCTGCTGCCGCTCGTTCGCCTCCGCCAGCTGCTGAGCCAGCGTTTTCAAGGCGATGATGATGGCGATATTCAGAACTCCGACGAATCCCCATCCTACGAGGAGCAACGACATGCCGGGAGGCAGGAAGAAGTACCACCCGGCTAATAGCGACAGCACGAGCACAAAGATTGCCTCTTTCCAACCTAGCATCAGGGCCGCGACGAGTATCGCCGGGTAGAAAGTCAGGAAGCGGGCGGCCTCGTCGAATGAACCCAGCGCCAACCTGATGGCGAGCGCGCCGCCGAACAGTGCGGCGGCCTCCAGCCACCGAATCAGCATCGGCTGGCGCCATCGCCATCTCAAAAGCCGCGCCAGCCACCACATGATCCCCGCGAACCCCCTCTCTTTCGTAAGCCGCCGCACCTGCCGCACGGCTTCTCGATCTTGTCGCGTCCTTCGCTTGAGTCTGTCGCCGCCTGCACAGCCCGCGAATGGCCGCATGTCCGCACCACCGATTTTACGCGCGCGACGCGTTATAAGGGTAGCCTATCGTGATGGCGTTCCGAGACCGCATCGTGAAGGCTCTTTGCCTGTTCCCGGCCGAGGCTTGGCGCGAAGCGCGCTGTCAAGTCGAGAGCTCGGCGTCCTTGCGTAGGACGATCAGGCGAGGCAGCAGGAAGACCAGCGGGACCGCGATCAGGGTCGTGGCCGAATTGGCGACGACCAGGGAGTTGAAGGAGAAGTGATACTGGTCGAGCAATTTGGAGCCGAACCAGTCGGTTCCGAACAAGGCCAAGTTACGGACGCTGACCATCAACGAGAAGCCCAACCCCTCGCTGCCGGCGGGAGTCGAGCGCACCGCCAAATCCATCAGCGCCAGCTCGGCCAAAGTGTAGCCGAAGCCGTTCAATGCTTCGATCGCCTGGGCGCGGCCCATCGACGAGTAGTACAGATAGCCGAGGTTGGCGGCGGTGGCGATGACCATGCACCCGACCAGCAGGGTGCGCAGGTTGAGACGCCGGCACAGGAACCCGTAACCGATCGCGGCCAGCACACCGCACACACCGCCGATCAACTGCAGAAAGCCCTGCGCTTGGGTCGTCAGGTGCAGGTCGTTCTGCTGCTTGTAGAATAGCGCGGTGCCAAAACCTGGGGCGATGTAGAACAGGGCCATCAGGCCGGCGGCGCCCCACATGGTCCGGGCGGTCGCGATGTTGACCAGCTGTTGGCGGGCGTTGGCCAGAATTTGCCGCGAATCCGACGCTTGCGCTGCTCATGCAGAAACAGGATCGTCGCCGGCACCAACAGGAGCATGACGCCGCCGCACGCCGCGGCGGTCCAGCCGAAGGCGATGCCGGCGAGGTATCCGGCGATCGGGCCGTTGACGACCAGACAGGCCTGCTGGACGAACTGGCGGATCGCGGTAAGCCGGCCCGAGCCCGAATTGGCCTGCGCGGTTTCGACCATGTAGCCGCCGACCACCGTGCTCGCGACCACCATGAACGTGTTGATCACGATCACGACGAACAGCAGCTTGCGATAGTCGTGCGGGGTGACGATCAACGCCAGCCACGACAATGCCGCCAAGGTTGCGCTGATCAGGATGTAGCTCTTGCGCCGGCTGCCGAACAGCGGGAACGCGTCGGTCAAGATGCCGGCGAAGGGCTTCAAGTACCACGCCAGGCCGGCCCAGAAAAAGAACGCGGCGTTGGCGGTGCGGTCGACGTGCAGCTCGTTCTTGAGCAGATTTTGCAATGGCAGCCGGGCCAGGACCTGGGGCTGCGCCAGGGTAGTGGCCAATACTCCGGCGACGATGACCAGCGCCGCGTATTTAAGCGCCTTGTCGGGTCCCCAAGCCCGATTGCTGTCGCCCTCGCGCTGCTGTCGTTCCGGGCCCAGCGGGAGGCATCGCCCCGGCCAGGCAAGCCATATTCGGCGCATTGCGGCCGGGACCATCGCCGAGCAAGAGCGGCGCCACCGGGTAAATTCGTCGTCGACCGAATATTCGTAGCAGCGGATCAGGTCGGCCTCCGGATGGGCGGCATCGATCGCCGCCAGCGCCGCCGCCAGGGATTCGAAATCGCCGGAATATTGCAGCCGGCTGTTCCATACCCCGCCGAGGCCCGACTCAACCGCCCGATCGTGGCCTCGTTGGTCTCCGGCATGCGATCGATATAGGCGGTGATCTCGATGCTGACCGGCGCCGGCGTCGCGTGTTTCGTCGCGGGTGGTCTCGACCCGAAAGGTTTGATACGCCATCGCCCAGTCTACGCCCTGTCGGGTTCGGTAAATCCAGCTGTGAGACGTAGGGCTGATGCAATCCGCCGCCTTCGCGAATGTGCGCGATAGCCGCCTCCTTCATGCAACGTCCGATCACCGGCACAGATGGCGGATTGCATCCGCCCTACGCTTGCTTTGTCCTCGTCCACCTTGCCGGTGATGATGTCGTCGGGAAAGTCGAGGTAGCAGGCGCCCGGACGGCCATGGATCGTTCCGCGTCGCCATCTCGACAAAGTAGGAAGCGCGCTGGAGGCTCTCAACCCCAAGCGCCAAGACCAAGTCATAAGCACCAGGGCCGTTTATCGAGACGACTATGGTTTTTCTTCCCCGCAATTGGCAATAATACTATCCATCATCTGTTTTTCTAGAGTTTCGGCGTTCGCCAATCTCCCTGTCGCCCGTTGAAACTCCAGAGGAACAATGAAGTCTCCGTTTGCCATTCTGCTGACCACAAGCTTGTCCGTTATACATTGCCCGCGTGATCGATAGCCCGCGCGCGCCGTTCTCAGGGCCTGAGTTGAAAAAACAATGCTCAGAAATCTGGACCTTATCGGACCCAGTTGGGAATTTGGCATAGAACTCCCTAACCGACGTTGCTGAGAACACACGCGATGGATATTGTTCTGGATTTTCTACAGGACATGCTACATTCTCGGCATTTATTATTAAATCTTCAACGCTTAGTCTTTTATCTCCTGAGTCTCTGGCTTCAACCAAATGCGCTTGCAGACCGTCAAAACCCGATGCGTCCCATCTCCCTTTGGGGATGAGTTCTTCCTCTATGCAAGCGGCCCGGGCGGCATGACCTGCTTTCAGGTTTCTGTAAGCCTCCGTCGTCAACGCGGTGCGCTCGGCGCCGTGCCGCACATCCGAGGAGAACCCCTTGAGTGGATCAAAAAAGTCCTCAATGGAAATGGCATGCGCCGGCGCTGCCAGCGCCGTCACTGCGATCAGAAGCAATAACGGCACTATTTTCGTCCATGCCAGCCATGTGCAGACTGCGGCGAGCCGACTGAACATCGCCATCATCCTTTCAATTTGCAGCGGCGTAGGGCGGGTGGAGCACCGCGCAACCCGCCATCAGTTCCGCATCGCCACGGCGAGTTGCACCCGCCCTACGCTTACTCTCGATGAGGTTAGAGATCATTTGACGCGCCTCAAATAATCCCGAAGCGGCTGTTGACCTGACCTGTATATATCATCAATTTTCCAAGCGGCGTCCTCTCTCTTCATGTCAAAATGAATAATCAACTTCTCTCCGTCGGGATGAGCAACGGCGCTGACGGTTACAGTGGCGCGATCGAAGGTAATCACGTCGGTTTGGCTATCTTTTATTGTGACGGATTCAATCTCCTGGAGCCCAGTCATAGGATCGCCGTCATAGACAGGTCCCTCCTTGTTGTGACGCATGGCAGCAACCCACACCGCTATAAATTCGACGGTGAAATATTTCTGCATGAGTGGGCTCGGCTTCCCACTGAAGTCGAAAATTGGCGAGGGCTGGTTGTAACGGTAATTCAGCTTGAAGACGGTGGAAACCGTGGCGGCCGGATCTCCCAAGTCGCTGCGATTTGCGCCTGGCGATGCGGTGACTGAAATCCGGAAGGGCTGCACCGGCGACGCGCGAGAGATCCCGTAAACCTCGATTTTATAGGAATCGCGCCCGGTTACGAACGAGTAGTCATCCCGATTGTCGACGACATCGATGATCGTGAAGCCAAGCCCTGGGGCAGCGGGTTGGAGCAGCTTGAGATGGAGCTGGCGCCCGACGCCGGTCGAAGGCTGAAAGCAGAAGAAATCGGTATCGCTGCCGACGGTTTTGCCTTGCAGGACAGCCGAAGTTGGTCAGCGCTTCAGCACGGCTGGCGTGCACGGCGCGGCCCCGGCCAGCTCATGTACATGCGGGATTGCGAAGAAGAATGTCAGCGATTTGAGCATGAGGATTACCGTGACCTTTGCCGACAGCCTTATCAAATGGCAAGGGCCGCCCCGGTGATGGAGCGGCCCCGTGTCCTGAGGCCCCCACCCCTAACCCTCCCCCGCGAGCGGGGGAGGGGAGCGGCGGTGGCGGGTCAGCAGTGCCAGCGGAACGCTTGCGGCTTCCTGGCCGAGCCTTGGCTGAGCACGATGTTGACCAGCGCCGGGCCGCGGTGGTTCATCGCCTCGTCGAGCGCGCCCCGGATGTCCTTCGGATCCTCGACAAAGAAACCCTTGCCGCCAAAGGCTTCCATGACCTTGTCGTAGCGCGCGCCGTAGATCAGCGAGTTGGGCCGCATGTTGAACATCGGGTTTTCCGGGATCTCCGGCATGCCGGGACCGATGCCGCCATTATTGAGCACGACGATCTTGACCGGCAGGTTGTAACGCACCAAGGTCTCCATCTCCATGCCGGAGAAGCCGATCGCCGAGTTGCCGGAGAGGTGGATGACCGGGCGGTCCGGGTGCACGATGGCGGCGGCGATAGCCTGGCCGAGGCCGAGGCCCATCGTGCCGTAGGTGCCGGCGTTAAGGCAGGCCTTGGCACTGAACACCGGCAGCATCGTCAGGCCGATATCCATCGTGCCCGCACCCTCGGCCGACAGGATCGAGTTCCGCGGCATCCAGGCGGCGATGTCCTTGAAGGCGCGATAGTAGGTCGCCGGGGCGCTGTCGTCGTCGATCTGCGGTTGGATCTGGGCCGCGTTTTCGGCCGACTTCTTGGTGATCATCTGCCGCCATGGCGATTCCTTGGGATGGAACCATTGGCGGCCGGCGAGTGCGGCGTTCATCTGCGCCATGATCGCCTTGCCGTCGCCGACCAGGGCCACGTCGGTCGCCTTGTTGTGGCCGATCTCCTCGGGCGCGATGTCGAGCTGGATGACCTTAACGTCCGGCGCATAGCGCGGCGCCTGCCCGAAATGGAAAATCCAGTTGAAGCGGGCGCCCATCAGAAACACGACGTCGGCGTTCTGCAATGCCAAGGTGCGGGCCGCCGCCACCGACAGCGGATGGTCGTCGGGCATCACACCCTTGCCCATCGGCGAGCGCAGGAACGGCACTTGCGTCTTCTCGATAAACGAGCGCACCTCGCTTTCGGCGTCGGCCCAAGCCATCCCCTTGCCGACGAGGATCAGCGGCCGCTCGGCCCGCTCGAGCATGTTGAGCGCCGCGTCGACATTCTCCGGGGGGGCCTGGAAGCGCGGCGGGTCGGGGCATTTTTGCACCTGCACCACGTCCTTCTCATCACACGTGCCGGTGATGATATCGTCGGGCATGTCGAGATAGGCCGCACCCGGCCGGCCGTAGGTCGCGTTCCGGGTCGCCTCCGCGACATAAAACGGGATCCGCTTTACGCTATCGATGGCGTGGGCGAATTTGCAGAGCGGTGCCGCGAGCAGCACCTGGCGCTCTTCCTGGAAAGCGCCCATGCCGCGGCGATAGGTTTCCGAGGCGCCGCCGATCAGGATCATCGGCCAGCAATTCTGCTGCGCATCAGCAAGGCCGGCGAGGCCGTGCACGACGCCGGGGCCGGTCACGACGATGCAGGCGCCGGGCCGGCCGGTCAGATAGCCATACGCCCGCGCAGCATAAGAAGCGGCCTGCTCGTTGCGCATGCCGACATAGGCGACACCTTCTTTTTGCGCAGCGGCCGCAATCGGCCCGACGGGAAATCCGACGACGCCAAAGAGGTGGTTTATGCCCTGCTGCTTGAGGCTCCTCGCGATCAAGGTGGCGCCGTCAATCTCACTCATGTTTCTCTCCCGTGTGTTGGGGCGGACGCCGACCGATGCGCGAGACGCCGCCGGGCAAGGTTGTCGAAGAGGTCTGCGCGGCGGAGATTACGCATTTATGGCGGGACGGGGAAAGGCTTATCCGGCCGTCCGCGCGGGGTACGGCCCGATTTCTCGGTGCGAAAGCCGCCGCAAGCCCGATCAGCCGCCGGTGGCGATTGCGTCCGAGCCCTCGATGCGGGCAGCGAGTGCGGCGGCAAGAAACCGGTCGATGTCGCCGTCGAGCACGGCGCCGGTGTTGCTGGTCTCAACCCCGGTGCGCAGATCCTTAACCATCTGATAGGGCTGCAGCACGTAAGAGCGGATCTGGTGACCCCAGCCGATGTCGGTCTTGGTCGCGTTCATCGCATCGGTGACCGCCTCACGTCGCTGTAATTCGGCTTCGTAGAGCCGGGCGCGCAGCATCGCAAAGGCATGGGCGCGGTTCTGGTGCTGCGAGCGTTCGCTCTGGCACTGCACGACAATCCCGCTCGGCATATGGGTGATCCGCACCGCGCTGTCGGTCTTGTTGACGTGCTGGCCGCCGGCGCCCGAGGAGCGGTAGGTGTCGATGCGCAGATCCTTGTCGTTGATTTCGACCTCGATCTTGTCGTCGACCACCGGATAGACCCAAACCGAGGCAAAACTGGTATGCCGCCGATCGTTTGAATCAAACGGGGAGATGCGAACCAGGCGGTGCACACCGCTCTCGGTTTTCAGCCAGCCATAAGCGTCGGGGCCGTTGATGCGGATCGTCGCCGATTTGAGCCCGGCCTCCTCACCGCCGCTTTCTTCGAGCCACTCGGACTTGTAGCCATGCGCTTCGGCCCAGCGCACATACATCCGCAGCAGCATCTCGGCCCAGTCCTGAGCCTCGGTGCCACCGGCCCCGGCATGGACTTCCAGGTAACAGTCGTTGCCGTCGGCCTCGCCCGAGAGCAGGCTTTCGAGTTCGCGCCGCGCGGCCTCGGCACGCAGCCTTTCCAATGTAGCCTCGGCCTCGGCAACGATCTGCGGCTCACCCTCGGCCTCGGCGAGCTCGATCAATTCGACCGCCTCGTCGACTTCGCGCTCGATGCGCCGGTAGCTGCCGATCGCCTGATCGAGCCGGGTGCGCTCGCGCAATAGCGTCTGCGCGCCGGCCGGGTCATCCCACAGGCGGGGATTCTCGGCCGCGGCGTTCAGCTCCGCCAGGCGCCGGGTTGCGGTATCCCAGTCAAAGATGCCTCCTCAGCAGCGCCAGCGACTTTCTGATGTCGCCCGCGGCCGCCTCAATCTCGGCGCGCATGCTCCGCTCCGTCTGCCAGTCTCGATATCGTTAATATAGGCCGCCGGTGCCCCCGGCGGGAGCGCCGCGCGGCCGCAGCATCGCACTGCCGCTGTCCGATGCCGTCGCAGAGGACCCCTCGGCTGCGGCCCCGCTGCTCCCGTCACTGTCCTCGGCCCCGGTGCCGGCGGAATCGGCCTGCGTGCTGTCCTCGCCGGTTGCGCTGGCGGAGCTGGTTTCGGGGCCCTTTCCCGGCTCCGTGCCGGGTTTATAGGCTTCGTAGATTGCCGGACCGTCGCCGGAAATCGGGAAGGCCGGTGGCAGCGCTGACCCGGTAGACCCGCATGCCCGGCGGAATGCGGAAATCGGATGCTGGCAAATCCTTGAGCGCGTCGATTATGAAGTCGCGGAAAATCGGCGCGGCGACATGGCCGCCGGTCTCGTCCTTGCCGAGGCTGTCGGGGGCGTCGTAGCCGACATAAACGCCGGCGGCGAGATCGGGAGTGAAGCCTTCGAACCACGCGTCGCGATAATCGTTCGTGGTTCCAGTCTTCCCGGCGATCGGCCGGCCAACCGCCTTCACCGCAGTGCCGGTGCCGCGCTGTACCACCCCTTCCATCATCGTCACCACCTGATAGGCCGAATCTGGGTCGGCTACCTGCTCGCGCGTATCGGCGATGACCGGAACCGGCTGATGTTCCCAGTCAACATCGCTGCAGCCGCCACAGGGGCGATCATCGGCGCGGAATATGGTTTTGCCGTTGCGGTCCTGGACGCGGTCGATCACGGTCGGGCTGATGCGCTTACCACCGTTGACCAGCATCGCATAAGCGGCGGTCAGCCGCAGCGGGGTGGTCTCGCCGGAACCGAGCGTGATCGAATATTCGTGCGGCACGTGGTCGAGGATGCCGAAACGCTGGATCGTGTCGGCGATCGGACCCATGCCGATCATCGTGGCGACGCGCACCGTCAACGTATCGATCGACTGCTCGAGCCCGATGCGCAGCGGCGTCGGCCCGCGAAAACGGTCGGCCTCATAGTTGGTCGGGGACCACATCGGCAGCCCCGCGCCTTGCGGGAGCGAAATCGGTGCGTCGCTGACCAACGTCGATGGAGTGAATCCATGATCGAGCGCGGTCAGAAAAACGAACGGCTTGATCGCCGAGCCGGTTTGCCGATAGGCCTGGGTCGCCCGATCGAACTGACTGATCGCGAAGCTGAAACCGCCGCTGATCGCCAGCACGCGCCCGGTATGCGGGTCCAGCGCGACGAGGGCGCCGGACACCTCCGGTACTTGGCAGAGAGTGAACGCCGCCCTCGCGCCACCAGCAGCGGATACAGTCTTGCTGTCGCCGCCCTTGCCGCCGTCGCCGGTCGCGGGCGCGGCGCTGATCGGCCCCACCATCACGACATCGCCCGGCTTAACCACATCGCCGGCACCGCGCGGCAACGGACCAAGGCTGCCATTGTGGTATCTCGGGCGGGCCCAGCGCATCTGGGCGAAGGGGATAATCCCGGTATTGCCATCGGCAAAGCCGATCGGCACCTCACCGGGCGCGGTGCGAAGCACGACCGCCAGGCGCCAGCCGACATCTGTTGCGACCGCCGGGACATTGACCTTGCTCAACTCGGTCGCCCAATCCCCCCTCGGGTCGATATGGGCGATCGCGCCGCGCCAGCCCTCATGCGCGTGATCATAGGAAATCAGCCCGTCGCGCAGTGCCTTGTCCGCAGCCGCCTGGACCCGCGGGTCGAGGCTCGTGCGCACCGATAGGCCGGCCTCGTACAACATTTTCTCGCCGTAGCGCGCGAGCAGCTGGCGCCGGACTTCGGCGGCGAAATACGGCGCCTTGACCTCTTCGGCCTCCTGGCGATGGTGCAATTCGATCGGCTGCGCTTCCGCTTCGTCCGCCGCAGCGCGGCTGACGTAGCCATCCTCAACCATCCGGTCGAGAACCCAGTCTCGGCGCGCCGTCGCCGCTTCGGGCGAACGTGTCGGATTGTAGCGGTTTGGCGCCTTTGGCAACCCGCCGAGGAAGGCGGCTTCGCCCAAATTGAGCTGGTCCAGCGATCTGTCGAAATAAGTCATCGCCGCGGAGCCGACCCCGTAGGCGCCGGCACCGAGATAGATCTCGTTTAGATAGAGTTCGAGGATTCGGTCCTTGGGCAATGCCGCCTCGATCCGGGTAGCGAGCAGGATCTCCTTGATCTTGCGGGTAATCGAAACCTCGTTGGTCAGCAGCATGTTCTTGGCGACCTGCTGCGTGATCGTCGACGCCCCCACCGGACGACGATTGGCGCGCATCCGTCCGATATCGGTGATCCCGGCCCGTATGATCGATACCGGATCGATCCCGTGATGACTGTAAAAGTTCTTATCCTCGGCAGAGATAAAGGCCTCGATGACCGGCTTGGGAATCGCCTGGATCGGGACAAATACCCGCCGTTCGGTCGCATACTCGGCCAGCAGCCGCCCATCCCCGGCTTGGACGCGAGTGGTGATCGGGGGCTGAAAATTTGCCAGCTGTTGATAATCGGGCAGATCGCGGCCGAAGTACCAGATTGTGATTCCGGCAAATCCGGCACCGGCGATCGCCAGAATGACCGCGCAGACGAAAAGAAACCTGAGGAATTTAACCATGTATTTGACGCGGCGAGACGAGGGCGCTCCCGTAGCCAACGATCGCCGCGACCAATCGGGTCCCCCGCGGCGACGCCTTATATGCGCCGGCGAAGTATTTATTCCAAGTGCGTTTCGGCAATGGCGCGATCAGAACGTCAGTGCGGCGGACGAAGGCATTGTGGCGAAGCGCTTTGCTATATACATTGATCTTCGCGAAAAACCGCCGTCCGCCTGCTGGCGCCGCGCCTTGCAGGATTTTGCGATGTGAGCCTGCGTGACCGGCTGCATTTCCGCCGCCGCGCCGGGGCCAGAGCGTCGGACGACGCCGATCGTAGGAAACTGAAGCCGCCCCCTGACGAGAGTCACCGTGGTCGATATCGGATCGTTCCCAGACAGCACCAGTCCAGGCGTGGCCGGCTTCCTTGCACACGGGATCGCGCCGCCGGCTGAATTTCGCGCGGCCGCGGCAGCGCGCCCCGGAGTTACGCCCGAATGGCAAAGCGCATGCTCATCGATGCCACACATCCGGAAGAGACCCGGGTGGTGGTGCTCAACGGTAGCCGTCTCGAAGAGTTCGACGTCGAATCGTCCACAAAGCAGCAGGTAAAGGGCAACATCTACCTCGCCAAGGTCACGCGGGTCGAACCCTCGCTGCAAGCTGCTTTTGTCGAATACGGGGGTAATCGGCACGGCTTTCTGGCGTTTAGCGAGATCCATCCCGATTATTTCCGGATACCAGTCGGTGATCGGGAGGCCGATGTTCGCCAATGGGTCTCCGCCGACAACGAAACCTTGGAAACGGTCGGCGAGCTTTCGGAGGAAGCCGGGGTGCCGCTCGAAACGGCGCTTCCCGAACCGGTTTCAGTCACCGAGGCGCCAGCAGACGGCGAGGACGAGCCAGCCGCCGAAAATGAACCCCATCGTCTCGAACCATTGTCCGACAATTCCTGGTCTGCTGCGGATGAGCCGGGATCGGGCGTTGCCGGAGAGGTCGAGGAGCACGCAGAAGCGACCCTCGCTGAGGCTCCGTGGGCTTCACCGCTCGGCACGGAAGCACCGGGTGATCGCGAGCCTGTCGCCAGGCTCGCCCAATCCGCTGCAAGTGCCGCGCTCGATGAGATTATAGTTTCCCCTGAAGTGCCAGTTCCGGAGGACACGACGGCGCTTGATCAAGAGGCTCCGTTCGACCCTGAGCCAGCAATCCGCGAAGAGACTTCGTTCGATCCAGAGGAACCGTCGAACTCCACGAAGAAACGTCGTCTATTCCAGGGGAAACGCCGGCTCTCGACGAAGAAAAGTCGCTGACCTATATGGAAACGCCGCTCGGCGTCGGCGCGGAACTCGCCACAGCCGCTGTGCCCCGTGATTCGAGCGATGGTGAAGCCGGCGATACCGAGGTGATCGAAACGCTTGGCGGCGATGAATTTGAAGAAGCCGAGCGCCAGCGCTCGCGCACGCCGCGGCATTACAAGATCCAGGAGGTAATCAAACGCCGGCAGATCATGCTGGTCCAAGTCACCAAGGAGGAACGCGGCAACAAGGGCGCCGCGCTGACAACCTATCTGTCACTCGCCGGCCGTTATTGCGTATTGATGCCCAACACGGCGCGGGGTGGTGGTGTATCCCGCAAGATCACCAGTATCAGCGACCGCCGCCGGCTGAAAGAGATCCTCGAAGAACTCGATATCCCCGAGGGCATGGGGGTCATCGTGCGCACCGCCGGCGCGGAACGCTCGAAGCCGGAGATCAAGCGCGACTACGAATACCTGCTGCGGCTGTGGAACGAAGTCCGCGACTTGACGCTGAAATCCACCGCGCCAGCTTTGATTTATGAAGAAGGCAATCTGATCAAGCGGTCGATTCGCGATCTCTATGCGCGCGACATCGACGAAGTCCTAGTTGAGGGCGAAGAGGGCTATCGCACGGCAAAGGCATTCATGAAGATGCTGATGCCGAGCCACGCCAAGAGGGTTCAACCCTATCGCGACCCTCAGGTCGGTCTGTTGCACCGGTTTCAGGTCGAGAGCCAAATCGACGCGATCCACTCGCCGATCGTTCAGCTGCGCTCGGGCGGCTACGTTGTAATCAACCAGACAGAGGCATTGGTCGCGATCGACGTTAATTCGGGCCGATCGACACGCGAGCGGAACATCGAGGAAACCGCGCTGCGCACCAATCTCGAGGCGGCCGAAGAAATTGCCCGTCAGTTGAGGTTGCGCGATCTGGCTGGGCTGATCGTGATCGACTTCATCGACATGGAGGAGCACCGCAACCAGGGTGCAGTCGAGCGCCGGCTCAAGGACGCGTTGAAGAATGATCGTGCCCGCATCCAGGTCGGCCGCATCAGCCCGTTCGGCCTATTGGAAATGTCGCGCCAGCGGCTGCGCCCATCCCTAGTCGAAGCCTCAACCCAGCCCTGTCCCCATTGTGGTGGCACCGGCTTTATCCGCTCGACCGAATCGACCGCGCTTTACGTGTTGCGCTCGATCGAAGAGGAGGGAATGCGGCGCCGCTCGGCCGAAGTTTGCGTTTACGTCCCGACGACGGTTGCTCTCTATATCCTCAACCATAAGCGCGATTCTTTGGCGCAACTCGAGACGCGCTACGGAATTCACGTGCTGATGGCGCAGGATGACGAACTAATCCCGCCGGCATTTCGCCTTGAGCGACTGCGAGCCTACGAACCGAGCGAAGCCCCTGCGGCGATTCCGGCACCCCTGACTCAGGCGCCCGAGCTCGACGAGGAAGAACCTGAGGACGAAGCCGACGAGGCGATCGATACCGAAACCCATCGGACGGGAGCGGAGGCCGAGGAGGATCGCGGCCGCGGCCGCCGTCGTCGCCGCCGCCGCCGGCGGCATGAGGACGAAGCCGACTCTCGGGCAACCGCGCCAGCGGCGCACGTCGTCGAGATCGTGGAGGTCGAGGCGGGCGAGGACCCCGGTAGCGCCGTGAGCGAGACAGGCTACCCGCACAATGCCGAGGAAGAGGACCATAGCGATGGGCAGCGCCGCCGCCGCGGGCGACGCGGCGGCAGACGGCGCGGCCGACGCGAAGACAGCGTCGAGCGGACTCTCGATGATCTGCGCCCGGTCGCCACTACCGTCGAAATCGTGGCGGTTGCGGACGACAACAGGCAACTCGGACCCGATGAGAACGAGGCTGCAGAGAACGAGCAGACGGTTGCGGAAATCGAAACGGCGTGGTCAGAACCCGTTCCCAGAGATCAATCGGCGGAGCGGCAGCGAGCGAGATCGAGACCGCGAGCCTGCCGGCGCTCGCCGGTGAGCCGGCCGGACCGAGCCATATCGGTTTTTCTCCGGACGAGCCTGCGAGCCCTCCAGAAATCCTCCTACTCGCCGAAGACTCGCCCAACCATGACGGGAGAACCGGCGAGGGAATGAACGGCGCGGGCATTGTCCC
Organism: uncultured Alphaproteobacteria bacterium; assembly: GCA_963821795.1. Lineage (GTDB taxonomy): Bacteria > Pseudomonadota > Alphaproteobacteria > ATCC43930 > CGMCC-115725 > AP-15. Next base: position 347,099 of record CAWGFH010000013.1, read on the forward strand.
CTTCGCACACCCCGAGCAAAGCGCCGAGGACGGCTTCGGCGGTCCGCTAGATGCGCAACATGCAGGAGGAACGGGGACCGCCTGCTGTGCCGGAGCCGGCAGAGCCGGCCCAACCGGTCCAAGCGATTACGCGAAAAACCGGCAAACCCGCGCAAGGGCTGGTGGCAGCGGTTGATCCAGTCATAAGCGCCAGCGGCGGGGCAGCCATGGCATGGCACAACTGCCGCATATTCTCCGTATTTCTATTTTACGCGGGCAGTGATGCCGTGCGGGTGCTCCGCCGGCTTCGGCGGCAAGTGTAGGCGAGGCCAATGGTTAGACGCGGTTTGGCCCGAACTTTCGCCCTGGTTTTCGCTATGCTGGCCTTCGGCCAGGGTGCGAGCGCTCACGGGGGCGGCAGCGGAGTCACCTTGCTGCGGGACACCGAGATCGAGGGCGACATCCGCACGATGATGGCCCCGATCTGGAGGGTGGCCGGGCTCGACCCCGACGCTGTCCACGTCTATCTGGTGTCCGACGACAGCATCAACTCGTTTGTCGCCGGCGGCCAGAACATCTTTATCAACTCGGGTTTGGTGCTGCGCGCAAAGACTCCGAATCAGTTGATCGGGGTTCTTGCACATGAGACTGGCCACATCGCAGGGGGGCACCTGTACCTGGGCGAAGAGGCGATGCACAACGCCAGCATCGAGGAGATTCTCGCGTTGGCGGCGGGTCTCGCTGCTACGGTGGCGGCGCGGGGCAGTGGGGGTGGCGCGGCGCTGCTTGGCGCGGGCGGCGTGGGGCAACGCGCCTTTTTGCAATTCTCTGTGACGCAGGAAGCCACTGCCGACCACGCCGCGATGAATTTCCTCGACGCGACCCACCAATCGGCGAAGGGGCTGCTGGAATTTTTCGAGATGCTGCAGGGAGAGGAATTGCTGACGGGGACCCGTGAAGATCCCTATCTTTCCGACCACCCGTTGACCCAGGAGCGCATCGACTACGTCCGCAACCATGTTGAGCGCTCGTCTTATTCGAATGTTCCGAGATCCGCCGGCCTATGTCGCGATGCTCGACCGCATCAAAGCCAAGCTCGCTGCCTTCACCGAACCGCCATCCGCAACTTTGGCAAAGTACTCAGAGCACGACCGGTCGGTCTTGGCGCGCTATGCGCGGGCTATCGCCTATTACCGCACCCCCGACCTCGGCAAGGCATTGCCGCTGGTCGACGGACTGATTCGCGACTATCCGGGTGATCCGTATTTTCGCGAACTGAAGGGGCAGATGCTGTTCGAGAACGGACGCGTCGCGGAGGCGGTCGAGCCCTACGAAGATGCCCTGCGTCTCGCCCCCGGCGCGCCCTTGCTCCGCATTAGCCTGGCGCAGATTTATATAGAGGGTAACGATCCGGCTCAAAACAAGCGCGCGATCGCCTATTTGAGCGACGCTCTTCGGATCGAGGACAAGGAAGTTGATGCTTGGCACCTGCTCGCGACCGCGTATGGGCGCGATAATCAGATGGGTATGGCCGCTCTTTCCCTTGCCGAAGAGGGCCTGGCCGCGGACAATAAACGAGTCGCGGCGCAAGAGGCCCGCCGGGCCGAGCACCTGCTGCCCAGAAATAGCGCCGCCTACGCTCGCGCGCAGCAGATCCGGACCCAAGCCAAGGATCTCGACGATTCGAACTAACTACGGCGTCTCGCCGCGTTCTCGTTTCAAGGAGTTGCTGTTTATGCCGGTTCGCGTGCGGTTCGCCCTCCTCGCTCTGGTCTGCATGACTTTTGCCGCCGCACCTAACGGCCCGGGGGAGGCGGCCGACGTCTCGGCGACGCAGCACCAGGCGATAGACTCGATGATACACGATTATTTGATGCAGCATCCGGATGTGCTGATTGCCGCGCTGCGGGCGGCCCAGGACAAGCTCGACCACGACAGCGACGCCAAAGTGACCCGAGCGGTCGCATCGCATCGGCAGCAGATCTTCGACGACCCGGCGACGCCGATCCAGGGCAGTCGGACAGGCAATGCGACGCTGGTGGAGTTCTTCGATTATCGCTGTCCTTATTGCAAGCAAGTGCAGCCGGCGCTCGAGACTCTGCTGCAGCAAGATCCAAAGCTGCGCGTCATCTACAAGGAATTCCCCATTCTCGGGCCTGTATCGCTCACCGCCGCCCAGGCCGCACTTGCTGCACAGCGTCAGGGTAAATACGACGCTTTTCACGCGGCAATGATGAGCGCCCGCGGCCAGATCACCGACGACACGGTCTACCAGGTGGCGGGATCGGTCGGGCTCGATGTCGGAAGACTCAAACGCGACATGGCCACCCCCGAGATTGCACAGCAGCTCAAGGCCAATCTCGAGCTCGCCGACGTTCTCGATATTCACGGCACCCCTGCCTTCATCGTCGGCGACCGTGTCGTGCCGGGCGCGGTCGACCTCGACGCGCTGAAGACGATGATTGCCGACGCCCGCAAGCACTAGCGTCTGGGCCTATCGTCGGGCTGGTTCTCCGGAGGCGTAGTCCGGGACGGGCGCAGCGTGATGTAGTAAAAGACGCGCGCGCGGCCTAGCCGGGGCTGCGGGACGGAGCATGAGCAAACGCCTCGGCCATCGCCGTGTATGCCGGTTTGGGCTGCAGGTTGGCATCGAACGGTAGCGGCCGGGACGGCAATTTATCCTTGCGCCATTTCGTCTCGTTGGTCTCCTGGCGCACGATCCAGCTATGCCGGTCCGACAGACCCCAGGTGACGACCATCTTGACCGCCGGTTCATCGAGCGCCGCATCGAGAAACCGCCGATAGGTATCGGCGATCAGCTGGTCGCGAGCAGGGATGTCGGCCGGTGCGTTTTCATCGGTGACGTCGAGTTCGGTGATTTGGATTGTCAGGCCGAGAGCGGCGATTTCGGCCAGAAAACGCCGCAGCACCACCGGCGAAAACGGCGGCCCGCCGACGGCAGTCAGATGCGCTTGAATGCCGACCGCATCGACCGGCGTGCCTGATTTCTGCATTCGCCGCAGCAGGTTCAGCAGCATCGCGCGGCGCACTTCGTGCTCGGGCGCGTCGAGCTCGACGTCGTATTCATTGACGACGAGCCGGGCCTTGGGATCGGTCTCGCGCGTAGTGTGATACGCGAGATCTAGATATTCCGGTCCGAGCTCCTTTAGAAATACCGCCGCGCGCAGCCCGTCCGGACGTCCGTCCTTCAGTTCGATCGGCTCGTTCACAACATCCCAGCTGTGGACAATTCCGCGATAGCGTCCGGCAAGCGCCCAAATCCTGGCGACGATTGCCCGCCGCTGTGCCTCTCGGTTTGGCAAGGTGAAAAACCAGTGCGGCGTGCGGTAATACCACAGCAGGTTGTGTCCGCGCAGCGCCAGCCCGCCCTCGACCGCGAAACCGGCAACCGTATCGGCGGGGCCGTAATCGTCATCTCCCGGGGCGCCCCAATTCATCTCGAGCCATTTCATATCGTTCTCGGGCACGATCAGGCTGACTTGCTTCAGCGCCAGCGCGACGAAGTCGGGATCGTGAGAGATTTGCGCGGCCGAGATCGTGGTTCCGTAAAGTAGCCCCTTTTCCGCCGCTAGTCGGCGCAGTTCAGCCGTCTGAGCCACGTCGACAGGTGACGCAAGCGCGCTGGCGGCACCAACGCCGAGCGCGGCCGCCCCGCCGGCCAGAACGGCGCGGCGACGTGGACCAGACGGCTTGAGCCAAGCGCGATTCACGGTGGCGGCGCCTTGGCGATCGAGCCGGCTGGCGGAACGGCGGTGTCATCGGACGTCAGATGCTCGAGATTGGCGCGCGCCGCCATGTCCTCCGGGCTGCCTGGGGCGATATGGCCGATCTCTTGCCAGTCGCTACGAGCGCCGGCAGGGTCGCCTTCGAGACGGCGGATATTGCCGCGCTCAAGCAATGCCGCGGCCGAGTGTGGCGCCGCGGCCAGCGCCTTGTCGAGATCGGCGCGCGCGTGGTCGAGGCGGTCGAGCGCGCGATAGGCCGAGGCGCGATAGACCAGCGCATCGACCCGGTCAGGATGAGCCTTCAGCACGCGATCGAGATCGGCGATGGCCCGGTCGAAAAAGCCGGCCGACGCCGCCGCCTCGGCCCGGTCGATCAACAGGTCAGGGTCGTTGGGCTGCAAGGAAACCGCCTCTCCCGCTACGGTGTAGGCCCGCGCCGGATCGCCGGCCAAAAGCCAGGCTTGCCCGGCCTGATCGAGCACATCTGCGCGCAACGCCGTTGGCGCCGCCGTCATCGCACGGGCGAGCGCCTGAAGACGGATCGCGCCGTCCTGATATCTACCGAGGCCGATCAGCGCCACCGCGGCACAATGATCGGCGGGGTGCGCCCCGCCATGCGCAGCCCATGCTTGGGCCAAGGCCTGCGCCTCTTTCGGCTTTTGCCGGGCGAGTTTCATGCAGCGGGCGTAGCTCTCGGCATCCGCCTCGGCCGAACGCGGCAGCACCGCGGTCCCCGGCACCGTCTGCACACCTGTCCGGTCCGCCGCCGCCACCGCGCCGATAAAGGCGAACGGCAGCAGCAATTGGACAACCCAGCCGACGCGCCACCCCAGCCGGACCGCCTGCATCCCGTTGATCCCCCAGTTCATCGTTACCCATAGCACAGCGCGGCGTTGCCGCGGAATTGGGCAAGAGGTTACGATCGGCAGAGTCGAAACCCCGGTTCCCGGCAGCACATCATTGTGGCGTTCGCTCTTGGTCGTTTGTTTCCGGGCGGGATCGGCAACGCCGGGCTTGCCTTTGCCCACCGCAACTACCGGATCTATGCGAGCGGCAACGCCGTCTCGTTAATCGGCATCTGGATGCAGCGGGTGTCGGTCGGATGGCTGGCCTGGACCCTGACCCATTCGGGAACCTGGCTCGGCATCGTCTCGATGGCCGAGTTCTTCCCGGTAGTGTTTCTGAGCCCACTCGCCGGAGCGCTTGCCGACCGCCGCGACCGGGTCAAGATCATTCGGGTGACTCAGATCGCCGGCAGCACCGAAGCGATCCTGCTCGCAATCCTGGTTTACACCGGCGTGATCTCGATCTGGCTGTTGTTCGCGCTGACTTTTCTGCTCGGCGTGTTCAACGCGATGGCCCAGCCGGCCCGTCTGGCGCTGATCCCGACCCTGGTCGATCGCCCGGCGCTGGCCTCGGCGCTGGCCGTCAATGCGATCATCTTCAACGCCGCGCGCTTCGTCGGACCGGCGGTCGCCGGGGTCGTTATCGCGAAGGTCAGCGTCGGTGCGGCCTTCGCCGTCAACGCCATGACCTATGTCGTCTTCCTGGTGGCGATGACCAACCTGCGCGGGATCCCCGAATTGCCAGTCGCGGCCGTCCAGAGCGTATTGCAAGCCTCGGTTGAGGCCTATGGCTACGCGCGCCGCCACCCCGGGATCGCGCCGATGCTGCTGCTGTTCACGGTGACGACTATCGGCACCCGCGGCTTTGTCGAGCTGTTTCCCGGTTTTGCCGACCGCGTGTTCGGGCGCGGGCCAGCAGCATTATCGATGCTGACCTCGACGGTCGGGCTTGGCGCCATCTGCGGCGGCGCCTGGCTGCTGGTGCGGCCGGGAATCGCCGGGCTGACCGGCGTCGTCCTGGGCAACACCCTGGCGATTTCGCTGGCGATCCTCGGCTTCACAGCGACCGATCGGTTCTATCTGGCGCTGCCGTGCGTCTTTGTCGCGGGCTGCGCGATGACGATCACCGGGATCGGTGCCCAGACCTTGATCCAGTCCGCGGTCGAGGTCGGCATGCGTGGGCGGATTATGGCGCTCTATGGGATGATCTTCCGGGCCGGCCCGGCGCTGGGCGCGGTGCTGATGGGCTCGCTGAGCGAAAGGTTTGGGCTCCGACTGCCGCTCGCAGTGGGCGCCGTTGTCTCCTGCGGCTTTTGGGCAGCGACTTGGCTCAAGCAAAAGAGCATCGCCGCAACGCTCGAGGCCGATCCGGCAACGGCGGAATTTCCGTCGTAGTCCGACAGCAAGGTCGTGAAGGTGACTCGCCCGCACCTGTTTTGCTTCGGTCTCGGCTACAGCGGACTGGCGCTCGCCCCGCTCGTCGCCGCCGAAGGCTGGACCGTCAGCGGCACGTGCCGTACCGCCGAGAAAGCAGCGTCCCTGCGCGGGCGCGGCTTTGCCGTCGAGCCGTTCGACCGTGACCGGCCGCTCGCGGCGGCGGCCCTCAGCAGAGCGACGCACGTGCTGGTGTCCGTCCCGCCCGATGCGACCGGCGACCCGGTATTCGACCGACACGGCGGCGACATCGCGACCTTGCCCGGGCTTGTCTGGCTCGGCTATCTGTCGACCACCGGCGTCTATGGCGACCGCGGCGGCGGCTGGGTCGACGAGAGCTCGGCCTTGCAGCCAACCGGCGAGCGCGGACGCCGGCGGGTCAACGCCGAGAGCCAATGGCTCAGACTTTGGCGTGAGCGCGGCGTACCGGTACAGATCTTCCGGCTCGCCGCGATCTATGGTCCCGGCCGCAGCCCGTTCGCGGCGTTGCGCGCCGGCACCGCCAGGCGAATAGACAAGCCGGGCCAAGTCTTTTCCCGGATCCACGTCGACGATCTGGCCCAGGTGCTTCTCGCGTCGGTGCGCAAGCCGCGAGCCGGGCGCCATCTATAATGTCTGCGACGACGATCCCGCTCCGCCCGAGGCAGTGGTGGCCCACGCCGCCGGGCTGCTCGGCCTGCCGGCACCGCCGTTGGTGCCGCTCGCCGCGGCCGGGCTGTCGGCGATGGCGCTGAGCTTCTATGACGACAATAAGAGGGTGCGGAATGCGCTGATCAGGCGTGAACTTGGAGTGGTCTTGCGCTATCCCGATTACCGCGCGGGGCTTGCCGCAATCCTCGACGCCGAGGCTTCAGCCTTGCCTAAATAGTTGCCATCCGGCAAGGTCGCACGCAATTCGACAGCACGCCGGCGATCACGCCCGGCTTCGGAGGAAACGCTATGGCTACTTACAACGTATTGATGATGGGAGCTGCCTATGGCTCGCTGCTCGCGACCAAATTACTGTTTGGCGGCCATAAGATAACCCTGATCTGCCTCCCCGCCGAGATCGAGGCGTTCAACAGTGACGGCGCCCGCGTGCGGATGCCGATCCGAGGCCGAAAGGACCCGATCGAGCTCGACTTCGCGCAAATTGCCGGGCAGCCTGCGGGCGGCCGGTCCTGGCGATGTCGACCCGGGAGACTATGACCTCGTGGTGTTGGCCATGCAGGAGCCGCAATACCGATCGCCTGGCGTGCGCGAGCTGCTCGATGCGGTCGCCCGGAAGAAGGTGCCGTGCATGTCGATCATGAACATGCCGCCCCTGCCCTACCTGAAACGCATTCCGGGCTTGGCAATCGAGCCATTAAAAGGCGCCTACACCGATCCGAGCGTCTGGGAAAATTTCGAGCCCGGGCTGTTGACGTTATGCAGCCCCGACCCCCAGGCAATTCGACCGCCCGGTGAAAAGATCAACATGCTGCAGGTCACCTTGCCGACGAACTTCAAGGCAGCGCGCTTTGCCGCCGAGCCGCCGACCGCGGTCCTGCGCCAGATGCAGAAGGAGATCGAAGCGGTACGCTACGATCCGGGCGATGGCATAAAGATCGACCTGCCGGTCAAGCTCAAGGTCCACGAGTTCGATTTTCGTACCGCTGGCCAAATGGGCGATGCTGCTGACCGGCAACTACCGCTGCATTCGCCCGGACGGGTCGATCACAATCGACGAAGCCGTGAACGGCGATGTCCAAGCGTCGCGCGGGGTCTACAACTGGGTGACCGAGGTATCCCACAAGATGGGAGCGTCCCTGGACGATTTGGTGCCGTTTGAAAAGTATGCCGCTGCGGCAAGGGACCTGGTGCGGCCGTCCTCGGCCGCCCGCGCATTAGACAATGGCGCACCCAATATCGAGCGCACCGACCGGCTGGTGCAAACCATCGGCGGCCAATACGGTATGCGCAACGCCACGGTCGATCAGACCGTCGCGACCGTCGACGCGCGCCTGGCGGCCAACCGCAAAAAAGCCGCAGCCTGAGTTCTCGGTCAGGGCGGCGGGACCGCCGCGTTCGCGCCGCGCCGAGAGCTCGATTACGGCTCATCGACCGGTTTGACTGGTTGACCATTGCGATGTTGCGCTGCATCATGAGCGGACAGGGCGGATATCCTGAACAAACTCGCCGCCCTTGCTGCGCGAGCGAACAAACGCGGGCAGATTGAAAGGAGTTTGGCCAGGGGGACGCTTGAAGGCGGTTTTGGGTGTCGGCGGCGCGGCGCGGCCGACAGCAGATGCAGCACAGCGGGAGATGTCTGCGATGGCCAAAACCACCGATTTGCCCGATGGCGTCGTCATTTTGGGGGCGATGAAATCCGGCTACGAGCAAGTCCTGACGCCTGAGGCCATTGCCTTCGTCGCGGGGCTCCAGCGGAAGTTCGGGTCTGAGCAGCGGCTGTTGCTGGCCCGCCGAGCAGAGATGCAGCGCCGCCTCGATGCCGGATGGAAGCCCGACTTTCCAACTGAGACCAAAGCGATCCGGGACGGCGATTGGAGGGTGGCGCCGATCCCGTCCGACATAGCCGACCGCCGCACCGAAATCACCGGCCCGGTCGACCGCAAGATGGTCATCAACGCCCTGAATTGCGGCGCCAGCGTCTATATGGCGGATTTCGAGGACGCCAACACGCCGAGCTGGGACAATCTGATCGAAGGACAGGCGAATTTATGCGACGCCGTTCGCCGGACGATAACCTTCGACGATCCCGAGACCGGCCGGCATTATTCGCTGAACGGCAAGACCGCGGTGCTGTTCGTTCGTCCGCGCGGCTGGCACCTCCCGGAAAAGCACGTCCTCGTCGATGGCGAGCCGATGTCGGGGGCGCTGTTCGACTTTGGCCTGTTCTTCTTTCACAACGCCAAGGAATTGGTCGCGCGCGGCAGCGGGCCGTATTTTTACCTGCCCAAGATCGAGAGCCACTTGGAGGCGCGGCTGTGGAACGAGGTGTTCCTCGACGCGCAGAGCGCGCTGGGCCTGCCAAAGGGGACGGTCCGTGCGACCGTGCTGATCGAAACGATCATGGCCGCCTTTGAAATGGACGAGATTCTGTGGGAGTTGCGCGACCACTCGGCCGGGCTGAATTGCGGCCGGTGGGACTACATCTACAGCTACATCAAGAAATTCGCCGAAGACCCGGCCTGCGTCATGCCCGACCGGGCGCAGGTAACGATGACCAGCCACTTTCTGCGCAGCTACAGCCTGCTGCTGATCAAGACCTGCCACCGCCGCGAAATCCACGCCATGGGCGGGATGGCGGCGCAAATCCCGATCCGCGACGATCCGGTGGCGAACGAAGCGGCCATGGAAAAGGTCAGCGCCGACAAACAGCGCGAAGCCGGCGACGGCCACGACGGCACCTGGGTCGCGCATCCGGGGCTGGTCGGCATCGCCAAGGAGATCTTCGACCGCGAGATGCCGCAGGCCAACCAGATAGCCCGCAAGCGCCAGGACGTGCATGTCGCCGCCGCCGACCTGCTCGTGGTCCCGAAGGGCAGTATCACCGAGGCCGGGCTCCGCCAGAACCTCAATGTCGGAATCGGCTATATCGAGGCTTGGCTGCGCGGGCATCGGCTGCGTGCCGCTCTATCATCTGATGGAGGATGCCGCCACCGCGGAAATCAGCCGCGCCCAGGTATGGCAGTGGATCCGCCACGGCGCCAAACTCGATGACGGGCGCGCGATCGATGCCGCTCTCTGTCGGACCGTCCTCGACGAAGAACTGGCGAAGCTGCACGAGGCGGCTGACGCGCAGAGCTATCAGGGCGGCCGCTACGAGGATGCGGCTCGGCTGTTCTCCGATTTGATCGAAGCTCCGGCTTTCCCGGAATTCCTGACCATCCCCGCCTACGATATGCTCATCGCCGAGGGCGCGTAGCGAAGGGCTATTTCTCCGAACCGCCGCCCGCAGCGCCTCGGGCGGCCCCGCCCGGGGAAGTTCTTGAGAAATGGCCGTCGGCGCTCTAAACGGAGGCTGTCCCGAAGCGGGAGGAGTCGCTGCTGGTCCCGGCCGTCATCTTCGGCAGCTTGCTTGTCGTCGCGCTGTGGGAGTTCCTGCGTCCAGGACGGCAGCCGACGGTCGGCGGCGCCCGGCGCCGACTGGGGAACATCGCCTTTTGGCTCGCCAATCTGGCGTTTGCCGCCGTTTTGTTCGGGCCTGCGGGCGAGGCTCGGCTTCAATACGAAGCGGCGCTGGGCATTGCCTTGCCATCGTGGCCGATCACAAATGCGGCGCTATCCTTGCTGGTCGGCTTCCTCATTCTCGATCTCCTGGACTACCTCGTGCACCGTTGCGAACATGCCGTGACGCTGTTTTGGCGCCTGCATGCGCTGCACCACTCCGACCCGGACATCGATGTAACGACCGCCATCCGCCATCATCCGATCGAATATCTGCTTGCTTCCGGGTTCTATTGGATCCTCATGATCGTGTTCGATGTTCCGGCCTATGTCGTGCTGAGCCACGGTCTTGCCGTATTCAGTACGGCCGCCCTTCAACATGCCAATCTGCGCCTGCCGCAGCGGCTCGAACGGTGGCTGCAACCGGTATTCGTCACGACCGAACTGCACCTTGTCCACCACGCCGTTTCGGCCGAGCAGACCTATTCAAACTTCGGGGCGGTGCTTTCGGTATGGGACCGACTCTTTGGAACCTTGAAGTCGATGACCCGCGCCGAACAGCAGACGATCGCTTTCGGCCTGCCGGAACTGCCGGGGCGCGACAGCACCAGCCTCGTGGCGATGCTGATCACACCCTGGCTGATGACGCGGGCGCCGCGTGGCGCGACCGGCGCCTAATCGGCCTTGGCGGTGGTCCGCGTCAGCATGTCGGCTTTGCGATTGAGCGCCTCGATCAAGCCGTCGATCCCTTGGGTCCTCAGTATCGCTCCGAATTCGGAGCGCCGCGTCGCCACCTCGCTGATCGTACCGTCGACGTAGATGTCGGCGATCTGCCAGCCGCCGCCATCCTGCCGCATCAGGTAGTCGATCTCCACCGGGCTGCCGTCCGATTTGACGATCCGGCTGGTGACGACGACGCCATTTGCTGTCGGCCGTTCCCCGGTGACTTGCAATTGCTGACCGGCATAGCTGTCGAACCGGTCTGCGTAAATCGCCGAAATGTAGCGGCCGTAGCTGTCGGTGACCTGCTGCTGTTGGGCGGCGCTCAGCCCGGCCCATTCCGGCCCGACCGACAAGCGAGCCATCACCGGCAGGTCGAAGCTGCGGCGGATGACCGGCTCCAACTGTGCAAAGCGCCCGCTCTCGCCAAGTGTTGGACCGTTTTTCATCGTCGCGAGCAGGCTGGCGTACAAATTCTGGACCGTGTCGCCGCCCCCCGCCGCCATCGCGGAACCATGACCGGCGATCACCGCCAGGCCCAGCGTTACGGCAAAGCCAACGACTCTATGCAGCGACCGGTTGGTCCGGGTCGGCGTTTTCGACGCGGCCGAAAGCCTCGATAAATATGCCTTGATCATGGACTGAACTCTGTCGCCTCCTGTCGATCGTCTAGGTGCGTGCGGAGCAGCAAGTTTCAAGCACATGGCTGTGCTGCAGCAGGTTCATCGCGATGTCACAGTGATAGTCTTGCATCTGGTGTGGCAGATCAGCAACGCTCGCCGCGTGCGATGCTGCCGCCTCGGCCTAAAGGAGACAGTCGCGATCCTGGTCCGAACCATCGCAGTGCGCTCTGTCGGATCCATCCTGGTCTGAACCGAAAGCCGCTTTCCAGTATGCAGTCCCCATTTGACTTGCTCGCGCTGTTATTGGTGCTGGCGGCGATCTTTGGTTACCTGAACCACCGAATTTTCGGCTTGCCGCTGACGGTGGGCTTGCTGCTGATGGCACTGTTCGGCACGGTGATGCTGATCGCCGTCGACGCCGCGGTGCCACAGCTGGGGCTCAGGCTCGCCATCCGCGGGTTGCTGGCCGGGGTCAATTTTCCGGTCGCCCTGCTCAACGGCTTTTTGAGCTTTCTGCTGTTTGCCGGGGCGCTCGAAGTTGATTTCGAGGAATTGTTCGCGCGCAAATGGACGGTTCTGGCGCTGGCCACTTTCGGCACGGTGCTGTCGACTGCATTGATCGCGGCCGTATTGTTGGCAGTGTCTGCGGCTCTCGGGATCCGGATCCCGATCGCCTGGTGCCTGGTGTTCGGCGCCCTGATCTCGCCGACCGACCCGGTAGCCGTGTTGCTGGTTTTGAAGCGAGTCGGCATCCCGCAGGATTTGCAGGCGATCATCGCCGGCGAGAGCCTGTTTAACGATGGCATCGGTGTTGTCCTGTTTTCGCTGCTGCTGTCCCTGGCAACCGGCAGCGGAGATCAAGTCCACGGCCCTATGGCAGTCGCCGGACAATTTGTGCTGTCGGCTGGGGGCGGTGGTGTGCTCGGCCTGGTGCTGGGCTACGCGGCATTTTTGCTGATCCGCGGGGTCGACGATTACAATGTGGAATTGATCATCTCGCTTGCTCTGGTGACCGGCACTTACAGCCTTGCCGGCTTGCTCGATATCTCGGGTCCGGTCGCGGTCGTCGTCGCCGGTATTTTGATGGGCAATCACGGCATGCAGCAAGCGATGAGCGAGGCCACTCGCCAGCGTTTGAAGACGTTTTGGCTGTTGGTCGACGACACCTTGAACGCGTTGTTATTCTTGTTGATCGGGCTCGAGATCGCGGCAATTGACCTGGCTTGGCGCGCGCTCGCCGCCACCGCCGTGATGATCCCGGTGGTGCTCGCGGCCCGCTGGGTCAGCGTTACGGCCTCCGCATTGCCGCTCAATCTACATCTTCCTGGCCGTTTCGGATCATTTCTGGTGCTGACCTGGGGTGGGCTGCGCGGCGGGATTTCGGTGGCTCTGGCACTGGCGTTGCCGCCGACGGCTTATAAGGACAACATGTTGACAATTGCTTACGGAATCGTCGTGTTTACGATCGTCGTCCAGGGCCTGACGCTCGAATGGGTGGCGCGGGGCGCCCTGCCGGGACGGCCTGCTCTGGCCGGGACGGATGAAGCCTGAGCGCGGCTCGACGGCGCCGGCTGCGCTGGGGTTTGAGGGCCAGCGAATTTATCGGCTGAAAGAGCCAGGACGCCCGCCATGGACAAGAAAGTTCACATCAACTTCTGGTACGTGATCGCCGCGATCCTGGGGATGCTGTGGATTCAGAGCCTTTATCTGCAGAGCACTGAGCGAACCCCGATCCCTTACAGCCGTTTCCAGGCCTTGCTCAACGACGGCAAGGTCAGCGAGGTCGAGATCGGCCCGAACTACATCAGCGGCTCGCTGAAAAAGGCGGAACCCGACGGGCTCAAGGACTTTGTCACCGCTCGGGTCGCGCCCGATCTGGCCCAGAGCCTCGACAAGCACGGCGTCACCTATACCGGCGTGGTCGAAAACCATTTCCTTCGCGACCTACTCTCGTGGATCCTGCCAGCGATCTTCTTTGTCGGGATCTGGATGTTCGCGATCCGCCGGATGGGGCAGGGCGGCCTCGGCGGGCTGATGCAGATCGGCAAGAGCCATGCGAAGATCTATGTCGAAAAAGAGACCAAAGTCACCTTCGCCGATGTCGCCGGAGTAGACGAGGCAAAGGAAGAGCTGGCGGAGATCGTCAATTTCCTGAAGGACCCGGTCCGCTACGGGCGGCTCGGAGGGCGTCCGCCCAAGGGTGTGCTTTTGGTCGGCCCGCCCGGGACCGGCAAGACCTTGCTCGCCCGCGCCGTTGCCGGCGAGGCCGGGGTGCCGTTCTTTTCGATCTCGGGCTCGGAATTCGTCGAGATGTTCGTCGGCGTCGGCGCCGCCCGGGTGCGCGACCTGTTCGATCAGGCGCGCCAACACGCACCGGCGATCATCTTTATCGACGAACTCGATGCGTTGGGGCGCGCCCGCGGGCCATTCGCCGGCGGCGGCCAGGACGAGAAGGATCAGACCCTGAACCAGCTGCTGGCCGAGCTCGACGGATTTGACCCGACGAGCGGGCTCGTGCTGCTGGCCGCGACCAACCGGCCCGAAGTGCTCGATCCCGCCCTGCTGCGCGCCGGGCGGTTCGATCGTCAGGTCCTGGTCGACCGGCCGGATAAGCGGGGACGTACGGCCATCCTCGCCGTTCATCTGAAAAAAGCGAAGCTCGCCGCGGACGTCAACCCGGAGGAAATCGCGGCGCTGACCCCAGGCTTCACCGGGGCCGATTTGGCAAATCTGGTCAACGAGGCGACCCTCCTTGCCACTCGGCGCAACGCCGACGCGGTTGCGATGGACGACTTCACCGCCGCGATCGAGCGCATCGTCGCCGGGCTTGAGAAGCGCAACCGGCTGCTGAACCCGATGGAGCGGCGGGTCGTCGCCTATCACGAACTTGGTCACGCGATCGTGTCCTTGGCGCTGCCGGGTGTCGAGACGGTGCATAAGGTGTCGATCATTCCGCGCGGCGTCGGCGCGCTCGGCTACACAATCCAGCGTCCGATCGAAGACCGCTATTTGATGACGCGCGCCGAACTCGAACACAAGATGGCGGCGCTCCTCGGCGGACGCGCCTCCGAATTGCTGGTCTTTGCCGAGATATCGACCGGCGCCGCCGACGATCTCGCCCGCGTCACCGACATCGCCCGGGCGATGGTGTTGCGCTATGGCATGAGCGAGGCGCTCGGCAATGTCACCTATGACCGCGACCGCTCGCCGTTCCTCCAGCCGGCCTATCCGACGCCTCAGGAACGCAGCTATGGCGAAAGCACCGCCGAAGCTGTGGACCACGCGGTGCGAGGCTTCGTCGATCAAGCGTTCGCCATGGCCACCGATGTGCTGCAGCGCAACCGCGCCTTGCTCGACCGCACCGCGACCGCGCTGCTGCAGACCGAAACTTTGAACGAGCCCGAGATTGAGCAATTGAAGCGTGACATACGGCCGGCGCCGGCCCTCCTGACGGCCCCCGAGGAACCAGCCCCGATGACTGCGTCTTAGGTCGGAGAATGTTAGCAGTCGGGGCGAGGATTGCCTGGCTTCGGCCGATCCTGCCTGGCCCCTGATCACTTGATCCAAAAACAAGGCGCGCCGGTGGGGGCGCGTCTTGGCGGTGCCGCGAGATTCTAATCCGGGTGGTCGGACCTGCTGGGCCAGATCGGGGTCGGCCCGGCGGGGGGTCGGCCCGGCGGGGGTCAGACCGAGTAATACATCTGGAATTCGATCGGGTGCGGGGTGTGCTCGAAATTATACACCTCCTCCCATTTCAATTCGATATAGGCCTCGATCTGGTCCTTGTTGAACACCTCGCCCTTGAGCAGAAAGGCGTGGTCGTGGGCCAATTCGCCCAGCGCCTCGCGCAAGGAGCCGCACACCACCGGCACGTCCTTCAATTCCTCGGGCGGCAGGTCGTAGAGGTTCTTGTCCATCGGCTCGCCCGGATGGATCTTGTTCTGGATGCCGTCCAATCCGGCCATCAGCATCGCGGCAAAGGCCAGATAGGGGTTGGCCGCCGGGTCGGGATAGCGCACCTCGACCCGCTTGGCTTTCGGGCTCGCCACATAGGGGATGCGGCACGAGGCCGAGCGGTTGCGCGAGGAGTAGGCCAGCAGCACCGGCGCCTCGAACCCCGGGATCAGCCGCTTGTAGCTGTTGGTGGTCGGGTTGGTGAAGGCGTTGATCGCCTTGGCGTGGCGGATGATCCCGCCGATGTAATAGAGCGCGGTCTCCGACAGATCGGCATAGAGGTTGCCGGCAAACGCGGTGTTGTCGCCCTTCCACAAGGATTGGTGGACATGCATGCCCGAGCCGTTGTCGCCGAGGATCGGCTTGGGCATGAAGGTCGCGGTCTTGCCGTATTGCTGGGCGACGTTGTGCACCACGTATTTGTAGATCTGCATGTGGTCGGCGGTGTCGACCAGGGTCGAAAACTGAAACCCCAATTCGGCCTGGCTCGGCGCCACCTCATGGTGGTGCTTTTCGACCTTGAGCCCCATATCGGCCATCACCGAGAGCATCTCGGCCCGCAGATCGGCCTGGCCGTCGACCGGCGGCACCGGGAAATAGCCGCCCTTGATCGGCGGCCGGTGCCCCGAATTGCCCTCGGTAAACTCCTTGTCCGAGACGTAGGGCCCCTCCTCGCTGTCGATCTGGTACATCGACCCGTTCATCCCGGTCTTGTAGCGCACATCGTCGAAGATGAAGAACTCGGCCTCCGGACCGAAAAACGCCTTGTCGCCGATCCCGGTCGAAATCAGGTGCTGTTCGGCCTTCTTCGCCGTCGAGCGCGGGTCGCGGGCGTAGGGCTGACCGGTCAACGGCTCGTGCACGTCGCAAAACACCACCAATGCCGTCTGCGCCGCAAACGGGTCCAGCACCGCGGTCGAACAATCCGGCACCAGCATCATGTCCGAATCGTTGATCGCCTTCCACCCGGCGATCGACGACCCGTCGAACATCACCCCCTCGTTCAGAAAATCCTCGCTGATCGTGCGCACGTGATGCGCCAGATGCTGCCACTTGCCGCGCGGATCGGTGAAGCGGAAGTCGACATATTTGACCTCGTGCTCCTTGATCAGCTCCATTACCTTCCCAGGGTCCGACATCGCTCCAGTTCCGTTCTCAGGTTAATGACGAATTACGAGGCACGAAGACCAGTGGCGGCCGGCAGAGCCGTCCGGCACCCGAAAGCGCCACTGCAAGGCCTGGCGCACGACCATATTTCGGGCCCAACACAACGGCCGGCCTTCTTCAAAGCACCTGCAACCGTCGGACCAAAAGCCTCCTCAGATCGCGTCGGGACCGCGTTCGCCGGTACGGATGCGGATCGCCTCGTCGATATTGGTTACAAAGATCTTGCCGTCGCCGATCCGACCGGTGTGCGCCGCCTGCTGGATCACCTCGATCGCATGCTCGACCAGGGAATCTTCCATCACGACTTCAATCTTGACCTTGGGTAGGAAGTCGACGACGTACTCCGCTCCCCGATACAGTTCGGTGTGACCCTTTTGCCGGCCGAATCCCTTGGCCTCGGTGACGGTGATGCCCTGGATGCCGACCTCGTGCAAGGCCTCCTTCACCTCGTCGAGCTTGAAAGGCTTGATGATGGCCTCGATCTTTTTCATCGGCGTTCAATCCCTGCCGGGCGGGCTTCAGTAAGCCGCCAGGGCTACAGCATAACCCATGCCAAAATGGTTCCGCGACGTGGATGTAGGCAAACACGGCTCGTCCCGCCGGAAATGCTGGTGAACCGAGCACCATTCTGCCCAAAATCTAGGCATACTTGAAATGCCGCGTCCGCACTCAGCGGTTGCCCAGCAGATCGCCGATGCGTCCGACGGCCTCGGCGATCGCTCTCGCGGCTATTGGCATAGGAAAACCGCAGGTAGCCCTCACCGTACTCGCCAAAACTGGTGCCGGCGATGGTTGCGACTCCGGCCTGTTCGAGGAGCCTTCCTTGCAGGGTGCGTGCGTCGAGCCCGGTGCCGGTTATGTTCGGAAAGGTGTAAAAGGCGCCTCCGGGGCGGGCGCAACGGAGGCCGGGGAGGCGGTTCAGCGCCTCTACGATGAATTCGCGGCGCTCGGCAAAGGCGGCCACCATCCGCGTTACCGGCTCGCGCGGGCCGGTCAATGCCGCGATGCCGGCGAACTGAGCCGCGGCGTTGACGCAGGAATGGCAGTTGATCGCCAGCCGCTCGGCGGCAGCGAACAACGCCTCGGGCCATACGCCATATCCCATGCGCCATCCGGTCATCGCATAGGTCTTGCTCCAGCCGTCGAGCAGGATCAGCCGGTCGCGCAGCGACGGGTAGCTCAACAGGCTCACATGCTCGGCGCCGTCATAGAGGATCTCGCCATAAATTTCGTCACTCATCACCGCAACTTGCGGATGGTGTTCGAGCCCGGCGACCAGCCGGTCGAGTTCGGCGCGAGGGACGACCCCGCCCGTCGGGTTGGCCGGGCTATTGATGATGATCAGCCGGGTTCGCGGGGTGATCTTGTCCAGCACCTCGGCGGCACTAAACGAGAAGCCGGCTTTTTCGTAGAGGGGGATCGGCACCGGTGTCGCACCGGAAAAGCGGATTACGCTCTCGTAGATCGGAAAACCCGGGTTCGGATAAAGGATCTCGGTCCCGGTCTCGCCAAACATCAGGATCGCGAAGAACATCGTGACCTTGCCGCCGGGAACGACGAGGACGTGAGCGGGCGACACCTCGACCCGGTGGCGACGGTAGAGGTCGGCGGCGACCGCCTCGCGCAGCGGCGCGATGCCGTTGGCCGCGGTATAACCGTGATGGCCGTCTTTGAGCGCTTTGCGGCCGGCTTCGACGATATGCGCCGGGGTCGGGAAATCCGGCTGGCCGATGCCGAGATTGATGATCGAGCGGCCCTGTGCAGCCAGCGCGTTGGCGCGCGCCAATACCTCGAATGCGGTCTCGGTGCCGAGGACGCCCATGCGCCCGGCCATCTGTAACATCCGCGTTTCCTCCTGACGTTTCCGTCGTCCGATATTACCGCCAATCGAGCCAAATAGCGATCCGCAAGCGGCGGCCGCAGCCCCCTAGCGAATGGCCCAAATCGCCTGCGAATTACCGCGCGGCGGGCGGCAAAGTCCCTTTCCAGCGCTCAATTTCGCCGCGGCTGGTGCCGCGGCCCTTGCCATGTCATGCTCGATGCGCTTGCGAAACCCGGAACCGCTCGATGATTGATCTGCACGCCCTGCGCAACCGGCACGTCGTCAAAATCCGGCCCGTGTTCGAAGCGATTGGATCATCGCCGACCGTGCATGCGGTCGATGTCGTCGTAGTCGGGGGTGGTAGCGCAGATGGCCGATGATCTGCCCGGACTGTCACCTGGCGCGTTCGACAAGCTGGACGCGGAGGAGGACGAATATTTCTACGAGCCGGCGCGGCTGGTCTTTCACATCGACGACGGCGCGATCGCCGCGCTGACCGGGTTCTACCGCACGTGCTGCCGCCGGCGGCGTGCTGCTCGACCTGATGTCGAGCTGGGTCAGCCACCTGCCGGCCGAAATCGCCTACGCCGAGGTCATCGGCCACGGCATGAACGCCGAGGAATTGGCCGCAAACCCGCGCCTCAGCCGCCGGTTCGTGCAGAACCTCAACCGCGACCCGATCCTGCCGCTCGCGAATGACAGCGTCGACGCGGCGATGATCTGCGTCTCGATCCAATACCTGCAGCGGCCGGTCGAGGTGCTGCGCGAAGTTGCGCGCGTGCTGCGCCCTGGCGCCCGGTCGTCATCAGCTTTTCGAACCGCTGCTTTTGGACCAAGGCGGTGGCGGTCTGGCGGGCGCTCGACGATGCCGGCCACGCGAGAGCTGGTCGAGCACTATCTGCGCCATGCCGGGTTCGCCGGCATCGAAACCCATCGCCTCGCCGAATGGATCGAGGATGTCAGCGACCCGATGATCGCGGTGGTCGGCCGCGCACCCGCCGGTGTAGGTTCGCGCTCAAGGGTGCAGATCGAGGAATTCGGGGAGAGAGGCGATGGAACTCGGGACATTGCTGCCGTGAAGGCGATATCGGCGGCGAGCCGGCGGTGATGCGCGAATATGCGCAGGCGGCCGAAGCGAGCGGCTACGATTTCCTCGAGGCGCCCGACCATGTGCTGGGGGTCAACGCGGCGAGCCGGCCGGGCTGGGACCGCAACAATTCGCGAGGATCTGTTCCACGACCCGTTCGTGCTGTTCGGCTACCTCGCCGGCTGCACGCAAAGCTCGGCTTTTCGACCGGCGTGTTGATCCTGCCGCAGCGCCAGACCGTGCTGGTCGCCAAGCAGGCGGCCTGTCTCGACGTGTTATCGGGCGGCCGCTTCCGGCTCGGCATCGGGGTCGGCTGGAACGAGGTCGAGTTCACCGGCCTCAACGAGAATTTCCACAATCGCGGCCGCCGCTCCGAGGAGCAGGTGCAGGTCATGCAGAAATTGTGGGCCGAGCCGCATGTCAGCTTCAAGGGCCGCTGGCACACGATCGACGATGCCGGGATCAACCCGCGCCCAGCCTCGGGCAAGGTGCCGGTATGGTTTGGCGGCCATCACGACCGCACCCTGGAGCGCATCGCCAAATGGGGCGACGGCTGGATGCCGAACGCCTATCCCGCCCGACCAGACGGCAACCGACGTTTTCGACCGGCTGCGCCGGCTGACCGAGGACGCGGGCCGCGACCCGCCGCCGTCGGGATCGAGGTCTGGGTGTCGATGGGCTCCGGCAGCGAGGCCGACTGGGCGCGGGAAGCCAGTTCTGGAAAGCCGCCGGCGCGTCGCATATCTGCCTGACGACGACCTTCAACCGCCGCCACCATAAGCGCATCGCCGGCGCACACCCTATCCGACCACTCGCCGCACTGCGGCGCTATCACCGCGCCGTCGCCGACGCGCTCTGAACCGGCGGTTGCCAGGTAAGTCGAACGGGCCGCTCCGGCAATTAAGCGCCGGCGGATGACCTCGGCGAAGCGTCCGCGGCGCTTGCCGGCGAAACAAACGGGGCTATATTCCGGCGCCTCTCCAGCTCAGGTAATTCTCCGAGTATGACGCAAGCCGTTATTGACGTCGTCGGCATCGGCAATGCCATTGTCGATGTGATCGCCCGCGCCGACGAGGCGTTTTTGGCGAAGGAGGCGTTGGTCAAAGGGACGATGGCCCTGATCGACGCGGATCGCGCCGACGCGCTCTACCGGATGATGGGGCCGGCGATCGAGGCTTCCGGCGGCTCGGCGGGTAATACGATGGCGGGCATCGCCTCGCTCGGCGGCAAGGGCGCCTATATCGGCAAGGTGCGCGACGACCTGCTGGGCGAAGTATTTCGCCATGATCTGACCGCGCAAGGGGTGCGTTTTGACACGCCAGCAGCGACGCAAGGCCCCGGTACCGCGCGCTGCCTGATACTGGTCACGTCAGACGGGCAGCGCACCTTGAACACCTATCTTGGCGCCTGCGTCGCCCTCGGACCCGACGATATCGACACCGAAATCATCGGCGCAGCGCAGGTGACCTATCTCGAAGGCTATTTGTTCGATCCGCCGCTAGCGCAGCAGGCGTTTCGCAAGGCGGCCGCCGTCGCTCATGCGGCCGGGCGTCAGGTCGCGTTGTCGCTATCCGACCCGTTCTGCGTCGAGCGCCATCGCGCGGCGTTCCGCGATCTGGTCGACGGACATGTCGACATTCTGTTCGCCAATGAGGTCGAGATCTGCTCGCTGTACGAGACGACGGATTTTGCCGCTGCCGCGGCGGCGGTGCGTGGCCATGTCGCGATCGCCGCGCTGACGCGCAGCGCCGCCGGCAGCGTCATCCTGGCCGACGGGAGCCGAGCATGTCGTCGCGGCGGCGCCCGTCGCACGCGTCGTAGACACGACCGGAGCCGGCGATCTTTACGCCAGCGGCTTTCTTTATGGCTTGACCCAGCGGTCTGCCGCTCCCCACCTGCGGCGGGATCGGCAGTTTGTGCGCTGCCGAAATAATCAGCCATGTCGGCGCTCGCCCCGAGACCGCGCTGTCGCGTCTCGCCGCCGAAGCCGGCTTGGTCTGAGCATCATTCCATAGCCTTGGCCGCCGGCCGGGGAGCCGGCAGGTTTCCGCATGGATATTCGCAACATCGCCATCATCGCCCATGTCGACCATGGCAAGACCACCCTGGTCGACGCGATGCTGCGCCAATCCGGCGCTTTTCGCGCCAATCAGCAGGTCGCCGAACGGGCGCTCGATTCGAACGAGCTCGAACGCGAGCGCGGCATCACGATCCTGGCGAAATGCACCTCGGTCCTGTGGCACGACGTGCGCGATCAACATCGTCGACACGCCGGGCCATGCCGATTTCGGCGGCGAGGTCGAGCGCATCCTCAGCATGGTCGACGGTGTTCTGGTGCTGGTCGACGCCGCCGAGGGGCCGATGCCGCAGACCAAGTTCGTCCTCGGCAAGGCCTTGCGCCAGGGTCTGCGTCCGATCGTCGTGATCAACAAGGTCGATCGGCCCGGACGCCCGCGCCGGCGCGGTCCATAACGAGATCTTCGATCTGTTCGCGGTGCTCGACGCGAGCGAGGCGCAGCTCGATTTCCCGACGCTGTTCGCCTCCGGCCGCAGCGGCTGGGCGGTCAGCGATCTCGATGCGCCGCGCCGCGACCTGACGCCCTCTGTTCGAGCTGATCCTGGCGCATGTGCCGCCGCCCGAGGCCGATCCCGACGCGCCGTTCTCGATGCTGGCGACGACGTTGGACTACGACCCCTATCTCGGCCGGGTGCTGACCGGGCTCATTCATTCCGGCGTGGCGCGGCTCAACATGCCGGTCAAGTCGCTGGCCCGTGACGGCCGGCTGATCGAGCAGGCGCGACTGACCAAGCTGCAGGCATTCCGCGGCCTCGACCGCCGTCCGATCGAGGAGGCCCAGGCGGGCGACATCATCGCCGTTGCCGGGCTCGGCTCTGACCACCGTCGCCGACACGATCTGCGCGCCCGAAGTTACCGAGCCCCTGCCCGCCGACCCGATCGACCCGCCGACCCTGGCGATGACCTTTTCGGTCAACGACAGCCCGCTCGCCGGACGCGAGGGGACCAAGGTGACCTCGCGGATGATCGGCGAGCGCCTGTTTCGCGAGGCCGAGGGCAACGTCGCGATCCAGGTCAGCCAGAGCGCGCAAAAGGATGCGTTCGAGGTCGCCGGCCGCGGCGAATTGCAGCTCGGCGTGCTGATCGAGACGATGCGGCGCGAGGGCTATGAGATGTCGATCTCGCGGCCGCGGGTGCTGTTCAAGACCGACCCGGCGACGCGCCAGCGGCTGGAGCCGATCGAAGAAGTTCGTTGTCGACGTCGACGAGGAATTCGCCGGCATCGTCGTCGACAAGATGAGCCGGCGCAAGGCCGAGATGCAGGAGATGCGGCCCTCGGGCGGCGGCAAGCTGCGGCTGACGTTTTTCGGCCCGACTCGCGGGCTGATCGGCTATCAGGGCGAATTTCTGACCGACACCCGCGGCACCGGGGTGATGAGCCGGCTATTCCACGGCTACGCCCCGTACAAGGGGCCGATCGAGGGCAGGCGCAACGGCGTCCTGGTGTCGACCGCCAACGGGGTCGCGATCGCCTACGCGCTGTGGAACCTCGAAGACCGCGGGCCGATGTTCATCGAGCCGGGGGCGCAGATCTATGAGGGAATGATCATCGGCGCCCACAGCCGCGGCAACGACCTCGACGTGAACCCGGCCAAGGGCAAGCAGCTGACCAACATCCGCACGACCGCCAAGGACGAGGCGGTGCGGCTGACCCCGCCGCAGATCATGAGCCTGGAACAGGCGATCGCCTATATCGGCGACGACGAACTGGTCGAGGTCACCCCGAAATCGATCCGCCTCCGCAAGCGGCTGCTCGACCCGAACGACCGCAAGCGCGCCAGCCGCGCCGCCGCGGCAGAGTAAGCGGCCCTACTTCTCGAGCCTGAACGGCGACGCTCAAGAATCCCGATCGCGATCCGGCTCGCGATCCATTGATTGAGGCTGACGCCTTCGGCCTCGCGCGCGGATTGCCGCACGACGGTGCGTTTCCGGATTCACGCGGAGGAGGATCTTGCCGCTGTGAGGCCGGTCCGGCGGCTCGCCACCTTCAGCGCAAAACGCGAGGTAGTCGTCGACGCTAGCGCGGAAAGCTTGTTCGACTTCGGCGAAGGTCGTCGCCCTCGAAGGTGACAACGTCGCGAAGCCCGGCGACGCGACCCTGAAAGGTGCCATCTCCGGCTTCGACGGCTCCGAAGTATCCCTTGTATTCGAGCATCGGCCTCATTCCTTCTTAGGTGCCACACCGGCGGCAGCGAGGAAATCGCGCACGGCACGCACCAATCCGCGACTGCTTTCGGGGCCCGGATGCGGTCGATGGAACACGGCTCGCACATCCGCTAGTGCAACTCGGACGCGGCTTTCCGCCACTTCGCTGATCTCGGCTCCGATGGCCCGCAGCAGCGCATCGATCTCGCTCCAGCAAAGATCCGCCGGGGCAGGTTCGGCAAAAATCCGACCGAGGGTGCGACGGTGGCGGCGGTTCATTCCTCATGATATCGCAAATAGATATCGCTGTCCGTTGGATCAACGCCTACGCTCCGGTTCGCGATTTGACTTTGGCGCGCTGCCGGTTATAGCTTTGGCTTATTCCTGAGAACGTGGGCGAAGTCGCCCCGGCCCCGCTGCCTTCGGGCGCGGATGGCCCTATCGGGACAACAACAAACGTGAAACGGATGTCTTTTTGATGAGCAGTAAGCGTCAGGAACCGAAATACAAGATCAACCGTCGCCTCCAGGTCAATCTGTGGGGCCGGCCGAAAAGCCCGCTCAATCGCCGCGAATACGGCCCCGGCCAGCACGGCCAGCGGCGCAAGAAGCCGTCGGATTTCGGCACGCAGATTCGCCGCTAAGCAGAAGCTGAAGGGCTATTACGCCAATCTCGGCGAGCGCCAGTTCCGCCGGCTTTATGAGGAGGCGGTGCGCCGCCGCGGCGACACCGGCGACAATCTGATCGAGCTGCTCGAACGCCGGCTCGACGCGGTCGTCTACCGCATGAAGCTTGTGCCGACACCCGTTCGCCGCACGTCAGCTGGTCAACCACGGGCATGTCCGCGTCAACAGCCGGCGCGTGACGATCCCGTCCTACACGGTGCGCGACGGCGACGAGATCGAGCTCGGCGCCAAGGCCAAGGCGATGGCGCTCGTGCTCGAGGCGTCGCAAGTCGGGCGAGCGCGACGTCCCCGATTACATCGAGATCGATCACGACCGAATGAAGGGCCGCTTTATCCGCGCGCCCAAGCCCGCGGACGTGCCGTATCCGGTATCGATGGAGCCCAATCTCGTCATCGAGTACTATTCGCGCTGAGCCGGCCGAGCGGCGGGTCGTGCTGGCCCGTCGGCCAAGGGTCCGCCACCGCGCTGCAACCGGTCGGCCAGAGAGCCCGAGCTCCGGCGCGGTCATTGATTGCGCGCGCTCTTTGACCGGGACGCCGGAGGCGACACCCTCAGCGAGCGCCGTGATCCCAAGGGGCGATTGCGATGCTGATTGTGCCGATCACGGTCGTCCTGTTGCTGATTCTGCTGAACGGCTTTTTTGCGATGGCCGAGATCGCGCTGGTCTCGGCGCGCACGGCCCGGCTTGCGGGCCTCGCCGAAGCCGGCGATCCCGGCGCCCAAGCCGCGCTCGAACTGAAATCCGACCCCTCGCGGCTGCTGTCGACCGTACAGATCGGGATTACCGTGATCGCGGTACTGTCCGGCACCTTCGGCCAGGCCACCTCGGCGAGCGGCTGGAGACGGAGCTCCGAGCAGTTTCGGGCTTTGTCGCGCGCTACGCGCATGTGATCAGCATGGCGATCGTGGTGGTCGGGATCTCGTATCTGTCGCTGATCATCGGCGAGCTGGTGCCGAAGCGGATCGCGCTCTTCCCATCCCGAGCGCATCGCCGCGGCATTGGCGCGGGTGATGCGCGGCAATGGCGCGGCTCGGGGCGCCGATCGAATGGTTTCTGAGCGCCTCGACCGATCTGGTGCTGCACCTCCTGCCGCGTGCGCAGGGAAGGCAGCGGCGCCGGTGACCGACGAAGAGATCAGCTTCATGCTGCGCGAAGGAGCCGCGACCGGACATATCCCGCATGCCGAGACCGCGATCGTCGAGATGGCGCTGCGGCTCGGCGACCGGCGGGTCAGCGCGGTGATGACGCCGCGCACCCAGGTCGAATGGCTCGACCTCGACGATCCGGAGGAAGAGAACCGGCGCAAGATCCGCGATAGTCCTCATTCCCGCTTTCCGGTCATGCAGGGCGGAACGCAGCAGGTCATCGGCATCGCCCGAGGCCAAGGATCTGCTCGCCGCCTGCCTCGCCGGGCAGCCGCTTCGATCTACGGGCGGCGATGCGGCCGCCGCTCTATCTGCCGAACACGGTCACCGTGCTGCGCGCCCTCGAAGTGTTCAAATCGCTCGGGCGAGCCGATGGCGCTGATCGTCGACGAATATGGCGACCTCGAAGGGCTGGTCGACGCTCGAGCGACATCCTCGAAGCGCTGGTCGGCGACATCCGGCTCGGCGACGCCGACCAGCGGGTGGTGCGGCGCGAAGACGGGACCTGGCTGATCGACGGCATGGTCGGTCTCGACGAGCTGAAGCAGGTGCTCGGGCATGTCCCATCTGTCCGGCGAGGACGCCGATTTCCATACCCTCGGCGGCTATCTGATGGCGCGCCTCAACCGCGTGCCGATGGTCGCCGACCGCATCACCGCCGACGGCTACAGGTTCGAGGTCGTCGAGATGGACGGCCGCCGGGTCGACCGGGTGCTGGTGACCCCGGTCAGGGCCAAGGGACGGCGTTGAAGCAGCGCCGGAGCACGCCGCCGGTTGCCACTGCCGACGAAACTCCGGGCGCGGGGTTTCAGCAGGCGCCGCAGTACCGATATGACCCGCCCCACCGGCCTTGCCAGACTGTGGGGCAAAGCGGAGCTCTGGCGATCGTCCGCTATCGTGCTTGCCGTGGGGCTGTCCGCCGTCTTCGTCGCCGCGCTTATCGGCCGCGTCATCGCCCGATTTATCGGCATTGCCGATCGTTGCCGTCGTGCGTGACGGCGGACAGCACCCGCTATGGGCGATCCGCCTCGCCAGTGGCGCTCATCAGATCGCCGCCGACAGCCTGCATCCGCCGGCCCCGCCGGCTGGCCAGGTTTATCAGCTATGGCTGGTGGCGCCGGGTGCCGGCGCCGCCGCATCCGCTCGGCTTGTTGCCGCAATCGGGCCGCAAGGCAATCGCCGAGACGCCGGCGAACATACGACTGCTGTCCGGCCGCGGGCGATCTGATCGTTACACTCGAGCCTGCGGGCGGCTCGAATCGTCCGGTTCCGAGCGGACCGATCCTGTTTCGCGGCAGCCTTACCGGCTCAGGCTGAACCGGCGCGCTCGCCGGCCAAGTCGAATCCTGCGGCTTAAGGGCAGGAAGGGCGTTCGGCCGGAATCGAGCAGGTATCTCGGCCATAACGCCGGTCCGGTTGTCGCGCTATGTTCACGAATATCGGGTCGACCGGCGGCGACCGCCGCTTTATAGTGGTGTCACCGATAAAAGGGGCGGCGGGACGTGCACAGCCGTGAACACCCATCGGTCGCCGTGGTCATGGGCGTCGCAGGCGCCGGTAAGACGACGGTCGGGGAGCGCCTGGCGGTACGGCTCAATTGGGAATTCGTGGAGGGGGATCGGCTTCACCCGCCGGAGAACGTGGCCAAAATGCGAAGCGGGCATCCGCTGACCGACGCCGACCGGGCGCCGTGGCTTGCTGCCATCGTCGCTGCCATTGACCAGTGGCGTGTCCGGGGCGAGAGCGGCGTCATCACCTGCTCGGCGCTCAAGCGGGATTATCGCCGGCGTATCATCGGCGATCGCCGGGGAGTTCGCCTCGTCTATCTCGAAGGTTCGCGCTACGCTGATTGCCGAACGCCTCGCCGGCCGAAGTGGTCATTTCATGCCGGCGAGCCTGCTCGACAGCCAGTTTGCAGCGCTCGAACCGCCCGGCCCAGACGAAAATCCGATCACGGTCGCGATCGACCTGCCGATCGAGCGGATCGTCGGGCAAATCGCCGCGGCGCTCGATGCAACAGGTCCCCGATGAACAGCGTTAACTGGGGATAGCAGGGAGATGACGATGCCTGCTCCAGGATCGATCGACGAGCTTTGCGTCAACACCATCCGCACTTTGTGCATCGACGCGGTGCAGCAGGCCAATTCCGGTCATCCCGGTACCCCGATGGCGATGGCGCCGGTCGTCTACACCTTGTGGCAGGATTTCCTGCGCTTCGACCCTACGGACCCGATCTGGCCCAACCGCGACCGCTTCGTGCTGTCGTCGGGGCATGCTTCGACCTTGCTCTATTCGATGCTGCATCTGACCGGAGTGACATCGGTCGACGCCGAGTACGAGCGCCTGGGTACTCCCTCGGTGACGATCGACGATCTGAAACATTTCCGCCAGCTTGGCAGCAAGTGCCCGGGTCATCCCGAATATCACCTGACCTCGGGGGTGGAGACCACCACCGGGCCGCTTGGTCAGGGCGTCGCCAACAGCGTCGGCATGGCGATCGCGGCGAATTGGCTGGCCCAACACTTCAATCGGCCGGGCTTCACGATTTTTGACTACCACGTCTTCGCCTTGTGCGGGGATGGCTGCATGATGGAGGGAGTTAGCAGCGAGGCGGCCTCCCTCGCCGGCCATCTGCGGCTCGGCAACCTCACCTGGATCTACGATAGCAACCACATCACGATCGAGGGCAATACCGCGCTCGCGTTCAGCGAGGATGTAGCCGCTCGCTTTCTCGGCTATCGCTGGCAGGTGCAGCGGGTCAGCGACGCTAACGACCGCGAGCGGATCGCCGACGCAATCGCCGATGCCAAGCGGACTACCGACCGCCCGACCCTGATTATCGTCGAAAGCCATATCGGCTATGGCGCGCCGCACCGGCAGGACACATCGGCCGCTCATGGCGAGCCTTTGGGAGCGGAAGAGGTGCGGGCGACCAAACGCCGCTACGGTTGGCCAGAGGACGCGCAGTTCCTTGTGCCCGAGGGAGTCTATGAGCACTTCGCGGCCAACTTTGGGGCGCGCGGCAAAAAACTGCGCGCCGAATGGCTAGCGTTGTACGAGCGCTATAAAAGCGCCCATCCCGATCTCGCCGATGCCTGCGAAAGAATGCAGCGGCGCGACTTGCCCGAAGGCTGGGACCATGACATCCCGGTCTTCCCCGCCGATCCGAAGGGCATCGCCAGCCGCGATTCCTCCGCCCAGGTGTTGAACGCGATCGCCCCTCGGCTCCCCTGGCTGCTCGGCGGCGCTGCTGATCTCGCCCCGTCGACCAAGACCCGGCTGACCTTTTCTGGCGCCGGCGATTTCGAGGCTGACGATTTCGGGAGCCGCAATTTTCATTTCGGCATCCGCGAGCACGCCATGGGCTCGATCTGCAATGGCATGTCGGTATCGAAGCTGCGGCCCTACGGCTCGGGCTTTCTGATCTTCTCCGACTATATGAAGGCGCCGATCCGGCTCAGTTCGCTGATGGAGCTGCCGGTCATCTACGTCTTTACCCACAATTCGATCGGTGTGGGTGAGGATGGCCCGACCCATCAGCCGGTAGAGCAGGTCGTCGGGCTGAGGGGCATTCCGGGCCTGATCGTGCTGCGCCCAGCGGACGCCAACGAAGTCGCCGAAGCTTGGCGCGTCGTCCTTGCGCTCAAACATCAGCCTGCCTGCCTAATCCTGAGTCGGCAGGGTTTGCCGACCCTCGATCGCAGCCGCTATGCGGCGGCAAGTGGGGTTGGCCGCGGCGCCTATGTGTTGGCCGACAGCGGCGGCAGGCCACCCGAGGTGATCCTGATGGCTACCGGCAGCGAGGTCTCGCTTTGCGTCGACGTCTACGAGAAGCTAGCGTCCGAAGGGGTCAAGGCTCGGGTTGTCAGCATGCCGTCCTGGGAATTGTTCGAGCAGCAAGATGATGCCTACCGCGCTGCGGTGCTCCCGCCGGCGGTAACCCGTCGCGTCGCTGTCGAACAAGCCTCCACCCTCGGCTGGGAGCGCTATACGGGATTACGTGGAACCATCATTGGGATGAAGACTTTTGGCGCCTCTGCGCCGTTGAAACAGCTTCTCGTCAAATTCGGTTTTACGCCCGAACACGTCTATACGGCCGCTAAAGAACAGCTCGCCCGCACGGAGTAGCGGTGGTGCCCGATCCACTTAGGAGGCTCAACGAGTTACTGGCGTAAGCCAACGCTGGCAACGCAACGGTAGGAGGTTTTCAGATGCAACTCGGAATGATCGGTTTGGGCCGCATGGGCGGCAACATCGTGCGCCGGCTGATGAAGAACGGGCATAGCTGCGTCGTCTACGACAAGAGCGTGGATACCGTGCGGGAGTTCGCCGGCGAAGGCGCGGCGCCCAGCAAGGACCTTGCCGATTTCGTCAAGCAGCTGGAGGCGCCGCGGGCGGTGTGGGTCATGCTGCCGGCGGGCCAGATCACCGATGCGACGATTACCGAGCTCAATGGTCTGCTCGCCAAGGGCGATATCGTCATCGACGGCGGCAATTCCTTTTATCAGGACGACATTCGTCACGCCGAGGAGTTGAAGCCCAAGGGCATCCATTTTGTCGATGTCGGGACCAGCGGCGGTGTCTGGGGCTTTGAGCGCGGCTATTGCATGATGATCGGCGGCGACAAGGCGGTGGTCGATCACCTCGACCCGATCTTGAAGACCCTGGCGCCTGGAATCGGCAGCATCGACAGGACGCCCGGGCGTAAAGGCCTCGATCCGCGGGCCGAGGAAGGCTATCTCCATTGCGGTCCGGTCGGCGCCGGGCATTTCGTCAAGATGGTGCATAATGGCATCGAGTACGGGGTCATGCAGGCCTATGCCGAAGGCTTCGACATATTGCGCAACGTCAATATACCGGCGGTTCCGGAAAACCGGCGCTATAAGCTCGAACTTCCTGATGTCGCCGAAGTATGGCGGCGGGGCAGCGTAATCTCGTCGTGGCTGCTCGACCTGACGGCAATCTCGCTGGCGAAGGATCCCGAGCTCTCCAAATTTACTGGGCAGGTTGCGGATTCGGGCGAGGGCCGGTGGACCATACAAGCGGCGATCGAGGAGGCGGTGCCGGCTGAGGTCTTGTCGTCCGCCCTCTATACCCGTTTCCGCTCGCGCCAGGACCACACCTTCGCCGAGCGCATCCTGTCGGCGATGCGCAACGAATTCGGCGGCCATCAGGAGCCCGGCACAATCGTAAAGGACTGAACCATGGACGCTCAGGTCGAGGCGAAGGAGAAGAGCACGGCGCAGCGCGCCCCGCAGGCGCCGCCCTGCGCAATGGTGATCTTTGGCGCCGGCGGCGATCTGACCAAGCGCCTGCTGATGCCAGCCCTTTACAACCTGGCCAAGGACAAGCTGCTGTCCGACAATTTTGCGATCGTCGCCGCCGACCGCACGCCCAAGCCCGCCGACGCCTTTCGCGACTATCTGGCCGAGGGGGTGAAAAGCTTTGTCTCGGACACCGGCTCCGGCGGCGACAGCGAGCCGTTCGACGCCAAGACATGGGATTTGATCGCTGGCCGCATCACCCATTTCGCCGGCGATTTCACCACTCCCGATACCTACAGCAAGCTTGCGGATCTGCTCAAAAAGATCGAGGAGGAATCCAAGACTGGCGGCAATGTCCTGTTCTACCTCGCCGTCGCCGAGCAATTGTTCGGCACGATCGTCGAGCGCCTCGGCGCCGCCGGATTGGCTGAGGAGAAGAACGGCAGTTGGCGCCGGGTCATTATCGAAAAGCCGTTTGGCCGCGATCTTGCCACCGCCAAGGCGCTCAACGCCCGCATCCTCAAGGTATTGGACGAGCCGCAAATATTCCGCATGGATCATTTCCTCGGCAAGGAGACGGTCCAGAACATCATGGCGCTGCGCTTCTCGAATGCGATCTTTGAGCCGCTATGGAACCGCGACCACATCGATCACGTGCAGATCACCGCCGCCGAAACCGTCGGCGTCGAGCGCCGCGCTAATTTCTATGAGGTCACTGGCGCATTGCGCGACATGGTGCCGAACCATGTATTTCAGCTGTTGAGCCTGACGGCGATGGAATCGCCGAATTCGTTCGCCGCCGATGCGGTGCGCAACGAGAAGACCAAGGTCCTCGAAGCGGTGCAGCCGCTCGACGACGAGGCGGTCCGCCGCAACGTCGTTCGCGGGCAATATGCGGCGGGCGCGATGAACGGCGCCTCGGTGCAAGGCCTATCGTCAGGAGCCGGGGGTCAAACCGGACAGCATGACCGAAACTTATGTCGCCCTGCGGCTCGGCATCGAGAATTGGCGCTGGGCGGGCGTGCCGTTTTATTTGCGCACTGGCAAGAGGATGACCCGGCGGACGACCGAGATCGCGATCCATTTCAAGCAGCCGCCGTTTGCGCTGTTCCGCGACACGCCGGTCGACATTTTGGCCCCCAACGTTCTGATCTTGCAGATCCAACCCGATGAGGGCGTCTCCCTGCAATTCGGGGCGAAGAAGCCGGGTCCGCGGATCGAGCTCGGCAAGGTCCGTATGGATTTCCGCTACAAGGACTATTTCCATACCGAGCCCAGCACCGGATATGAGACCCTGGTTTACGACTGCATGATCGGCGAAGCGATCCTGTTCAATCGGGCGGACGGTGTCGAAGCCGGGTGGGAGGTGGTACAGCCGATTCTCGATCTATGGGCGGAGGACAAGACAGTGCCGCTGGAACTCTACCCGGCGGGCGGCGCCGGTCCCGATGGCGCCGACAATCTGCTGTGGCGAAGCGGCCGGCAGTGGCGGCCGCTGACGCCTTAGCGATGGCCCGCCCGATCCTCGTCGCCCCATCGATCCTGTCGGCCGATTTCGGCCGCCTCGCGCGACGAGGTGCGTGCGGTCGATACGGCCGGGGCCGATTGGATTCATGTCGATGTGATGGATGGGCGGTTTGTCCCCAACATCACGATCGGTCCGGTTGTCGTCGCCGCCGTGCGCAAGGCGACGGCGAAGCCGGTCGATGTCCATTTGATGATGGTCGAGCCCGAACATTACCTGGACGATTTCGCCGAGGCGGGCGCCGACCACCTGCTCGTTCATTGCGAGCCCAGTGCCACCATCCACCTGCATCGCACGTTGTCCCACATCCATGGTCTCGGGCAAGACCGCCGGGGTGGTTTTGAACCCGGCGACGCCGTTGTCGCAGATAGAGTATGTGCTGCACCTGTGCGGCATCGTGCTGATCATGACCGTCAATCCGGGTTTCGGCGGGCAGAAATTTCTGCCGGAGATGCTGCCGAAGGTCGCGGCGCTGCGGCGCCTCTGCGACGAACGGGGTCTCGACCCGGTCATCGAGGTCGATGGCGGGTTGAGCGGCGACAATGCCTGGCGGGTGATCGAAGCCGGGGCGAATTCGATCGTCGCCGGATCGGCCGTGTTCCATACACCAGACTACGCCCGCGCGATCGCAGGCGATCCGCAGCTCGGCCAAAAGATCCTGAGGAATACCGATGCCGACCCAGACCCGCATCGAGGCGGTTACAGACCTAGAGGAACTGGCCCATCGGGTCGCCGCATCGGATCGCCGATCTCGCCGCAGGCAGCCAAGGCCGCTTCGCGATTTGCTCTATCCGGCGGCTCGACCCCCCGCCGTCTGTATCAGCTTTTGGGCGAGTCCCCCTATCGCGAGGCGGTGCCATGGGACCGAGTGCATTGGTTCTGGGGCGACGAGCGGTTTGTTCCGTGGGATCACCCGGACAGCAATTACCGGATGGCGCGCGAGGCGCTCCTGGCGCATGTCCCGGCGCCGGAGCCGAACGTTCATCCGATCGAGACGACCGGCGACTCCGGCCGATGCCGCGCGGCCGCTATGAGCGCATGCTGAAATCCTTCTACGGCGCCGAAACGCTCGATCCGTCACGGCCGCTTTTCGACGTGCAATTGCTGGGTTTGGGTCCGGACGGCCACACCGCGTCGTTGTTTCCGGGGACGAAGGTCCTGGACGAGCGGAAGCGCTGGGTCGCCGAGGTCGTTGGCGCCAAGCCCGAGACGCGCATCACCCTCACCTATCCGACGCTCGAAACCAGCCGGCTGACGAGTTTTCTCGTCGCCGGCGCCGATAAGCGCGAAGCTCTGACGCGAGTGCTGGCCGGCGATATAGAACTTCCCGCAGCACGTTTGCAGCCCGCCGGCGAACTCGTCTGGTACGTCGACGCGCAGGCGCGGCCCGACCGATGACCGTCGACCGCGATGATTTGAAGCGCGCGGCGGCGCTGCGTGCGATTGAAGAGGTCGAGGACGGCATGGTCCTAGGCCTCGGTACCGGATCGACCGCAGCCTTTGTCGTCGAGGGGTTGGCTGCGCGCGTCGCAGCCGGGCTGCGGGTGGTTGGGATTCCGACTTCGGAGCGGACCGCAGCGCAGGCGCGCTCGCTCGGCATCCCGATTGCGACCTTTGCCGAATACCAGCAACTCGACATGACGATTGATGGCGCCGATGAGGTCGAACTCGGCACCCTGAATTTGATAAAAGGGCTGGGCGGCGCCCTGCTACGCGAAAAAATCGTGGCCGCGGCGAGCCGGCGCCTGGTGATCGTCGTCGACCAGGAAAAGCTGATCGAGAAGCTCGGCGAGCACACACCGGTACCAGTGGAGGTGACCCAATTCGGCTGGCAGGCCACCGCCTCGGCGCTGGCGGCGCTGGGCAGTATCCCGGAGCGGCGTTATTCGCCGGGAGAACAGCCTTTCGTCACCGATGGCGGCAACTTCATCCTCGATTGCCGATTTCGCCCGATACGCGATCCGGCTGCGCTCGAGGCCAGCATCGCGATGACCGTCGGCGCGGTCGAAAGCGGCCTCTTCGTCGGGCGCAGTTCGATGGTCGTCGTCGCCTCGGCTAGCGGAGTAGAGGTATTGACGCCGCCTCCGACCGCTTCGGCATAAGAAGAAGCTCGCTCTCGGCGACGGAGACAGCTTCGCGGTCGCGATCTAGCGCTATGTCCGCGATGTGTGGCGGGAGCCCCCGAAAGGAGCTCCCGTCATCCGGTTCGGTTAGCGTCCGGAGCTGTTGCCGTAATCCGTAGGCGAAGTCGACGACCCGGACATGGTCGATGACTTATCCTGGCTGAAGCTCGCCACGCACTGCTCATGAAGCTGCGGATCGGTGATTGGACCGCACTCCTTGGCCATGCGCGCGCGACGAAAGGCGGCGTTGTCGGCCACCAGCCGCTCGTAGCGTTCGCTCTGAATAACGTTCTGACGGGCCGACCAACTACCCGATTGCTCGACGCCGCTGCTCTGCGGGCCGTTCGTAATTACCTCGGCCGGCGGCTGCATCATCTGCGCTTGAACCGCGGGAACGGCCGCGGCCATCGTCGCAATCCCGGCCGCCACCGCCAAACTCGTCAAAGCCTTCCGCATCATGACCCTTGCCTCCTTGCGCTTGCGGTCATGGGCAGCAAACACCGGCGACTGGGCCTCGTTCCGAGCGGACCCCCAGAGCAAATGGGCAATTTCGTGGCGAATTGTGGCGTCCGTTCACCCGGACAGGGTTAGAATTAGGGGTCGGGGAGCCCGCGGCGGCGCCTCGCGGCGATAAGCGTATTGCGCAGCAGGCAGGCAATTGTCATTGGCCCAACGCCTCCGGGCACCGGCGTGATCGCGCCGGCGACTGTTCTTACCGCCGCGAAGTCGACATCGCCGACCAGCCGGCTGCCGCCATCGCGTCCACGAATCGCGCTGATGCCGGCATCGATGACGGTGGCCCCGGGCTTGACCCACTCGGGTCCGACCATCAACGCCTGGCCGGTCGCTGCGACCAGAATGTCCGCGCGGCCGGCAAGCGAGGCTGCATCGAGAGTTTTCGAATGGACTATCGAGACCGTGCAATCGGCCGCCAACAGCAAGGCCGCCATCGGCTTTCCGACGATGTTCGAGCGCCCAAGCACCACCGCCTGGGCGCCGGCGAGATCCTGATGCACCCTCCGCAGCAGCATCATAATGCCTTGCGGGGTGCACGGCACGAAACCGTCGAGGCCGGTCCACAGGCGTCCGACATTGACCGGGTGAAAACCGTCGACATCCTTGCTCGGATCGATCCTCGAAATTACCCGGTGCGGATCGATGTGCGACGGCAACGGAAGCTGAACCAGGATCCCGTCAATCCGCTCGTCGGCGTTGAGCTTTTCGATCTCGGCGATCAGGGCTGCTTCGCCACCGTTGCCCGGCAAGCGGATCTCGAAGGAGGCAAGCCCGGTTGTGCCGCAGGCGCTGGCCTTGGCGCGGATATAAGAATGGCTCGCAGGATCATCGCCGACGAGGATCGTGGCGAGCCCGGGGATTAGGCCGAGGCGTTGACGCAATTGCAGCGCGGCGTCCGCGACCTGCCGACGCAACTCGCTGGCAACCGCCTTGCCGTCGATGATCAACGCATCTGCCACACCAAGCTCTCCCTGCCGCCTGGGAGTTTATAGCTGTCCCTATCTGCGAACGCCGAGATTATCCTCGGACTTATTCACGCGCCGTCCCCTCCGGGCCGGCATAGCCGATAAAGGAAGTGACGGGGGATGACGACACGAAAAGAGATGCGTCGCCTGATCGGCCGGTCCGGCTACACGATGGTCCCAGGCGCCTATGACACCCTGACCGCGCGACTTGTCGAACAGGCCGGGTTCAGCGCGGTCTATCTGACCGGCGGCGGCTATTCGCGGGCGAACGGGTACCCGGATCTCGGATTGCTTACCTTGTCCGAAAACGTCCGTTTCATCGGGCTGACGGTCGAGGCGGTCGGGATACCGGTCATCGCCGACGCCGATACCGGCTACGGCAACGCGATCAACGTGATCCGCACGGTGCGGGAATACGAGAAGGCCGGGGTCACCGCCTTTCACATCGAGGACCAGGTATCGCCAAAGAAGTGCGGTCATTACGAGGGTAAGGAGGTCATCCCGGTCAGCGAGATGATCGGCAAGATCAAGGCCGCAGTCGATACCAGGCAGGACCCCGATCTGGTCATCATCGCCCGCTCCGACGCGCGAGCGGTCGAGGGACTTCAAGCGGCGATCGATCGGGTAAACGCCTACCTCGAAGCCGGCGCCGATGTCGGCTTCGTCGAGGCGCCCCAGAATGTCGAGGAATTGCGGATCGTGGCACGTCAGGTCGCGGGGCCGTCCCTGGTCAACGTGTTCGAGGGCGGCAAGACTCCGATGGTGCCGGCCCGCGAGTTGGAGGCGATGGGCTTCCGGCTCGGCATTTATCCGTCGCAAACCCATCGCGCGGCGATTCGCGCGGCGCAAAAGGTGCTGACGGCGCTCCAGGAGGACGGCGACACCACCCGCGTCGAAAGCGACCTAGCCACCTTCCAGGAGCGCGAAGATGCCGTCGGCACCGCTCGTTGGCGGGAGCTCGAAGAGAGATATCTGCGGCTCGGCCAGGGCTGATTGACCGCGAACGGCTTCGCGGTCATCCCTTCATCCACGATGATATGATAGACTGCGGAAGTTGCAGTCCAGGGATGAGCGGAGCGCATGGAGAGCGCTACGGCCGAGGCAACCCTTTTGGGCCGGCGCGCAGCACCGCGGACGCATGACCGTGGTGCGTCGCTGTCAATCCGATTGAGCGCGGTCATCGTCGCCGCCACGGTCGATGAGCCGCGCGTGCTGACGGTGCGTCTCGAACCTGAGCCGGTGGAAGCGCTGCCCTCAGGCCCGCTCGAGGTCGAACACCGCACCCTCGAGGTGGGCTTGCGCGCCTGGGTTGAGCGGCAGACCAGTCAGAAGTTGGGCTATGTCGAACAGCTTTACACGTTTGGCGACCGCGACCGGGTCGAGAGCGGGGACACGCTTGCCGGCCGGGCGTTGACGGTCGCCTACCTGGCCCTGGCGCGGGAGGCGCGGCCGAGGGGGCGGCCGAGGCGCTATGGCAAAGCTGGTATCGTCATTTTCCATGGGAAGATTGGCGCGAGGGCAAACCGGCAAGCTTGGCGCCGCTCCAGGACCGCCTCGGCCGGTGGGCGGAGGATGCCGCCGCCGAAGCCGAACGGCGATTGCGCGCCGAACGGCTGGGCCTTGCCTTTGGCGCTTCCTGGAATGAGGAATTGGCTCTCGAGCGTTATGAATTGATTTATGAAGCAGGCTTGATCCCGGAAGCTTGGCGCGATCTCGGTCGCCGGATCGCATCCGCCGACCAGCTGGCTTTCGGCGTGCCGATGGCGGTCGATCACCGCCGCATCCTCGCTACTGCGATTGGGCGTTTACGCGGCAAGATCAAATACCGGCCCGTCGTATTCGAGCTGATGCCGCCGTCTTTCACCTTGCTGCAGCTGCAGCGGACCGTCGAGGCGCTGTCCGGCGTGCGCCTGCACAAACAGAATTTCCGACGGCTGGTCGAGCACCAGGGCCTCGTCGAGGAAACCGGCGGGATCAGCGCCGAGACCGGCGGGCGCCCGGCGCGGCTCGTGCGATTCCGCCGCGAGGTGTTACTCGAACGCCCAGCGCCGGGCCTGCGGCTGCGCTCCGGGCGCCGAGTCCCCGGTTCCTGAAAAGAGAGAGCGAGACCGGCCGCGGGCCGCAATGGAGTGGGCAACTGTCAAGGACGAACGGCGCTTTCGGGCAAGGTTCGCTGGCGGCGGTAACTCAGCGCTTCGGCGATGTGGCGGCGGCCGACGATCGCGGCGCCTTCGAGGTCGGCGAGCGTACGCGCCACGCGCATCACGCGGTGATAACCGCGCGCCGACAGGCGCAGCCGCTCGGCGGCCCGAACCAGCAGCGCGCGGCCGTCGGGGTCCGGCGCGGCGGCATCGTCGAGCAGTGCTCCATCCGCTTCGGCGTTGGTGCTGATGCGTCGCTCCGGCGGTAGGTCCGCGTAGCGCGCTGCCTGCCGTTTGCGCGCCGCCATTACCCGCCGCGCGACAGCGGCACTGTTCTCGCCGGGTGACGGTAACGTGAGATCTGCTGGCGACACCGCGGGCACGTCGATATGCAGGTCGATGCGGTCCAACAGCGGACCCGAGAGGCGACCCTGATATTCCTCGGCGCAGCGCGGCGCGCGGCCACATGCTTGTTCGGCGAAATGCCCGCAGCGGCACGGGTTCATTGCCGCTATCAGCTGAAACCGAGCCGGGTAAGTCACATGCCCGTTGGCGCGGGCGATGGAGACGCGGCCGGTTTCCAGCGGCTGGCGCAAGGCCTCGAGGGCGGCCCGATTGAATTCGGGAAGCTCGTCGAGAAACAGCACCCCCTGATGGGCGAGCGAGATCTCGCCGGGGCGGGCGCGCATGCCGCCTCCGACGAGGGCCGGCAGGGAGGCGGAATGATGCGGTTCGCGGAACGGCCGCTCGCGCGAGAGCCCGGCGCTCCGCAGCCCGCCGGCGACCGACTGGATCATCCCGAGTTCGAGCGCCTCGGCCGGTTCAAGCGGCGG
Source organism: uncultured Alphaproteobacteria bacterium (assembly GCA_963821795.1). Classification (GTDB taxonomy): domain Bacteria; phylum Pseudomonadota; class Alphaproteobacteria; order ATCC43930; family CGMCC-115725; genus AP-15. The sequence goes on from CAWGFH010000013.1 coordinate 386,047, forward strand.
CAGCAACCCGGGAAGACGCGCCGCCAGCATCGATTTGCCCGATCCCGGCGGACCGACCATCAGCAAATTGTGGCCACCGGCGGCCGCAATCTCGATCGCTCGCTTTGCGGTCTCCTGGCCTTTGACGTCTTTGAGGTCGAGCCCGGCGATGGGCGAAGGGGCGAGACGTGCCTCGGGCGGCGACAGCAGCTGGGTGCCTTTGAAATGATTGACGATCGCCAGCAGGCTTGGTGCGGCGATAATCTCGATTTCGCCGGCCCATGCCGCTTCGCCGCCGCAGGCGGCAGGGCAAATAATCCCGCCGTCGCGGCCGGCGGCGGAAAGGCCGGCCAGCAGGACTCCGGCGACGCTGGTTACCGACCCGTCGAGCGACAACTCGCCGAGAGCCGTGTGAGCCGCAAGCTCCTCTGCCGGCAGAGCCTCCATGGCCACCAGCAGCGCCAATGCGATCGGCAGATCGAAATGGCTGCCTTCCTTCAATACATCGGCCGGCGCGAGGTTTACCGTGATCCGCTTTGGCGGCAGCGCCAGCCCAAGCGATTGTAATGCCGAGCGCACCCGCTCGCGCGACTCGGCGACCGCCTTGTCCGGCAGGCCAACTACGGTGAAGGCCGGCAGGCCCGAGGCGATCGTGACCTGGGTTTCAACCTCGATGACCTCGATCCCATGGAACGCTACGGTCCGAACCTGCGCGGCCATGCCCCCGCCCGCCTTTAACCACAAGTCGAATGTAAGCGGGGGTGGCACGGGACGCCAGCGCCGCAGCGAGCAAAAAAACCGCGCAAGAATTGTGCAGCAGCCTAAAGAAAGGTTAATCTTATCGGCGGCCATAGCGCCTAACCAATGATCCAAGAGAGGCTCGCCTTGCCTGATAACGCCACCCGGCGGCTTTTCTGGGAGCCGCGCATCCTGAGTATCCTGCGCGTCGTAGCCGGACTTCTCTATATGGAGCACGGTCTGAACAAGCTGTTCGATTTTCCCCCGACGCCGACACACCTGCCGTACCGTGTATTCAGCCTAGTCCCCGGTCTAGCCGGGCCATTGGAGCTGTTCGGCGGCTTGCTGATCGTGCTCGGCCTGTTTACTCGGCCCGTTGCGTTTATCTTGTCGGGCGAAATGGCTTTTGCCTATTTCATGGCGCACGCGCCGAGAAGCTTCTTTCCGCTATTGAATAATGGAGACAGTGCGATTCTGTACTGCTTTCTCTTCCTCTATTTCGCCGTAGCCGGCGGCGGCGCCTGGAGCGTCGATCAGGCGCGCGCCGCGAAGGGACAGTAAGCTCGACCCCGGTCCCTGCCGCCAGCATACCGAGGGGCGACCCAGGGCCAGGTCAGGGCGAAGTTTTTGCCCTTGCGTTCAACTATGGAACGAGTATCTGGAGAAGCTGCACTTCAGATCTCCGGATGGGGGCGATGCCGGCGCTCCGCTCTTAAAGCTTGGAGGCGCATCCCCGCGGCTCTTCGATGCGAATTTTCTTTGTGTGCCAGCGCGTACCTTTCCCGCCCGATCGCGGCGATAAGATCGTAACATTCAATGAGATCCGCCATCTCGCGAAGCACCATGAGGTGCATGTCTTCTGTCTCGGAGATGGCGCCGCCGATCTCGGCAATGTTCCGGCAATGCATAAGTACGCGAAGAGCATCACCGCGGTTCCGGTGTACGGCCTCGCCGGCAAGCTCCGCGCACTCAAAGCGCTGCTGGATGGACAGCCGCTCTCGGTAGCCGCCTTCAACGTGGCGGCGCTGCATCAAGCCATCGTCCGCAAATCCGACGAACTGCCGCCTGACCTGATCATCGTCTACAGTTGCAATGTAGCCCAATACGCCGAACATTTTGTCGGCCTGCCGCGGATCATGCAATTTCATGATCTCGACTCGCTCAAATGGGCCCAATACGCCGAGCGTTCACGCGTCCCGTTGAAGTGGATTTATCGGATCGAGGCAAAGCGGCTTCTTGCCTATGAATGGAGCATTGCTCGCCGCTTCTCCCACGCGCTGGTCTGTACCGCGGGCGAGAGGCGCGACTTCGAGCATCTCTTCCCCGGAATTGCGGTCTCTCTGGTCGGCAACGGTGTCGATCTCGACTATTTTCGGCCTCTGGGAGAAACAAAGCGGCCTGGATCGATAGTCTTCACCGGGGTCATGGATTACTTTCCCAACATCGATGCCATGCTATGGTTCTGCGACGAAATCCTACCGGCTGTACAGGCGCAGGTGCCGGATGCGACCCTGACGATCTGCGGCAGCCGCCCGACTGCGGCAATGCGCCGGCTGGCGAAACGCCGCGGCGTAACCGTGACTGGCTGGGTTCCCGACACGCGGCCCTATCTCGACTCAGCCGAGGTGTTCGTCGCCCCCCTGCGACTGGCGCGCGGGGTACAGAACAAGCTGCTCGAAGCGCTGGCCATGGGATTGCCTTGCGTCGCCTCCAAGGCTGCCTGGAACGGCACCGTCGTTCCACAGGGGGCAGGCATTCTGGTGACCGATGACGGCAAGGAGTTTGCCGAGCAGGTGGTGCGCCTGTTGCGGGATGACGCGCTTCGCTCGGAGTTGGCGGGCAAGGCTCGGGAAATCGCGGAAGCCGAATATCGGTGGGATCGGCAAATGGCGGTTTTCGACCAGGTCATCGCTGCAGTGACGTCATGGCCGCCGCGGCGCGCGCCGACAGCCGCGGATCTCGTCTTAACTACCGTTCAGGAGCGACCGACAGCGTTGAAATAAAGGGCGCGAACTTTCAAGGGCTGGACGAAGCCAATCCGCCGAAGATCGCGTAGGTCTGACAACGGCCGGTCGCGGCGACGATCTCGCCCGGCGCCGCCTCCGCCGACTGCTCGAGCTGCAGCTTGATAGGGGGTCGCGCAGATCTGGTCGGCCAGCAGCGATTGACCTGCGGGTCGTAGTTGTTGAACTCGGCAAATTCGGGCGGGATCGTGCCGGTCGGACTTCAGCGCGCTGGTGCCGAAGCGTCCTTGACCGGAATATAGGGCGTGCAGCCGGCGGCAAGCAGGGAGATCAAGCGCAAGGGCGGGCAGGTTCGCATGCGCGGATCCGTTGCTGATGGCTCTGACGAGTGTGCCGGGCGAACGCGTTCGCGCAACCATCGTGCGACATTGTCGTCTCAAACGCTGACCAGCGGAGCGTTCCCACTCCTCGCGCACCAGCGGGTCCTGCTCGCGGCGCGAGCCGGCGGGCTCGCTCGGCCGCGCAGATTTCGGGCGGCGCCAGCTCGGGCGAAGGCCCAGACCGCGGCAGCGCGGACCAGCGCCGCAGGCATCGTCGAGGCAAAGCCGGGCCGCGCCGTCAAGCCGGCGTCCGCCCGGCGCGGCATTGCCGATCGCGATCAGGACGTTGCGCAGGAAGCGGTCGCGGCCGATGCGCTTGACCGGCGATCCGGCGAACAGCCGGCGGAACCCGGCATCGTCGAGCGCCGCGAGCTCGGCGAGACGCGGCGCCGTCAGTTCGGCGCGCGGCAGAAAATCGGGCTCGTGCGCCGTCCGGGCGAATTTGTTCCACGGGCAGACCGCGAGGCAGTCGTCGCAGCCATAGATGCGGTTGCCGATCGCGGCGGCGCAGCTCGAGCGGGATCATCCCCTTGTGCTCGATCGTCAGATACGAGATGCAGCGCCGCGCATCGAGCCGGTGGGGCGCGGGGAACGCCGCGGTCGGGCAGACGTCGAGACAGCGCTGGCACGAGCCGCAATGGTCGGTCTCGGGCGGGTCGGGCGTCGAGCGCCAGGCTCAGATAGATTTCGCCGAGAAACAGCCACGAGCCGAACCGCGCGAGACGAGGTTGGTGTGCTTGCCCTGCCAGCCGATGCCCGGCCTGCTGCGCCAGCGGCTTTTCCATGACCGGCGCGGTATCGACGAAGAGCTTGAGCGCGCCCGGCCAGTGCCCGTCGATCCAATGGGCCAGCGCCCTCAGCCGGCGCTTCAAGGTGTCGTGATAGTCGCGCCCGCGCGCATAGACCGAGACTGCGCCCGCTCGCGGTCGGCCGGCGGCGCCAGCGGGTCGTCCTCGGGCGCATAATTGACGCCGAGCACGACGACGGTGCGCGCCTCGGGCCACAGCGCCTGCGGGTCGCCGCGGCGCTCGGCGGTGCCGGCGAGCCAGCCCATGTCGCCGTGATAGCCGCGGGCGAGGAATTCGGCGAGGTCCGTCGCGGCGCCTCGGCGCCCAGAGCGGGCGCGGCAAAGCCCACCGCGTCGAAGCCCTGGGCCAGGGCCTCGCTCGCGGATCGCCGTCGCGAGATCGGGTCGGACCATCTCGTTCAGCCCCGGCCGCGATAGGGCGCGACACCCCGGATCGGGCAGCCACAGCCCGGCGGGCGGCGCGCCGGTCTGATAGAACACGTCGATCGGGATGCCGCCGCGCGGATACCAATAGCCGCCGATCCGCAGCCAGCGCGGCGTCGAGCGTGCGCGACCAGCCGGCGGGCGATCGCGAGCGTGCAATCCTCGTGAAAGCCGGCGTGATTGCGGAACGCGCCGAGATAGAGCTTCAGCGACTTGCTTTCGAGGAGCCGCCGCGCGGCACGTAGTCGATGACGAGATGCGCGAAATCGGGCTGGCCCGTGACCGGGCACAGCGAGGTGAATTCGGGGCAGGTGAAGCGCACGAGATAGACGAGGCCGGGATGCGGGTTCGCCACGGTCTCCAGCACCGCCTCCTCCGGCGATTCGCGGCAGCCTGGTCGGCCGCCCGAGCTGGGTCAGGGCCGGCTTTCCGCTCATCTGCCTGTCGTCCTGCAGCGATCCCGATCTGCGCCTCGGCGAAGGCGGCGGCGAAATCGGCGAGCGCGCCCGCTTCGATCGCCGCGCGCATCCCGCCATCAGGTCGGCATAGTAGCGCAGATTGTGCTCGGTCAGCAGCATGCGCCCCGAGGATCTCGCCGCTGCGGCACAGATGGTGCAGATAGGCGCGGCTATAGCCGGCGCAAGCCGGGCAGCCGCATTCCGCGTCGAGCGGCCGCGGGTCGTCGGCATGGCGCGCATTGCGCAGGTTCACCGCGCCGCGCCGGGTGAAGGCCTGCGCGGTGCGCCCCGAGCGGGTCGGCAGCACGCAGTCGAACATGTCGATGCCGCGCATGACCGCGCCGACGAGGTCGTCGGGCTTGCCGACGCCCATCAGATAGCGCGGCCGGTCCAGCGGCAGCGCCGGCACGGTCGCGTCGAGGACCGCGAACATCGTCGCCTGCCCCTCGCCGACCGCGAGCCCGCCGACCGCGTAGCCGTCGAAGCCGATCTCGATCAGGCGCGCCGCCGAGCGCCGGCGCAGAGCGGGATGGACTCCGCCCTGGACGATGCCGAAGATGCCGTGGCCCGGCCGCTCGACAAAGGCGCGGCGCGAGCGCTCGGCCCAGCGCATCGACAGCTCCATCGAGGCCGCGACCGCCTGCGTGCGGCGACGGAAAGGGCGTGCATTCGTCGAGCGCCATCGTGATATCGGCGCCGAGCAGATGCTGGATCTCGATCGAGCGCTCCGGGGTCAACAGGTGCGCGCTGCCGTCGAGATGCGAGCGGAAGGTGACGCCGTCCTCGCCGATCTTGCGCAACTTGGCCAGCGACATGACCTGGAACCCGCCGGAATCGGTCAGGATCGCGTACGGCCAGTTCATGAAGCGGTGCAGCCCGCCGAGCGCGGCGATGCGCTCGGCGCCGGGCCGCAGCATCAGGTGATAGGTGTTGCCGAGGACGATCCGCGCCCCGGTCGCGGCCACCCCTTCGGCCGTCATCGCCTTGACCGTCGCGGCGGTGCCGACCGGCATGAAGGCCGGCGTCTCGACCGTGCCATGCGCGGTCGCCAGCCGCCCGCGCCGCGCCGCGCCGTCGCGCGCCAGCACCTCGAAGCCGATGGTCACGCCACGCTCCAGGGCCTGGCAAATTCCCGTACAACCGGGAAAAAGCCGGGAATTTCTGCGGTTCTGGGCTGCTGTCTCTCAATAAATATAAGTATTATCAGACTATTATGTTCCACACCGCAAATCCGAACCGGGAATTTTTCACGCCGTAATCGGGAATTAAATCGACCGAACCGGGAATTGACGGGAACGCACAATTCGCGGCAACGACGCGCCGGCCTCTGCCCGCGGCAACGCCGGTGTGCCTCCGCGCGCGCCTGCACATTTACTCCACTGCCCCGCACCTCCAGACCTCGCGTCGTTCTCCGACATCGCCCAGGCACGGTGAGAATACTACGCAATATTGGCGAAATTTCGTGGCCCAAAGCGGCCTGGGTCGGCCGCGCCCGCCGTCCCGCCGGCGTCAATTGGTCGGGAAGGCTTTGGCTTCCGACAGTTCGGGGCGCTCGGACCCGTCCGATTTACTCAGCGCCGCCAGCTTTTGGTAGGCCTCGCGCGAAGTCACGGCGTCGCCCGACTGCTTGGCGGCGCGGGCCTTGCCGAGGAGGCTGCGGAAGCGGTTGGGGTCGGTGCGCAGGACCTGCTCGTACTCCTTCAATGCTGCGGCGGGCTGGTTGAGTTCGAGCAGCAGGTCGGCGAGCAGCTCACGCGCCGGGTAGACCGCGGCCGGGGTTGCGGGATGTTTATCCATCGTCGCTTCGAGATCGGCTGCCGCGCGCACCAGCTCGACTGCTTTCTTGTCGTCGCCTTGGACGTGGGCAAGGATGCCGGAGGCGCCGAGCCGCTGGACCTTCACCTGATTGGCCCAGTAGGTGTCCTTTGCCGCCAGCAGCTTGTCCTCGAGCGATTGCAATTTGGTGATTTCCGCCTGGGCACTCGCGGCGTCTCCAGTACGCGCGTCGCCGAGCGCGCGGGCGAACGAGATCATCGCCTCGGCCCATGGGAAATGGTCGAGCGGGAAACCGATCGCCGGCTCGGACAGGGCAGTCGCGGCTTTCCAGTCGCGGCGCTCGAGCGCGAACCGCACCGGGATGGCCGCGACAGCGTAGGCGGTGGGCAGGTTCGCGCCGGCGCTCTGGCGAAACCCGATCAACTCGTCGACGACCTCTTTGGCCTTGTGATCCTGAGCGGTCTGCAGGTAGGCGTATTCGAGATAATCCATCGCGTGGACGGTATCGCTGTCAAACCCTTCCGGCCCAAGGTTCTTTCGCACATAGGCGAGTGCCGCGGCATGAGCGGCGCGGTTCGAAGTCGATCGATTGCTGCCACATGCCGAGCCGGGTGAAGATGTGCGAGGGCATGTGCAGCGCATGCGGCACGTTGGGCGCGATCTTGGCGTAGCAGATCGCGGCGGCAAGGCCGGCCTCGGCGGATTGCGCTGTATCGTCGCTATGGATCAGGTAGTGCACGACGCCGGGATGGTTCGGCTCCTCGGCCCAAACCTTGTTGAGGATCTGCGCCGCCTTGCGTTTGTTGGCAAAGGTCTTGTCCGTGGGCAACGCGCTCGCGTTGAGCGCCAGCGCATAGAACACCGCGGCCTCGCGATCCTCGGGGTAGCGCAGATAGACTTGTTCCATCGCCTTCTCGTAGGCGACGGCCCGGGTGTGATGATCGAGCTTGTCGCTGTCGCGGTAGAAGGCGGCGATTGCCGCGATGTAGTCCTTCTCCCGAGCGGTCTGCGTCGGCGCCGCCATCGCCTTTTCGACCGCCGCCGAGCCCGCCTGCAACGACGCCGCACTGGGCGGAAACCACAGCGGGTACCAATGGCTCATCGCGATGCCCCAATAGCCCATCGCGCAGCCGGGCTCCGCCTCGGTAACCGCCGTGAACCCCTTCAGCGCCTCGGGATACCAGAACGAGTGCAGGGTCCACACTGCATGCTTGAAGGTCTTTTGCACGGCCGGCCCGCAAGAGATCGCGAAATCGACCTCCTCGGTCACCTTTGGGGTGGGTGGCTGAACCCCGGCATCCGCGCGCGCCCCAGGCTGGATCGGCAATGCGAGAAGCGCAGCGGCGCCGAGAAGCACGCGAATTCGATGGCGTATCATGGCAATATCCTCCCCGACGCGGCTCGCTGATCGTGAACTTGCGTGAGGCGTAAAGGATGTAAGCGGCCCGCAAGTGTGAAGCAGTTCACACTTACGAGAATGTTCCTCCCGGCACCGTTGCCTTTCATTTTTGAGCGTTCCGCTCGATCAGGCAGGCGTCGCCGTAGGAGAAGAAGCGGTAATGCCGGGCGACGGCGTGGGCGTAGGCGGCTTTGATACGGTCGAGGCCGGCCAGGGCGGCAACCAGCATCAACAAGGTCGAGCGCGGCAGATGGAAATTGGTCAATAACAGGTCGATCGCGCGAAATCTGTGGCCAGGCAGGATGAAGAGGCGGGTTTCGCCCGAAAAGGGCCGAACCTCGCCGGTCTCGATGGCGGCGGTTTCGAGGAGCCGCAGGCTCGTCGTGCCGATTGCGACGATGCGGCCTCCCCTGTGCCTGACCGCGCGGATATGCCCGGCGGTCTCGGGCGACAGCACCCCCCATTCGCCGTGCATGTGGTGGTCGCGCGGGTCGTCGGCCTTGACCGGCAGAAAGGTGCCGGGACCGACGTGAAGGGTCAACCGCGCCAGCCCGATGCCGCGTCGCGACAATGCCTCGACCAGGGCCGGGGTAAAATGCAGGCCGGCGGTCGGCGCCGCGACGGCGCCCTCGGCATGCGCGAACATCGTCTGATAATCGGTCCGGTCGCGCGGATCGCCGCCTGATGCGCGCTTGATGTAGGGCGGCAGCGGCATCGTCCCGTGACGGGCGAGCGCCGCGCGAAACACCGCCCCCTCGACGTCGAAACGCAGGGCCACATCGCCTTCGGGGTGCTTCCCGGCTACCGTCGCCGCGAAATCGGCGGCGAAGTCGAGGCGGTCGCCGGGGCGCATCCGGCGGGCGCCTTTGGCGAAAGCGCGCCAAACGCCGCCGCCTTCGTCATGATGCAAGGTCACCTCGACCGTCGCGGCGCCGCGTTTTCCGACGAGGCGAGCCGGGATTACCTTGGTGTCGTTGCAGACCAGCAGGTCGCCCGGCCGCAGCAGATCCGGAAGATCGAAGATGTGCCGGTCCGTGAAATCGCCCGCCGCCGGTATGTGCAGCAGGCGCGCCGCCTCGCGCGGTTCGCAGGGATGATCGGCGATCAATTCGCGCGGCAACGGGAAATCGAAATCGTCGAGGCGCATCGGGTCCATCGCCCGAGATAAGGGCGGCTGGCGCCTCGCGTCAACGCGCCCGGAAATCGGATACTGCCTCGGCTTGAACCGGGCCTTCCCCGCTGGTTTCAGGCAGCTTCTGGGCGTACGCTTGGCAGCGACAAACCGTGGCGGAGGGGTGCGATGAAGTTTCTCGATGATGGAATGATCAGCGGGTTGCTGCCGGCCGAGACGGCATCGTTTCCGTCCCCGGTGCCGACGCAAATCGTCTCGAGCGACGAATACCTGCCGGTTCCGCAAACGGCGCAGCAAAAAGAGGTGGAGGCTCGGCTGATCGAGATCAGCGACCGGCTCGCCAAGCGCCAGGGATTGTCGCGACGGCGGTTCTTCGAAACCGCTGCCGGCATGGCCGCTTCGTTTGTGGTGATGAACCAGGTCTTCGGCCGTTATTTTGGCGTGAGCGAGGCGGAAGCCGCCACTCCTGAATTGGCCGATCAGCTGGCGGCGGCTAATGCCGGCCAGTTCATTTTCGACGGCCACACCCACTTTCTGCGTGACGACACCCGACTGATCGGCTTCGTCAAGGGTCGCGAGGCGGTCGGTCAATGGGGCTGGAACAAGGAGCTGTCGGGCAAGGAACAGACGCTCGACGACCTCAAATTCAACAACTACGTCAAAGAACTCTACATGGACAGCGATACGAAGATGACGATCCTGTCCAATTCGCCCTCGGTTGAGGCGCAGGACTGGTTCCTGCCGCAGGATCAGGTGTTCAAGACCCGCGCCGCGGTGAACGAGAAGGCCGGCACGCGGCGCATGCTGGCGCATTTTACCTTCACCCCGGGATGGGATGGTTGGCTCGACAAGGTCGACGAGGCAATCGAGAAGTACAAACCCAATTCGTGGAAGGGTTACTCGGTCGGCGACAACACGCACAAGGAGCTCGACGGACATCCCTGGCACGCCGACGACGAAAAGCTGATGTACCCGTTCTACGAGAAGATCGCGAAGAGCGGCATCAAGAACGTCTGCATCCACAAGGGGCTGTTTGCCCCCGGAGTCGCCGAGAAATTCCCGCGTCTGTTGCCCTATGCCGATGTACAAGACATCGGCAAGGCGGCTAAGGACTGGCCGCAGCTTAACTTCCTCGTCTACCACTCGGCCTATCGCTGGGTCGGCGCCAACCCGGCCGATGCGATGGCGGAGTTCGATAAGACCGGCCGCTCGTCTTGGACGAGCGATCTCGCCCAGATCCCCGAGAAATACGGGGTCACCAATGTGTACGGTGATCTAGGACAGATTTTCGCCTGGACTGCGGTGGCGCAGCCGCGCCTCGCCGCCGCCCTGATGGGAATGCTGGTTAAGGGCCTTGGGCCCGAGCATATCGTCTGGGGCACCGACGCTGTGTGGACCGGCGCGCCGCAATGGCAAATCGAGGGGCTGCGCCGGCTGGAAATCCCCGATGAGATGCAAAAGAAATACGGGTTCAAACCGTTGGGCCCGGCTGACGGCCCGCTCAAGACGGCGATTTTCGGCGGCAATTCCGCGAGGCTCTATGGGCTCGAAGGCCGGCATGCGGAGTTGGTCAACCACGACCGCTTTGCCGCGTTGAAAGCCGAGTATCTCGCCAATGGCGGCGGCCGGAGCAATCTGCGCTACGGCTATGTCGCCAAGCCGGCGTAACGGGGCGTTTCCGGCTTTTTGTCTGATCATTCTCCGACGCGGCGCGAACTGATCGCGGCGGCGTTGGGATTCGGCGCGGCCCTGCCGGCATGCGCCGGGGAGCCGCAGGCAAAGGTGCCGCAGAGTGCGGCGGCGTATCAGAACACGCCCAAAGGCTTGTTCAGCTGCGCCGTGTGCACCTTCTTTATCCGCCCACGCAGCTGCAAGGTGGTCATCGGCGACATCAGCCCCACCGGCTGGTGCAAACTTTTCGACTTGCCCGATTGACGGCTGAATTGGCCGAGCATCGTGCCGACGGCCTGACCGAAGGCCCCGGTGCGCACAATGACGCCGCAATTCTCGATCATTGCGAGGAGCGGAGCGACGAAACAATCTCGCGCCGAGCGAACCCTAGGTTTCGCTCGGACGACTAGCGGTATCCGGTGATCGGTCCGCAGAGCGAGGGGGTGGTGTGATGGCGCGCCTGCTGTCCTTGAACGTGGGGCTCCCCCGCGACGTCAACTGGCAGGGACGGACCGTCCATACCGGGGTTTGGAAGGAGCCGGTTCAGGGTCGGCGCATGGCGCGGCGGCTCAACATCGATGGCGACGGTCAAGGCGATCTGGCCGGGCACGGCGGCGAGCACCGCGCTGTCTTCGTGTATCAGATCGAATCCTATCGCTATTGGCAAACCCAACTCGGCCGAACCGGCTTCACTCACGGAGAATTCGGCGAGAACTTCACTGTCGAGGGCCTGCCCGACGACGAGGTGTGCATCGGCGATCACTACCGCGTTGGCAGCGCGTTATTCGAGGTCACTCAGCCCCGCGTTACCTGCTACCGGGTCGGCATCCGGATGAATGAGCCGAAAATGGCTGCGTTGCTGGTCTCGCACGGCAGGCCCGGTTTCTATTTTCGGGTTCTTGAAGAGGGTGAAGTCGGAGCGGGCGACGAGATCGAGCGGGTCATGCAGGGACCCCAGGGCATGACCGTCGCCGAGGTGGATGCGCTTCTATACAAGCCGGGTCACCCGGCCGACCGGCTGGAGCGAGCGTTGCGCATTTCCGCGTTGCCCACCGGCTGGCGCGACTCGTTCAGGGCGCTGCTGGAACAGGCGCGGAACCCCGATGCGACGACCGGCAATGCCGGTCTTGTTCGGGCCGCTAGCGCGAAGCCAGCCTGGGAGGGATTTCGCCGATTGGGGGTCACCGGCAAGACCCGCGAGAGCAACGCCGTGACCTCGCTTCAACTCGAGCCCTTGGACGGACAACCCCTGCCGGCTGGGACGCCCGGCCAGTTCGCCGTGTTTCGCCTGCGGCCGGCGTTGGATGCACCGCCTCTATTGCGCAGCTATTCGCTGTCGGGCGAGCCGAGCGAGGCTCGCTACCGCATCAGTGTCAAACGCAATGCCGACGGTGTGGCCGGCGCCTATATCGCTGACGGGGTCCGGATCGGCGACTCGATCGAGGTGAGCGCGCCGCGCGGCGCTTTTACGCTACAGTCGGGCGACGGACCGGTCGTCCTTTTGAGTGCCGGTATCGGCGCGACACCTGTGCTTGCGATGCTGCATGCGCTGGCCGCGGCGAAGTCGTCGAGGCAGGTCTGGTGGCTGCATGGCGCGCGCGATCGCAACGAGCACCCATTTGCCGAAGAGGTGCGCACCACTCTCAAAGTGCTGTCCGGCGCCCATAGTCACATTCGCTACAGCGCGCCCGGTTCCGGCGACCGGCCGGGTGTCGATTTCGACGCTATTGGCCGCCTCGGCGCCTCGACGCTCGCCGAATTGGGCGTACCGCAAGATGCCGATTTCTACCTGTGCGGGCCGCCCGGCTTTATGGCCGATTTGCCCTCCGGCCTCGCGGCGTGGGGGGTGGCGAGCAACCGCATCCACACCGAAACCTTCGGCGCGGGGCCGTCGCGGACTCCGGGCATCGCCGCGACTGCTCGGAAGCCGCCGCATCCGCCGACAGGGCCCGCGGGCTCGGGACCGCTCGTGTCCTTCGCGCGCAGCGGCCTCGACGTGCGCTGGGGTCCGCCGTCACAAAGCCTGCTCGAATTTGCCGAGGCCTGCGACGTGCCGGTGCGATGGGCATGCCGCACCGGTGTGTGCCACAACTGCGAAACGGCGCTGATCGCCGGCGCCGTCAATTATCAGTTCGATCCGGTCGAGCCACCGGCCGCGGGTAATGTGCTGATCTGCTGCTCGCAACCTTCGGCCGACATTGTGATCGATCTTTGAAATCAACACCGGCGGCGATGGCTAAAGGGATTTGATATGGGAGACCGAGAGATTCGAGCTGCCCTGGACCGGCATTGGGCGGCCTCTGACGCGAACGATTTCGAGGCGGAGCACCAGATTTACCGAGAGGACGCGGTGCTCGAATATCCGCAATCGGGCGAGCGCATCCGCGGCCGCCTCAGCATTCAGCGGTCTCGCGCCGCGCAGCCAAACCGGAAGCGCTTCGCTGTACGGCGGATCGTCGGCGCGGGCGACCTCTGGGTCACCGAATACGTCCTGAGCTATGACGGGCAGCCGTCTTACACCGTGAGCATCATGGAGTTCCTGGACGGGAAAGTGGCCCGCGAGACCCAATATTTCGGCGATCCGTTCGAGCCGGGGCCTTCGCGCGCGCAATGGGTCGAGCGGATACCCTGAGGCCCTCGCCAGAACTCACCGCACCGCGGTTGCGGCGAGATCCGGCAGTCAGCCGGTGCGGTCAATCTTGGCCGGCGCTTTTCTGAAGGCCGGGGCCGCGTCCTCGATACGCCTCGGCGGGGCGGACGTAATATACGAAATAATATCGCTAAAATTAGACTATTGACATATCTTAGACGGTAGAACTACCTGTATCACATTATATGACGGGGTGATCCGTCGCGCCAGCCGAGGGCGACATGGCTCAGATCGAAAACATTTCGAAGGCCGAGGCGGTCAAGCAGCAGAGCCGCCGATTGCGCGGCCATATCACCCGCGACCTGGCGGACACCGCCAATCCCTTCGACAAGGAGGGTTATTCGCTGCTCAAATTCCACGGCATTTATCAGGGCTACGACCGCGACAGCGCGACCGAGCTGAAGCAGCGCGGCGAGAGCAAGGCGTGGCAGTTCATGGTGCGGGTGCGCATCCCCGGCGGCCGGCTGAAGGCCGATCAATATCTCGGTCTCGACGCTGTCGCCGGTAGCTGGGCCGACGGTTCGCTGCGGATCACGACGCGGCAGAGCATCCAATTCCACGGCGTCGTCAAATCCGGGCTGAAGGCGGCAATGGCCGAGATCAATCGGTCCTTGCTGACGACCTTGGCCGCCTGCGGCGATGTCGTGCGCACGGTGACGACGGTGCCGGCGCCGATCCGCGATCCGGTGCATGACCGGCTCGAAGCCGATGCAAGGCGGCTCTCGGCGCACCTGCTGCCGCAAACGGGCGCCTATCACGAGATCTGGGTCGACGGCGAGAAATGGCAGGACGAGGCCCCGGCTGCCGAGCAGCCCGACCCGCTCTATGGCGAGCGCTATCTGCCGCGCAAATTCAAGATCGGCCTGGCTATCCCCGAGGACAACACGATCGATGTGTTGACCAACGATCTGGCGATCGTGCCTCTCTATCAGGGCGAGCGGCTCGCCGGCTATGATTTCCTGCTCGGCGGCGGTCACGGGATGACGCACAACAACCCAAAGACCTACCCGCGGCTCGCCAGCCCGGTCGCCTTTGTCGAGCCTGATGACCTGCTCGACGCCGCGGCTGCGGTCGTCAAGCTCCATCGCGATTACGGCGATCGCGGCAATCGCCGGCATGCCCGGCTCAAATACGTGATCGCCGAGAATGGCGAGGATTGGGCGCGCGCCCGGCTCGAAGAATATCTCGGCAAACACCTCGAACCCTGCCGTGCATTGCCGGCTCTTTCCGTGCCCGATCACCTCGGCTGGCACGAGCAGGGCGACGGCCTGCTCTATGTCGGTATTCCGGTGGCGAGCGGCCGCATCATCGACACTGCCGGTTCGCGGATGCGCACCGCCTTGCGCGAAATCGTCGGGCAATTCGGTTGCGATCCGATCCTGATGCCGAGCCAGGATATCATCCTGAGCGAGATCCGGCCCGAGAACCGCGACGCAATCACCGCGATCTTGCGCAAATACAAGGTCAGGCTCGCCGAAGACATCTTGCCGGCGGAGCGCTGGGCGCTGGCCTGCCCGGCCCTGCCGACTTGCGGGCTGGCGTTGACCGAGGCCGAACGGGTGCAGGGCGACATCGTCGCCGCGATCCAGCGGCGCCTCGTCCGCTACGGGCTCGAAGACGAGCGCCTGAGCATCCGCATCACCGGCTGCCCCAATGGCTGCGCCCGGCCCTATACCGGCGATATCGGCGTGGTCGGCCGCATGCCCGGCTATTACGCGCTGTTTGTCGGCGGCGATTTCGAGGGCACCCGGCTCAACACCGCGCTGGTCGACAAGGTGGCGCTGGATGCGATCGGCGAGACCCTGGACCCGCTCTTCGCGCTGTTCGCGGCCGATCGCGATCCCGGCGAGGGCTTTGGCGATTTCTGCCATCGCGCCGGCCTGCCGGCATTGCAGCAGGCGATCGCGCGTTCAGTCGGAGCCCGGCTCAATGCTGCCGATTAGCATCGACCTCGCGCAGATCAGAGTGATGCTGATCGGCGACAGCGCCGCCGCGCGGCGGCGCTTGGCGTTGCTCGACGAAGCCGGCGCCAAAGCACTGGAAGTGTACGCCGCCGATCCCGATCGCGAATTGGCGCAGGCGGCCGGGGCGCGGCTGCGCCGGCGGCTGCCGTTGCCGGCCGAGATCGTGCGGGCGCAGCTGGTCTTTGTCGCCGGGATCGGCAAAGCTGAGGCGGGCGGGATCTGCCGGGTGGCGAAAGCGGCCGGGGTTCTGGTCAATGTCGAGGACGACCGCGCGCACAGCGATTTTCATTCGGCCGCGGTGTTTCGCCGGGGCGACCTGACCGTCGCGATCTCGACCAATGGCAAAAGCCCCGGCCTCGCGGCCCTGATGCGGCAGATGCTGGAGCACCGGATCGGCGCCGAATGGGAACTGCGCCTCGACCAGGTCGCAGCAATGCGCCGGAGCTGGCGCAAAGCCGGCGCCGATCCGGTGGCAATCGGCTGCCGCACCCGCGAATGGATCGCCCGCCAGGGCTGGCTGGACCCTTCGCCCAGCCCTTCACAGGAGCCGCCTCGCCCGATACCTTAAGCGCCAACCGGGTATTTGGTTGGAGAATCAGGCATGACGGTCATTGCGATCATCGCGCAGGGCATGATGGGGGCCGGCGTCGGCCGGCGTTTTCACGAAAGCGGGGCGGAGGTCCGAACCCTGCTGTCCGGCCGCAGCACTGCGAGCGCCGAGCGGGCGCGAGCCGCCGGCATGAAGCCCGCCCTCGACGAGCGCGCGTTGCTCGCCGGAGCCGATTTCTTTCTGTCGATCCTGCCGCCCGGCGAAGCCGAGGCGCTGGCTGATCGGCTGGCGCCGGCATTGACGGCGCTCGACCATAAGCCGGTCTATGTCGACTGCAACGCGGTCAGCCCGCAGACCGCAGCCCGCATCGGCGAAATCATCGCCCCGACCGGCGCCGATTTTGTCGATGGCGGGATCATCGGCGGACCGCCGCGGCCAGGCTACAGCCCGACAATTTACGCCTCCGGCCCGACCGCGGGACAGACTGCGGTGCTGCGCGATTGGGGGATCGACTGGCGGGTCATCGACGGTCCGGTCGGCGCCGCCTCGGCGCTCAAGATGTCCTATGCCGGGATCACCAAGGGCACGACCGCAATCGCTTCGGCAATGCTGCTGGGCGCGGCGCGGTTTGGCTGCGGCGAGGCGCTGATCGCCGAACTGACCGAGAGCCAGCCCGAGATGCTGGCGCGGATGCGCTCGGGCATTCCGCGCATGTACGACAAGGCCTATCGCTGGGTCGCCGAGATGGAGGAGATCTCGGATTTCCTCGAACAGAACCCGCCATCGCACGACATCTATGCCGCGGTCGCGCGGCTTTATGCCGATCTCGCGGCGGCCTACGACGACAGAGCACCCGGCCCCGAAAACGCCGTCAAAACGCTGGACCGCGTGCTGGGCAACGCTGAAGGGCTGAGCGACGACCGGGATCGCACCCGTGCGCCCCTCACCCTGCAAGCGGGAGCGAGGGTCGATCGAAGTTACGGCTAGCCCTTGGCGACTTGGTGCTGAGCGAGGTGTTCGAGGACGCGGACCAGGCCGGAATGGTCCCAGCCTTTGCCGCCGAGAGCCGCGGCGGCATTGAACAATTCCTGCGTCGTCGCGGTATTCGGCAAAGACAGATTGAGGGCCCGCGCGCCCTGCAACGCCAGGTTCAAGTCCTTCTGGTGCAATTCGATGCGGAAGCCCGGATCGAAAGTGCGCTTGATCATGCGCTCGCCATGGAGTTCGAGGATACGCGAGGAGGCAAACCCGCCCATTAGCGCCTGCCGGACCTTGGCCGGGTCGGCGCCTGCTTTCGACGCAAACAGCAGCGCCTCGCCAACCGCCTCGATCGTCAAGGCAACGATGATCTGATTGGCGACCTTGGTGGTCTGGCCGTCGCCATTGCCGCCGACCAAGGTGATGTTCTGGCCCATCAGGTCGAACAGCGGCTTCATCCGGGCGAAGGCGCGTTCGGGTCCGCCTACCATGATCGTCAGGCTGGCCGCCTGGGCGCCGACTTCGCCGCCCGACACCGGCGCATCGAGATAATCGCAGCCGAGCTTGTTGATTTCGGCGGCAAAGAGCTTGGTGTCGATCGGCGAAATCGAGCTCATATCGACGACGAGCTTACCGGCCGTCAGGCCCGCCGCGACTCCGTCGGGATCGAACAGCGCAGCCTTTACGTCGGGGGTATCGGGCACCATCACGATGGTGATCTCGGAGCGCTCGGCAACCGATTTCGAGCTGTCGCAGACGGCGGCGCCGGCGGCCGGCACATCCTGCGGCATCGTGTATTTGTCATAGACGAACAGCTCATGCCCGCCCTTGATGAGATTGAGCGCCATCGGCCGTCCCATGATGCCGAGCCCGACAAAACCGATCTTCATGACCCCCTCCCGAGTGCACTGGAAAACCGCGATCGCCGCACACTGCCCGGTTTCGCCCGGCCTCTCAAGCGCGCCGCACCCGCTCTGCGGCGGGCGCATTTGTGTTAGGATTGCAAAGCGAGATGTGGCCGATTGCGCCAGAACGCAGCCAACGCGATTTTGTACGAGGATGACTTTCATGCCTGGACGATCGAGCAGGCGGAACTGTTGCGCGCCGGCGAATTTTCGGCGCTTGACGTTGCCAACCTCGCCGAGGAGATCGAGAGCATCGGGCGGAGCGTTCGGCGCGAGTTGAGGAGCCGGCTCATCGTGCTGATGATGCATCTGCTCAAATGGCAGCACCAGTCGTCAGCGCAATCACGCAGCTGGTCGCTGAGGATTGACGAGCAGCGGCTGCAGATCGACAGCCTGCTAAGCGAATCGCCGAGCCTGCGGCCGCTGTTGGCCGGTCTGCTCGAAGAAGCTTACCCGATCGGCCGAGTGCGCGCCGCCGCGGAGACTGGCCTGGCCGAGGACGCCTTTCCGGCGGCGTGTCCGTTCAATGCCGATGATATCCTATCGCGTTCTTTTCTACCGGGGCCTTGAAGGCTCGGCGACGCAAACCGCTCCGGTCTCCAGCCGGTCAGCCGGCGAAATGGCGCAGCAGCCAGTTCAGCGTTTCCGCGGGCGCCTCTTCGGGCACGTAATGGCCGCAGGGCAGCGCGCCGCCATAGGCATCGGTCGCGTAATTGCGCTGCCATACCGCGAGCACGTCGCCATGGACGCCCTCGGTGTGGCTGCGCGCGCCCCAAATCACCAGGAGTGGAACCGTGATCTTTTTCCCGGCCGCGAAATCGGCCGTGTCCATCTCGAAATCGCAGGTGGCGCAGGCGCGGTAATCGGCGCATGAGCCCTTGATCGTCTTCCAGTTGAAGCAGCGGACATATTCGGCGAACGCCTCGGGATCGAAGAAGCCGAGGCCGATGCCCGGCTTCGACAATTTCTTTTCCATGAAATACTGCGCCGGTATGCCCGCCAGCATGCGCTCGGGGAAGTCGTAGGGCTGGGCCATCAATGCCCAGTGCCATGAGCGCAACGCCCATTCGCGCGAGGTGTGGGTCCAGATGTGGTGGTTCGGCAGAATGTCGATCAGCGCCGCACGCTTGACCCGGTCGGGATGGTCGAGACACATGCGCGCCGTGGTGCGGGCGCCGCGGTCGTGCCCTGCGACAAAGAACTCGCGATAGCCGAGCTTTTCCATGACCTCGACCTGGTCCTGGGCCATCGCCCGGAACGAATAGTTGATGCTGTTGGGGCCGGCGTCGTCGGGGCCGACACTGTCGCCGTAACCCCGCAAATCGGGGGTGACGACATGGAATTGCTTGGCCAGATCAGGGGCGATCTTACCCCAGGAGGCGTGGGTCAGCGGGTTGCCGTGCAGCAACAGCAGCGGCGGTCCGTCGCCGCCATGGCGCAGGTTGATGCGGGCGCCGGTCGTTTCGATCTCGGTCCGGGTAAACCCTTCGAACATTTTTCTGACTCCTCACAGCGGGCCGCCATCGCATGCAGCCGGCATCAGCCGTAGGTTTCGAGATTGCCCTCCGGCGGCACCCGACAATAACCTGCTTTGCGCCGGCGCGATGCCTCTGCGCGCCCATCGGGCTATTACATGACGACTGGGCTTCGCGGGGTATAGACCGACCCCGGCCAAAGCCCAGGGCCGCTTTTTTTGTCCGCAAGAAAGCTGTTGATGAAGCCCCGGCTGCGCTAAGCTCGATGTTCCAGTAGCTGCCCGGGGCGAGGGTGTGTTGGGGGAGCGACGGTTCGTCGTCGAGCTGATCAAGCCGTCGCATTACGATGATGACGGCTATGTGATCCAGTGGTGGAAGTCCTGGATCCCGTCGAATTCGCTCGCCTGCCTGTACGGCATCTCATCTGATATCGCGGCGCGGCGTGCACTCGGCCGCGACGTCGCAATCGAGATCGACGCCTATGACGAGTGCCACACGGTCATCCCGATTCGCCAGATCATCCGACGGATCAGGGCCGCGGATGCCGGACTGATCTGCCTGGTTGGGGTGCAATCGAACCAGTTCCCGCGGGCAATGGATCTGGCTAGGCGGTTTCGCGAAGCCGGGGTTGCGGTGGCGATCGGCGGATTTCATGTTTCCGGATGCTTGGCGATGCTGCCCGAGCTGCCGCCCGATCTCGAACGAGCGCGGCAACTTGGGATCACGCTGTTTGCTGGGGAGGCGGAAGGACGGCTCGAAGGGCTGTTCGCCGACGCGTTCGCCGGGCGATTACAGCCGATCTACAACTATATGGACGATCTGCCGGGGCTGCAGCAGCAGGTGACCCCGTTTTTGCCGATCGACATTGTGCGCCGCTATGGCGAGACCATCGGCGCGTTCGATGCCGGGCGAGGCTGCCCGTTCCAGTGCAGCTTTTGCACGATCATCAACGTCCAAGGGCGCAAATCGCGCTGGCGCGACGCCGACGACGTCGAACGGCTGGTGCGCGCCAATCTGGCCCAAGGCGTCTTTCGCTTTTTCATTACCGACGACAATTTCGCCCGCAACCGCAATTGGGAGCCGATCTTCGATCGGCTGATCCTGATGCGCGAGCAGGAGGGGCTCGGCCTGCAATTCATCATTCAGGTCGACACCTTGTGCCACCGCATCCCGAATTTCGTCGAGAAGGCGGCGCGCGCCGGTTGCAAGCGGGTGTTTATCGGGCTGGAAAACATCAACCCGGATAATCTGCTGCAGGCCAAGAAGAAGCAGAACCGGGTGCATGAATATCGCCAGATGTTCCTCGCCTGGCGGGCGCAGCGGGTCATCACCTATGCCGGCTACATCCTCGGTTTTCCGGGCGACACGCCGGAGCGGATCGCGCGGGACATCAAGACCGTGCAGCAGGAATTGCCGGTCGATCTGCTGGAGTTTTTTATTTTAACGCCATTGCCGGGCTCGGCCGACCACAAGGCGCTCGACGCCGAAGGGGTATGGATGGACCCGGACATGAACAAATACGACCTCGAACACGTCACCACCGGGCACGCCGTGATGACCGCCGCCGAGTGGCAGATGGTCTATCGGCAAGCCTGGGACCTCTATTATTCGGCCGAGCACATCGAAACGATTTTTCGCCGCGCCAAGGCCAGCGGGATCAAACCGGTGCGGCTATTGAACCATATCCTGCAATTTTACTTTACCTTCATTCAGGAAAACGTGCACCCGCTGCAGGGCGGCTATTTCCGCCGCAAACTACGCCGGCACCGTCGGTCGACTCTGCCGCGCGAAAACCCCTTTATATTTTATCCGCGCCGGGTCCGCGAAATCATCGACACCCACGCCAAACTCGCCGCGTTTTATCTTTATCTGCACAAGATCCGCCGGCGGGTCGAACGTGACGAGCGGTCCTACACCGACCCCGCACTGATACCCATTCCCGATGCTGCCCCCCCACCGCGTCACGAAAGAAAAGCGATAGCCGGCGCTGCCGCCGCCTGAAGTTCATAGACTTCAGAGTATCGAAAGAATTACGCTGCCAAGCGGCGCCTAACCAACGCCGCACGAAAGCGGGGCTGACGGATGGCCCAGGGGCGCGCGTCCAACGACCGCAGCATCGTCGACCGAAGTGAAGGGCCGACCGAGGCTATGGCCTCGACCGGAACGCGACGTCTCGCGGCGATCCTCGCCGCCGATGTGGCGGGTTATTCGCGGCTGATGGGGGCGGACGAGCAGGGCACCTTCGACCGGCTCAAAGCGATCCACCGCCAGCTCGTCGACCCGAAGATCACCGAGCATCATGGCCGCATCGTCAAGACCACCGGCGACGGCATGCTGGTCGGAATTTGGCAGCGTCGTCGATGCGGTCCGCTGCGCCGTCGAGATCCAGCGGGCGATGCTCGACTGCACTGCCGAGGAGCCCGAAGAGAAGCGCATCACTTTCCGGATCGGAGTCAATCTCGGCGACATCATTGTCGACGGCGACGATATTTTCGGCGACGGGGTAAACGTCGCGGCGCGGCTGGAGGCCTTGGCCGAGCCGGGTGGCATCTGCATCTCGCGCACGGTGCGCGACCACATCGGCGACCGGCTGCCCTACGCTTTCGCGGACATTGGAGAACAAAGCGTCAAGAACATCGCCCAGCCGGTGCATGCCTACGCGATGAGCGCTGCTGCAGTGGCGTCATTGCCGGAAGTCACGATCCTGTTCCGGACCGGTTTGCCAAATCGGCGCAATCGTCCGCTTCTGGCTGTCCTCCCGGTAAGTCTTGCCGCTGCAATCGTGCATCGGGACCGCGGTCTGGTGGGTTTGGCCCAGAGGAGATACGTCCCGCTGTACCGGTTCACGCCTCGGGAGCTACGGGCGTGCAACACCCGCCGGCCACCGAGGCTAAATCGGCGCCCCGCCTGTCGATTGTCGTTCTGCCGTTCAGCAATCTATCGAGCGACCCCGATCAGGAATATTTCGCCGACGGCATCACCGACGATCTGACGACCGATCTCTCGCGGATCGCAGGAAGCTTTGTGATCGCCCGCACCACCGCTTTCACCTATAAGGGCAAGCCGATTGATGCGAAGCAGATCGGTCGCGAACTCGGCGTTCGCTATGTCCTCGAAGGCAGTGTCAGACGGACCGGCGACCAGGTTCGGGTCAACGCCCAGCTGATCGATGCTGCAAGCGGCGCGCATCTCTGGGCCGACCAGTTTGACACCAATCTTGCGAACCTGGCTAAGGCGCAGAGCGAGATCACCGGCCGTCTGGCCTGGACCCTGAATATCGAGCTCCTCAGCGATGCCAGCCGCCGGATCGGACATGAAAACGCGGTCGATCCCGACGCGCGCGATCTGGTTATGCGCGGCTGGGCCTTGTGGTACGGGCCGCAATCCCCGGAGACCGGACAAGAGGCTTTACGCGCGTTCGAGCGCGCATTGGAGATCGACCCGCGCTCTACCGATGCGAGGATCGGAATTGCAAGGCTTCTCCTTGCAAAACTGACCGCCGGATGGAGTATGAGCGCGTTTCAACAGGATACCGTGCAACAAGCTGCGGCGCGAGCCGAAGGGTTGCTCTTCGAAGCCATCGCGAGCGATCCGAACCAGCCAATGGCGTACGCAGTCCTTGGGGTCCTGCGGCGAACGCAGAGCCGCTTAGGCAAATCACGGATAGCCCTTGAGAAGGCGATGACACTCGATCCCAATTTCGAGTGGGCGAACATGCAGCTCGGCTGGACCTTGCTATTCCAGGGCGAACCCAGCGCCGCTATCGCTCGCGGTGAAAAAAGCCTGCGCCTGACCCCGCGCGACCCGAATATTTACTGGCGTTATGAGTTATTGGGTTGGTGTCAGTTGGTTACGAACCATGTCGATCAGGCGATAGACCTGTTCATCGAAGCGCGGACTGCAAATCCCCGGATTTGGACTACTGCTTATGGGCTCGCTGGAGCGCTCGCGCTCAAGGGCGACCTCGCCGGGGCCAAAGCGGCGCTTGCCAATTCGCTCAGACTTAGACCGGAGGTCAATTCGCTGGCGCAGTGGTACGCTTGGCTGCCGTGGACCAACAAGACCAACGCCCCCCAGTTCTGGGCATCGCAGGACAAGACATTGGACGAAGGCCTGCGCCTGATTGGATTTCCGGAGAAATAATGGCCCAGCGTTCCTCTCAGTGAAGTGCTGCCGTTCGGTCTCACCCGGCGCCGCGGAGGATGCGGCGGGCGGTCGCGATGGCGGCAGCCTGGAAGCGGCGCGGGCTGACCGGGCGGGGCGGCCGCCTAAGTAGGGTGACGCCGCCGCCCCATCCAGCCGCGGGCCGCTACCTCGGACCGCCGGCGCGCTCCGCCGTCCTGATTGCCTGGTCGAACGCCGCCAACACAGCAGCGTGGGACGACCGGTCGTTCATCGTCTCGACATTGGTAAAGCCGCGCGATCTCGCAACGTCGATCAGCAACGCATGCGCCGACCAGGCGATAGTGGGGTCGGTCAGCCGCTTGGCGGCAGCGCGCAGCGCACCGACCGCACAGCGCTGCCCGCCAAACGACCGATAAGTGCGCCGCGTCCATTCTTTCGGGCCGTTGATCAATTCTTTGGCATCGCGCAATAGATCGACGACGGCAAGGTCGCGATCGGTCTGTGACGGCGCCAGCAAAGCGCTTGGCGCAGCGGACTTTCTCCCGCGCAACCGCGTCCCGAACCACAGCCGGCATCCGTGACGGCTCCAGATCGGAAAGAGTCCAGTATCGTGTGGGGTCGGTGCAGGGAAATACCTACCATCGAACGGCATCGCGATCTCCTATCTTCTCCCGTCCTCTCCGTGACCACTTGACCTGGTCGGCGCCGCAGCATGCGCGACGCCGACTTTCCCCCAACATGCGCGAGCAAAAATCGAACCGAGCCAAATCGCCGAGCGGGAGGGATCACGCCCAACCCCTTGCCGGTGCGACGGGTCCTGCCGGTGCCCTGCAGTCAACCCCATAGCCAATCTTTCGGCGCTCGATTTGCGGACGGAATGATCGCGCTGGGGCTGCAGGGTGTCAATCTTCGAGCGGGCCGCCGCAGCACTCATGCCACTGCTGCGAGGATGATGACCAAGAGGACGCCAATCGTCGCCAGGTAGAAATTGAGATCGCCGGATTGAAAAGCGCTGAGCCGGTCGGCGAGAACGCGCACGATCCGGGTTGCCGGCCGAAACAAGTAGGGCCCGAACAGCGGCGCTACCTCATGAGTAAACACCATTCGGGTCACAAAATAGCGAGGGCCGCTGGTCTCCCGAGCCGTCTGCTCGCGCGGCCGATAGACGAAGCTGTAGAAGGTGCGCAGGGCGTTGGCGAAGCTCAGCGCCGTGGTCGAGGCCCGTGCCGGGTCATGGTCGCGCCCGCCATACCATACGGGGACCCGGCGAACCGAGAAGCGGTGGCTTCCAAGCAGCATCGCCAGCGGCAGCACGGCGAGCAGCGGCATCACGACGACCAACAGGCTCGGTGAGATAAACGCGAATTTGGGCGTCAACGGCACCAGCAGCAGACCCGGGTGCATCTGCGCCACTGCCTGCGTCGCGAATTGCTGCGCTACCGCGAAATCAAGCGCCGGGAGCCAGAACGGCATGCCAACGGCGAGCGCCAGCACGCCGAGGCCAAGCAGAGCGGCCGCCGCGGCCGTGCCGGACGGCAAGGCGCCGGCGGGCCTAACCGTGCGCCCGGAAAGGCCGATGCCGATCAGCTTGACGTAGGTGGCAAACGCCACCGCAACCGTCAGAGCGATGCCGGCGCCGGCCAGGGCGAGCACCAGCCGTCCGCCCAAGGTCGAAAGGTGGAAGCCCTGAAATACGGTCTGGAAGACGTACCACTCGCTGACAAACCCCGCTTGGGGCGGCATCGCCGACAGGCTCATGGCCGCGAACAAGGCGCCGATGCCGAACACCGGCGATGCCCGCCGGAACAGATCGGTGTGGACGATCGCGTAGCTCCCCGTCGCGGCGAACACCCCATCGGCCGCCAGGAACAGGCAGCCCTTGGCCAGCGCATGACCGGCGAGATGGAGCAGCGCCACGACCCAGGCGAGGCTCGCCAGACCAGCCAAATGGTCGCCGCGGAACATCAGCGCGGCCCCAAGAGCAGCGACGGCGATGGCGGCATTCTCCGCTGAAGAAAGACTGAGCAAGGTACGCCAGTCCTCCTGCTGAAAGGCGTAGAGAGCGGTCAGGATCGCGCTCAGCACCGCGACGGCGACGACGAACTCCCCGAGCCCGGTCGCGGCGAGCGCCTGGGCGCCCGGTACCCAGTCGAGCAAACCGCGGCCCAGGCCGAAAAACGCCGCGTTCAACACCACCCCGGAAAGCAGCGCCCCCGACGCGCCGCTGCCGCCGCCATATGCCGCCGGGAACCACTCGTAAAATGGCAGCAGGCCAAGCTTCGCGCCGAACCCGATCACCAGCAGAATGCCGATAGAAATCTGCACCGAGCCCGACAGCGAGCCCGCCGCTGCCGGGAACGCTGCGAAGGACAGGCTCCCCCCGCCCGAAGCGAGCACCACGATCGCCACCAACAGCGCCACCGCACCGACTTCGAGCAGCGCCAGCATGAACAGAACCGACCGGCCGGTCGTCCTCGGCTGCCGCTCGCCGAGCAGCATGACCGCACCACCGAGGCTCATCACCTCCCAGGCGATCAGAAGGCCGGCGCCGTTATCGATCCCAAAGACCCCGAGGGCGCCGATCAGGGTCAGCGCTGCACCGAACAGCCAGCCTTCCGGCGCGGCGCGCGGCGGGCTCGCGAGCCAGCAGGCGAGGGTCGCCGGGACCAGGCCAAAGCCCATCAGCCAGGCGGCGTCGGGCCGCAAGCGAAACGCCACGGTCTCGCCCGCGAGCCGCGTCGGCAGCACCACCTCAGCGGTTCCGCCCGGCAACGCCAGCAGCGCGGCCGCAACGCCCGCTAGGCAGCCCAGTACCAGCAACAGGCGGGCAACGGCGCCTGACCGGCCAATCAATGCCGCGGCGCCGCCGCCGAGCCACAGCAAGACGGCCGCCGCCAGCAGGTCATTCGGCATACCGGCCCCCGGCAACCCGCGGCGGCATGCGTTGCAGAAACATCAGCAACGCCTCGATGAGCGCGGCCGGGTTGGGCGGGCATCCCGGCAGGTAAAGATCGACCGGCAGCACGCCGTCGAGCCCGTGGCCGCCCGAATATCCGCCCTCGGCAACGCCTCCGGAGACTGCACAGGTGCCGGTCGCCATGACCCAGCGCGGCTCGGGCATTGCCTGGTAAGCGGCACGAAGCGGCGCTTCCATCGCAGAGGTAACCGGCCCGGTGACCAGCAGCAAATCGGCAAAACGCGGCGACGCGGTAAAGAATATTCCGAGCCGGTGCAGATTGTAGAAAGGGTTGTTCAGCCCCTGCAATTCGGATTCGCAGCCATTGCACGAGCCGGCATCGACGTGGCGGATGTGCAGGCTGCGCCGGAATCCGCTCGCCGCCGCAGCTGCAGGCTCCCTGCTCGGGCCCGGGCCCCGCCAAATCAGGTCCTCGCGCCGGCGAACGCCAAACGCCCAATCGAACGACGGCGTCAGCGCTCCGGTCGGGCAGACCTCGGTGCACAATTGGCACACGACGCAGCGGCCGTAGTCGACTTCGAGCCGGGCATCCGAGCCGGCGGCGGCGGAAAGGGTAATAGCGCCGGTGGGGCAGATCTCAGCGCATTCGGCGCAACCTTCGCGGCACAGTTCGGGATCGAAGCGCGGCATGCCGAGGACGCCCTCCTGACCATCGCCGCCCTCGCTCAGCGGCCAGGGCGTGGTCGCCTTGCCCTCGCGCAATCCGAACAAGGTCCACAGCCGCATCGCCGCCTCCTAGCGGTCGCAGCCGGCGACGGTCAGGCCAAAGCTGGCCTCGTTGATGGCGTAATCCATCATGTTGGTCTCATGTACGGTGAACGGAAACACCCGCCAGTTCGAGAAGGACGGGGACTTGATCTTGACCCGCGCGAGCCGGCCGCCGTGATCGAAATGCACGGCGTAGAACAACGTTCCGCGCGGCGACTCCGACCAACCAAGCCCCTCCGCGCCCGGGGCCGGCGCGCATTCGCCACTCACCGGTCCGTCGGGGAGGCCTTGCAGCACCTGCCGGACCATATCGAGGCTGGCGCCAATCTCGGCGAGCCGCACCTCGAAGCGGGCATGAGCGTCGCCAGCCTCACGCACCGGAACCGCGACATCGAGTTCGGCATAGGCCGCATAGGGATGATTGCGGCGCAGGTCGCGATCGAGGCCGGAGCCACGCTCGATCGGGCCGGTGGCACCCTGATCGAATGCGGTTTGACGGTCGAGAACGCCGGTGGTGATCAGCCGGTCAAGGTGGCTGCCGGTGTCGGCCAGCCGCCGGGTGTAGCCATCGATCCGCGGGCGCAAGCGATCCAGCTCAGTGGCGAGCCAGGCCTGCGGGGCCAGATCGCGGCGCAATCCGCCGGGGATCAATACGCCGCGCAGAAACCGGCTGCCGGTCAGGCGCGCGTTCAATTGCTTGACCTGCTCTTCGAGTAATTTGCCCTCGGCCTCGCCAACCTTCAGCGTCGTCGTATGAGCAAGGTGGCCGAGATAGTGCAGGTGATTGTACAGCCGCTCCATCTCCGCCAGCAGCACGCGCAACCATTGGGCGCGCGGCGGGACGCTGCAACCGGCCGCTGCCTCGACTGCCTGGCAATAGGCGAAGGCGTGAGCGATACTGCCGACCCCGGACACACGTTCGGCCAGCACCACGGCCGGTCCTGGCAGCTTCCCCTCGAACCGCTTTTCCATGCCGCGATGCTTAAAGAACAGGCGCGGCTGATAGTGCAGGATAGCTTCGCCGATATAATAGAAAAGGAATTCAGCCGACTCCAACACGTCGCCACGAATTGGGCCGAACGGCAATTCCTGGACGTCGGCGGCAGCACCGGCGATCTCGGGAATGAAGCGGCGGCTCTGGTCGACCGGCACCGCGGCGTCCGGCGGATAGTCTGGGTCGAACGGTGGCAGAAGCGGCTGCGCACCCTCGCGCAGGACCAGCCGGTGCGGCTCGGGATGGCCGATGAATTCGAGACCAAACAAATCGGTGATCTCGCGCTCGTACCAGCCCAGCAGCGGACAGATCGGAGCAAGGCTCGGCACGGAACCCACAGGCCGGCACCGCCACATTGCGAACCGGCCCGGCACAGCCCGATTGAGAAGGTAGCGCAGTTCGAGCGTCTGCGGCTCGGGCCACCAAGCATAGGCCATCTGCATCCGCCCGCCCTCGGCCAACGCGTTGGTGCAGGCATCGGGCAGCTCCTCCGATTGCAGCAGCCGCAATTCCTCGACCCCGATCACGGTGCTGCGCTCGACAGAAACCGCTCCGCCTGACGAAAAAACTCCCAGAACGATTGCGGCCACCACAGGCCAAGAATGAGCAGTGGGACGAGCGCCAGCCACATCGGCACGACGCACCATCCGCCGGGGGACCGCAGCGGCAGCTCAGCCACTGCACCGGCTGGGCGCTCGAAATACATCGCTCGAAAGTGATTGAGAAAGCCGACGAAGATAACGATCAGCAACACCGCCGCCAGCAATGCCGCCCAGGCAAACGAACGCTCAAATCCAGCGCGGAGTACGACAAGCTCGCTCAGAAAGAGACCGAATGGCGGCGCGCCGGTGATGGCGGCAGCCCCGGCGAGCCACAACCCGGCCTGCACCGGAAAACACCGGCCGACTTCGCGGATCCGGCCGATCTCCTTGCTGCCATAGCTGCGCATCATATTGCCGGCGCCAAAGAACATCAGCGACTTGTTCAGCGAATGGTTCAGCATGTGATAAAGCGCGCCGGCAATGCCGAACGGGCCGCCAAAGCCGAAGCCGAGGGCGATCACGCCCATATGCTCGACACTGGAATAGGCCATCAAGCGCTTGATGTTCCGCTGGCGCACGATGAACAGCGAGGCAATCAGCAACGACAGCGCCCCAAGCACGACCAATGCCAGCCGCGGCAAGGCGCCGGACGGCGCCGCATCGGCAATTACCAGATAGCGCACGATACCGAGCATCGCCGCATTGAGCAGGGCGCCCGACAGCATCGCCGATATCGGCGCCGGGCTTTCGCTATGCGCGTCCGGCAGCCAAGTGTGCATTGGCGCCAAGCCGACCTTGGTGCCATACCCGACGAGCACCAGCAGGAACGCCAGAACTACGAGGGTGGGGTTCAACGCCGGCGCCGCCTGGCGCAGGACGTCCCAGGTCATGTTATAGGTCGGGCCGAGCACGAAGCTGCCATTCCAATAAAACAACACCGTGCCGAGCAATGCCAGGCTGATCCCGGCCGATACGAGGACAATATATTTCCAAGCGGCTTCTACGCTTTCAGGGGCGCGCTCGAAGGCGACCAGAAAAGTGCTGACCAAGGTCGTCAGCTCGATCGCGATCCAATAAATGGCTGCATTGTTCATCAGCGGGGCAGACCAGGATCGCCAGTGCGAAGCCGGCGAACAAGCGCATAGAAGGACGGCAGACGCTGTCGTCCTCGCCGAGCAGCCGCATATAGCCGACGGAATAGATCGACGAAAGCAGGTACACGATCGCCGCGCACAGCGCGACCCAGGCGCCCGGCGGCATCGAGAACGATATAGTCGCCCCAGTAGCGATAGGGGCCGCCGCCGCTCAGCACCGTCAGCGGCACGGCAACGGCAAAGACGACAATGCCGGCGGCGAGGTTGAGCACCGCCGCGCTGGCCGGAGTCGCGGCTCATCAGGCAGCCGAAGGCGGCGAATGCCGGTGCGGCGGCGAGGAGCAGCAACAGGGCGCCGACCATCGTCAGCCGACCAGCCGCTTCAGCTCGACGGTGCTGGCAGTTGCCGAACTGGCTCAACAGATAGCGCACCAGTACGCCGAGACAGGCGACTGCAGCCAGCATGTCGGCGAGGATCATCAGCTCGATCAACAGCGGCATGCCCGGGATCAGGATCTGGGCGCCGAGGCGAACGCCGTTTTCGAGCACCAGGAGTCCGATGATCTGGCTGAGCGCTTCGCCGCGGATGGCGAGCATCAAAAAGCCGATCAGCACCGTTGCAATCATCACGGTCAGCGCCAGGACCGCGGCGCTCCCGCCGAGACCGAGCGGGCCGGCGATTTTCGTCGAGACCGCGAGCGCGAAGACGACGCCGAGCGCGCCGATGACCAACGCCGAGGCCGGGCGCAGCGCCTCGTGCAATTCGCGCGCGACGTTGAGGCGCCGGATCATCCGCCAGATCAGATACGGCAGCGCCAACCCGCGGAAGACGGCGCTCATCGCCGCGATCAGGTAGAGCTCGGGGAGGAGGCGAAATAGCCGACCGCGACCCCGAGGCCGGCCATGGTCCAGGACTGGGCGGCGAACGCGTACAGATAATTGTCGATCCAGCGCGACCCCAGCATGACAAAGGCGAGCAAGAGGCTGGCGATCGCCATCAGGCTGACCAGCGACGAGGCGAGCGGACCGAGCTGGCTCAGCAGCATGAGCAGAGCCCTGGTATCTCGATCGAGAAATTCATCGCGCTCGAATTGTTACGCCGTTCGATTGCTTTGCCGGCGAAAGCCGGTATCCACGGCTGGCACGGGTCCGGCTTTCGTGCGTGCGAAAAATATCTCGCCGCTGATCAACTCGTCTCCCCGGCGCAGGCCGCGGCCTATCGCTCGGCGGCCCGGACCAGTAGTCGTTGGGTGAGACATTGCAGCTTCTTGAAAAGTCCCGAGTGGCCGAAACATGGTCCCGGCCGGCGCCGGGAAGACAGGGTCGCGTGCGCTTCATCGCGACTTACTTCGATTTCTTCACAGGATTCTTCGCCAGGAAAGCACATTGTTTGATGCTCGCGACCTGGCAATCGGAACATCAGAGCTGGGTCCCGATGATCGCCAGCACGGCGAAAAGAAACGAGGCGGCGAGCGGTTCCTGGTAGCGGTAGAAGCGCAGCCGCGACTGTGCGGTTTCGACGAGGACGACGACCAGCGCTACCAGGAGGAACTTGCCGAGAAGTGCCGCAAGCGCGGACGACGGCGCCGAGCGCGCTGCCGAAATGCGACAGTCCCCAGGGCAGCAGCAGCACGTTGCAGAAAATCGTGTAGAGAATGAACTGCTTCATCATCGACGCCCATTTCAGCAGGGCTAGCAACGGGACCCGAATATTCGAGGATGCGGGCCTCGTCGATCATGTATACTTCGATATGCGTGCTCGAATGGATCGGCAGTCGGTCGGTTTCGACCAACAGCAATATGAAGAACGCGGCGACCAGAAAAAGATGCGCCGGGCTCCAATAAACCGCCGGGCTGCCGACCAAGAGATGGTTGACGACAAAAGGCAGCATCGACTTTGCCAGCAAGGCTGATCCCGACAAACACCAGAATAAGCGTCGGTTCGGCCAGGATCGCCAGCATGACCGCGCGGCTGGAACCGATGCCGCCATAGGCGCTGCCGCTGTCGAGCCCGGCGAGCACGACCATGAACGAGCCCAGGGTCAGGATCAGGCCGCCGCCCAATATGTCGCCCATGTCGGACAAGGGCAGCGGAAAATCGGTCAGCACCGGGATCAGGATCGGCACCGTCAGCATCGCGGTGAAGGCGACGACCGGCGCCGCCCAATAGATCCAGGACGCCGTCTCCGGCACGACCATCTGCTTGTGAAACAGCTTCCACAGATCGCGATAGGGTTGGAACAGGCCCGGACCCTGCGCCCGCTGGACCCGCTCCTCGAATTGCAGAATGGCGCCCTGCAGCAGCGGCGCGAATGCCAGTACCGACGCCACCTGTGCGATCTGCAGCAGGATGTCGCGCACGCTCATCGGGCGACGCCGGCGAGCTTACAGCCGCAGAATTTCCCGAATACCGCCATCGACCCCTCCCGATCTGTAGGAGATCAATTCAGGGGTCATCAGCCATCGGGGCGGTTACAGGGCGAACCCCATCGCCCGATCGCAGATAACGGGCTCGGCCCTCGCTGTCAACGGCGAAAGGGCCGCCCGGCTTGACGCCGACGGATCGCCGGACGACACAATTACTGCCGAATCAGAGCCCAGGGGAGGAAAGCGATGTCCGAGATACGCATAATCGCCGGCGGTTTGCGGTTTCCGGAAGGGCCGGTGGCGATGGCCGACGGCTCGGTCATGCTGGGCGAGATCGCCGGCGGCACGGTGACCCGGGTGATGCCCGACGGCGCGAAGACGGTTCTGGCGAATACCGGCGGCGGGCCGAACGGCCTCGCGCTCGGCCCCGATGGTGCGCTCTATGTGTGCAACAA
This sequence comes from uncultured Alphaproteobacteria bacterium, assembly GCA_963821795.1. Taxonomy (GTDB): domain Bacteria; phylum Pseudomonadota; class Alphaproteobacteria; order ATCC43930; family CGMCC-115725; genus AP-15. The sequence continues at coordinate 418,559 of CAWGFH010000013.1, forward strand.
TGGGGGTGCGGAATATGCCTCGGGCAGATTCCTCGCCACCGGGCCGTCCAAGGATTATCAATGCGGCTACGTTCAGCGGATCGACCCTCACACCGGCGAAATGCAGGTTCTTTATAGCCAATGCGGAGGGCACAAATTGTCGGCGCCGAACGACCTCGTGTTCGACCGCCAGGGCGGCTTTTATTTCACCGATCTCGGCAAGCGATATGACCGCCAGCGCGATCATGGTGGGCTCTATTATGCGCTGCCCGACGGGTCGAAGATCGTCGAATTGGTGCATCCGATGCTGAGCCCCAACGGCGTAGGCCTGTCGCCGGACGAGAAGACGGTTTATGTAGCCGACACCGAATCCTCGCGGCTGTTCGCCTTCGACGTCGTAGAGCCGGGCGTTCTGCGCAAAGAGCCGTTCCCGGCCCCCTACACCGGACGTCTTGTCTGCGGTCTCCCAGGCTTTCAGCGCTTCGACAGTCTTGCCGTCGAAGCGTCGGGCAACATCTGCGTCGCGACATTGATCACCGGCCATATCACTGTGATCGCGCCGGACGGCCGGGTGGTGCGGCAGGTCAAGATGCCAGACGTCTACCCGACCAATATCTGCTTTGGCGGCAGCGACCTGAAAACCGCCTATATCACGCTCTCCGGCACCGGCGAACTCGCGGCGATGGATTGGCCCGAGCCCGGCCTGCGCCTCAATTTTGCACCGTGAGGTTCCGATGAAAGCCGCCGTCCTTCACGCCGCACGCCAGCCGCTGACGATCGAGGAGGTCGCGATCAACAAGCCGGGGCCGCGCGAGGTGCTGTTGCGTACGGCCTTTGCCGGGCTGTGCCACAGCGACCTGCATTTCATCGAGGGTCTGTTCCCGATCCCGACGCCGGTGGTGCTCGGCCACGAATCCTCGGCGATCGTCGAAGCGGTCGGCGACGGCGTGACCTACGTAAAGCCCGGCGACCACGTCATCACCTGCCTGTCGGTGTTTTGCGGCACCTGCCCGCAATGTCTGACCGGCCATCCGAACCTCTGCGAGAACACCGAGGTCAAGATGCTGCCCGGCGCAGCACGCCGCATGACGTGGAACGGACAACTGATGAACCAGGCGTTCAATCTGTCGTCGTTCGCCGAGCAGCTGCTCGTTCATGAGAACGCGATCGTCAAGATCGACGACGACATCCCGCTCGACCGCGCCGCGCTAGTCGGCTGCGGCGTGATGACCGGGGTCGGCGCGGTGTTCCACGCCGCCAAGGTCGAGCCCGGGGCGACGGTCGCGGTGATCGGCTGCGGCGGTATCGGGCTGTCGGCCGTCAACGGCGCCGCCCTCGCCGGCGCCGAGCGCATCATCGCGATCGACACCGTGCCATCAAAGCTCGAACTGGCGCGCGAGATGGGCGCTACCGACACGCTCAACGCCAGCAACGTCGATACGGTCAAGGCGATCCGCGACATGACCGGCGGCGGTGTGCACTATTCGTTCGAGGCGATCGGCACCAAGGCCACCGCCGAACAGTCCTTTCAGATGCTGCGGCCGGGCGGCACCGCGACGATCATCGGCATGGTTCCGGCCGGCGTGAAGATCGAATTGCACGCCATTGACTTTTTGCGCGACCGCAAATTGCAGGGGACCTCGATGGGCGGCAACCGCTTTCGCGTCGACATGCCGCGACTGTTATCCTTGTGGCGGCAGGGCCGGCTGAAGCTCGATCCCCTGATCTCCGGACGGATCAAGCTCGGCGAGATCAACGAGGGGTTCGCCGCGCTCAAATCCGGCGCGCCGGTGCGTCAGCTGATTGACTTCGCCGCGTAGCGGGCCCGCTGGAACCCGCGCGACTCAACAATTGTTGTCCCAGCTCCGATTGAGGGTCGTGCCGGTCACCCGGTAGCATTTATTGTCGGGACCATCGAGGGCGATATTCAGAATCTCGCCCCAGGGGTCCCAGATCAGACCGGTCGCCGCCCAGGCATGGAGCCTGACACCCTGGGCGTCACCCGGCAGGTCGACCTGGTGGGTGTAACCGACCGTCTGGTTGCCGGACTCCCAATCCATGTTTTGAGTGTAATTGCCCTCGGCATCCGCTTCCGCCCAGGTCACCTGGAATTTCGCCACATAGGCTCCGGCATGGGCGAATTTGACAAAGGCATTCGGGTACCTGACGCATTCGGTTTCGGTGTAGTCCGTGGTGAAGCCCATGCGGGCGAATTCGTTGTCCTTGAGAAAGGCGACCGTATAGGCAACCGGCAAGCCGGGATTATCGCGCCGGTAGCCGGCATCCTTGGCGATGTAGTCCTTGAGGCCGGCAAGCCCGGCATCCGATCCGCCGCTGAAGATTTGCACCGGCGTCTGCGCACCGCCGCCGATCGCGAGCGCGGTGAAGGAGGCGTTGCGAATAATGTCCTGGTATTTCGCGTTGGTATTGCCGCCGACCGACACCCCGCCCTGGGTCGCCTGCTCGAAAGCGGCTTTGAGATTGACCGACGTGTCGACCGAGGATGTTTCCATCTTGACCATCAACAGACGGCCGTAATCGACGCTGCGCACATAGGCCGGCGGATGCGGTTCCGAGAAAGCTCGGCTGGCTTGTTCGAGATTTACGGCATCGTCGAATACAGCCGCGGGCGTGGCCGGCGTATCCATAGCGATTGTGTAGAATACTTGTTGATAGTAAGCGACAACGACCGATTTTTCCGTCGAGCTGCTCGTATTGATTTGGGCCGAGGCATTGCCGGAAGCCCATTTCGAGTTGAACCCGAGGTCCAGCGCCACCTGCTGTGAAGAGTATGCCTGGGTGGTTTGCAGGAAGGACCGGGCTGCGTTGATGTAGCCCTCACTGCCGGCTTGCTTGTTCCATTCCTCCAGCTTGGCGTTGATGAACTTCTGGACACTGGAATTACTGGGAAGCAGCGTCTCGCTGGGGTTGGCCAGCCCCGGCAAGTCGACCGACAAGGTTACGGGTCCGCGCGCCAGAGCGATCGGCGTGGGATGGCCGTCGCTCAGGTTTTCATCGGCGCGAACCAATGCGCCCGGATAAACCACTCCGGCGGTCGGGCTTAATATCGCCACCGCGTCCAGGTTCTTGTTCAATTTGTGCTGGATCTTCGTACAGATGATGACGCCGTTGCTGGTTCCTTGACGATCTTTGACCGGCAGCGCGGAGGTCGTGCCGTCGGGGACGACGCTCAGAATCAGCCGCGGGTCGTAATTCAGTCCGTCGATATATTGCTCGATGCTGGGATTTGCCATTTTGCGCCGTTCCTCCGACTGCTGGGTGCCAAACGCGCAAATTCCGAAGCGACCGAGTTCGCTTCCGGTGCAGCCGGCAGGGCGGCGGTAAGGTCTCCGGCGACGTCGCCACGTTAACCTTATCGCTGAAGACTATCGGAGTATAGTGCCCGGATTATCTCCCGAACCATCAAGCGCCGTCAGGCCGCAGACGCGATCCCCGATCGGGCGTCTCGAGGCCTGCAGAGAGCAATCGCCGGCGGGGCCGGCAGCGTTCTGTTTCGCGGCCGAGCGCCACGATGTCTTCATTCAGCCGATGTCCGGAGCGTCGCCGGCGACGCTTCCCTGGTCGGTCGGCTGATTGCGGTACAGACGCCAACGCGAGCCGGGTTTGAGGAAGTCCAGACCGCCCTTGATTTCGCCGCCGCCGGCTGGATCGATCTCCGCGGCGGAATGCGAAGTCGACCCTCCGAAGCTGTCGGCGAGCTCCTCGTCCGCCGGCATCTCGGCTGGCACCGACGCTTCCGCGACGCCCGGCCAGCTGCTGTCCGCTTCGTCGCCGCCGGGCAGGTCGGTCGGCACCGATCCGCCCTCCTCCAAGCGATGTCTGAGGATGAACTCGGAGGCAGCGCGCTCGAGCGTCTCGATAGCCGAGGCTTCGGCATCGAGCACCCTGTTCTCCTCGGCGTATCTGGCTTCGATCTCGGCACGGCGTTGTTCCAGTTGTTCTTTCGCACGTTGGACGTTGTTCGAGGTAATGTTCCACATGTTAATGACCAAGCAATGTGGGACGCGACGTTCCCGATCTCGACACAACCTTATTGACGGAAGGTTAAGTCCGGCGGAATTGGCACGAATATCGGCGGGCGGCTAGTCGAGCGGCCTTCGCCACATGCTGCAGCGGTAACGCGAAACAACCGCTAAAACCGCGCCATCAACCTTTCATCAACGAAGATGACGGAGGCTCCTCCTCCAGGCGCGATCGATAGGCGGTGCATTGCGCTGAACGGCCAAGCTGGAGACAGCAGTGAGCGAAATCCGGGACGATTTGGCGCAAAACAACACTGAAATCGAGGTGGTCGACGCCAAGGAAAGGTGGAGCGAATATCGGCTCGCCGACGGCACCACCATGCGGATCAAATCGGTGGTGATCGCCGTGTTCCGCGAAGACGGCCAGAAAACCGCCGACGGCGAACCGGTCTACAATATGAAATCGACCCTGATCACCGACATCAGGGCGCCCGCCGCCTCGCCTCGACCGGAACCATGAAATGAAGGGTATCCAGATCTTCAGCTCGAGTACGCGCACGCCCTCGACTTTGCTTTCGTCGGGGCTCCACCCGGTCATCACGACATCGGTTGTCAATGTCACAGCGGGTGACATGTTCACAACGGTGATCATGCCATCGACGACACGGGTCAGCCTGGACCGGGGGACCTCGTCGCGCTCCTTCAGTAATCATTCGCGCCGTCCGCTTTGGGCAAGGGTTCGGGACGCCCTTTCGGTCGAGGGGGTGGCGGCGACGCGCGACGCACCGGTCCGACCGCAGCCCGACGCTGCTACCAGCGACGCCCCGGCTCCCCCTCAGCCGGCCATGACCGCGAGCGACGCACCACTCGAATCGCAATCCGCCGCGCCGACCCCGGACCGCCCCGGCGACGAAGCAGCCGCTTCTTCCGCGCCCCGTCAGAATTCGGAGACCGCTAGGGTCGAGTTGACGATCGATTCATTGCGAAATTACGAGCTTGTCAAACCGATTCCGGTATTGGTGGAATCGTTGGGAGAGAGACATTACGTGGCGGAAGTGCCCGACCTCAACATTACGACTTCTGCCAGCAACTTGAGCGAGATACTGATTGTTCTGAAAGACAGCGTCACACAAACCTATGACAAGCTCCGTATTCGGCGGAACTTGGATTCGGAGCAAGTCAGGCAGCTCAAAATTTTGGAATCCTACATCGGCAAATCAAAGCGAAGCTGGTTGGACATTAGGTAATTGCCCTCGATTTATCGCGCCGCCGGACGACGCAACGCCCAGAACGCAATACAGCCGCAAACATAAGAGGCGATAGACAGGCCGAAGGCCAGTTCGTAGCTGCCGGACAGGTCGAAGATCCAGCCCGCCGCCCATGCGCCGGCAGCGGAACCGATACCGCTGCCGATCGTGATCACCCCAAGTATCGTGCCCAAATGACGACCGGGAAAAAGATCGGCCGTCTTGGCGGTGATTGCCGGTCCGCGGGCACCCCAGGTCAGTCCGAAAAAACAGGCGAACAGCCACAACAGCCAACTTTGCGAGGGCCCGGTGATAAACAGCGCGCAGACGACGCCGGTGATCGAAATGCCATATGCGAGGATCGCCGAGGCTTCGCGGCCGATATAGTCCGAGAGGGTGCCGGTGAAGATCGTCCCGGCGATCGCCAGGAAACTGCCGATGCCCAGCACCTCGGCGGCGTAGAGCTTGTCGAAGCCGCGATCGACGGCAAAGGCCAACTGGTGCAACGAGACCAGAAAGCTGCCGAGCCCGGTGAACAAATAGACAGCGAACAGCAGCCAGAAATGCCGGGTGCGCGCGGCCTCGGCCAAGGTCCAGCTCGGCGGAGGCAACGCGGCGGGAGCGGCAGCGGAAGCCGATGCGGGCTCAATCCGGGACGGTAGCGGTGGCGCAGCGGTTCGGCGAAACAGCATGACCAGCGGCACCATCATGGCAGCCATGAAGCCGGCCTGGATCAGATAGGTTTCGCGCCACCCAAATGACGAGATCAGCAATTGGACGAGCGGCGCCGATAGCGCGCGGGCGAAGCCATTGGCCGACTGGACGACCGAGATCGCCATCCCGCGGCGGCGCACGAATCGCCGCGACAACAGCGGCACGAATACGACCAGGCCCAAACAATTGGCGCCGATGGTCATGACCACCCCATAGCCAGCAACGATCTGCCACAGCGCGGTCGTCGAGGCGCAGGCCACTAGCCCGACGATCAACAGGCCGCCGCCCAGCAGCAACAGCCGCAACGGCCCCAGCCGGTCGACCAAGGCGCCGACCAGCGGCGAACTGCCGCCGGCGACAAGCTGCGAGACGGAATAGGCGACCGAAGTCTCGGCCCGGCTCCAGGCAAAGTCCTGGATGAACGCGACCAGGAAGATCGCATAGGAATGCATCAGCCCGGCGCTGACGGTGAAGGCGGTAAAAGCCCCGCCAAGGAGCAGCCAGTCCGCACGCCAGCGGGCGCGGGCCGTCCCCGTCATCGGCAGCGCCACCTCGTCGGGCTCCGACCTGCGCAGTCGGTTCATAACCGCTGTCTCTTCGTTTGTGGGTCGAGCAGAATTCTCACCGAACCGAGGAGCTCGGCGCACTGATCAGCAGACTAGGCGTTGAAATCAAGGGGCTGGCCGAGATCGCGGACGCCGGGCAGGTAGAACGATATTGCAGGGACAGCTGCCCGTTTTAAGGCCAGCTCTCTCAGCCGACGAGGCTCTCCGCCTACGCCGCCCTGCGGCGTAGAGCGGAACGGTCGGGGTTGGGCGGAGCGATGTCGGGCCGACTGGTGGCGCGGCCATCGCATTGCGCTAGCCGGAGTTTCGACAGCAGCTAAGCCGCGCGGCGCATCTCGGCGATGATCTCGGTCGCGGCGGCGGCGGGATCCGCACTTTTCACGATCGGTCGGCCCACGACGAGATAGTCTGCGCCGGCAGCGATCGCCTGCGCCGGCGTTCCCGAGCGCTTGTGATCGTCGAGCGCGGTTCCCGTCGGCCTTACGCCCGGGGTTACCACCAGCAGACCTTCGGCATCCGCGGCCCGCCGGATCGCGTCGGGATTGTCCTGCGGTGCGGCGATGACGCCATCACAGCCACTGGTCCAGGCAGTCCGGGCACGCGCGACGATCAGCTCGGTGAGACTGCCGCTGTAGCCGAGTTCGCGCAGCCCGTTTGCGTCGAGGCTGGTCAGCACCGGCACCACGAGAACCCGCAGCTTGCTGTCGGCCTTACCGTCGGCGGCGGCTTTGATGATGTCGTCATCGCCATGCACGGTGACAAAGCTGACGCCGCGCTCGGCCGCTCGGGCGACGCCCTGCTTTACGGTCTCGCCGATGTCGAACATCTTGCTGTCGAGGAAGACATTCTTGCCGCTGCCAACGAGTTCGTCGATCAGTCGGTCGAACCCGGAGGCGAATTGGAGCCACAACCCGATCTTGAAGAACGAAACCACGCCGTCGAGCTTGGCCACCAGGCCGCGCGCCTCGGCGATGCTGGGCACATCGAGAGCGACGATTAGGCGCTGTTCAACCCGGTCCGGTACCGCACGGGCAGGAAGCATCGATCGGTGTCCTAAGATGGTGGCGTGCCGGAGGGTAAATTGGCCGCGGAGCTACCGCCAAGCAAGACTCCGGTGCGGCGAAGCCAACCCGCGAACCGGCGCTTCTCGCAGCCGAGGATGATCAAATGCCAGCGCAGAATCGGCGGCATTACGGCAGGAATCACCCCGCGGCCGCATCAGCCGCCGGTAGCCGCGCGGAAGGCCTTTTCGAACCTGGCAAACTCATCCGGCGAGGCGTCGGAGACGGCCCAGTAGCCGAGGTCGCCGCCGTTCCAGTGGCGCAGGGTGTAACCGCGTCGGGCGACAGCCTCGTTCAGTTCATTCGGCTGGGCGGGCAATACGAAGACATTTATAATGTGTTTCCCGGCGCGGTAGACGAGCGCCGGGACCGGCCTTCCCTGGATCAAATCGAGGCGCCCGCCGACTAGTGGGAAGCCCTGGGCGGCCAGGTCGACGCCGGGCGGCGACACTTCGGTGCGGCCGGCAAACCAGGGCTTGACCGTATGCTTGTCGGAGGAGGCAACATCGGTCAGATGGTCGGCGAGAAGCGAGCGCAGATGGCTGTCAATCAGCTCATTTCCGATGGCATTTTCCTGCCGCTGACCAGTGAGCAAAAGCGTCCCGCCGGAGCCGACGGCGACCGCGATCAGGATCGAGGCGGCATAGGCAAGCCAGCCAGGCGCGCGCGCCATCGCCGACCCGCCGCCGGCCTCGCGGCGCAGGTTCGAGCGGATTTGCGAGCGCAACAACTCCGGCGCGCGATACATCGGGACCGACTGGCGAATATCGTCGCGCAGGCGTTCGAGGACCCCCGCCTCCGGTCCACATTCGGCGCAGCCCTCGATATGGTCGTGCAAAGTGGCCCGCTCGGCGGCGGGGAGTTCGTCGTCGATATAGGGGTCCAGCAGCAGTCGGGCGTCCTCACACTTCACTGGTCAACGTCCTTGTCATCCCAGCCCTGCCGCAATAGCGACCGCGCCCGGTGCAGCCGCGACATTACCGTGCCGATCGGCAGGTTTGCGATGTCGGCAATCGCGCGATAATCGAGTTCCAACAGCTCACGCAACACGATCACCTCGCGCAGCGGTGCGGGCAGCGCCTCGATCAGCCTGTCTAGACGTCTCAAATCCGATCGGTTCTGCAACAGCGTCTCGGTATCTCCTGCCGTCATCGACTCCCGGCCAATTCCCCCCTCCCAGGTTTCGAGGGGAACGATCTCCGCCGGCCGGTTTCGTTCGAGCCAAGTGTAACAAGTCCGCCGCACGATTTTGAGCAGCCAGCTTTTGGCGTCGCCCTCGCGATATGTGTCGAAGTAGCGGAACGCGCGCAGGCAGGCCTCCTGGACCACGTCGGCGGCATCGGCATCGTTTCGGCTCAACCACCGGGCGAGCGCATAAGCAGCGTCGAGGTGCGGCATGACCACCGCCTCGAACCGTGTCCGCTTTCGCCTCTCCGACAGCCATGCCATGCGCTCTTTCTACACCGCCCGATAAGAGACCGCATCACGGCCTGTCTTATTCCCAGCCAGATGAAGCGGAGTGCCGCGCGAGGCTAGCTGAGAAGAAGAGCAAAGCCCGAGGCCGTTACGACCGCCATCACCACGCGAGTAGCAGCGTGCGACGAAAGGGTGTGAAACGCTGTGACCCCAAGGCTTACACCCGCAAGAACCGGGAGAAGAAACCCCGTATATTGGCCGATGATGTGGCGATCGAGCGCACCCCAGGCCCACATGGACAGGAGGGAGGCGGCTTGCATGGTCAGAATGTAAGGCTGAGTTACGGCGCGCTGCCGCCCCTTGTCCAATCCAAGCGTCGCACACCAGATTGCCGGCACCACAGACGAAGCCCCTACCAGGCCGCCTGTCAAACCCCCAGCCGCGCCGACGACAGCTTCGGACAATAGCGAGGAAGGGCGCGGCGTCCGCGGCTCGACCTGCAGCGAGCGCCATAAGCCGGAAATCACGATCAGGGCGCCGAGGACGATACGGACCAGATGGGAATTGCAGGTGCTTAGAAGTGCGCTCCCGACCGGCACCCCCAACAAGCCGGCGGTAATCAGCGGCATCCGAAACTCATAAGCGATCGATCGCCGCAACAAGGCAATGCTGAGCAGTTGACCGGTGAGCGAGCACATAGCTGTCAGCGCTACCGCCTCGCATGCCGGGTCGACAAGCAAAAATATCGGGCCGGCGATCAGCGGAAAGGCCAGCCCACTGACCCCGGAAATCATGCTCGCGACAAAGATGCCGCTAAAGACCGCCAGCATCCCAAGGGTCGACGCCATGTCCCCGGTCCCCATCCTGGCCGATGGATTGCAGACCTGCTCTCGGAAGGATTTATTCGCAAGGCCGAGAATTTTTTTGTGCGCCTGCAAGAAAGCAATCACCGGGCGGCGGGGGAGAGGTGACAGCTGTCCGGCGTCGTTGCAAACGCCGTGGCGGGACACCACACTCGGTCCACGCAGGAAAGGATCGTACCGATGGAAATGACCGGCGAATTCACCATCCCGGCGCCGCGCGAGCGCGTCTGGCAAGCGCTCAACGACCCCGAGATCCTGAAACAGGCGATCCCAGGCTGCCAATCGATCGAAAAGGTGTCCGACACCGAATTCACCGCCAAGGTGCGCGCCAAGGTCGGACCGGTCAGCGCGAACTTTGGCGGCAAGGTCAACCTCTCCGATCTCGACCCGCCAAAGGCGTACACGATCTCGGGCGAAGGCAGCGGCGGCGTTGCCGGTTTCGCCAAGGGCAGCGCCAAGGTCAGACTCGACGAGGATGGTGGCGAGACAACAGTGCTGCACTACGAGGTGCAGGCGCATGTCGGAGGCAAGCTGGCGCAGATCGGCTCGCGCTTGATCGATGCCACCTCGCGCAAAATGGCCGAGGATTTCTTTGGCCGCTTTGTCGCGGCCGTGTCGCCACCGGCGGCAGGGAACGGCAGCGAGGCGGGGCAGGTGACGCGCGTCGCCGTGGAGCCGGAGTTGACCGACAACAGCGGACAATCGTCCGCCGTGATCACCGGCAGGCTGCCGCCGGCGGTGTGGGTCACCGGGCTGACCGCGATCGTCGCACTGATGCTCTATTACTTTACCCGCCATGGCGGGGGGCGTTAGCTACCGGAGGAGCGTCCGGTAACGCCTTGACCGGAGAGCCTTTCCGGAACAAAACTCCGGCCCGCTAGCGCCGCTCGCTGACGGCGAAGATCCGCGATCCAGGGAGGGTTCGATGCAAAAGACGGTGAGCCTCACCGTGAACGGCAAACCGGTTTCGGCGACAGTCGAGGGCCGGACCCTCTTGGTGCAATTGCTGCGCGAACATCTCGGGCTGACCGGGACCCATGTCGGCTGCGATACCAGCCAATGCGGCGCTTGCGTCGTCCATGTCGACGGTGAGGCGGTCAAGTCCTGCACCTTGCTGGCGCTGCAGGCCGAGGGCCGGTCGGTGCTGACGATCGAAGGGGTGGCGACCGGGGATACCCTCCATCCGATGCAGGAGGCGTTCCGCAACAATCACGCGCTGCAATGCGGGTTTTGCACCCCGGGGATGGTCATGAGCGCGCTCGATTTGGTCAAGAACAACCCAAATCCGACCGAGCGCGAGATCCGCGAATACCTTGAAGGCAATCTCTGTCGCTGCACCGGCTACCACAACATCGTCCTGGCGATCGCCGAAGGGGCCGCGGTGATGCGCGGCGAGGCGCCGCCGGCCAATGTTCACGGCGCGGCGGCGGATTAGTGCGGTGCCTACAGTCGGAACGCCGGTCCGGCGGCGCGAGGATTACCGCTTCCTGACCGGACAAGGCACCTATACCGACGACATCGACCGGCCGCATCAGCTCTACGCCTATATTCTGCGCAGCCCACACGCGCATGCGCGGATCGGCGCCATCGCTACTGCGGCAGCGGCAGCGGCGGCGGGGATAGCAGCAATCTACACCGGAATAGACATGGCGGCCGACGGCGTCGGGGGACTTCCCTGCGGCTGGCAGATCCATTCGAAAGACGGCTCGCCGATGGCCGAGCCACCGCACCCGCCGCTTGCTGTCGACCGCGTGCGGCATGTCGGCGACCCGCTTGCAGTGGTGATCGGCGACACCCTGGAACAGGCCCGCGAGGCCGCCGAACAAATTCAGGTCGATTACGTCGAGGAACCTTCTATCGTCGACCCGGCCGAGGCGCTGAAGCCGGGAGCCCCCCAAGTCTTCGCCGAAGCCCCAGGCAATCTCTGCTACGACTGGCATTTGGGCGACCTCGCCGCAGTGGAGGCCGCCATCGCCAAAGCGGCGCGGGTCATCAAGCTCGACCTCGTCAACAACCGCCTCGTTCCCAACGCGATGGAGCCGCGCGCCGCTATCGGCGAATACGACCGCGCCACCGGCGAATACACCCTATACACGACCAGCCAGAACCCGCATGTGATCCGCCTGCTGATGGGCGCCTTCGTCTTGCACATCCCCGAGGCGAAGTTGCGGGTTGTCGCGCCCGATGTCGGCGGCGGTTTCGGCTCGAAAATCTACCATTACGCCGAGGAAGCAATTGTGACCTGGGCCGCCGGCAAGCTGCGGCGGCCGGTCAAATGGACCGCCGAGCGCTCGGAAAGCTTTATGTCCGACGCGCATGGCCGCGATCACGTGACCCATGTCGAGCTGGCGCTCGACGCCCAGGCCAAGTTCCTGGCGCTCAAGGTGTCGACGATCGCCAATATGGGCGGCTATCTGTCGACCTTCGCGCCATGCATCCCGACCTATCTTTACGGCACCTTGCTCGCCGGCACCTATACGACCCCGGCGATCTACGTCGAGACCAAGGCGGTCTTCACCCACACCGTCCCGGTCGACGCCTATCGCGGCGCCGGCCGGCCAGAGGCGACGTTCCTGCTCGAGCGCATCGTCGACCTTGCCGCCGACGAGATCGGCATGGATCCGGCCGAACTGCGCCGACGCAACTTCATCCCAGCAAACGCCTTCCCTTATCAGACCCCGGTCGCACTGCAATACGACAGCGGCGATTACGGGGCGACGTTGGAGCTCGCGCTGAAAGCGGCGGACTACGCCGGGTTCGAGGCTCGGCGCCGGGACGCGCTCACGCGCGGCAAGATGCGCGGCATCGGCATTGCCACCTATATCGAGGCCTGCGGCATCGCCCCCTCGGCGGTCGTCGGCTCGCTGGGCGCGCGTGCTGGTCTCTACGAGAGTGCGGCGGTGCGGGTTCACCCAACCGGCAGCGTGTCGATCCTGACCGGCTCGCACAGCCACGGTCAGGGGCACGAAACGACATTCTCGCAGCTGGTCGCCGACCGGCTCGGCATCCCGATCGAGAGCGTCGAAATCGTCCACGGCGATACCGCCAAGATCCCTTACGGCATGGGCACGTATGGCTCGCGCTCGCTGGCGGTCGGGGGCTCGGCGATCGTCAAGGCGATGGACAAGGTGATCGCCAAAGGCCGCAAGATCGCCGCACACCTGCTCGAGGCGGCCGAAGCCGATGTCGAGTTCGCCGACGGCAAGTTCAGCGTCGCAGGAACCGATCGCTCGAAGACGTTCGGGGAGGTCGCGCTGACCGCCTATGTGCCGCACAACTACCCGATCGACGAGTTGGAGCCGGGTCTCGACGAAACCGCGTTCTACGACCCGAAGAACTTTACCTATCCGTCGGGAGCGCATATCGCCGAGGTCGAGATCGATCCCGAAACCGGCCGTGTGACGATTGTCAACTTCACCGCTTCGGACGATTTCGGCCGCATCATCAACCCGATGATCGTCGCCGGGCAGGTGCATGGCGGCCTCGCCCAGGGCATCGGGCAGGCCCTGCTCGAAGGCTGCGTCTACGACAAGGAGACCGGCCAGCTGCTGACCGGCTCCTACAACGACTACGCGATGCCGCGCGCCGACGATCTGCCGGCTTTTGCCCTGTCGACCAACGTGACCCTGTGCACCCATAACCCGCTCGGGGTGAAAGGCTGCGGCGAGGCCGGGGCGATCGGCGCCCCGGCGGCAATCACCAACGCTCTCGTCGACGCGCTGAAGCCGCTTGGGGTTCGCCATCTCGACATGCCCGCAACGCCGGAAAAGCTGTGGCGCCTGATCCAGCAGCATCGCCAGCCGCGCGCCGCCGACTAGGGAGAGCCCAATGTACGAATTCACCTATCATAAGCCCGCGAGCCTCGACGAAGTCGCGGACTTTCTCGGCGCCAACGAGGAGGCAAAGCTCGTCGCCGGCGGCATGACCCTGATCCCGACCTTGAAACTGCGCCTGGCCAAGCCCTCGGATCTGGTCGACCTTGGGGCTATCGCGACATTGCGCGGTATTACCGACGCCGGCGACGCCGTCGTAATCGGGGCGATGACCCGCCACGCCGAGGTCAACCGCTCGCCGGTGGTCAAGCAAGGCATTCCCGGCTTTGGCGGCGATGGCCGGCATGATTGGCGATCCGGCGGTGCGCAACCGCGGCACGATCGGCGGCTCGATTTCGAACAACGACCCGGCGGCGGATTATCCGGCGGCGCTGGTAGCGCTCAACGCCATCGTCCATACGACCAAGCGCGAAATCCCGGCCGACACTTTCTTTACGGGAATATTCGAGACGGCGCTGGAACCGAACGAGATCGTGACCTCGGTCAGATTCCCCAAGGTGCAGACGGCTAATTACCAGAAGTTCAGGAACCCGGCCTCGCGCTACGCGATCGTCGGCGTCTTCGTCGCCCGCACCCCAGGCGGCGTTCGCGTCGCGGTGACCGGCGCCGGCGCGTGCGTGTTCCGCGTCCCCGAGATGGAAACGGCATTGGCCGCGTCTTTCGCGCCGGACGCGATCAAGGACATCACGATCCCCGACACTGGCCTCAACTCCGACATCCACGCGTCGGCCGAATATCGCGCCCATCTCGTCGGCGTCATGGCCCGCCGCGCCGTCGCGGCCTGCGTATAGCCGGATCCCCTTACGGAGCGAGCAAGCGGACAATGCCGGAAAAATGGGACCCGTTCACGGCCGCAGCGAAGCGGCGATCGGCGGTCACCATTTGGGTCCGGTGACGCAGCGCGACGGTTAGATAGAGGCAATCGTAAACCGGGTGGCCGAGTTCCACAGCGAGGTCTGACGCCTGCTCCACATGCGGCTCTATCGCGAGTGACACCACCGGCGCATTCCGCAGTTCGGACAAGCGCGCCTTGGCCTCATCCGCGGTGATCTCCCCGATGCGTGCCCTGCGCCACAGTGCGTTTCCAGATTTTACGAGCCATAAAGCGGGCGCTATCAAATCGTGATCGTCAAGGAGCGCATCCGCGGCATCGCTGCCGGTCTCGCGGAGCACCCATTTGACGGCGACCGAAGCGTCTATGACGATGGTCGTCACCGTGCTTCTCGATCCTGTCGAATGAGCTCCTCCGATCCGACCGAGATTCGCCCGAGTGTCGCTTCACGCAACGCCCTGGCGCGCTCGCGAAAGCCGGCGCGCCCGGCCCGCAAAACTTCTTCCAAGATGCTCCGATGCTCCGCCTCAGCGCTACGGCCGTGCTCGGCAGCTCTTTGCCTCAGGGCTTCGACGATTGCCTGTGGAACGTTCCGAACCAGGAGCTGTGGCATATGGATCAACCCGGTTTTGTTATCATATGATAGCAATATGGGAAGTCCGGCGGCGAAGCGGAGTGGCGCCGTTGCGGCGGGTGCACTAAATTAATCGAGAAAGCGGATCCGGGTCGGCCTCGGATAGCTTCACACCCTCTCCCCTGGGAGAGGGATTTTGTTGATCGGGATCGCTGTCGATGGATGTTGCCGCCACCGCGAAACTCCCTACCTCGGTCAACGACACACTGGCCATGCTCGGCAGCGCCGATTACATCGCCGACCGCAGCCTGGCGACCGCGGTCTATCTGGCGTTGCACCTGAAGCGGCCGCTGTTTCTCGAAGGCGAGGCCGGCGTCGGCAAGACCGAGATCGCCAAGGTGCTGGCGACCGCGCTCTGGCCGCCGGCTGATCCGCCTGCAATGCTATGAGGGGCTCGACGTCGCCTCGGCCGTCTACGAGTGGAACTATGCGCGGCAGATGATCGAGATCCGCCTCGCCGAGAGCGGCCGAGGAGGGCCGCGACGGAGATCGAGAGGACGATCTTTTCCGACCGGTTTCTGATCAAGCGGCCGCTGCTGCAGGCGCTCGAGCCCGATCTCGCCGGCGCGCCGGTGCTGCTGATCGACGAGCTCGACCGCACCGACGAGCCGTTCGAGGCCTACCTCCTCGAAGTGCTGTCGGATTTCCAGATCACGATCCCCGAGATCGGCACGATCAAGGCCGAGCAGCCGCCGATCGTCATCATCACCTCGAACCGCACGCGCGAAATCCACGACGCGCTGAAGCGGCGCTGCTTCTACTACTGGATCGATTATCCGAATGCCGAGCGCGAGCTCGAAATCCTGAAGCGCAAGGCGCCGGGCGCCGGCGAGCGGCGCTGTCGCGCGAGGTCGTCGCCTTCGTGCAGAAGCTGCGCACGATGGATCTGTTCAAGCTGCCGGGCGTCGCCGAGACGATCGACTGGGCGCAGGCGCTGACGCAGCTCGACGTGCTGGCGCTGACGCCCGAGGCGATCAACGACACGCTGGGCGTGCTGCTCAAATACCAGGACGACATCGCCAAGCTCCACGGCAGCGAGGCCGAGCGCCTGCTCGACCAGGTCAAGGCCGAACTCGCCGCGTGCCGGCGATGGACGTGATGCGCCGATGCCGCCGAAGCCGAGGCGGGCCGCTTGCTCGCGAATATCATGATTTCGCGCGCACTCTGCGCGCGGCGGGGCTGCCGATCGGGCCGGGCAAGGTGCTCGACGCGGTCCAGGCGGTGCAGGGCGGTCGGGATCACCGAACCGCGCGCGATTTCTACTGGACACTGCACGCGGTGTTCGTCAACCGGCCGGACCAGCGGCAGATCTTCGACCAGGCGTTCCACATCTTCTGGCGCAATCCCGATCTGCTTGAAAAAGATGATGGCGCTGGTGCTGCCGGAGATCGCGCCTGACCGTCCGAGGAGGACGAGGCGACGAGATGGCGCGCCGCCTCGCCGAGGCGCTGCACCCCAACCGGCGACAGCAGGCCCGCGAGCCCGAGGAGGTCGAAACCGAGATCGACGCGGCCATGACCTTTTCCGACCGCGAAGCAGCTGCGCGACATGGATTTCGAGAAGATGTCGCTCGACGAGCTGGCGCGGGCCAAGGCCGCGATCGCGCGGCTGCGCCTGCCGGTGCAGGATCGTGCCGACGCGGCGCTTCGCTCCCGACCCGCGCGGCGCCCGCGCCGATCATGCGCGCGACGTTGCGGGCGCAGCTGCGCTCGGGCGGCCTGATCGCGCTAAAGCGCAAAAGCCGCGCGCCGCCGGCCGCCGCCGCTGGTCGTTCTGTGCGACATCTCGGGCTCGATGAGCCGCTACAGCCGCATCTTTCTGCATTTCATGCACGCCGTCACCAACGACCGCGACCGCGTCTACACCTTCCTCTTCGGCACGCGGCTGACCAACATCACCCGCTATCTGCGCTACCGCGATATCGATGTGGCGCTCGACAGGGTCGGCGAGGCGGTCGAGGACTGGTCGGGCGGCACCCGCATCGGCCAGTCGTCGGCCGAGTTCAACCGGCAGTGGTCGCGCCGCGTCTTGGGCCAGGGTGCGATCGTGCTGCTGATCACCGACGGGCTCGACCGCGACGCCGGCACCGGTATCGCGCACGAAATGGACCGGCTGCACAAATCCTGCCGGCGGCTGATTTGGCTCAACCCGCTGTTGCGCTACGAGGGGTTCGCGCCAAAATCATTGGGCATGCGGGCGATCCTGCCCCATGTCGACGAGTTCCGGCCGGTGCACAATCTCGAAAGCCTCGGAAAGCTGATCGCGGTGCTGAGCGCGCCTGGCGCCGCGGCGGCCTGAAGCGGCCGCGGCATGGCGGCAGAATGAGGAGAAGGCGGCATGAGCGACACAGCGGAAATTCTCGAACAGGCGGCGCGATGGCGCAGGCGCGGGCAAGGGCGTGGCGCTGGCGACGGTGGTCACGACCTGGGGCTCGTCGCCGCGGCCGGTCGGCTCCAAGCTGGCGGTCGACCATGACGGCGCGTTCGTCGGCTCGGTCTCGGGCGGCTGCGTCGAAGGCGCGGTGATCGGCGAGGCGCTCGAAGTCGATCAAGGACGGCAAGCCGCGGCTCCTCGATTTCGGCGTCAGCGACGAGCAGGCCTGGGAAGTCGGCCTCGCCTGCGGCGGCAAGATCCAGGTCTTTGTCGAGCGCGTCGAATGAAGCGCGCGAATTCTCGACGCGGGTCGTCGCCGCCGAGCGCGAACGCCGCTCG
The DNA here is from genome assembly GCA_963821795.1 of uncultured Alphaproteobacteria bacterium. Lineage (GTDB taxonomy): Bacteria > Pseudomonadota > Alphaproteobacteria > ATCC43930 > CGMCC-115725 > AP-15. The sequence goes on from CAWGFH010000013.1 coordinate 436,399, forward strand.
GCGGCGCTCGCCACCGACCTCAAGACCGGCCGGCAAGTTCTGCTCGACGGCGACGGCGTCGAGGGCGATCTGGCGCTCGACGATCGGCGCTCAAGGCCGGCGTGCGCGAGGCTTTGGCGCGACGACCGCAACCGGACGATCGAAACGGCGGCCGGCGGCCGCGTCTTCGTCGAGGTGTTCAACCCCGCCGCGCCGTGCTTCGTCGTCGGTGCGGTGCACATCGCGCAGCCGCTGGCGCGGATGCTGACGCTGGCCGGCTACGCCGTGACCGTCGTCGATCCGCGCGGCGCCTTCGCGACCGAGCAGCGCGGTTCCCCGGTGTCGAGCTGGTCGACCGAATGGCCCGACGAGGCGCTCGAACGGCTGAAGCCCGATCGCGGCTCCGCGGTCGTCACCTTGACCCATGACCCGAAGCTCGACGATCCCGGCGCTGGCCGTGGCGCTGCGCTCGGACTGCTTTTACATCGGCGCGCTCGGGCTCGCGCGCAACCATGCCGGGCGCTGCGCACGGCTCGAGCGAGCTGGGCTTCGGCGACAGGACTTCGCGCGCATCCACGGGCCGGTCGGGCTCGACGATCGGCGCGATATCGCCGGCCGAGATCGCGGTCTCGATCGTCGCCGAGATGACCCAAATGCTCCGCCGTGGCGAGGCATGCGGAAGCGGCATGAAATTCGGCGAGGTGCCGCTCGCCGAGGCGGAGGGCGCGATCCTCGCCCACAGCCTGAAGCTCGGCGACGACAGCCTTCAAAAAAGGCCGCGTGCTGTCAGCCGCCGATGTCGCGGTGATCGCTGCCGCCGGGAATTTCGCAGATCACCGTCGCGCGGCTCGAACCCGGCGATGTCGGCGAGGACGAGGCGGCGCGGCTGCGTCGCGCCGCCGTGCGGGCGCGCATGTCGCGGCGGCGGCGCCTTCACCGGCCGCGCCAATTTCTTTGCCCGAGACGCAGGGCTGCTGGTTTTCGACCGCGAACGGGTCGATCGCCTCAACCTCGTCGACGAAGACGATCACCCTCGGCACGCTGCCGCCTTACGCGGTGGTCGCGCCGAGGCAGATGGTCGCGACGGTCAAGATCATCCCGTTCGCCGCACCGGCGGAGGCGGTCGAGCGCTGCGTCGAGGCGGCTGCCGCGGAAGGCCCGCTGTTGCGCGTGGCGCCCTTTCAGCATCGTGCCGTCGGGCTGATCCAGACCCGGCTTCCCGGCCTCAAGGAAAGCATCCTCGACAAGACCCGCGAGGTGACCGAGGCCGGCTCGACAGCGCTCGGCTGCCGTCTCGTCGCTCGAGGAGCGCTGCGACCACGAAGCGCCGATCTGGCCGCGCTGATCCGCGATGCGTTCGGGCACGGGATCGAGATGGTGCTGATCGCCGGCGCCTCGGCGATCCTCGACCGGCGCGACGTGATCCCGGCCGCGATCGTCGCCGCCGGCGGCAGGGTCGACCATTTCGGCATGCCGGTCGATCCCGGCAATCTGCTGCTGCTCGGCCATGTCGGAGAGCGGGTCGGTGCTGGGCCTGCCCGGCTGCGCCCGCTCGCCGAAGGTCAACGGCTTCGACTGGGTGCTGCGAGCGGCTCGTCGCCGGACTGCCGGTCGGCGCGGCCGAAATCATGCGGATGGGCAGCGGTGGGCTTTTAGCGGAAATCCCGACGCGCCCCTTGCCGCGCGCCGAGGCTAAGCCCGCCGCTCCTCGGGAAAAGCCGCAAGGGCCGCGGATCGGCGCCTTGTTGCTGGCCGCCGGCCAGTCGACGCCGCATGGGCGGGCCGAACAAATTGCTGGCGGAGATCCGGCTCAAGTCTGGGACCGGCGTGCCGATGGTGGCGCGGGTGGCACAGCGGCTGCTAGCCTCGCGGGCGCGGCCGATCGTCGCGGTCCTCGGCAACAAGGCCGACGAGGTCGATCGGCACTCGGCAAATTGCCGGTCGAGCGGGTGCGCAACCCCGACTTCGCCGAAGGCCTATCGACCTCGCTGAAGCGCGGGCTCGCGGCGTTGCCGGCAGATCTCGACGGCGTCCTGGTCTGCCTCGGCGACATGCCGCTGATCTCGGGCCGCGCATCTCGACCGGCTGGTCGCCGCTTTCAATCCGCTCGAAGGCCGCGCGATCATCGTCCCGACCCGGCGGGGCAAGCGCGGCAACCCGGTGTTGTGGGCAAGGCGCTTCTTTCCGGAGATGGCGCAGGTCGCCGGCGATGTCGGCGCGCGGCACCTGATCGGCGAGCATGCCGAACTGGTCGCCGAAGTCGAGATGGACGACGACGCGATCCTGGTCGATATCGACACCCCGGAAGCGCTGGCCGCCTTGCGGGCGAGGAGCAACCCGGCCGCGGCGACCGCGGGCACCGCAGAGCAGTGAGAGGTTCTACGCCGGTACCGGCTATTCGGCTGCGCGGTTTGGCGCGTCGTCGGCGAAGTGCGGCATGACCTCGCGGGCAAAGCGGCGCAGGCTCGCCCGGCCGCGGGCACCGCCGCCCGAGCCGCCGCCGTTGATCAACACATAGCCGGCCCCGGCGGCGTGCAATTCGTCGAGCCTCTCGGCGATTTGGTCGGGGTTGCCGTACATCGCGCTCGCCTCGTTTACCGCTTGCGGGTCGCCGGTGGCGCGGTCGGGTCCGCCATGCACGGTGCCGTCGGGTGTGGTCGCGAGCTTTAACTGTCGCAGCCGGTTGGCAAGACGGCGCTCCATCGCCGCTTCCCGCTCGGCCTGGCCGTCGCAGACAAAAAAGGCGCGGGTCACCGCAACCTGCATCGGGTCGAACACCCGTCCACCCGCCTCGACCTCGGCCTTGTAGACCGCGATGTTCCAGGCGACGTCCTTAGGCGATGCATACTGGCCGAGCAGCAGATTGTAGCCCTGCGCGGCGACCCTGCGGATCGAGCGCTCGCTGCCGGCTCCCATCCAGATCGGCGGATGCGGTTGCTGTGCGGTCGGTGGTTCGACCACGATCTCGTCAAATTGCCAGTATTTGCCATGATGCGAAAATGGCTCGTCGGCAGTCCACGCCTTGAGGATCACCTCGAGGCCCTCGTCGAAGCGTGCATCGGCCTCGGCCATCGGCACGCAGAAGCCCTTGAACTCGTTATAGCGGTAGCCCTTCCCGATACCGAAATCGAGCCTGCCGCCGGACAAGAGGTCAAGGGTCGCCGCCTGCTCGGCCAGGAGGACCGGATTGTGCCATGGCAGAACCATGACCGCCGTCCCGAGGCGCAGCCGGCGGGTGCGCGCGCCGAGCCAGGTCAACAGGTTGATCGTCGCCGACACCTGGCCGTAGCCGGTGAAATGATGCTCGACGACAAAGGTCGAGTGAAAACCGAGCGCCTCGGCCTCGACATTCGTGTCGATGAAGTCGCGGAAGCCTTCCGCGCTGTCGAATTCGGCTCCATCAGCTTCCGTAATACGCCGCGCCGCCGCGCTGCCGAACAGCCCGAACTGCATTCCCTCGATCCTCGTTCTATTCACCCTTCGACGTTACGGCGACCCCGGTAATATGCAAAATACTGTTTGTCGATTGCCAACATAGCGGGGCGGCATCACACGGTAGCTCATCCGCTTCGCACTTTAGGATGGGAGCTTGGCCGCTCAGGCAAGATCGGGATTCGGGACAAGGTTTGCCGGCGGAATTGGTTTACTCCTTCGAGGCCCCCCGTCCGCTATTATTGCCGCGCATTCATGTTGCCTTAAGCCAATCCGTCAGCTTATTTTCAGAATGCGGAGCTTCGCGCCTATCGCAAAGAGAGCCGCGCGGAACAAGAAGTGCCTTCTGTCGAACATTGGAGAGCAATATGCGTGCGTTAATAGTAGGAGCATTTGCCGTGGCCGGCCTTATGGCGCACGCCACGCTGGTGCAGGCGGCGCCGATCGGATTTCATATTCAAGCCCAGGCCACCCTGCCGATCACGCAGGTGGTTCAGCGCTGCGGACACGGGTTTCATCGTGAAGCCGCGACCCCAGATAATTCCGGGGTTTGGCACGGCCACTGCGTAGCCAATGCGCCAAAAAAGCAGCCAGAGGCCGCGACCCCACCCGGATCACCCCAGTCTGCGCCGCATTCGTAGATTCCAGGTCACCTCGGTAGACCAAACTCTGGGGAGGCCTGCGCGACTTTCACCGTTGCACTGTCAGCCCGGTATTAAGAGTGACGGCATGATTACATTCGGCATGCCGTCGCCGCCGAGCGTAGTCGGACGGGTCGATGCCCGTGCCGGACACGCTCACACCGGGCGTTTCCATCCGAGCCAGTCGCAGATGGCGTCGCCCATCACCAATTCCTTGTCGCGGCCTTGGAGCCAGGGCAATTCCTCGGTGAACATCGTCACGCACTGCCGGTACGAGCACGGCATGCGAGTTATGTCGGTGCCCCAGAAGCAGCGTTGCGGGCCAAACGCGTCGACGATCTGGCGGATGTATTTGTGGATGTTGCGGTAGGGGTAGGGTTCGCTCGAATAGCTCGGCGCGCCCGACAATTTGACCGCGACATTGGGATATTTGGCGAGCGCCAGCATCTCACTGAGATTGGCAAAGGCTGCGTCGTCCTTGCCGGAACCGCCTGGGCCGCCACGGCCGTGATGGTCGATGTGCAGCTTCAGCCCTGGATGGCGCTCGGCAATGCGCGCGAGGTCGGCCATATGGCCGCCCGCCATCAGCCCGACCGGCAGTTTCTCGCGCTCGCACGCCGCCCAGAACCAATCGACGGTCCCATCCGACCACCAGCTGGCTTGATGCGGCTGGTTGAAGGTGAAGCGAAAGCCGAGCATGCCGGGGCGCTGCCGCCAGTTGCGGACGATCTCCTCGCGGTTCGGCGCCTGCAGATCGAAATTCCCGAGGATGCAGAATTTGCTCGGGTATGCTTTGACTGCTTCGACCGCCTGCGCGTTCGGGCCTTCGCCGAGAGTGCTGGGCGGATGGATTACCGCCGCATCGACCCCGGCCTCGGCCATCTCCTTCAGCGCGTCATCGACGTTGTAGGTCGGGATCTGGCGGTGCTGCGGCGACATCCGCGCGTTTTCCCAAAGATGGATCTGCGAATTCGACGATCTGCACGGGCGTTCCTCCTTAAGGTTAGGCCCCGACTTTAGCGCGTTCACGAAGGCGGCGGCGCGATTCCGAAGTCCACCGGATCTTGTAGATTGGGGCGCAATTTGCCATCGGCCTCGATCTCGGCGAGCACCTGGGTCACGATCTCGGCCACGGCCTGCCGCGCCGCCGACGAGCCGCGGCTGGCGCCAACCCCGAGCGCCAAGGTGCGCAACACGCCCGACTCGGTAATCCGGTGCGCCTGCATCAGCCCGCGCGCGCATTCGCGATAAACCGAGGAGTGCGGCAAGATCGAGGCGCCCACTGCTTGCTGCACCATCAGGCGTATGGTCTCGTGGTCGTCGAGCTCGGTATCAACCCGCAAAGTGACGCCGCGGCCGGCCAATAACACGTCGAGCGAAGCGCGCATCCCGTCGCCAAGGATCAGCGGGGTGCGGTTCAATTCCTCGACAGCGACAACGCCTTGTGGCCGTCCGCCGGGACGGGTCACCAGGACCATTTCCTCTTCCGCCAATCGGGTCAAGGCGATCAGCCGGCTGCGCGAAATCATGGTCATCAGCGCCAGATCGACTAGCCCGGCGACGATGAATTCTTCGAGCCGCGCCGTGCCGGCGTGCACCACCTTGAGCTCGATCAGCGGAAAATTCTCACGCATGCGCGCGAACAGTTCGGGCACCACGACCGGGCACAATGGCGGTGTCACACCAAGGATGATCTTGCCCGAGGGGTGCGCCTTGTGTGCGCGGATTTCGTCGCCGGCGCGCTCTACATCGCGCAGTATCCGCTGGGCGCTCTCAAGCAGTTTCTCGCCGGCCTCGGTCAATCGTACGCCGCGGTTCGCGCGGGTGAACAGTGCTGCGTCGACTTCGTCCTCGAGCCGCTGGATATGCCGCGTCAGCGCCGGCTGAGCGATCTGCAGATGCGCCGAAGCTCGGGTAATGCTGCCCAATTCGGCGATGCGGACGAAGTAGTGCAGGCTGCGCAGCTCCATGGCGGCGGGAATTTCGCCCACCGGGAAGCATAATGGTCAATCGGAATTTTATCGCTATCGTCATGCCGTACCGGCATGAGTATGATCGGAAATCGGTATTTGCTCGATAGGCGGAACGAAACTAGCGTCTCAGGCAGAAACGAGGAGACCAAGCATGGAAGTCGGCGTCTACCATGAATTCCACTGTCGGCCGGATCAGACCCAGGCAGAGGCTTTCGCGGAGGCGCTGGACCAGGTAGAGGCGGCCGACCGCTGGGGCCTCGACGCAATTTGGCTCGCCGAAATCCACCAGCAGGCGCGCCGTTCGGTGATGAGCGCGCCGATGACCGTGGCCAGCGCCATCGCGGCCCGCACCAAACGCATCAAGATCGGCACCGGGGTGCAAGTCCTGCCTTTGTGCCACCCGTTGCGCCTCGCCGAGGAGACCGCCACCGTCGATCAGATCAGCCACGGGCGGCTGCTGTTCGGCGTCGGCCGCAGCGGCAACCCGCGCAGTTACATGGCCTATGGCGTGCCCTATTCGGAAAGCCGCGAACGCTTTCTCGAAACCCTCGACATCGTCAAGCAGGCATGGTCTCAGGAGCGATTTTCTTACGAGGGCAAGTACTGGCATTTCGACAATGCGAGCGCGGTACCACAGCCCTTCCAAAAGCCCTACCCGCCGATCCGCGTCGCGGCGGCCAGCGAGGAGACCTTTCCGTCACTGGGTGAGGCCGGCTATCCGATCTTTGTCGCAGTCCGCAGCGGCTCCTTGGCAGGTCTCGCTCCCGATCTCGCCGCCTATCGCCAAGCCTACAAAGAGGCCGGTCATCCCGGCGAGGGCGAGGTCTATCTGCGCCTCACTCTGCATATCGCCGATACCGACCGGGAGGCGTTCGATCAGGCCGAGGAAAGCATTATGTCGGGCTACCGGACCTTGAGCACTCGGCTCGAAGGCGCACCCAACCGCCGCCGCGCCGCCGAGGCGATCACGATCCGTGGCATCTCCTATGAGGAGGTACGGCGCGACAAGGTCATCATCGGCAGTCCGGAACGGGTGGCCGACCGTCTCTTGCAATTGCACGAGGAACTGGGGTTGAACGGCATACTGGCCGAACTGAATTTCGGCGCGCAGATCCCGCCCGAAGCGATGACTCGCTCATTGCAGTTGTTGTGCGAAAAGGTCATGCCGCGCCTGCATTAGTGATCGGCTGAGCGGGATTGACGAAGCACCACGGAATTTCCGGAGAAAAATAAATGAAATTCGGATTGTTCGGCAGTGCCCAGGCCCGGCGGGCTGGCCCCGATACCGACAGCAGCCAGGGCTTTCGCGACTTTATCGACAACAATGTCGAGGCCGAAGCGCTGGGCTATTACAGCACCTTTCTGGTCGAACACCATTTCACCGGCTTCGGCCAGGTCTCAGCGAGCCTCAATCTGTTGACTTGGCTCGGCGCTCGCACCCGGCATCTGCGGCTCGGTACGGCGGTGCTGGTACTGCCGTGGCACAATCCCGTACTGCTGGCCGAGCAGGCCGCGACGCTCGACCTCTTATCCGGCGGCCGCCTCGATTTCGGTGTCGGCAAGGGCTATCGCTGGAACGAGTTCGCCGGCTTTTGCGTGCCGATGGAAGAGGCTAACGAGCGTTTCGAGGAAGTACTCGACGTGGTCACCAAGGCCTTTGTCTCCGAAACGCCGTTCTCGCATCAGGGTAAATATTGGCAATTCGACGAGATCGTCGTCGAGCCGCCGGCCGCGCAGAAGCCGCATCCGCCGTTCTGGATGGGCGCGGGCAGTGAGCGCTCGGTGCGACAGGTCGCAGAGCGCGGCTACAACATGCTGTTGGGCCAGCACTCGCTTGCCGAAGAAATCATCGAGCAGGTCGCGCAGTTTAGGCACGAGGTCGAAGCGCGCGGCCGTCGCTTCGACCCGCTGGAGGTCGCGGTCGCCCGCGCCGTGCATTTCGCCAAAACCGCCGCCGACAAAGAGGCAGCTATCGAACGACGATATCAGGGCCACATGCGGGTCAATTCATTGGCCCGCCGGCCCGGCAGCGAAACGCGCGCCCGCTACATTCTCGATGACGAAGAAAAGGCGCGCTACGAAAGCGCCGAGAGCGCGCTGTTCGGCACCCCGGACGAGATCATGCGCAAGCTTGAGCGGCTGCGTGCCGGCGGGGTCGAGTATGTGATCATCAATTTCGGCGGTTCACGCGAGAATATCCGCCGCTTTGCGCGGGAGGTCATGCCGGCCTTCAGCGACGAACCCGCCTTCGCCCTTGCCGGCAAATGATGGTGTGAGAGGAGCAGCAGCAATGTCATTCGAATTCGGCGTGTTCCACGAGTTCCAGCGGCGGCCAGGGCAAAACGAGGCCGAGGCTTTCGCCACCGCGTTCGAGCAGGTCGACGCCGCCGAGCGCTGGGGGCTCGATGCGATTTGGCTCGCCGAGATCCATATGGCCCCTGAGCGATCGGTCTGCTCGGTGCCGATGACCATCGCCAGCGCGATTGCCTCCCGCACCAAGAACATCAAGATCGGCACCGGGGTTCAGGTATTGCCGTTGTGCCAGCCGCTGCGGCTCGCCGAAGACGCCGCAACCGTAGACCACATCAGCCGTGGACGGCTGGTCTTTGGCGTCGGGCGCAGCGGCTTCCCGCGCGCCTACGAGGCCTATGGCATCCCTTACGGCGAGAGCCCCGAGCGATTTGCCGAGGTGCTCGAAATCGTCAAACGCGCCTGGACGGAAGAGGCGTTTTCGTTCACCGGGAAATTCTACAATTACGAGAATGTCTGTATCGTGCCAAAGCCGTACCACAGGCCGCACCCGCCGATCCGGATCGCCGCCAATCGTGAAGACACGTTCATTTCTGCCGGCCGGCAGGGCTACGCGATCTTTGTCGGCGCACGGCAAGGCACATTCGACGAAGTCCTGCCCAATGTCGGGATTTATCGCGAGGCCTGGAAGGCGGCTGGGCATCCCGGCAATGGCGAGGTGTATCTGCGCGCACCGGTCTATGTCGGCGACACCCTTGATAAGGCGCTGACCGATCCGCAAGAGACCCTGATGAATTTCTATCGATATCTAGGGGCGCGACTTGAAGAATCAGCCAGCCGCCCTGGAATTTTCGACGCTAGCCGGCGGATCAAGGGCGCTCAACGGCTGCAATCCTTGACCTGGGAAGAGGTGCAGCGCGGGCGCGCCATTGTCGGCACCCCGGAAATGGTGGCTGACAATCTCGCGAGTTTGAGAGACCAGCTCGGCCTCGCCGGCATTCTAGCCGAACTCAACACCGGCGGGCTGATCCCGCACGAGCGGGTGATGCGTTCGATGCAGCTGCTGTGCGAAAAGGTGCAGCCGCGGCTGCACTAGGCGGACGGGAAAGGTTGGGCCGGATGCCCCGCACGGAGTGATCGAGCGTCCGCATGCTAAATCCAGCTCAGCCCGCATTGTGGCTTCTCGATTACGGCTCGTGCCAGGCTCGCTAATGGCCGTCATGCGCGGCGGATAGCGCAGCGGTGGAATTACCCTCGCGGGCTTCACGAAAACGCGCTAATCTCCTGACGCTGGCTCAGGCCGGTGAAAGCTACGTGGACGGCACGATCTGGTATTGTGACGCCGATGTTTTTGATCGAGCCTCAGCAACGGCGCGGCTCCGCGCGCCGAGCCGACAAGGCACCGGCTGACGCCGATAGCAGAGAGCGCCCTAAGCCATCCAGGCGCCGCCAACCAGGACAGCCGAAGCTCGCCGGTTCGCGGCGGCTTCGCGCGATAGCGCCGGCCCTGCTTTGCGGCGGGCTGGGGTTGGTGGCACTTCCGACCGCCGCCGCTGCGGATGAGTTGACCGCCGATGACCTGAACAAGTTGCGGGTCGAAATACAAAAAGAAATCGCCGCGCTGAAGAAGCAGGAAGTAAAACTTCATCAGCAGTTCCTGGAACTCGATCGCAAAAGCCAGCTGCTCGACCGCAAAAATGCGCTGCTCGACGCACAGTTGCGCTCGATACGCGCCACGGGAACGGCTAACGCCGCTCCGGTCGGGGTTGGAGCGCCGGGTTCGGCGGCGACGATATCCAATGCGCCGACCCAGACCTCGCCTCCGCCGTCCTCTGACATCGAGGTGGCGCAAGCCCCCGCCGCCGCACCATCCACCCCCGCTACTGCGGCACCAGCCCCCGCCGCGGGCGGCCAAGCTGCCCCACCCCCCGCCGCGGGCGAATCGGCGCCGATTTAGGGACCCTCGGCGGCACAGCAGCAAGCCCGACAAGTGGTGGAGACCGCGCCCACATTGTCCAGTGCCGGCGGCGTCCTGACCCCGAAGGGCCAGTTCGTCCTCGATCCGTCAATCGAATACGACTACTGGTCGCAAAACCAGCTCGGGGTAAACGGCTTCCAAATCATCCCGGGCATCACCTTCGGCAACATCTTCGCCAATCGCGTTGAGCAAAACATCACCACGGCGGCGCTGACCGGGCGTTATGGCATCACCGACCGATGGGAGGTGAACGTCAAGGTTCCCTACGTCTATAATTCGGGCCAGACGATCAGCCTGATCCCGGTCGGCACGACCGCCGAACTTTTGAGCGTGAGCGCCACCGGGACCGGGATCGGCGACGTGCAGCTCGGGTCGAGCTATCAGTTCAATTCCGGCGACAATGGTTGGCCGATTATTATCGGCAACCTCTTGTTTAAGACCGCAACCGGCATCAGCCCGTTCGACGTCCCGATCGTCACCGTCAACGACCCGAACGGTGAGTTCCTCGAAGGCACGCCAAAGAGATTGGCGACCGGCACCGGCTTCTACGCCGTCGAGCCGAGCGTGACGGTCCTGCTCCCGACAGCGCCAGGGGTTCTGTTCGCGAACCTGCAGGACACTCACAATCTCGGGCGGACGGTCGATGTACAAAGTGTCGATGGCGGGCCCGGGACGCCGACATACCTGCAGCCCGGCGAGAATCCGTCGCTGACCTTCGGGATCGGCTTTTCGCTAAACGACCGGGCGGCACTGACCTTCAGCTATCAGCAACAGCACGTGTTCACTGCGTTCGCCAATCATGAAGCCATCTCCGGCTCGTCCTATTCATTCGGAACCTTCAATTTCGGCCTCGGCTACCAGATCTCGCAATCGACCCGGCTGAATTTGAGCGTGGGAATCGGCGCCGGTCCGAACACCCCGGCCGCAAAAGTTCTGCTCGAGCTGCCCTATAAATTTTCGTTGTGATCGGCCTGACTGCGAGACAGCGGGGTTTCGCGGCCCCCCATCCATCTGGGGAGTCTCTCGCTTGGACAGGCTTGCCTAGCCAGCCGAGAAATCGCGAACGGCAGGGCCCTACTTGCCGGCCCCACCGCCAGTGCTGAGGGTGACATTCCCATTGGCCGCCGACGGCAACTCCGGCAGCGCTCTCAGTTCATCCCACAGCTGCACCTTTGCCGGCTCGCCCTGATCGCTGGTGACGGGCGCGTGCTGCGCGCCTGTGGCACTCTCACGCGCCATTGCGATGTCGGATAGGAGCGTGACGCTCGCCAGCGTTTTTAGCGGGTCGCCGGGCTGCGCCGCACCGATCGGTTCAGCCGCCTGGCCGGCACCCGGCAAGGCGGCAAGCCCAAAGACGATGACCAGCGATGCGCGAGGCACCAGCAGCCCCGCTCGTCGAAACCACCCTGTTCTTTGTCCGTGAATTGTCAAATGTTCCCCCGTCTCTCTATCGCCGACCGTCAGCCAGGGCGCATTGTCACGTTTCGAGTTGATCCCCTTTCCACCCCCCGATCGATCCGCATCGCGTCGGCCTCCGCGCTCACCGGAACGCGCTCGGGCCTGCAAGGCGGCTCATGATGGAAACTGGTACGCTCTGCTGGATGAGCTTGGACAACCCGCTCACCCCGATATCGACGGTCGTCGCCTGCTGGATCAGCTGGTTGTTCGCCGTATTGGCGAGCGTGGTGGTTATCCCGCCATTGCCGGTTCCGACGACGGATGCCAACCCGCTATTGACCAAGGCTTGGAGCGCCGCCGTCGATACGCCTATCTGCGTCTGCACCCCACCGTTCGTGACCACCGTAGCCGAATTGATGCCGACCCCGGCTGTGCCCGGCGTCAGTGAGCCGGTTATGCCCAGGCCGACCAGCGAACCGACGCTTACGCCCGGGTGCACGCCATTGGACAGTGCCCCCGCGCCAGAGACAGCGACACCCCCCTGGACCGGCGAAATGGTCAATGTCGGCACCACCACGCTTTCGGTCAGGTTGTGGTTGACGAAGGTGGCCTGCTGAAAGGCAAAATTCAGGCTCACGCCGGAACTGGTATCAAAACCGCCGCGAACGTCGCTGAGTTTCGCGTCGTCTAGCGCTGCACTCGCGAGTTTCTGACCCAATTCCTGGCTCGTGGCCACCGGCTCAGCCACTTGTCCGGCCGGCACTTGTCCGGCCGGCACTTGTCCAGCCGGTGTCGGCGGGGTTGACGCCCGATCCGAGCCGACTACCGGAGCAGGGGCCGCGGCATTGGGGCCCGCGGCAATGTAGGCGTTGTCGGAACATCCCCCCAACAGGCTTGCCGCGATCACGGCAAATGCCGCGAGCAGCGTTAACAGGCAAGACAATCTGCCCTCCCGTGGGACACATATTTTCAAAACCGAGCCAAATTCAGTAGGCCCGGTTGGGCCAACGTCGCCAAGTCAAGTGCGTAACGTGTCAGGCCCCACGGCGGACCCGGCGCGGCCGCCCATTTCTGATCGCTGTTAAAACTCTTCTGACCTTGGGCGATATCGCTGGTGATCAGAAAAAATATACCACTCCACTCCGATTCGAACACGCCGATCGGCTCGCTTCTCGTTCCGTTAGCCGGATCGGCGAGCAGTGCCCGCCCATTCTCGACGCCTTCAAGCACGACGAAGTGCCTATAGCCGCGCACATTCAGCAACACGATTGCCGGCAGGCGGACTTCTTCGAGCTTGCTCAAGGGTGCGCGAAATCCGTTCGAGTTGAGACCGCGTCTCTGCAGATAACGTTTGATGTCGAGCAGTGAAAAACCTGATTCGCTTATAGTCTTCTTGTCTCCATTAATAAACATGTCCTTGAAAACGTCCGCTTCACTCGCCGGAATATTGTAACTATAGGTGAGAAGCGTGGCGAGGGCGGCCGAGCCACAGGAGAAATCGTGCTCCTGGGCGACGGTGTTGCGATATTTCTGCTCCTGGAAGCTTTCCACCTTCAACGACATTGCGCCGCCGCCAATGCCGGTGTCGATGTAGAGAGACCCGGCCGAGGCGACGCCGCCCAGGGCCGCGACGATGACCGCAGCCCCGGAGAACGCTGCACCGGCCACCGTCAGCCGCGGCCATGGTCGCGATGTCATAACGCGTTTCGGCTCCCGACCCCGTATCACGCTTACTTCGTGACCGAGATGTTGATTGTGGTGCTGACCTGCATAACCGAATTGTTGCCGAAGTTCTGCAATACCGAGGTGATCCCGGCATTGTTGTCGATCGAATGATCGAGGTTGACGGTGCCGGTTATCGGGTTATTGCCGATGACCGCGTTGTTGGCGCTGGTGCCGGCGTTAGCAGCGGCACCGGCTCCGGTGCTGATGACGATGCCGCGGGCCTGCTCCTTGCCGAGTTCGGCTAGGGGCACCGCGGTTCCCGCCAGCACGCCAAGGATACTCCCCGATTTCAACGATGCGCCGCCTTCGGCCGCAAGGGTCGAGCTCGACGCGCTGACCGCAACTGCGAGCAACGCCGCTCCGACCCAAATCGCGGATGCTTTCATTGTTCCAACCCGTGTCGTTCGTTGCGGAAGCGGGGTCCGCACCACCCCTCATGAAAGGAGCGGTGCGGACTGCTTTGTCGAACGTTCGCTTAGCGCGGGGTCGCGGTGTTCGGGCTGAAGCCGTTAAGCCCGCCACCGGCGCCGCCGACCGTCGACGTCAACGCCACACTGTTCTGCTGCACCGCACCGGCCCCGGTGTTCAGATTGGCCGACAGGATGCCCTGGCCTCCCATCGTGTATTGCATATTTATGCTGCCGCTGTACCCACCGGAACCCTTCGAGACGTATTTGTTGCCGTTTATCGTGGCAGTAGAAACCGCCGAGCCAGCCCCAGCGTTGACAATGGTTACCGGGCTGTAGCTCGTCGTTTGGCTGAGCGAGCCGCTGCCGACCACCGAGTCCTTCAGCACTCCCAAGATATTGGTGCTCGAGTCGCTCTTGGTGAGGGCATTGTTGGTGTCCTTGGTGCTCGTGTTCGTACTCGAGTCCGTATAGCTCTTGGTGTTGCGCTGTTGAGTTGTGCCGCGCCCTTGCTGCGCACGTCGTCGTGGTGCTTGGTGCTCTTGCTGTTGCCGAATCCTTGACGTTGACCTTGTTGGTGCCACGTTGTTTGCGTTGGAGCCAAACGCACCGCTCGCGGTCTTCGAGTTGCTGGTGCTCTTGGTGCTGGTCTTTGTGTTGGTGACGAGACGTTCTTGGTGTTGCCGGAATCCTTGGTGGTCGCAATCCCACCCGTCGTCGCGGCGGATCCGGTAGCCGACGCCGACAGATCCTTGTTGCCGGAGTCGCTTACGCTCAGGCTCGTGGTGACGGTCTTGGTATTGCCGGAACCCTTGACCTCGCCACCGTTATTCGCCACCGGGCTGCTGGCGCCCGCGGAGGAAACGGTGCTGGTGTTGGTTTTAGTGCTGGTGTTGGTCTTAGTGGAGGTGTTGTTGGAGTCCTTGGTGGTCGTGGTTGTGTTGTTGGACAGCAGCTGGTTGTCGTTGGCCTGAACCGCGGTGCCACCCTTGGCGGCCGCGCCGCTGTTGGTGCTGGTGTTGCCGTTGTCCTTGGACGTGGCGGTGCTGCCATTATTGGCCGCCGGGCTGCCTGCACCGGCCGTGCCGCCGTGTTGGTTGTGGTCTTGGTGCTTGGTGTTGCCCGACAACAGCGAGTTGCCGTTGGCTTCTACCGCGGTGCCGCCCTTGCTGGCGATGGGGCCAGTGTTGGTCGGGGTGATAGTGGTCGTCGTGGTCTTGGTGTTGTTGGAGGCGGTCGTATTCCCGCTCACGGTGTTGCCGGAGGCTTTGTTGGTGCCGCCGTTATTGGCCGACGAGCCGTTGCCGCCGGTGTTCGCCGTACTAGTGTCGGTCTTGGTCGACGTCAGAGTCGCCGTATTCCCGGAATCCTTGCTGACCGCCAGACTTTGGTTATTGGCGGACGGGCTGCCGGCGCCGGTTGTCGAGCTGTTAGTATCGGTGGTTTTGGTCGGCGTGATCGTTGTGTTGGTGGTGTTGTTCGAAGCCTTCGTGCTGGTGTCTGTGCTGGTGTTGCCCGACAGCAGCGAGTTGCCGTTGGCCTGAACCGCGGTGCCGCCCTTGCGGCGAGGGCGGCGTTGTTGGTCGGCGTGACGGTGGTGGTCGTGGTTTGTGTGTTGCCGAAGCCTTCGTGCTGGTGTTGCCGCTGATATTGTTCGCACTGCTGCCGCTGCTCGCGCTCGGGCTGTTGTCGCCTGCGGTGCTCGTGACGGGTGTTGACGTCTAGGCTGACCGCAGTGCCGGTGCTGCCGCTTGCACCGCCTGGATGCTTTGGTCGTGCTGCCGTGGTCGCGTCTGGGTCGCTGTTGCTGCGGCAGTGCCGCCGTCGTCGGTGGTTCGTTCTGCGCGGCACCGTGGTCGTCGCGTTGGTGGCCGCTCCATTGCGAGGTGCCGCTGCTGGCCGAGTTAGTGCCGCCGCTCTGCGATGTGGCGCTGGCATTCGCATTGGTGCCGGAGCCGGCCGCCTGGCCGCCATTGGTGCCCGTGCCGCCAAGCGTGCCCTGCGAGGCGACGTTGCTGCCGCCCTGCGCGGCGTTGCCCGTGCTGCTGCTGGTGGTTGATTGCGAATTGGCCGCAAAGGCGCTCTGGCTTACCGCGCCACCCGCGCTCAGGGCGAGGATCGCGCAACTTGCCAATAAAAGTTTTTTCATTCCCTCTTCCCTCTGTTTTTCCCCGCCCCTGCGGCGGAAGTCATGACATGCCGGCGCAATTCGGTCCCGAGCCGGTGAAGGCGACGCTCGCCGCCGAGACAACCCTGGATCGATGTCGCGCTGACCTCGTTGGGGGAGCAATCGGCATGCCAAACAAATGCCTGCCGAATTGTTCCCAAAAGGTGCTTGTTTTCAATAGGTTGATAACCAATCGGTAACCCTTGGTCGCAAGCGCCGCTCGATTGAGACAGTTGATGCGTCTCACGATGAGACACCTGTCCAAGACAGCCATCATTCGACGCCGGCGGCGCGCCAACAGCCGCGCGACGGATGCGATCAAGAACTCATGCTGCGCCTCCGGCTCCGAGCCGTGCACGTGATAATGTTGCGCCAGCTCGATCCGGTTACGCTGCAGCATGCGGTACAAGGTGGCCCGGGCGACCCCGAGCAGCTGAGCCGCCCGGGTCATGTTGAAACCGCTCTCCTGGACCGCCTGCAAAATTGCCTCGCGCTCGGCGGTGCTGCCGGGTTTCGGCCGCGGCGCGGTTCGCGGATGCGGCTGTCGCGCCACGGTTCGCGCCGACCCAGGCGGCCGCGGCGGCGGATCCAGCCGCAAATGCGGTACCTCGATCAGCGGCCCGTCGGCTAGTACGACGGCGCGGCGCAGGATGGCGATCAGCTCGCGGACGTTTCCGGGCCAAGGATGGGCCAGCATTGCCGCCATTGCCGCCGGAGCGAAACCGCGGAACTCGCGCCCCAGCTCTCGCGCGATCTGGCGCAGAAAGTAGGTGGCCAGTACCTCCACGTCGCCGTTGCGCTCGCGCAAGGCGGGCAGGTGCAACGTCAGCACATTCAGCCGGTAATAAAGATCCTCGCGCAGCTTACCCGCAGCGATTGCCTCACGCAGCCGCACGTTGGTCGCCGCGACAACGCGAACATCGAGCTTGATCGGCTGGCGTCCGCCGACCCGCAAAATCTCCCCTTCCTGCAAAAAGCGAAGCAGCAGCCCCTGCAAGTCGATCGGCATATCACCGATCTCGTCGAGGAAGAGGGTGCCGTGATGGGCGTGTTCGATGTGCCCGTGCTTGCGCGCGGTGGCTCCGGTAAACGACCCCTTTTCGTAGCCGAACAGCTCGGACGCGATTAACGTCGCCGGGACCGCCGCGCAGTTGAGCGCTACGTAGGGTCCGCTCGAACGGCTGGAGCGCTCATGGATCGCCCGCGCCGCCAATTCCTTGCCGGTACCGCTCTCTCCAGTAATCAACACCGGCACATCGCAGGCGGCGAAACGGCGGATCTGCTCGAATACATCGAGCATTGCCGGGCTGTTGCCGACCATGAATACGGTCGGCGAACCCTGCCTACCCTGCTCCTCAGCCCCCGATGCAGACAGCGGTGCATCCAGCGGCGCCTGAGCCCAGCCGGGCATGGCACCATCGAATTGCATGACATTCGGGCTGCCCATCAGAGGCGTCGGTCACTTTGGGAAACGGCGGCGTGACGCGCCGCTTGAACGACGTCGTAAGGCCGGCTGGTCAGCGGCCAACGCATTCATCTGTTGGAACCCGGCTGTGGATGGGATTGGCAGCCGCCAACGGCGAAGCTCGTTGGGAGCTTGGGCGAACCCCGTCGGTTCCAGACGATGAAAATCATCGGTGCAGAAGCCTAAAAAGCGGTCAGCGTGGTCTATCCATGCAATACGCAAGCCAAGGAAATTAATCGATGGAATTCAATATCTTAATGGATCCGTCGGAACCGGAGAGCAAAGAAGTGTCAATTACACCGACGCCGGCTGATAGTTTTCTGACATTTTTCTGACAGCCGACACATGGTTAATGAATGCCGAGCATGCCGCTAAAATTCGTGAGATCAGTAAGATACAGACCGAACAGTGGCGCGCAACGAAATATTTGTAAACTATCCCGTCAATTTCGATGCCGGATATGGCGTAAAATTTTCCGACGGTGTGCAACGCACAAGATGGCGATGGCGCAAGATGGCTATGGATGGATCGTGCGCTTTCGCGCCAACCCCGGCCGAAGTTTCCGGTCCAGGGTGTCGATTTTCGTGGCCGGTTGCCGGCGTCGGACAACCCGCAGCCCCGGCCTAGCTGTCCACGGGCAACAGGCTGCCGAGTTGGTCGAGCCATGGCTGATAGTTCCGCCAGCGCCCGACCGAAGTGCCATAGACCGGCTGACGCGCCTGCCACAAGCTGGCGGTCGCCACCGCGCGGGTGTTGCGCTCCGGCTGAAGACAGGCATCGTGCCACTCAAGACCGCTGAAGGCGATCAGCCGCCGGGTCACCGCCTCGCGATCCGCGATCAGGTCCTCGTAAGCGATTTCGATAAAGCGGCCGGGCGGCAGCACCGCGCGCCAGTGGTCCATCAGCCGGGCGTAATGCCGATATGCCTCGGCCAGGTCAGCCTTGCTCGCGCCGAACGAACTGACCTGTTTAAAATGTGTAAAGTACATCGACAGGCAGGTATCTACCGGATGACGGCGGCATTGGATGATGCGCGCCTGCGGAAACAAAAGGTGAATTACACCTAGGCAAAAAAGGTTGAACGGCTGCTTGTCGGTTATTCGGAGCGCGCCGGGTCTTCGGCGCCGCAATAATCCGAGATACTCTGCCGACAATTGATGCGCCGTTTCGATCGAGAGATAACTGGCCTCGGCGATCCCCCATGGGGTGGCGCGCTTGATCCAGAAGGTCAGTTCCCCACCGGCGGCTACCTGCGGATGGCTCGAGATAATCTGCTCGACCAATGTTGTGCCCGAGCGCGGCAGACCGACGATGAACAGCGGCACCTCGTCGGCCCGCCCGAACGCGGTGTTCGCAGCAAAGAAACCGGGGGTAAACCGCCGCATCAGCCGATCGACATCGGCGGCAAGCGCCGCTTGGTCGAACTTGGCGCCCGGGCTCCTGATTCGGTTCGCCATATCGAAATGCCGCATCGCCTGCGCATAGTCGCCCAAATCGTCCAGCAGCTTGCCGACCGCGAAATGAAGGAGCAGGCGTTCCCCCTCGCCGAGCCTGACATCGCCGAGCAGCGCAAGCATGCGCTCCAGCCGGGGAATGTCGGATTCGACGCACCTTCGCGCTTCGATCACGGCGTAGTGGGCAGCGGCCGAGCGCGGGTTCAAGTCGAGCGCGCGATCAAATGCCTCGCTTGCCTCGGTGAACCGTCCTTGGCGAGCGAGAACGTCGCCGAGCGATTTTGTCAGTGTGCCGTTGTGTGGATTGTGCTCCAAGGCGTGCCGCAGCCGGCCCTCTGCCCCCGGAAAATCCTCCTCCAACATTAGCGCGTGGGCCAAGTTAAGCCCGGCCGCCTCGGGATCTGGTGTGGTTGCCGCGGCGCGACGAAAGCATTGCGCCGCCTCCTCGTCCTCGCCCGATGCCTCGAGGAGACGGCCGAGGCCGACATGCGCATCGGCCATTTCCGGGGCCAACTCGACGGCGCGGCGGTAGGCCGCGATCGCTTCGGCATGCAGGCCCTGCTGATGCAGCGCCACGCCGAGATCATGGTATGCGGCGGCATCGTCTCGCAACGTGGTCGCCAAGCTCAAGCTTTGGGCCGCTTCGGCGACGCGGCCGAGACGCAGCAAGGTTCGTCCGAGCGCCTGATGCGAGGCGGCTTCCCGTGGGTCGAGATCGGTTGCGCGGCTGAGGGCGGAAACGGCGGCGGACAGTCTGCCCGCGTCGAGAAGCCTAATCCCGCGCTCTCGCTGTCGCCGGGCGGCATCGCGCCGGGCAGGAGCATCCTTGCGCTCGCGACCCGGAGGGCTCTCTTCCGGAACGCAGGAAGCAGGCAGCGCAGACTGCATCCGCTGGAACTGCTCGGCGGTCTCGCGCAGCCGGCTGACCCCGGTCAGATGGCCGAGGCTATCGCGCCCTTTGTCCAGGCCGAGCGCGCACCCTGCCGCCCCCTGGGCATTTGCGGGCTCCGCTTTTGTCCGCACCGCGCCGCAGCACTGTTTGAACTTGCGACCGCTGCCACAGGGGCAAAATTCGTTGCGACCCGTGCGATTTGGCGAAATGGCCGCGCGCCGGCCCCTCACGCCGAGCCTCCGGGCCGGTCAAGCCTCGCCAATCCGATGCAATATGTTGCCGCCGCACTTCCCGCCGGTTCCAGCCTGAGCGGCCGATAGAGGCCCGCGGCCCCACGGTCCCCGCATCGATTAGGTGAAGACAAAAGCACCAGGCCTCGGGGTGAACTCGCGGTGACAACTCGTCGTATACGCGCCTCGATCCGCCTCAAGGTAGCAGAAACCAGGGTGATCCGCGCCGCTATCTCGCCGTCCCGCTGTTAGCGGCGATGAAATCGAGTGCCGCCGCAGCAGCGGGTTCAGCGTGGGTGGCGGCGACGTGGTAGGAGTTGCCCGGCAACACCACCAGTTTCGAGTTCGGGATCTGCTGTTGCCAGGCGCGAGTTTCATCGACCGAGGCGAGCCCGCTACCGTCGGTCGTGATAACGAGGGTCGGGCAACGGATCTTTGGCACGTCGGCGCGGATGTCGGCGCAGGCAATCGTCCGCATGAAGCCGATCTGGGTCGAAACCGCAGTGCGGCCCATGAAGCGGATCCACCACTCGACGCCTTCGGGCGGGAAATCGCTGCCGAGCCTGCCGCCCATTGTTTGGCGTGCCCAAGGCTCCACCCCATCACGCTCGAAGGCTGCGTTCAATTCCGGAACGCGTTCGGCCGCGCCGGCACGTAACGGCGGCGGCGTGCCGACCACCGTCAAGGTTTTGACTCGTTCGGGCCGTCGCGCGGCGAAGGCGCGGGCGATGGTCCCACCGATTTTCGCGCCGATCAGATGAAAGCGATCGATGCCGAGATGGTCCATCAGCTTCGCGTAGTCGTCGATGATTGTGTCGAGGGTCCACGCGAACTCCCGCGGCATCGGCGTGGAGGCGCCAAAGCCCCGCATATCCGGCCGCACGACCTTATAACGCCGCGCCAAAGCCGGGACCCACCTGTACCAGGCGAGACCGCTCTCGGCGTTGCCATGCAGCATCAGCACCGCCTCGGGCGGACGCCACGGGTCGGTGAAGTCGTCGACTTCATAGTGCATGTCGAGATCGGGGGTCGACCGGAGCGTCGGCATGGCAATCCTCCCTATTCGTCGGCCGTGCGCTTCACGTTGCTCGCCGGTTTCCGCCGTCCGCTCTCTCCCGCCGAGGCGGGAGAGGCGACGCGGGAGGGTCCTGCGAGGGTTACGCGTGCAGGCCCTTATAGTAGGTGTTGCGCAACACCCGGCCGGGCAGCGCGCCGGAATGCTTGCCGTCTTCGAGCAGCACCTGGCCGTTGACGATCGTCATGTGGATGCCTTCCGCCGGCTCTTTGATGCGCTTGGCGCCGGTCGGGAAGTCGTGCAGCACCTCGAGCGGCAGCGGACGAACCGTATCGGGATCGAAGATCACGATATCCGCCACCAAGCCCGGCCGCAGCAAGCCGCGGTCGTATAGCCCAAAGGTCGAGGCCGAGTCGAAAGTCAGCCGCCGCACCGCCTGTTCCAAGGTCATGACCTGCTTCTCGCGCACCCATTCCGCGAGCAGGCGGGTGCTGAACCCGAACCCGCTTTGGAACTGGACATGCGCGCCCCCATCCGACAGCCCGATAATCGCATTCGGATAGGTCAGGATCTTGGCGACAGCTTCCTCATCGACATTGTTCTCGCCGTGCAGCCATTCGCTGTCGAGGTTCTCCTCGATTGCCAAATCGAGGAACGCGTCGATGACGCCCTTGCCCTGTGCCTTGGCGATCTGGCCGACGGTCTTGCCTTCATACTGCCTGTTCTTTGGCAATACCGCAGTCTGCAGCACCATGTAATCCCACCAGGTGCTGCACAATCCGATCGCCGGCCCATTCTTGAATTCGATCGCCTCTTCATGAAGCTTTCGGCGAATTTCCGGATCGGCATAGGCTTTCAGCATGTCTTCCGGCGTAGACAGACAGATCGGGTGCCATACCGGCAGTCCACGGAATTGCTGGGTATTTCGCATCGTGAAATAGTCGGTGATGCGGTTTGGGGTGCACATCGGATAAGCGCGGATGCCCTTCGCCGTGGTCGCGTCGACTTGCGCCATCTGCTGTTTCCACTGGTCGGGCCGGCGCATCGACTGCCCGAGATTGTTGTAGACGACGGTGCGGCCAGTCGCCTCGGACAGGCGGCTCATCAGCGCGTCCTTCATCTCGGAGGCGTTGCCGCCGCCGCTCTGAATGAGCCCGGTGCCCAGTTCACGCAAGACGTCACCGAGCGCGAAGATCTCCTTCTCATCCGCCCAGATCGCCGGGATATGCACACCCTGCGGGTCGAAATGGCCCTGATTGCGCGATACCGAGACGCCGAGTGCCCCTGCCTTCATGCCGTCGCGCACGAGGTCCTGCATCTGCTTGATCTCGTCATCGGTGGCCGTGCGCTTCTGGCAATCGTCGCCCATCACATAATACCGGACGGCGGTGTGGCCGATCAGATTGCCAACATTGACGCCAAGATGGTGATCCATCTGGCCGAGATATTCGGGGAAGGTCTCCCAGGTGAATTCGAGGGTGTCGAGCACCTCCATCGGGATCGCTTCGACGTAGGATAGAAACTCCGACAAGCGCCGTTCCGAGCCCTTGCGCACCGGCGCCAAGGACAGCGAGCAATTGCCGAAGATCACCGAAGTGGCACCGTGGTCGCACGAAAACGAGCACAGCGGGTCCCAGGTGACCTGCGCGTCGTAATGGCAATGATTGTCGATAAAGCCGGGGGCGACGACGCGGCCGGCGGCGTCTATCGTGCGAGTGGCTAGGCCGCTCAGTTTGCCGATCTCGGCGATCTTGCCGTCTTTGATGCCGACATCGCCGCGGAACGCCGGCATCCCCGAACCATCGACAATACGGCCGTTCTTGATCAGCAAATCATATGCCATCGCTTATCCTTTCCTCGTTCGGGTCGCAGATCATAATTTTTCAATACAAAGATTAGCACGCAATCGCGTGCAGCAGCGCACCGCGAAATCGACGGCATGCTCTTCCGGCTTCGCATGGCTGAATTCCCGCCGCGGGGGACGATCAATTGCCCGCGGACAAAACACCGTCCACAATTACGTAGAAAGCCATATTGGGGGGAAACCATGACGCGGGATGGGGCAACTCGAAACACCTTGTCGCGGCGCACATTACTGGCGGGGACCACGGGGGCGGCGCTCGCCGGAACGGCAGCGCTCGCACGCCGCACGGCAACCGCACAGGAGGCGGCCAAAACTGCCACAGCGGCGAGCGTCGTGACCACTCCGCCGCGCAGCTTCGAGCCCGGCCATCCGTCGATCTATCCCGACCCCGACGTCATCGTCGTCGATCCGTCGTTTCTACCGCTGCGGCGCGCCCAGGGAGCGATCTACCGGGTATGGACCGGGGCCTTATGGGCGGAGGGGCCGGCCTGGTCGAGCCAGGGCCAGTACCTCGTCTTCAGCGATGTCTCCGGCAATGTCCAGTACCGCTACATCTGGGATGACGGCCGGGTCACCGCTTTCCGCCGCCCATCCTACAACACCAACGGCAATTCGTTCGACTACCAGGGCCGGCAGCTGTCCTGCGAGGATTTCAACCGCCGCGTAGTGCGCTGGGAGCATAACGGCACGCTGACCGTGATCGCCAATTCCTATCAGGGAAAGCCGCTGAATTCACCGAACGATATCGTCCCGCATCCCGATGGCAGCATCTGGTTCACCGATCCACCCTATGGCAACTCTATCCCGGAAGGCCATCCCGACGAGGCCGGCGGCCCGACCAATCCGCAGGGCCTCTTCAACCCACTGATCGGTGGCCCCAATGCGGGAGCGATTGGCGGGCGGCGGCGCGAACTCCCGAACGCAGTGTACCGCTGGGACCCGAGCGGCAAGCTTGACATTGCGATCACCGAACAACAATTGCCCGACCCGAACGGCATCTGTTTCTCGCCCGATCACAAGACGCTCTATGTGATCAGCACCGGCAAAGGCCCTGGCGATACGGGCCCCGGCGGCAACCGGGTGATATTTGCCTTCGACATGCAGGGTACCAAACCGGTCAACCAGCGGCTCTTCACCGATATGACGGTCGACGGCGTCAAATGCGGCCCCGACGGCATGCGCGCCGACGTTCAGGGTAATCTCTGGTGCAGCTCGAATGCCCCGCTCGGTTATGCCGGGGTCTTGGTCTTCAACCCAAAGGCCAAGCTTATCGGTCGCATCCGTCTCCCCGAAGTATGCGCCAATCTTGCCTTTGGCGGACCTAAGCGCGACCGCCTGTTCATGGCCGCTAGCCAGTCGCTCTACATGATGGAAGTGGCAACCCAGGGCGCCGCGCCGGGGTAACGCGGGACCCGGCGCTTGCAACGGTGCGCCACCGGTGTCAAGTCTACCCCAAAGATGGTTCGAGAGGCCTCAAATAATGCTGTCGGCGATATTTCGGGCGGGTAGGCTGGTGATTATGGCCGGCTTGAGTACGACTTGGCTGCTGTCGATAAGCGCACCGTCCAATGCCGCCCCCATATCCAGGGTCCCGGCGCCTGAATATCGGGCGCTGTCGCCGCTGCCGATTCAGGCCCCGGCCCCTGCACCGAATATCGAGGCCAATATCGCCCGGCTCCACCAACAGCTTCAGATCACCCCTGCCCAGGAGCCTCGCTTCGCAGCCCTCGCCAATGTCATGCGGGAGAACGCGCGGATGATGCCGAGCCCGCCGCCGGCGGCGAATTCGAACGCGGTCGACGATCTTCGTCTCGCGATCCAGGTCGGCGAACAGGAAGTCAGCGGCTTGCGGCGACTTCTGCCGGCGCTTGAGGCGCTCTATGCGAGCCTGTCGCCTGCGCAACAACAGATCGCCAACCAGGTCTTTCGTCAGGGCCCGGGAGAGTGACGACGACCACGACTATTCTTTTCCTGTAGTCTGGCTCACGCCCACAACCGAGAGAGATCACCGATGCCGTCTTCTCCGCTTCCGCTGCAAGATTTTTTTGTCCTCGACCTGACCGCCCATCGCGCCGGCCCCACCGCGGTCCGCCAGCTCGCCGATTGGGGGGCGAACGTGGTGAAGATCGAACCGCCCGGCGAGCAAGTCGACGCGACCGGCAGCCGCCGTGACGGCCCCGATTTTCAGAACCTGCACCGCAACAAACGGTCGATGACCCTGAACCTGAAGAGCAAGGAGGGCCTGGAGATCTTCTTCAAGCTGGCCGAGCGTGCGGATGTCATCGTCGAAAACTACAAATCAGACGTCAAGCACCGACTGGGCATCGATTACGAGGCGGTCAAGAAAATAAATCCGCGCATCGTCTATGGCAGCATTTCCGGCTTCGGCCAGGATGGGCCTTACGCCGGGCGGGCCGGCGTCGATCAGATCGCCCAGGGAATGGGCGGGCTGATGTCGATTACCGGTCACCCGGGCCAGGGCCCGGTGCGGGTCGGCATCGCGATCAACGACACCTCGGCCGGGCTGTTGTTGTCGTACGGCATCGTGCTGGCATTGCTGAACCGCGAGCGCACCGGCGAGGGGCAGTGGGTGCAGACCTCGCTGCTGGAAGCGCAGATCTACATGCTCGACTTCCAGGCTGCGCGCTATTTGATGAAGGGCGAAGTCGCCGGCCAAGAGGGCAATTTCCACCCGACCTCGCCGGGCACCGGAATGTTCCAGACCGCCGACGGCTACATCAACATCGCCGCATCAGGGGATAATCTGTGGCAGCGCTTCTGCGAAGCCGCCGGAGCCAGGGACCTCTTGGAAAATCCCGACTTCAAGACGGTTGTGGCCCGCGCCAAGAACCGCCCCGCGCTGAGCGCCCATCTCAGCGAGATCATGCGCCGCCACCCGAACGCATATTGGGTGGATCTGATGACCAAGGCCGGAGTGCCGTGCGGTCCGATCAACACGATAGACCAGACCTTTGCCGATCCGCAGGTCCGGCATCTCGGGATCGCCAAGCCGGTCAGCCATCCGAAACTCGGCCCGCAAAAGGTCGTCGGCCAGCCGATTCATCTGAGCGGCTACCCGCAGCCCGACGAATTGCGCCCGACTCCCGATCAGGGCGAGCACACCGAAGCCGTTTTGCGCGAACTCGGCTACGATGCGGCGGCGGTCAAAGGATTGCGCGAGCGCGGCGTTCTCTGACGCGACGCCGTCAGCAATCAGAGGTCGTGAACCGGATCACGGCGGCGCGACGAGTGGCTGCGCCGGCAGAGCGTTGGCGTCGGTGCGCGGCACGATCGCCCATTTCGGATCGTTGGCGAAATCGGGCACCTTGGAATAGACGTTCGCCTTGAACCATGTCCAGGCCTGCGCCGCCCGAGGTTGGTTCTGGTCGACCGTCATCGCCAATCCGGGGGTCAGCCATACCTCGCGCCCGTCGCTGGCGAGGTTGGTGGCGAAATAAGTTGCGAAGCCTCTGCCGCCGCAACAGGTCGGGGTCAGATTTAGCGCGCTGATATAGCCAGTCCAAGTTGTGAACCAACCAGCGGTTCCGCGCCCGAGCGGGCCGTCCTCGTAATAGCCGACCAGGGTCGGCATCCCGCTGTCGAGGATCATCCCGATCGGGAATAACGCCGACATGCCATTGATCGCCTGCATCGGGAAGCCGAGTTCGGCGGCCCGGCCGATCGCGTACTGGACATACCACTGCATCCACGGATCGGAAAAACCGCCGGTCGTGGTGTTCAGAAACCCCGGATTGTTGACGCAGCTTGTGTATGGGAGGCTGGGGTCGCAGATGCTGCCCCATTCCTTCAGCGGCGGGACTTGGCCAGAATAGGCGCCGGCGTTGGTGGTCTGCTCGTTGCCGACCTTCTGGCCCCAGGCCTTCATCGGCGTGCCGTCGAACTTGGTCCCGGTCAGTTGGAAGCCGCCTTCCCAGCGGGCAATGGCCTCGTCGGTCAGCGCCGTGAAGTAGGTCTTTTCCGGGGTGCCGTCCGGCTCGGCAAAGGCGGTCTCGGCCCGGTTGCGCAGTGTCCAAGCATCCCCCCGCAGCTGGTCGTGGATCGCGCCGGCATATACTTGGGTCGATGGATACGGCCCGCAGCCTTGTCCGATCGTCGGCGTGCCGCCCCAGCAGTTGAACGCGGTGATCGACGCCCAGAAGGTCATCTCTTCGAGATAGAACGGGTCGCCGGTCAGGATGTATTGCGGATAGAACGCCTGCGCCTGGTGCGCACCGTCCCAGCCCCACGGGTTCCTCTTATCGACTGAGTCGCTGACGGCCTTGAGATTGTCGGCCGCCTTCCCCCAATTGAACAGGCCGTTGCCGCCGGTGGTCAACTGACCAAAAGCGCTCTGCCGGTCGGCATGCGAGATCGGCCGCCCATAGCCGCTGGCAGGGGTGACACCGGTGGGATCGGTGATCAGGAAGCGCTTGGTCGGGTCGGTTTCGCGGATTTGCATCGGCCAGGATGCGGCCTGGTCGGCGAGCCCGAGCGCCACCTGGCGCATCCGCCAGTCGCCGGTGTAGAGCCACAGCGTGGTCCAGGCGGGATAGGGCGCGATGTCCTGGCGGGCGCCGGGCGCGCCCATGCCGTTATTCCAACTACTGCTGTTGGTCGGCTGGTTCCACAAGCCGTCATAAATGTCGTTGGTGTTCTGCGCGTAATGGGCATATTCGGTGGCGACGGCAGTCGGCGACACGGTGATCGAGGTGTCGAAATTCGGCAGGAACCGGGTGCTCTCGAGATAGCCGAGGTTGTTGTCGATATTGACCTGGGCCGACGGGGTGCTGCCGATCCAGAACCCCCTGGTCCATCGGCTCCCGGCCCAATGCAATTTGGGATTGGCCGCTTGCGTGCCGGTCAGGTCGGCGGAATAGACCTTCTGACCGTTCAGGGACAGGGTGAGCTTGTAGGCGAGGTCCTCGATCTCGGTCGACAACCCGTTCTCGCCGACAGCGCGGACAAACACCTGATGCGTCGCCGGCCAGAAGGTCGCGAAAAAGCGCGGCCGAAACGGATGGTAGCCGTCGCCAAAGCCGATGTCGTATTTGCGCGCGGTGGTATCGTCGGCCAGTTCGATGGTCTGCGCCACCGGCCCCGAGGTCCACAGCTTGTAGTCGCCGTTCTGCAACATCGTGCGGGCGGACGCGGTCTGACTCGACCCCGACTGCGGGCTGAGAGTCATGATCGGATCAAACCTGTATCCTGGATCGAGCATTTGCGCCTGGGTCAGCGGGGTGTTGTTGCCGATGGTCTGGTTTTGGAAGGTCAGGGTCGAGGAGCCGCTGGCCGGCAAGCTCGGAATGACGACCGCGATCACCGCAAATTCGACCGAGCCGTCGGGGTAGCGGTTCTTGACATCGGCCTGGGTGGCGACCGGCTGACCATTGATCAGCACCTGCGGCTGGTTGGCGATGGCACCGTCGAGAAACGGCCGGCCGAACTGAAGCGGATAATTGCTGATCGGCGCACCGCTCGCATTGGTGATCTTGATCGAATTGGCGATGCGCGTTGATGGAAGCGCCGCGGTCGCGAATCCGATGACGGCCCCGCCGGCGCCGAATCCTTGGACGACAGCCGCCAGCAACCCGATTAGCAGAACCGTCGCGAAGATCCTGCACCGCTTGATCATGCCCATCACCGCGTCAAGTCCGCTTTGACATCAATGCCAGCCCGCCTCGACCGTCGCGAACCCGCGAGCGCCGGAATAAAACATCCGAGATGGCCGAATTTGGGCGCTGTGCAACATCGGCCGGCGATGTGCAGATCATCCATAACGACATCCCGGCTATGGCCGCCATGAAGGAAACGGCACCGATGGTACCGGCAGCACCGGTCGTTCATCATATCGTTCATTAGAGTAATTCTGGCATTTAAGTAAAAGCGGTAATTCTGGCGTCGCCGCATGTTTCATGCTAAGAATAGCCCACGCAGGATCAAAGCCTCAGGATCGCGTGCATGCCGCAAATCGCATCTTGGATCCGCCGCAGCCCGGAGCTGGGATACGCGGTTCCCCGTCGCTGGAAAGCGTTTGTTCAATGGCACATGCGACAAATGCACGAGATGCTGCTCGACAGGCTTCATAACGTTGACACTTTCAAAGCGGCGGACGAAGTCGGCCCCGGTGTTCCTTACGACGCTTCGCCATGGTCGGCGCTGCCGAATATTTTCGAGCATCTGCCGCTGGGTTTTGACCGCTTCGCTTTTGTCGATATCGGCGCCGGGAAAGGCCGTATCGTCCTTGCCGCTGCCGCTTTTCCGTTCGCGAGCGTAATCGGCGTCGAAGCCTCCCCGTCCTTGTGTCGCATCGCCGAGAACAATCTGGCCGCTTGCCGCTGGCGCCGCCGTCGCGCCCGCAGCGTGGCCATCGTCGAACGCGACGCGACCAAGTTCGCCATTCCCGACGTTCCTTGCATCTTCTTTTTTTATAATCCGTTCAGCTTCACGGTAATGGAGTCTGTCATCAGTAATATTGTACGTTCTTATCGACATTCTGTACGCGAGATCTATCTAATTTGTGTAGGCATGTCGACATGTTTCGCCGAGGTCGCGGCCATTCCGCCCCTCAAGCTTCTGCATTCCTTTGATATCCCCGTAAGGTTGGCGACTAGGCGCAGTGTTTATGTCTTTTCGGTGGCGGATGGCCCGCCCGCCGCATAAGACCCTGTTCCGGAGAGAAAGTCAGCTTGGCGGGAAGCGTCAGGCCGTGCTCGGGATGAAACAGTGAACGACGCCGGGCAGATGCCGGCAAAGCCGGACTCGGATGGCGCGTCCTTCTGCGTCCTGCGTCAACAGCCGTCTGGCATGATCGAGGCCCGCTGGCGATCTTGTCTTTCCGAATCCGACTTGCCGCTGCACTACACAGCGCCGGAGTATTTTCTCGAGCCAGCGCTGCGCGACAAAAGGCCATTCGCTATCCTCAGCATCAGCGGCGATGACGTTACCGCGGTTCTGACCGGGTTTCACGATGGCGCTCATATTCGATCGGGGCTGTCGGTCCGACCGCAAATCGCGGTCTCGCGGCACGCCGACCCCCAGCTGGCGACCAAGAACCTGATCGCGGGACTTCTGCACGAGACGACGCGGTCGGCAAAGCTGATCGACCTCTTCCTGTGGTCGGATATGGACCCGCTGGTCGATCGCCGGTTCCGGCGCAGGCAATATGAAGGTGTCGTTATGCTGGACCTTAGACAGGGTCCGGATGCTCTTTTTCGCGAATTTTCCGAAAACCGGCGCCGGAATGTCCGGAGAGCTGAAAAACAGGGCGTATCAGTCGAGGTCGCCAAAACCCCGGACGACGTGGCCGGCTACTATCCGGTTTACCTCGACTGGTCGCGGCGCAAAATGCTGCCGGTCATGGAAGAAGATGAATTTCAACAGACCTTCGCGCTGACGGGCAACCGACGGCTCTTTCTGGCGCGGTATGACGGCCGGATCGTCGCCGGATTGGTCCTGCGGTTCTTCCCGCGAGGTGCCGCCGAATATGCCGCGAACAGTTCTCTGGAAGGCGCCCTATACCTGCGGCCAAACGATCTTTTGCAATGGCGCGCGATCGAATGGGCCTGTGCCGAAGGGATGACCAAATACAGTCTCGGCGGCGCCCACCTTTTCCTGCGAAAATCCGGCGGCAGGGTTGTGCCGACGACCCGCCATCGCCTTGATTTGTCCATACTCCGCCGGTACGCGATTGGTGATTGGATCACCAACCGGGCCGAGGAAGCCAGACCATTGATCCCCAGCCGAATAGTCGCGCTTGGCCGCTCTCTCCGTGAGCGGCTCAGGCAATCTCCGCAAGGCGGCCGAAATTCGGAATGACCGCGCGGCAAAATTGGACAATGTCGCCGCGATCCCTTTGCAGAAGGATGATAGCTTGTCATCTAGCGCAAGCGGTGACGTTGTGGAGTTTCTTCCAACCACGCTAGAGAAAACATCGTCGTACGCACAGCTTTACTATCTTTTGACCATGCGAGAGAACCGATCGACGATATCGCCGCGTACCGGCGCCGTGCAGCACAGACCTCATGGCGAGCCTCGACAATCGAAATGTTTGGTGCTACAAGTAGCAATATTTGAATTTCGCGATCGGCAACGCAGGTTCATGAGCCTCCGGCGGTTCTTCACCGCGACTGCGCGCAGGCGGCTCGGATCGCGCCGAACCGTAGACGCACGCAGCATGGTAGTTTGCGCGGCAACCTCCGCCCCCGCTGCTGGGCCGTGACCAACCGTAATTTTGCCTCCAAACAGGATCTCGCAGAGGCTGGAATACAGGTAGTCGAAACCTACCCTAGACTTCGAGGAACCACACGAGCATGCGTGGGTTAGCTCTTCTCATAATATTCTTTGCGGCTTTTCCGTTCATATTCATCAGCGGCCCGTTTTGGGGGATCCTGATGTGGTTTTGGGTTTCGCTGATGAACCCGCAGCAGGAGACCTGGGGCGTCCTTGATGGCGTCCCCTATTCTTTCATGGTCGCGATTGCAACCCTGCTCGCTTGGCTTTTCTCTCCACGCGAGCCGAAAGTACCGCCGTACGACAAGACGACGGTGTTACTTATCCTATTGGGGTTCTGGGTCACGGTGACGTCGCTATTCGGTACCGGGCCGGCCGACCAGATCTATTCCAAATGGCAGCTCGGCGAAAAAATGCTGCTGATGACGATTGTCGCCTACACCCTGACGACGACGCGACAGCGGCTCGACCAGCTGATTGTCGTCTGCTCGCTGTCAATCGCGTTTTATGGGGTCAAAGGTGGCGTGTTCTCGTTGCAGACAGGGGGGGCGCACGAGGTCTTCGGCCCGGACGGCACGATGATCGGCGACAACAACGATTTAGGCGTCGCGCTGACAATGATGCTGCCGCTGCTTTTCTACCTTCGGGAGCGCTATGGTCAGGGACGCCTGAAATGGCCGATGCTGATCATGATCGGGCTCACCTTTTTAGGCGATGTCTTCACCTATTCGCGCGGTGCATTGGTGGCGTTGTGCGCCGTCGGCGTCATGCTCTGGTGGCGCTCGCGGCAGAAGATAACCATGGGGGCGCTGATTGCCATTGCCGCTTTCGGCGTATGGAGCTTCGCGCCGCCGGAGTGGTTCAATCGCATGGCAACGATCCAGACCTATGATCAGGATCCGTCCGCGGAGGGCCGGCTGTATTTCTGGCAGCTGTCCTGGGCCATGGCATTGAAGCACCCGATTACCGGCGCCGGTTTTCAATGGTCGTTTGATCCGGTCTCGGTAAACCAGCAGCTTCGGGACACCGGCCTGCCGCCATTGACCAAGCCGCGTGCTCCGCACAGCAACTGGTTCGAGATGCTGGGCAATCACGGCTTTGTCGGATTGGCGATCTATCTCGCCATCATCATCAGCGCCGCCCGGAACTCGCTCTGGTTAGTCCGTCGCTCGCGCAAGGACCCGAATCTGCTATGGGCGAACACCCTGGGACGGGTGGCGCAGGCGTCCTTGATCGGATATTGCGCCGGCGGCTCGTTCGCCACACACGGGATGTATGACGGCTTTTATGCCGTGGTGATCATCATCGCGGCGGCGCGGCGCATCGTCGCCGCCGAACTCGCGACCCGTGACGCCGCCACCTCCAGAGCCCCTTCATTTGCTCGGTTGCGCCCGGAGTTCAAGCCTCAACCAACCGGGTGATGACCGGCGCCGCAGCTGCAAGAAAGAGCAATCGTCGATCCGGTTGCTAGCGATAACGCCGCTGCCGGCACCGCGCCGAGCTATCGTGCCGGGACTGAGCGCTTCTGGCTCCGCGTGCGCCACAGCGGCCGAAGAGCCGGCAATCGAAATCTTTCCCCTAAGCCGGGAAAAGCAAAACCGACCACTGCGCCGAATGCGGCCAGCCCTACGACAGCAACCATCAAGAACAGGGTCAGCGCCAGCTTGGGGTCCTCGAGCACCTGAGGTCTGATCAAACTCTCGGGCGCGTAGCCCAATTGCTGCAGGGCGTACGCCGCGGCGCGCGTCGCCAGGTTTTTGTCCCAGTTCACGGCAGTGGCATAATCGAATATAGCCTCTGACGCCGGCATGCGGAGGATCTTGGCGTTTGTTGCGCTTTCTCGCTGCAATTCCGCGCGGTGTTCGAGCCCGAGCCGCGTCCCGGCGAGTTCCCGCAACCCCAAGAACCTGCCGTCGCCAGAGGGATAGTCGACGTCCCAGATAGGATCGACAACCATGGATCCGTTTTCGTCGCGCGCTTCCACGACCGTATGTATCGGCCCACAATGTTCGCAAGGATAGAGCATTACAAGACCAGCCTCGATGCCTATCTTGTTCAGCATCGCCGAGACGAGCCGCGATTTATCTGCACAGTCTCCGCCAGAACTCCATTATCTGAAGCGGCGTAGCGCCGAGAGCCGGCACCACGAAGTAGCGGTTGTTCTTGGCAAAACCTTGGTTGTGATAAACCCAGTCGTTGATCGCCCAAATCCGGGCCGACGTGCTTGTTAGGCCCGCCGTGATCGCCAGAGCTTTATCCCGAAGAAGCGCGTCGTCGCTGGTCCGGCTGGACCATACCGCTACCGAGCAGGCAAGCGGGACCGCGGCGAAAGCAGCAGCGATCCTCGCGAAACGCCAGGAGCCGGCCAGCCGGCGCCGCCACTTCATTTACCACTCCCTTTGGGTCTGGGCGCTTCGACCTGGCCTCATGGTTTCATCCGGCGACCGGTGAGTCGCAGTCTGCTCGAATTGATTGTCGGCAATTGCCGGAGTCCCTGGCTGCCATGGCCCCGGTATCCAGTCCAACGGGCGATGCCCCAATTTTCTGCCCATCCCATATTGGCAGGTCTGCCTCGGGTTGCAACTTGCGCAAGACCGACGGGCTGTCGACGGGCCCGCGCTAGATCCGCCCGTAGCTGTCCTCGAGACGGATGATGTCGTCCTCGCCGAGATAGCTTCCGGACTGCACCTCGATCAGGTGCAATGGAATCTTGCCCGGATTTTCGAGCCGGTGCGCCGTGCCGAGGGGGATGTAGGTCGACTGGTCTTCGGTCAGGATCATTTCCTCGTCGCCCCGGCGGATCTTTGCGGTGCCATGGACGACGATCCAGTGCTCGGCGCGATGATGGTGCAGCTGCAGCGACAGCCGGCCGCCAGGGTTGACCATGATGTGCTTGACCTGCACCCGGTGACCGTTGTGCAGCGATTTGTAGGTCCCCCACGGGCGGTGGACCGTCGGCAGTGCGTCGGCTTCGTCGCGGCCCTCGCTGGCCAAGCGGGCGACGAGCTGTCTGACCTCTTGCGAGCGGTTGCGCGGCGCCAGCATCACCGCGTCGCCAGTGACGACGACGACGAGATCCTCGATGCCGATTGCCGCGAGCAAACCCGCTTCCGAGCGCAGATAGCAGTTGCGCGTGTCTTCGGCGACGACGTTGCCGGCAATCGAATTTCCCTCGGCATCCTTGCCGCTGATTTCCCACAGGGCATCCCACGATCCAACATCGCTCCACCCCATCGCGACCGGCACTACTACCGCACGGTCGGTGTGCTCCATGATCGCGTAATCGATCGAGTTGGCGGGACAGGTCTTGAACGCCTCCTTGCCAAGCCGCACGAAATCGGCATCGCGATTTGCCTCGGCCAGCGCTTGCCGGCACGCGGCAACGATATCGGGCCGCAGCCGCTCGAATTCCTGGAGCAGGAGCTGTGCCGGGAACAGGAAGATGCCGCCGTTCCAAAGGTATTCGCCGGATGCGAGATAGGCCTGCGCCTGCTCCAGGACCGGCTTTTCGACGAATTCCGCAATCCGGAAAGCGCCGTCAACGCCGCGGCAGGGGTCACCGCGCCGAATATAGCCATAGCCGGTTTCGGGACGCTCGGGTGAAATGCCGAAACTGACCAGGCTGCCGGTCCGAGCCGCTGCCGCAGCGCGCTCGACCGCTTCGGCAAAGGCTGCGGGGTCTTCGATGATGTGATCGGAAGGCATCAGCAGCATCAATGGATCGGGGTCGGTCTCGACAAGCGCCAAGGCCGCCACGCAGGCCGCGGGCGCCGTGTTGCGGCCGACCGGCTCGAGCAGCAGCACGCGAGGCGCCATGCCGATCTCGCGCAACTGCTCGGCGATGATGAACCGATGCTCTTCATTGGCGATCAGCAGCGGCCGCGCAAAGCGGTCGCGGTCGCCGACCCGGCGGACGGTTTGCTGCAGCAAGCTCTCCGACCCGAGCAGGCGCAGCAGCTGCTTGGGATAAAGCGTACGCGACATCGGCCACAGCCGGGTGCCTGAGCCGCCGGACAGGATAATCGGATGGATCATGCCACATCCCTCTAGCGCGAGCCGTGCCGGGTCGGGATACACGGTTTTCAAGCGGGAGCAAATCGTCCCGACTTTACACGGATCAATACCAAGAATTCGTCAAAGATGCTGCGCGCAAACGCAGGGGCCCGGATGCGAACCGGACACGTCCTCTTGTTCTTTGCAACGGCGTGCTTGACCGTGGGGTTGGGCTGCGACGGCGGCGGGGCGGCGATGATCGATCTTTACACTTGGGCGACGCCAAACGGGCATAAGGTGTCGATCATGCTCGAGGAAGTCGCGCTCGATTACCGGGTCCATCCGATCGACATCGGCAATGACGAACAGTTCGCCGCGAGCTATGTCGCGATCAATCCCAACGCCAAGATCCCGACGATTGTCGACCAGGACGGGCCGGGCGGCGGCGCTTTCGCCGTTTTCGAGTCCGGCGCCATCCTGATCTATCTCGCGGAGAAAACCGGGCGGTTTCTGTCGTCCGATCCGCGCCAGCGTTCGCAGGCGATCCAGTGGCTGATGTTTCAGGTCGGCGGCCTCGGGCCGATGTTCGGCCAGGCGCAGCATTTTCGCCGCTTCGCGCCGCAACCGCTGCCATATGCGATCGAACGCTACTCGAAGGAGGCAGCGCGGCTTTACGGCGTGCTCGACGCGCGTCTGGGCGCCGTTGAGTACCTCGCCGAAGGCGGCTATTCGATCGCCGATATCGCGACCTATCCTTGGGTGGCGCGGCACGAATGGCAAGGCATCGCGCTCTCCGACTACCCGAATGTCCGCCGATGGGCCGAGACGGTGGAAAGCCGCCCGGCGGTGCAGCGGGGAAAACAGGTGCCGCGCCTCTAGCACCTGAACCGACCGGCGCCTATCCGCGCATTGCCGGCATCAGCCAAACAAGCCAAGTGGCCAGGGCAAGGAAGGGACCGAACGGGAGCGCCGATTGGGCGCCAAGCCGAACGCCGGCGAGCCGCAGGCCCGCCGCCGCAAGCAATCCCGCGAACGCCGCGAACAGCACCACCTGCGGCAATGCGCGCAGCCCGACCCATGCCCCCGCGGCTGCCAACAGCTTGGCGTCGCCGCCGCCCAGACCGTCGCGACCCCGTATTGCACGGTAGACCAAAGCAATCGCGCGCAGACCGAGATAGCCGGCGACCGCGCCAAGGGCTCGATCGGTAAGCTCGCTTGGGTCGAATGCCGCGGCCGCGGCGAGACCGGCGATGACCAGCGGCAAGGTCAGCACATCGGGCAGCAGCCAACACCGGGCATCGATCCAGGCGAGAGCGAGCAGCCACCAGCCAAGAACGCAATCGAGCCAGACGAAATTCCCCGTGTCGACCAAAGCCGAAATCAGCGCAATTGCCAGCGCGGCGAGTTCGATGCCGGGATAGAACCAGCCGAGCGGGCTTCCACAGAAACGGCAGCGGGCGCCGGCAACAAGCCAACTGAACAGCGGTATCAGGTCGCGTACCGAGAGCAGGGCCCCGCAGGCTTCGCAATGCGACCGCGACTGCGCAATCGGCCTGCCCTCGGGCAGGCGCCACACGACGACGCCGAGAAAGCTGCCGATAAACGGAGCAGCAAACAGCGCGCTCCACGCACTGGAGCATTGTCACCGACCATGCGGCCGACCAACTCCACGCCCAACATCCGCTCCCGCTCCCGCCGCTCGATCGAATATTCTGGCCTGCGGTAACCATTTCTGGAACGGCGTCTGCGAGGATAAGATGCCGCTCATGACGTTCGAACCCGTCGCCTTTCTCAATGCTGGAGACGCCGCCGAGGCGCTGGCCAGGCTTGGCCCGGCCTTGATCGACAGCGGTGCGGTCGATCAGCGGACCCTGGAGCGCGCACGGCGGGTCGCGTCCGAGACCGGCGGCCGGCTCGATCGGGTATTGACTCAGCTCGGCCTGATCAGCGAGCGCGGGCTCGCCGAGGCCTTGGCGCAGCTGGTCGGAGCCCCGATCGTCCGGGCGGCAGATTATCCCGAGACCGCGCTGTTCGTCGACAGGCTGAAGCCCAAATTCCTGCGCAAGGCACACGCGCTGCCGATCGTCGAAAACGAGAGTGGCGCGGTCCTCGCTATGGCTGACCCGCTCGACGTCTTTACCCGCAATGCGGTGGCGGCGGCGCTCGGCCGGCCGGTGGCGGTCGCAGTCGCAATTCCGATCGAGCTCGAAGCTGCGTTCGATAGGCTCTATTCCGAGCCCGAAGCAGAGAACGGCGACGGCGACGCGATGCTCGGCGACGTGGTTGGCGATGCGGAGCCGGCGGAGGAGGACGCCGAGCGGCTCAAGGATCTCGCCAGCGAGGCGCCGGTGATCCGCCTCGTCAACCAGATGATCGCGCGAGCGGTCGAAACCCATGCTTCGGACATCCATCTCGAGCCGTTTCCCGACCGGCTGCGGGTGCGCTACCGCTATGACGGGGTCCTGCACGAACTCGAGCCGCCGGCGGCTCGACTGCAGGCCGCGATCATCTCGCGCATCAAGATCATGGCGCGGCTGGACATCGCTGAGCGCAGGTTGCCGCAAGACGGGCGCATCAAACTGACCGTGCGCGGCCACGAGATCGATTTTCGGGTTTCGACGGTGCCCTCGTTGCACGGCGAGAAAGTCGTGCTGCGCGTGCTCGACCGCACCGCGGTCGAGTTCAACTATGAAAGGCTCGGGTTACCGGCGGATGTCTGGAAGGGGATCGAGCGCGCACTCGAACTTCCGAACGGGATGGTGCTGGTAACCGGGCCGACTGGCAGCGGCAAGACGACAACCCTGTACACCGGTCTGCTGAAGCTCAATACCGTCGCGCGCAATGTGGTTACCGTTGAGGACCCGATCGAGTACCAGCTCACCGGCATCAACCAGATTCAGGTCAAGCCGCAGATCGGACTAAATTTCGCCAGCCTGTTGCGATCGATCCTGCGACAGGATCCGGACGTCATCATGATCGGCGAGATCCGCGATCTCGAAACCGTGCAGATCGCGGTGCAAGCGGCGCTTACCGGCCATCTGGTGCTATCGACCGTGCATACGAATTCGGCGGCCGCGACGATGACGCGGCTGCGCGACATGGGGCTCGAGGATTATCTGATGACCGCCACCCTGAAGGCGGTGCTGGCGCAGCGGCTGGTCCGCCGGCTGTGCCCGATTTGCAAAGTCGCGGAGCTTGCGCCGCCGGCGCTGATCGAACGGTTCGGCCTGGAGCGACTGGCGCCACCGGGTGCGATCACCCTCTTTCACCCGAAAGGGTGCCCGGAATGCCGGGGCACCGGCTTTCGCGGACGGAGGGCAATCGCCGAGCTGCTGGTGCCGAACCGGACTACCGACCGGCTGATCTTCGAGGGCGCCGACGACACCGCGATCGAGCGCGCCGCTGTCGCCGACGGCATGCGACCGATCTTCGACAGCGGCCTGATGGCCGTGCTCGAAGGCGACACGACGATCGAAGAGGTTGTCCGCTGCATCAGAAGCGAGGCCTGATTGGGCAACGCGTTGCGGCAGGCGGAGTTCTGAGATGCCTTCGTTCCGCTGGTCGGCGATCGATGGCGGCGGCGAGGTCGTGCGCGGGATAATGGACGCGCCCGATCGCACCGCGGTGGTCGAGCGGCTGCAGCGCCAGGGTCAGACCGTGTTGCGCGCCGATCCCGCCGATGGGCGCCGCGGGCTGTCCGATTTGTTGCAGATCGAGATCGCCGGCATTCGCGGTCTGGACAAAGCGTCGCTCGTCGAGGCCACCCGCGAGCTCGCGATCATGCTGATGGCCGGGCAGGATCTGGATCGCGCGCTGCGTTTTGTTGTCGACAACACGCGAAACGCCCGGGCCCGGAAGATCCTCGGCAATGTGCGCGACAAGGTAAGATCGGGCAGCTCGTTGGCGGCGGCGCTTGCCGGCGAGCAGCGCAGTTTTTCAAAGCTTTATGTTGGTCTGGTCCGCGCCGGCGAAGCAGGCGGCACGTTGCCGGCTACGCTCGACCGCCTCGCCGGCCTGCTCGAACGAGAACGCAGCCTGACCGCCAGCTTGCGCGCGGCGCTGATCTATCCGGCATTGCTGATCGTTGCCGCGATCGGCTCTATCGTGCTGCTGCTCGATTATGTGTTGCCGCAATTCACGCCGATCTTCGAGCAGGCCGGCGCGCAGTTGCCGGCCGCGACCCGCATGTTGATGACGCTCGGCGGCATCATCGGCACCGCCATGCCATGGTTCGCTGCCGCGCTGCTGGTGGGCGGCGTGGCTGCCCGATACATGCTGGAGCGGCCCGCTTATCGGCTACCGTTCGATCGACTGCTGCTCCGCCTGCCGCTCGCCGGCCGTCTGATCCGCGAGACGTTGGCGGCTCGACTGACGCGCACGCTTGGCAGCCTGCTCGACAACGGGGTGCCGCTGATCCCGGCGCTGGGCATCGCCAAGGATGCGCTCGGCAATCTCGCGGCGGCGGGGGCGGTCGAAGAAGCGGCACTGCGGGCCAAGGGCGGTGCCGGTCTCGCCCGACCGCTCGGCGCCGCCGGGGTGTTTCCGCCGCGCATGATCCATTTGCTGCAGCTCGGTGAGGAAGCGGCGCAGCTGGCGGCAATGTCGCTGAAAGCCGCCGATATTCACGACGAGCAGGCGCGGCTGATGATGCAGCGTTTGGTTGCGCTGGCCGTGCCGCTGATCACGATAGCGATGGGCTTGGCCGTCGCCGGGATCATCAGCGCGCTGTTGACAGCGATGCTGAGCCTCAATGATCTCGCGGCGTGATCCCCAGGCGCGGGCTTTCGAGCGGACGCCGTTATTAGAGCCACGAGACGGCTTTTCATTAATCGAGCTCGTGGTAGCGCTTGCCGTCATGGGCTTCGCCTTGGTCTTGATCGTCGGCTACCGAGCGCCCTGGAGCAGGGGTTTCGGGCTCGAAGGAACGGCCACGGAACTGGCTTCCGAACTGCGTTTGGCGCGCTCGCAGGCCATCGCCGACAACCGACCGGTGGCATTCGCGCTTGATTTGGCAGGTCATCGCTACCGGGTCGGTGGAGGGTCGCCGCGGAGCCTGCCCGCGACGCTCTCGATCGGGCTGTTGACCGTCGACGGCGAGAAGCGCAGCGCCGCATTGGGGAACATCCGCTTCAATCCCGACGGCAGCTCCACCGGCGGCAGGATCACGCTTGCGGACGGATCGCGGCGGGTTGCCATCGGGGTCGACTGGCTGACCGGCAGGGTGACGGTCGCCGATGTACGGTAAACGGTCCGCAGCGGCGGCCGGCTTTACCTTGCTCGAGGTTGTGGTCGCGTTGGCGATCGCCTCGCTGGCACTGGTCGGGCTGTTTCAGGCGGGGAGCGGCGGCTTGTTCGCGGTCGACACCGCGGCCCGGGCCGAGGAGGCTTTGCAGCGTGCGCAGTCCCACTTGGTTGCGGTCGGGCGCGGCGCCGCCATGGTCGAGGGTGAGTCCAGCGGCAACGACGGCGGCGGTTTCCGTTGGACGCTGCACGTCCAGCCAGTGGCGCGGCGGCAGGGCGTGGCGGCGGACGGGGTCACCCAGCAGACGACGACCCTGTTCGATGTCCAGGTCGCAATCTCATGGCAGGCGCGCGGTCATCAGCGCGAGGTGGTGCTGCGCACGCTGCGCCTTGCGGCCTCCGGCGGCAGCGGCTGATCCTTCGATGCCGGGCACGCACCCATCCGACTGCCGGGCCGGCTTCACCCTGTTGGAGATGCTGGTCGTCGTGGTCGTGCTCGGCTTCCTGGCGGTGGGGCTCACGCAAGGG
Organism: uncultured Alphaproteobacteria bacterium; assembly: GCA_963821795.1. GTDB lineage: Bacteria > Pseudomonadota > Alphaproteobacteria > ATCC43930 > CGMCC-115725 > AP-15. Next base: position 477,260 of record CAWGFH010000013.1, read on the forward strand.
GTGAGGGGTGGGTTGGCATTATGGAACGCGCAACAGCGGCGAATTGGCGAGACCGGCGACCTCGACGCCTCGGGCCGCGTTCTGCGCAGCTTGCTTACCGGGGTCGCAGCGCCGACCCCGAGCGGCTTCGGTCCGGGCGCTGCCATCGGGGGACAGATCAAGGGCGATGCGAGCCATCTGAGTTTTGTCGGCGATCTGCCGACCGGCCTCGGGACGACCCGGCGCGCCGATATCACGATCGAACTCGATGGCCGGCGGCTGGTTCTACGGTGGACCCCTCACCGGCACGAAATCCCGTTCGGCCCGCCGCCGCAACCGACCGTCACCGAACTGATCTCAGGGGTGTCCGGCCTCCAAATTTCCTATTGGGGCAGTCCGGCGCCGGACCAGCCGGTGCAATGGCAGCAGCAATGGGACGGGACGGGAGCAGCTCCGGAATTGATCCGCATCCGCCTGGTCTTCGCCAAGGGAGATCGGCGCCGCTGGCCCGATCTGATCGTGGCGCCCGAACTGTAACCCGCATCAGTCAATTCGCCGGATGGCTCGATCGGCGGCCAGCGGGCGCCTCCCCGCCACTCCCTCTTGACAAGAAGATCGCAGCGTATCACTCGCAAAGAGAGAAAAACAGTCCGGCGCGCAGCCAATTTTGCCTGATGTCGGCGCAATCGCCTTGATCGGGTCACATTCGGGAACCTTTGTAGGCGGGATCGGGGGTGGTGGAGTGTCGATCTTTTCCATGGTCCCCCTGCCCTGTAGCATGGCAGGGCAGCTTCTGGCGGATCGGCTCGATGCCGGGCATGGTGCGAGACTTCCTTAACTGGTGGTTTGGTCAGCTGGCGGAGCTGTTGCCCCAGCGATTGCGCCCGTCTTCGCCAACCGCAGCCGATGCGACGGTGATTACGCCGATCGGCACTGCTGGCCAGGGGGTCGAAGCAGTCACGGTGGGTCTGCGTCAAAACGGTAAGGAAACCTTGCTCGGTCAATTCGCACTGGGCGCGTCGGGGTTGGCCGAACTTCCTCGCGCCACCGGCAAGCCGGTTGTGCTGCGGCTGAGCGACGGGGATGTATTGGGAAAAACCGTGGTCTTGCCGCTCGCGGCCGAGCGCGAGATCGATCAGGCTCTCGCCTTCGAGATGGATCGAGAGACGCCATTCGGCGCCGAGGAGCTCTACTGGAACCACCGGGTTTTGGCGGCTGACCGCCAGAGCGGGCGGTTGTCGCTGCGCCTCTTGCTGGTTCCGAAGGCGAATTTGGCGCCGCTGCTTGGACTGCTCGGCCAAATCGGCATCGCTCCGGTGCGGGCGGAGATCGCCGACGGGCCGGATGCGGGCTCGTGGCTGCCGCTCGACGGCGTCGACCATCCCACCAATCGCATCGCCAGCCGTTTGATCAGACCCGCGGCAATCTGCTGCGCGCTACTGGCACTGGCAGCGATCGTGACCCCTTTTATCCGCGAGTCGATCGCCATGACCTCGCTCGATCGGGCGTTGGCGGCAGGACGCCAAGCCGCAGGCGAAGCCAACAGCCTGCGCCGGGAAATCGCACGCTTGTCGGGCAGTGCCGATCTGGTGGGAAAAGAGCGGGAAAAGGTCGGACAACCCCTCGCGGTGTTGGCTGCGGCGACCCGAGTCTTGCCCGACGATACCTATCTGACCGAGATGGAGCTGCGACAGCGTAAATTGACGATGACCGGCCGGTCGGCCGCCGCAGCCCGGCTGATCGGCGCCGTCGCCGCCGACAGCGAGTTCCGCAACCCGGCATTTGCCGCACCCGTTACCCGGATCGAAGCGCTCCACCAGGAGCTCTTCACCATCATCGCGGAGGTCGCACCGTAGTCTCGATCGCAGCCCTGCCCTCTGGCCCACGCGGCCAGTTGTTGGCGTTGGGCTCTGGTGCTCGCGGTGCTTGGAGGCCTGTATTTTCTGGCCGTGGCACCGCTCGTCGACCTCTATCATGGACGCGAAGCGCGCCTTGAGGACGAGCGTAACCTGCTTCCCCATCTGCAGGCGGCGGCGGCCGCGTTGCCGAGTTTGCGGGCGCATCTTGCCGAGCTGCGCGCCGCAGAGCTCACCCGCAAGGTCACCCTCGACGGCGCCAGCGACGCCATCGCTTCGGCCAATCTGCAGAGCCGCATCGAAGGCATTGCGGCTTCGGTCGGCGCGACGATCGGCAGTACCGAGAGCCTCCCGGCCGAGGCGACTGACGGCTATCGCCGCATAGGCCTGCGCTTCGCCCTCAACGGTCCTTACGAGACGCTGGTCCGAAGCTGCTCGCCCAAATCGAGGAGGCACAGCCGCCGCTGATCGTCGACAATCTGCAGGTCCACGGCGTGCTGCGACGGCCGGGCCTCCCCTCGGTGCCGGAGGCGATGCTGGCCTCGACGCTGGATCGGACGTCTACGGCTTCCGCGGTGAAAAATCGCCGGCTGCGGCCGAGCCATGATCGAGCGTATGGCTCTGTTCGCTGTTGCTGGCGGGCTGCGCGCTATTCGCCGGAATCATCGCCTCCGAGATGACGGTGGCGGCCGGCACCGATCTGCCGGCGAGTGCCGCCCCGCCACCATTGGAAACGTCGCCCCCTCGGATGCGCCCGGAGATCCGTGGACGGTACGGTGAGTTGTTGACGGTGATCCTCGCCCGGCCGTTGTTCAGCAGTACCCGGCGGCCGGCGCCGCGGAGCGACGATACAATCGCCAGATTCCAGCCTCTCCGACACGAGGCTGGCAGGGATCGTCATTGCGCCCGGTCACCGGATCGCGATTTTTGCTTCGAACGGGGAGAAGCCGCTGGCGGTTAGCGAAGGTCAAACCGTGAGCGGGTGGCGAGTCGAGCGCATTACCTCGCGTCGAGGTGTCGCTGAGCGGTCCCGGCGGGACCAAGACCATGCAACCAAAGACCGACCCGAACCTGGTGCCACCGCCGACTGCCGAGCAGCGGGTCAATGCATCCGCCACCGTCGCGGCAGCCGCGCGGCCTGCCATTGCGCCGATGCTGCTCAACCGGGCGCCCCTGAGGCCCGGTCAGCTGCGGGGCGGTGATGGGAATTCGCCGGCGATGCGCATGGATGTCTGGCGCGGCCGTGCTGATGGTGCTTCTCGGCTCGTGTCAGCCTGCCGGAGGCTGGCCTGATCCCGCTTGAGCAACCGGCCGGCCTGCAGTCGGCAGCACCGCGGGTAAACGGTCCGATCCCGACAAATCACACCAGCGAACGCATGTTCGTGGACCGCGGCGCGGCGGGGGACCGTCGGCCGCCGCGACAGCCACACCCCCGCTCCCGGCGCGCCTCCGGTGAAAACGGTGACGTGACGCTCAATTTTGTCGATACCGATATTCGCGAGATCGTCCGCTCCGTCCTCGGCACGACGTTAAAGGTCGAATTACACGATCGACCCCGCGGTACATGGCACCGGCTCGATCGAAACCCCGACGCCGTTGGCGCGCTCGGCGCTGTTGCCCGCCTCGAGACCCTGCTCAACCAAAACGGCGCGACCATGGTGCGCGAAACGGCATCTACGACATCGTGCCGGTCGCCGTCCGGCAACGTAGCAACCTAGCGGCTGGCGCAGGCGCGGTGGCGGCCGGCGCCCAAGTCGTGCCGCTCCGCTATACAGCCGCCAAGGACCTCGCCAAAATGCTCGAACCGTATGTCGGTGAGGGCGGCAAGATCACGGCCGACCTGGCGCGCAATGCGGTTTTGGTACCGGCGACGCGCAGGTGCGCCAAACTCTAGTCGGTCTGATACGCGCGTTCGACATCGACATCCTGTCAGGCCGATCTTACGCCTTGTTCCCGATCGGGGATGGCGACCCGGCAAAGATCGCCGGCGAGCTCGAAAGAGTGCTTCAGGCCCAGACCGAAGGGCCTTGAGCGGAATCGTTGCAAGTTCTGCCGATGGAGCGGGTTAACGCGGTTCTCGTGGTGTCGTCGCAGCCGCGTTATATCGATGCTGCCAACCGCTTTTTCCGACTGTCGGAGCGGGTTGAAGACGCCACCGCACGCACTTGGCATATTTATTACGTGCAGAACGGGCAGAGCTCCGATTTGGAGAACCTGCTCCAGCGCGCCTTTACCCCAGGCCACGTTTCCGCAACCCCCGGCCCGCCGGGCAGCACCGCCCCGGGGGCTGGGCAGCAAGCCTTGGGGTTCGGCAACGCTGCCGGTAGCACGCCCGGCGTCGGCGGAGCGGCGGGCGGTATCTCAAGCACCGGCACGACCGGCTTGTCGTCGGGCACCTCCGGGGGCAGCGGAGGACTGGGTTCGGCAATTCCCGCCGCAGCGCCGGCAACCTCTTCCGCCGCAGCGTCGCCTGCGACCGAACCGCTGTCGACTGATACCGGCGGCGGCACCGGGGGCACCGAGAACCGGATCCGAATCATCGCCAACCAGACCAACAACGCCTTGCTGATCTATGCGACGCCGGCCGAGTATTCGGTGATCGAGGGAATGCTGCACAAGATCGACATCATTCCGCTGCAGGTGCTGATCGAGGCCACGATTGCCGAGGTCGATCTCAACGATCAGCTGCAATACGGGACGCAATTCTTCTTCAAGACCGACCATCTGGCCGAGACGCTGGGATCGACCGGCACAAGCGGCCCCTTCAACCCACCGTTTCCGACATTGGGCAGTCTGCCGTTTCCGTCGACTCTCCCTTACTTCGTTTTGAGCAAAAGCCCGAATTTCGCGCTCGCAGCGCTGGCTAATATAACCAAGGTCAAGGTGCTTTCCGCCCCCGAAGTCATGGTGCTCGACAATCAGCCGGCTCGTCTGCAGGTCGGCCAGCAGGTCCCGGTTCTGACCGGGACAGCGACCAGCACGCTGGCAGCCGGGGCCCCGGTCGTCAACAGCGTCGACTACCACGAGACCGGGGTCATCATGCAGGTGACGCCGCGGGTCAACACCGGCGGTCTGGTCAGCCTCGACATCGCACAGGAAGTCAGCGATGTAGCTCAGCAGGCGACCAATACGGTCAGCGGCTCGCCGACCTTCGACGATCAGGTCTTCCGAACCCGGGTGGCGGTCCAGGATGGCCAAACCGTGGGGATGGCGGGCCTGATCCGAGACAACGTCTCGCAAGGGAATACCGGCATCCCGTTCGTCAAGGACATCCCGGTTCTCGGCACGCTGTTTTCGACCCAGGCCAATTCGCGCATGCGTACCGAACTGCTGGTGCTGATCACCCCGCACGTCGTGCACGACCAGCGCGACGCGCGTGCCCTGACCGAGGATCTGCGCAGTCAGTTGATCAATGCCGGGCTTGTTCCGCAGCAGGTGCAGCGCCAGGGCGGCTCCGGCTCGGCCAACCCGAACGGCCTGTGAGGGTGGGGCGGCGACAGCCGGCCTTGCACAGGTCTCCGCGCCGCAGCGCCGGCTTTGCGCTGTTGGTCGTCCTGTGGACCTTGGTGCTGATTTCTTTTCTTGTTCTGCACCTGACGGCGAGCGGGCGGACCGAGATCCGCATCGCCGACAATCTGGTCGATAACGCCGTCGCTGCGGCGGCGGCGGACGGCGCGATTTCACAGGCAATCTTCAACCTGTCCGATCCGCAGCCGGATCAGCGTTGGCCGCTCGACGGGACCCCTCATCTGCTGACGGTCGGCCACAGCCAGGTGGCCGTGCGGCTTGAAGACGAGGCGGCGCGGGTCAACCCGAACCTGGCCTCGCCGGCGTTGATCGAAGCGCTGCTGCGCGCCGTCGGCAGCGATCCCGACAGCGCACGGCGGCTTGCCGCGGCCATAGCCGACTGGGTCGGCTCGGCGCCAAGTCCGCGGACGCAGGAGGCTTTGTTCGCCGATTATCGCGCGGCGGGGCTCGATTACGGGCCACCCGGCTCGCCGATCGAAACCTTGGACGAACTCGACCGCGTGCTCGGCATGACACCCGAACTGGCCGCCCGGCTTCGACCGCATCTGACCTTATTCGGCCCGGCCGAACCAAATCGGGACGGCACCGATCCGGTGGTGGCCGCTGCCCTCGCCACCATCCCGCAGCTGGCTCAGGCTACCTCACCCACTGCTCCCGCGCCTGGGGATTTGCAGACCGTGCGCATCTCCGCGGCGGCGCTCGGCCCGGGAAGAGCCCGCGTCACCCGCGCTGCGGTCGTGCGGTTCGGATCGGCCTTGCCTCAGGGTTATCTCGTGCTGGCCTGGAACAGCGCCGCAGACTGATCGACGCGGCGGCTCAGTTATTGTCGATTTCGGCGTCGGAGCCGGTGCCCCCTGGTTTTCCGGTCGGGCCGAGCGAGTAGAGGTCGTAATCGTGACCGGGGCGCTGACTGGGCATGCGGTACAAGAACGGATGACCCCACGGATCTTCGGGCACTTTCTCGCCCTTCAGGTAGGGGCCGCTCCAGTGGTCTACCCCGGCGGGTTGTGCAATCAGCGCCTGGAGACCCTGTTCGGTCGTCGGATAAGTCCCGATGTCAAGCTTGTAGATGTCGAGGACGCTGGCGAGGCGCTCGATCGATTGATGGGCTATTTTCTCTTTGGCCGAACCGAGTTGGCGCAATGCCGCCGGCGCGACCAAGCCGATCAGCAATCCGAGGATGGCCAGAACCACGAGCAGCTCGAGCAAGGTAAACCCGCGCTCGGAACATCGGCCGCCTCTCGCGCCGGGGAGCGGGCGGATCGGGGAAAACGAGAAGCTGGGCAAGACAGTCGACGACCAGGCTGCGGGTGGACCGGTACGATTAATCCGAGAAGTAGGCGGAATTCATGACGCATTCGAACCGTTCTGCGCTCGGTCACCTACCTCGGTGACAATGCGTCGCCTTTTCGGCTGGCTAGCCGCCGCAGTCGCCGCCGCCAGCCCAACGGCAAGGCCGGCCGGATCAGATCGTACAACCCTCGCGTCACCAAACGCGACACCAGAGTCGGGGTCAGATAGCCCGGATCCGAACTCAGCGCAGCAATGGCGCTCCAGCCATAAGCCGGCAATAGGCCGCAATCGCGAAACGCCCGCCGTTGTGGCCAATGGCTCGGTTCGGCGGTTTTGGCGAGCCATGCCCGGAGCACTTGCCGCTGTTCGGCTCCGTTGCGCCGGGCGGCGCTGTAGGAGCCGGCCGAGACCCGGAAATAACTCGCTGCGTCAGGCACATAGGTAGCTCCTTGCCACATTCCTATCGCATAGGCAGCGAAGAAGTCGCAATGCCACCGCAGCCGCTCGTCGAAGCCGCCGATTGCGCGCAATGCTTCGGTGCGAAACCACACGCTCCCAGTCGCAATGTAAAAAAAGCTGCTCTTTAGGAAGCTCTGAAATTCCGGTCCCGAAAATGGGCGAACCCGGTCGAGGCCGAGTGGAAACAAAGTCCTCTCGCCTCCCGATGCATCCATCATAGCGTTATCGGAGAACAGGATGCCGCTTTGCGAATGCATGGCGAGCGCGGCGCGGGCACGCTCGACCACGCCAGGGGCCAGGCGATCATCGGCCGCGGCAAACAATAGGTAGTCGCCGGAAGCCGCCGCGAGGCCCGTCCCGCAAGCGGCGATGACCCCGCGATTGGTTTCGTGCCGGATCAGACGGAGAAACGAATGGCGGCCGGACTCTGTCGCGATCGTCGAAGCGGCGGCTGGCCGTGATCCGTCATCGATGACGATGACCTCGTCGGGCAGCGAGCTCTGCGCAGCGATTGCCTCGAGCGCGCCGGGGAGAAGTCTTTCATGATTGTAGCAAGGCAGGATAATGGTGAGGCGTGGGCGGTTGGTGTCCGCTGGTCCCGACGTCATGTCGCTCATGCCGAGGCAGATTTGCCGGCCGCGCCAAGCGTGGCGCACGGCTTGGACCGCCGGCCAGAGTCTCGGCGGCCCCCCGGCTCACCATGCCGCCGCTCGCCCTGCAAGACGGCACGTTGCGGCGACGAATTAGGGCTTCGAATCAGATCACCGGAAGGCTGGGTGGTAGCCGGTAGTCGATGCCCAAGCCAGACGACCGGGCCGCGACGGCACTAGCAATCGATGGGATCAAGGGCATAAATACGGTAGCGCCGGCGGGGATGTCGGCTGGATACAGGATTGGCCGGCCGAGCAATTGCCGATTGCGGCGACTGGGATCCTCGTCGACAAAGAATTCGACCGCTTCCCCCACTTCGCCGAACAGCCACATCGCGGCGATCGACGTACCGAACAGGCCAAATCGACGGGCGCCCGAGGCTGCGCGCTCCGCCCCGGTCACGAGTTCCCGAAGCCAAGCGAGCTGCGCCTCGACCTGCCGGCGGGCCGATGCGAAGGACGCAGGCGAGGCCGGCGTCGATTCAAATCCTGGTTCGGCGATGACCGAAAGTTCTTTGGCCACCCAGCCTCGCTCGACCAGCCGCGGATTGAATTCAGCCCTGGCCAGCAGCCGCGCCACGCCGCTCGCGGTGAAATGGGTTACATGATCGGCGATCAACAGGTCGAAGGGCGTCGCCTCGGCGTCCGGAACCTCGATAAAAAGGCAACCGCCCGATGTGAGCTTCGACCGGAGATTAGCGAGTTCGTCGTAAGGTTCGATGAAGTGTTCCAAGGAATGGATCAGCGTCACCAAATCGAAATCGCCGGGCAATGCGTCGACCGGTCCGCTGTAAAGCCGGCAGAAGCCGGCAATGCGCGACAGGGCATCGCGGTTGGCGTCGCTCAAATCGTGGCCGAAAAGTTTCCAGCCGGGCCGGCTATCGGCAAAGGCTGACAGCAATGCTCCCTTGCCGCAGCCGACATCGAGAAGCCGCCCGTTTTCGGCGATAGTCCGGTTTTCTGCGAGCTTGTCCACCAGCACGGCGCTGCGGCGGCGCGGGGCCCCGGTCGTCGGGTCGAACACGGCCTGCTCGACCCCATCCGATTGAAAATAGACATCGTAAGCGTCGTAGATTGCCGCCGCTTCGCTCAATAAATGCGCCTCGACGGGCTTCTGGACCACGGCGCACTCGCCGCAGATCGCGAGCCGCCCGCCTTTGGGAAACGGCCGGCAATCCGAAGTCACCCGCGGCAAATCTTCGAATTGCGAAAAAATAGCGAGCGCCTCTGCCCCGCAAACCCGGCAGAGGAGATCACGTTCCGCCATAATAAATGTCTCCGACAACTGATACTCGGGGGCCGCTCAGCGTCCGCTTACGCCGCGGAGGCGGTCAACTCGTGATACTTTTCGATAACCTCGTCGATCGGTCCCTGTGCTGCAACTCGGCCGGAATTGAGCAGCAGGGCGCGATTGCAGAATCTGACGAAGGAGCGCCTCGGAATGGGAGGCGAGAACGACGATGCTCGATCGCTCGATCAAAGCGTCGACGCGCTGCTTGGCACGCTCGATAAACCGCACATCGCCGGCGCCAAGGCCCTCATCGAGGATCAGAATTTCCGGCTCGATCGCCGTTGCGACGGCGAAACTCAGCCGGGTCAGCATCCCGGTCGAATAGGAGCGGACCGGAAGGGCCATAAAATCGCCGAGTTCGGCAAACTCTTCGATCTCGGCGGTCTTTTCCAGGATCTCGCTGCGCGACATGCCCAGAAACAGCCCGCAGGTGAGCACATTCTCGTATCCGTGTCGTCCATGTCCAACCCGGGGGCGGTGTTGAACAGCGGCGACAGCCGGCCGCAGGTAATCACCTTCCCCAACGTCGGTTGATAAACGCCGGCGAAAACACGAAGGAGAGTGGTCTTGCCTGCCCCGTTATGACCGATCAGGCCGAGGCGGTCACCGTGGTCGAGGCTGATCGAGACATCGTCGAGAGCGCGAACCGTGACCCCGCCACGGCCGCTGTCGGAGCGCGCGATCACTTTCCCGCCGGTGCGCGAAAACAGCGCCTTTCGAAAACTGCGCTGGGCTCCGTAAATCTTGAAATCAACCGTCACGTTTTGGAGCGCGATCGAAGCCATGATTCGCTCCTCACCATCACAGCCAATAGGGAACGCGGCGCCGGAACCGGCTGTAGAGGTCGAAGGTGAACGCCCAGCCGAGCACAGTGCCGCCAATGCCGACGGCGTAATCGAGTGTCGAAGGCATCTGCCCCATCAGCGGAAGCCGAACAAGTTCGATGTAATGGTAAAGCGGGTTGAATTGAGCAATCTTCACCAAGCCGCCTTGCAGCTGCGCCGGTGAATAGAATATCGGCGTAACAAATAAGGCGATCTGCAGCACGGTGGCGATCAGCTGCTGGACGTCTCGGTAGCGCGCGCAAAGAGTGCCGAGCAACGCGGCAACCCAAACTCCGGACAAAGACAGGATCAGCAATCCGATAAACAGAAGCGAGGTGTACGCGGTGACGGGTATTCTCGCATAAGGCATCAGGATTAAAAAAATCACCAAATTGTGCAGGAATACGATTAGATTTCGCCACACCACGGTGCAGGTCAGCAACGTATATGGCACGTTGATCTGCTTGATAATCGGCTCTGCAGCGGTGAACGTCGTGCACCCTTCGGTGACGACCGAAGATATGAACACCCAGGTGATCATCCCGGAGCAGAAAAACGGCAAAAAGACTTTCGGATCCTGTTGCCAAAGGTGCGACCACAAAAATCCGAGAGAAAACACAAACACACCAAGACTAAGCGTCGTCCAGAACGGGCCGATCACCGTACGGCGATAGCGCCGGCGGACCTCCTGCCATCCCATGCGGCTCCACATCCGCCAACTTCTCACGCCGCTTAGAATATCCGCTAGCGCATCGTTATATTGCGGGGTCATACCTTCGGCGTATCCCGTTGTTCTTGATCTCCAGCCGGAGACCTCCGGATGCTGCGCCAGCTCACCCTCACCCGCCATTGGTGAGACTGCGTCATGGGCTGGACCACATGGCATTACTATGACGCTTGGTAGAGTCCTTTTTCGTCAAGAACTCCGGTTTCGACCCGGTCTCCCATGGACATAAGGTAGCGGTCAAGCCTTCTCCGGGAGAGGGGCTGCTTCATCGGGCTGCCTCACTTTTTCCGCGTTCGGCTGCAGATTATCCGGAAAAATCTCGCCGCTCGTAGCCGCGGCAAGCCTTTCGTGCAACGCTCGATTCTCGGCAACCAGCCCGCCGATTTCATCATCGAGCCGCTCTAGCAATTGCCCGACCCGCACGCCGTGTCGCACCATTCTGACCGGCATCATAGCCGTGTATTGGAGCGCATTCGCCCCGCGGCGCACCGTCTGCCATGTATGGCGGTTTGCCAAGTCGCGCAAAGACTTGGCGAGCGCCCGGAAGGTGAGTGGAACTACTCGCGTCCGTAAGGTGTCGTAAACAAATCTTCCCGTCTCTGCAAGCGGCAAGTCGCCAACCTCAGGCGTAGGACCGGCATGGAGCAGGATGATCTTCGTAAAGCAATAGCGGTGAAGCGGGGTCATAACCGGGCCGTAGGCCCAGCGCGAGACGGTGTCGGGGTCAGGGATGGCTCCGGCAGCGATGCCGGGCCCCGCCAGTTTCGGTGTCAAAGAGACGACGGTCGCATCGTCGGAATCGCGGACAATTTCGATTTCCTCCCAATCCTCGATAATCCGGCCGACGAAATCCCCGTCGATCGTATCCCGCGCGAGGGTCGAAAAATTTTCGGCCCTGCTGACGTCGACGAGCAGGGGATGCAAATGGAATGCATGAACCAAAAGCGTATCCTGAGAGCGCAACGGCCATACAACATAGTTTGGGCAATACGAAAAGTCTTTGCTGTCGACCATGTATGATTTCATTTCAGGATGAACATGGTTAAAGATCATTCTTACAAGCCGACGCGGAGGGATGACGATCGCATGATCTATCGTATCGATATAGTAATTGATAATAGTCTTTCTTGCTTCCTCCTCAATCAAGCGGAATCCAGGCAACAACACTGCCCAAATCCCGGCTGCAGCCCGGCGATCCAAGTAAGTTAGACTGCCGTCCGACAGAAGGAAGTCCGGCCCGAGAAAGACGCAGAACCCATTGCGGCTTGCCGCATAATCACACGCCGTCCGGTGCCCTAGAGACATCAGCGACATGGATGTCTCTCGACCGAGCGCATTGTTTGCTGCCCCATTCGGATAAGAAGAGCGCTCATCGGACGATTTCGCCATGTCGTCGAAGTCCAGTATTACGAATTTCACCTTCAAGAACGCCGACAACATGCTGTAAATCTTTAACTCCTCGATAATCATTTTTCCTGCAGGAGAGGTTACGATCAGGAATTCGGCTTTACGCTCTTTGACCAATCCCGGAATATTCCCGGGAGCGAGAAAAGTCGGAAGTGCAAATCGAATAAACTTTTCGATGTAACTGCGGCCCCAAACGGTCACTGTCAAAATGAACGGCGTTTCACGCATTGTCCACATCCCTTCCGGAGATCAGCTGGCCGTCAGGCAGGCTACCGGGCTGGCTCAGCCCTCTGCAGCGTAGCGATCGACCATGCAGCCGATCTCCATCGGGTCGTAACCGAACCCTCGAATTGCACGATCCGATGATACGACAAAGCCCGGTTGCGGCGCGGGTCGCGCGGTCACCGCGATCCGCATTCCGGTTGCTGCCGCCAAACGATCGACGACCTCTCTGACCGTAATCATGCCCGCCGCCGCTAATGGCATGGCCGAGAATCCGGTCCAATCACCACCCAAAAGATTGACGCAGAACCGTCCGATGTCGTCGGCATGCGCGGCATTGTTGAACGGCGCATCCGGGTTATAGAGTAAGATTTCTTTGCCCGCTCTGATCCGCTCCAATAACGTCGGTATCCAGGCGCGGTGCGCGCCGCGGCCCAACACGCCAGGCAGCCGAATCGCTATGCAAGGAAGCCGGGCGGCCTCGGCTGCGAACAGCCTTTCGCCGAGATACTTGCTTGCTCCGTAAAGGTCGGCATCGAGAACCGGGGTGGTTTCGTCGACCACCGGGCCAGCAATTCGACCATGTATCGACAGGCTCGATGTGTAGACAATTCGTGCGGCGCCGGCGGCCAGCGCATAGCGCAGAACGTTCCGAGTGCCGACAACATTGCACTCTATCATCTCATTGACGGAGATGCCCGGCGCAATCGAGACGCCCGCGACGTGGACCACTGCGTCGATAGATTTCGGCAGGCTGAAAAACGCTGCCTGATCGGCAAGATCGACTTGCTGCAAATTCAGGTCGCCACCGAGCGTTCGAAGCTGCCGCATGGCGGCATGGTCGGTCCGATAGGTTGCGGTCACCCGCAACCCAGCCCGAAGCAAATGCTCGGTCAGATGGCAGCCCAGGAAAGAGCTAGCTCCGGTCAGCAAAACATGCACGTTTATTACTCGTCTACTTATTTATGTATCGGCAGTGAATGTTATGTAAACAGATCGCTTTCATAGAAACGGTTCATCAATGGAAAATCCAATCCGAAGATATTGCGATATGTATCGGTGACGTCTGTTTCCAGCAGCATCGGTAGGCTCAGCAAACCCTTGAAGAGCAGCAGCATCCTTTTATGCAATTCGCGGAACAGCGGGTCATCGCGCACCCTGGTGAACGAGACGCCTTCGCGAGCGACTGCCTGCAGCATCGTGTCGACCGCGAGGTCGGTCGCATTGTTCAGCATCAGAAACAGCACGAACCGAACCACGTCATGCACCAACCGGTCGCCCTCGGCGGCAAAAAGCCGCTCGTTCCCAACCACCCACACCGCATCGCTGCTGAGCAGTTTGCCGTAACGGCCGGGTAACGTGAAGCGCCCGTTCTTGTTTCCGGCCCCAGTATAATCGAGATTGAGCAGTTCCAGACCCTGATCGAGCAGGAAGCGATTGATATCGCCGAACAGCGGCGCTTCCTTGTAGATCGGCGCGAACAGGACTTCTGACCGAACGCCCAGCACGGTCTTGCCGAGCACTCCAACGGCGCCTTTCAAAGCTTCGTATTCCGCTCCTTCGATGTCTAGCTTCAGAAAATGCACTTCCTGCCCGTCGAATAGAGAATCGATGGTATGCGCAGCTGCCGCCCGCCGTTCGGTTTCGGTAAAGTCGCGCAGCAGATAGTCGTTCTTGTTTAACAGATCGGTATTGCTCTCAAATACTGAGTTGAGCGCGTGATGTTCGCTCACATGGTAATATAATGTCGTGTTGCTACTGTAGAGAGCGACCGGATAAACGGTGATGCGCGGGTCGTTCTCGTATTTGCGCTGCAGTCGCACCGCCTCGTCCGCGTCCATCTCGAAAAGATGGAAATCGACCAGCCCACGCAGTTCCGCCCAGTTCGGATGGAGCCCGTACCGAGCACCTGCATCGACGACTACGCAGTTGATGGGCATATCTTACGTCCCTGTCGTGTTAGTACGGCGCCGAACCAGATTATCGAGGCCGAGAGTCCGTGAAATTTTCCGTGGCACAGCCGGTCGCCAACACCACCGGCCCTAATCTTCATTGCGCTTTTCGCCGATAGTGTTCGGCATGCAACGGTGCGTCGGCAGGTCCGGCAGCCGAGGGTTTACTCGCGTGGCCTGCTTTGAAATCTATTCCCCTGTCGACGACGCCAGGTGCTTGATGACAGTCGTCCTCAACAGCTGCGCCAAGGTGACATTGGCCGGATCGAGATCGAGGCCGGCATCGAAATCCGCGGCGGCTCCCGCGAGTTCGCCGTTCTGCAGGCGCGCTGTCCCCCGCAGGAAGTAGAGCGCGGGATTGGGCGGCCCCACCTTGATAGCTTTGCTGTAGTCCGCAATGGCGCCAGCCACATCACCCTGTGCGCGCTTGGCGTCCGCCATGTGCTGCAGTTCCACAGCAGAAGCCGCATCGGTTGCCGACGCCGCGTTCGCTTTCGAAGCCGATTGTGCTCGCTGCCGCAACCCGTTGAGCGTGACGTTATTCGGGTCGAGCTTCAACCCGGCCTCGAAATCCGCGCGAGCTCCAACGAAATCGCCCGCATCGAGGCGCGCAGTCCCGCGCAAGTAATAAAGCGCGGTGTTTGGCGGGCCGACCCCGATCGCCTCACCATACAGGGCGATGGCGGCCGTCAAATCTCGGTTGGACCGAGCGGTGTCGGCCTCATGCTGCAATTTGGCGGCGAGCGAGGTCTCCGCCTGCCGCCTTAGCGCCTGCAAAGTTTGATTGGTCGGATCAAGCTTGAGGCCGGCCTCGAAGTCCTGAATGGACTCGGCAAAATCCGATAGATGCAATCGAGCATTACCGCGGAGAAAGTAAAGCGCCGGATTTGGTGGACCGATTTGAATGGCTCGCGTGTAATCACCGACCGCGTTGGCGAAATCGCCGGCAGCCGATCGTTCGTTGCCCCGCGTCTGATAGGCTACCCAATCGGCGAGATTGGTCGGCAGTTCCTTGCCCGCTCGCGCCTCTCGAAGAAACTTCGCGAAATCCCACCTCGCGGTCCGAAACGCCGAGTTCCGCGGCTTGATGCTCGTCCGCCTCGTGGATGGCGACGGCATGGGCAAAATCCGCCTCCGCGGTCGCATGGTCGCCGCGCCGAAGGGCGGAGCTGGCTTCGCGCAAGGCGTCGATGTCATAGCCGCAATTCGTCCCGTCGGCATCGGCAATCAGCGGCAGAACCCGGTTGGTGACGATTTTTATCTCTTTCGGCTGATCGCGCCGGTATGCGCGACCACGCTCGCGCGTCTCGGCGAGCCAGGTGTCGATATTAGACGGCGACAGCAGAATACCGAAATCGGATGGCACCGAAGCCAAACCTGGCCGGTAGTCGAGCACCCGATCGAGCATCAAATCGCCCGCCGCCTTTTGATAATGCGAGGGTTCCCACCACCAGCGCATCATGGATCGTTTGTCCCCAAGGGCGGGGATCGGCTCGGTTGTGATTGAGTTGAAGCCCGAGAAGTCCCACAGCGGAAAGGGCTTCGAGTGGTTCTCCTCGGCGTCTTCCGCAAGCACGGCGACGAGATCGCGCTTCCACGCCTCGTATTGCGGCCACAGCCCGATCTCCTCCAGCGCAATCAGCATGCGGGCATGAATGGGATTGATCACAAACCGGATGTCAATTCCCGATTCGCGCGCGAAATTCACCATGTTGTGAAAAACAGCAATGGTATCCGGCTGCCCCGAATGAGTGAAACAATAGCGCTGATCCGGCCCCGCGCGCCAAATCTTCGATGTGTAGTATCCCTCCTGCCCGGCCTGTTTGCCTGTCGCCGTATCGATCAGCGTGCGAAAGCCGTCGCTGGCCGCTACCGGCATCAAAGCGTTGAAATTGTTTCCACGGAAACCATCGCGGTCGTACAGGGCGATCCAGCTGAGCACATGGCCTTGAGGGTCTGGCAACTGGTGCCGGACGGTGGCGATGTCATAGGCGACCCCCTTAGTCCACAGGAGTGTATCGGCGTCGTATATAAAGCTTCGTAAGCAAGAATCGGATCGAGAGGTCAACAGCCGGTTTGGGTCGAAATCCAGCACTTCGGTCCCGAAGACGACGGCCTCGCGATTGGCGTTGAACATCAGAAAATCGAGCCCCATCACCACTTGACGCAAATGCGGCGACGCATAGACGGCGTGGCGCAGCGTCAGCTCCAACTCCTTGAGCCCGGAGCCGGCGAGTGCGAGGTTGTAGGTTCTCCCGGGGAATTTGTCCCAGCCGGGATGGCGCGGATCAAGCCCCACCTCGGCGCGAGACGTGCCCATGATCACCGAAGCCGGCTGCATGCGGCAAACGATCTCGGCCTTGGTCATCCTGGCCGAACTCGAAATCTCCGGCCGTTGACCGTTGATTCCTGGAATGGTGACCAAATTCCAATACCTGAACGGATCGACGATAATATTCAATCCGACGATTGAGGCGACAAACCCGACGAATATCAGGAGAAACCCGAGTAAAAAGCTGTATCCTGTCCTCGGCATGTCAAGTTTCTATCAAAACTGAAAGTATATGAACTGATGGAGGGTGGTGCTTCGCACCCCCTGGTAGAGCAGGGTAGCGAGCATGATCGAGCCGACTAGACAGCCGGCCACGGAGCCGAGCGCCAGGCTGCCATCGGCGGTGACCAGTCCTATTCGCGCGCCAACGCCGCGCAGCCGCGCGGCCAGCACCGCCGGTTCGAGAGCCGACAGCGTCGGACGGAAGCGGGCAAGCAATTGCTGCGAATTTGGCATCGCCCACACGACGATCAGCAGCACCGCCAAACCGGCTACTTCCGTCATCCCACGCGAGGTTGCCGCAAGACTGTCATCGAAGCGCACGCCCAGATGGCTCAACATTGGCGCAAAGATTCCAAGATCCGATCCGTAGCGGCTCGGCAACACCGTGCCGTTCAGCCCGATCATGCCTTTGACGATCAGGAACCCGGACCGAAAACCCTCGGCTCGGAAGAACACCCAACCCAATACAACGGCGAGGAATGTCAGGATCCGGCAACTCCACACGCGCACCGCAGCCGGACGGGACTGAGCAGACTGCTGCTGACGCAGTGCTGTCCAACCATAATTCACAATCAAATAAAGCCCGTGCAGCCCGCCCCAAACGACAAAGGTCCACGCGGCGCCATGCCACAGGCCGCCCAGCAACATGGTCGCCATCAAGTTCACGTATCGCCGCTGGTCGCCGCGTCGGTTGCCGCCGAGTGGAATATAAACATAGTCACGCAAGAAGCGCGACAATGTCATATGCCATCGGCGCCAGAACTCGATAATGTTGGTCGCCTGGTACGGCGAATTGAAGTTCAGCGGCAGCCGCACGCCGATCATCAGCGCGAGACCCAGCGCCATATCGGTGTAGCCCGAAAAATCGAAGTAGATCTGAAAGGTGAACGCAAGCGCGCCGCTCCACGCCTCGATCAAGGAGGGGGCGCCCCCGGCCTGCGCCAAGGCGAAAACCGGATCGGACCAGTGCACCACGGTATCGGCGATTATGACCTTCTTCACCAAGCCGATGGTAAAAAGCGTCAGACCGGCGGCGAGATCGACCGCGGAAAACCGCGACAATCCCAGGCGGCGAAGTTGCGGGATCATCTCTTTGTGGTGAACGATCGGCCCGGCGATCAGCTGCGGGAAATACATCACAAACAGGCTGAAATCGAGCAGGTCGTACTCCTCAGCCTCGCCGCGATAGGCATCGACGAGATAGGCAATCTTCTGAAACGTGAAGAAAGAGATCCCCAACGGCAATATAATGTTTGCAATATTGAAATGAGTGCCAAACACGACATTTGTGTTGTCGAGAAAAAAATTCGTATATTTGAAATAAGCGAGAACCAGCAGGTTGACGGCAAGTCCGATTGCGAGCGCAACGCGGCTCGGCTGGCCGCGTCGGTGATCGCGGGCGAGCTTGACGCCATAGTAATAGTTGAACAAGACCAGCACCCCGAGCAGCAGCAGATATTGCCAGCGGAACCAGCCATAGAAAATCATCGAAGCGAGCAAAAGCCAGGCAACCGCCGCGCGATGCCAACTTTGCGAGCTGATCAGAAAGAACCCGGCCAGCGTGACCGGTAGAAAAATAAAGACAAAGATATTCGAATTAAACAGCACCGTCCGGCTTTCCAGCTTGGTTTATTCGTGAACCGCTTTCCGTGGCAGATACAGCGCGATCTGCCTGGAGGCCTTCAGCATCGATCGGATCGTATCAGTCGAGCCGGAGCCCGCGGCAGATCGCGGGTGTCGACAAGCCATGCTCGGCCAGCAGATCGTCATGGCTGCCGTAACAATGGATGAAGGCATCCTTGAGGGTAAAGCTGTCGAGGGTGCAGGAGGCCCGTGTTTCCCAGGCAAGTTCCTTGAGCCGCATCGACAGGCTGCCCTGCGGCGGGCATTCCTCGATGACGACCACGCGCGGGAAGCGGCGCAGCACGCCGGCAAGGCCGTCCCGGTCGAGCGGCTTCAAGGTGTGCACCGAATAAATCGCTGCCTCTTGGCCGATAGCGGCGAAGCGCTCGGCGATGTCGACGGCGCGCTTCAGGATCGGCCCGTAGGACAGAATGCAGACATCCCGGCCCGGACGCAGCAGGCGGATCTTGCCGAACTCCCAAGGCTCGGGCGCATTGGCGGTGAAATCGGGTTCGCCGGCCTTGCCGAGGCGCAAATAGACCGGGCCCCGTTCCTGCTGCGCGCACCACAGGGTCGCTTCACGCGTTTCGCGCGGGTCGCATGGCGCCACCACCGCCATGTTGGGGATCGCGCAGGCGATCGACACGTCTTCGAGCGCGTGATGGGTCGAGCCGAGCGTCGAGTAGGTGACGCCGCCGCCGATGCCGACGATCGTCACCGGCAAATTGTGATAGCACAGATCGACCCGGACGAACTCATAGGGCCGGAACAGGGTGAACGTCGCAATCGTATAGGCGAAGGGGCGCAGGCCGCGCAGCGCCATCCCGGCGCACATGCCGATCATGATCTGCTCGGAGACGCCGGTATTGACAAAGCGCGTCCGGAAATTCCTCGCGGAACCGGGCGATCGAGCCCGCCGGCGAGATGTCGGCGACGACGATCGCCAGACGCGGGATCGGCCTTGCCGAGCTCGTAAAAGGTGTCGGCAAAAATGTTCCTCATGCGGCGGTTCCTTCGATCTCGGCGATCGCTTGCCGGTATTCCTCCGGGTTCGGCGAACGGTAATGCCAGATCGGCACGTGCTCCATATAAGAGACGCCCTTGCCCTTGACGGTTCGGGCGATCGCCAGGAACGGCTTGTCGCCGCGCCGCGAGACCAGCGCGTCGAACAATGCCGCGCTGTCGTGCCCGTCCTTGATCGCGGCCGCTTCCCAGCCAAAGGCGATCGCCTTGTCGACCAGCGGGTAAAAGGCCTTGTGGCCCTCGCTCAACCGTTCGAGCCCGGTGAAGTCGTTGTTGTCCATGACCCCGACCAGATTGCTGAGGCCGAGATTGGCGGCCATCATCATCGCTTCCCAGGTCGAGCCTTCCTGGAACTCGCCGTCGCTCAGCACGCAATAGATCACCGTGTCTGAGCCCTTGAGCCTTTCGGCATAGGCCATGCCGACGGCGATGCCGAGGCCGTGACCGAGCGAGCCGGTCGAGGCGGCAATACCGGGCGTGCCGTAATCGGGATGGGCGCCGAGCTGGCCGCCGACCTTGCAATAAAGGTCGAGATCCTCGCGCCCCAGCACGCCCGCCTCTTCGAGGATCACGTACTGGATCATGCAGCCATGACCCTTGGACATCAGAAACACGTCTATCGGGGTGCCATCGGCGGTGCGGCGCAGCATGCCGTGCTGAATTGTGTCGACGATTTCGGTGCAGGAAAAAGCCGGCGCCACATGCAAGGCCCCGACCTGTTGTGAGATGTCGAGGATCCGCCGGCGATAGCGCCGGCAGCGCGAGCGCGCCGCGTCGATGTCGAAGCTGTTGCGCAGCATCGTCCTAGCCCCTCAGCACATAGTCGGTCGAGACATCGCGGATGTCGTCGATGTAGCGCCGGCCCCAGGCGACCATCTGGGCCAAGCCTTCGTCCCAGCCGATTTGCGGCTCCCAGCCGACATCGTGTTTGATCCGGGTGCTGTCGAGCCAATAGCGCGAATCCTGCCCGAGCCGGTCGCCGGTTACCTGGCACAACTCCTCGAACGGGAGTTCCAATGCCCGGGCGCACCGCTCGACCACCTCGCGGATCGAGGTCGGTAAGGGTGGGCCGGCATTGTAAATCACCCCGAGAGGCGCCTTTTCCGCCACCAGATGGATGGCCCGGCCGAGGTCGCGGGCGTGGATATAGGATTTCTCCGCCCGACCGCCGCCATGCAGCGGCAATTTGTTGCCGGTGAGCCCGCACCAGATCGCCTTGGGGATCACCCGGTGCAGCAACTGCCCCGGGCAATAGGCGTTCGACGGCCGGATGATGTTCATCGGGAAATTCAGAAACCGGTGGACCGATACGAGGTGCAGGTCGAAGGCCACCTTCGAGGCAGCATAGGGGCTCGACGGCTTGATCGGCTCGTCCTCGGTCGTCGCGTGATCGACCGACCCGTACATTTCGGAGGTGCCGATCTGGATAAAGCGCTCCAACCAATCGCGCTTCATCAATTCCTCGGCCAGCCGGGCAAGCGCCATCGAGTTGGTCTCGAAAAAGCGCCAAGAATGCTTCCAGGACACGGCACCTTCGCCCTGCGCGGCGAAGTTGACGATGATCTCAGGCTTTTCCCGGTCGAGCAACTCGAGGAGCAGGTCGAGTTCATAGGTGATGTGGCGGGCGTGGTATTCGTAACCTTCGTGCTTGTCGATATCGAGCGAGAAAGCCGACTGGCGCAACGGGTTGCGGCCGATGCCGATCACTTTTTTCGGGTCGGCGTGATCGAGCAGATAGAGTGCGGCGTGAATACCGAAACTGCCGCCTCCACCAAGGATCGCGTAAGTCTTTCTTGTCATCGAGACCTACCTATATTGCTACGGTGACGCCGTTGCTTGTATATCGTGACTAGCCGGCATTGCCGCACTATTCGACAACCGTCCAATAATAATCGCCGGTGTACCCGGCCTCCTGGAACAACTGTTTCCAGCCGTCCGGATAGTCGTGAAACTCGGCGGTCAGGACCCAGCTCTCGAAAATCGCTTTCTGCTCGGGCGTGTAATAGCTGTCCACTTGGACAAAGGCCCGGCCGCCCGAAACTCGCTGGATCTCCTGCATGACCTTGATCGCGCGGGGGCGCGGAAAATTGTGCACGGTGTTGAGGCACAGGACCGCATCGTAGCTGCCGTCGGGAAACGGCAGCCGCTCGGCAGTGCCGAGATGCAGTCGTCCGACGACCTCCTGTTCGCAGTTCATCAGCGCGTAAAGCGAGACGTCGAGGCCGAATGCTTCGAGGCCCGGGCAGGCGTGCACCAGCGCCTGCACCAGAAAACCCTTGGCACAGCCGATGTCGAGCACCCGCATTCCGGGTTCGAGCCCGAAATGTGCGACAATGTCATGAGCGACCGGCAGCCAGCGGCCGTCGTTGCGATAGCCGCCATACCCGTATTCGCGCGGCCCGTCGAAATACATCTCGCCATATTGCTTCGAGATGGCGATGACGGCTGGGTCCTTGGCTTCCTTGCGCTTGGCGATGTTCCGCCGGATATGCGGTAATGCGCGCAACAGCTCTATTTCCGCCATCATACTGCATCCATTTCGCGCTGAACCCCGTCGACGCCGGCGCCGAGCGCGGTGTAGACAAAATCCGGAAAGGCTTTGCGGCATTCGGCGATGTCGAACGGGCGAAAGCCGTTATGCGGCATCGGACCCAGGCGCGGGCTCGTCTTGATCGCGACCTTGCGAGGCGCCAGAGTGGCGATGCGTTCAGCGATCTCGCGGAACGAATGCACCTCGCCGGTGGCAACGTTCAAGGTGCCGCTCGAGCGATGAACAAGGACGCGGTAAACAAGCTCGGCAAGATCATCGACCAGCACATGATCGCGCCGCTCCTCGCCATCGCCGAACAGCACGATGTCCTTGCCCTGCGCGGCGAGCCGGCGGAAACGGTTGGGGCCGTAGCCATTGTGCGGATCGGCAATGCCGTAGAGCAGGCTCGGCCGCAGCACAGCCAACGGCGCCGCGACACTGCTAGCAAACGCGATCTCTCGCGCCAGGTGCATCACGCCATGGAAGGTATTGGGGGCCGTCGGCGAGGATTCGCTGAGCGGCACCGGACCGTCGACATAGACGGCATCGGAACTGATATTGACGACATGCGCGAGCGCGGCACGCGAAAATGCCGTCACCATCGCCCGCACCATGTTCAGATTGTCGATCAGCATGGCGAGGTCGCGGCACGGTGCATGCGCCGCTGCGGCGACGACCGCATCCCCGTCGCGCAATTGCTGCCCCAGGCGTTCGGCTGCGTCGGGCATCAGCAAGTCGACATCGCCGCGGCCGAGCCTCAGCACTTCTACTCCCGCCGAGCGCAGCCTCTTCACCACCGCGCCGCCGACAAAACCTGCGGCGCCGACCACGACAACTCGCGCCGGGGCGATGCCGGGCGAAGGGATTTGATGCGTCAGCATCGGGCCGTTGCCTACGCTGCCGCCATCGGCGCACACCCGAGCGTGCAGTAGGTGAGCCCGGCGGCAACCGCCGCATCTGCGTCGAGCACGCGGTATGGGTCGAGCACGAGCTTCCCGCTCATTGCCCCGGCGATTTCGACCGGCGGGATCTCGCGGTAGACCGGCCAGGGGGTCAAGATCATCAGCGCCTCCGCGCCCTCGAGTGCAGCGAGCGGGGTCGCCGCGGCGATGGCACGAGGATGCTCGGCGACACTCGCCGGCACGACCGGGTCGTGCAGAGCCAAAAGCGTCTCCGGCAGTTGGCGAATTGTTGCAAGCGAAGGCGAATTTTTGGTCGAGTGGGTGTTTTCTTTATAGGCCAATCCCCACACCGCAACCTTGGCCTGCGGCTGTTCGCGCAACAGAACCTTCTCGATGGTACGCGCGGCCCAATCTCGTCGATGGCGCGAGTTGGCAACCCAGGCGCGGACGATGCCGCTGTCGGTTTGATGCTCCTCGGCCAAACGGATCGCCGTCGCAAGGTCTCGCTCCAGATTACCCCCGGCGATTCCCAGACCGGGTGCGAGGTAGGCCTGGCGGCCGATCCGCGCGTCAAGACGCAAGGCCGGCGCAATTTCCGACCAGTCGGCCCCGATCTGTTCGCATAGCTCGGCCAAGGTATTGGCAACACCGATCGAGGCGACGAGGCAGCAGTTGATCGAAAGCTTTGCCAGCTCTGCACTTTCGTAGCGCATCGCCAGGACCGGACAGTCAAAGGCTTCGAGCACCGCGCGCAATGGCCCGGGCAGCGGTCGGCTTGGATCGGCACAGCCGACGATGTAGCGCTCCGGCCGAACCGCCCGCTCAACCGCGCGGCCGAAAACCAAGGTTTCGACCTGGTAATAAATCCGCTCCGGAGGCAGCACCGCGAGACTGCGGGTAAAGCCCGGGGGTACTTGAGAAAGAACAATCAGCAACGCCTCGCGGCCCAGATCGCCGGCGACCAGCTCGATCAAACCGCGGATCACGCAGAGATCGCCATTCCCCTGCTCGTCAGTCGGCACATCAGGCGCGATGTAGACGACATCGGCAGCTCCGAGATCGGCGGCGTCGCAGGTAAAGCGCTGATGGTCACGATTGTCGGCGAGCAGCGCGTCGAGCCCCGGTTCAATCACCGGCAGGTCGCCGCGACCGAGGCGGTCGATCAGTCCGACGTCAGGATCGTAGCACACCACCGGAAAGCCGCGAGAGGCCACCGCGGTGGCCGACACCAGCCCCAAATGGGTCATCCCGGCGAAGCCGACTGTCGGCAGATCCATATCAGAAGCCGGTTCGCTCATTAAGCAGGAGCAGGGAGGCCCGATTGGCCGCCGATCCGGTCGCGCTGGTGATAGAGCCACAGCACGTAAGAATCGTACGGCGTCATGCGCAAGCGGCAGAGTGCGGTCTCGGCGTCGAACGCCGCGAAATCACTGCCTTCGCCGAGAGCCAGCTGGTCCAAGGATCGCCAATCGAGCCTGACTGCGTAATAGATTTGCGGCATTACCCCGAGACCGGCAAAACCATAGTCGAAGGTGGTTTCGGTAAATTGGCGATAACTGCCGGGCTCTATCTCGATCCCCATTTCTTCGCGCAACTCGCGCAACAGCGCTTCCTCGGGGGTCTCGCCCTCGTCGATGGCACCACCAAAGCAGCCCCAATGATCGGGATAAAAGATCTGCGGCAGCGGGTCTCGCCGCTGGAGCAGGTAGCGACCATCGGAGAGCACGATAAGCGCCGCGACCGCCGGCGCCGGTCGCAATTTGCGGTCCGAGCCGAGGAATGGGTCGCAGTCGGCCAGGGGCGCTACCCGATGGGCGCGCACTTCGCCGCCGAGCCGCGACAAGGTGCGCCCGAGCCAGCGATCGTTGCCGAGATCGGTCGCCCAACCAGCCCTACACAGCGATTTGAAATGCGCGTATTCAAGCGCCCAGGTCGGGTCTTCTTGCACCAGAGTTATCGATTCTTCCTGCGGCCGGCCGCTCGGTAATACCCGGCGACGGCGTGTGAAAACCGTCGGACCCCATTTGCACAAGGATTCGATATGCGCGCTGCCATTCTCGGCGAGAATGTCGCAGGTAAAATGGTTGCGCCACATCAACAACGTCATTTCCAGCTCCAGACGCGGCACCAGGCTCTCGCTGCCGATGACGATGTGGTCCGGGGCTCGATTCTCGAACGAATGGGCGGCGTAGACCTGGAATCGGTCAGCCAAGTCGCCGAACCAGAAACGGCAGGTATCGAGCAGATGCGAACCGAGATCCGGCAGCACCCCGGCGCCACGGTCCCGCCAATCCGAATCGCGAACGAGCCGCGCGGTGCCGTTTCCGTAGAACATCCGGCAGGAATAGATCTGACCCAATTCGCCGGAATGGATCAGATCTCGCATCCGCACATAGTGCGGCTCGAACCGATGATTGTAGGCGGTGTAGCAGACGATGTTGCTTCGGCGCGCCAGGGTTTGTAATTCCGACACTTGCTCGGGCCGCGGCGTCCATAACGGCTTTTCGACGAGCACATGCTTGGCGTGCGACAGCAGCCAGTACAGGATCTCATATTTCGGTTTGTCGGGAATGCAGCACAGCGCGGCGTCGTAATCGCCGAGCGGTACCTCGTCGATCGAGCGGTAATCGGCCTTGAGGTTGTACGGATCGACGGTCGCAACGCAATCCTCGCCGGCATGATGCCGGCGCTTATGGCCCTGAACGCCAAGCCCGACGACAATTACCCTGAGCTGCTCACGCATAGTTCATCTGTTTTTCGATCGCATCGATCTTGGCGTAGACATGGTCGGGGGTTATTGGAATGTTGCCGTCGCACTCGCACTCGCAGCCGGCGGCGATCGAGCCGATGATCGCTGCTTGGGCGTCGTCGCCATTGGTCAGCATTGCAAGCGTCGCGTAGGCAAGCAGCGCGTCTCCGGCTCCAACCGGATCGACGACCTTTTCGACAAAACTGTCGATCACGAAAAAGCTGTCGAGCGATTCATGGTCGGTGCTGTTGCAAGTCAACACCCCGCGCTCGCCGAGCTTCAGAATCAGGAGCTTGCACCGCGCTGCGTCATACAGATGGGAGGCCAGCGGGCGGATGCCGAGATCCTGGTCGGCAAGAGCGAAGCGGGCTTCGCGCTCGTTCGGCGTTATCAGGTCGAAGCCCTGAAACTCGGTGATGTTGCCCCACCGGCTAGCAACCTGGCTGTCGGCGACACGATAGACGCGATCCGGCAATGCCCGGATGAATTCCGGGATCGTGCGCCGGTTGAAAATTCCATGGCGGAAATCGGAATAGATCACTGCGTCGCTCGGTTCGCCGGCAACGGCTGCAGTCATCTGCGCGAGGATCGTATCGTTGATCGAACTGTTGTCGAGCGTGTCGATCTTGAGCAGCCGATAGCCGCCGACCACGATTGCATTTTTGTTGACGGTCGGCCGCGACTTGTCGACGATCGCATTCACCTTGATCCCAGTGGCGCCGAGATCGTCGACGACCACGTTATTGTAGGGGTCCTCACCGAGGACAGTCGTAAAGGTCACCTCGGCGCCGGCCGCACGGCAATGCTTGGCGACAATCGCGGCCCCGCCGACAAAATCGGCACGTTTCTCGTAAAGCACCGATAAGGTCGGCGTCTTGGACTGGCCGCCAATCATCGCGCAGTGCGTGTAGCTGTCGACGATCGTGTCGCCGACGACATGCAGGTGATGTCCTGCTAGCCGCTCGACGGTGCGGCGCAAATGATCGAAGGTAACGCCCCGACGATCCATCAGGATTTCCAGCTTTTCGAGCTTCAAGGTCGGTGGCGCGAGATTAATCAGTGACGACGATGAATAGACAATATCGCCAGGCGTAAAAATCAGCTCACCGCCATAAGATCGTAACACATTCATTTCTTCCGCAGTCTTTGGCGGTGTACCGTTAGCGGTATATTCATAACCTTTGGCGAAAAAATCTGGCTCTATTACCTGAATATTGTCGATTGGTGTCGCGTTTTCGTCGATTACGACGTAATCGACCATCTCGAACGCCGCGAGATTGACCGCGCGCAAATCCTGCGGCACGTGGGGACGATGCTGACCTTTGGTTATGTGCCGGTCAGCGGTAATGCTGGCCACCAGCACCGGCGCCTTGCTCTTGGCATAAAGCAAGTGGCGCACATGCCCCGGATGGACCACGTCGAATACCCCGTGGCACATGATCACGCGCTCGGCCCGCGGCGGCGGTCCCAATATCTCCCGCAGTTCCGTGGCGGTCTTTATCTTGTGACGGTAGCGCGCGATCAGAGAAGCTTCCATGGTCGCTCCCTAGCAGGTCGCTTTACGCGAGATATTTGAACCAAGTCTTGGTTGCTTCGGCGATCGATTGCGGGTTCCATAACGGGGCATCGCGCCAGCGCTCGATTTCCTGCATCATGCGGGGCACGCCTTGTTCGATCGAGATTTCCGGCCGCCAACCCAGCATCGTTTGAATCTTGGTGATGTCGGCAAAGGTGCACTCAGGCTCTCCCGGCCGCTTCGGCACGTGCACGACCTCGCCGCCGATCAGCTCGACCAGCCGATTGACCGACTGCGGGGCACCGCAGCCGACATTGAACCGCTCGCCCTCGACCGCGCTCTCCGCCGCCGCGATAAATGCTTTTGCAACGTCGGTCACATAGACGAAATCTCTGGTCTGAGCGCCGTCGCCGACGACGGTAAACGGGGCACCCGCCAATTTCTGTCGCAAAAACACACCAAAGACCGCGCCATAAGCTCCGGTCGTCCGCACCCGGGTGCCGTACGCATTAAAGATGCAGATCGAGTTGACGGACAAGCCGTAGACCCGGCCCCAGTGAAAGGCCGCCTGCTCGCCGAGATATTTCGATAGCGCATAGGGATATTGGGGAGAAATCGGATGATCTTCGGCGGTCGGCGTCTCGGCCAGGCCGTAACACGACGACGAAGCGGCATAGACGAGTTTTGCCACCCCGGCATGCCGCGCGCATTCCAACACGCGCACGGTTCCCTGGACGTTGACTTCCATGTACTCGACCGGTCGCTCGATCGACGGCACGACGTCGCCAATTCCAGCCAGATGGAAGACGAACCGCGCATCGCGGAAGATCGGGTCATCGGGATCGAGGCTGCGAACGTCGCGCCAGTCGCAGGCCAGATCGGCGTTACCTTCGTGCTGCGCGAGATTCGCGCGGTGGCCTCCGGTGAGGTTGTCGATCACCCGAACCCGAAAGCCGCGATCGAGCAGGCAATCGACCAGATGGCTGCCGATAAACCCGGAGCCGCCGGTGACGACTGCGACCGGTTTCAAAATCAGGCGGCCTTGAGCCGCTTCAGGCGCCTGACATTGAAATAATAATCGTCATCCATGCTGTCCGGTATCTTGCCTTCTTGGAAGGCCCGGCACAGATCGCGCACGGCGTCCTCGACCGTATATTGCGGTACAAAGCCGAGAACCCGTTTTATCTTGCCGGAATTGATGTGATACGAGCGGATGTCGTCGGTGGGCGTTGTGACGATGGCCAGTTCGCCGCGCTCCGGGAATTCTTCCTGAACCACGCGCTTGACCAGATGAGCGATCTCCATCAGCGACAGGTTCTGGGTACCGACATTAAAGATTTCGTCGGCGATCTTTTCGTCCGGCGCAGTCAGCAACAACTCGACAACATCGACATAGTCCTGGACGTGCAGGTTCGGACGCAATTGCGAGCCGCCGAACACGGTGATCTTGTTGTTGTTGACGGCGTGATTGGTCAGGATGTTGACCGCGAGGTCGAGGCGCTGGCGTGGAGCGTATCCACACACCGTTGCCGGCCGAAAGGTGACGCCGACAAAGCGAGGATCGGTGTGCTTGATCAGCAGCGGCTCGCACATCCCCTTGTATTTATTGTAGAGCGTCAGCGGAACCAGCGGATGGTCCTCGGTCACGTCGGGCGCATCCGATACGCCGTAGACCGAACTCGACGAGGCATAGACGAAGCGGCGTATTCCCGCCTGCTTTGCCGCAAGCACCATCGGCTCAAAGGCATGCAGATTGACCGATGTCGACAACGCCTCGTCGAGTTCGAAGCTGGCGTCGTTCGAGATGCAGGCGAGGCTGACGAATGCATCATGCCCGGCGACCACCGCGGCGAGTTTCGCCGTGTCGCGGATGTCGCCCTGGATCAGCCGCAGATTTGGGTGGGATTTCGGCAGGAACGAGTTGCCGAAATACATGATGTCATAGACGGTGACTTTATATCCGTGGTCAAGCAATTGCGGCACCAAACGGCTGCCGCAATAGCCGGCTCCCCCAGTAACCAATACCTTTTCAAACGCATGTTCCATGGTGCCGATCTCTGCTGGAAGGTCGATGGAGGCGAGGTTAGACGAGGCGAAGCTGATAGCCCGCCGCGGCTGCATCCTTGTAAAAGGTCTGGACCGTATCGCGCGAATATTCGACCAGATCCCGGCCGTGCAACACCAGCTTGGCAATCAGATCGTTGGTCATCGTGATGATATGACAGCCGATCTCGTCTGCCTGAAACAGGTTCAAGACTTCACGTGGGCTAGCCCATAACAGCTCGGCCTTTGGCCGGGATTTAAGGATTTCGACACAGGCCCGCATGTGTGGGACCGGGTCGACGCCGGTATCGGCGATGCGCCCGGCAAATACCGAAACGATTGCCGGCGTCCCGGGCGCCAGGGCCTCGGCTACCGCGCGTACCTGATCCAGGGTCATGATCGCGGTGACGTTAACTGCGATGCCTTCGCGCGCCAGCGCGCTGATCACCTCGCCGCTGAACCGGCCATTGGTGTCGGTTACCGGTACCTTGACGTTGACGTTGCGACCCCACGAGCCGATTTTTCGGCCTTGTGCGATCATCGTCGCGAAATCATCGGCGAAAATCTCGAACGAGATTGGCCGGTCGGGGATCGCGCTGATGACCTCGCGGGCAAAGCCCTCGTAATCGGCCACACCGGCTTTTCGCATCAGCGACGGGTTGGTGGTAAACCCCTTGACCAAGGGGTTCTTCGCCATCGCGAGCATACCCGCCAGATCTGCGCCGTCGGCAAATATCTTAACCGTCAAATCGGCGAGCTGCGTCATCCCCTCACCTCTCCCGATCCGCGAGATTTAACATCGCGTCGACCGCTTCCCCAAGCGACCGGACCCAAAAGGTGCACTGCGTCGGCTGTGGCTCGGTATAGCCGTGATCAATGAATACCGTACGGCATCCGGCCATACAACCGGCTTCGACATCGCTCGCCCGGTCGCCGACCATAAAGCTCGCGCCCAACTCGATGTTCAACAGCTTGGCCGCGGCGAGCAACATCCCCGGTTTCGGTTTGCGGCAGGCGCAGCCGTCTTTTCCGTCGTGAACACAAGTTCTTATCATGTCCACCGGCAATTCCGCGATCAGCCTTCGGTGCATCGCCTCGAGTACTCCTGGCGCGATGATGCCGCGGCCGACATCGGGCTGATTGGTTGCCACCACCAACAGATACCCGGCGTCTCGGAGCCGTTCGAGATTCTGCGCTGCCGAATCGTACAGCCGGAACGCCTCGGTGGTGATCGGCGCATAGGTTCGGCCGTTGCGGACTTCGGGGATGACGAGAACGCCGTCGCGATCGAGGAAAACCGCGGGCCGCGGACCGTATCGCGGCTCGGCCGCGGGATCTACCATTTGGTCATTTGCCGTTGCAGCACCGGATGGCTGACGAGGCAATGCCAAACCACTGCCTGAAACGCCTCCGACAGCGGCGTCACCCAGTGTGGCGCCGGCTGGGGGATCACGACCACAACGTCGCCGTGGACCGCCGTATAGCCAGTCGCTTTCCCGACAATGCCGAATACTCGCGCTCCGCGCTCGCGGGCGAGATCGATGGCTCGGATCAGGTTCACGCTGACCTGGCGTTCGGCGTCACCGCCGCCAACCGAAAATATCAACAATGCGTCCGCAGCGCCCAGCCGACTCACCTCGAGCCAGCCGGCAAAGACCGTTTCCCAGCCTTCGTCGTTGGTCCGCGCCGTCAGTTCTGCGACGTTGTCGGTCGGCGCATAGCATTCGAGATGACACAGCTTGCGAAAGTCGTTGACAGCGTGGCTGGCATTGCCGGCGCTGCCGCCCGCGCCGAGAATGAACAGGCGCCCGCCACGCGTTCGCAACCCCGCCAGTTCCTCCGCCAGCCGTTCGATCTGGTGTGCCTCGATCGACCGACAGATATTGACCGCCTCGGTCAGGAATTCGTTGGTGTGCATAATCGGTTCCTCGGCTCAAACGGCAACCGGGCCGTTGCTCGATCGGTCGGCGACGAGCGCGTCGTAAAAATGGCTAAAGCTGGCGCAGAGTTTGTCGACGCCGAATCGACAAACGGCGCGCGCCTGCGCTGTGCTTCCTGCACAGGCGCGCAATTTCGGATCGGCGGCGAGATTGGCCAATGCCTGCTCCAGTGCAACTGCATCGCGCGGCGGGACGACGATGCCGGCGCCGGCGGCGATGGCACCATTGTCACCGACATCGGTCACGATCACCGGCAGGCCGCAGGCCATTGCCTCGGTCATCGCCACCGAAGTCCCCTCGCCGAAATCCGAGGCTAGCATGAAGATGTCGGCGGCCGCGTACAGCGCCGGCATGTCCTCACGGCGCCCGAGCAAGGTTCGCCGGGATCCGGGCGGCAGCAGTGTCGTGCCGTCGCCGACTGCGACCAGCCATACCTTCTGCGCGGCCGCAGCCTCGGCGGCGGCCAGCATCCCCGGCCAGTTCTTCATCGGATCGTCGCGGCCCACCGCAATCACCACCACCGCGTCTTCGGGAAGGCATAGAGCCCGCCGCATCGCTTGCCGCAATTCGGGTGCGCGGCGGAATTTCGCGAGATCGATCCCATTCGAAAACAACTGCGTCAGCTGCGAGCGAAAGCCAATTCTGCGGTGTTGGTCGAGGGCCACGGTACCGTTGTAGAGAATTCCGTCGACGGCCGGCGACAAGCGTGCTCCAGCCTGGACCGCGCGGCGCAATCGCGCCGGGTAAAAGCGGAAATCCGGCACCGCACCGTGAATGCTCCACGCCAATTTGGGCCGCGGCCTGACACCCGACAGCCAAGCCGCCGCGGTTGCTCCCAGATTCCCTTGATAGAGCCAACCCTGGACGATCCGCGGGCGCCGGCGCCGAATTCAACCGCACGAGCCGAATCAGTCCTGGAATGATTGATCCGCCTCGCCGCATCCCAAGTCCAACGACCTCGACGCCAATTTCTGCAAACCGCTCGCGCATCGGACCGTCCGATATCAAGCTCGCCACAACGGGCTCTCGACCGATCCGCTTTTCCTCGCGACACAGCTCGAGCAGCAGCATCTCCGCGCCGCCGACCTCAAGGCCGGTGATTACATGGACGATGCCGCGACCGGTCAATTCGGCCCGCCGCTCAGCGGCACGGTTCGGAATTGTCGATAAACCCATGCTACCGCAGTCCGGGTGACTTGGGGTCACCGCGGGAAGCCAAACAGCCGAAGCTTGCCGGCTCGCGCCGGTGCAGCAGGCGGAATTCGAAAGTGCTTCGGCCGCCTCAGCGGGCGGCCGCCCCACTCGCAGCCAATTCGTCGGCCTTGTCTCGCTCTAGCGAGAGCCCCAGCAAACGCGGCACGGCGACGCAGCCGGCGGGCATCAGGCCCTCGCCTTCGGCTATCGCGCACAAATGCTCGAGACTAGCTTGAGGATCGCGCGTGTCGGTCAGAATGATCCCGTCGAGCAACGCCGGCGCCGCACTTTGCCGTGCCGAATCGATGTCGGGGACGATCGACAGACCCGCGCACCGCATTCCCGCCCGTTCCAGATCGACGACACAGACGATCTCGATCCCTGCCTCGGCGGCGCTCAGCACCGCGATCTCGGCAAGATCGCCAGCTCCGTACAGAGCAACCCGCCGCCACCCCCGCGCCGCACAATGCGCCAACAGATCGGAGCAATCTTTGCGCGCGCGCCGGAAAAAATCGAGGGAGACCGCCAGGTATTCGGCCGTCAGCCGGCTTTTCTCGGCAAATCCTTGCGGCGTCAGGTAGTACGCGTAGCGGTTCAACGGAACCTGGCGCATCTTCACCAGGCCCTTGCGTACGCAGCGGCGCAGATACGCGTTGGTAAGACCGAGCGCGATACCCAGATCCCGCGAAAGCTTGCGCTGTGTGATCGCGCTGTCGCGCTCGATCGAAGTCAGCAGCCCGAGAACGATTTCCGGGTCCCCCCGATCCGGGCTCACCTCGGTCACACCGCCTCGCTCGCAAAAGCCCAACCCAACTCGGCTGTAGCGAAACTCCTAGCGTGTTCAGTCTATGAACGTCAACCCCGTTCATCGACTGAACGCGGCGCGCGGGATCCGAAGACGACTTCAGGCTTCGGGCTGTACGCGCAGCAATTCGATCAGCGCATCGGCTCGGGGGGCGCTCCGGAAATCATGGATCAGCGCCAGGCTGGCCTCGATTTGCGAGTCGCGGAGACGAGCATGCGAGGCCAAGGTACGGAATTTGGCATCGATGTCGGACCAGGCGATGCCGAGCATTCCTGCCCCCTTCGGGACATAGACCGTACTCGTGCTGATCCTGCCGTCGGTCTTGCGGATGGTTACCGTGGCGCCTTGCCGGTACTGCGCGACATTGTCATCGGGCGGAGCGCCGATTCGCACCTTGTCGATCAGCCGATGGATGACCGGGTCAGCGATCTTGGCCGGGCTTGCATGCTCCCACGAGAAATCGTGGTCGGCTGCACCGGCCGCGAGGAAATAGGCCGGGCTGTGCGCCATGTCGATCAGGTCGGCCGGGTGCAACGGGCCGGCGAGCGCACTGACCCCGGGACGCGACAACGTGATGCTCTCGATCTCGTCGGCAGCGAAGCGGCCGCTCCGGGCGGCGTTGGCGGCGGCCTCGGCAAGCGCGTGATGCGGATGTCCGCCCGGGACGAGCTTGATCGCCATATCGCTGATGATGTCCCAGTCGAGGCCCAGCTCGCGCGTTGCCTTGGCACCGGCATCCGCCGCATCGACCCCCCCATACACCTCGAAAAATCCCTGGCGGGTTTCGAGAATGCCCTCCTCGGCCTTGAAGCCGCGCTCGGCGGCAAGCGCCGCGTTGACGCCCAGCATCGCTGCAAGCCCCGCATGGTATTCGCGCGCCACGCTGGTGTTGGCCGCGGCGGCGAGCCCGCCGATCGAGGTCGCCGACAAGGCGATCGCCTGCGCCATCTGTTCGGCATCGAGCCCTAGCAGCCGCGCGGTTGCGACGGCGGAAGCGAAAATCGCGACCAGGCAGCCGTGAAACCCGCCTCTGCGAAAGCCCGGGGTGATCGCCTCGCCGATCCTTCCGGCGGCCTCGTAGCCGAGTACTATCGCCACCAGAACATCCTTTCCGCTGGCGCCGATCCGCTCGGCCACAGCGAGGCTGGCGGCGGTCAACGGCGTGCCGGCATGAACGATGTTGCGCAAATCGCTGTCGTCGCAGGCGGCGCCGTCGCTCATCACCGCGTTTACCTGCGCCGCGTCGGCCAGCGGCAGCTTGGGGCCGGCATCGAACCATAGGGAGGCATCGGGCCGGCCGCCGCGCTCGCGCGCCAGCACGCGAATGATCGCGGACGAGTCGAGGCCAGAGCCATAGGCGGCGCTGGCGATCGAGCTGGCGATCAGCATAGCCGCATGATCGAGCGCTTGAGACGGCAGGTCCTGCGCGGTGGTCCGGGTCAAAAACTCGGCGAGATCGCGGGCGACGCTCATCGGCCGGCCTAACGCGGTTCGGTCCAGCTTTCGGAGAAGGCCAGCGCACAGGTGCTGAACGGCCGTCCTTCGCGCTGCATCGGCCAGGGCCGTCCCGCGGCTTCGTTGCCGTCGACGGTCAAACGGGCGCCGAGCGCCGGAATCAGCAAGGTGCACACCCCGTAGCGTCGCCCGCCTTCATTGGGCTGGGTGTGGATCAGCAGCGGATCGCCGATTTCGTACCAGGTGAGGACGATCTCCTCGTCGCTCGACATCACCCGCTCGGTCCAGAAATAGTGCGGGTCTCCCGATTTGACGAACTCGGCATCGGTGACCGGGATCGCGGTATCCGCGGTCTCGGGATTGAGCATGCCCTGCACCGTCGTCTGCAGCCACCGCGCCATCGCGATGTTGTCGGAATAGATGCGCCAGCGGTTTTCGATCAGTTCGCTCTTCAGGTACAGAACATGCCCCGGTCCGGCTGGGCAGGTGATGATCCGCCAGAAGCTGGCATTGGTCGTCTGAGGGCCGCCATCGGTGGCGCTCAACCGAATAAACGGGTTCTCGCCGGTCAGGATCACGCGGTTGGGATCGGCGGGCATCGCGATTTCCTCCCTCGAAGTCTAGATGGGTTGATCGTAGCGGATCGCTCGGTGCCGCGCCACGCCGGCGCCGACACGTCGGCGATTATGCTGCGGGCGCCGGTGACGAGCCGCCGTTAGGGCTCCGGCGGGTCGACGCGAACCGGCGCCACCGCGGCGAGCGCTGACGTGTCGTCAACACCGGTCGGATGCCGGAAGTCGAGCCAGGTCAGGGTGAATGGGCGCTTGAACAGGACCGTCCACAAATAGTTGACGCTGTACTGAAAGGCGACCCGGATCAGCCCCTCTGCAGTCAGCCTCCGGCCCGAGGAGAACGCCGGCAGGTCGAACGAGAACTTCACCGAGCCGACCTTGCTCAAGCGGCGCGCAAGCTCGGTGTCTTCACCGTAAAAGTTGAATTTTGGGTTGAAGGCATCTGCGGTGTCGAGCGCGCGCTTCAACACCACAAAGTTGCCGCCCTGTATCATCGATCCGGCGCGGAAGACAAATCGGACCAACAGGTATGTCGTAAACGCGAAGCGGTAGAACACGGCGACAATGATCCGGACCGTTCTCGATACGTCGTAGTGGACAAAGGGGCCGCTGAGCGCGACGAGGCCGGGAGCGGTTTCGAATTCGGCGACCGCCGTATCGAGCCAGCCCTCGCGGATCATCGTATCCGCGTCGATATTGGCGATCAGCCGGCCCCTGGCCGCGAGACAGCCGGCGCGTCGCGCCTGCACCAGCCCGCGCTGCGGCTCATCGATGACGGTGACCCCCGGGATCGACAAGGCGATCTCGCGCGTCCGATCAGTGCTGTTGTTGTTCACGACGATGATCTCGGCCGGATATCGCGTCCGGGCGATCTCTGCGGCAATCGCATTGAGACATGAGGCGATTAGCGCCTCTTCATTATAAGCTGGCACTACAAAGCTAATCAATATTTCAGACATCTGTTCTGCCTTTGCCGGTGCTCGACGATGCAAAACTGGCTATTGGACGCCTATGTCTCAGCCATCTCCATGGCGTCCTCCGCCTGCTCCAAGTCGTGCGCGGCGTCGAGATCCAGCAGGTCGAGGGCTCGGCGGTCGAGCCAGTGAACAATTTCCATCCGGCCATCGAAATGCTCCACCAGTGCCGTGCAGCTCTCGACCCAATCGCCGCTATTGCAATAAACGATGCCTCCGAGGTCGCGGATCTCGGCGTGGTGGATGTGGCCGCAGACTACCCCGTCGACCCCGCGGCGCCGCGCTTCGTCGGTCACCATTTCCCCAAAGGAGACGATATATTGCATCGCGTTCTTTACCCGCCGCTTGAGGTACGCGGACAACGACCAATAGGGATAGCCGAGCCGGCGGCGCAGGGTGTTGAAATGACGGTTCAGCCAGAGTGTGACCGTGTAGGCGCCGTCGCCGAGCAACGCCAGCCACCGCGCGTGGGTAACGACCGCATCGAACGCGTCCCCATGCATGACCAACAAACTGCGGCCATCGGCGGTGATGTGGATTGCTTCCTCGACGACCTCGACACCGCCGAACTGCAGGCGCGTGTAGTCGCGCAGCCATTCGTCGTGATTTCCAGGGACATAAATTGCCCGTGTGCCCTTGCGCACCATACGCAGCAGCTTTTGGACGACATCGTTATGAGCCTGCGGCCAATACCAGGATTTCTTCAGGCGCCAACCGTCGATGATGTCGCCGACCAAGTAGATCGTTGCGGCATCGTTGTGCCGCAGGAAATCGAGAAGAACATCGGCCTTGCAGCCGCGGGTGCCGAGATGCACGTCCGATATCCAGATCGTGCGGTAGCGGAGAATCCGGACATTCCGGCTCATTCGGCCCTCCCGCGACTTCGGTGGCGGGGACCTTCCGAGTAGCACCAGATCTGGGCTGGCAAGACGTTGAGCCAAACCCTGCCGACTTCTTGTCCGGAGATCCCTAGCCGCTCGCGCGCCAGAGGCGATTTGAATGCATTGGTCAGCTGGATGAACCTTCCGCCAGGCCCGAGCCGATCGAGGCACGGCCTGACCACGGCGTTTTGCTCGTCCGCAGAGAACCACTTGATCGGCAGGCTGGAGATCACCGCGCACAGTTGCTCGGCGCGGAGCGCGAGGTGTTCGTCGATCCGCGTCGCATCGCCCTCCAGCACCGTGATCGCCGGGAATTCCCGGCGTAGCACCGCGACGAGCCGCGGCTCGCGTTCGAGCGCGATGATGCGTTCCGGACGGCATCCGGCGCGCAACAGGCCCCGCGTCAGGCTTCCGGTGCCGGCGCCCAATTCGAGAACCGGGCCGGGCCGCGCCAAATCGACAAAGCCGGCAATCGCATCGGCCAGACGCGCGCCACTCGGGTTGGCGGCAGCAAGCCGCAGCGGCTTTTGCAACCAAAGACCAAGAAAAACGCTCGCATCGGTAGCCACGCTATCCCCCAGTTTGGTCATAGCGGGACAATAATCTAGCCTTAGTATGTGACAGTTTTATGAGCGCTAAATATTGCAGAAACAATCACAGAACCGTCATCTAGCCCTGGTATCAACTGCAACCTGGCGACAGGAGCAGATGATGACCGTAAATCGGGCCAGAAAAACGCCGATGCGGCGAAAGTTGTTGCGGGCTACCCTCGCGCGGCTGTTGGGCGTTGACCGCGTAGACAGCGAGACCGGCATCCTGGCGACAGCCGCCCCCGACCCGGTGACGATCGCCACTTTGGCGATCGACCATGTCGGGCCGGCAACGGTGCGCGCCGTCGCCATCGGGGTCGAAGTCCAGGTCGCCGCGCCCGACGAGGCGACCGCAGCGGTGTTTCGCGCCGCTTTGGCCGATACCGCGCGTCGCCGTTCAACTGATCGATTGGTCCGCATTGTCGTCGATTGAGTAATTGCGCCGAACATGCCCGGCGGTGCTAGGCTGGTCTTCACGGTCAATCGGGGAGAGCCAGCATGAGCCAGGCATTGTCGGGCATTCGCATCATCGACATGACGCACAACCAGGCCGGGCCGGCCTGTGCCCAGATCCTCGGGTTTCTTGGCGCGGATGTGATCAAGCTCGAGGAGCCCAAGGGTGGCGATGTCGCACGGCGCAACATGCGCGACCGGGCGGACAGCGACAGCCTGTTCTTTCTGCTGTTCAATGCCAATAAGCGCAGCCTGACGTTGAATTTAAAGACCGGCCGCGGCAAGGAGCTGTTCAAGCAACTGGTCGTCAAATCGGACGTCCTGCTCGAGAACTTCGGCCCGGGCGCGCTCGACCGGCTGGGGTTCGGCTTCGACGCACTGGCAAAGATCAACCCGCGGCTGATTTATGCGACGATCAAGGGCTTCGGCACCTACGGCCCCTACCGCGATTTCAAGAGTTACGAGCCGATCGCCCAGGCGATGGGTGGGGCGATGAGCATCACCGGATTTCCCGACAACCCGCCGACCTTTGTCGTGCCCGCGATCGGTGATTCGGGAACCGGCATGCATATGGCGATCGGCATCCTGGCCGCCTTGCAGCAGCGCCATGCTTCGGGCAAAGGCCAGCATGTCGAGGTGTCGATGCAGGATGCGGTGGTCAATTTGATCCGGGTCAGCCTGCGCGACCACCAGCGTTTTGGCGCGGCGATGCCGCGGCGCGGCAACCAGATGGGCCGCGGCGTGCCGAGCACCACCTATCCCTGCGCGCCGGGCGGGCCGAACGACTATGTCTTCATCACCGCGCAGCAGCAGATGTGGCCGGCCTTTGCCGAAGCGATCGGACAGCCCGAACTCGCCGGCGATCCGCGCTTTGCCACCGAAGACATGCGCTGGGAGAATCGGGCGGCGCTGACCGCGATCGTCGAGGCATGGACCCGCAGCCGCTCGAAGCATGAGGTCATGCGCATCCTCGGCGCCGCCGGGGTGCCATGCGGCGCCTGCCAGGACACCGGCGAGGTCTTGGCCGACCCGCACCTCAAAGCGCGGGAGATGATCGTCGACATCGATTATCCGACCCGCGGCACCTACCAGACCGTCGGCTGCCCGGTGAAGCTTTCGGATTCACCGGCGAGGCTCGCTCGCCCGCCGCTGCTCGGCGAGCACACCGATGCACTGTTGAACGAGCTGTGCGGCGTCGAACCGGACGAGGCGAAGCGCCTGCGCGAAGACGGCGTCGTCTGAGCCCAGCGGTCTCTGCCGTCACTTTTCCGGCTCGATCAACCCGGCGACGAACCAGCGCTGCATCGCCAGGACGACCGCTATCGGCGGCAACATCGCCAGCAGTGCCGTCGCCATGACCAGTTGCCAAGCGGTCTGCGCGTCGCCATTGCCGATCATCTGGCGGATGCCGATGACGATCGTGGTCATCGCCGGGCTGTTGGTGACGAGCAGCGGCCACAGATACTGATTCCAGCCATAGATGAACAGGATCACGAACAGCGCAGCGATGTTGGTCCGTGACAGCGGGATTGCGATGCGGATGAAAAAGCGCCATGGGCCGGCGCCGTCGAGCTTTGCCGCCTCGACGATCTCGTCGGGGATGGTCAGGAAGAACTGACGGAACAGTAAAGTCGCGGTCGCCGAGGCGATCAGCGGCAGCGCCAGCCCGGCATAGCTGTCGATCAGGCGAAGATCGGCGGCGACCTGGTAGGTCGGGATGATCCGCACCTCGACCGGCAACATCAGGGTGATGAAGATCAACCAGAAGCAAACCCGGCGCAGCGGAAAGCGGAAAAATACGACGGCATAGGCCGACGGCAAGGAAATCGCGATTTTGCCGATGGCGATGGCCAACGCCATGACCAGGCTGTTCGCCATCATCGCAGCGACCCCTTGGCCGCTGGTGGAAATCGTGCCTTCCGCCAGCGCCGCCCGGAAATTGGCGATCAGGTGCGGGCCGGGTAACAGCGTCATCGGCGCGTCGAGGATGTCGCGCAAGGCCAAACTCGACGCGACAAACGCGACATAGATCGGGAACAGCACCAGCGCCAGCCCGGCCATCAGCACCGCATGCGGGATCCACGCACCCCGGTCGGAACCCGCCATCTCAACCGGTCATGCCGAGGAGGTCATGCGCGAGGGCTCACGCATAGTGCACCCGCCGCTCGACGAAGCGAAACTGCGCCGCGGTCAGCGCGATGACGATCCCCATCAGGATCACCGATTGTGCGGCCGACCCGCCGATATCGAGGCCGACGACGCCGTCGTACCAGACCCTGAAGACGAGGATCTGGGTGGCCTTGTCCGGCCCGCCGCCGGTCACGTTCTGGATGATCCCGAAGGTGTCGAAGAATGCATAGACGATGTTGACGACGAGCAGAAAAAAGCTCGTCGGCGCCAACAGCGGAAAGGTGATCCGCCAGAACCGGCGGCGCCGGCCAGCGCCG
The DNA here is from genome assembly GCA_963821795.1 of uncultured Alphaproteobacteria bacterium. Taxonomy (GTDB): domain Bacteria; phylum Pseudomonadota; class Alphaproteobacteria; order ATCC43930; family CGMCC-115725; genus AP-15. The sequence goes on from CAWGFH010000013.1 coordinate 517,699, forward strand.
TCGAGAGCGGCGGCTTCGAGCAGCGATTTCGGTATCGCCTGCAACCCGGCGAGAAAGAACAGAAAATTATAGCCGATCTGCTTCCAGGCAGCGGCGAGGATCACCAGCAGCAAAGCCTGACGGCCGTCGAGCAGGAAATTCCAGTCGATGCCGATCCGTCGCAACGCCGAGCCGACGATGCCAAAGCTCGGATTGAACAGAAACAGCCACAATACGCCGGCGATCGCCGGCGCGATCGCATAGGGCAGCAGCAGCACCGTTTTGTAAAGGGCGGCACCGCGCACGACCCGATCGGCCATCACCGCGAACAACAAACCCAACGTGAGCGCCAGCGCGGCAACCGCAAACCCGAAGACGAAACTGACCTCGACCGAGGCGAGATAGGACGGATCGGTGAAAATCGCCGCGAAATTGTCGAGCCCGACGAAGTGCCTCGACAGGCCAAAGGCGTCCTCGCGCCGGACCGATTGCAGCAATGCCTGCGCCGCCGGCCAGATGAAAAAGACGAAGGTCACGGCGAGCTGCGGCATCAGCAGCAGCGCCGGGAAGCAGGCGTCCGGCAAAGATACGCCGGCGTTCCATTCCGCCGCCGGTCCGGCGACCCTTCCGCGCCGCTACTGGGTATTTTGCTCGAATTGCGCGAGAAGGGCGTTACCGCGCTTGACCGCGTCGTCGAGGCCTGCCTGCGCGGTTTCCTTGCCGGCGAAAATCGCCTCGAGATCCTCGGCGATAACGTCGCGAATCTGCACCAGATTGCCGAGGCGCAGCCCGCGCGAATTCTGCGTCGGCGGTTTCTGGGTCAGCTGCAGCACCGGGATCTCGCGGCCTGGGTTCTTGTCGTAGAAACCGGACTCCTTCACTGCCTCATAGGCAGCCTTAGTAATCGGCAGATAACCAGTCTTTTCGTGCAAATCGCTCTGTAAATGGGTCTGCGACAGAAACGTGAAAAATCTCGCGACGCCCTTGTATTCCTCCGGCGGCCTGCCGGCGAGGACCCATAGGCTGGCGCCGCCGATGATCGAATTCTGCGGTGCGCCCTTTACATCCGGGTAATAGGGCAGCTCCGCCGTTCCGAAATCGAACTTCGCTCCGGATTTGAAAATCCCGTAAGCGCCGGACGAGGTCTGGATCATCCCGCACTCGCCGTTCAGAAATTTGCCTTCGGGCTCGGTTGTGCGCCCGCCGTAGTCGAAGCTCTTGTCCCTTTCAGCCGCCGCGAGGTTGGCGATATGCCTGACCACCGCCGAGTTGTTGAATTTCAGCCGGGCATCGGTGCCGTCGAACCCATCGCCCTGGCTCGCGAAGGCCAGGTTATGCCAGGCGCTGAACTGCTCGAGTTGGGTCCAACTGATCCAGCCCGCGGTAAACCCGCACGGCACACCGGCGGCGCGCAGCTTCTCGGCCATGGCGAAGGTCTCGGGCCAGGTCTTGGGCGGCTTCTCCGGGTCGAGCCCGGCTTTTTTGAACAGCGCCTTGTTCCAATAGGTGACCGCGGTCGAGCTGTTGAACGGCAGCGACAGCATTCGGCCGTCGGCGGTGCTGTAATAACTGGTGACCGCAGGCAAATAAGCCTTCGGATCGAATGGCTCGCCGGCGTCCTTCATCAGCTGGTAGACCGGCTTTACCGCGCCCTTGGCGGCCATCATGGTCGCGGTACCGACTTCGAATATCTGGATGATGTCGGGCGCATTGCCGGCGCGGAAGGCGGCGATGCCGGCGTTCATTGTCTCGGCATAAGAGCCCTTGAACACCGGCACGACCTTGTATTCGCTCTGCGAGGCGTTGAAGTCGGCGGCGATTTTGTTGACGACCTCGGCGTTCTTCGCGGTCATCGCGTGCCACCATTGCAGCTGCACGGGATCGGCCGACGCGGCGCCGATGGTTACGGCAAGAACCGCCGCAATAGCCGCGGCCAGCAATGTGCATTTCATCTCGGCCCCCAGCCTGCGAATTGATCCGCACTGATGCGACCTAGCGCTAACCGGCTTGCGGAATCAAGACAGGCGCGGAAAGCTTTTGTGACGATCTTGCGCAGGTTCTCGTAGAGACTAGGTAAAGGCAGCGAAATGGCGGCTTTTCGCGGCGTGCTTGTGGACGCGATCCGGCCGCGCGACGAATCGGCGCTCGCCGAGATCGGCCGGCAGGCAGCGGCGTTAGAGCTTGGCGTCCCGGTCGCGATCCGGGTCAGCCTGCGCGCCCGCCGCGTGGCGCTGCGGATCGACGCAGCCGAGCGCCGGGTCGAGCTGATCCTGCCGCCCGGCGTTCCGGCCGAATCGGGCCTGCGTTTCCTCAGGGACAAGCGGGGATGGATCGCCGCCCGGCTCGGCGCCCTGCCCCGCCCGATACCGTTCGTCGAAGGCGCAGTCGTGCCAGTGTTGGACCTACCGCATACGATTCGCCGTGCCTTCGACGCCTCGGGCCCGCCGGTTGTGGTAGCCGACGGCGAAATCCGCGTGCGCGGCGACCCGGCGCATCTGCCGCGGCGGGTTCGCGACCATCTCGCGGCGCTGGCCCGTGACGAACTGGCGCGACGCGCCCGCCCGATCGCCGCGCAGATCGGCCGGAAAGTGACGAGGGTCGGCGTGCGCGACACCAAAAGCCGGTGGGGCAGTTGCTCGTCGAGCGGCAACCTGTCGTTCAGCTGGCGGCTGATCTTTGCCCCCGAGCCGGTCGTCCATTATGTCGTCGCCCACGAAGTGGCGCACCTAGCCGAAATGAACCACGGACCGCGCTTCTGGCGGCTAGTCGAGAGCCTGGCGCCGGGCACTGCGCAGCCGCGCGCCTGGCTCGCCCGGCATCGCGCCCGGTTGCTCGCCTACGGCTGATCGGCGCCGGCGTCGCCGCGCATGATCCATATCAGCAGCACGAGGCCCGGCAGGCAGGCGGCGGTGCTCAGCACGAAGAACGGTCCCCAGCCGAGCGCGTCGGCAAGCGCGCCGCCCGAGGCCGACAAAGTAGTGCTACCGACCGCCGCCAGAGACGACAACAGCGCGTATTGCGTCGCGGTGAACGCGATGTTGCACAGCCCGGATAGATAGGCGACGAACGCCGCCGAACCCATTCCGCCGGTCAGGTTCTCGACGCCGATCGTCAACGCCAGAACCGGCACGTTATGGCCGGCCCAGGCCTGCAGCGCATACATCAGGTTCGACAGCATCTGCAGGACGCCGCAAACCAAGAGCGCGCGCATCACCCCGAACTCGCAATACGACGATACCGCCCAGTGCTAGGCCGGCAAGGCTCGCCGCGAAACCGTAGATCTTTCCGATGTTGGCGACTTCGACCTTGGTGAAGCCAAGCGAAACATAAAGCGGGTTCGACATCGTCGCGGCGAGTGCGTCGCCGAATTTGTAGAGGATCACAAAAACCAGGATCGCCAGCGCCCCCCGCCGGGTCAGCATGTCCTTGAACGGCGCGAGGACGGCGCGTTCGAGCCAAGCCACGATACGTGTTAAGGCGGTGGGGCCGGGCAGTGGTTCGAGCAGCGCAGCGCCGCCCGGCTCCGGGGTGAACCACACGGTCGCCATGCCGACCAGCATCAGCGCCGCCATCAGCCCATAGGCAAAGGACCAGCCGCCAAAGCTTGCGGCGTACAGCGCTCCCGCCGAAGCCGCGAGCATCCCGAAGCGATAACCCCATTGCGTGGCGGCCGCTCCCGCACCCTGCTCCTCGGGGCGCAACAGCTCGATCCGGTAGGCATCGATAACGATGTCCTGGCTCGCCGACAGAAACGCCACGGCGAGCGCTGCGATCGCAGTCAGCCCCGGCGCCGATCGCGGGTCGACGACACCGAGCGCCAGAATTGCCAACGCCAATAGAGGTTGGATCGCCAATGCCCAGCCGCGGCGCCGCCCAAGATGCCTCGTAAGCAGCGGGATCGGCAGCCGATCGATTAGCGGGGACCACAGAAACTTGACGCTGTACGGCACTCCGACCAGCGCGAACAGGCCGATCGCGGTGCGCGACACGCCGATTTCGGCCAGCCGAAACGACAGGGTCGCAAAAGTCAGAGCAAGCGGCAGCCCGCTCGAAAACCCCATCAGCAATACCGCGACCAGCCGGGGCTCGCGGTACACCACAAGCGACGAGAACCACCGGAACGGCCGGGGGCGCGGTGGCCGTCCTGCTCTCCGCCCGCGCGCCACAAGCGCGAGCGGCCGAAGACTCATCGCGGGTCGGCGCCGCGTCGAGCCGCTTCGCTACGGTTTCGCAGGCGCCTTTTGGGCATCGGCGGCGATCTGCATTTTGATGATCTTGTCGGGGTTTTGCGGCGGCTCGCCTTTTTTGATCTGGTCAACATACTCCATGCCGGAAACGACGTTGCCCCAGATCGTGTATTTGCCATCGAGGAAAGGCGCCGGCGCGAACATGATGAAAAACTGGCTGTCGGCGCTGTCGGGGTCAGAGGTGCGAGCCATCGCCACTGTGCCGCGAACGAATTTCTCGTTCGAGAACTCGGCCTTGAGCGGATGGCCCGAACCCCCGGTGCCGGTGCCGGTCGGATCGCCAGTCTGCGCCATGAAGCCGTCGATCACCCGGTGAAAGACAATGCCGTCATAAAAGCCCCGGCGTACCAATGCCTTGATTTGCGCGACCGTGGCCTGCGCCAGATCCGGCCGCATTTCGATGACGACGCGCCCCGCGGGCACGTCCAGGTAAATCGTGTTTTCGAGATCCGCTGCCATCGCCTTGCCTCCGAAAACGAGCGCGGCGATCAGCACAACGAGCCGACCCAACGCTGACATCAACATGTTCCTGCACCGAGATAGGGAGATGACCTTAGCCGAACCGGCTATGCCGCGAAAGCAGCTCAGGATCGCCGCTCATACCAACCGCCCCGGCGAAATCGGTCGAGATAGGTCGGCAGGATGCCTTCGACCGCGGTTGGCGTGATCCCGAGCGCGGAAAGGGTCAGCGCGCCTGAGGATACGACATTGTCCCGCTTCAACAGCTCGACCTGGTCGGGGGTCAGCGGCGGGCTCGGGAGGATCGACATCAGCCGCGCCTGAGCCGCCGCCAGCCCGAACGGCACTTCGACCACCAGCCGCTTGCGGCGAATCTCGTCCAACATCAGCTGGATCAGTTCGCGGAAGGTGTAGGTCTTCGGTCCGCCGAGCTCGTAGGTGCGGCCGGCCGCCGCCGGATCGTCGAGGGATTTCAGCGCGGCATCGGCGACGTCGCCGACATAGACCGGTTGAAACCGGGTGTGGCCACCGCCGATTGCCGGCAATACCGGCGAAACGGTCGCCATCGCCGCGAGCTTGTTGAAGAACTGGTCTTCGGGTCCGAACACCACCGATGGGCGCAGGATCGTGACGGTCGGGAACGCATCGCGCACCGCAGCTTCGCCGGCGGCCTTGGTCCGCGCATAGGCTGACGGTGAACGGGAATCGGCACCTATCGCCGAGATATGCACAAAGCGGCTGATTCCGGCCTCGCGCGCAAGCCGGGCGAGGCGCGCCGGACCGGTATGATGCACCCGCTCGAAGCTCTGCGAGCCTCTTTCATGCAGAATGCCAGCGCAATTGACCAACGCATCGTTGCCGGCGAGGAAGGCGGGCAGTAGCCGTTCGTCGTCGATAGAGAGGTTCACCACCGCGATCTGCCCGACATTGCCGAGCGGCAACAGGAACTTGGCTTCCTCGGCATACCGGCAGCCGACCGGGATCACGTCGCCGCGGGCGGCAAGCCTCTGAACGATGTAGCGGCCGATAAAGCCCGAGCCGCCGAGCACCGCGGTCCGGCGATTTCTCATATTTCCCCCTGCTGGCGCCGCCCGCTCTTTATCACGGCGCGGCCGATCTATAACGCAGGACGCGCATCGCCGGAAGGCGGCGCCGCTTCTCGGCGGCGGCAGCCCGCATTACAAAGCTCGCTGCGCTGCAAGGCAGACTCGGAGGGCGGAGCATGGCGGATCGTTCTGCGTTGAGCAACGAGTATCCGGTGCCGGGACAGATGAAGGCCTGGGTGCTCGGCTACGGCATCCGTGGGGAGGGTCAGAGCGCCACGCACCGCGCGATGGCGCTGATGAAGCAAAAGCGTTTCGACGCCAGCCTGATCCACACCCACACCTTTCCGCTCAGCGAACTGCCGACCGCGCTCAGATACGCCCGCGAGCGGGTCGACGACGCGATCAAGGTCGTCGTCAAGAACCAGCTCTGAGGTCAAGCGGCCGCGAGTGGACACAAGCAGCGATGCCGGCGCCGGTTTTGCGGTAATCGCTGCCACGATTCGCTGGAACGGCGCCGGCCTCCGAGCTCAAGAAATACCGAACTTTCCAGATATCGATGCCGCAACCGCCGCAACCTCATATCAAGGTTGTTTTGCGCAAAGAAAAACCGGCGGCCGGCGCATCAGGCCTTCGCGCGTTGACATCGGCTGAAGCCGGGCTTATGTCCGCATGTCCCGAGAGGCCCAGGTGGCGGAATTGGTAGACGCGCTAGATTCAGGTTCTAGTGGGCGATTGCTCGTGGAAGTTCGAGTCTTCTCCTGGGCACCACTCGGCAATTCCACTGCACACGATCGCTTGCGATGACGTTTTGGCTTCATCACGGCGATCTCCCCGAAGCCGTCGATTTCGGGGAGGTGGTTGCGATCGATACCGAGGCGATGGGGCTCAACCCGCATCGCGACCGGCTTTGCCTGGTGCAGCTCTCAGCCGGCGACGGCAATGCGCACCTGGTTCAGTTCGCCCCGGGGGCCTATGACGCTTCGCGGCTGCGCCGCCTGCTCGCCGATCCCTGCGTCACCAAACTGTTTCACTTCGCCCGCTTCGATCTGGCCATGCTCTATCAGTACCTTGGAGTGATGGCGCTGCCGGTCTATTGCACCAAGATCGCTTCGCGGCTCGCACGCACCTTTACCGACCGGCACGGCTTGCGCGATCTGTGCAAGGATCTTCTGAGCGTCGATCTGTCCAAGCAGCAGCAGAGTTCGGATTGGGGAGCGGCGACGTTGGCCGACGAGCAACTACGCTATGCCGCCTCGGATGTGCTGCATCTCCATGCGCTGCGTGGGCGGCTCGATGCGATGCTGATTCGCGAAGGCCGCCAGGAATTGGCGCAGGCCAGCTTTGAGTTTTTGCCGCATCGCGTGCTCCTTGATCTCAAAGGCTGGGCGGAGCAGGACATCTTCGCGCACTGAGCGGGCGAAGGGGAAGGGGTTCGCGACTCTGTCAATTCTTCGAACGGGTCGATCCGGCGGATGGCGATGAGCGGCGCTGTTGCCGTGTCCGGGGCGGGGTCCGCGCGCCCGGCCAATCCGGCGCTGAATGCGGGCAAGGGCGATTTGGCAATCGCACGGCGGGTGATCCGCGCCGAAATCAGCGGCCTCGAAAGGCTGGCGGAGGCTCTCGACGACGCATTTGCCGCAGCGGTCGCTCTGTGCGCGCGAATACGCGGGCGGGTGATCGTTACCGGGGTCGGCAAGAGCGGGCATGTCGCCCGCAAGATCGTGGCAACACTGGCCTCGACCGGTACGCCGGCGCAATTTGTCCACGCCGGCGAGGCCAGCCACGGTGATCTCGGTATGATCAGCGCCGATGACGTGGTCTTGGCGTTGTCGAATTCCGGCGAGACCGCCGAATTCACCGAAATCGTCGCCTATTCACGGCGCTTCGGCATCCCGTTGATCGCGGTTACCGGTGGCCGAGGATCGACGCTCGCTGCCGCTGCAGATGTGGTGCTGTTGCTGCCGCCCGCGGCGGAGGCTTGCCCGATGGGCCTGGCGCCAACGACTTCGACCACGCTGATGATGGCGCTGGGCGACGCGCTGGCCATAGCCTTGCTCGAACGACGGGATTTCTCGTCCGCCGACTTTCGCTTGCTCCATCCGGGCGGCAGGCTCGGTCGGCGCCTGCTGCGGGTCGCCGACCTGATGCATGCCGGCGACGAGATCCCGCTGGTGTCGCCGGCCGCGCCGATGTCCGAGGCGATTCTGGTGATGACGGCACGGAGTTTTGGTTGCGTCGGTGCATGCGATGGCGAGGGAAGGCTGGTCGGCGTCGTAACCGACGGCGACCTGCGCAGGCATATGGGCGAGGCGCTGCTCGCCCGCTCGGTTGGTGAAATCATGCATCGCTCGCCGAAGACGATCACGGCTGCAGCACTCGCCGCCGAGGCATTGGGGTTGATGAACCGGAGTGCGATCACCTCGCTCTTCATCGTCGATGGCGACGGCCGGCCCATCGGCTTTTTGCATATGCATGACTGCCTGCGCGCCGGGGTGGCATAAACGGGCCAGCAGGTGAGATCGCTCGAGCAACAAGCCGAAGGAGGCCCGGTCTCTGACCCGCTCGCCAGGCGAGGAGATGGGCCTCAGTGGCGGCCGAAAGGTGCAGCGGACGGCTACAGCCGGTTCGTCGTCCTGCTCAAGCGGGCGCTCCCGGCGTTTGGGGGGGCCCTGCTGCTGCTGATTGCCGCGTGGCCCCGCCTGTACCCTTTGCTCGACAGCGTTCGGCAGGGTTTCGCCGCGATCGATCTGCGCGAGGCGCGCGAGCTGAAAATGCTCAATCCGCGCTATGCCGGGACCGATCGGCTCAACCGGCCCTATGTCGTCACCGCCGCGGTTGGCCGCCAGGTGCCAAACCACGACAATCTGATGTCGCTCGAACGGCCACGGGGGGAAATGATCGTACATGGCGGCGCCAAAGTCGTCGTCACGGCCGCAACCGGGATCTACCAGTCGCAGACCCAGCTGCTCGATCTGTTCGACGATGTCACGATGACCCATCAGGATGGGTCCCGCTTTGTGACGCGCCGAGCCCATGCCGATTTTTCCGACAACACCGCCGAGGGCCATGATCCGATCGAGGGCCACGGCCCGTCTGGCGATATTTGGGGCCAAGGCTTCCGGATTCTCGACAAGGGCGACACCATTATCTTCACCGGCCGGTCGCGTGCGCTGCTGAAGAAAACCAAACCGGAGACCGATAAGACCGCCCCGCCACCGCCCGCGCTGCCGGCAAAAGTGGCAAAAGCCGCTGCGCAAATCGAAGCCTCCGCGCCCCTACTCCACACCGAGGCATCCGCCGAGCCGCACGCCGCGGTATCGCCGCGACCGAGTTCATCGGAGAAGACGCCCCTGCATAACGCGGCAAAGCGATATCCGGCGAAAAAAGCAGCTGTCCACAGAGGCGGCCACGGGCGGCTTCACCACAAGGTGGATGGCGATGCCGGCCGGGCCTGAGGTAGCCGCCCGCAGCGCGTCTCGGCGCCGCCGGACTACGCTGTCGCTCGCCGGGCTGCTCGCGGTCTTGGCCATGCGCTCGCTTGCGAGCGCCCAAGGCCTCAATTTCGGTGGGGATTCGAATGACAATAGTCCGATCGACATCACCGCCGATTCGGGGATCGAATGGCAGCAGGGCGCGCGGGTCTATGTCGCGCGCGGCAATGCTGTGGCCAAGCGCGGCACATCCGAGGTGCATGCCGACACGTTGACCGCACACTACCGCCCCAGCAAAGGCAAGAATGCTGAAGGTGACAACGAAGTCTACCGTCTCGATGCGGATGGCCATGTCGTGCTGAAGGGAAAAACGCAGACCGTGGTCGGTGATCAGGCCGTCTACGATCTCGACCAGCAGATCGGGATCGTTACCGGCAAGGGGTTGAAACTGACCACCCCGACCGACACCGTAACGGCGCGCGACAGTCTCGAATGGTACGACGCAAAGCAGATCGCCGTCGCACGCGGCGATGCGGTTGCCACCCGCGGCGAGCGTCACATTCGCGCCGACGTGTTGACGGCGCATATGACCAAAGCAAAGCCGAGCCCGGGGCCGGACAATCCCAGCGAGGCCGGCGCGGCGGCGCCAGCGGCCAAACCGCGGCTGGCGGCAGCCCAACCAATCGGGGCCAAGCCGGCCACGGCGGCTGGAAACTTGGGCGCCGAGGAAGGGGATTCGCGAATCAGCCGTGTCGACGCCCAGGGACATGTCGTAGCCTGGAATACGACCGATGTCGGTCGCGGCGATTACGGAGTCTACAATGCCGAGACCGGCATCGTCACATTGCTGGGAAATGTCACGATCGCGCGCGGACAGGATGTCATCAGAGGCCAATATGCGGTCCTCGACCTCAAGACCAATATCAGCCGCATGATGACCCTCGCCCCCCAGCCGGGAGCGCCGGCGCCTCGGGTCGAAGGGTTGTTTGTGCGCCAAGACGCGACCGCCGGGACGCCCGGGAGCGGCGGGTCAGCCGCGGGCAAGTCGGCCAAGTCCGCCAAGTCCGCCTCCGGCACCCGGCCCAAGCAATGAATTCAGCGGATCGGCCTTTCGGCTCCTCCGCGGCCGAAGAGGGCCGGCCGCGGCTCGTTGCCGAAAATCCGGCAATCCGCGGACGGGCGCCGTCGAGCCGCGGGCTGCAGGGCATGGGGCTCGGCAAGAGCTTCAAGCGCAGGCCAGTGCTGCGCGGCGTCAGCGTGTCGGTGCAGCGCGGCGAGGTGGTCGGGCTTCTCGGACCGAACGGGGCCGGCAAAACCACCTGCTTTTACATCGTCACCGGGCTGATTACCGCCGATACCGGAATGGTCAGCCTGGACGGCCAGGACATCACCGACCTGCCGATGTACCGCCGCGCCCGCCGCGGGATCGGCTACCTGCCGCAGGAGGCATCGATCTTCCGCGGCCTTACCGTAGAGCAGAACATTCGTGCCATCCTCGAAGTGGTCGAGCCCGAGCGTGATGCGCGCGAAGCCGCGCTGGATTCGCTGCTCGCGGAATTTTCGATCACGCATTTGCGCCGGGCGCCGGCGATGGCGCTTTCGGGCGGCGAACGCCGGCGCTGCGAGATAGCTCGCGCGCTAGCGACCCAACCACATTTCATACTCCTCGATGAGCCGCTTGCCGGCATCGACCCGATCGCGGTTGGTGACATCCGCGACCTGATTGGGCACCTGAAGGATCGCGGGATAGGTGTGCTGATCACTGACCACAACGTGCGCGAGACGTTGGAAATTGTCGATCGCGCATATATCCTGCACGCCGGTCAGGTGTTGATGGAGGGGGAACCCGCGCAGATCGTCGCCGATGCCGACGTAAGACGGGTTTTCCTGGGCGATCGGTTTAGCCTATAAGCCGCTCCCGACGGAGCGTGATGTGAATCGGATAGGTTTTTCTCAGCGGCTTGAGCTGCGGCAGTCGCAGGCGTTGGTGATGACGCCGCAGCTGCAGCAGGCGATCAAGATGCTGCAGCTCTCGAACCTGGAGCTGACCGATTTCGTCGACGCCGAGATCCAACAGAACCCGTTGCTGGAACGGCGTGAGCAGAGCGGCGAGGAACCGCCCCCGATCGATGGTTCAGGCGCCGCAGAGGAGGCCGCTTCGGCGGCCCTGCCCGAGGCGCTGCAAGGAGATTTCGCTCCTGATGCCGCCGAGCATTGGCGCGCCACCGCCGGTACCGAGGGCGACGGCTCGGTCGATCTCGGCGGCGAACCGCAATCGTGGCATAGCCGTTCGGGAGGGGCCGGGGTCGAGGACCGCCCCGGCCTGGAACAGACTCAGGCCCGGCCACAAACCTTGCGCGAGCACGTGATCGGACAGATCGGAACCGATCTGACCGACCAGGGCGACCAGCTGATCGCCCTGCACCTGCTCGACCTGATGGACGAGACCGGTTACCTCGGCGGCTCCCTCGATGGCGTGGCGCTGCTTCTCGGTTGCGACTTGGCGCGGGTCGAGGCGGTTCTCAGCCGGCTCCAGCAATTCGATCCTCCCGGTATCTTCGCACGCGATCTCCGCGAATGTCTGGCGCTGCAGTTGCGCGACCGCGATCGGCTCGATCCGGCAATGCAGGCTCTGCTCGACAATCTGCCTTTGCTTGCCGCCCGCAACATCTCGGCGCTGATGCGGGTCTGCCAGGTGGATGCCGAGGACGTCGGCGAAATGATCGCCGAGATCAAATCGCTCGACCCTCGTCCCGGCCTCGCCTTCGACCCGCCGCTGGCTCAGCTCGTGGTGCCCGACATCCTGATGCGGGCGCAGCCTGAGGGCGGGTGGATCGTCGAACTCAACGCCGAGACCCTCCCGCGCGTGCTGGTCAACAACAGGTACCATGCCCAGGTCAGCCGGGCGGCGCGCAGCAAGACGGAAAAGGACTACCTGACCGATCGTCTGCAGGCTGCGAACTGGCTGGTCAAGTCGCTGCACCAGCGCGCCACCACGATCCTCAAGGTCGCGGCCGAGATCGTTCGGCAGCAGGATGCATTTTTCCGGCGTGGCGTCCAGTCGTTGCGGCCGCTGATCCTGCGCGACATAGCTGAAGCCATTGGCATGCACGAGAGCACGGTCAGCCGGGTGACCAGCAACAAGCACATGGCCACGCCCCGCGGCCTCTATGAGCTGAAATATTTCTTCACCTCGTCGATCCCTGCTTCGAGCGGCGGGCAAGCGCATTCGGCGGAGGCGGTGCGGCACCTGATCCGCGGTTTGATCGATACCGAGCCGGCGGCGGCGACGCTTTCCGACGAACGCATCGTCGAGTTGCTGCAGCGCGACGGCGTCGACATTGCCCGGCGAACGGTCGCCAAATACCGTGAGGCGATGCGCATTCCATCCTCGGTGCAGCGCCGCCGCGAAAAGCTGCCTTCCATGTAGCGGCAACGGTGTTCGCGAATGTTGACGTAAGGGTGACGCGCGCCTAGCGTGGGTGCTTGACCGCATTCGAGGCCGTACCAAATGTCGCTCCGGGACGGTCTTCGACCGCCGTCCCGTATCAGCGGGAAAGATGCGTGCACCTCATGCAGTTAACGGTCACCGGCAAGCAGATACATGTCGGCGCAGCATTGCGCGGGCATATCGGATCAAGCCTCGACGCGATCCTCGACAAATATTTCAAGAGCGCAATCGAAGCCCATGTCGTCCTGTCGAAAGAGGCGCACCTGATTCAGGCCGAGATTTCGCTACATATCGGGCGCGGGATTGTCGTGAATGCGGGCGCCGCGGTCGACGACCCCTATGCCGCCTTCGATATCGCGGCGGAGCGTGTCGCCAAGCAGATGCGTCGTTACAAGCGGCGTCTGCGCGACCACCATGCGAAGGTTCGTGAGCCGGCGGAGGTCGAGGAGCGCGCGCGTGATTACGTGTTGGCGCCGATAGAGGAGGAAGCGGACCAGGATGATCCTGCCGCTGGGCCGGCGGTAATCGCCGAAGTCGCCACCCGTGTGCCGAGGCTGACGGTGGGCGAGGCAGCAATGCGGATAGACCTTGCGGACACTCCCGTGCTGTTATTTCGCAACCGCTCCCACGGCGAATTGAACCTCGTCTACCGGCGCGCGGACGGCAACATCGGCTGGATCGATCCCGAACTTGATCCGGTGCGACGGACCCCTCAGCGCCAAGACTGAACGCCGGGTCCCGCTAATGGCTGAACCTTCACTGCGTTGCGATCGGATGGGAGCAGCAAACCTCCAGCCTCCCCGCGGCGCGCCCGTCCGCTCCTCAGGTAAGCGTTAGCGGCGCAAAGAGAGCTTGGGCTGAAGAATGGAGATTGCCGATCTGATCACGCCGCGCAGCGTGGTGCCGCAACTACGCGCTGCCAACAAAAGGCAGGCCCTTCAGGAACTCTCCAGACGCGCTTCGGCGATGACCGGTATTCACGAGCGCATGATTTTCGATGTGCTGACCGAGCGCGAACGGCTGGGATCGACCGGCATCGGAATGGGCATCGGCATTCCGCATGGCAAGCTTCCCGGGCTCGACAAACTGTACGGCATCTTCGCCCGGCTCGACCGGCCGATACCGTTCGACGCAATCGACGATCAGCCGGTCGATTTGATCTTCCTGCTGCTGGCCCCGGAAACCGCGGGTGCGGACCACCTAAAGGCGCTCGCTCGTGTCTCGCGGCTGCTGCGCGATCGCGCTGTCTGCGGCAAGTTGCGGGGGACCGATAACGCCGACGCGCTGTATGCTCTGTTGACCGATTTCACCGCCAGCGATGCCGCATAGTGCTCAGTGTACGCTCAGCGGCTCGAGATCGTGCTGACGTACGGTGGCGAACGCGACATCGCGATCGGGCAGGACGGCGATTTGCGTCCCATCCGCAGCATGCACGGCGTAGGCGAGCGTGCCGTCAACCATAACGGACTTGACGTAGGCTAGATCCTGCATCCCGAAGAGCACCAATTCCCGCGCCGATAGCTGCCGAATACGCTCCATCCTGTCCATCTGATACCTTCCCTTCCAGCCGCGCGTTCAGCCGCGGCCGACCTTTGCCCGCGCGAGCGCCGCACCCTCGGTGTCACCGACGCCGACGCGCTTGATCTCGACGGTACGCACCCTCGTTTCGATCTCGGGACGCACGAGATCGATATGGAGCAGCCCGTTGTCAAGCCAAGCTCCGCTGACCTCGATCCCTTCCGCCAGCACGAACGAACGCTGGAACTGACGCGCGGCGATGCCGCGATGCAGGTAGACGCGCTGCCCGTCATCGGTCTGCTTGCCGCGGACGACGAGCTGATTGTCCTCGACCGTGATGGCGAGATCGTCCATCGTGAAGCCCGCGACCGCCAACGTGATCCGCAGCGCATTCTCCCCGACCTGCTCGATATTGTAGGGCGGATATCCGTCGCTCGAGATTTTGCTCACCCGGTCTAGCGCGCGCTCGAAATGGTCGAAACCCAACAGCAAGGGCGAGTTGAAAATCGACAGCCTGGACATCTTTCTTCTCCTCAACGGTGAGCGAGAGAGTGTGATTGGGCCCGCACGTGGCACCCGACCATCGACCCACATTCAGCGCCTGTTATTTGGGTTGAGGCGGGTCGTCGATCAAGCGATGGTGCCGCGGGCTCGCGTCGTGATCGCGATGGCGGTCGCGATCTCGCGGGACCGGAGTTTCCGTGCTGCGGGTCCCGCACCATATCCAGGCGCACGGCAGTTCCTATTTCGGTCGGGTTAGGGCCATGTCGAGACCCGGGCAGAAGCGGCGCGCCATTCTCGCGCTTTTATGCTTCGCGTTGGTGGCGCTTGCGCCCGTGCTCGCCGATGCGCGGGCGGGAGGCTCCTTCGGCGGCCGCCCGTCGAGCATGGGCAGCCGCGGTGCGCGCAGCTGGGATAATAACGGCGCGCAGCCGCTCAACCGCAGTTTGAGCCCGCAGGCGCCGAGCCAGCCCGGTTACGGGTCCGGACCGGGCAACACCGCTGCCGGCGGCAATTTCTTTCAGCGCAATCCGTTTCTGACCGGCCTCGCCGGAGGGGTTGTCGGCTCGTGGCTGTTCGGGCACAGTGCGAGCGCGCAAGGGTCCGGCGGCGGATCGGCGTTCGGCACGCTGTTGTGGATCGGCATCATCGGGTTCCTGATCTGGATGGCGGTCCGCTTCTTCCGGCGCGGGTCGGGATCATTCGCCAGGCCCGGCGGCGACGCGGGCGTGATCGCGCGCCCGGCGGGAGCGGCGGTCGTAGCCGGTCGCGACCGCGGCCGAGACGTCAATCTCGCCGATGCTGATCTCCAATCGTTCCAGCAGTTACACGCCGCAGTCCAGGAGGCCTGGAGTGCGGGCGATCTCAGCCGGTTGCGGCGGCTGATGACGCCCGAGATGCTGAACTATTTTTCGGAAGAGTTGAACCGTAACACCAGCCGCGGATTGCGCAACGTCGTCTCCGACGTTCGTCTGGTCAGCGGCGAGCTGACCGAGGCCTGGGAGGTGCGCGACCGGCAATACGCCAGCGCGTTTCTCCGCTGGCGGGCGATCGACTACGTCTCTCGAATTGGCGCGTCACCCGGAAGCCGTGAAGGTGTAGTGGGCGGAGACCCGCGCACGCCGGTCGAAGCCGAGGAAGTTTGGACCTTTGTGCGCCCGCGCAGCGGCAGCTGGCTGCTGTCGGCCATCCAGCAGGTCTGACCCGACCGGCCGGCAGCGGAGTCAGGGCCAAGCCGCTTCGGGCGGCAGCGACATCAGGATCGCCTCGACATTGCCGCCGGTTTTCAGCCCGAACCGGGTGCCCCGGTCGTAAAGAAGGTTGAATTCGACATAGCGGCCGCGGCGGACGAGTTGATGGCGCCGTTGCTCGGCCGTCCACGGCAGCCGCATGCGCGCCCGCACGATCGCCGGATACACCTCGTGGAACGACTGGCCGACCGTGCGGATGAAGGCGAAATCACGCTCCCAGTCGCCACTGTCGAGATAATCGAAAAAGATACCGCCCGCGCCGCGCGGCTCGCCGCGGTCCTCGAGAAAGAAATATTCGTCGCACCATGCCTTGAAGCGGGCATAGCAATCGGGGGCGTACCCGTCGCAGGCGGCGGCGAGCGCGGCGTGAAACATCTGTTCCGCTTCCGGATCAGGAAAGATTGGGGTCAGGTCGCTGCCTCCGCCGAACCAGCTCTTGCTGGTCACGATGTACCGCGTGTTCATATGAACCGCCGGGACCAGCGGCGAGCGCATATGGGCAACCAGCGAAATCCCGCCGGCCCAGAACCGGGGGTCGACGGCGGCGCCCGGGATGTCGTTGCGGAATTCGGGTGAGAACTCACCCGACACGGCCGATATGTTAACCCCGACCTTTTCGAAGACCCGGCCGTGCATCAGCGCTATGGTTCCACCGCCCCCGCCCGACCGCTCCCAAGCAGTCCGCTCGAACCGGCCGGCCGGGCCATCGCCGGCGCGGTTTTCGACAAATTCGTCCTCGATCGCCTCGAATTCCGCGCAGATGCGATCGCGCAATCCGGCAAACCAGGCGGTGGCGCGGTCGCGGCGGAGGCGGTCAGGCGGAAACGAGAGGCTGGGTTTGCTCATCGGACTGGCAAGAAACGGTTTGGCACAGCGCTCCGCGGAGGGCCGCTGCGCCGGCAGCGGCGACGCTGAACGATCCGGCTGGCGCGCGCAAGCCGCTTGCAATTCGCGCCGCGCTGCCCGTTTCCGCTCGATTTGCCTCCGTGCAGTGGCGATGTTCGTATCGATCGCGGCGCCGTTGGCGATCTGCAATAGCGTGACGGCGCAGGAGAACGCGGTCGAGGAGGCCGCACATCGAGCGGCGCTGCTGGCGCAACTGCCGCACGACGCGGCGCAGCGCGTCTTCGGCCTGGAAACGGCGCCGGCGCCGGGGCATCCCGAGGCGATCGGCGCCTATGAACGCGGCTGCCTCGAAGGCGCCGTTGAGCTTCCCGCCGACGGCCCGAACTGGCAGGTCATGCGTCCGTCGCGCGACCGTGCCTGGGGTCATCCGGCATTGATTGCCTTTATCGAGCAATTCGCCGCGAAATTGCCGGCCGAAGCCGGATGGCCGGGGTTGTTGATCGGCGACATTGCGCAGCCGCGGGGTGGGCCGATGTTGACCGGGCATGGCTCGCACCAGATCGGCCTCGACGCCGATATCTGGCTGACGCCGATGCCGGGCCGCCGGCTGAGCGCCTCCGAGCGCGACGAATTGTCCGCGACCGATGTCGTAGCGGCGGACGGCGAAAACATCGACCTTGCCGTGTGGAATCCCAGCTACCGGCGCCTTTACGAGGCAGTGGCGCGCGAGCCGCAGGTGGCGCGGATCTTCGTCAACCCCGCGATCAAGCGCGAGTTGTGCCGCGAAGCCGGCTCGGATCGCGCCTGGCTGACCAAGATTCGGCCTTGGTGGGGCCATGATTATCATTTTCACATGCGGCTGTTATGCCCGCCCGGTCAGAGCGGATGCCACGATCAGGCACCGCCTCCGCCGGGCGACGGCTGTGGTAAGGAGTTGGCATGGTGGTTCACTCCGGAGGCGCGCCACCCGCCGCCTGCGCGCGCCAGGCCGCTGCGGGTCGGCGACTTGCCTCATGCCTGCGCCGCGCTCGCGGTGGCACCGGCGAAATCCGCGGCATGGCAAGGGGCGCGGTAAATCGTCCCAGCCGTCCAGCTGCCACTCAGGATTGCCGTGGGGCACATTCCCTATTTTAAGGAGCGCCCGGTGAAGGCGCTCAGAATATTTGCTTTCGTCTTCGGGTCTTTATTCGCTGCGGGTGGCGCCGCCTCGGCGCAGACCGGGCAACTCGAAATCGACAACTCCTGGGCGCGGGCAACGCCGGGCAGCGCGGAGACCGGCGCCGCCTATGTCACGATCCGATCGCCGACCGCGGACAAGCTCGTCGCGGCACCCGCGCCAGTCGCGAAAAAGGCCGAACTGCACACAGTATCGATGGAGGGCATGATCATGAAGATGCGGCCGATCTCCGGCATCGACATTCCTTCGGATCAGACGGCTACCCTGCACCCAGGCGGGATGCACATCATGCTTATCGGGCTGGCGACGCCGCTGAAGACCGGTCAGACCTTTCCGCTGACCCTGACCTTTGAAATGGCCGCCACGCGAGCTGTGAACGTCGCGGTCGAAAAAATCGGCGCGATGGGGCCTGCACCGGCGGTGCAGCATTGAGCGGAGGTGCATGATGTCCGGCTATTCCGAGGGCGGTGCGGAAGGGAAACCCGCGTCGGGCTCGCGCCCGCGCCTGATTCTGGCTGCTGGGCTACTGATCGCGTTGATGATCCTGGGGTCGGGGGCCTTTGTTGCCCTTGAATTGCACGATAATGCGAGGGGCGTCGCCGGCACCGTGCTCGGCAGCGCGATCGGTGGCCCCTTCACCCTCATAGATCAGGACGGCAAGACGGTGACCAACACCGCGCTCGAAGGGAAATGGCTGCTGGTTTATTTCGGCTACACCCATTGCCCCGATGCCTGCCCGACGGCGCTGAACAACATTGCTTTGGCATTGCAGGATCTGGGCGCGAAGCGTAGCGGTGAGGTCCGCCCGGTGTTCATCAGCATCGACCCCGCGCGAGATACGCCGAAGGTCATGAAGGATTATGTCACGGCGTTCGACGCGCCGATCCTCGCCCTGAGCGGATCGCCGGCGGCGGTCGCCGAAGCGGCCAAGAACTACCGCGTCTACTACGCCAAGCATCCCGAAGCCGGCGGCGATTATTCGATGGATCACACCTCGCTGATCTATGTGATGGACCCGAAAGGGCGCTTCACCGCGAGCTTCACCGGCGAGGATCCGCCCGCACAGATGGCTGAGAGGCTAAAGAAACTGCTCGGCTAGCCGCCGCTACTTCGGGGCGGTGGTCTCAGCGGACCCGGTCGGCGATCCGCGACAAATGGTGGGTGACGTCGCCAAAGCTGTGCTCGATCACCATGACGCGCCGGAAATAATGGCCGACCGCGTATTCCTCGGTCATGCCGATGCCGCCATGCAATTGGATCGCGTTCTGCGAAACGAAGCGGGCGGCCTGGCCGACGCCGACTTTGGCCAGTGAAATGTTATGCGCCCGCTCCAGGGGATCGGCTTCGTCGACCATCATCGCCGCCAGCATCGCCATGCTGCGGCCCTGCTCCATGGCGATCAGCATCTCGGCCGCGCGGTGCTGCAGGGCTTGGTTGTCGCCGATCGGCCGGCCGAATTGCTGGCGCGTCTTCAGATATTCGAGCGTCATCGCGTGCATCGCTTCCATGGCACCGACCGCCTCCGCGCAGACCGCGGCGATGCCGGCCTCGACCACGCGCTCGATGACCGGAAATGCCTGGCCCGGTAGGCCGAGCAGCGCGTCCCCGCCGACCTCGACGCCGCTCAGTGAAACCTCCGCCGCCCGGGTCCCATCGCGCATCGGATAGGCACGCCGGGCCACCCCGTTCGCCTTGGCGTCGACCAGAAACAGGCTGATGCCGTCGCGATCGTTGCGCTCGCCCGAAATGCGGGCGCTGACGATCAGCTTGTCAGCGCCGTCGCCATGCACCACGACGCTTTTGCCGCCGTCGAGCACCCAGCCGCCGGCCTTCGGCGCCGCATTCGTCAGCACATCCGAGAGATCGTAGCGCGCCTGGCGCTCGCCATGGGCAAAGGCCAGCCTCAGGCCGCCCTCTGCGATGTTCGGCAGCAATGCGGCCTGTTGGGCCGCACTTCCGGCGAGGCGCAGGGCCGTCCCGGCGAGCACGACGGTCGGCAGATAGGGTTCGAGGGCCAAGGCCCGGCCGAACGCCTCCATGACCAGCATCGTGTCGATCGGCCCGCCGCCAAAGCCGCCATATTCCTCGCCGAACGGCAGGCCGAGCAGGCCGAGCTCGGCATACTGCGCCCACAGCCCCCGGCTCCAACCCTCGGGCTCGGCGAGATAGCCACGCCGCGCGGCAAAACCGTAATGGTCGGCAAGCAGGCGATCGACGCTGTCGCGCAGCAGCCGCTGCTCTTCGCTCAGCTCGAAATCCATTACAGCCCCAGGACGGCTTTGGTCAGGATGTTCTTCTGGATCTCGTTGGTGCCGCCGTAAATCGAGGCGGCGCGCAGAAAGAGGTAGCTCTTGGTCGCTTCCGACGCCCAGGCCGGTCCGAGTTCGGGCTCGTTGCTGAGCGCTTCCAGTTCCTGCGCCCAGTCGGGCATCGCCAGCGGGCCGCCGACGTCCATCGCGAGCTCAGTGGTCGCTTGCAATAGTTCGGTGCCCTTGATCTTCAGTGCCGAGGACAGTGGGTCGGGCTTGCCGGCCTCGCTCTTCTCATAGGCGGACACCACGCGAAACTGAGTGATTTCGAGCGCCTTGAGGTCGACTTCGAGCTGGGCTACGCGCTGCCGGAAGGCCGGGTCCTCGATCAGCGGCTTGCCGTTCGCGCGCATTTCGTGCGCCGCCTCCTTGGCGAAGGCGACCCGCTCCTTCGACTTGCCAAGCCGGGCGATGCCGGTGCGCTCATGGCCGAGCAGGTATTTGGCGACGTCCCAGCCGCGGTGCTCCACGCCGACCAAATTCTCGGCCGGCACCCGCACGTCGTCGAAGAACACCTCGTTCAGATGATGGCTGCCGTCGATCGAGATGATCGGCCGCACCGTGATCCCCAGCGTCGTCATGTCGATCAGCAGGAACGAGATGCCCTCTTGCCGCTTCTTCGCCTGCGGGTCGGTGCGCACCAGGCAAAAGCACCAATCGGCATGGTGCGCGGTCGAGGTCCAGATCTTCTGGCCGTTGACGATGTAGTGATCGCCGTCGCGTTTGGCCGCGGTCTTCAAGCGAGGCGAGGTCCGACCCCGCCCCCGGCTCGGAAAAGCCCTGGCACCACCAATCGTCGATATTGGCGGCGCGAGGCAGAAAACGGCGCTTCTGTTCCTCGGTGCCGAACTGGATCAGCACCGGGCCGATCATCGTGATGTTGAACGACGACACTTCGGGCGCCGGCGCCAGCTGGTTTTCTTCGAGAAAGATCATGCGCTGCACCGGCGTCCAGCCGGGGCCGCCATATTCCTTGGGCCAGTTGAAGGCGGCCCAGCCGCGGCTATTGAGGATTCGCTGCCATCTGACCGTATCCTCCTTGCGCGGCGCATAGCCGAGCCGCATCCGTTCGCGGATATCGTCGGGCAGCTGGTCGCGGATAAAGCCACGCAATTCGTCGCGAAATGCCAGTTCGTCGGCGGAGTAGCGAAGATCCATGAGCCGTTTCCTCAAATGGCCATCCGGCGTACCGGTCCGCCCGGCCCCAAGGCCCCGAGCGATCTTTTCTTCTTGCTAGTCGGTTACAGCGGCGAAGGGCGATTGACAAGGTCTTGGTCAGCGCGCCGCCCGCCGGGACAAATGATCTCCCGGCCGCCGCCGATTCGCGGTCTCGTCACATGCCTAGCGTAGCACGAAGGCCAAAACCCGCACTCGGCAGCGTCGATTAACCGCTGCACTGCCAACTCCCGCGCGGAAATACTGCGGCAGCCTCAACCAAGCCAATGACAATCGCCGGTCTCTCATGGTATCGGCCCATCAACCTCAGCGAAGTACAAGACCAGGTGGACCTTGAGCAGGACATCGGGGCGCCGAATGCTTTCCACGATCAAGTCTGACCAGTCGCGGCGCGCCGCGACGATTGTGCGGCATTGCTGGCGAGCCGTGCGGTGGTTGTTGCCGGTCCTGATCCTTTCCGCCTGTTCCCGGCCGGCCGAATACGGTTACGCCCCCGGCGGCGCCTATCCGCCTGCCATCGGCGGTGCGCCGACGCGGTACTATCCGCCGCCGGGACCGCCGGGCGATCCCTGGGGTCCGTATATCCGCGTCGCCGCCACGCGATATCAGGTTCCCGAGCAGTGGGTGCGCGCGGTCATGCACCAGGAATCGGACGGGCAGGAACAGGCAGTGTCGCCGGCCGGCGCGATGGGCCTGATGCAAATCATGCCCGCCACCTATGAGGGGCTGCGGGAGCGCTATGGGCTTGGCGACGA
Source organism: uncultured Alphaproteobacteria bacterium (assembly GCA_963821795.1). Classification (GTDB taxonomy): domain Bacteria; phylum Pseudomonadota; class Alphaproteobacteria; order ATCC43930; family CGMCC-115725; genus AP-15. The sequence continues at coordinate 539,844 of CAWGFH010000013.1, forward strand.
TCCGTTCGAGCCGCAAAACAACATTCTGGCCGGCACCGCCTATATCCGCGAGATGTACGATCAGTTCGGCGCGCCCGGCTTCCTCGCCGCTTACAACGCCGGTCCGCAGCGGGTCGAAGGCTATCTCAGCGGCACCTCGGACCTACCGGACGAGACGGTAAACTATCTGGCTGCGATCACGCCCAATCTCGGCACCGAGGTGGCGATGTCCGGGCCATTGGCGAGCTATGCCTCGGCCCGCTCTGGCGTCTCGGTCGCGGCCAACCGGGGGATAACCAGCTTGGCGGCCGGCTGCGACCTGAGCGCGGCCTATGACCCGAACCATCCCTGCACCTCGCTGATCCAGGCGGCAACCGCCCCGGCCAGGGTGCCGCCGGCGATGGTCGCGCAATTCGGGGCGAATGGCTGCGATCTGAGCGCGGCCTACGACCCGAACCATCCCTGCACCTCGGTCGGCCAGACGGTAGCCGTAGCCGCCGCGACCGCTCCCCCTCCAGCCGTACCCGTTGCCCCTCCCCCTCTGGCCCTGGCTGCCGCTTCCCCTCCCCGTCCCGCCAGGCCGCGCTGCAGCAGACGCCGGCCGGCTGCGACCTGGACGCAGCTTATGATCCCGACCACCCCTGCAAGCCGGCAGCGCAACCTTCGCCTTCTGTGCAGCTGGCCTCAGCGGAGGGCTGCGACCCGAACGCGGCCTACGATCCCAATCGGCCTTGCAATACGGCGTATGTCAGCGGCGCCGGGGCGATGCCGGCGACGGTCGCGCAACCTGCGGCTGCTGCATCCTTCACCCGCTATCCGCAGCCATCGAACAGGCCGATGCAGTACGCCGCACTAGGCGGCCCGGGGGAGCACCTGCTGGCGATCCCCAACCGGGACTGGGCGATCCAGGTCGGCGCCTTCGCCAATCCGGCCCTTGCCCGCGCGGTGGCCGAGGGCGCGCGCACACAGGCGCCGATCCAGCTCCGCGCCGCCACCTTGGCGTTGCCGCCGACGCCTTACGGCTCTTCGGTCCTCTACCGTGCGCGCCTCGCCCATTTGTCGGCGACCGCCGCAGCGGATGCGTGCATGGAGCTGAACCAGCGGCAGCTGCCTTGCGTCGTCGTCCAGCCGAACCGCTCCTGATCGCGAAGCGCGGCAACCAAAGCCGGCGGCGGCACGGTCCGGCGAGCGGCGGCCTCGCGTTACCGGCGCGCCTGATCCGCCGGCAGAGTGACCGGAATCTTATAAAGGTTCACCGCGTTCTCGAAGACCAGCCGGTTTAGAGCCGCTTTCCCGAGCGCCGCCTCCGCCGGAGCATGCCCCATCGCCTTCGAATCCGGCCACGGGCTGTCGAGGCCCGGAAAGTCGCTGGCCCACAGGAAATTGCCGAGGCCAATCTCGGGCGCGCGCCGGAAACCGCCCTCCTCCTCGACCTCGAAGGTGAAGAAGACCTGGCGTTTGACGAACTCGCTCGGCTTCTTCGACAGCGGAATGTCGGGCTTGAAGACGCGACTCTCCGGTCCGCCGAAATCGTATTCGCGGTCGAACCGCCAGAACAGGAACGGGACCCACCCGACGCCCGCCTCTTCGAGGACAAAGCGCACCCCGGGGTGACGGTCGCAAATGCCCGAAAACACGACGGCGCTCATCAATTCCGCCATCAGCCCCATCGGGAAGTTGGCGACCGTCATCAGCGACTGGTTGCGCGGCTCCAGACCCGAGACCCCGACCCCGATCTGCCGCGACCCGCCGCGCGGGTTTGCGTGCAAATTGACCGGCATGCGGGTCTCCGCCGCAGCGGCCCAGACCGGCTCCCACATCTGGTGCAGCACGGGCTCCGGGGCGCCGACCCAGTCGAAGATGACCCCAGTCGGCAGCCCGAACTCCGCCACCCGCATCAATTCGGCGACCGCTTCCTCCGGCGTCTGGCACGGTAGCGGCAGCAGCATGATGAACCGGCCGTTCGACTCCTCGTACAACTCGCGCGCCCAGTCATTGACCGCCCGGACGCAGGCGGCGCGCAGTTCCGGGTTCTTGATCGCCGATATCTGCTCGTAGGGGCCGTTGACGAGTTCGGCGTCAACCCCGTCCCGGTCCATATCCTCGCACCGATAGCGGGCATTGGCGGCGCGGAAAATGCCGGGCTCGGGCTCCTCCGCGAGGCCCGCCCGCGTATAGCAATTGACTGGACCCCGGCCGACGCCGGCCCAACCGACCCCGCTCCATGGCCGGCCCTCTACGGTCCACTGCCGGATGCCGTCCGTCCCTTGCACGACGCGCGGCCCGTCATCCTGGAATTTCCTGGGCAGCCGCTTGGTCCACAAATCGAAAGGCAGGTGCATCAGCCGGCAATGTCCGTCAGCGGACACCACACCAAATCTCTTCTCCATGGCGCGTTACTCCCTCGCGGCGGGCTGACCGGTTAAACCTTTTTCGCCCGAACGCAGCCATGATAGGCCGGTTGCATGGCCCCGAGCTCAGCAAATTGCTCGGCATCCGGGGAGATTCCTCGACCATTCGCTCCGCTGTTTTTGCCGCCGGCCGGTCCCCGGCGAATTTCATTGCGGCGCGCCGCGCCGAGACCGAAAATCGCCGCCAACACCGCGTGGGCTGCCGGTGCGGCAAGCGCCGGCGAGAACTTTCCTATTCGTTTTGGCGGGAGGAAGAAGACAATGGCACAGCTTGGCTCCGGAAAATACACCTACGAGCTGATCCGCGATTTTGTCAAATCGCCCGACAGCGAGCCGTTTGGACTCGTCAGCCGGGTCGCGACCGACGATGCAGGACCGCATTTACGTATTTCAGCGCGAGATCCGCCGGTTGTCGTCTTCGACCGCGACGGCAAGCATCTCGGCTCCTGGGGCGGCCGGGGAAGTAACCGACCCGCATGGGCTGAAGATCGTCGGTGATGCGGTCTACACGACCGACCGCTCCGACTCGGTCGCGAAGTCGTTCACCGCTCGACGGCAAGGTCAAGCTGGCGCTCGGTACCGCGGGTCAGCATTCAGATACCGGGAAGGTCACCAACTGGCTCGTCGAGCGCGCGGCCGGGCCGTTCAACCATCCGACCGAGATGATGACCGCACCCGAACGGCGACATCTACGTGACCGATGGCTACCGCAACGCGCGCGTCCACCGCTTTACCCGCGACGGCCGGCTGCTCAAATCATGGGGTACGCCGGGCAGTGCGCCGGGCCAGTTCCACCTGCCGCACTAGATCGCGCTCGACGACCGCGGCAATCTCCTCGTCGCCGACCGGTCGAACCGGCGCATCCAGATTTTCACGCCGGATGGCGACTATCTTGGCGAGTGGACCGGAATGGGCGGACCCAACGACATCAGCCGCGGCAAGGACGGCAATTACTACATCGCCGAGCAGGAGGCCGACGGCAACCCGGCCTACTGCACCGTCCGTGCGCCCGACGGGACCGTGCTCGCCAAGCTCGAAAGCCGCCACGTTCACGGCATCGGTGTCAACTCGCGCGGCGACATCTATGCCGGGCTGACCCAGGAGCGCAGCGTCGACAAGTTCGTGCGGACGAACTAACAGCGACATCCGCGGGGCGGGCCGAGCAACCTCGCGAAGCCCGCCATCACTTGAGAACCGTGCGGGGCCTCGTTCCCGCCGACCTCCCGCGACCTTGCTGCAAGCGTACGCCGGACAGCAGCGCTGTCCCCGGTAACGCTCACAAGCATTTTGCAGGTCATTCCGAACGGACCCCACGCAGGATGCGGCGTGCGATCGACCAGCGGTGGACTTCGCTGGGGCCGTCATAGATACGGAACGGGCGGACTTCGCGGAACAGGCGCGCGACGATCGTGTCGTCGGTGATCCCGAGCCCGCCCAAAATCTGCATCGAGCGGTCGACGACGCGGCAGATCGCCTCCGAGCAGATGACCTTGGCCATGCTCGATTCGTGGGTGCCGCGCTGGCCCTGGTCGAGCACCCAGGCGGCGTGCCAGATGGTCAGGCGGCTCATGTGCAGATCCATCTCGTTGTCGGCGAGCATGAAGCCGACCCCCTCGTGCCCGCCCAGCGGCTTGCCGAAGGCGGTGCGGCGGCGGGCGTAGTCGACGGCGATGTCGTGGGCGCGGCGAGCGGCGCCGAGCCAGCGCATGCAATGCGTCAGCCGCGCCGGCGCCAGCCGCACCTGGGCATAGCGAAACCCCTCGCCGATCCGGCCGAGCACCGCGTCCTCCGGCACCCGCAGCCCATCGAGCCGGATCACCGCATGGCCACCCGACATGAACTGGTCGAGAGTGTCGAGCACCCGCTCGATGACAATGCCCGGAGCGTTCATCGGCGACAGAAACATCGTGGCCCCCGCTGGGCCGGCGTCGTCGTCGCCGGTCCTCGCCATGATGATTGCGAATTCCGCACCGACAGCGCCAGTAATCAGCCATTTGTTGCCGTCAATGACGAAATCGCCGCTATTGCCGCCAGCGGCGCGGCGCGCGGTGGTCGTCAGCATCGACGGGTCCGAACCGGCGCCAGGAGCGGGTTCGGTCATCATAAAGCAGGAACGGATCTCGCCGGCCGCGAGCGGCCGCAACCAGCGCTCCTGCTGATGCGGTTCGGCGACCTGTTCGAGCAGGTGCATGTTGGCTTCGTCCGGCGCGAAACAGTTGAGCGCCACCGGGCCCAGCGGCGAATAGCCGGCGGCCTCGAAGACGACGGATTTTCCCCGGTGATCGAGGCCGAGACCGCCCCATTCGCGGCCGACATGCGGCGACAGCAGCCCGGCCCGGCGCCCGAGCGACACCAGCTCGCCGCGCAATTCCGGGCTCGGCCCATGCGGGGTCTGCCGCGGATCGTTTTCGTACGGGATGATCTGTTCGCGCACCAAGCGTTCCGTGCGCTCCTTCAATTCGGCGAGATCGCCGGATAGTGAAAAATCCATTGCGTCAGCTCCGCGTTCTCGGGGCATCGTCGCGGAGACCGGCGAGGCTCGTCAAGGCGGCGGCTTGCGGCCTGAATGAGTGGGCCGGTCGGGGGTAAGTCAGGTATTATTATATTGACAATTGCGATATTGTGTGCAACGATCCGCATATGGCGAGCTTCAGATGGGCGCGGCTACCCGGAGCGCGATCGAAGTCAGCGCGTTCGGCTGCTGCGTTGGCCGCCGGGTTGTTCCGCACGCGATCCGAGGAGAGGCCGATGCGCGCTTCCCACGATTCTCAGGCCTGCATCCGCTCCGCGCTGCGCCGCCGCCGGCGCGCCTTGGGGCTGACCCAGCAGCAGGCGGCGACGCTGCTCGGCATCTCGCGCCTCACTTATCACCGCATCGAGACCGGGGCGCGCCACATCCACTTCGCCGACCTCGCCGCGATCTGCGAACTGTATAATTGCCATCCGGTCGAACTGTTGCAGGACAGCCAGCTCGCCGCCGCCTACGCCCACGCCGCGACCGCCCTCCTCGGCGAGACGGCGGCATAATCCGAAATTATGTAGCGGGCTCACCCTTCGAGAGACGGCCCTTCAGGCCTCCTCAGGGAGGCAGGCGCTTAAACCGATCTCCTCATCCTGAGGAGCAAAGCGTCTCGAAAGATGGCAACGGACAGGAAGCTGATTTTCCGTATCTTCCAGAAGCGCTCGAGGAACGGGGGCTTAAAAGCTGACGAGCTTGCCGGGGTTCATGATGTTGGCGGGGTCGAAGGCGTGCTTGATCCGGCGCATCAGCTCGATCTCGACCGCCGGCTTGTAGTGAGTGATCTCGTCGCGTTTCATGAAGCCGATGCCGTGCTCGGCGCTGATCGAGCCGGACAGGTCGCGGACGACGGCGTGGACGATGTCGTTGAACTCCTGCCAGCGCGCCAGATAGGCCGCCTTGTCCATGCCTTCGGGCTGGGTCAGGTTGAAGTGGATATTGCCGTCGCCGACATGGCCGAAGGCGATCGGCCGGATGCCGGGGAGCCGACCACTGACCTCGGCGCTGGCGCGATTGATGAACTCGGCGACCCGGCTGACCGGTACCGCGACATCGTGCTTGATCGAGCCGGAGTAGAGCTGCGCCTCGACGATCGCCTCGCGGATCCGCCACAGCTCTTTGGCCTGCGCGCCGCTCTCGGCAATTACCCCGTCGGCGACCAGCCCTTGATCGAGCGCCGCTTCGAGCAGTCGTTCGAGCAATGCGCGGATGCCGCTGTCGGTCTGGCTCGACGACATCTCTAGGAGCACATACCAGGGGTAATGCCGCGGCCAGCGGGTCGATCGTGCCGGCGATATGCGCCAGTGCCAGATCGAGGCCGGCGCGCGGGATCAGCTCGAACGCGGTCAATTGATCGGCGCTGGCGGCGCGGGCATGGGCGAAGAGGCTCATCGCATCCTCGATCCGCACCAGCCCCAAAAAGGCGGTCTCGACCTCGCGCGGCTTCGGGAACAGTTTGATCGTCGCCGCGGTGATGATGCCGAGCGTGCCCTCGCCGCCGATGAACAGCTGTTTCAGATCGTAGCCGGTGTTGTCCTTGCGCAGCCCCCTGAGCCCGTTCCAGACGCGGCCGTCGGGCAGCACCGCCTCGATGCCCAAAGTCAGCTCGCGGGTGTTGCCGTAACGCAAGACCGCGATCCCGCCGGCATTGGTCGACAGATTGCCGCCGATCTGGCAGCTGCCCTCGGCGCCGAGGCTCAGCGGGAACAGCCGGTCCACCTCGGCCGCCGCCTGGTGCAGATTGGCGAGGATGCAGCCGGCCTCGACCGTCATCGTGAAGTTGATTGGGGTCGATCGCCCGGATACGGTTCATCCGGCCAAGGGCAAGGACAATATTATCGCGGTCCTCGGGCGGCACGCCGCCGCCGACCAGCCCGGTGTTGCCGCCTTGCGGCACGATCGCCAACCCCGCCTCGGCGCAAATCCGCACCACCGCCGCGACCTCCTCGGTCGGCGCCGGGCGCACGACGAGCCGCGTCGCACCGCGATAGAGCCGACGGGATTCGACCAGATAGGGCTCCTGGTCCTGCGGGTCGGCGATCCAGCCCGTGGGACCGACCGTCTGTTTAATCCGATCCAATTCCACTCCGATCGCCATCGCCCGCTTCCACTGCCTTCACGCTGATATCAATATCTGAGGTCGCCAAGCGCTCTGTGTCGAGCTTCGCGGCCCAACGTCCTTGTGCAACTGAAAGTTTTGCATGAGATTCGTGCACCATCGGCGACCATTTAGGGGTGCCGCAATGTCAATCGAGGATCGCACTATTCGGCCCTCCACGGGTCGAGGCCCGGCACTTTCACGGAACAACTTACTCGTTCTGTCTGCGTTCATCGTATTCATGGCGCTCAACAGCATCCTGAGATTCAAGACGAACATCGCAGAACCGCGCTTTAATGCAGAAGACATCGGGGAGCGGTTAGGAACGGGCTTTGGATCGTTGTTCCTGTTTTGGCTGATCTGCAAAGGTGCGTCGATCAGCCGAGCTATTGATATGAAGTCAAATATCTTTCAAATTTCGATGGGAGTTCTGAGCCTCATCTCATATGTGGTCATCTGGATTTGGTTTGTCAAAAACACGACTGACTCTCTGGTTGTTATCCTCGCAGCCGTCCCGCTTGTGCCGGTATTTTATTTCGTGATCGGGGCTATCGGAGGATTATTTTTCAGGGCGTCGTCCAATTTTCAGAAGTGAAACAAATGCTCGGGGCGATTTTAAAAAAAGCTCTTGTAGTCGTTTTTGGAACGATTCTCGGCAGAGGTATTCTCCTCGCGCTCAGTGGCTTTGATGCCCGCGTTGAGCAACTCATTGCCGACATCCTGGGCCGCGCCGCAACTGGCATTTCAAGCTCCGCTGCCACTTGGATAATAGCTAGTGTGTTCGGTCTGTTCGCGCTGGCCGTATGGGAGAGTATCGGGATTGAAGCGCGCGCTGCATCAGGATTCAGATGGGTGTTACGCCGGGTTCGGCGGTCTATCCCCCTAGCGGAAGCCACCTTGATCGCTTACGAGAAGACCGCGGGAACGGTATACGCCGGTATGGCAGATCGCGAGGCGGAAAGAGACAACGACAAGACCGCGATCAACCGTTGGTTCGCCTGGAATATCTGGCATCGCGTCTCGATCTATGGTGCCCCTACTCCGAGTAAAAAGTTGGAGCGTATTCCGGCTGAATATCAGAACCGAGCAGAATTTGTCGAGGACGCATCTCAGCTGCGGCTTCGTGGCGAGCCAACCGTGTATCGGAATCTCCAAATCAAACGCGACGATCTTGATAAATATCTTAGACAGATCGCCGGGATACTAGCAGATAATCCCTCTCTACGAATTCGATAGGACGCGTGGAGCCTGTATGCTGAACCGACTTTAGGGCAGAACCATTCCCTGCCCGAAAAGTCTTATGGACTTTCAACTATTAGGGCAGGCAAAGCGTTGTGCCGGGGAGGGCTAGGCTGAGAGTGGCTAGCCGCGCCACAGATCGGCGAAGCGGGTGGCGACGACTTTTTCATAAGGGATCTGGCCGGTCAAAATTCCGACGTCGCGGGCGAACTGGTTCATGCCGGCAACGAACTCGGGCGAGATGGCGGGGTCGTAATACGGCAGATCGCGGCGGATCAGCTCGACGATCAGGGCCGCCTCGGTCGGCGGGAACAGCTTGCGGCCGATTTCTGCCGCGCGGCCGACATCGGCTATGAGCGCCGCCTGGGTCTTGACCAGCGCGCGCACCGCCGCTGCCGCCACCTCGGGCGAATGCTCGATGAGCCGGTCGGTCGTGGCCAGCGCCGACATCGTGTAGTTGAAGGCGGCCTTCGGCCCGTCGCCGCGGCGGACGTCGAGGACGACCGTGCCGACACCACGGCGCAGCGCGATCTCGGCGCCCATGCCATTGGCCCAGAACCCGTCGATCAGGCCGTCTTCGAGCGCCTTCGCTGCACTGACCCCGAAATTGACGGTCCCGGCCCCCGTCGTCCCCGGCACCGGGGCGATCGTGACCCGGTCGCGCTCGAGGTCGATCCCGGCTTCGATCAGCAGCCGGCGCAGCCCCATCTCGACCCAGGGTGCGGCGCCGATGCTGCGGCCCCTGACCACGCCGACATCGCCGCGGCGGGCACCGAGATCGGCGCGCATGACCAGGAACCAGTACATCCCCTGTGCCTGGGCGCGGAGCAATTTGGCGCCCTCCCATTCGGGGAAGGCGGCCAATGCCGAATGGGCCGAACCGCCGACGAAATCGATGTTGCCGTCGCGCAGCTCGCGATAGGCCCGGTCGACCGGAAAGACCAGTTCGAGGGTGATGTCGAGCCCTTCCTCCTTGAAGAAGCCGAGCTCGACCGCGGCCACCGCCGGGAAATAGGAATTCGAGATCAGGTCCGGAACGGCGAGCTTCATAGGGTCCCCGCGGTCGATCACCCGGTTATGGTACCAGCAGCATCAGCAGTATCGCGATCGCGCAGCCGATCACAAAACAGCTTTCGACGACCGGGATCGGCACGATGCGCTTCACTCGCTTCGCTCGATTTCACCGGCGACGCGATCGAGCGCCTCGGTGATCGTGCGCACTTGCGCCACCTCGAGCGGACCCTTGCCGAGGCGGATCGACAGCGCCTGCTCCAAATTCTGCATGGCGCGGCGGATCTCCGGCGCCGGCCCGCCGGCGTAAACCCGGCTGATTTCGGCCATTCGGGCGAGGATCGCATCGACCAGCGCGCGATTGGCGGCAAGAAAGGCGGCACCCTCCTCGGTAATCGAATAGAGCTTGCGGGTGCCTTCGGCGATTTCCGGCCGCAGGTAGCCGAGTTCTTCGAGCAAGGTCAGGGTCGGGTAGATCACGCCCGGGCTCGGGCTGTACATGCCGCCGAACTGTTCCTCGATCGCCTTGATCAGCTCGTAGCCGTGGCGCGGCTTCTCCGCGATCAGGTGCAACAGCACATAGCGCAAATCGCCGTGATCGAAGACCCGTCCGAGCCGCCCGCCCCGGCCGCCGCCGCGATGGCCGCCAAAGCGCCCGCCGCCTTGGCCAAAGCTGCCATGGGCATGTCGCCCCTCACGATGAGCATGTGGATGTCTGAACATTTTTGATATGCCTTTCATTTCGCTATATCGAAATCAAGATATATCTAGACCGAGTCGATTTCAAGATCTTTTTGAAATGCCGGCCCGCATGATAAAATTCGCGCTCAACCGAGCGAGGCGATCGAGATGAGCGGCGGCCACGGTCACCAACACGTCGACTGGAAGACCCATGGGGTCAAGGTCATCCCGGGCGACCAGCTCGATCCGAACACCGCCCAGACGCCGGGCATGGACCGGGCCGCGGCGATCAACTTTGCCCGGGTCGGCGCGCAAAAGATCTGGGCCGGCACGGTCAAGATCCACGCGAACGCCAAGACCGGCGCCCATCATCACGGCGCGCTCGAAAGCGTGATCTACGTGCTGAAGGGACGGGCGCGGATGCGCTGGGGCGACCACCTCGAATATGTCGCCGAAGCGGGGCCGGGCGATTTCATTTTCGTCCCGCCCTATGTGCCGCATCAGGAGATCAACGCATCCTCGGACGAGACACTCGAATGCGTGCTGGTGCGCAGCGACAACGAGGCGGTCGTGGTCAACCTCGACATCGAGCCGGTCGAGCGCCCCGAACAGGTCCGCTGGGTCGACCCAATCCACCGCGACAGCTGATTGATCGGACCCTTCCCGCGTCAGATGCCGGCGTCCCAGCCGGCGCGCTACTCAGAACCACCAACCGAAGGCGGCAGCGCCCACTGCCGATAAACTGCGGCGAGCGAGGTCAGGCCCGGCGACGAGGGCCTGCGAGTCGGGTCGCGGGGTGGTTTTAACTTTCCCCTCTTGAAACCGTCCCACTGCCTAGTTACTTTCATGATGAAAGTATCTGTCGTGAGGTTAGGCGATGCAGCGCAAGAGTTTTGGCAACATGCATTGCCCGGTCGCGCGCAGCCTCGAGCGGGTCGGCGAATGGTGGTCGATCCTGATCCTGCGTGACGCGTTTTACGGGCTTACTCGGTTCGACGAATTCCAGAAGAGCCTCGGCGTCGCCACCAACATGCTGACGCGCCGGTTGAACGCGCTGGTCGAGGCCGGGCTGTTGGAGCGGCGGCGCTACAGCGAGCATCCGCCGCGCGACGAATATGTGCTTGACCGAACGCGGCCGGGATTTCCATCCGGTGCTGCTGGCGTTGCTCGCCTGGGGCAACCGCCACTTCGCCGTCGAGGGCGCCTCGGTGCAGCTGGTCAATCTGCGGACCGGCGCGAAGGTCGAGCCGGTGGTGGTCGACCGCGCCACCGGCGCGGAGATCGCCGGGCCGGATTTCGCGGTTGTTCCCGGACCCGCCGCCGATGAGGGGGTGCGCCAACGCCTCGCCGAGCGTGGACACCGGCCTTTTGCTCAGGGGAGCGACAGCATGAGCACGCAAGTTCTCGACCGCACCGCGACCGGCGACATCGCGCCGGATGGGCTGCGCGGCGTACTGGGAGCCCGGCGGCATATCCGCCTCAGCCGCCGCCTCGCTCTTCGCCCTGCTCGGCCTGATCGCCGCCGGCGGGGTCGCCGGGTACGGCTGGAATTGGTGGCAGGTCGGGCGGTTTATCGAGACCACCGACGACGCCTATGTCGGCGGCAATGTGACCACCCTGTCGCCGCATGTCGCGGGTTTCGTGTCGAGGATCCTGGTCGACGATAATCAATTCGTCAGAGCCGGCCAGCTGCTGGTCGTACTCGATGACCGCGACTACAAGGCCAATCTCGCGCATGCCGAGGCGGTGGTGCAGCACCAGACGGCCGCGCTCGCTAATCTGCGCGCGAAATACGATCTGCAGCAGTCGATGATCGGGCAGGCGCGAGCCGATCTGGCGGCCAAGGAAGCCGAGGCCGGCTACGCGCGGACCGACGCCGCCCGCTATCACGCGCTGGCGGTGACCACGTTCGGCTCATTGCAGAATGATCAGAAAGCTTCTGCCGCCGACCGCAAGGCCGAGGCCGCGGTGCGCGCGGGCGAGGCCGGCCTCGCCGCCGCAAAGCAGCAGCTGGCGGTCATCGACACCGAGATCGCCGAGACCAAAGCGAGCCTGGCCCAGGCGCAGGCCGATCTGCACACCGCCGAACTCGATCTCGGCTACACGAAAATCAGCTCGCCGGTCGACGGCTATGTCGGCGATCGCGCCGCCCAAATAGGTGCATATGCAACTGTCGGCACGGCCTTGTTGTCGATCGTCCCGGCCCACGGGCTTTGGGTCGACGCCAATTTCAAGGAGGACCAGTTGGCGCGGATGCATCCGGGCGAACCGGCGAGTTTCGTCGCCGACGTGCTCCCCGGCCGAACCTTCACCGGCCGGGTAGTCAGCCTCGCCCCGGCGACCGGTGCGATCTTCAGCGTGATCCCGCCGGAGAACGCGACCGGCAATTTCACCAAGATCGTCCAGCGGGTTCCGGTGCGCATTGCCGTCGATGACGGCGACGCGGACCCTGGGGCCGCTGCGCGCCGGCTTGTCGGCCACGGTCGAGGTAGACACCCGTTCCGCAACCGGGCACGGCCGATGAGCAGTTCCGCAGCGGTGGCGCCCGAGCGCGCACATCCGAGCATCCTGCCCTTCGCGGTCATGTGTTTTGGCGGGTTCATGGCATTGCTCGACATCCAGGTGGTCGCCTCGTCGTTGCAGGATATCGGCGGCGGGCTGTCGGCGGCGCAGGACCAGATCGCCTGGGTGCAGACCGCCTACCTGATCGCCGAGATCATCGTGATCCCGCTTTCCGGCTGGCTGACCCGGGTGTTTTCGACGCGCTGGCTGTTCGCCGGCTCGGCCGTCGGCTTCACCTTGACCAGCCTGCTGTGCGGGCTCGCCTGGAATATCGAGAGCATGATCGTGTTCCGGGCACTGCAAGGGCTGCTCGGCGCCTCGATGATCCCGACCGTCTTCACCTCGTCGTTTCACTATTTCGAAGGCCAACGACGGGTTTACGCGGCGGCGGTGGTCGGCACGATTGCCTCGATCGCGCCGACCCTCGGGCCGGTGATCGGCGGCTGGATCACCGATACGCTCGATTGGCGCTGGCTGTTCTACGTCAATCTGGTGCCGGGCGTGATCGTCGCGGTGACCGTGCCGATCCTGGTCAAGATCGACCGGCCCGATCTTTCGCTGCTGAAGGGCGCCGATTACCTTGGCATCCTGCTGCTGGCGCTGACATTGGGCAATCTGGAATATGTGCTGGAAGAGGGCTCGCGCTGGAACTGGTTCGACGATGCGACGATTACCGCCTGCGCCTGGATCGCCGGGATCTCCGGCGTGCTGTTTGTCGCGCGCAGCTTGACCTATGCGCATCCGGTCGTCGATTTGCGCGCGCTCGGCAATCGTAATTTTTCGCTCGGCTGCTTCCTGTCTTTCGTCACCGGCATCGGGATCTTTTCGACGATCTTTCTGACGCCGCTGTTTCTCGGCTATGTGCGAGGGTTCAGCGCGTGGCAAACCGGGATCGCCATCTTTTCGACCGGCGCCGCATCATTGGTGGGCGTGCCGGTTTATGTGACCTTGGCCCGCAGGATCGACATGCGCTGGCTGATGATGTTCGGTCTGGCGAGTTTCGCGGCGGCGATGTGGTCGTTCAGCTTTATCACCCATGAATGGGGATCGGCCGAACTGCTGATTCCGCAGGTGTTGCGCGGCTTTCCGCAGGTGTTCGCGGTGGCCCCGGCAGTGACCCTCGGTCTCGGCAGCCTGCCGATGGCGCGGCTCAAATATGCGAGCGGCCTGTTCAACATGATGCGCAACCTCGGGGGAGCGGTCGGCATCGCGGTTTGCGGCGCGATCCTCAATGACCGCACCAACCTCCATTTTGCCAACATCGCCACGAACCTAACCCCGGCGAATGGTGCTATGGAGCGGCTACTCGGCGGGCTTGCCGCACGCTATCAGGCCGCTCTCGGCGGCCCCGCCGAAGGTCACACGGCAGCGCTCTCGCGGCTTTGGCATCTCGCCTATCGCGAGGCCCAGACCCTCGCCTTCGCCGACGCGTTTCGTGCGATCATGCTCGCCTTTGTGGTCGCGACCCTGCTCGTGCCGTTGCTGCGCCAAGTGGTCCCACCCAAGGCCCCGCCGGCCGAGGCACACTGACCGGATCGGTTAGGAACGGAACTGAAGACATGCGCATCCTGGTGGTCGGCGCCGGCGCGATCGGCGGCTATTTCGGCGGCCGGCTGATCGAGGCCGGCTGCGACGTGACTTTTCTCGTACGCCCGCGACGCGCCACCGAACTAGCGGCCGATGGTCTCGTCCTCAAGAGCGCGCTCGGCGATTTCACCAAACCGGCGCCGGCGACCGTCCTGGCCTCGGACCTGAATGCGCCATTCGACCTTATCCTGCTGAGCTGCAAAGCCTATTCGCTCGATGACGCGATGAACTCGTTCGCACCGGCGGTCGGACCCGATACGGCAATCCTGCCGTTGCTGAACGGTATGCGGCACCTCGACGGCCTCGACCAGCGGTTCGGCGAGGCACATGTACTCGGCGGTCAATGCGGCATCGCCGCTACGCTCGATCCGCAAGGTCAAGTCGTCCATCTGAACAGAATTCACGAGCTGTCGTTCGGCGAGCGCGCCGGCACGCTGTCGGATCGGGTCCGCGCGATTGCGCGTCAAATGCAGAGTGCCAAGTTCGAAACGCGGGCGAGCGAAAACATCCTTCAGGAAATGTGGAATAAATGGGTTTTTCTGAGCGCTTTAGCCGCCAGCACCTGCCTGATGCGCGCCACGGTCGGCGATATAGCCCAAGCCCCAGGCGGGACTCAGATGGTGCGGGATCTCGTCAGCGAGAGCCGGGCCATTGCCGAAGCTAGCGGCTTCGCACCGCCCGACGCCTTTATGCGATGGGTCGGGAGCACCTTGACCGAGACCGGCTCGACATTCACCGCCTCGATGGCGCGCGACATCGAGAACCACAATCCGATCGAGGCCGATCACATTATCGGCGACCTGATCCTGCGCGGCGAGGAGACCGGCTCACTGGCCCACGGCACCTCGCTGCTGCGGCTCGCCTATACCCATCTGAAAGCCTATGAGGCGCGCGAAAAGCGCACCAGATCCGTTCGCTGACCCCTTGCGCTGCGCCGTGATCGGCGCGAGTGTCGGAGTGGAAATCCCAGCTCCTTTCGGAGGGACCATGCCGCACACATCGGTGTCGAACCGGCCGATCGAAGGCCCGAGCGCGTGGGCACGCGCCGATATACGCACCGAGGATTGGCGCGTCGAGCTGTCCCGCGCTTGCTTGGACGAGATACGGCGTGTCGTCGACGAGCTTCGCGCCTACCCGCTGCCGACGATCGTGCTCGGCGCCGGCGATTTCGCGATGCCGGCCTGCCGCGAGGCGATGGCACGGGTGCGCGACATCCTCGCATCGGGCGTGCGCTTTGCGATCGTCGATCGGCTGCCCGTTGCCGAGATCGACGCGAACGAGGCCACGGCGATCTATTGGCTGCTGTCGAGCATGATCGCACGTCCGGTCGCGCAAAAGCTCGACGGCACCTTGATCTATGACGTGCTCGATACCGGTCAGGAGGCATTGCCCGGATCGGGAGTGCGTCCGGACAAGACCAATATCGAAATCCGCTTTCACAACGACAACGCCTATAACGACACACCGCCCGACTATGTCGGCCTCCTATGCCTGCGCCAAGCGATGAGCGGCGGCCACAGCCGGGTCATCAGCTTTCACACCTCGCACAATTTGCTGCAGGCACGCAATCCGGAACGATTGGCGCGGCTCTACGAGCCGTTCTGGTTCGACCGCCAGCGCGAATTCCACGCCGGTGAGAGTTCAGTCTTTGCCGCCCCGGTCTTCGCCGGCGGCGCCGAGATCAAAGCGCGGTTCAGCGTGCACCAGATCAACAGCGGCTATGCGCTGCGGGACGAGCCGGTCGACGCCGAAGGTGCGGCCGCATTGGCGGCGATGCTCGATATTTTCGACGATGACAGGCTGCCGATCGATTTCGACCTCGAACCGGGACAGATACAGTTTGTCGACAATCGCGCGCTCGGACACAGCCGCACAGCGTTTGTCGATTATCCCGACCCGGCGCAGAAGCGCCACCTTGTGCGGCTGTGGCTGCGTGACGGCGGCAGGCGGGCATATCCCGGTTGAACCCGGATGACCCCGGCCGATCCCGCGAATGTCGAGATTGGCGCGGGGCTCGCCCAGGACAGGCCATCGGACCGGCCGCGCCGCCGCGTCGCGACACGGCTTCTGCTTCTTGTGGCGGCAGGCTTGCTTCTCGCCGAGACTGGGCTGCCGGTTGCAATAGCCCAAGATCAGACGGGACAAGGATCGCCGACATCGTCAATCCCGACAACGCCGGTGGCGCAGGTCGCCCAACTACCCCCGCTTGCACCATCGTGGCCGGCAACATCGCCCCGACCAGCGCCGGCTTCGCCGTCAATTCCGGTCGCACCGCTAGCACCGGGCCGGAGCGCCGCACCGGCGGCAGCGGGGCCGTCCGAGGTGCTGAGGGCAGTCCTTAAAGCAATTACCGTCGACTTGCGGGGAGATTCGAGCTCAAATGTCTATCGAGACATCTGGCACGACGTCTTCGATCAAGAGTTCGCAATACGACAAAAATTCAGCGAAAAGACCAACCGGCCTGTGATTTCGACCACCAACGTGTTTGCGGCGAATTTTGATGTGCCGCAGGGCAAGATCATCGTTTCCGCCACCGATGCGCCCGGCTATGACTGCCAAAGCTATACGAATATTGGACTCTCTCCCAGCCTGATGACTTGTCCGATGCGGGTTGCGCTCGTCGAGCCCAACGAAATCAAGATAATATACTCAAGCAAGTCTTTCCCCTTCTCGATAGGAGTAAACGAGGAAGGCCAGTTCGACAACGAAAATCCGGAAAATAGAACCCTAATGACTTTAGACCCCGTCAACAAGATTTTGCGGACCCATCTTTCACAATCAGGCCCGCATATCGAGGGCTTCAATCCCGACGCAGACAACACCGCAATTCGTCTAGATTATTGAGGGCGTCATGCGCATGCGGTCGATCGCTTCGGCGATACTGCCGGGATTTGCCCTTACGGCCGGTATCTGCAACATCGCGTGGTCCCAGTCGTGCCTACCGCACAGCCTATTCGAGATAGCTACCGCGGTTAGATCGTCCAAGGATGCTCCCAATTCGGTAAAGAACCATTCCTGCATGTGGGGCGGGGCGGCGCTGGCCGAATCGGGTGGGGGACACCTTTGCGCCCACAACAGCAACAATTTCGGCATTTTGCAGCTCAGCCGCCAAAATATCGAGCGCCTAGGGCTTACACCCGCCGAATACATGGCAGAACCGCTCCAGGAGCAGATCGACGACTGGGCGCTGGTGGGCGCCGCACAGAATAACCAATCCCGGGGGTATAAACGAATAGATAGCAATATCGGCAGTACTTTGAGGTTCGGCCACGTGATGGACGGAGTGCTTGCCGCCTGTTCCCAGTTCGGACCGGCGATCTGTAATAACGATATCGACCTGATCGAGACCGGCAAGCCGCTGCCCGTGCGCGGCAGTAGCGGCGCAGTTCGATGCAAGGCCGCGAGTTGCCCTCCGCGCACCGTCAACCAAGATGGCAACGGGCAGACTATTGTCTCATGGGGACTGGTGATCGAGGGAGAGATCCATAATTCGCAATGTGTCGATTAAGACGATTGGCTCTCGCACCTCCTCGGGAACGGTCCTCGATCCGTTTTTGACGATCGGCAGACCCTCCCCATTGTGGCTGGCCGCATGTCGTCTCTGACGATCGCATCGATCGTTTTCGCCTGTATTTTCTCGGGGTCGCTGTTCGGGATGTGGCTGAACTACCAGCTGCCCGAGCATCACCGTTCACCCGAATCGCGCGATGCGGTCAAGCTCGCCACCGGGATGCTGTCGGTGTTGGCGGCCCTGGTGCTGGGGCTGTTGATCGCCAGCGTCAAGAACTCGTTCGACAGCACCGATGGTCAGATCCGTCGGTTCTCCGCGACCTTGATCCTGCTGAACCAGACGCTAGGCGATTATGGGCCCGAGACCATCGAGGCGCGCCAATTATTGCGGCGCTATACGGCGCGTGCGCTCGACGACAATTGGCCCGAAGAAAGTGATCAGCCGGTGCGGATGGAGGACCTGAAGTCGGGCACGCTGCTCGACGGAGTCCGCACCGCGATTCTGACATTGCCAGGAGGGGATAAGCGCCTCGACGCACTGCGCGCCGACGCTGCCTCCTTAGTAGAAGACGCGCTCAAAACTCGCTGGCTGCTGATCGAACGCGCCGGCAGCTCGATCCAAAATCTGTTCATGGAGATTCTGATCGTCTGGGTGACGCTGATTTTTGTCAGCTTCGGCTACAACGCCCCGCGCAATACCACGATTGTGGTCACCTTTGTGGTCAGCGCTGCGGCGCTGGCCGGCTGCATCTTTCTGATTGTCGAAATGGACGGCCCGTTCGACGGGCTGATTACGGTCTCCAGCGCGCCGATGCGCGATGCGCTGGCTCACATCAGTCCGTGATCTTCGTCTGTCAGCGTGCATTATCTCGCTTGTCACGCGTTGGCCGAGCCGCAAAGCTGGCCACAACGACCAAGGCGTCCGGGGAATACGAATGGGCCAGACCAACGCCGGCAATATCGACATTTCGGCTGCACTCGCCGAGGCCGAGGAGCGATACCGGGCGAGCAACCCGAGAAGCCTCGCCCAGCACCGCGCGGCCTGCACGGCAATGCCGGGCGGCAACACCCGCGCCTCGATCCATGCCGACCCGTTTCCGCTGACCATCACGCGCGGCGAGGGCGCCCGGTTGTGGGACCTCGACGGGCATGAATACGCCGATTTCCTCAGCGAGTTTACCGCTGGAATCTATGGTCATTCACATCCGGCGATCCGCAGCGCGGTCGAAGCGGCGCTCGCGGGAGGGCTCAATTTCGGCGCCCACACCGAAATCGAGGCCCGCTTTGCCGCGGCGGTCTGCGCCCGGTTCCCGTCGATCGACCTGGTGCGCTTTACGAATTCGGGCACCGAAGCCAATCTGATGGCGGTCAGCGCTGCATGCGCCATCACCGGCCGGCCGAAAATCCTGGTGTTCGGCGGCGGCTATCACGGCGGCGTCTTCTATTTCCGCGGCCATGGCAGCCCGCTCAATGCGCCGTTCGACTACCTGATCGGCCGATACAACGATCTCGACGCCGCAGAGGCGCTGGTGCGGCCATATCGCGGCGAACTCGCCGCTATCCTGGTCGAGCCAATGCAGGGCACCACCGGCTGCATCCCGGCCGAACGCGGCTTTCTGGCCGGACTGCGCGCGCTTGCGGACGAGACTGGGGCATTGCTGATCTTCGACGAGGTGATGACCTCGCGCCTGGCGCCGGGCGGATTGCAGGAGGTGCATGGAATTCTCCCCGACCTGACGACATTGGGGAAATATCTCGGCGGCGGCATGAGCTTTGGCGCCTTCGGCGGGCGGGCTGAGATTATGGAGCATTTCGACCCGCGCCGGCCCGACGCATTCCAGCACGCCGGCACCTTCAACAACAATGTGCTGACGATGACTGCCGGACTGGTTGGACTGACCGAGATCTACACGCCCGAGCGCGCCCAAGCCCTCAACGCATGGGGCGACCGGTTGCGCCAGCGGCTCAACGGGATTGTTGAGCGATACGGTCTGGGCATGCAGTTCACCGGCCTCGGTTCGATGATGTCGGTGCATATGACCGATCGCCCAATTCGCTCGGAGGAGGATGCGGCCTCAGGCAACGCTGCGCTGCGCGACCTCTTCTGGTTCGACCTCGTCGCCTCGGGCATCTGGTTCGCCAAGCGCGGCATGTTCGCGCTGTCGCTCGCCCTCGACGACTGGGACGCCGACAAACTCGGCGACGCCATCGAAGACTTCGCGCAAACCCGCGCGCCGCTGTTTCGATAACGCTCGGGCGAACCGCCACCCGCCGCCGCAAATCGCAATGTCAAAAGGCGACCTGCCAGCGGCCTTCAAGAGTATAGAAATGCTGGCCGATTTGGGTCGTCCCGGAGGCGCTCAGCTTGTCCACATTGGTGTATTGCCCCTGTAGATAGAGCCGTACCCAATCGTTCGGATACCAGCTGACGAGCACGCCGGCGACCTGTTGGAAGCCGCCATTGACGCCCCCGGTAACGCTTTGCGCTATTCCCGGGGTAACGTTGCTGTCCAGATTCGTTGCGCTGTAGCGAGCCGAGAGTTCCCAAGCACCGATGCCGCCGCCCCAGGAGAAAGGATCGGCCACCTTCGGCCTGGCGAACGCGGCCGAGCCGACGCTGTAGCGGATCGGCTCGCCGGTGATGACCCAGCCGGCTTCGACATAGCCTCCGTTGAAGTCGAGGACAGGACTGGGCTTACAACACAGCAACATCTGATCGACATTGATCCTATAGTACTCGCCCTGAACGATCAGATTTCGCCAGCTGGCCCCTACCCCGCCCCCGAAGGAATTGGCACCCGACGCCGCCAGCGCGCCGGTGCTGATCAGACGGTTCTGGTCGATCCTCAGTTCTGGCCGATCCTGTAAAGTTATAGTTTCCGACGGTATTGCACCGTTGACGATGTTGGGGTGGAACACATCCTCGCCGGACATACCGACGTAGAAATTCCAATCCTTGTCGTAATACGGGCGTCCCGCCACGCGCCCGACAAAGCCCAGCTGTTCACCGCCCAGATTATTTCCGCTATTCGCGCCGTAGGCTGCGCCGGTTAGATACGAGGCCAAGAAAAGCTGATCCCAGGCGGCTGCGGCGCCAACCGAGGCGCGCGTGTCTCCGGCCGCCAGGTTTCGCGCGATTTCGATGATGCTCGGCCGCTCCATCTGCAGGAAGTCGTTCGAGCTCTGCGAATCGTACAGCGAGAACCACGGTTTGAAGTATCCGACCGTTGCCGTCACCGGCTTGTACCCGCTCCAGTTGAGGTTTGCTTCATACAATGTCGGTGCCCCGTCAGGTGAGCCCCCGAAGTCTGGAGTAAGGTTCAAGGTAAAATCGTCGAACTTCCCGACAAAGAAGATCCGCGCGCGGCGTAAGTTCACCCCGTTGTTGAGGCTCGGGAACTGCGTATTCGGGCCCGGATTCTGGAAATATCCGCCCATGTCGAACTGGACTTGGGTGCCGATCGCGAACGAAGCGCGGCCGTCGGAGGTCGTGATCGTCGGCCGGCCGCCGGGCATGGTGATATTGACCCCGCCGATCGCCGCGGTTGCTGCCGGAGGTGCCGCGGCGACCGCCTGCGCTTTCGTCGCGGCTTGCGTCGCCTGATATTGGGAGTTCGCCGCGCTGGCGGCGTTTTGCTGTGCCTGTTGTGCCGCCTGCTGCGCCTGGAGCGCCTGTTCCCTTGAGCGCTGGGCCTCGCCGCTCGATTGCCGCAGCTGTTCCTTGGCTTGGCCCAGCTGGCCTTTCAGCTCCTTTAATTCTGCCTGCATTTTGCGGATCTGCTGCTCGATCGCCTCGATCCGATCGTTGGGAACGGTTTGCGCCGACGCAACCGCGGGTAGGATGGCAAGTGCAACGGCCACCGCACCGTAGCAGCGGTCACGCCAGCGGGATTTGGTGATCTCCCTGGCGATATTTCGAGCCGTCAGCGCCGAGGCCGATCCCCGCAAAGCCGCGGGGGCAGACCCGTCATCCGTCCCATTGGGGCCAAAGCCGTGCCTTCCGCTCATCGCTTGCCCTCAATTTGTTGGCGAACGTTAAAGGGGGGTTATGACCCGGCAGTGAACTCCCCGAGACTGTTTCGTTACTCCAGTATGACTATTCGGGTTCTTGTGATTAGACGACAGGCAATTGCCCGCCAGGCGGCCAAAGCCAAAGCCCGATCGTGTCGCCGTTTGTCTGGCAGTCTCCGAGCTGTCTTGGCGATCGTCGCGTTCAGACGCCGCATCAGCGGGCCGCAAACATCGGCCGCGTTCCTCGGCCAGGCAGCTTTCGTCAGGAGGGGCTTACGAGGCCGGCGGATAAGGCCGACCGAGGGCACTCGGCGGGCGGGAGGTTCCGACAAGGCCAGCCAGCAGCACTACAGTCACCAGGTACGGCAGCATCTGAATCAGCTCGACCGGGACAGTGACGCCAAGGATCGCCCGGCCTTGCAGATCGTTCTGCACGGCATCGGCCAATGCGAACAACAGGCAGGCGAGCAAGACCGGCCCGGGGCGCCACTTGCCGAAGATCAGCGCGGCGAGCGCCAGATAGCCGCGGCCGGCGCTCATATCGCGCAGAAAGCCGCTCCCTTCGGCCATCGACAGGTCGGCCCCGGCAATGCCGCACAGGCATCCGTTGATGACGAGCGCCAGATAACGCAAGCGGACGGCCGATAGCCCGGCGGCAGCAACTGCCCGCGGGTTCTCGCCGACGGCGCGTAAGCGCAGACCGAAGCGGGTCCGCCACAGCACCAGCGTCGTCACCGGTACGGCGAACCAGGCGAAATAGACCGGCAAGCTCTGACCGCTGATGATCGTGGTCCAGACTTGCCCGACGACCGGCACGCCGTTCAGCGCGCGCACCAGCGGCAATGCGACCGGGCCAAAGCGGGCGCCCGCCGGCAACGGCGGTGTCGCGCCGCCCTGGGCGAACCACGCGGCGGCGAGGCTCGGCGCAGCCCCGGCCGCGATCAGGTTCAACGCCATACCCGATACGATCTGGTCGCCGCCGACAGTTATCGTCGCCACTCCATGCAGCAGCGCCAATAATACCGCCGCGACGATGGCGGCAAAGAGCCCGCATACCGCCGAGCCTGTCAGCGAAGCCGTGGCAGCACCGGCAAAGGCGGCGGCCAGCAGCTTGCCTTCGAGCCCGATATCGACGATGCCCGAACGCTCGGCATAGAGGCCGGCAAGAGCCGCCAGGATCAGCGGCGCAGCCAGCCGGACGGTCGATCCCGCGAGGGAAATCAACAGCAGGCTCAAGAACTTCCCCGCCTTGGTTGGGTCAGCAGGCTCCTGAGGGATCGAAAATGGCCGCGAACCGCGCCGTCGAGCGCGCCGCAAACAAAGATCGCCACCCCTTCGGCCAGGATCACCGCGTCATGCGTCATATTCGGCAGATCGAAAGTCAGAGACGCGCCGCCCTGGTTCAACGCGCCGAACAGGATCGCGGCAAAGACGATACCGAACGCGTGGCCGCGGCCCATCAGCGCTACCGCGATGCCGGTGAAGCCAGCGCCCGAAGTCATGTCGAGGGCGAGCCGGTGCTGCGCGCCGAACAGCTCGTTGACCGCGATCAGCCCGGCGAAACCACCGCCGCCGCAGACCGCGATGATCAGGGTCCGGGAGACGGCGATGCCGGCGGCATGAGACGCCACCGGGTTGAACCCGACCGCCCGGATCTCGTAGCCAAGCGGGGTTCGGCGAAGCAGCAGCCAGTAAAATGCCGCGGCAGCGAGCGCCAGCAACGCGGTCGGGTTGAGCGGCGCCGCGCCAGCGTCGATCCCGATGCGGGCCCCCAGATCGGCAAGGGTCGGCAGCCACAGGGCTTGCGGAAACTCGCGCGTTTCGGGGGCGCTGTGCCCGGGAGCGATCAACACCCGCGCCAAGAGCCAAGTCATCAGCGCTGCGGCGATAAAGTTGAACATGATCGTGGTGATGACGATGTGGCTGCCGCGCCGTGCCTGCAGCCAGGCGGGGGCAAGGGCCCAGGCCGCGGCGAAACCGGCGGCGGCGACGGCTGCAACGGCGAGGACCAGCGGCGGCGGGGCGCCGGGTAGCGCGAACGCCACCAGAGTGGCACCGAGACCGCCCAGTGCCGCCTGGCCCTCGCCGCCGATATTGAACAGACCAGCCTGAAACGGCAGTGCCACCGCGAGCCCGGCGAACAGGTAATCGGTCGCATAGAACAGGGTATAGCCGATCCCTTCGGCGTCACCGAAGGCTCCGCGCAGCAAGATCAGCAACGCCCTTCCCGGCGGCTCACCGACGATCATCACGAGGACGGCAATCGCGCTAAGCCCGGCGCCGAGAGCAGCGGCGGGGATCAGTAGTGCGAGGAAAAAGCGGCGGACGGCGAAAGCCGGCCGCATCGCGCCGTGTTCAGGAGCGGGCGCGGCGATAGCTCGCGTCGAGCGTCGGCGGCCCGTCGCTCGCCACGACGCCCCGCGCCACCAGATCCAGCAGGTGGGAGTGGACCGATCTTCCCGCGGCGCGGCGCAGCCCAGGCTGCAGGCCAACATAAAGCCGGTCGACTATCGCGTCGATCTGCGTGTCGCCGGCGGTCAGACACTCGAGAATACCGGCTTCGCGCTCACGGCGATGGGCGATGAAGGCGCGGACATGAGCCTGCGGCTCGGTGATTGCCGGGCCATGGGTCGGCCAATAGATCGTGTCGCGCCGTCCCAGCAACTTGTCGAGCGATGCCATATAGGCGCCCATATCGCCGTCCGGCGGAGAGATCACGCTGGTCGACCATCCCATGACATGGTCCCCGCTGAACAGGATGCCCCGGTCGAGAAGGGCGAAGCAGAGATGATTCGAGGTATGCCCCGGAGTGTGGACCGCTTCGAACCGCCAGCCCGCGCCGGCGATCGTATCGCCGTCGCTTACGGTCAGATCGGGCGAGAAATCCCAATCGCCGCCTTCTTCGACCGCAGCTTGGCCACGCCTGCCGCCGGCATGTGGACCGAAGCCGTAGGTCGCGGCACCGGTGGCAGCCTTGACCGCCGCCGCCGCCGGTGAATGGTCTCGATGGGTATGGGTGATCAGGATGTGGGTTACCCGCTCGCCGGCAAGGCCGGCCAGCAATGCCGCGACGTGCTCCTCGAGATCGGGACCGGGATCGATCACCGCGACCTCGCCCTCGCCGATGACGAAAGTGCCTGTCCCCTTGAAGGTGAACGGGCTGGGATTGCGTGCGACGATGCGGCGAATGCCTGGGGCCAGTCTTTCGAGCCGGCCGTACTCGAACGACAATTCGCGGCGGAACGGGATCTCGGTAGCCATTGGCGAAGATTACACGAGATCCTCCACGCGCCCCAACGGCTAAGGTGATATCGCTCGATCATATTTAAGGGAGCTGTCGCGATGAAGATCAGCGTGGAGATCGACTGCGATCCAGACGAGGCCAGAAGGTTTTTCGGGCTGCCCGAGGTCCAACCATTGCAGGAGGCGGTGATGAAAGAGGTTCAGGAACGCCTGACCGCCAACATCAAGGCGATGGATGCCAAGGCGCTGATCGAAACTTGGCTGCCAGCGACTTTGCGGGGATTCGAGCAATTGCAGCAGATGTTCATGGCGCAGATGGCGAACAGTCCCGGCAAGAAGAAATAGCAGTAGGAACGTCGCTGCGCACCTCGCGGCTGGTGCTCCGCCGGTGGCGGGACGCCGATGCCGCCGCCTTTGCCGATCTTTCGGCCGACCCGGCCGTCATGGAATTCCTGTGGCCGCTGACCGAGCCCGGCGCAAGCGAGGTTTGGATAGCGCGGGCGCGGGCTCATTGGCGGGAGCAAGGGTTCGGGCAATGGGTCGTCGAGATCCCCGGCGAGGCGGGCTTTGGCGGGGTCGTCGGGCTCAGCACGGTCGCATACCGGGCGCATTTTACCCCGGCGGTCGAGGTGGCGTGGCGGCTTGCACGCCGTTATTGGGGCTGCGGATATGCGACGGAAGCCGCGCGTGCCGCGCTCGATTACGGCTTTCTAACGCTTGGTTTGACTGAGATCGTTGCGGTCACGGTCCCGGCCAATCGGCGCTCACGCCGGGTAATGGAGCGGATCGGCATGAGCCGCGTCGCGCAAGACGATTTCGACCACCCCAACGTCCCGGACGGGCCGTTGAAACGGCACGTCCTCTACCGCTTGCGTGCAGCCAGCGCGACGCCATGACGATCTTCTTGCTGCGCCACGGCGAGACCGAGTGGAACCTGGAGCGGCGCTTCCAGGGCCGGTTCGACTCGCCGCTGACCGAGCGCGGAACCGCCCAATCCCGCGCGATCGGGAGGTTGCTGGCGGCGTTGCCGGACGCCGCCTCGTCGCCGGTTGCCGCCAGCCCGCAAGGCCGAGCGCGGCGGACCGCCGAAATCATCCTCGAACAACGCGGCGTGCCCGGCGAGCTGCGGCTCGACGATCGGCTGCGCGAGCTGTCGCTGGGCTCTTGGGACGGGTTGACCTATGGCGAGGTCGAAAAGCGGTCGCCCGGCGTCTTTGACGGCAACGGGCGCTATGAATGGTACTTCCGCTCTCCTGACGGAGAGAGCTACGACGCCTTCGCCCGGCGCATCGCCGATTGGCTGCACGAGTGCGACCGGTCCCCTTTTCTGATCGTCGTCGCACACGGGCTCGTTACCCGGGTCATGCGCGGTCTCTACGGCCGTCTTCCGCCTGCGGTCGCCCTTACTCTTCCAGTTCGGCAGGACCGGATCTTTCGGCTATCGTCGGGCATGATCGAAGAAATCAGGGTTGCGAACACTCAGCTTGGCGACCGCGGATAAACCTCGTCGATTACGTCGTCGAGCCAATACTCGGTAAGACCGGGTACCGGGGTGATCTCTGCCTCGAACCCGGTTCGACCGAACTCGTAGTGGACGGCGCCAAGCCGCTTTTCTCCCGGCATCGACGGTTGTGCCGGACCCACCAGAAAACTGGATGCAGGCGCCCAGAGGTAGCGGGTGCCCTCACGCCGGAAGTCGCGGGCCTTGTGCAAATGGCCGCTGGCGACAAGCGCTACCGAGTGGCGACGCAACAGGGCCATCAGCCATGCGCGCGGTTCGGGCTTGACCGACCAATACCCGGTGTCGCCCTCCTCCGGGCTGTCGACGAACAGTGGTTTGTGCAGGAACCAGGTGATCCGCCGGCCCTCGGCCTCGGCCGTAACCGCCTCGAGCCAGGCCGCCTGAACCGCCTCCGCATCCGAGCCGCTGCCGAGGATCAGCGCGTCAAACCCTATCAGGCGCCAATCCTCGATATCCTCGACCCACCGATCCTCGCCGAAATAAGAGCGCCAGCGCACCAACCGTTCATCGTTGACCGGCTGGCGCGAATGGCCCGCCTCGCCGACGTCGTGGTTGCCGGGAACTGCGCGAAAACGCACGCCCAGCTCGCGCAGCAAGCCGGCGGAATAGGCCAAATCCTCCTCAACCCCGGCGCCGTCGACCGTGACGTCGCCGGTATGGACCACGAGATCCGGGCGTTGCTCGGCGATCCATCGCGCGAGCGGCGCCCAGTTGCCGACAAAGTGCGGCTTTCCCCGGCTCAGATGCGTATCGGAGATTTGAATTATGCGCATTGCAGCTCGCTTAAATAAGCGGCCAGATCCGTCATATTAGCGAAGGCCTGAGAGCATCCTTCCGCGATAAGCTGGTCGGGATGGCCGCTGGCGCAGTGGCTGCCGCCGCAAAAGCCGACGACCGGCATGCCGGCCGCAATTGCTGCGGCGACACCGACGGTGCTGTCCTCCACGACGAGGCACGAGGCGGGGTGCACGCGGAACTGCCGCGCCGCCAACAGGAAGAGGTCGGGCGCGGGCTTGCCCGAGGCGACCTGGATGGCGCTGAAGACATGCGGATCGAAAAAACGCAATAAACCGGTCAACGCCAACCGCTCGCGCACCCGGTCGAGATGGCCGTTCGAAGCCACGCACCGCGGCACCGGTAACGCGCTGAGCAATTCCTCTACCCCCGGTATCGCCGCCAATTCGCGTTCGAGGGCAAGGGCGCTCCTGGCACGCATTGTCTCGAAAAATCCGTCCGGCAGCGCGCGCCCGTAGCGGCTCGCGACCGCGGCGGTCAAGGTGTCGCAATTCCTGCCGAAGCCGAGTTGCAAGGCCTCTTCGGCCGTCGCCGGAAAATCCGCCGCGGACAGGCACTCGCCGAGAATTCGGGCAAAAATGACCTCGCTGTCGACCAGCACGCCGTCGCAATCGAAGATGACGAGATCTGGCACTCGAGGCCCTTTGCCGCTGCCCGGCCGTCAGCGCCGGCCCGAACTGATATGGGCGATCTGTCGCTGTCTCGAAAGTGGCCTTGCGACGCCCGGTTTGCGCCGGTCGGCACCGGGATCAGAGCAGCCGCCCCCTGTCCGTTACAGTCGGGTCTTCCCTCTGCGCGCCGCCCGCCGAGCGCACGCGCGCGACCTGCTCGCCGCGCGCCGACGCAACCGTCCGGCTCAGAACAGGATGCCGGTTTCGACCATCACCCGAGTCTGCGAATCGCCGTTCAAGTTGGGACCCATGCCGTCCCCTGGGGTTACATGCCCTTTTACCCACGAAACTTCAGCGCGGGCGAAGTAGTAACTCCATTGGTAGGTCGGCGTGAAGGTAAGGGAAAACGCCCCGCTGCCTGGACCATAGAGCAGATTGTTGTTGCCGCTCGTTCCGATATATTCAGCCCTGCCGCCGAGGTTTATCCCCGAACCCACGTCGTAATTGACAAGAACAGCACCACCGAAAGTGGATGCGCTCGAGGTTATGCCGATTCCGGTGTTAACAGGGACGTGAGTCGCCTGGAAATAGGGCTGGATGATCCACGGGTCCGAATTGTAGGTATAAATCAGATTATAAATTTGTGAGTTATTCTGAAGCAACGGTGTTCGTAAGGTATTAATATTGGTGCTGCCGAGATTACCCCCTGCGGTAAATTCGAATGTATTAGCGCTGTTTATGGTGTAGGTGACGGCGCCAGTAAGCCAATTGTAGACCCCGGAATCAAATCCGTCATTGAAGGACAGCGAAAACGCCGCCGGCCCCCAAGTGTAATTTAGCTGGCCGCCCTTGCTGATTGCTGGTTCCTGGTTCCACAACAACCCGCGCTCGATATTTATGTTCTGGAAGGAAAACGTGTACTCGGCGCCGATTAGGGTCGGAAGCTTACCACCCAGAATCGATAAATTGTCGATCGGGGCAATTTTTGCGTATCCCACCGGAAACCAGCCCCACAAATCTCCGTTCAGGGGCACGTTGGCTATGGCCGGTGCGTGATAGCCAAAGGTCGCCGTGGACATCGAAAGGTAGGTCGATCCCAGGGACGCAATCGAGTAAGCGCCAGGCTGGGCATAAAATTGGAAGATGCCGTCGGTCTTCTGGACGAAGAGCTGACCGTTCGACAGATCGGGCTGCCACGAGCGGTTGCCGGGAAACACGTTGTTCTGCCACATCCCGAGGCCGCTGCCGATGCCGTCCACATAAATGTCGCCGAGCGGCCCGACCGTGTATTTCGGCGGCGGCAGTTGGATTGTCAGCGGACCGGTGATGGACGGCCCGATCAACGGCGAGGTCGGCGCTGCTGGGGCCGCCGGGGCGGGCGCCGCTGCTGCCTGACCTGGCGCCGGTGGCGCACCTGCGGGCGGAGCCGCCCCAGGTGGCGGGGCCGCTGGCGGCGGCGGTGCCGGCGGAACCTGAGCCAGCTGGTCAGCCCATGCGCAGGCCGAGCCGACGCCGAGCAGGACCACGGCAAGGGCTGTGCCCGAGACGGTGCTTTTCTTGATGTTCTTCATCGGCAGACGAGCCTTTCAATCTGTCTTCCACTGTGGGCGAGCGCATGACCTCGGCAAGGCAATCACCATCCGCACCCCCTTCCCCGGCTGCGGTAACGCAAAGGTCATACCAACGCGCGGACGTTCCACGGCCAACCAAGACGCGAACTATCTGGCCGCCCGGAAATCCATAAGATCACCTCTTGCTCGCGGCCCGAGGCTCTTGTCAATGAGTGAGCGACGCAATGAAGCAGCTGATTAATTACTAGGCAGATTACGCGATTCTGAGTGCTGATTTAGCTTAAAATTGAGCGGATACGTGCTTGATGATCCCGGCCTTGCCGGGTGGTTCCTCTTCCAATTCGCCGGCCAAGAAGCGGCGGATCCTGCTCAGCCGCGCCCGATATAGGGCATCTTGGTCGCCATTACCGTCATAAACTGGACGTTGGCCTCGAGCGGCAAGCTCGCCATGTAAACGACTCCCCGCGCGACGTGCTCGACATCCATCCGCGGCTCGGCCTCCACCCTCCCCGTTGCCTGCAACCGGCCTTGGGCGGTGTCCTCGTTGCGGGAGGTGGCCGCGTTGCCGATGTCGATCTGGCCGCAGGCGATATTGTACTGACGCCCGTCGAGCGACAGCGATCGGGTGAGGCCGGTCAAGGCATGCTTGGTCGAGACATAGGGGGTGGAATTGCGGCGCGGAACATGCGCGGAGACCGAGCCGTTGTTGATGATCCGCCCGCCCTGAGGGTCCTGGCTTTTCATCATTCGAAAAGCGTGCTGCGCGCACAGGAACGAACCGGTCAGGTTCACCGCGACAACATTCGACCATTGTTCGAACGTCAGGTCTTCGAACGGAATGCCGCGCGTGCTGATCCCTGCATTGTTAAACAAGAGGTCGACACGGCCGAAGTTGGTTTTGACCGCATCGAACAAGGCGGCAATCGAGGCCGGGTCGGAGACATCGGTCGGTACGACGGTGGTTCGCGGCGAGGCACCTGACGAGGGGTCGGCCAGCGCTGCGGTTTCTTCGAGCATATGGCGGCGGCGGCCGGCTAACACAACCGCGAACCCCGCTTCGACCAACGCCAGCGCCGAGGCTCGGCCGATACCGCTTCCCGCACCGGTGACGACAGCGATCTTTTCTGACGTTTCCATTTGCTATTCCTTTTGAGCTTTACAGCTTGTCCGGACGGATTTTGCGGCTTGGGTTGATCAACTCGTCCTGTGCCGCGATCAACGCCAGTTCGCCGCCACCCTCGGCGACCGTCGCTTCGACCACGCCCCAGATCGCGGCGATCGCCATAGCGAGCGCCTCTGGGACCGGGCGCCCTTGCAGCAGGCGGCCGAGGAACAACGCGGCGAGGGCATCACCGCAGCCGGTTGCCTCGATCGGCAATCGCGGAGTTTCAACCACCCAGGCCCCCTCGGGGCCGGCAGCGACAGCGGCGAGCCTGCCGGCTGCAGGTTCGAGGCTGGTGACGAGGACGATTGCGGGACCCTGGCGCCGCAACGTCCCGGCCGCGGCACCGGCTTCATCAACCGTACCGATGCGGCTGCCGGTCAGCCACTCGAGTTCGAAGCGGTTGGGGGTCGCGATATCGGCGGCGGACAAGGCGCGGTCGCGGTAGAATTCGGGGACACCGGCACGGACATACCAGCCCGGCCCGACATCGCCCATGACCGGGTCGCAGCAATAAAGCGCGCGCGGGCTCTCCCGCTTTACCCGAGCAACGATGTCGAGCAGCACCGGCCCCACTTCGGGTTCTCCGAGATAGCCCGACAGCACCGCGGCACAGCGCGGCAATGCGCCCAACTCGGCGATACCTTCGAACAGCGCGGCGATCTGGTGCGCCGGCACCGCACCACCGCGCCACTTGCCGTAGCCGGTGTGGTTCGAAAACGCGACGGTATTGAGCGACCAGGTTTCGAAGCCGAGGCGCTGCAACGGAAACAAAGCCGCGCAATTACCGACATTGCCGCAGGCGACCCAGGACTGGATCGAAAGTACTGCCGGCATGGTCAGCGCGTCTGCGAATTCATGCGGTCGAAGACACGTTTGATATCGAGAAATACGATGATGCCGCTGACTACGAACAGTCCGAGCCCGCCGTTATGCAGGCTGCCGTCCGGCCAGGCGCGCGCGATGAACAGGCCAATGAGCCCTATGACGGCGAAAAGCGGAATTGCGAGCGTCAGGTTCTTCATGTCGTCGACGAATAAGAAATCGCCCCAGCTTGGCGAGCCACCGTCGAACCAGTGCTTCAGCCGAAGGAACGCGAGCACCAGCGCGCCCGAGATCAGCAACATGCCGCTGACGTAATCGCCGGGCCAGAGGCATGCGCTGGCGGCAAACGCACCGATTACGACGAAGAGGCCCAGGACCAGGAACTGCAGCCAAAAGCAGAGCCATGACCAGAACGGATGCCCCGCCGGATCGGCTTCCCGGCTTGTCTCGACCATGCCCCGCACCCTTCCAACGCCACGCTAGCCGCGACAATGCACGTCGGCCAGCGGCCATCGCAACCGATTATGCTTCCGCACCGCCGGTGCTGTTCCTGGTATAATCGCGGACAGGAACGCCGGAGCCCCCGTATGTTTCGCCCGCGTCGCAGTCTGCTGTTTGTGCCCGGATCGAATCTTCGGGCAATGGAAAAGGCACGCACGCTCCCTGCCGATGGGCTGATTTTCGATCTCGAAGACGCGGTGGCGCCCTTGGCCAAGGCGGAGGCGCGGGCGATGGTGGCGGCGGCGGTGGCCGCCGGGGGCTATGGCGGTCGTGAGCTGGTATTGCGCGTCAACGCCCTCGATACCCCCTGGGGCCACGCCGATCTCGTTGCCGGCGCCGCGATGCCGATCGACGCGGTGCTGTTGCCTAAGGTCGAGAGCGCGGATCGGGTGCGTCTTGCCGCCGCCCTACTCGCTACGCTGGGGGCATCGCCCGGCCGATCGGTCTGGTGCATGCTGGAGACCCCGCTCGGCATCTTGAATGCGCGCGAGATCGCCGCGGCAAGCCCACGGCTCGGCGCTCTGGTGGCGGGTACCTCGGACCTGACCAAGGATCTGCACGCGGCCCATACCGCCGACCGCACGCCGCTACTGACCGCGCTCGGGCTGATCCTTCTCGCGGCTCGCGCCCATGGGCTCGCGGCCTTGGACGGGGTCCATCTCGATTTGGCGGACGACGCGGGGTTTGCAGCCGCCTGCCGCCAGGGACGTGAACTCGGCTTCGACGGCAAGACCCTGACCCATCCAAAACAGATAGACGAGGCCAATGGCGCGTTCGCGCCGAGCGCGAAGGAGGTCGCGTGGGCAAAACGGGTGATCGCCGCGCACGGCGAAGCCGAGCGATCTGGCCAAGGCGTCGTATTGCTCGACGGCAAGCTCGTCGAAAATCTGCATGTCGAAGATGCCCGGCGTGTCGTCGCGATTGCCTCGGCGATCGACCTGATGGCCAGACCGGGCTGAGACCGGTAGCCCGCCGCTTTCGTTGACACCTCCGGGAGCGAGGTCTAAGTCACAGGGACTGCTTGCCGATCCGCCGCCACGTTCGCCGAGGATGTCGATGCCTGCCACAACCAGCCGCGACGACCGAGACGGGCCCGACCGGCCGATCCGGCGCGGGATCCGTGCGCTCGGGTTCGTAATAACGCCCTGCACGCACCGCCCGGCGCAACCCCTTCATTCCAGTCAGGCTCTTGATGAGATCCGCCGACCGGCCGCTTTCGCCGCACCTTCAGATTTATCGCTGGCAACTCACCTCGGTTCTGTCCTTGCTCCACCGCGCCAGCGGGATGGCGTTGAGCGTCGGCGGGCTCTTGCTGGTCTGGTGGCTGGTCGCCGCCGCGACCGGGCCCGAACCCTACGGCGTCGTCGGTGATTTTTTCAGCTCCTGGTTCGGAATTGTGCTGCTGCTCGGGTGGAGCGCGGCCCTGTTCTATCATTTATGCAACGGTGTCCGGCATCTGGTGTGGGACACCGGGCACGCCCTCGACCTCAAATCCACCTATATTAGCGGTTGGATAGTCATCGCCATGGCAGCGCTCTTGACCTTGATCGCCTGGATCACCGGGATATCGCACTGGGCCTATTGAGATGGCGGGTTTGCCGATGCGTTCGCCGCTCGGCCGGGCGATCGGCCTGGGTTCGGCGAAAGAAGGG
This sequence comes from uncultured Alphaproteobacteria bacterium, assembly GCA_963821795.1. Taxonomy (GTDB): domain Bacteria; phylum Pseudomonadota; class Alphaproteobacteria; order ATCC43930; family CGMCC-115725; genus AP-15. The sequence continues at coordinate 573,333 of CAWGFH010000013.1, forward strand.
GTTGAGCACTGGCTGCTGCAGCGGGTCACTGCTGTCGCGCTGGTACCGCTCACTTTGTGGTTTGTGATCGCGCTGATCGGCCTCATCGGCGCAGATCTCGACACAGTGCAGGAATGGGTGGGCCGGCCATTGCCGGCCATCTGCCTGGTTCTGCTGCTGATCGCGACCTTTTACCACGCATCCCTCGGGCTCCAGGTGGTGATCGAAGACTATGTTCACGCCGAACTCGGCAGGCTCGCCCTGGTGATCGCGGTCCGCCTGGCCTGCATAGCCTTTGCCGTCGCCGGCATCGTCGCCGTGCTCACCTTGGCACTCGGAGCCGCGAGCTAGCTGACCGGGAGTTGCATGATGCCGCCCGCCTACAAGATCACTGATCACAGCTATGACGTCGTCGTCGTCGGCGCTGGCGGCGCCGGTCTGCGCGCCACCCTCGGCACCACCCTCGAGGGCCTTAAGACCGCCTGCATCAGCAAGGTGTTCCCGACCCGAAGCCACACGGTTGCGGCGCAGGGTGGGATCAGCGCCGCACTCGGCAACATGGATGCCGACGATGACTGGCGTTGGCACATGTACGACACGGTCAAGGGCTCCGACTGGCTCGGCGACCAGGACGCGATCGAATACATGTGCAAGAGCGCGATGGCCGCAGTCATCGAGCTCGAGCATCTCGGCTTGCCGTTTTCACGGACCGAGGACGGTAAGATCTACCAGCGGCCGTTTGGCGGACACATGATGGATTACGGCGACGGCGATCCGGCCAGGCGCGCCTGCGCCGCGGCCGACCGCACCGGACACGCGCTGATCCACACGCTCTATCAGCAGTGCCTGAAGCACAATGCTCAGTTTTTCGTCGAATATTTTGTCCTGGACCTGATCACCGACGAGGAGGGCGCTTGCCGGGGGGTCATGGCGTGGAACCTTGAAGACGGCTCTCTTCATCGCTTCCGCGCCCACATCGTCATCCTCGCCACCGGCGGCTATGGCCGTACTTATTTCTCCTGCACTTCGGCCCATACCTGCACCGGCGACGGCAATGCGATGGTGCTGCGGGCCGGATTGCCGCTGCAGGACATGGAGTTCATCCAGTTTCACCCGACCGGCATTTATGGCGCCGGCTGCCTGATCACCGAGGGCGCGCGCGGCGAAGGCGGGTATATGACCAACAGCGAGGGCGAGCGCTTCATGGAGCGCTATGCCCCGCACGCCAAGGACCTCGCCTCGCGCGATGTCGTCAGCCGGGCAATGACGATCGAGATCCGCGAGGGCCGCGGCTGCGGACCGCAGCAAGGACCACATCCTGCTGCATCTCGAACATCTCGATCCGGCCCTGCTGCATCAGCGGCTGCCGGGTATCTCGGAGACGGCGAAGATCTTCGCCGGCGTCGACGTCACGCGCGAGCCGATACCGGTGCTGCCCACTGTGCACTACGACATGGGCGGCATCCCCACCAATTATCACGGCGAGGTGCTGCGGCCGACCGAAGACGATCCGGAGGCGGTCGTATCCGGGCTGATGGCGATCGGCGAGGCAGCCTGCGTCTCGGTGCACGGCGCCAACCGGCTAGGCTGCAATTCGCTGCTCGATATCGTCGTCTTCGGTCGTGCGGCCGCACATCGCGTCGCCGAGTTGGTGCGCCCGGGCATGCCGCACAAACCGCTGTCAGGTTCCGCCGGCGAGGAGGCGGTGTCCCAACTCGATGCCGTCCGGCACGCCAAAGGCCCGCGCAAAACCGCCGAAATCCGCCTCGACATGCAGCGGGTGATGCAGACCAACTGCGCCGTCTTCCGGACCGCCGAGATTTTGCAGGAAGGCGTGGGCAAGATCGACGGGGTCGCCAATAGCTTCGCCGATCTCGGCATCTCCGACCGCTCGATGATCTGGAACAGCGACCTCGCCGAAGCGCTCGAACTCGAAAACCTGCTGGAGCAGGCCGTCGTCACATTGCATTCCGCCAACAACCGCACCGAGAGCCGCGGCGCCCATGCGCGCGAAGATTATCCCGAACGCGATGACCGGAATTGGCTGAGGCACACGATCGCTTGGCTCGACGGCGGCACTGGGGTGCAGGCTCGGCGATCGCCCGGTCCACCTCTATACTCTGTCGAACGAGGTACAGCCGTTCCCGCCCAAGGCGCGGGTCTATTGAGGCGGTCTCGATGGCGGAATTCTCGCTGCCCGCGAATTCAAAGGTCGGTACTGGAAAAACCGTGCCGGCGCCTCCGGGGACCGCTCGCGTACGGGAGTTCAAGATCTATCGCTGGAACCCGGATGACGGCCGCAACCCGGTCATCGATACGTTTGCGATCGACCTTGCCGCCTGCGGCCCGATGGTTCTCGACGCGCTGATCAAGATTAAGAACGAGATCGACACCACGTTGACCTTTCGCCGCTCCTGCCGCGAGGGCGTATGCGGCTCGTGCGCGATGAACATCGACGGCAGTCAACACGCTCGCCTGCATCAAGGCGATCGAGGACATCAAGGGGCCGGTGCGGATTTATCCGCTTGCCGCACATGCCGGTAATCAAGGACCTCGTCCCCGATCTGACCCACCTCGCGGCGCAGTACCAATCGATCCGGCCGTGGCTGCAGACCGCGAGCGCGCAGCCGCCCGATCGCGAGCAGCGGCAATCGGAGGAGGAACGCGAGCAGCTCGACGGGTTATGGGAGTGCATTTTGTGCTTTTGCTGTTCGACTGCCTGCCCGAGTTATTGGTGGAACGGCGAGCGGTATCTAGGTCCGGCTATACTGTTGCAGGCCTATCGCTGGATCGCCGACAGCCGCGATGAGGCGACCGGCGACCGGCTCGACGCGCTCGAGGACCCGTTCCGGCTCTATCGCTGCCACACCATCATGAACTGTACCCGGACCTGCCCGAAGAACCTGAACCCGGCCAAGGCCATCGCCGAGATCAAGAAGCTGATGGTACTGCGTCGTTGAGCCGCCGGTGCATCGATCCGGCTTTCTCGCCGGCAGGGACCAAGCGCATAGGAGGAGATCAGAAGTCGGGCCTCGGCAGCGGCCGGACCGGTGCGCGGATCGTGATCGGCGCCGGCGCCTCATCGTCGATCGCCGCCCACCCCCATTCGAGCAGCGGCATGACGGTACGGGCAAAACCGATGATGCGGTCGACGACGGCGGGCGACTGCATCTCCGCATCGCTCAACGCCGCATGGACGGTAAAATTCTTCCAGCAGACGTAGTCGGCGACCGGCGTTCCCTTGGCGGCCTCAAACCCGCGCGGCGGGCGGCTTAGCCGCTCGTCGCTGCCGAGCGGGTATCCCGCCCTCACGAGATCGGCGGCCAGCTCCAGAAAATCATCGGCATCGCTTAGAATGGCGCGGCGCAGCTTGGTCAGCAGCCCCGGTTCCGGGTGCCAGAACCCGGCCGCAATCATCGACTCTCCGGGCGCCAGGTGCAGATACAGCAGGCCGGGGTCGCGCTTGCCGCCCGAGCGCGTCAATACCGCCCCGGCATGCGTCTTGTAGGGCCGCTTGTCGGCCGAGAAGCGCACGTCGCGATAGATTTGGAAGATGGCTCGTTTGGGATCGCCGTTGAGCGGCAGGCCGGCCTGATGCAATGCGTCACCGACCGCGACAACGAGTTCGCGAAATGGCGAGAGCACCTCGGCGTCGTACACGCCCTTGCGCGGCTTGAACCAGGCAGGGTCGTTGTTCGCCCGCAATTGATCGAGAAACTCGAACGCCGCCGGGCGAAACCCGGCAAACCCGCTTGTCGCGGCCTTCATGCTTATGGCCCCCCTGCGATCAGGCCTAGCGGTGAAAGTTGGCATCACGCCGCCCCGCACTTTATAGATTACGGATATCTTGAGGGGTCTGAGATTCGCGACTGGCTCGCAGCAACTTGTCTTGCCGGCTTGTGCAAGCCGGAGGCACCGCAGGAATGAGCGCCGGCGATCCTCCGGTTCAACGCAAGATCATCATCGACACCGATCCAGGCGTCGACGATGCGGTCGCGATCCTGCTTGCATTGGCGACGCCCGAGGAATTCGAGGTGGTGGGGATTGTCGCGGTCGCCGGCAATCTGCCGCTGGCGCAGACCCAGCGCAACGCCCTCCTTGCCTGCGAATTGGCCGGACGCCCCAACGTCCCCGTTTATGCGGGCTGCGCTCGCCCGCTGCTGCGTGCGCTGGCCTCGGCATCTGCCATTCACGGCGCCTCGTTGAGCGAGCGGCTACGCCTGCCCGAGCCGACGATGCCGCTACAGGCGCAACACGGCGTCGACTTCATCATCGAAACCCTGCGTACAGCCGAGCCGGGCGAGGTCACCTTGGCCGCCCTCGGACCGCTGACCGACATCGCCGTGGCGCTGGTCAAGGCGCCTGAGATCGCGCTCAAAATCGGCGAGGTGGTGATCATGGGTGGGGCCGGGTTCGAGATCGGCAACGTAACGCCCGCCGCCGAGTTCAACATCCATGTCGACCCGCACGCCGCAGCGATCGTGCTCGGGAGCGGTATCCCAATCACAGTGATCCCGCTCGACGTCACCCATCAGGTATTGAGCACGCCGCCGCGGATCGCGGCCCTGCGGGCTCTGCCCAATCGCTGCGGGCCGGCTGTCGCCGAGTTGCTGGCGGGCTTCGAAGGGGCTCGCACGGCCCGGTTTGCAGAGCGCGGCATGGCGCTGCACGATCCTTGTGTCATCGCCTATCTGCTCCGTCCGATGCTCTTCTCGGGCCGAGAGGTGAACGTCGCGGTCGAGACGGCGAGCCCGCTAACCACCGGCATGACGGTCGTGGATTGGTGGGGCGTCACCGGTCGCCCGGCGAATGCCCGTTTTCTAACGACGGTCGACGCTGATGGTCTCTACGGTCTGTTAATCGACCGGCTCGCATTGCTACCTTAAAAGAGGCTTACAGTATTGCGGGGCTCACAATCGTATCGTTTCTTGATAATTTTTGAATCAATATAGTTACAATTCGTTGCAATAAAGATAGGAATGAGAATCGGTCGCGATATATTGATGATTTTCCGGGCATTTGACAAAATTACCTGGCCTACATAAAAAATACATTTGCATTTTGAGACTTATACCGGCAGATAAATTATATCTCAAATCCGAGAAGGGAGCGGTCATGGCCGAGATGGTTACTTCTCGCAGTCGGGCGACGATGGGTTTTCCGCGGGGGTTCGGCCCGAACTCGGCCCTCGGCGCAGCTGCGGCCTTGGCGCTCGCCTGGAGCGCACAACCTGCGCATGCGGGCTACGCATTCCAGAACATTATCAACAATACCGATCCGACATTCAACCAGGAGTTGGGAATTAATAGTGCCGGGATGATCGCCGGCTATTTTGGTGCCGGCAACGGACTGGCTGGCCATCCGAACCAAGGCTACACCGTGGTGCCTCCGTACGCCCAGGCGAATTTTACCAACGAGAATTTCCCCGGTTCGGTGCAGACCCAGGTTACCGGCCTCAACAACACAGGAACGACAGTCGGTTTCTGGGCGCCGAGCAATAACGGCGGCGACAACAATTTCGGATTTGTCAATGTTGGCGGCACTTTCACCCAGGTCGACAATCCAAACACACCCACGACGGGTGGAATGGTTAACCAATTGCTCGGTGTGAATAACAGCAATGTTGCCGTCGGCTTCTACACAGATGGGGCGGGAGTCACGCACGGATACACCTACAATATCGGAGGCATGACCTTTTCCGCGGATATCAACGATCCGATGGCGGTCGGTAACACGACGGCAGCGGCGATCAACAATAGCGGCGAAATCGCCGGGTTTTACACCGATGCGGGCGGAGCCTTTCACGGCTTTATCGACAATAGCGGCTCGTTCACGACGATCGACCCGACCGGTTCGATGGGCACGATGCTGCTCGGCCTCAATGACAACGGCTTCGCCGTCGGCACCTACATCGACGCGATGGGCGTCATGCATGGCCTCCTTTACGACCTCAACAACGACACCTTCCAAAATATCGACGACCCGTTCGGCATCGGCACAACGACAATCAACGGCATCAACGATCTCGACCAGTTGGTTGGCTTCTATGTCGATGGCGCAGACAACACGATCGGGCTGTTGGCCACTCCAGTACCAGAGCCGGCGTCGTTGCTCGTTCTCGCAGGCAGCCTGCTCGGCTTGGGCGCCATCGGCCAAGGACGCTTGAGAGCGCGCCGCCCGATTTGACTCGCGGTTGCGCCATTCTAGAATGCCGGCTGCTGAACTCATGACAACGGGAGAGGTCAATGATCTTTGAGATGCGGACCTACCGCCTACAGCCCGGATCGGTGCCCGAGGCCGAAAAACGGTTCGGCGAGGCGCTGACCGAACGGGTCAAGGTATCCCCGCTCGGGGCATTCTTTCACACCGAGGTCGGGCCGCTGAACCACATCATCCATATCTGGCCGTATGACGATCTGCAGCACCGCACGCGGGTCCGCTCGCAGTCGATCCCCGGCTGGCCGCCGAAGATTCAGGAATTCATCGTCGAGATGGAGAGCAAGATCGTCATTGCGGCGCCGTTCTGCCCCGCCTTTACACCGCGCCAGCATGGCAGTCTCTACGAAATCCGGACCTACACGATGCTGCCCGGATCGGCCCCGACAGTGGTCGAAAAATGGGCCGAAAGGATCGAGGGCCGGGTCAAGCTTTCGCCATTGGCCGCCGCCGGACATACCGAACTCGGCCCCTTGAACCAATGGATCCACATCTGGGCCTACAAGGACGCGAACGAGCGCGCCCGTATCCGCGAGGAATCACGCAAGGACGGCAGCTGGCCGCCTGCCACCCGCGGCATGTTCATCAAACAAGAGAACATGCTCGTCGTCCCGGCCTCGTTCTCGCCGTTGCGATAGGCGCGGCTTACCGCAATCGCCTCATTCCCTCCCCCCAGCCGCGGGGGGAGGAGTGGGACGAGGATTGAACAGCCCAAAAAAATTATCGAACAGCCCTCGGCTCGGGGCGGCCGCAATAGTCTCCGTCCGGGTCACCGGCGCACCGGGCAGCGCTGAAACCGGCATCGACTGTGTGGCCGCGAGCATAAATTCTTGCCAGGTTTGCGCCGGCAGTGAACCGCCGGTGACCTTGCTCATAGGTTTGTCGTCGTCATTGCCGAACCACACACCGGTGACAAGATCGGCGGTAAAGCCGATAAACCAGGCGTCGCGGTAGTCCTGGGTCGTTCCGGTCTTGCCGGCGGCCGGACGCGGCAACAATGCACTCCGTCCGGTGCCGTGGGTGATCACCCCGCTCAGCATTTCGTCCATCGTCGCCACGAGTTCGGCGGTGACCACCTGGCCCAGGCCGGAGCCGGCGGGGCGATAGACGATGTTGCCGGCGTTGTCGCGGATCTCGGAAATACCGTGCGGCCAAACCCCGGTGCCGCCATTGGCGAACGGCGCATATGCCGAGACCAGCTCCAGCAGGTTCACTTCGTCGGTGCCAAGCGCGATGCTGGCATCACGAGACAGCGGCGAGGTGACGCCGAGGCGGTGGGCGACGGCAATGATGTTGTCGATTCCGGCCTTTAGAGCCACCTGGACCGCGACCGTATTTATCGACTGGGCGAGCGCTTCCGCCATCGTCATATCGCCCTGATAGCGGTTGCCGTAATCGCGCGGACGCCACTTGCCGATCTGAATCGGGCGGTCGACGAAGTGATCGGACGGCCGCAATCCCTGCTCCAATCCAGCAAGATAGACGAACGGCTTGAAAGCCGAGCCGGGCTGGCGCTGCGCCTGGGTCGCCCGATTGAACTGGCTGCCGTCGTAGCTGCGTCCGCCAACCATGGCGCGGATTGCCCCGTCCGGCGACATCGCGACCAATGCGCCCTGGCTGACCGACGCCTTGGCGCCGTCGCGCGCGATCGTGCCGGCGATCGCGGCTTCGGCCTGGGCCTGCATCCGCGGGTCGAGTGTGGTGACCACGGTCAGATCGCGGCTGCCCCGGCCAGTGAAATCCGCCAGTTGCTCGGCCACCCAATCGGCAAAGTAACGGCTTCCAGGCTGGCGGGCGCTGGCTGTAGCCGGAGAAGCGCCGTCGATGGCGGATGTGGCTTGGCCTTTGCTGATGAAGCCGGCCTCCACCATGTTGGACAGCACCTGAACGGTCCGCACCGTCGCCTTGTCCCAGTCGCTGATTGGATTGAGGCGCGTAGGCGCCTTCAACAGTCCGGCGATCATCGCGCTCTGGTAGAGATTGGTTTGCCGGGCAGAGATGCCGAAGTACCGGTGCGCCGCGGCATCGACGCCATAGGCGCCGGCGCCGAGATAGACCCGGTTCAAGTAGATCTCGAGGATCTGGTCCTTGGTAAAGCGATGCTCGAGCCAGAGGGCCAGCAGAATCTCGCGAATCTTTCGACCGAGACTACGCTCGGGGGTCAGAAACAGGTTCTTGGCCAATTGCTGAGTGATCGTGCTCCCGCCCTCGACGACATGGCCGGCGGATAGGTCGGCGGCCGCGGCTCGCACAAGCCCGACCAGATCGACGCCGAAATGAGCGAAAAAGCGGCGGTCCTCGGTTGCGATCACGGCCTCGGGTAGGTAGGGCGACATCTCCCTCACAGTCAGCGGCTGCCCGAAGAGGTCGCCGTAAGTCGCGAGCACACTGTGATCGGCCGCGAGGATCGTGATGCTGGGTCGTCGCTGGGATTTGGTCAAATCGCCGGTATCGGGCAGGCTCAGAGCGAAATAACCGAGCACACCCCCGCCGAGGATCATGATCCACAAGCAGCCCAGGATCGCAGATCGGAACAAACCGGGCAGCCGCGAGCGGCGGCGCTCGGTTCGGCGCGGCGGGGCTGGCGCAGCCTTGCGCCTGGGCCGTCGTGCCAAGCCGATGCGATCGGCCGGATCCACGCGCAGTCGCCGGTCAGCCATCGGCCTCACGGTTCCCGCATCGGCCACATGCTCCCCTCAACCTTTGGCCCCCCGGCATAGCATTCCCCCACCCATTCGCTGTTATTATCGGAAAAACTGTGGCAGTGGTTCGGCGGGATCGGAAGAGACGCGTCGATGGAACCGCTAGGTTCACCGCGTCGTTTTTCGACAATCGGAGGTGAAGCGAACCGCGGATAGGCTTTGCGGAAGCGCGGCGCGAACACCCGGAGAGCTAAAGAAGTGACCAAGCCGACCGATTCGATGGTAAGCGACGGCGAGACGCGGTCCGGGCTCGACCGCGCCCGGGCTCTCCTTGTCGAATTCGCCGATGCCGCGCGATCGGTGGCACTGTGCGCAGCCGGCGAGCAAGTCGCGGCTGAGCGTCCGGCAGGTGGGCAGCGTCGCCGAGGCGATGCGCGCAGCAGCGCGCTCCCTCGATCAATCGCAAAGCCCTTCGGTTGCACGCTATGCCGATCGGGCGGCCGAGCGAATCGAGAGGTTCTCGCGCTCGCTTGATGAGCAGCGCTGGAGCGAAATAATCGGTGGATGTCGAAGATGTCGCGCGCCGCCGCCCGGCGGTGTTCGTTCTGGGTGCGGTAACGATGGGTTTTCTGGCCGGGCGGTTGCTTTCGGACCCGAGACCCCAAGATCGCGCTCCGCGCACGCGGTCAGTGACGGCACTTCCTCCCGAGGAGGCGGTCAAGGCGGCGGTATCGAGCGCCTCCGGCAACGGCGTGTCGGCCGGCAGGGTCCATGAAGGTGCGTCGCCCCGAGAGCGCCGGTGACCGAGCACGAAGCCTTCGCGCCCGAACCGGAGGAGGCAGAGTACCGGTCGGGGCCGCAGCGCTCCATCGCCGGCCTCATTGCGGATCTTGCCGATCAGATCCACACCCTGCTGCGGCTCGAGGTCGCGCTGTTCAAAGCCGAAGCGGCCGAAAAGTTGCGCCGGGCGGGATTTGCCTTGGCGGCGCTGGCAGCCGGCGCCTTTCTGGTTTTCAGCGGATGGATAGCGCTTTTGGCGACGGCGGTGCTTGCTCTCGCGACGGCAATGCGCCCATGGCTAGCGGCACTGATCGTCGGGCTTGCGGCGCTGCTGCTTGGTGTGTTGCTGCTCTACCTCGGCAAGCGATGGCTCGACCCGGATACGCTCGTACCGCGACGCGTGCTGTATTCGCTGCGGCGGAACGGAAATCGGGTCACAGGGCGAAGGCGGTGATGGCGATCCCGCCCCTGACAACAGGCGAAATCGAAGCCGAGATCGCGCGCACTCGGGTCGAGATCGACCTCACTCTCGACGGATTGACGGCGGAACTTGCCCCGAATCATCTGGTTGAAAAGGCAGCGAACATGGTTGCGAAATCTTGGCGCTCGCATGGTCCGGGCGGCAGCGATCTCCGCGACGCGGTTCGTGCCGATACAGCACCGCTGGCGCTGATCGGTCTCGGCGTCGCCTGGCTGATCGCCGAACATACCGGCTTCCTCGACAACATCGCGCCGCGCCGTGGCGGGCGGCGCTCCGGCGAAAATCCCAGCGGCGACGATACGGGCCAAGCAAACCGCACCAATGGTTCGGCTCAAGCAGTCAGCCCCGCGCTAGACGCTTGTTCGCCAATCGATGAAACCAGCTCCGTCGGCCTCGAACCCGGCGTTGAATGCGTCGAGAAAGCCGCTGATCCGGGCGGGGGCAGGTACCGCGTCGGCAAGCGGCTCGCCGACCGCTTCGAACGCAACCCGCTGTTGTTCGGGCTGGCAGGAATCCTCTGCGGCGCGGTCATCGCCATGCTGGCCCCCTCCTCGCGGCGCGAGCAGGAGCTGGTTGCCAGCGCAAGAGAGGATCTGTGGGAAAAGGCCGAGAAACTCGCACACCGCGCGGCCGACAGCATTCGCGCGATGGCGACGGAACCGACCGACACGACAGCCGAGGATTGAAGGGTGAATATTCGTCCACACTCTCAAATAGGGGGAAACTGAATCATGGCACGCTCGATTTGCTACGCGATGCTTATGACGGCGGGTCTGCTGGTTTCTGCGGGTATCGCCACGGCGCAGGCGCAAATGTCCAGCGACCCGGCGGAGATAACCACTTGCCTTTGCATGCAGCAGGGAGTGGCGACTTTGTCCGGCGACATGTCCGCCAAAACCAACGCCCTCGCCAGTGCACGTCAGCACCTTGCCGATCTCGATGCTCAGCTGGCCCAAGCCCGTCCGAATGTCCAAGTCAACGACCGCCAGTCGGTCGAGCGCTACAAGGCGCTGCTCATGCAGCGCGACGCCGCTTATCAGCAATCACTCGGCCCGGTGGTCGCGAATGCGGATCAGGCGACCGCCCGCTACAACAGTCTTGTCGGCCAATACAACACGCGCTGCGCCTCGCACCAGTTCAACGCCGACATGATGGCGAGCATTCAGGCTCATCTGTCCTGCCCGCCGCTGCAATAGGGTCAGCCGGGGCGCTGCGGATAAAGCGTTTCCGGCGCGATCTCGGGTTCGGCGATGACCGCCCAACCGCCGTCGCGCCAGGCACGGAAAAAGCAGCTGCGCCGCCCGGTGTGGCAAGCCACACCGCGCTGCTCGACCTGCAGCAACACGGTGTCGCCGTCGCAATCGAGGCGCAACTCGCGCAATAGCTGAACCTGACCCGAGGTCTCGCCCTTGCGCCACAGCCGGCCGCGCGACCGCGACCAGTAGCAGGCGCGGCCCTCGGTCAAGGTGACCCGGACCGCTTCGCGGTTCATCCACGCCACCATCAGGATCTCGCCGGTGTCGTGCTGCTGGGCGATCGCGGGCACCAACCCGTCGCGGTCGAACCTGATCTCAGCCAGTGCACGCTCGACGTCGTCTTGCAATTGTCCGATCCTCGGGCTGAGGCGATCTTCTGCCGTCTGCAAATTGTGCGGCTATGCGCCGAAGCAATGGCGCCGCCTCAGCTGCGCCATTCCAGGATGCGTGGCTTGAGCGGGTTCTCGAACGGGCGGTTTTCGGCGCGGGCGCGGCGGTATTCGCGCTTGAGGCGGTAGTACCATTTCGCCTGGGTGTCGGCATCGTCGATCAGCATCAACGCCGGATCGAAGCGTAACCCCTGCTGCTGGCGCTCCATGATCGCACGATCCTGGTGCAGGAAGGCCCGCACATAAGGCCGCAACAGCGGTTTCAATACGCTGAGCCCTGGCGAGGTCCAATAGATGCAATGGTTTATCTCGGTCGTCTTGTCATCGATCGGGGTGATCGCGGTCAGGTTGGCGACCAGGTGGCGACCGGCGCAGATGTGCTCGATCCGGACGCTCGGCAGACGAAAGACGATCTCCGTCTCGGGTGCGCCACCCAAGAGCCGATAGCCGCGCGAATTAGCCGAGGGCTTATGCCGGGTCATCGTGAACCCCCAAGGCGAGGGCGCAAACGCTTTGGCCTTGGCATGGATAGAACGGCCGGACCGCCACCACCAGGCGCGATGAACGAAAGGCCCGTGCGCCGGGTCCATCAACCCGACAACCGCGTGGTCTATCGCCGCCCTGAAATCGACCGTCTCGACGAGCCGCGGCGCAGCATTCTCGAAACCGTCAATAAGAGGAATCTCAGGCGCGCCGACCGGGTTTTCGCCGAAATAGATCCAGATGTTGCCCTGGACCTCGCGCGCCGGGTAGCGGCGGACATGAACCCGGCTCGGGGCAAAGGCCTGGCCCGCCACCAGCGCCGGGATCGCCGTGCATCGGCCATCGGTGTCAAAGCGCCAGCCGTGATAGCAGCATTCGACCTCGCGCCCGTCGAAGCTCCCGGCGGTCAGCGGCATGCCGCGATGCGGGCACAGATCGCGCAAGGCGAACGGCCTGCCGGCGGCGTCGCGGCCGACCAGCACCGGTTCGCCAAGCAGCACTTTCGCCAGCATCGCCCGAGGTTTCAGCCGTCGGCCGGCGACCGCGTAGTACCACGCCTCACGCAATGGTGCGGCGCCGTCCTCCAACCCCGCCTCCTCAAAATACCTGTTGCCGCCGCGATGGCGCCGGCGCGAGACTCGCGTTTCCGCCTCGGACAAGCAAGGGTGAAGACGGCGATGAGCGCAATGCCGAAGACGACCGACAAAGCTGCGGTCCTGCTCGAGGCACGCGAGCATGGTGTACTGCGTCTGACGATGAACCGGCCAGAGGCGCGCAACGCGCTGTCGGTAGCGTTGATGGATGCGCTGATCGACGCGCTCGGCCGCGCGGCCAAGGACACCAAGACGCGGGTCGTCGTCGTCGCCGGCGCCGGCCCCGCCTTCTGCGCCGGGCATGATTTGCGCGAGATGCGCGAGGACCGCCAGCGCGAAACCTACGAGCGGCTCTTCGCCCAATGCAGCGAGTTGATGCTGGCGATCGTCCATTTGCCTAAGCCGGTCATCGCCGAGGTGCACGGGGTGGCGACCGCAGCCGGCTGTCAGCTGGTCGCGAGCTGCGATCTGGCGGTCGCCGCCGAGGAGGCGCGGTTCGCGACCCCTGGCGTCAATATCGGGCTGTTCTGTTCGACGCCGATGGTGGCGCTGTCGCGCGCGGTCGGACGCAAGGCGGCGATGGAGATGCTGCTGACCGGCGAACTGATCAGCGCCGCTCGGGCCCGCGAGATCGGGCTCGTCAATCGCGTCGTGCCGGGCGCCGAATTGCGCGCCACGGTGGACGCCCTTGCCGGCGAGATCGCCGGCAAATCCGCCTTCACCGTCGCGATCGGCAAGGAAGCTTTCTACCGCCAAGCCGAGCTCGACCTCGCAGCCGCCTACCGCTATGCCGCCGAAGTCATGACCACCAACATGCTGGCGGCGGACGCGGGCGAAGGCATCGACGCCTTTCTCGCCAGGCGGCCACCGGTCTGGCAGGATCGCTGAGGCCGGCATGGACCACGAAAACTACCCCGATGCCTATCTGCGCGACATTCTGAGCGGGGCGAGGACAATCGCGATCGTCGGCTGCAGCCCGCGCCGCGGGCGGCCGAGCCACGGGGTCATGGCCTATCTGCAGCGCCACGGCTATCGCGCGATCCCGGTCAACCCCAATGCCGCGGGCGACACCATCCACGGCGAGAAATGCTACGCCACACTCGCCGAATTCGGCGAACTGGTCGACATGGTTGACATCTTTCGGCGCAGCGAGATGGCAGCGGCAGCAGTCGACCAGGCGATCGCGATCGGCGCCAAGGTCGTGTGGATGCAACTCGGCGTCCGCGACGATGACGCGGCCGCCCGCGCCGAAGCCGCCGGGCTCAAGGTCGTCATGAATCGCTGCCCAGCGATCGAGATCCCCCGCCTCTCCCTGCCGCCGATCTCCGCCCCGCGCTGAGCGCGCGAGAATGACAAAGAGGCGTCAAATCGATGATCCGGTCCTGAAACGCTCCCGCCATGCGCTCGATCAGCTATTTGGCGCGCGGGCTGAGCGGGTCGTGCTATTCGGCTCACGGGCACGAGGCGACGCGCGCGAGGATTCGAATTACGACATCGCCGTGTTCATTAAGGGCCCCGGCACTCTCTCGGACGAGTTGCACGACTCTCCTCCGTCAGCACGGAAAATCTTGCTCGGTACTGGGATAGTGATCTCCGCCAAGCCGCTTTTGCGGGCGCTTATCGGGAGCGCACCGGGCTCATGCACAGCGAGAGTGGCGGAGATCCCCCCGCATCAACTCATCCGGCTGGAAACGATGCCAAAAAGGGGGTGGAAAATAACCGAGCGGTGCTCCGCTCGGCGTACCACGCCCGGTGCCGCGAGAATTTCAAGTGAGGCACCGATATGACCGTTCTCGTCTCCGTCAAGATCAATGATGGGGTGATTATGGCGGCAGACAGCGCCAGCTCTTTTGCGAGCGGTATGGTCTACCGGCATGCCGACAAAATCGTGAATTTGCGGCAGGGCCTGCCGATTGGGGCGATGGTGACCGGCGCGGGAGGGATTGGAAACAAATCAATCGATACGCTCTTCAAGGACCTGCGTCGCCGCTTCAATGGCGAGGACGAGGCGAGAAAGGACTGGGCGCTCGATCCGGCGCGATACACGCTCGCAGAGGTCGCGAACCGGCTCCGCGCCTTTCTGTTCGAGGAGAAGGCCGCCGCCTACGCCGGGGAGGTCTGGACCCGGGTGCGGCTGTGCGGCTACTCCGCCGGCCGACCGCTCGCCGAGGTCTGGGAGATCCTGCTGCTCGGTCCCATTTCACCGGCGCCGAGCCAGGTGCAAGGCGAAGAGGATTTCGGCATCCGCTGGGACGGGGAATACGAGGCTCTGAGCCGTCTGATCTTTGGCCTAGGGACCGGGTTTGAAGACGCTGCGGCCGGGAGCGGGCTCACGCTCGAGGCAGCGCGCGTCCTCCACGCCAAGCTCGCTCCCGCGCTCTTTGAGCTTCTGTTTGTAGAGGCCATGCCGATCCGGGATGCCGTCGATCTCGCGCGTTTTCTCGTGGAGACGACGATCGGCTTTGTGAAGTTCTCGATCGCTCGGCCCAAAACCGTAGGCGGCTCGATCGCGATCGCCGCCATCACGAAGCATGAGGGCTTTCAGTGGGTACAGCGCCAGAACGGGTTCGGTGCCGGCTGAACCTAGGGTGCTCAGGATGATCTCCTATAACATTGGGCGATGCGATTTCGTGTTCGCCTCACAATGATCAAGATTTAGTTCCGTCGTGTTGTCTTTCATCAAACGCCGCTCGCAATTAATGCCAAGCTACTGCGAGCTTTTCCTCAGAAATTTCTACGAACTTAGCGCAACTATCAGATAAGAATATTTGAAATTGTCGAACACAAATTCATTTAATGACAGATTTCTATTTTGCGGAACTCTGTCCCAGGACGGCCATCAGTACATAGCCTCTAAATGGACGGTGACCGAACTCGGCGCGCCGCTGCGGGTGGACCGCGCATTCACGCCGTTAACCACCCAACTGAGCCACCGCTCCACCCACCCACAGGCCGAAAAGGGTGGGCGTATGGATTGGAGCGCCGCGAAACCCGTTACCGTGCGGGCGCGTTGGGGGAATTGAAAGGAGGACGCGACAGGCGACGGGTTTAGCCGGGGTCAGGCGAGCTTGGCGATCAACGGGACGAGGAATTCGCGCAGGACAGGCGACCATTTGGCGTGCTCCGGGCCGCTTGCCGAATGGCCGAGATCGCTGTCGATCTCGAAATAGCGCGCCTCGACGCCGGCAGCGGCGAGGTCGTTCATGACCCCGGGGGCGAGCGTCGGCGGAAACAGCACGTCGCTGCGGCATAGCACATAGAGAACCTTCGCCCGGATCTTGGCGAAATCCTTGACCGTGTCGAAGCCGATCGTCGCGCGCCGGAGGATGACCAGCGAGTTCGCGTCCCAGTTGCGCGCCCAATCGGCGGCAAGCTGACGGATCGCCTGCTCTCGCGCGGCTTGGTCCGGATAACGGCCGGCCAGCTGCTCGTTGTAGCCGTAGCGCATCAGGGTCTCGAACCGCATTTGCGTCAGCACCGCTTTGGCGCCGCCGTACCCGTAATAATCGCCGCTATGCCATTCAGGGTCGGTCGCGAACCTTGTCTCGAGGTCGGCGAGGCTTCTCTCGGCATTTTGCGAGCGGGGTGCCGTCACTATCGCGACGATCGCATCCATCATCTCGGGATAAGCGACCGCCCATTGGAAGGCCTGATAGCCGCCATAAGAAGGCCCGGCCACGGCGACCAGATGGCGCACGCCGAGGCTGTCGAGCAATGCCTTTTGCGCGCCTACGATGTCGCGCACGGTGATCGCCGGGAAGCCCGAACCGTAAGGCTTGCCGCTGCTCGGGTCGATGCTGGCGCCGTTGGTCGAGCCGTAGGACGAGCCCAGCATATTCGAGGTAACGACGAACAACTTGTCGGTGTCGATCGCCTTGCCCGGTCCGATCAACCCGTCCCACCAGCCTGGCTGGTTGCCGTTCGCCGGGTTGCGGCCGGCGGCGTGATGGCTGCTGGTGTAGCCATGGGTAACAAGGACCGCGTTTCTGCCATTGGCGGTGAGCCGGCCATAGGTCTGGTAAGCGATCTTGACCTCGGGCATGACGACGCCGTTCTGCAGGCGAAAATCGCGGATCAGGAAATTACGGTCCTCGACGGTTCCGAGTTCTGCGGGGCGCGCTTCAACCGCTGCGGACATGATCCTTGCCTCCCTAGAACGATCCGCAATTGTGCCACGCCGCTGTCGGATCGGCCACCACCCCGGCGCGAGGTCACCGGCATCGCCCTTTCGGACGCTCGCCAATTGTACTAAAGCCGGGAAGACCATGCGCCTCGCGGCCTGCCTCGCCATCCTGCTTCCGATCGCCGCTTGCGGCGGCGCACCGACGCCTCCGGCCGATCAAATACGCGCCAGCTTTCCCGTAGGAGGCCTGGCCGACGTCATCGCGGTCGACGCCATCGACCGGCTGCCGCTGCGGCACGCGGAACTGATCGCCCCGGACGGCCGTGCCACCACGGCAAAGTCGATCACCGCGAACCCGGCACCCACCCGGGATTTCTCGCCGCAATTCTCGGCCGGCTCTTATCCCGGCACCGGTTTCGGCAGCAGCGGCGTCGGACCCCCGAACGGGCTGTCTCCTGGCGTTATCGGGACGGCCCCGCAGTCGCAGGCGCAATTGCTCGCCGTGGTTTCGAAAGCATCGATCGCCCTGGCCGATCCGGTCGCCTACCGGCGGGATTGGCAGAAGTACCGCATCCGCCTGCATTTCGGCGATCCGCCGCAGATCGAGACTCGCGAGATCGCCGCCCCGGCGCCGCCGACGCCATCGGGTTGAGCGGGCCTGCTGATATCCTTCACGCCTCAGCGAGCTGGCGGGGCCGGTAGATCGAAACGTGGGCGATGCGGGCGACCGGCGTGGTGCGGTTTGCGTAGACCAAGACATCGAGATCGACGAAGCGGTGGCCCTTGCGCTCGTAATTGGCGGTGACGAGCGCTTTGGCCGAGAGTTCGTCGCCGATCCGCGCCGCGGTGAAATGCTCGACCCGGCTGCCGACATGCATCCACGGCCCCAAGACAACATTGTGGCGCAATGCCCAATTGCCGACATGCAGGATCGTCCCCGGATGGACCAGGGCTTCGTCGGCATAGAGAGGCGAGGTCTCGCGGATATCGCGCAGATATTGACGCGCTTCCTGGTCACCGACGCGGAACGGATGGATTGCGAACCAGGTTCCGACCGCGAGCGTCGCCTCGCCGGCCGGGGGGCGATGCGCGGGCGGCTCCGGCGGCATCGGCGCCTCGGCAAAGACCGCAGGCGGCGATACCGCGCCCGGCAATGCGGCGTGGCCCGTCGCGCACAACTCGCCGTGGCTGTCGACGCGCAGATCGAGCCCCTCAGGAGTTTCGCCCGCGGTCACGGTCGCGGTGTCGCCGTCATAGACCGGCTTCAGCAGCCGGCAATCGGCAGTGCCGTGTTCGAGCCAGGCGCGGCCCCAGCGCGCCACCGGGAGATGCGTCATATAGGCGTAGACCTCGACCCCCGGCACCAGGCCGCCCTTGAAGCCGAAGCGGCGGGCGACGTCGTCGTCGTGGATCTTGTTCTCGCTCTCCTTGGCGATGTTGAGGGCTTCGACGGAATAGGGGCCGAGAGACGATTGCGGCATGGCTTGGGTTCCTGCGCCTGGCTATAAACACTGGTTCCAGGCTTGCACCGGGCCCGCACCCGCGCAATCCCTTCGACGATCGGAGGCCGCCATGGACGCCAACCCTCCCGAATACGAGCTTTACGCGATCCGCTATGCCGAGCGCGACGCCCGACGCAGCGACCATTTTATCGGTGGCGACCCGCATGACGGGCCGATGCCGATGGATTATTTCGTCTGGGCGGCGATCGGTAAGGAGCGCAGTTTTGTGATCGACGCCGGCTTTACCGCCGAGGTCGGCGCCGCACGCGGCCGCCGCCATCTGCGCTGCCCGGCCGAGTCATTGTCGCTGATCGGCCTCGACCGCAACAAGGTCGCCGACGTGATCATCACCCATCTTCATTACGACCATGTCGGCACCTATGACCGCTTCGCGAAGGCCGAGTTCCATCTGCAGGAAACCGAGCTGCACTACACGACCGGGCATCACATGCGCCACCCGTTCCTGGCCCGCTCGTTCGAGGTCGATGATATCTGCGGCATCGTGCGGCTCAATTTCGCCCGGCGGGTCAAGCTCTATAACGGGCCGGCCGAGCTGGCGCCTGGGATCACGATCCACCCGGTAGGCGGCCACACCCCGGGGATGCAGTTCGTGCGCGTCCATACCGGCCGCGGCTGGGTCGTGCTCGCTTCCGACGTCAGCCATTATTACGAGAACATGGAGGCCGGCCGGCCCTATACCGCCGCCTTCGACATCGGCGATATGCTCGACGCCTACGATACCTTGCGCGCCCATGCGCCGAGCCCGCAGCACATCATCCCGGGACATGACCCGCTGGTGATGCGCCGTTACCCGGCGCCAAAGCCCGAGCTCGAAGGCCTCGTCATCCGCCTCGACGTGATGCCGCGGGAGTAGCACCGCACGGCGTCAATTCCCGTTCAACCGGTAAAATAACCGGGAATTTCCCCGCCATCGCCCAAAAATGGCCGATCGGCCTCGAAAAGTGTTAGCTAAATCAATGTCCTGAAGGTGAATTCCCGTGACGGCATAACCGGGAATTTTTTCGACGTAACTGAGAATTAATTTGACCGAACCGGGAATTGACGGGAATTGCCGTGGCGCCCTCGAACCCGTGCCTCCTCTTCCGGCCGCTCGTGCTGCTCGTCAGCATAACGCCGGATTGTGGCGGAAGGCCGACACGGCGCGCGGCGGTACGACCGGGCCTATTTGTGGATGCCGGTTGGAGCCGGGTCGCACCGCCTGTCGCGAGCGGCCACACGTGGCGGTCAAACACCAGGCCGACCACTTCCATTTGGCCGTCGGCGGCCAAGCCGAACCGTTCGGCGACGCGCCGCGAGCGGGCGTTTTGCCGAAGAATGGCCGAGATCGCGTAGGACAGCCGCAGCACGTCGCGCGCGTAGTCGCGGACGCAACCTACGGCTTCGGTCGCGAAACCCTGGCCCCAGACGGCCGGATCGAACGTGTAACTGAGCTCACACTCGAATGTCAGCGCCCCACCGGCGGGCGCCCGGGCGCGCCCGAACCATCCTTTGCGCACCCCGTGCTCGGGCATCACCGACTCGACAACAAGGTCGGTCAGGCCGCACCGGCCGATCAGCGCGCCGTCTTCCTTGCGCAGGACCGCGAGACAGCCGAGTGACAGCTGCTCATAGCCCTCCAGCGTGGACTGCAGCCACAATGCGGACTCTTCGGGCGAGCGCGGCCGGCCTCCGGGATAAAGATATTGCGTGACTTCGGGGAGCGCATGGATGCGCGTGAAGAACGCCAGATCGTCCGGCGCGATCCGCCGCAGCACGAGGCGAGCCGACTCCAGCCGATCTGTGCCATGCGCCAGGCTCATTTAGCAGACTCCCGCATGTCACTCGGATTGTAGAGCCCGTTCACGGCCCGGGTTAGCGCTGCATCGTCGAGGTCGACTCAGGGTTTGAGGGGGATCGATCGGTTGCGTAAATCTGATCACTGCAACGCGCGGGGCGGCGATGGCGCATAATCGGCTTCTGGAAAATGCGGAGCGTCAGCCCCATTGTTTGTAGAATGACCGTATTCTTATAGGTGCTTTATGCGCTCTCCCGTAGAAGCATTCGAGTACCAATATAAAGTGGCTGCGGGCGAGGGAGCCATTGTCGAATTGAAGATACGCCTGCTCGCAGACAAAATTCCCGCGTTACAACAGCTCGCTCATGACCAGAAGCTCGAAAACGTCGAGCTGCTAATCGCCGAGCAATTTCCCGATCACCTAGCAGCCGAAGAAATAGAAACACTCAAGCTCTGCCGGCAGTTTCGGAACAAAATCCTCCATTGCGACTTCCGTACGGCGCGAACGAAGCTTCAACAGTTGGGCATCGAAACTCAACATGGGGAAGTAAAGCTTGTGAACATCCGTCAGGTCTCATCCCCTGAGCAGTTCGTTGCAAAAATCGCCGCTGTCAAAGCCAACGTCCCCGGCTCATTTGAGTATGTCAGCGATCTGCCCGATAAGGCCGGGAGTGTGTTCGGCTGGCTCATTGAGCTTGGCAGTGCAGGAGATTTCGTACGCGCGGCGGAATGTTTTGCGCACGCGGCGGGGATTATTGATCGGCTGGCGATGACCAGCTAGACCCTTAGGGGCCGGCTTTACGCCGGTAGGAAGGCGGTGACCCATGCTTCGGCTTAAGGCACCACCACCCGCTCCCGCTTACTCCCGCGAGACGGCGCGGCGTCAGGGCGCGGTTACTTCGTGATCTACATGTGTCGGCGGCGCTCGACAGGATTGAACTTCGGCCGCATATTATTGAGGATTCTGGAAATCGGAAAATCACCGCACCGACGCGGGAACGCGCGCTCACTACACCTTGTTTTGTGGAACCGGAGGGGAGTGCTTCGGCAGCCTGCGCCGAACGATTTTCTTGTATGCGTCGCGTGTGACCGCTTCGGCGTGTTCACGCGCCGCGAGCCATCGATTAAACTCCTCGTCCATTGAGGACGCTCGCGCAAGGTCAGTCAGCCAATCGAGATTGTTCAAAGCGTAAGTCAACTGAGCGGGGAGGTTCCCCTCATTTTTCCGCTTAAGAAATGCGCGGTAGTCCATGTTGGTAATGCCCAAGCGCACCATCTCGTCATGCTCGGCCTTCTTGGTTTTCGCGGCAAATTTCTGAAAATATTTATTGACCAGCAAGCTGACCAAATCATGCAAGCGCTCTCGGCACATCCTTTCTTGCTGCATGGCCTCGTTGTAATCGGCTTCCGTGCTGATTTTTACGAATGCGCCGTATTCTATGCGCCAAGCTCCAGCGCACTCGCCGCAGTCGATATAGTGAAAAATATCCGCCCCGCTCCAGGGATTATCTTGTGACATGACGCTGCGAACAATTCGCCCCTGTCCGCACGGGCAGGCTCCCACTGGAAATTCGATGGTTTCCGAAGTGCTCATCCTGTGACCATCGCGTGTCTCGTGTTAACGGTCGCCTAAAATGGGGTCGTCAGCAAGCGTCGGACGGAACAGCGCAGCGCATTCCGCCGCTTGGGCCGGCAGGCGCCTCGCGGCGCGCCATCGTCGCCTCACTGCGGTCGGTCGGCGTGGTTGCCGATCCAGTCGGCGGGATAGAGCCACGGGCCGGCCAAACATCGAACGCAGCCCCCTGCTGACCCCTCCCCCGCTTGCGGGAAAGGGAAGGTGGGCTGGTCGGGCAGGACCACTCGAGAGGCGGCGAGTATGCCGATCTCGGCGAAAGGCGGAATGCGCTGCGCTGTTCCGCCCTACGCTTGCTGCCGGTTGCAGACATGATTAGTTAGTCTAACAGATTGCGGAAAAAATCTGCTGTCGTTCCGGGACGGCCCTCCGGGGCCGGGTCCGGAACCCATGAACACCGGCCAAGCCCATGATTTTTCGAAGCCGGTGTTCATGGTTTCCGGGCTCGCGGGCGTGCCCACGCCCCGGAATGACAATGATCGGGCCCTTTTTCCGCATCCTGCTAAGCCGAGGGGCGGCGCTTGCGGTCGGCAATAATTTTTTCGGTGAAACTCGTGGGCGGTCACGCGGCTCAGGCGGTGCGCTCAAGGATGGCGTTGAAGAGTTCGGTGCGGCGCTCTTCGAGATTGCGGGCGGAATTGCGGAACATTGCCTGCCAATCACCGCCGAGGATCAGGTGGGTCCCGAGCGGCGGGGGTGCTGTGGCCGCATTGCGCGCGCGCCGTGCGGCTGATTCCAATGCCTCCGCCGTCGTGTCCTGCCAGGTCACGACCCGGAAGCCGGCGGCTTCGAGCTTGGCTCGGATTGCGTCGGCGGAGAACAGAAAACTGATGCCCGGCTCGCGCGCCCACTGCACCGGAAAGTGCGGGTCGCCACCGGGACCCGCAGCGACTTCCTGCAAAGCGAGCCGTCCGCCGGGTTTGAGCACGCGCCGCATCTCGCCGTAGAGACGGTCGCGGTCGGCGATGTTCATCGCCGCATTCTGTGACCAGACGGCGTCAAAGCTCGCCTCGCCGAACGGCAGGTCGAGCGCATCGCCCTGGCGGTAGTCAACTTTTCCGACCAGCCCGGTGCGGCGGGTCAGCATGTCGGCGACCCGGACGAATTCGGCGGTCAGATCGACGCCACTGACCTGCACGCCATAGCGCCAGGCCAGAAAGCGCGACGGCCCGCCCAGGCCGGAGCCGACATCGAGCACGCGCTCGGCGCCGGTCAGCCCGAGCAACTCGGCGAGCCGGACCGTCGCCGGCCGCTGGCCGCCGTGGAACTCGTCGACCGGGGCGAGATCGTCCGGGCTCAGATGCTCGATGTCCTTGCCCATCCCCTGCAGCGCGGCAAGGATCACCGCGCCGAGGTCGCGGCTCGTGTAATGGTCTGCGACCGGGTTTGGGATCGTTGTCATTGGCCTCTCCACATTCTCGGCTCAGCTTGCTTCCGGCACGTTGACGGTTACGCCCATTTCCCGGGCGGCAGCCGCCAAGCGCCGATCGAGCGTGATCAGGGTCGCATCGAGTCGCCGGGCAATCGCCAGATGCAGCGCGTCCGGCGCTCGGAGCCCGAGATCGAAGCGCCGCACATACACATCGGCGAGGCGAACATCCGCGGCGTGGATTTCCGCCGGTCGGGTCATCGCTGCTCGCCAAACGTCGAAATCGGACAAGCAGACTGTCCCGTCGACCGCCTGCAGCCGCCCAGTGCGAACAAGCCGCGACAGCGCCGACACCACTTCCACGGCGGCGAAATCGCTGACCCACGGCTCCTGCTGAACGGTCGCCATAAAAGCGTCCACCACGGCGCTCGCCAATTCTTTAACCAGGATCGGAAGCATGACGCTGGCGTCGAGATAACAGGTCAACGATCGTCGGTCTCGTATAGCAGATCCAAAATCTCGACCGATGTCAGGCCAACGCCCGGACGGGCGTCGCGCCGCGCCCGCAACCATTCATACGTGCCGCGCGGCGGCGCCGGCGGTGGTTGCACCGACCTTAGCTCAGCTATCGGCTTGCCGTGCCGCGTGATGACGACTTCCTCACCCTGCAACGCGCGGTCGATCAGTTTGGGCAGGGTGTTTTTGGCCTCGGCAACACTGTAGGCGGTCACGTCGGGCTCCGCTTTGCAATACGGCTATAGATATAGCCATAATTGCCGGGGAGGTCGAGAAGAGGCATAACTTCTCGAGGTCATGGAGGTCTAAAGATGCGCCTGCTGATCGCGATGATGAAGCACGAGACCAACACCTTTTCGCCGGTGCCGACGCCGTTGACGCGGTTCGGCAACGGGCCGGGACCGCTTTATGGCGAGGCCGCGATCCGCGCCTATCGCGGGACCGGCACCGGCCTCGGCGCCTATCTCGATCTGGCCACGCGCGAAGGGGCCGAGATCGTCTTGCCGATCGCCGCCAGCGCATCGCCGAGCAGCCCGGTCGAAGACTCCGCCTATGCCGAGATCACCGATCGGATCTGTGCCGCGGCGGCTGAGGGCGGGTTTGACGGCATCATGCTCGACCTGCACGGCGCGATGGTCACGCAGAGCCTGGAGGATGGCGAGGGACAGTTTCTGAAGCGGCTGCGCGCGATAGACCCGAAAACGCCGATCGCGGTCTCGCTCGACATGCACGCCAATCTTTACGATGAGATCATTGCCAACGCGACGGTGGTGACCGGCTACCGCACCTATCCGCATATCGACACTTACGAGACGGCGTTGCTGGCGGGGGAGATCCTGTTGCGGGCGATCCGCGGCGAAGTCCGGCCGGTCATGGCCTGGGGCAACGCGCCGATGCTGCCGCATGTCATGCAGCAGGGGACCGACGACCATCCGAACAAGGAATTGCAGCATCGCTGCGCGACGATGAGCGCCGAGGGCGCGTTGGCCGCGAGCCTCTTCACCGGCTTTCCGCATGCCGACATCACCAATGCCGGGCTGAGCGCAGTGGTAGTGACCGATGGCGACCGCGGGCTCGCCGAAAGGCTGCGCGACGAATTGCTGGACCGGGCCTGGGTCGAACGCGAGGCGTTCGTCTACCAGATCGAGCCGCTGGGCCGATCGGTCGCCCGCGCCAAGGCGATGCCGTCGCCGCAGGCGGGCGAAGGGCCGGTCGTATTGCTCGACCATTACGACAATTGCGCCTCGGGCGGGACGATGGACACGACCGTCGTACTGGCCGAAATCCTGCGCCAGGGTCTCGAAGACGTGGCCGCCTTTGCGATCTACGACCCCGAAGCGGTGCAGCAGGCGATCGCCGCAGGCATCGGTGCGCAGCTGACGCTGTCGATCGGCGGCAAGATCGCGATGCCGGCGATCCCGGCCGAAAGTCCGCCGCTGAGTGTGACCGGGACGGTCAAGATGATTTCCGCCGGCCGTTACAAAAACCGCGGGCCGATGGCGCGCGGGGTGCAGATGGATATGGGCCCGACGGTGGTGCTGGACACGGGGACGGCCGAGATCGTGCTGATCTCGCGCCATGTCGAGCCGTCTGATCTGAATTGTCTATTGGCGCTCGGCATCGACCCGATGCAGAAGCGCTATGTGATGCTGAAGAGCCGCATCCATTGGCGCGCCGGCCTCGGCAAGTTGGCCAAGGCGGTGGTCGACTGCGCCGGGGTCGGGGTTTGCACCTCCGATTACGGCCAGCTGGCCTTCAACAAGGTCCGAAGGCCGATCTACCCGCTCGACCTGCCCAACCGGTAACGCCGGGCCGTTCGGCCTTCAGCCGCGCGGCCCGAGACGATTGCTATCGTGTTCGCCCGGGGCCGTAGCGGCGGCCGCTCGCGACCGTCAGCCAGCCGTTTCTCTCCAGCCGCGGGCGGCCCTCGGGCGCGTCGAGCAGCCCTCGTTCGCGGTCTTTGCCGGGAGCATCCTGTTTTGACGCCTGGTCGCGCTCTCGGCGCAGTTCCACCAAGCGTGCATGTATCGTGGCGAAATCGTCAGCAGCGCGGGGTCGGGTCACGTTTCCTCCGGTGATTCGCTGGGCTTCTGACGCCCGGCAGGCTTGTTCGGTGTCGCCCGAAAAAGGCGGGCGCATGCTTGCCAGGGGCACGGCCTCGGATCAAGTGGAATTGCTGGCGAAGAAGGATAAATCTCGCGATCCACGATTTGCCGACGGGGGCAACAGCATCGACTAGCCTTTGCGGAAAAACGGCGCGGTTGTCGCGGGGAGACAGGCGCGGTAAGGGTGTCGGCAGAGGCATGGGTTTCTGGAGCAGGACATGGACGGCACCACTTCGCTGATCGAGGCCGACCGGCGCTATCTGGTTCACCCGCTGCATCATCCCGACGACCACCGTCAGCCGCTGGTCATCGCCGAGGGCAAGGGCGCGATGCTTCGCGACGCCGATGGCCGCGAATACATCGACGGTCTGTCCGGCCTATGGAACGTCAATGTCGGTCATGGTCGGGGCGAATTGGCCGATGCCGCGGCCGCGCAGATGCGCCGCATCGCCTTTGCCTCGGCCTATATCGGCCAGACTAACGAGCCCGCCGTGCGGCTGAGCGAAAAGATCGTCAGCCATGCCTATCCAAATTCCGCCGCGGTATACTTTACGACCGCCGGAGCTGAATCCAATGAATCGGCGTTCAAATTCGCGCGCTATTATTGGAAGGTCAAAGACCGGCCGGCGAAAACCAAGATCATCTCGCGCATTCACGCTTATCACGGCGTGACCATGGCGGCGATGAGCGCCACCGGCATGGCCGCCTACCACAAGATGTTCGGGCCGCTGGTTCCGGGCTTTGTCCAGGTCACCCCGCCCTATGCCTATCGCTGGCCAGGCAACGAGGATCCGGGGATCGGCGCAGCCGAGGCGGTTGAAAAGGCGATCCTGGCCGAGGGCCCCGATACCGTTGCCGCGGTGATCGCCGAGCCGGTGATGGGCGCGGGCGGAGTCATCGTGCCGCCTTCCGGATATTTCCCGGCCCTGCGCGAGATCTGCGACCGTCACGATGTGTTGCTGATCGCCGACGAGGTCATCACCGGTTTCGGCCGCACCGGCCGGTGGTTCGCGCTCGGCCATTGGGGGGTCGAGCCAGATCTGGTCTCGTTCGCCAAGGGGGTCACGAGCGGGTATCTGCCATTGGGCGGCGTCATCGCCTCGAAACAGGTGTACGAGGCAATCGAAAGCGCGCCGGCTGACCGGAAGTTCATGCACGCCGCGACCTATTCCGGTCATCCGGTATGCTGCGCGGTCGGCCTGCGCAATGTCGAGATTATCGAGAGCGAGGGGCTCGTCGAACGCGCCGGGATCATGGGGGAGCGCCTGCTAGCCAGCCTCGAAAGACTGCGCGATCTGCCGCTGGTCGGCGACGTTCGGGGCCTCGGTATGATGTGCGGGGTCGAATTGGTGGCCGATCGGGGCACCAAGGAGCCGGCACTCGGGCTCGGAACACGGATCGGCCGCGAAGCGCTGGCGCGCGGGTTGCTGCTGCGGGTTCGGGCAGGAAGCGCCGATCCGGCGATCGGCGACACGATCTGCCTGGCGCCGCCGCTGATAACTCCAGTCGATACTCTCGAACGTATCCCCGAGATCCTGCGCGAGGCGATCAAGGCGGTCGCGGGTTGATGACCTGGGCGGGTGCCGACAGCCCATCAGCCTCGGATGCAATCGCTCTCGGATTTGCCTGGGCGGCACTGCGCGTTCAGAAGGTGGCCGTAGCGCGCAACGTGAAAACTGCTTCGGGGCCGAGAGTGGGAGCCAAAGCGGGATTGGGATAGGCTTGGATGTCGGGCGCTATCTGTAATCCTTTGAAGACCGTGTAGCTGTAATAGATCTCGGCGACCCATTCGGCATGGCGAGCGGGTTCGCTCAGTGCCGCGCTATTCGTCTGGTTCCAGGCGAGGCCGAGTCCGATCTGGTCCAGCGGGTCGCGCCTGAACGGGTCGTTGCGGATCGCTCCCCAAGCCACCGACGTCCGGATCGGATTGACCGTCCCGGTTGCCGTATTCGCTCGCAGGAACAGACCCCATTTCGCATCGATCTTCTGCACCGCGTTGAACGAAAGCCCGCTCGAACTGGCCGTCTCCTCTTCTGGAAGTGCTGGCTGCGCGTACCAGAGCACGCCGTAGGTACCGCCGGCGAGAAGGTTCGGCGCCCACTGCGTCGCCAGAAAATAGGCTTCCTTACCGCTGGTGACGCCGCGTGTGGTAATCGTCGACCCGGCGAAGTTGGTAGCCCCCTGAAAGCCGCCGGCAACAACCAGGTTTCGTTGCGCCGCCGCCTGCAGGTAGGCGCCGAGATCGCCGCTGACATAACTTTGCGTCGCGTTTTGCGCCAGCGCGTAATTGATAAAGTTCGTCTGTGCGTTGCCGGCGTATTGGTTGGCGTCGTAAGCCCCGAACGAATATTGCCCGATCGTGGCGGATAGCCAGTCCCACTGGCCGGGAAGCGTGTGCGTGTAGGTCAGCTGCGCGTAGTCGGTAGTATTGATGCCCCAGTCGCTGGGAGGCGTCAGCAGCCCGGCGCGCATGCGGAACGTCGGCGTATTTGGTCTGTTCCAGAACTGGTTCTGCTGAACCGCAAACGCAAATGCACCCGAACCGATGACCGTATCGACAAACGGTTTCCAGGCGATACTTGGCGACCAGACGAAGTCGATACCGGCCGAACCGCTCCGGGGCGCTCCCCATTGTGGAAATACTGAAGCTTGCATCGAATATTCGATATCGTACTGATCTTCCAGGCGCTCCTTCCAGATAAGGTACTGGTCGTAATAAGGATCCAGCCTCGGCGAGACGTTCGGTTCAGAGAGAATTTGGGGCGCTGGCAGCGGAGCCTCGGGCGACATTTCATGGTGGAAAGACTGAGCGCGAAGGCTCGGCATATCGAGGAGAATCGCAATTCCGACGGCCACGGACAATATGATCGCCTTGCCCGTCGGAACCGTGCTTCCCGATGGACGGATGGAATGCTTCCGGCCGAACCCACCCACTTTTTCCGGCCGCGGCGCGGGCGCGCAGTCATCCGCCCAAATGGATCCACACCGATTTGGTTTGGGTCACCGTCAGCAGAGGTTTCGAGGCATTTGTCGCGCCCGGTTCCCGACTGCTTGAACCCGCCCCATGGCTGGGTCATGTCGCCATGGTCGTAGCAATTGACCCAGATCACGCCGGCATCGATGTCGCGCGCCATCCTGTGCGCGGTGGCGAGGTCGGAGGTCCAGATGCCGGCGGCCAGGCCAAAGATCGAATCATTGGCGATGTCGACCGCCTCGCCGATGCGTGCGGAACGGTACGACCGCGGCGACCGGGCCAAAGATCTCCTCGCGTGCGATTGTCATCGCCGGGGTCACCCGCGTGAACAGGGTCGGCTCGACATAGGCGCCGTGGTCGAACCCCGTGCGGCGGCGCGCCGCCGAGCGTCAGCGTCGCCGCCCTCCTTTTTCCCGAGGTCGATATAGGAGAGCACCCGTTGCTGCTGGGTGCGATTGACCAGCGGTCCCATCGTCGTCGTCGGGTCGAGCGGATCGCCGATGCGAAAAGCGGTCTTCACTTTCTCCCGAAAGCGCTCCACGAATTCGTCATGGATCGAGTCCTGCACCAGCAGCCGCGATCCGGCGCTGCACATCTCGCCCTTGTTGGCATAGATCCCGGTGATCGCATAATCGACCGCCCGGTCGAGATCCGGCGCTTCGGCAGTGATGATTTGCGGCGACTTGCCGCCGGTCTCAACCGTGACACGCTTCAGATTGGATTGTCCGGAATAGACCATCATCAGCTTGCCGACATCGGTCGATCCGGTGAAGCTGATCTTGTCGACGTCCATATGCAGTGCGAGCGCCTTGCCGACCGTGCCGCCGGTGCCATGCACGACGTTGAACACGCCGGGCGGCCCGCCGGCTTCGAGGAACAGTTGGGCCAGCAGGGTCGCCGAGAGCGGCGATTGCTGGGCCGGCTTCAGCACCACCGAGTTGCCGACCGCCAGCGCCGGAGCAACTTTCCAGGCGCTCATCAGCAGCGGATAGTTCCACGGCGTGATGCAAGCGACGACGCCCAGCGGTTGGCGCAGGATATAGTGGAACGCGTCACTCCGCTGTCGTGGTGACCAGCGCCCTCGACCTTGTCGATGGTCTCGGCGAAATATTGGAAGGTCAACGCCGCCGCGGGTACGTCGCCGGTGATCATGTCCATAACCGGTTTGCCGACATCGAGCGAATCGAGCAGCGCAAATTCGAGTATATGCTCGTTGATTGCCGCCGCGAACCGGTACAACACCTCCATCCGCGACCGCGGCTCCATCCGCGACCAGATCCCCGACTTGAAGGCGCGGCGTGCGGCAGCAACGGCAAGATCGGCCTCGACGGCATCGCCCAGCGGCACGGCGGCGATGACCTCGCCATTGGCCGGGTTGACGGTCTCGAACCGCTTGCCGGATTGCGCGTCGAGCAGTTCGCCATCGATCAGCATCCGCGTCTCGGGACGCAGCGCCTGCGGCGTGACGGTGGAAATCCTCGCACGTCAAGGCTCTCGCTTGTTCGGCGTTCATCGCACGAAATGCGCGCTTAGAGATCGAGGACGATACCGGAGCCGGCGCCGCTCGGAATCCGCCATCTCACCGGCGGGGACCGAGCAGCACAACAACACATGCCCTTCGGCGCGTGGCGCCAGCGGCTCTTCAATGTATTCGACCGAACCGCTGGTGATCCGCGTGGTGCAGGTGCCGCAGATCCCGGAACGACAGCCGAAGACGGGCGCCAATCCAGCCGCCTCGGCGAGTTCGAGCAGGGTGCCCTTGTCGCGCGACCATGCCGCGGTTACAGCCGATTTGGCGAAGCGGACCGACACGCCGCCCTCGCCCAGAGAAGGGGTGCGCTCCGGCGGTTCGGCCTTGGCCTCGGGCTTCAGCGCCGTGCCCGAACCAAACGAACTCGTAATGGATGCGCTCGTGGCGCACGCCGATGCCGCTTAGCCCATCATAAAGCGACTGCATGAACGGCGGCGGACCACACAGATAGAAATCGTAATCATTGAGCGGCAGGAGTGCTTTCAGCACGTCGATCGTGACATGACCCTCGCCGTCATGGGTGGCGCCGAGCCGGTCGTCACTGCCGGGCTGACTGTAGCGGACATGCACCTTCATCGCCGGATGTTCGCGCCGCCGAGTTCCCGAATGTGATTGCCGAACGCGTGAACGCGCCCGTTATTGGCGCCGTGGATGAACCAGGCCGGACGGAATTTCCCGGTACGGCGGCCTTCCTCGACGATATGCGTCGGCCATCGCAATCATCGGCGTGATGCCGACCCCGCCGGAAATGAAGACGACCGGGCGCTCGCTCCCCGGGGTCAGGGTGAACTTGCCGCGCGGCGCCATCGCCTCGATGCGCAATCCCGGTTTGGCGTTGGCGTGCAGATAGGGGGAGACCAGCGCGCCGCCCTCGGCGCGCCGGATCGACAGCCGGTAGTAATCCGGGTTCGGCGTCGTCGACAGCGTGTAGGTGCGCAGCGCGGGTTGCGGCTGACCCGGGATCGACACCCGGATCGGCAGGAATTGCCCTGGCTCCCACGGGTCGAGGGGCTTGCCGTCGCACCGGCGAAGGTAGAACGAACTGATGATTTCGCTCTCGGGCTCGACCTTGTCGATCTCGAGATCGACATAGGCGTTGCGCTCGCTGTCCGGCACCGCCGATGCATCCGGCAGCAGCGGGATCGTGCGCGTGACCGCCGGGGCTGTGATCGCGGCGCCGGCCGCCGGTGTCACCGGCCGGCCGGTCAGCGCATTGACCACCAGTTTTTGGAAGCTGAACGACAAGATGCTCGCTGTTGGTCAGGAACCGGCCGCGATCGGGAATTCCGCCCAGCAGTCCGCGTTGCACCGAACTGACCAGGACCTCGTCCTCGGCGCCGACTTCCTTGTTGAACGCGATCAGCTCCTGTGCGAACGCCTCGCTGACGCCCGGCGCGAAATACTGCTCTGTGAGCCCCTTGGTCGAGTTCGGCCCGTCGGGAACCCAGGTGTCGACCGACAGGTTCGGGAAACCCGGGTTGATGTTGATCGTCATATTCGGCCACAACAAGTGGTATTGCGACTGTGAGACCTCGCCGCCCACATCGTAGATTTTGACTTGGCTTCTGCCTTCGAGCGCAGAAGGGCGCACCTGGCCGACCTGGGCAGAAACCCAGCCATGCGCGGTCAGGCGATAGTTCTCCTGGCGCACGTCGATGGCGGCGCTGAAGCTCGGATGCGCGACGGCGCAGTGATAGCATTCGAGGTAGTTCTCGAGCATCGTCTTCCAGTTGGAGTAACCGCTCCACTCTTCCCGGCTATAGAGCTCGAGCGTGTCGAGGTCGATGCCGCTGCCGGCGATGATGTCCAAAATCTGGCCGAAATAGGCGGCCGCCGGCGCGGCGTCGCGGTCGAGATTGACGAACACGAATGGGCCCAGCGCCTCGACCCGCAGCGGCAATAGCGGGTAATCGGCCAGCCGGAAATTCGGCTCGGTCGCCGAGCGCGGTGCGCCCTTCAAGCATCCCGTCAGGTCATAAGTCCAGGCGTGGTAGCCGCACTGCATGATTTTGGCGTTGCCGCGGCCCTTCATTACTTCGTGGCGGCGGTGCCTGCACACATTGATGAAACCCGCCAGCCCGTCCTCGTTACGGATCACGACCACCGGCACCTCACCGGCATAGCCGGTGATGTAATCGCCGAGATTTTTCAGTTCGGACAGCGGGCCGATGTAATTCCACACCTTTCGGAAGATTTGCGAGATCTCCTGCTCGGTAATCGACGGATCGGTGTACCAGTGGGCCGGGAGCAACTCGCCGCGATCGAGCGCCGCGAGCAGACCGGCGGAATTATCAACGATTTGGTCCATCCCGGGTCGTTCCTCTGCAGTATCCGGACATCTTGCGACAGCGGGGTTAAAATGGCGATACAGGCGATGCGCTAGCTGTTGAAGCCAAGAACGTTGTTCAGCTTGGAGGCGGGCGGTTGCCCGCCGAGGGCTGAGTGTGGGCGGGTATAGTCTGTATTCGGCGATCCAGGGCTGCATGGCGTTTCCTCGCTCGGCGGAGGATTGGTAGGCACGGGCGTAGGCCCACTCGCGTAGGCTCGTTTGGATGAAGCGCTCGGCCTTGCCGTTGGTGCGCGGCGTGTAGGGCCGGGTGCGGATATGCTTGAGCCTGGCCTGGGCGCAGGCGGCGCGGAAGTCATGGCTCCTATAGGCCGAGCCGTTGTCGGTCATGATGCGTTCGACGGCGACGCCGTGACGGGCGAACCAGTCGAGCGCGCGGCCGAGGAAGGCGATGGCGCTTTCCTTCTTCTCGTCCGGCAGGAGCTCGGTGTAGGCCAGGCGCGAGGCGTCGTCGATGCAGACGTGCAGCACCTCCCAGCCGATGCCATGGTGGCGATTGATAGCTCCGGTACGGCGGCCGGTAATGCGGTGGCCAACTCCGCCGATGCGACCGAGTTTCTTGGTGTCGAGGTGCAACAGCTCGCCGGGCCGCTCGCGCTGGTAGCGCACGATCGGCGGCGGCGGATCGAGCGCCTTCAGGCGGCCGAGACCGAGCCGGCGCAGGACCGCACCTACAGGTCGAGCGCGGCAGGCCGAGCTGGCGGGCGATCCGATCGCCTGTCAGGCGCTGCCGGCGCAACCGTTCGATCTCGCCGTCTCGTGCGCTGGGAGCGCGCTCGCGGTATCGGCCGGGCGTCGAGCTGCGGTCCTGCAAGGCGATCTCGCCGCCCGCCCGATACCGCGCCAGCCAATGGTATGCACGGCGCTGCGACAGACCGGCTGCCGCCGCGGCATCAGCAACCTTCCAGCCCTCATCCTCGATCCGCAAAACCATCAAGAGTTCGACCCTGCGGCGTCAGGCGCGCATTCTTATGGATGTTCATCCGGGGCTCCGGCATAGGGCTGGTCGGCTTCGCAACCCCAGCCTCACACCCCAGACCCGGATGAACAACCTTCATAGCTTCAACAGCTAGGCGCCGGCGGCTGCGGCGAATTTTGGACAGCCGCTGAGCTGCGCAGCATCAGCAGCGGCAGAAGCAGGATCAGCGCGGCGCTGACGCAGAGCAGCACCTGAAAGAAGCTCAGTACGGTCGATGCCGCCGATGCGAACGTACTGGCGGCCATCTGGCCAATGGCATAGGCGATATTGTAGACGGCATAGACGGCCGCATAACAGGACATGCCGAGCCGGTCGACCGCATTGCCGAGCTCGGCCGATGTCGGGTTCAGCATGAAGGCGTAGCAGACGCTGACAACGCACAGGACGATCGCGGCCTGGACCACACCAGTCGCCAAGCTGAGGAACGGCAACGAAAGCGCCATTGCCGCTGTGCCGCCGGCGATCAACCCGCGGATCGGCACCCGGTTCGAGACCCAGGCGACAACCGGCGCACTGCTGCCATAGGCGATCGAGGCAATCGTAAAGATCAGGCCGACCACGGCCGGCTTCACTCCGGCGCGACCCAGATGCACCGGCAGCAGCGGCTCGATTATGCCCCATCCGATCGCGGCCAGCGCTACAGCCGCGGCTGCGACCAGGACCGACCTGTCGAGCAGCAGGGCCCGGATATCCGGGCTGGTCTGCGGCTGACCTTGCTCGCGCGGCAGTAGGAATATCCGCAGCCCGGCATCGATCGTCACCAGCACGCCGGTCGCCGCAAATGGCAGCCCATACCCGCCGATTTCGTAGAGTGAGCCGCCGATCACCGGCCCGAGCAGCGAACCCGCGGTGCTGCCCATCAGCGACAAGCCCATCATTTCAACGCGTTTTTCAGGATAATGCTCGGCGATCAACGCCAAGCCGGCGGTCCAGCTGGCTGCCGAAGCGGCACCTTGAAACAGGCGGGCGATCAACAGCAGGTAAAATTGCGGCGCAAAGCTGAACAGGGCCAGCGCAATCGCCGATAACAGCACCCCGGCGATCATCGGCCGGCGATAACCGATCCGGTCGCCAAGGTAACCGAATAACGGCGTCGCCAGCAGAACTCCAACCGAATAGCCGCCGTAGAGCAGACCGAACTGCTCCTCGCTGGTCACATGCGCCGGAGAATAGGGCGTCAGCGGGATCAATAGACCGTAAATCAGATAGTCCATGAACAGCGCGAAGGCGACCACCGCTGCCACTATTCGATGGCCAAGTCCTATGGCGGTCAGCAAGGACACCGTCCCTTCGAACTTTCCGGAAAATCGCAGCCGGCCCGAGCGCGCTACGAACGCGGAAATCGATTGATTACCGGATCGCAGCGAGTCCGAAGGATTATCATGGGATCTTGGGATTTGGTAAATCCGTGAACTCGCCCATCGGAAGGACCGGCAGAGCGTCGGGCGCCGATGTGCCTAGCCCAGCCAATGCAGACTGGACGCGGTCTGGTTGGCGACTCACATATAGCCGTAGGCGTGCGCAGGAGTGCTCCCCAATGGAACTAGGCAAGCTCGGCGTTTGGGTATCGATGGACGGCATGACCGCGGCGGCGGCGGCAGATTTTGCCAAGCGCGTCGAAGACTGGGGATATGGCGCCTTGTGGATGCCCGAGAGCCGCGGGCGCAACGCCCTGGTGCTGTCCTCGTGGCTGCTCGCCAACACGCGCAAACTGATCATCGCCACCGGGATCGCCAACATCTATGCGCGCGACCCGATGGCGATGGCTAACGGCCAGCGCGCGCTCGCTGAGCAGTCGGGCGGCAGATTCCTGCTCGGCGTCGGCGTATCTCATCGCCCGATGGTCGAGGGATTGCGCGGCCACACTTACGGCAGGCCGGTGGCGACGATGCGCGCCTATCTGAAGGCGATGCGCGAGGCGCCATATCAGGCGGTGCCGCCGGCCGAGCCGCCGCCGACTGTCGTTGCCGCACTCGGCCCGAGGATGATGGCGCTGTCCGCCGAACTCGCCAACGGAGCGCACCCCTACAATACGACGCCGCAGCATACTGCCGAGGCGCGTGCGATCCTCGGTCCGGGAAAATTACTGTGCCCCGAGGTATGGGTGTTGCGCGAAACCGATCCGGCGACGGCGCGGCGCGCGGCGCGTGAGGCGCTGTCCCACTATCTTAGGCTTGAAAATTACCTCAATGCGTGGCGGGCCCAGGGATTCAGCGACGCCGACCTCGCCAGCGGTTCCGACCGCTTTATCGACGCGATCGTCGCCTGGGGCGACGAAGGCGCGATCCGTGCCCGCGTCCAACAGCACTGGGACGCCGGCGCCGACCATGTCTGCATCCAGCCGATCGGGCCGCAGGGCTCGCGCCAGGTCGACGAAGCGGCACTCGCGCTGCTCGCGCCGGCGCGGCGAGCTTGACGGCCTGCGGTGATCGACCGAGATTGCTTGAGCCGATCTCGGGGACATCGCCGGCGCAAGCCGGCTCGCGCAGTGAGGGCGATTGGCCATGTATTCGGAAACCACGCGATCGATCATCGTCACGGTCAAGCCGTCCTACCTCGAAGACCAATCCTCGCCGGCCGAAGGCCGTTACGTCTGGGCCTATCACGTGCGCATCGAGAATCAAGGCAAGGAGACGGTGCAGCTGCGCCGGCGACATTGGAAGCATCACCGACTGCCGCGGCCGGATGCAGGAAGTGCGCGGTGCCCGGCGTCGTCGGCAAGCAGCCGGTGCTCGGGCCCGGCGAAAGCTTCGAATACACCAGCGGCACGCCGTTGCCGACGCCGTCGGGCATCATGGTCGGCAGCTACGAGATGGAGACGCAGGCGGCGAAAGCTTTTCGGTCGCTGTCCCGGCATTTTCGCTCGACAGCCCGCATCAGCCGGTCCGGCTCAACTGACCCGCAGGCGGCGGCCTGCATCCCGCCTGCTTCACTAAAGAACCCGCTCCTTCACGAAAAAAGAGAAAATCGATGTCGCGAATTCTCGCTTCGCCCCTGTCTGTGCCGCATGGTCGTTCCAGGCGAGCGCCCGCGATAACCCGGCCAAGCCGGGCCGAGGCCGAGGATGCGGTGCGTATGCTGATCCGCTGGGCGGGCGACGACCCCGAGCGCGAGGGGCTGCACGGCACGCCGGCCCGCGTGGTGCGCGCCTATCGACGAATATTTCTGCGGCTACGACGAGGACCCGGTCGTAGCTGTTGCAGCGCACCTTCGAGGAGACCGACGGCTACGACGAGATGGTGGTGCTGAAGGACATCCGCTTCGAGATCCCATTGCGAGCACCATATCGCGCCGATCATCGGCAAGGCGCATATCGCCTATCTGCCGCAACAAGCGCGTCGTCGGCATCTCCAAGCTCGCGCGGCTCGTCGAGGTCTATGCCAAGCGGCTGCAGATCCAGGAAAAGATGACGGCGCAGATCGCCAATACGCTCGACGAGGTGCTGCAGCCCAAGGGCGTCGCCGTGGTCATCGAGGCGGCGCATCAATGCATGACGACCCGCGGCGTCCACAAGCCCGGCGTCGCCATGGTGACCGCGCGCATGCTCGGCGCTTTCCGCACGACGCATCGACCCGGCGCGAGGTGCTGGCGATGATCGGAACGCCAGGTGGCGCCCAGTTGCCGAACGTTTGAACCGATGATCGGACCTGCGCTGGCGATTCTCGAGCGGCTGGTCGCTTTCGACACGGTTTCGGCGAAATCGAATTTGGACCTGATCGGCTGGGTTGCCGATTATCTCGACGGGTACGGTATCGAAAGCGCGCTGACCCGCAACGAGGACGGCACCAAGGCCAATCTGTTCGCGACGATTGGCCCCGGCGGCAGCGGCGGCGTCATCTTGTCCGGTCACACCGATGTCGTGCCGGTGGCTGGCCAGGCTTGGAGCAGCGACCCGTTTCGGCTCGAAGCGCGTGACGGCCGCTTTTACGGGCGCGGCGCCGCTGACATGAAAGGGTTCATCGCACTCGTCCTGGCGCTGGTGCCCCAAATGATCGAGGAGAGGCTAGAAATCCCGCTGCATCTCGCTCTGAGCCATGACGAAGAGGTCGGCTGCGTCGGCGTACCGGCACTGATCGCCAGCTTGCCTGAAGGATCATCGCGTCCGCGACTGGCGATCATTGGCGAGCCGACCGACATGCAGGTCGCCAATGCCCATAAGGGCATACGGTTTCTGCGGACGCGGGTCACCGGTCACGCCGCACATTCGAGCACGCCCGAACGCGGGGTCAATGCGATCGCGGCGGCAGCCGAAATCATCGCCGAAATCGACAAGCTTGCTGCGGAATGCCGTGCGTCGGCGCGGCCGGAAAGCACCTTCGACCCGCCTTATACCAGCTTCAACATCGGTACGATCGCCGGTGGCGCGGCGGTAAACATCATCGCCCGCGACTGCACGTTCGAATGGGAATTCCGCGCTGTCCCGGGCGAGGACCCGGCGATGCTGCAGCATCGGATCGAGCATTTCGTTACCGCCGACCTGCTGCCGCGGATGCGTGCCGCGCATCCCGGTGCGGACGTCACAACCGAGACGGCCGCGGTGGTACCGCCGCTTGTCCCCGATCCGCTTTCGCCGGCCGAGGCACTTGCCCGCCGGCTTACCGGGGCCAACCAGTCGACGACGATTGCCTTTGCCACAGAAGCGGGCCTGTTTCAGGCGGCTGGCATCCCGGCCGTCATCTGCGGTCCCGGCTCGATTGACGTCGCCCATCAACCCAACGAATTCATCAGCGGCGCGCAGCTCACGGCCGGGGCAGCCTTTCTCGACCGACTGCTTGCGTGGGCCCGCAGCGGCGTGGAATAGGTATGCACACGCTAATTGAGTGGTGCCTCATCCGCGATCGGCGCGCTGGCGCTGCGGGCGACGCTCGGCGAGCGCAATGACGAGGCCTGGGCGGTGCACGGCGACTCGCTCCTGGGCGGCCTCGATGATCAGCCTCAGCAGGTCGCAATAACGCAGCCCGGCGATCTCTGCCATCAGATTGAGCTTGCCGTCCCAGCACCAGCCGGGATTGGGGTTGACCTCGAGCAGCCTGACCTCGCCTGCTGCGTCGGCGCGGAAATCGAAGCGGGCATAGTCGCGGCAACCCAGCCGTTCGAACAGAATATTCGCATAGTCGATCAAGGTGCGCCGCGTTTCCTCGTCCAGCCGGGCCTCGCGATAACTGATTTGCGACCAGTAGGGTGATTCCGGGACCCATTTCGACTCGTACGGCAAAAGCCGCGGCAGGTCAGGGTCGAGCCGTGAGTAATCGACCTCCAGCGGCGGCAATACGCGGTTGCCCTGGCCAGGATTGCCGACGATTCCGATCGAAAATTCGGGACCGGTCAGGAATTCCTGAATCAAGATCGGGCAGCCCGGCATTCGTGCTCGCAACCGTCCGAGGCAGGCGATCGCTTCTTCCCAGCTGTGAACCACGGCGTCCTTGGCGATGCCGATCGACGAGTTCCCGTAATTGGGCTTGATCAGCGCCGGGAATACGGACGGAATCGTCGCCGCCAGGTCGTCCGAGTTGAAATAAGTCTCGGCCGGCACCGGCACATCGATCGACAGCGCAACGCCGCGCACCAGCGATTTGTTGTAGCACAGCCCCAGGCAACTCGGGCCGGCGCCGCTATAAGGAATATCGAGCGTCTCCAACAGCGCCGGCACGTGCAATTCCATGAACGCGTCGTTGTTGAAGCCCTCGTCGCAAAAATTGAGCACGAATTGCGGCGAGTCGCGCTGAGTTCGGCAAACAGCGAGCCGTGGTCGTCGAGAAAGCGGAAGCGGTAATCGGACAATTCGTCCAGCGCCGCCTTGAGCCGTTCGATCGTCTCGAAATCCTCCGCGTTGCAACGCCCGTTTCGCTTGACCGGGTCGGGCAGACGCGGATCGCCGAGGATCACCGTGACCTCGGGGATCAGCGCCGAGCGGCGCGGCAGTAGCTTTGCGCGAGGCGGGGCCTCGCATGTCAGGAACAGCCGGTGAGCCACCATTCCGAGATCCTGATTGCGCGCAGAATCCGGCGCGAGCAGCGGATGGAAAGAGACATTGGTGAAACCGGCGCCGCGCAATAGCGCTTCGAGGCGCTCTTTCGAATAAAGCCGTTCGGCGTAGAATTGATCGGCGATCACGCCGCGTTCCGCATGGACAACAACCTCGCGGCTGATCAGGCGGTCGCCATCGCCAGCCAGATCCCGCTCACGGCAGACGAAATGGTTCTGATCGACCCACTCCCAGGAACGCGGCTCGAAGTGGTCACGCATCCAGTCGCCGTCCATCAGGTCCATGACTAGCGCGCCTCCCGGACCGAGCGCGCGCTTTACGGCTTCGAGAACAGCGAGATCGTCTTCCGGCCGTTCGAAATAGCCGAAAGAATTGCCCAAAATGCAGACGCAATTGAACTCGGCGTCGCCGAGACGAAAGCGGCGCGCGTCACCCTCGTGAAAAGAAACTTGCAGATTGCCTATCCGGGTGCGTTTACGGGCGAGGCGGATCAGATAGCGCGAGCGGTCCAACCCGGTGACACGAGAAAAGCCGCGGCGGGCGAGTTCGAGCGAGTGACGGCCCTGCCCGCAGCAAAGATCGAGGATCCGATCGCTGCCCTCAATACTGGCGCTGTTGATCAGCAGGTCGACCTCCTGCGCGGTATTACGATCGTTCTCGATCACGTCGCCGTCGGTTTCGAGATAGAGAGAGTTGAACAAAGTGCGCCACCAATCGGACGGAAGATGGCGCTCGAGATCGGAAACCGGGCCCAGCGTCCGGGCGCCGATCCGCCTTCCCCAGTCGGCAGCTTCCGGCCCGGCACCGGGCTGCCCAGGCCGGGCGGGCCGCGCCCCATTTGTCCTTTTGCTCATAATCTGACCCCCAAGCCTTCGCTGAGCATCAAAAAAGGCGGTTTCCCGAGCAGGGAAACCGCCGCAACACCGCATATCTCGCAGCGGCGAACCTCGATCGCAGCCGCCCGACGGCGTGCGCCGCCGGTTGCTGCGAGACGAGCCGTACCGACATAACGCGGCAGGAGCCGCCGCGACCCAGACTTGCGCGCTTGCTGATCATCGGGTTCCGCAGGCGCCAACAACGCCGTCCGGCGGGAAGTTCGGAAGAATCGGATAAGCTTTCAAGATGAAT
This sequence comes from uncultured Alphaproteobacteria bacterium, assembly GCA_963821795.1. Lineage (GTDB taxonomy): Bacteria > Pseudomonadota > Alphaproteobacteria > ATCC43930 > CGMCC-115725 > AP-15. The sequence continues at coordinate 614,140 of CAWGFH010000013.1, forward strand.
ATCGATCTCAGCGAACGGTCCGCGAGAACCGGCAAACTCGACGCCGACCGACGCGCCGTCGTCATCGCGCCAGACTTTGGGGCTGCACCGATTTACTCGCCTGCGCGCAGCTCGATCGTGCCGAGCCGGGCGCCCGTCGCCAGATCGAGGACCAGCAGCTGCCGGTCGCCGCCGGGCAATACCAGTTCGAGGATGAGGCGATTTGGCGCTGTCGTCATCGCTTCGATTCGCGCGCCCCGTGGAATCTCGATAGCCGTCGTGGCAAAAGGACGTTCGGAGCCTGCGCCGGCGCGCTCGTGCGACGTCTTGCTGGCGATGCCCGCGACCAGCACGGCAAAGCCGACGACGATCATCACGCCCATTACCACGACAAGGATTTTTAATGCGCGCATCGGCTTAAACCCGACAGCATCGTGCACCCAAGCGGCCGAAACAGCGAATCGCGCGAATGGCTGACCGCCGCAGCGGCCTTTCGGTAAGGGTTAGCCCCGAGACAGCCGACGCAGGGTTGCGGCTGGACCGCCTGCTTGCCCTGCATGTGCCGGCGCTGTCGCGAACACGGCTCAAGCGGCTGATCGAAGAGGGCCAAGTCGAACATGACGGCAGCGTGGCGCGAGACCCATCCCTGCGCGTCCGGCTTGGCCAAGACTTTGTCGTGTTCGTCCCCGACGCCGAGGATGCGGCTCCGGCCGCACAGCCGATCGCGCTCGATATTCGCTTCGAAGATGCAGATCTGATCGTGATCGACAAGCCCGCAGGCCTCGTTGTCCACCCTGCCCCCGGAAACCCCGACGGGACCCTCGTCAACGCGTTGATCGCCCATTGCGGCGCAAGCCTTGCCGGCATTGGCGGCGTACGGCGGCCGGGCATCGTCCATCGCCTCGACAAGGATACCAGCGGGCTGATGGTGGTCGCCAAGACTGAAGCCGCACACCGGGTGCTGTCGCGCGACTTTGCGTTGCGCCGGATTGACCGGGCTTATACCGCGCTCGTCTGGGGCGTGCCGGTGCCGGTCACCGGCGAGATCGCAGGGAATATCGGCCGCAGCCCGGTAAACCGCAAAAAAATGGCCGTAGTCGGCGAGGGCAAGGGCCGGCCGGCGCTGACCCGCTATCGTGTCGAGCGCGCGTTTGACGCCAAAGCGGCGGTTGTCGAATGCCGCCTCGCAACCGGGCGCACCCATCAGATCCGGGTGCATCTCGCCCATCATGGGCATCCGTTGATCGGCGACCCGATTTACGGGAGCCGCGCCGGCCGTGCGGCCGCCCGGTCCGGCGAGGCGGGCACGCGCATTGCCGCGTTTTCCCGGCAGGCGCTTCACGCCCGGCGACTTGGCTTTACCCACCCCGTCGAAGCCAGGCAGCTCGAATTCGACAGCCCCCTGCCGGCCGATCTTCACGCGCTGTTGACCGATTTAGAGCGACTTTAAACTGGACAAATCCCGACTATATTACTAGGGTATGCGCATCCGTCCTCGCTGGCGGGATAAAGCGCGCGTCTGAGCGTTTACCCACCGCAAGGCATCAACTCGGAGCAACGATCCTTCAATGGCCACCCTTTCGGTCCCCTCCATCTCCGCCGAAGGAAACCTAACCCGGTATCTCCAAGAGATCCGCAAGTTTCCGATGCTGGAACCGGAGGAGGAATACATGCTCGCCAAAAGCTGGAAAGAGCATGAGGACCCCCAAGCCGCCCACCGCCTGGTGACCAGCCATTTGCGCCTCGTCGCCAAGATCGCAATGGGCTATCGCGGCTATGGACTGCCGCTCTCCGAGCTGATTTCGGAGGGCAATGTTGGAATGATGCAGGCGGTCAAGCGGTTCGATCCGGATCGCGGCTTCCGCCTTGCGACTTACGCGATGTGGTGGATCCGTGCCGCAATACAAGAGTACATCCTGCACTCGTGGTCGCTTGTCAAAATGGGCACCACCGCCGCACAGAAGAAGCTGTTCTTCAATCTTCGCAAGTTGAAAGGCCAGCTTCAGGCGATGGAAGAAGGCGATTTATCTCCTGAGAATTTGAAAAAGATCGCGACCGAACTAGACGTGCCCGAAGCCGACGTCATCAGCATGAACCGCCGGCTGGCGAGCCCCGACCACTCGTTGAACGCGCCGCTCAGAAGCGACAGCGAAGGCGAATGGCAGGATTGGCTGGTCGATGAGAGCGAGAGCCAGGAAACCCGCCTCGCCGATAGCCAGGAACTCGGGCTGCGCCGCGACCTGCTCGAAAAGGCGATGACGCATCTGAATGACCGCGAGCGCCATATCTTGACCGAGCGGCGGCTCCGCGACAATCCGACCACGCTCGAAGACCTGTCGCAGCAATATGGCATCTCGCGCGAGCGCGTGCGCCAGATTGAAGTCCGCGCCTTCGAAAAGCTGCAAAAGGCGATCAAGACTGCCGCCGTCGAGCGGCGCCTCGTCACCCACTGAGGCTCACTCGCCGGCCGATTCTCCACGCGTGGCCGTGGCGCAGTGTGAGCGGGCGCCCAGCCTGAAGAACACGGTGCATAGGCTCGTCCAAGGCACCTGAGGCGCGCAGCCGCGGCCAACGCGGCTTTATGCCGCCACCCCGGCGTGCTAGAGAAGGTCTTTCGCCGACAGGAGGGCGTCAGGCCATGATTCATCACGTGTCGATCCCGGCGCGCGACCCGCAGCACGTCGCCAAAGTGCTGGCCGAGCTGATGGGCGGCAAATGCTACCCGTTCGGCCCGCTCGAAGGCGCCTTCACGGCCGCGAGCGGCGACGAGCACGGCTCGATGATCGAGGTCTATCCCGAGATGGCGACCCTCGACATTCCGCAGAACGATGATCAGGTCGTGTTCGGCGAGCAAGCGCCACCACGCTCCTGGCCTTTCCACCTACTGCTGTCGGTGCCGCTGGAACCGGCGGAAATCGAGCGCATCGGTGCGCGCGAGGGGTGGCGCACCAAGATGTTTGGGCGCGGCATGCGCGGGCAGAAGCCATTTTTCCATGTCATCGAATTTTGGGTGGAGAACCGCCTGATGGTCGAGGTGGTTTCGCCCGCCATGGCGCGCGAATACGAGAATTTTCTGAAGACCGCACAGCTGTCGACAATGGCAGATCCCGATGCCGTACGGCTGATGCGCGAGACCCACATCGCTAAAGAGGCGGTTTGACCGCACCAGGCGGGGGAGAACACCGATGCCGAAAATTGCCGCCGAACGCCTTGACGAAATCGGCCGCGCGCTATTCGAGGCGGCGGGAGCGCCGCCCGCCGAGGCCGAACTCGTCATGCGCCATATCATCGCCGCCAACCTCGTTGGGCATGATTCACACGGGGTGATCCAGATCCCGACCTATATCGAGCGCATCAAGGTCGGACATATCGTCCCCGGCGCGCCGTGGACGATTGTGCAGGAATCGCCGACCACGACGGTCGTCGACGGGCATTGGGGGTTCGGCTATGTCGCCAACGAGCGGGCGATGCGGCTGACCATCGACAAGGCCAAGACCGCCAATGTCGCCGCCGCGACCGTGTTCCGCCAAGGCCATATCGGCCGGGTCGCCTCCTACACATTGATGGCGGCGCAGGCCGGCATGATCGGGATTGCTACCGCCGAATTCGGGCCGATCGCCAAAGGCGGTGGCGCCATTCGGCGGGCGTGAGGCCAGGCTCGGCACTAACCCGATCTCGATGGCGATCCCGTCCGACCTGGAAGCGCCGCTTTATCTCGACATGGCCACGTCTGCGGCGGCGGCCGGCAAGATCGCGCTCGCCGTCGCACGCAACGAGCCGGTGCCGGATGGCTGGGTGATCGGCAAGGACGGGCGGCCGACCAACGATCCGCGCCAGCTGCGCCAGGGCGGCGCGCTATTGCCGCTCGGCGGGCCGGAAGGCGGCTACAAGGGCACCGGCCTCGCGGTCATGGTCGAGATTCTGTGCGGCCTCTTAACCGGGCTCGGCTTTGGCGTCGAGCCGACCGGCCGTCACAATGACGGCTGCTTCATGGCGGTGTTCAACGTAGCGGCGTTTCGCCCGCTCGCCGAATTCAAAAAGGATGTCGGCGAGTTCGCCGCCTATCTGAAATCGACCCCGCCGGCCGAGGGCAGCAAGGGCGTCCTCTATCCCGGCGAGATCGAGCACATGCGCGAACTGGACCGCCGCCAAAACGGCATCGATGTCGAGGACGCGACCTGGTTCAAGCTGCGCCAATTGGCTGACGATTACGGGCTGACCGAAAAGCTCGAATTCGAGGAGCCGGAATGAGAGGGCGTTCATCGCTGGGAGCCGGAGGGCGATGGGGACGCCAAATCGATCTCAATCCACAAGAACACTCGTATTACAGGGATGCTAAGATAATTGGAACCCTTGCCCCGCGGGGCTCTTCCTTGGGCGCCACGAGACTGATAGCTCGCACATTGCGATGAGGGCGCCGTTACGGCTGGAGGAATGTCATGGGCTTTCGTGCACCGCCACGCAACTCATAAAGGCGCATATCATCCCAAGAGCTTTTGCGCGAATGCACAAGAACGGGAACAAGAAACACAACCTTGAACTGTCGTTTGCTAGCGTCAAGCCGGCCCAGTTGGGGATATTCGATAAACATATCTTATGCGCCTCGTGTGATGGACTTTTAGGGAAGTTTGACGATTACCTTTACGATGTAATACGTGGATTTGATTTATGCAAACATGTCGGCTCAAATGGTGTTTTTAATATTCCTGATGTAGACTGTGATACATTTTGTAAGGGCATCCTTGCTATACTATGGCGGGCGTCGATGAGCAGACACCCCGCATACGCGGGCCTCTCGTTAGAAAAATACGAACAGATTGTGCAGGAAATACTCTTTGGTACGCGCTCATTAAGAGAGCTGACGCATCTTGAGGTGTGTGTCCAATATTATTGGAGCGCACACTTGGGCGAAATGGTAAAATTGTTTTACACCTTGCCAGTAAAAAGCCAGTTTGGTGGACGTGATGGTTTCGGGTTTGGCCTAAACGGGTTCAGAATAGCTGCGAAACTTGACGAGAAGGAATTCGATGCCAGCTTTCAGCCATTTGTCATCAATAGGCAAGGTGTGCTTCGTGGTCTGGCGGTCGAGCTTGAACAAACACCGGAGTTCAGCAGAATTGCCGATATCGCCGTTGCGGAGTTGAAACGCCAGTGGATCCGCAAGAATCGGAGCAGTCGGAATTAGATGTACTGTTCCGCGTCATTGCAAGAACACGTCGCATCGCTCGCGATGAGATGGTGGGCATCATGAGGAAACGGATGGACGATAAAATCACGATCTACGGCAGTTTCACCTCGAGTTCGAGCTACAAGCCGATCCTGTATCTCGCTGGCGCGGCTGCCCTATTCGTTCCGCACCGTCAATCTGAAGATCGGCAGGCAGAAGGAACCCGGAATACCTGGCGATCAATCGCTGGGGCGTGGTGCCGTCCTTGCGCCATCGCGGGCTGACGATCCTGCAATCGAACGTGATCCTCGACTATCTCGCGCGCACGACCGGGCATTTCGAGCCCGAGACCGAGCAGCAGCGCTGGCAGGCGCGCGAATGGCTGTCGTGGGAGGCCGACCACATCACCGCGGTCGCCAAGGTGCGCCACTCGGCCCGGTTCCGTGCATCGCATCCCGAGGTCATCGCCGAGTTCCGGCCCAAGGCCGAGGCGGCATTGTCGTTCGTCGACAGCAGGCTGAAGGACGCCGACTGGCTCGTCGGTGACATGCAGCATCGCCGACATCGGCTGCTGGGGGCGGATGGTGTTCATGGCCGAGGGCGGTTTCGACATCGCCGACTGGCCAAATCTCGAAGCCTGGTCACAGCGTTTGCAGGCAATGCCGGGCTTCGCCCTGCCCTACGATCTGATCCCGAGCAAGGACCGCGAATACGACCCGATCTGACGGCGATCTCCACCCGGATCGCGCGGCCCTCTTCCTGGGCGTTGGGGGATGCACCGCGCCGCCCAAATAAGCTTAGCCGCTGATCGCGACGAGATCGGCTGATCAGCTCCCGTCCTTAGGCTACGGTAATAATTCCGGCAGTGAGCAGATGATCCGGTCGGGACGGATCGGGCAATCGGGCGGCAAGCCGACCCGATAGCCGTCATGCCAAATCGCGTGGATGCCGAGCCGCTGCGGCGCCTCGACCTCCCATTCGAGGTTGTCGCCGACCATCCAGGTTTCACTAGCCCCGACGCCGAGCGCGGCCATCGCGTGGGTGTAGGCCCGTTCCTCGGGCTTGCCGAAGCCGTGCTCGCCCTCGATCTGGATATGGTCGAAGCGATGTTCGAGAGCGAAGCGGATAACCTTGGCGCGTTGCGGCTCGGCAGCGCCGTTGGTGATCAGCGCTAGGCGCACGCCGAGTTGCTTCAAGCGATCAAGGGTGTCGTGGGCGCCCGGAAAGCACGCCAATTCGGCATCGTGCAGCGCATTGTAACGGTCGGCGATCTCATCGCCCAAAGAGTGCCCGGGAGCGGCGTGACCGGCCGCCGCCAATGCGGCAAAGGCGTTGGCGACGATCCGGCGGCGCGCCTCGCCGATCCGATGGCGCCAATGCTTGTGACGAGCCGGATCGGCCCACAAATCGCGCGAGCTGTCCATGATCGCGGCGATCGCCGCGGCCGGGGTCAATGGCGCGAGATTTTCGGCGTAGGCGCCCAGCACACGCCGCCACTGCGACTCGGCCGGCCCGAAGGCGATCAGGATCGTGTCGTCGAGATCGAACAGAATCGCGCGCGGAAGGTTCACCATGTGTGGGATCAGCCGGTTTCAGGCGGATCAGCGTCCGGTGAAGGCCGCATTGGCCTCCTCGAACAGGCGGACATTCTTTTCCATGTCGTAGCGCCGTTCGGTCAAGGTTTCGGGGTCCCATTCGCTGCGCGTCGCGCCATAAAAGTCGCCGCCATAGACATGGATCGCACCGGTCAAGCGCGGCAGCGGATTGGTGACGGTGTGAATGATGTCGCGACCCAATGGCTCGGTGTCGCGCGCGCCCAAGGATTTGGCACCGGCGGCTTCGATCAACCCCGCCTCGGCATCGGCTACGCGGCGCCAGAAGATGTTGTCTTCGCGCCCGGTATAGATGCCGATCACCGCCCACATCAGGTGGTTGTGCGGCATTATCGTCATCCGCGGCCCCCAGACGACGTTGAGGATCGTCAGGGTCTCCGAGCGGTAGAGCGGCGCGACGCCGGCGCGGTTTGGCTCGCCGAGACCAGCGAGGACAGCGGATGGATCGGCCACCGCGCGGGACAATACTTCGCGCACGGCTTTATGGCTCGCATCGCCACTCACGGCGTTGCGGCAGTCGTCGATGAACCGGTCGAGATCGAACACAGTGCTTCTCCCTGAGCTACTCGGCCGCCGCTTGTGCCGCAACCGCGGAGCGGTGGCCTTTCTGATGGAAATAATTGGCCCGGTAGAATTCGAGCACGAGGTCGCGATACACCGCCGGCGGATAGCGGGCCGGATTGTCCATGCCGACGCAGGACGGCAGGCATTCGATGATGCGATCCGGGTTGGGGCTGTGAAAATAGGCGATCGAATAGCGGTCGGTCCCCAATTCGTTGAGCACCCCGTGCGGGGTCGACAGAAAGCGGTCATTGGACCAGCGCCGCATGATGTTGCCGAGATTGATCAGAAACGTGCCGGGGATGATCGGCGGCGCAAACCATTCGCCGCCCATCGGTCCGCCTGACGGCAGCCGCACCGCGAGGCCCGGCACGTCGGTCCGCGCCAATGCGGTCATAAAGCTGTTGTCGGTGTGCGGCCCCTGGCCAAAGAGGTTGTCTTCGACCGTGTCCTGCGGCGGGTAGTGCAGAAAGCGCAAGGTGGCATGCGCCTCGTCGGCGAAGAACGGAGTAAAGAAATCGGCCGGCATGCCCAACGCCACCGCGAAGGCCGGCAGCATCCGGTCGCACATCGCGCCAATCGCGTCGAAATATGCCATCATATCGGCGCGGATCTCGGACAGTTCCGCCGGCCACTGGTTGCCTCCGCGCAATGGTTTGCCGGCGATCACGTCAGGATGGTCGGGTCCGCGGTCGTGGCTGATGAAAAAGCTCTCGTTCTGGTTCGGCCTGGTCGCCTTGTGGACGGACGAAGCGCCCTGCACCGAGGCGTTGATCGGCAGGTAGCCGATATTGTTGTCGTTGAGCCTGAGCGCCAGCTTTTGCGCCAGCGGCAGAGCATGAAACCGGCGCGACGCGGCAAAGGCGCGCTCGATCAGTTCGTCCGTGACGCCGTGGTTCAGCGCATAGAAGAAGCCGACATTCTCGCAAGCCTGCGCGACCTCGGCGGCGATCTCTTCCAGCGCACCTTTTTCGCCGGCGAAGTAAGGCCCGTAATCGATGACCGGGATCATCCCGGCAACCGCCTCCGGATCCGCGACCGCGCGTTCCTTGAACAGATGCATTCGATCCTCCGCCACGCTCAATCTCGACTGTAGCCCGCATCCGCACTGCCGCACATGATGCATCGCCCGATCGGGTCGTCTGCTTTTGGTAAGGTAACCAGGTATACCGCTCAGCCGGTCGAAGCTTCGATTTCGTCATAGCAGTTGACCCGGTAGACCACATACGACACCAGCCAGGCTAGGATGAAGATGCCAACGATCAGATAGCCGAGAACGCCGAAATTATCGTTCAATGATCCGATCACACCCCAAAATCCGCCGCCTTCGCTAAGACCCAGTCGATCGCCGACCAAGTTGAGCGTTTCCAGCCCGCCGACAATGACGGCGACAACCACGGACACTGCGGTGATCGTCAAATTATAGTAGAGCTTGCGGATCGGCTTGACGAAAGTCCAGCCATACGCGCCGAGCATCACGATGCTGTCGGTGGTGTCGACCAGGGTCATACCGGCGGTGAAGAGCGCCGGAAATACCATGATCGACCATATCGGCAGCCCTTGCGACGCCTGCGTGGCGGAAATTCCCAATAGACCGACCTCGGTCGCGGTATCGAAGCCGAGACCGAACAGGACGCCCAGCGGGTACATCTGCCAGCTTCGCTCAATCACGTGGAAGAAGCGGCGGAACAGTCGGCCCAGCAGGCCCCGATTGGCCAGCATCAGATCGAGGTCTTCCTCAACAAACCGTCCGCCGTTTTTCACGGTTCGAAAAATTCGATAGACGGAAACCAAGACGAGAACGTTTGCGAGGGCGATGGCGAATAGGAAAAGCGCGGATATGCTGGTGCCGACCAGTGCCCCAATGCTTTTGAAGGTGTCGAACCCGCTCCGAAGCGCAGTCGCGGTAATCGCGAGCGCCGCTGACAGGCCAACAACGATCGTGGAATGGCCGAGCGAAAAGAACAGACCGACCCCGACCGGCCGGCGCCCCTGTTGCATCAGCTTGCGCGCGACATTGTCGATCGCGGCAATGTGGTCGGCGTCGAAGGCGTGCCGTAGCCCGAAGCTGAAAGCCAACATTGCGGTCCCCAACAGCACGGGGTAATCGTGGAACGCGGCGACCGCCCAGCCCCATGCCGCAATATTGGCCGCTATAAGCAAGAGATAGATGCCGATCACCTTGCCTCGGACATTTTCACCTTGGTCATTGAAGAGGCGGGACAGGCCGCTGATCATTGTTTGCTCCACTGCAGGCCTCCACCACTCACGGCAGATTTGCCTCGGTCCGGTGGATCAGCGTGACTGCGATGACCTCCTAATACTCCGATCCGACTTTGAAATGCACCCATCTTTCAGATAGATAACCTGCACAGGGCCGGAGCTGTGATAACCCTTCCGGCCTCACCCAATACCGGGGAGCGAATTAATATGACACCGGCCATAGCCTGCTTGACATTACCGGACAGCGTTTCCTATGCTCGGTGTGTCGATGCGAAGCGTGGAAGCCGGTGGAAACCCGGCGCGGTCGCGCCACTGTAATCCGCTCGTGTGCCGAGGCACTGGGCTGAGAGTCAGACCTCCTTCGTGATCGGGCCGACCTCTAGCGGGACGCGATATCCCAGGAGATCAAAATGACCATCACCAGCGTAACCCCCTCTACCCGACCAGTTGCCATTCCGGTTCGTGAGATTCTCCCTGGGCAATCTTCGGCGGCCTGCTGCTGTTGCTTGCGATTTATTTTGTCGGCGCCGAACAAGGCGCGACCTCCATCTTCCCCGGCATGTACGTGCATGAGTTTGTCCATGACGGGCGTCATCTGCTCGGATTCCCCTGCCACTAGGCGAAAGCCTTTGCCATGGCGGGGACCTGGCTGCTGCGCGGGATGCTGGTCGGTATCATCGCGGGAATACTCTGCTTCGGATTTCTGAAGGTCGTCGGCGAACCGCAGGTCGACCGCGCGATCGCGTTCGAAACGGCGACGGACGAAGCCAAAGCCAAGGCCGAGCACGACGCGGCTGTGGCGAGAGGCGAACACCCGCCACCGGTTAAAGAGGAGCCTGAACTGGTCAGCCGGCCGGTTCAGGCCGGTCTTGGTTTGTTAACCGGGGTCATGGTTTATAACGTGGCCTTTGGCGGGCTGTTTGCTCTCGCCTTTGCCCTGGTCTATGGCCGCATGGGCGATTTCGACGCACGGACGGCCTCGGCCGTGCTGGCGGTTGTCGGCCTGATCGCTGTCTATATCGTCCCAAATCTCAAATACCCGGCGAACCCGCCCTCGGTCGGCGATCCGGCGACAATCGGCATGCGAACGGGGCTGTATTTCAGCATGATCGCGATTTCGCTGGCCGCGATGATCGCAGCGGGGATGCTGCGCCTCAAGCTGCTGGTCCGCCACGGCCCCTGGAACGCCTTTTTAATGGCGGCCGGCGTGTATCTACTGGTCGTGATTGTCGTTGGCTTGGCGTTGCCTGCGATCAACGAGGTGCCCGCGGAATTCCCGGCGGTCGTGCTTTGGCGGTTCCGGATCGCGTCGTTGGGCGCTCAGCTGATCATGTGGGGAACCCTCGGTCTGGTCTTCGGCGCCGTGACCGAACGCACCACGGCAACGCAGACGCAATTGCAGGCCAAACGAAGGGCGTTCTGAAGCCACGCGCGAATGACCGGACTGCCTCGAATACCGTCCTTGTATCAAATGCCCGACCTCGCCTCTGCTGGAGGCAAAAACCTCGTGGAGCTGGATTTTCCATTCGGCTATCGTCGGCGCCGGCTGGCCTCGTCGCCAAAGGATGAGCAGCGGGATTGCCCATTGTGGCTCGGTATCGAGGCATGCTGGCTCTATGGTGGGTTCTCGCCACCACGCTCGGGCCGTTCGCCTCAGCTTCCTCCGCGACACCGGTCACGTTGCGGGTCGAGGCGTCCCAAGGGTTGCCGGGGATGCACCACTCTGCGTTGGCGCGCTTCATTGCCGCGCACATGGCCGAGGCCGGGCTTGCTGACTGGCATTTCGCGGCTGCGACGGGCTATGGCGCTGCGGCTGATCGCGTCGAGTGGAGCATAAAATTGAACCCATATGCCGGAGGCGAGGTGCGCACCTTTGTGCACTCGCTCAGCCATGAAGACTGGTTTGGCGCGGGCCATCCGGTCACCATCGAGGCGAGGCTCTATCTTAACGGCGAATATCAGACACTCGTCGAAGGCCAGGCGACCGTCCGAGGAGGTCCCGACGACCCGGCTCTGGCCTCAGCGGTGGTCAGCGCGACGCGGAATCTCCTCGGTCCTTCGGGGGCCTATCGTGCAATCGACACGGGACTAGCTCCGGTCGACCGAGATCACTAATCCCGTCCCCCCCGACACCGGCTCGACTTTGGCTGCCGAGGGCCGATCCGCCGGCGCCGCCAGCGCGCTCTCGGAACAGGTGAGTTCTCGTGCGAACCTGGCTCGTATTATCGGCGATCCTCGCCGCCGCCGCGCTCGAGTTGATTGACGCGCCGGCACTGGCTCAAGGATCGCTGTTCGAACAGGACATGCTGACCGGCGATTGGGGCGGAGCGCGCAAGCAATTGGTGGACGCCGGCGTCCAGTTCGGCGTCACCGACATCGCAGAGACGCTGTCCAACCCGGTTGGCGGCATCAGGCAGCTGACGATCTACGACGGCTTGGTCACGGCATCGCTCGATCTCGACCTCGATAAGCTGGTTAAGTGGCCCGACGCCACGTTCCATGTCGATGGCTACCAGATCAGCGGCCGCGGCTTGTCGCAGAATGCGATCGGCAACCTGCTGACGGTCAGCGGCATCGAGGCGCTGGCCTCCACACGCCTTCACGATTTGTGGCTGCAGCAGCAGTTCCTCGACAGCAAGGTCTCACTCCGGATCGGGCAGATCGCGCTGGACGACGAATTTTACATCAGTGAGTACTCGGCGATCTTTATCAACTCGACATTCGGCTGTCCGGGCATCCTCGCCGCGGACTTGCCGAGCGGGGGGCCGTGCTATCCGTTTGCGGTGCCGGGTGCGCGCGTACGGGTGGCGCCGACGACCGCCCTGAGCTTCTCTGCCGCCGTCTTCAACGGAGATCCGGCGCCCCCCGGACCGGGAAATCCGCAAGTTCGCAACTCGAGCGGCACCAATTTTCTGGTCGGCGAGGGCGGTGCCCTCGCGGTTGCGGAATTTGCCTATTCATTTGATGTGAAACCTGATTTGCCCAACCCGTTGAGCGACGTCAAGCTCGGCGCTTGGTACGATAGCGGGGATTTTCCGAATCTGCGCTTCGACACAACGGGAGTTCTCGCTGGCGAGCCCGAGCAGCAACGGCATTCCGGCCACCAATGTCGGCGCCTACGGTCTCTATCTGATCCTCGACAAGATGCTGTGGCAGCCCCCCAAGGCGACGAGCCAGGGACTTGGCGCCTTTCTGCGCATTGGCGGAGCGCCGGGAAACCAAAACCTAATCGACCTCGAGGTGGATGCCGGTCTGACCTACAAGGGCTTGCTGCCCGGCCGCCAACTCGACGTCTTGGGTGCGGCGGTCGGCTATGTCCGGATTGGCGGCGCCGCCCGCAGCTTCGCATCCGATGAAAGCATATTCACGGGCATCGAGCAGCCGGCGCGTGATTACGAGACCGTGGTTGAAGTAACATATCAGTTGAATCTAGCATCGTGGTGGATACTGCAGCCCGATCTCCAAGTTGTTCTTCATCCCGGCGGCCACAGCGCCGAACCTCCCCCCGCGCTTGCGGGCCAGCCGATCCCCAATGCTCTGGTGCTCGGCGTGCGATCAGCCATCACATTTTAGGCAGAAACCATTATTCCTCGCCGCGACGCCCGTTCCGCCGATTAGCGACCCCCCGACACTCGCACGCATTGCTCCCAAGGAGCCCGGATAAGGAGACCGTCTTGAGCCTGAAGATTCCCGCCACTGTCGTTACTGGCTTTCTTGGCGCCGGCAAGACCAGCCTGATCCGGCACTTGCTGGAACATAACGGCGGGCGGCGGCTGGCGCTTCTGATCAACGAGTTCGGCAATCTCGGCGTCGATCGCGGGATCATTGGCGGCTGCGGGATTCCGACCTGCCGTGAGGAGGACGTGATCGAGCTCGCCAATGGCTGCATCTGCTGCACCGTGGCCGACGAGTTCTTGCCGGCGATGACCGCGATCCTGGCCCGCATTCCGGCTCCCGAGCACATCATTATCGAAACATCGGGCTTGGCTCTGCCGAAGCCGCTGGTGCAGGCATTTGCCTGGCCCGAAGTGAGGGCGCAGGTCACGGTTGACGGTGTTCTGGTGGTCGTCGACGCGGCGGCAGTCCTGGCTGGCCGGTTCGCGACCGATCCCGCCGCTCTCGCAAAGCAGCGGGCAGCCGATCCCGCTCTCAGCCATGATGAAAGTCCGCTCGAAGAATTGTTCGAGGACCAGCTGCTCTGCGCCGATCTCGTGCTGGTCAACAAGGCCGACCAGGTCGGGGCCGGCGACCTAGGCCGGGTCGAAGCGGCGATCCGGCCGTATCTGCGGCCCTCGGTTCGACTGCTGTGGACACATCATGGAATAGTCGATCCGGTCGTGGCGCTCGGCATGGGTATCGGCGCAGAGGGCGATATGGAAAATCGCCCCTCGCATCACGACGGCGGCGCGGAGCACGGACATGACGATTTCGAGAGCTTTGTCATCGGTGTGCCGCCAATCGCGGACCCAGCCCAGATCGAGACCCGCCTGCGCGAAGCGGCGCGGCGGTTCGATATTCTTCGCATCAAGGGCTTTCTCGCCGTTGCCGGCAAGCCGCTGCGACAAGTGGTGCAGGCCGTCGGCGAGCGGGTGGAGCGCTATTACGACCGCCCTTGGCGCGCAAGCGAGGAGCAGCACGGCAGGTTGGTCGTGATAGGCCAGCGTGGGCTGGATTCTGAAGCGATCCGGGCCGTGATCCTCGCGGACGGTACGGCATGACTCCTTGATGCACTCCGCTCGAGGACCGCACCCCAATCTTTTACGCGCCCTTCCGCGGGCATCCCCATGGTTCGCCCAAGTCAGCTCTCGGCGCCGGTATCGCCGAAAAACACCCTGAGCAAGGCCCGGGCGGCTGCAGTCGGGGTTTGCTCACCGGCCATTACCCGCTGTTCGGCCGCATCGAGCCGGCGCTTTACCGGCGGTTTGGCGCGGAAGCATTCCTGGAGCCTTTCGTCGATCTCCGCCCAAAGTGCTGCCCGCGCTTGCTCTCGCCGCCGCTGCGCCCAGAGGCCGGCCGCTTCGAGGGCTGCACGGAAGCGGGCGACATCGTCCCAGACTGCGCCGACGCCGTTCCCTTCAAGCGCCGAGACCAGGCGCACCGGAACCGGCCATTCTGGCAATGCCGGCCGGATCAGCCGCAATGCGCTCGCGTAATCGGCGGCGGTGCGCTGCGCCGCCTCGGCCAGTTCGCCGTCTGCCTTGTTGACCAGGACGAGATCGGCGAGTTCGACGATGCCGCGCTTGATGCCCTGCAATTCGTCGCCCGCGGCCGGCGCCAGAACGAGCAGGAACATGTCGGTCATCGCAGCGACCGCGGTTTCGGCCTGACCGACTCCGACGGTCTCGATAATGATCGTATCGAACCCGGCCGCCTCGCAGAAAAGGATCGCCTCCCGGGTGCGCCGGGCGACGCCGCCCCGGCTGGCGCCGGCCGAGGACGGCCGGATGAAGGCCTCGGGCCGCCGCCCCAATTCGGCCATGCGCGTCTTGTCGGCGAGGATCGCGCCGCCGCCGCGCTTGGAGGCCGGATCGACGGCGAGCACCGCCACCCGACGGCCGCGGGCGATGCCGTCAAGGCCGAAACCTTCGATAAAAGTCGATTTCCCGGCCCCTGGCGGGCCGGAGATGCCGATGCGGATGCTGTTGCCGGTGCGGGCGAGAACCGCACCCAACAGCTCCTCAGCTTCGGCGCGATGGTCGGGCCGGGTCGATTTCGGCGAGGGTGATAGCGCGGGCGAGCGCGCGTCGGTCACCGCGCTCCAACTCTTGCAGCAGAGACCGCGCCGTCGTCACTCGCCCCGGTCAGGAAAAAACGATCCGTCGCGGCGCTTGCGTCGAACGCATTCCATCGACGCCAATGTCAGGATTTGGTCAACCGTGGTCATCAAATTCTGCATTTTGAACGGCTTCAGGAGGTAATGCCGGCCGCTCTGCCGGAGGCGCTCGTCGTGGCGATGATCGCCTGTGGTCAGAATCACCCCGCAGCCTCGCTCGTGGGCGATGTCGGCGAGCGCCAGCCCGTCCTGTGCGCCGGGCTGAATAAGGTCGATCAGTACGATGTCGTAATCGTCCTCGTCGAGCGCGTCTTCCATCTCCGGGCCGGTCTCGACCATCGCAAACAGAAACCCTTCGTCCTCGAACAGTTCGCCCAGCAGGTCGCGGATATAACTGTCGTTTTCGACGATCAATACCTTGCAGATGCGCGCCATGTTCCGCTCCCCTCGGTGCCGACCGTGTGGCGGTTTCGCACGCGATTCATTCGGCTGCCAGCGCCGCCTCGCGCTGGGCGGCTTCCTGCTGGCGCGTCCACATCGCGGCATAGACTCCCCTGTCGCCGCAACAATGCGCCGTGATTGCCGCGCTCGACGATGCGGCCGTGGTCGAGCACGAGGATCTCGTCGGCATCGACGACCGTCGACAGCCGGTGTGCGATGACCAGGGTCGTACGCTCGGCCGACACTTCGGCGAGGCTCGCCTGGATCTCGCGCTCGGTTTTGGTGTCCAGCGCCGAGGTCGCTTCGTCGAACAGCAGGATTCTCGGCGCCTTCAGTATCACCCTGGCGATCGCCACCCGCTGCTTTTCGCCGCCGGAGAGTTTCAGGCCGCGCTCGCCGACCATCGTCTCGTAGCCGTCCGGCAATCCTGTAACGAAATCGTGAATGCGTGCCAGCCGGGCCGCGTCTTCGACCGCCGCGCGTGGCGCTCCCGGCCGGCCATAAGCGATGTTGTAGTAGATCGTGTCGTTGAACAGGACGGTGTCTTGCGGCACGACGCCGATCGCGCGCCGCAGGCTGTCCTGGGTCACCATACGAATGTCCTGGCCGTCGATATCGATGCCGCCGGCATCGACATCCCAAAATCGGAACAGCAGGCGCGCTATCGTCGACTTACCGGCGCCGCTCGGTCCGACCAGCGCCACCGTCGAGCCGGAAGGAACCCGGAAATCGATGTCGGAGAGGATCGGCCGTCTAAAATCATAGCGAAAATCGACGTGGCGGAATGCGACCACCCCGGCTTCGATCGAGAGCGCCGGCGCGCCCGGCCGATCCTCGATCTCGGGCCTGACGGCCATCAGCGCCGTCATTTGCTCGAGATCAGTCAAGGATTGCTTCAGGTTGCGATAGACGACGCCGAGAAAGCTGAGCGGGGTGTATAGCTGGATCAGGTAGGCGTTGACCAAGACAAAGTCGCCGATCTTCATCGCTCCAGCGGCCACGCCCTGACCGGCAAGGATCATGATGCCGACCAGACCGGTGCCGATGATCATGCCTTGGCCGATATTGAGTATCGACAAGGTCGCCTCGCTCTTGACCGCGGCCTCTTCATAGGCGCGAAGCGCGGCGTCGTAACGGCGCTCTTCATGCGCCTCGTTGGCGAAATACTTCACCGTCTCGAAATTCAGCAGACTGTCGATCGCCTTGGTATTGGCCTCGCTGTTGCGCTCGTTCATGTCGCGGCGAAAACGAACTCGCCAATCGGTCACCAGGAACGTGAACCCAATATAAAGCACGATGGTCGTCAGGGTGACGGCGGCGAACCTCCAATTGTAGAGCCGCCACAGGATTGCGCACGCTGCCAGGATCTCGAGAATCGTCGGGATTACGTTGAACAGCATGAACGACAGCAGGAAATCGATGCCGGCGGTGCCACGCTCTATGGCCCGCGCCAGCCCTCCGGTCCGGCGTTCGAGATGAAAGCGCAACGAGAGCGCGTGGACGTGGCGAAACGCCGATAACGACAGCCGGCGCACGGCGCGCTGAGTGACCCTGGCGAATACGGCGTTGCGCAGTTCGTTGAAGCCCTGCGCCATGACCCGCGCGAACCCGTAGGCGGCGATCAGCGCCACCGGCACCGCTAGCACCGCCTGGCCCGGCGCGAGGGTATCGACCGCATGCTTGTAGAGGAACGGGACGGCGAGGTTGATCAGCCGGCCGGCGATCAGGAAGCCCACCGCCAGCGCCACTCGCACCCGCAGGCTGGCGGCGTCGCGCGGCCATAGATGGGGGGCGAGCGATTTGAGCGCGCGCAATTCGTCCTTGAACCTGCCCTTCTGCCGCGGCGCGCCCGGGGTTATCGGCCGTCCCCGCCTGCTCATTTGAGGACGACGCTCACTCGGCGCGGCTCAACGGCTCGGGCTCCGCGAGCCCGCGAAACAGGTTGAACGCCAGCAGAAAAGCAACGGCGACCAGTCCGGCACCCCACTCGAACGGGCTGTTGCGCCCCAGATCGGAAAACAAAATCCCGGCCAGGGCCGGTCCCATGACCCGGGCAAAGCTGCCGACTGATTGCGAGACCCCCAGCACCTCGCCCTGCTCCTCGCGTCCGGCGCGGCGCGAGATCAAGCTATTCAAGGACGGCTGAGTTCAGTCCCATGCCGAGTGCCAGACCGCTGACGCCGAGAGCGAGAATCGGCAGCGCACCGGCAAACGGCAACAGCAGAAGCCCGCCGCCGATCAGCGCCAGCCCGCAAAGCAATAGCCGTTCCTCGCCATAACGCTGGGTCAGGCGGCCGATCAGCCCGCCCTGCAGTACGGCCGACAGCACGCCTACATAGGCGAAAATATATCCGACCTGTTCCGGGCCCCAGCGGAACTGGCGCATTGCCCACAGCGCGAAGGTGCTCTCCATCCCGGCAAAGGCGAGAATCACCAGGAAAAAGATCAGGATCAGCCGTGACAAGACCGGGCGGCGCAGGGTACCGATGACCGCACCCATCCGCCCGCGCCGCTGCGCCCGACCGCGCTGCTCCGGCGTCAGGCTTTCACGCAGTAAAAATAGGACGCCGCACAGCGCCACGACCGACAGCGCGGCGGCGAGCCAGGCCGGCTTGGCAAGATCGGCGGTCGCCGGATTGTTGCCGGCGAGAAACCCACCCAGTGCCGGCCCGAAGATAAAGCCCAGGCCAAAAGCGGCGCCGATCAACCCCATACCCTTCGCCCGGTTCTCGGGCGTGGTCAAGTCGGCGATATAGGCCTGAGCGGCGGCGATGTTGCCGGCGCAAGCGCCGGCGAGAGCACGCGCGGCGAACAGCATCCACAACTCAGTCGCCTCGCCCAGCCACAGATAGGCTACCGCCGACGCAGCCATGCTGGTCATCAGAACCGGCCGGCGTCCGATCCGGTCGCTGAGCGCGCCCCACATCGGCGCCGCCAACAGCTGAAACAACGAGTAGGTTGCCAATAGCAAGGTCACCTGCTGCGGCGACGCGCCAAACCGGGTCGCATAGAACGGCAGCAACGGGATGACGAGGCCGAACCCGACCAAGTCGACAAAGACGATGAGGAACAGGGTCGGCATGACGCCGGCCTGATATCGCGCACCGGCCGCGGCACGGCAAGGGCCACGTCACCGCATCCCGGCTCGCGAGGCCCGGTAGCTCCGGCTCATCGTGGGTGGAAAACCGGTTCGTCGAGCCGACGCCGCGGCGATCTCGCACCGCCGCGCCGGGCTTGGCGGGCCGCTGTAATAAGTTCTCAGAAATCGGTAATACTCTCGGCGGCGGTCGTTTTCCCTTCGACCTTTCGAGTGTCGACACCACCCCCGTGGTGGTATGTGACCCCGGCGGCGACGCCCGCGGGGACAGGGTCTCAGCCAAGATAGAGTCGGAGGAACTTGATGGAGCGCATCGACCTTCGTTCGGATACGGTCACCCTGCCGTCAGCCGGCATGCGGCAGGCAATGGCGGCCGCACCCGTCGGCGACGACCAGTACGGCGAGGACCCCTCGGTCAACCGGCTGCAGGAACGGATCGCCGAGCTGCTGGGCAAGGAAGCGGCCCTGTTCGTACCAAGCGGTACGATGGCAAATCAGATCGGCCTCAAAGTGTTGACCCGGCCCGGCGACGAGGTGGTGCTCGGGCACGAGGCGCATATGGTCTGGCATGAAGCGGGCGCTGG
This sequence comes from uncultured Alphaproteobacteria bacterium, assembly GCA_963821795.1. Classification (GTDB taxonomy): domain Bacteria; phylum Pseudomonadota; class Alphaproteobacteria; order ATCC43930; family CGMCC-115725; genus AP-15. The sequence goes on from CAWGFH010000013.1 coordinate 633,578, forward strand.
CGCGGCCAATTCGGGCGTGCAGTTCGCTCCGGTCGGCAGCGGCGGCCTCTTTACCGCCGCCGATCTGCGCGCCGCCTTCAAGCCGCCGGGGCATATTGTCTTTCCGCCGACGACATTGGTGGCGGTCGAGAACACCCACAATCGCGGCGGCGGCGTGGTTTTTCCCCGGCAGGATGCGCTCGCGGTATGCGCGGCGGCGCGCGAGCTGGGCATGGCCAGCTATCTCGATGGCGCGCGGCTGTTCAATGCCGCCGCAGCATCGGCCCGGAGTCTGGCAGAGCTGGCCGGCCCCTTCGATCTGGTCTCAGTGGCCCTGTCGAAGGGGCTCGGCTGCCCGGTTGGCAGCGTCCTTGCCGGCCGACGGCCGGTGATCGACGGCGCCCACCGTGCTCGCCGCATGTTCGGCGGGGCAATGCGGCAGGCCGGCATTCTCGCGGCCGCCGGATCGTGGGCGCTCAACCACAACCTCGATCGGCTCGCAGAAGACCATGCCAACGCCCGGCTGCTGGCGGAGCGGCTGGCGGCTTTGCGCGGCGTCGAGCTGGATCTGGCGACCGTGCAAACCAATATCGTGATCTTCCACATGTCAGGGGATATGCCCGACGCGGCGGCGATTGTCGCCCGGGCGCAGGAGGTGGGCGTCTTGGTATCGGCCTTTGCCGCGCGCACCTTGCGCGCCGTCACCCATCTCGACGTCAATCGCGAGCAATGCCGGCGCGCCGCCGACCTTCTCGCCACAATCATCGAGCGGGGTTGAGGTCCGGGGTTGCGTTTGCGCCGCAGGTATTTCTGCTCGCCGGCCGTGTGATAGGTATGTACCGAGATGTTGTCGCGTCGCCGGAGGCCACGATGCGTCCGCGCGCTAATTGAAGAAACGCGCCGGCCGAAAATCGGCGAGCTCGGCCCTCTGCCGCCCGCTCACGATCTCGTCAGCCACGGCCGCGCCGAGAAATGGCGACATCGTCACTCCACTATGGGTGACGGCGATGTAATAGCCGGAAGTCCGGGGCACCGGCCCGATGGCGGACAGGTGGTCGCCAGGAATCGGGCGGATCGCGATGCGCACCGCCTCCGCTTCGACCTCGCCGATCGACGGCAGCAGCTGTCGGGCGCGCCGTATCATATCGCGCGCTTCCGGCATCGACGGGCTAAGCCGCGTGTCGAAGCGCAACGTCGCATCGGTCGGGCCCCAATGCAGCAACAGCCGCCCCGCGCCGTCGGGGCGCGTGCTGATTACCGGGGAATGGATCACTCGGCTCAAGCCGGCGGCGACCGGAGGCGTGAACACCAAGAACCCGACCGTCGGGGCGAGCGGCAAGTGCAGGCCGGCGTCCCGCGTGACTTCATTGCTCCAGCGCCCGGCACAGTTTACGACGATGTCGGCATCGTATTGCGAGCCGTCGGCGAGGCGGACGCCAATGACTCGGTCGCCGGCCATGATCAGATCGACGACCCGGGCGCCGCAAACCACTTTGGCGCCGTGACGCCGTCGCGCTGCGGACAGCAGCGCATGCGCGTAGACCACCGGATCAAGCCAACCTTCCCCCGGGAAAAACGCCACCGGCGCGTCGGCGATCGCCGCCGGATCGATGTCGGGCTCCAATTCCAGAACCTGCCGCGGGGCGACCCACTCCACGGCATAACCCCAGGATTGCAACTGCTCGACATTTTCGCGCTGCGCGGTGCGATCGGGTTCGGCCTCCCATTCCAAACTGCCGCCGCCGTGCCACCATGGAGCGGCACCGAACTCGTCGGCGAGTGCCGAATGCGCCTTCATCCCCGCTACGTTCAGATCGTGATACGACCTCGGCGGCTTTCTGTTCGCGTTGGTCCAGGCGAAGCTGATGCCGGAGGTGCCGCCGCCGACGCGTGTGGCCTCCAGCACCGTCACATCGGCTCCGGCCTGGGCCAGCCGATAGGTGGCCGACGCGCCGATCACGCCGGCGCCGATTACGATCGTCTTCAGCATCTGCGTCTCCTGCGGTTCGAGATGGATTATAGGCACCCGCGCGAAGGCGCCCCCAGAGCTGAGTACGGTCTGTGCGGGCCGGTTCGAGAGATTTTTCTCTCTTGCCGACCGTTCCCGGCGTACTGGGCCCAGCCTGTAAACCGCGCTCCGCTGGTCGGGCGGAGGCGGCGGGCGCATCTGATTCCAATCGAGGAGGAAGACGGGATGTTCAGCCATATCATGATCGGCAGCAACGACATTGCCCGGTCGAAGAAATTCTACGACGCGATCTTCGGCGTGCTCGGCGTCAGCCCCGCCACCCCGGATGCGAGGGGCCGGCTCGCTTACGCGCATAATGGCGGGCGCTTCATGGTGACACAGCCGATCGACAGCGAGCCGGCCACGGCCGCCAATGGCGGCACGATCGGCTTCCTGATGAGCGGCGCCGAGCAGGCCGCGGCATGGCACAAGGCTGGAGTCGCGAATGGCGGCGCGTCGATCGAGGACCCGCCCGGGATCCGCCAAGGGGCTGCCGGCCAGATGTACCTCGCCTATTTGCGCGATCCCGACGGCAACAAACTGTGCGGGCTGTATCGCGTGCCTGCCTGATTTTTTGGATCGAGGCTGACGAGGGCCGCCCTTTTGTAGCGGCCCTCATGCTCCCGCGAGATCGCGCGCCCGCGTCAGCCGTTTTGCAGCCGGTAGCGCAGCCAAACCGCGCCACCCTCCAATACCTCGCAGCTCGCCAAGGTCATCGAACCGATCGGCGCGGCGACGCCGGCATCCTTGTCGCTGGAGTCGAAGATGCTCGGGGCACCCTTCGCGCCATCGACCGCGGGGCAGATCGCAAGGCTGATCTCGTCGATCAGCCCGGCCCGCAGAAAAGCCCCGTTCGAGCCGCCGCCGCCTTCGAGCAGCAGGCGTTCGAGCCCCAGCTCGCGGTTCAGGATCTCCAGCGCCAACCCCAGATCAAGCGCCTGCTCGCCGGCGAAGATGTAGGAGACGCCGATCCTGGCGGAGCCCTGCCAGATGCGCGTCGGAGACCCGCTCCGTCAGCACCGCGACGATCGGATCGCCGCCGATGTCAGACCGGCCCCAGGCGATCTTGCCCTGCGCGTCGAGGGCGATGCCATAGGCCTTCGCATCGCGCCGCGCGAACCAGGGTTCCCGCGGATAGGTCCGGTCGGTGTGGTCAGGGTAGGCTTCGGCCTTGGCGTATTCGCTGCCGGTTACCCGGCCGATCAGCCAGGAGCCGCCGCCAAGCTGTTCGTGCAAGCGCTCGAACAGCCCCGCCATGCGGTTCTCGGCGGGCCGCCACCGGCTGCCGAGAATGCGCCCGTCAATGCTCGCATTCATGTGGCAGATCACATAAGGCTTCATCTTTGCGCTCCTGGTCTGACTGCCCGATCCTGGCGCGTTGGCGACGGCCAGGCTCACCAGGGAGGCGCCAGGCGACCCAGTTGCACAGGGCTTCGCCCATGACGAGGTCGAGGTCGCGGCCTTTCAGCCAGGGCAGTTCCTCGGTGAACACCGTCACGCATTGCCGCCAGGAACAGGGCATCCGCGTGATGTCGGTGCCCCAAAACATCCGATGCGGACCGAACGCGTCGAAGACGCGGTGCAGGTGATCATGGAAGCTGCGGAATGGATAGGCGTCTTCCGCGTAGCCGGGCTGGCCGGTCGCCTTGACCGCGACGTTCGGGTATTTCGCAAGCGCCAGCAATTCGGGCTGAAAGCGATAGGCGGACGCACCGCTGCTCCCCGGCGGTACGGCCATATGATCGACGATCAGTTTGAGCCCCGGGCAGCGCTCGGCGATCTGGCCGACAGTCGGTAGGAACAACGCGGCGGCGAGCGCCACCGGCACGCCGGCGCGTTCCGCCGCGGGCCATAGCCAGTCGAGGCTTCCGTCGGTCATCCACTCCCGCTTGTGCCGCTCGTTGAAATAAAAGCGCAGTCCGAGCATGCCCGGCCGCTCCTTCCAGTGAGCGACGAGGTCGCGGCCCTTCGGGTCGTCGAGATAGAACCAGCCCATAATGGCGAAGCGGTCGGGGTATTTCCGCACCGCTGCGAGGGCCAATTCGTTCGAGTCGGGGTCCCATAGCACCGGGTGAACCAGCGCCCGGTCCACGCCGGCCTCGTCCATGGCGGCGATCGCCTGCTCGGCGGAGTACGGCTGCTGACGATGTTGCGGGGAGGGCGTGCCCTTTTCCCACAGGTGAATCTGGCCATCGGCGATCAGCATCTGGCGGGTCCTTTTATCCGAAGATATTCAGCCGCTCCAGAATACCCTGATCGGCAAAATCCGGTGATAGGAAGCAAAAGCGGTTCGGGGACAGGGCGGCTTTGCGGCACCGATTCGCCATCGCAATCCGCCTTCACCGAGGGGAAATTGACCCATCCGCGCATTGGTCCGCGTCACCCGGAGGACGCGCACGGATTTAGCGGAAGCCCCCACGCGGGCGACGCTTCGGGCTCGGGTCGCGATCGGCATGGCCATTCGCGAAGCGCTGGTGCTTGCCGGCATCGATCCGGCACCTGTCCAGGCGCTGCGGGTGGCCGAGGAGGCAGCCGCTATGATCGCCGCCTGGGCATCGCCGCGACCCAGGCACGGCCCTGCCGCGATCCTCTCCGCTGATGGGACCGGCAATCGATCCGAGGGTCTGACCGCAGCCGGCAGCGACGGTCGGGTGGACCGGTTCACGATGAAGATCGCCGACCTCGCGACCCGCTACCAGGACGGGTCCGAGCCCAATTTCGCGAACGCCTCGCTGGCGGAACTGTACGCTTGGCGCCTGGCGCGTCGAGGCATTACGGCTCGTTCATTCGGCAGCGGCCAGATCGAACAGCCGGTGCAACCGATCGGAGAACCAGCCGGCCAGCCGATTTGCCGGCACGTCCGCGTCGATATCCGGCGCGGCGATCATCTGGCCGGCGGCCTGCCTGCGGGCAAGGGCGCGGCACAGCTCTTGGGCGACCGGCGGGCGCGCCTCCAGGACCGGCGCCAGATCGTCCTTTGCCAACTCATAGACGGTGGTCGGCACCAAGGCCGAGATCTTGGCTACGGCAGGGGCCCCAGTCAGCAGCCCGATCTCGCCGTAATGATCTCCCGGTCCCAGCCGCAGCAGCTCTATCTCGCCCTCCGACGAGGCGCGGGTGAGAGAGAGCACGCCGGTTCCGATGACGAACAGCGAGTGCAACACTGTTCCCGGCTCAAGCAATGCCTCGTCGCGATCATAGGTTCCTTTGCTTCAGCCTGCCCGCCAGCGACCGCCGTTCGTCCTCGGTCAAGCTAGTGAAAATTTCAACCAGGTCGAGCGCCCGCTCGGCGGCCCCCTTCGGTTTGGGCAATGCCTCCGCCGGTACGGGCCAATATGGCTGGGTCTGGGTCGACGCCAGTTCGATGCCGGCGGCCGCCAGATGTCGACGGATCAGAGCAAACAGCTCATTTTGCGCACGGCTCGATTGGGACAACTCTTCAACAAAAAAAATGATGTCGAATTCGGTGTAGCTGGCGGTAATCGACTTGACGACGATCGACGGCGCCGGAGTTGCCAGGATCAGCCGCGAATTGAGCGTCGCGTGCTGAAGAACCTCCGCGCCCTCGGCCGGCGACGCCTTGGCTTCGAGCTGGATCGTCACAGTCATCCCGTGGATGCCGGAAGGCGAACTCGCATTGACGATCTTCGCCTTGGCGATTGTACTGTTCGGCACAATCGCCAGATCGCGCTTCGCCGTCAGAACGAGTGTCGCGCGCCAGTTCATCTCGATGACGCGCCCATCGGTGGCGCCATCGATGCTGATCCAGTCACCCGGCAGATAGGGTCGGCTGAAATTCAGCACGATGCCCGAAAATACGTCGCTCAGAGTGCTTTGCAGCGCCAGCCCGAGGATAATTGCGATCGCCCCCGAGGTAGCCAGCAGGCCCTGGATCGGCAGATCGAAGACATAAGCAATGATGGCAAAGACGGCGGCAAGATAAATCGCGCCGGCGACCAGGTCCTGAACCAGTTTCGCTTCGTGGGGGCGGTGCTCGGTGAGGACGAAGGCACGCAAAAAACCGACCAGGAACCAGGCCGCATAGAGCCACCACGCGATTTTCAGGACGCCATGGGCCGCGTCGCGGAACGGCACTCCGGTCAACTGCAGCTTCTGATAGGGAACGATGCCGGCGTAGAGCAGGATGATCGTGAGGACGAGAAGAAAGATCACCCGCACGATTGCACGGCGGACCGGATGGCCGCGAAACAGCAAATGCGTGAGGAGCCCACCGACGGAAAAGATTACCAGCGCGATGACCAAGGGGTCTCGAGCGGCGGCCATTGCCGCAGCCGGGAAATCAATCATTTCGCCGCGTCTCCGCTCCGGGGCCGGTATAGTAGAGATAAGCCGAAGACGGGGCGGCGGCTATCCCTCACTCCTATAGACTTGGCCCAAACGGTTCCAACTCGCCCGTCCGGTCAAAGTCCGAATGACTTCGAGAGGTCAGGAATTGAGAAGATAAGCGATGAGTTTATCCGCACGACTTGGCGGCGGCAGTTACGGCCGCGCCGCGCGTGCCATGCATTGGTTGGTCGCGGCGCTCGCAGTCATGGTAATCGCGTTCGGCTGGGCAATGGAGGCAGCGGCGCGCAACACACCAGTGCGCGGCAGCCTCCTGATGCTGCACGGTTCGATCGGTCTGACCATTCTCGGGGTTATGGTCGTGCGTGCCCTATGGCGCTGGCTGCATCCCGCACCAACGCTGCCCTCCAGCCTCTCCCGGTTGGAAGCGGCGCTCGCCCATCTGACCCATCTCGGGCTCTATCTTCTGTTTATCGCGATGCCGCTCGCCGGCTATGTGAACGCGGCGGCGCAAGGTCATGGCGTCAGCCTGTTCGGCGTGGTTGCGATCCCCCCGCTATTGCCGATCGATCAGCGGCTGGCGCAGGCGGCAATTGCGGTTCACCTCGTCGGGCAATACCTCGTCTATCTGCTCGTCGGCGCCCACGTGGCGGCCGCGCTATTCCACGCCATTGCCAGAAGAGACGGGGTACTCGAGCGCATGCTGCCCCGGCGGGGTTCTGCTTAGCCGCAGCCCGAGGGTTGCCGGTGCTATCGCCCACAGGGCGAGGGGACGCGGTACTCTATCCCGAGGAAGCGGTAACAAGACTGAGGCGGGTGCGAAAGAACTCCAACGCCTCGCCAAGACTGCGGGCGCTGCGCAGCCTCTGCCTCCCAGTTTGCACGATGAATTCGGCGGGGCGAGCCGAAGACGGCGCGGTCTTTAGGATCGTGAACGCGGGGGCTTCGTGAGTGTGCCGAAAGACCGAGAAACGCGCCATCCCGCTGCCATGATCGATCGCGTAATCGCGCCACTCGCCGCGGATCACGTGGCGGCTATAGAGGCCGAGAAGCTGGTTCAGTTCGGAGCGGGAGAAATACAGGGTATGCTGCCGCGTCCGATAATCACCGAGGGCCAATACGGTGGCAGTCTTCCGGCTCATCGTAATCCTTCGCCGATTGCCGCGAAGTTCAAGTGTGGGCGATTTCGCGTGTCGCGTCCAGCCGGCTCGCGCAGTCGGGGTCCGGGCGCCTGCGGCAGAATGTCCCGTGCGATGCCGGTCTTGACCAAGAGTGTCCGCGGGCGAACAACGGCATCTTCGGGCGCTGGCCGCTTTGAGCCGTGTCCGATCGGAGAGTGAGGCGAGGGTAGTGGACGAGGTCGAATGCGTCGTTGTCGGCGCCGGGATCGTTGGCCTCGCAGCGGCGCGGGCATTGGCGATGGCCGGTCACGAGGTCCTTGTGTTGGAGCGCGCCTGGGCGATCGGCTTTGAGACTTCCTCTCGCAACAGCGAGGTCATCCATAGCGGGATCTACTACCCGGCGGGCAGCCTCAAAGCGGCGACCTGCGTCGCCGGGCGGCAACGGCTGTACGCCTATTGCCGCGATCACGGGGTTCCGCATGCGCAACTCGGCAAATTGATCGTCGCCGCCGAAGAGCGAGAGATCCCTTCGCTCGAAAAGATCGCGGCGGCAGCCCGCGCCAATGGCGTCGATGATGTCGAATGGCTTAGCGCCGCGCAGGCGCAACGTCTTGAACCGGCATTGAATTGCGTCGCCGCGTTGCTGTCGCCGTCGACCGGCATTGTCGACAGCCATGCGCTGATGCTCGCCTATCAGGGCGAAGCCGAATCCGCTGGTGCGATAATCGTCCTTCGTACCCCGACGCTTTCCGCCATCGCCGGGGCGGACGGCTTCGATCTGACGGTAGGAGGCGAGGAGCCGGGCACAATCCGCTGCCGTCTCCTGATCAACTCCGCCGGACTGCACGCTCCGGCCCTTGCCCGGACTATCGTGGGCCTGCCGCCAAAGACTATTCCGCCCGCGTATTTCTGCCGCGGGGTGTATTTCACGCTGGCCGGGCCCTCTCCGTTTCGACGGCTGGTTTACCCGGTGCCGCCGCCGGGCGGGCTCGGCGTGCACATCACCCTCGACCTTGCCGGCCAGGCACGCTTTGGCCCGGATGTCGAATGGATTGCCGGGATCGACTATAGGGTCGACCCGTCACGCGGCGACGCATTCTATGCCGCTATACGCTCCTACTGGCCGGGCCTGCGCGACGGTGCGTTACAGCCGGGCTATGCCGGGATTAGGCCCAAGATCTGCGGACCCGACGAGCCCGCCGCCGATTTCGTCGTACAGGGACCGGAGACCCACGGAGTGCCCGGCCTGGTCAACCTGTACGGAATCGAGTCGCCGGGGCTGACTGCGTCGTTACCGCTCGCCGAGGAGGTAATCCGCAGGTTGGCCGAGGCTTAGGCCAATCGTCGAACAATCGCTGCTTACAATCGTGCGGCTCATCCCCAGATTTCGTTACACCGCGGCCGAGCGGCGACGTGCGGAGATCTCCCGATGCTGATCGGTGTCCCCAAGGAAGTGAAGATCCATGAGCACCGCGTCGGTCTCGTTCCCGGCAGTGTGCGTGAGCTTACCCATCGCGGCCACGAAGTCGTCGTCGAAGCGGGAGCCGGCGCCGGGATCGGCTTCGACGATCGCGCTTATCAATCAGCGGGCGCGCGCATCTTCGCCGACGCCGCAGAGGTCTTCGCAGCCGCCGAAATGATCGTCAAGGTCAAGGAGCCGCAGCCGTGGGAGGTGGCGCTGCTGCGTCGCGACCAAATCCTATTCACCTATCTGCACCTCGCCGCCGACCGGGAGTTGGCGCACGGCTTGATCCGTTCGGGGGTGATCGCGATCGGCTATGAGACGGTGACCGACACGCGCGGCGGATTGCCTTTGTTGGCGCCAATGAGCGAAGTCGCGGGCCGGATGTCGGTGCAAGTCGGCGCGCACTGTTTGGAAAAGGAACAGGGCGGGATCGGCGTGCTGCTCGGCGGCGTTCCGGGCGTGCCGGCAGCCAAGGTAGTGATCCTGGGCGGCGGCGTCGCGGGCACCAACGCGGCGCGAATGGCGATGGGGATGGAGGCCTATGTGACCGTCATCGACCGCTCGTTGCCGCGGCTTTACGAGCTCGATCTGCAATTCGGGGCGCAGCTGCATACGCTCTACTCGACGATGGAGAACATCGAGCGCGAGGTCAGGGCGGCCGATCTCGTGATCGGCGCCGTACTGGTTCCCGGTGCTGCGGCGCCAAAACTCGTCAGCCGCGACCTCGTCCGAGGGATGCGGCCGGGGACCGTGATTGTCGATATTTCAATCGATCAGGGCGGCTGCTTTGAAACCAGCCGGCCGACGACGCACGCGGCTCCGACCTTCATCGAGGAAGGGGTTGTCCATTATTGTGTGACCAACATGCCGGCTGCGGTGGCGCGCACCTCAACCGTCGCTCTCAATAACGCCACCCTGCCTTTCGTCCTGGCGCTCGCCGATCTCGGGTGGCGACGAGCCCTCGCCGAAGACCCACATCTGCGCGACGGACTCAACATCTGCTGTGGGCGGGTAACCTACCCGGCCGTCGCGCGCGATCTTGGCCTACCATCGGCCCCAGTCGACAGCGTGCTAGCAGATTGATGTGGTGGATTCTCGGGAGCCGCGCTGCGCAGCCCTTTTCGAGCCAGGCGATGTTTCCCTATGGACGCCCCGCGAGCTGCTCCCTATCTCACACAAAACTGGGCTAGAGACGGGGGAAATGGCGCTCCTTCCGATCCTTCCGACAGCCGCACCGGCATCCGCCGAGGAATCCTTCGGCGCATCCGGCAGGCAGGGGTCGCCGCACGTCAGCCATATCGACGATGCGGCGCTGGCCGCAATTACGGACCTCTATAGAGAGATCCTGCCGGTGAACGGCGCCATTCTCGATCTGATGTCGGGCTGGGTCAGCCACCTACCCCCGGAAATTTCCTATTCGCGGGTCGTCGGGATCGGCCTCAATGCTTGCGAGCTGGCCGAGAATCCGTTTCTCGACGAGTGGCGGGTGCATGATTTGAACCGCAATCCGCGTCTGCCATTCGCCGACGGCGAATTCGACGGCGCTGCGCTATGCGCCTCGGTCCAGCATCTGACGCGTCCGGGCGAGGTCATCCGCGAGGTAGGCCGCGTCCTGAAGCGGGGCGCGCCTCTCGTAGTGACTTTTTCCGAGCGTTGCCGGCCGGCCCGAGCCATCGGCTGCTGGTGTCTTCTCGACGATGCCGGGCATTTGTGCCTGATAGCGCATCATTTTGCCGAGGCCGGCAATTGGGGCGACCTGCGCTGCCTGGACCGCACGCCGCCCGGCGGCGGCGACCCGCTCTATGCGGTGATCGGGCGAAGCCTTGGGCGTTGGCCCCTGGGCAATGATGATTGATCGTTATCAGGAGTCGTAGGCGACCATCGCGGTGACCGGCACGTCTATGCGGTCGCGCCCCTGCAGGAAGCTCAGTTCGATTATACAGCCGGCGGCGGCCACGACGCCGCCACGTTGCCGAACGAGATCGATTGCCGCGCGCATGGTGCCGCCGGTCGCCAGTAGATCGTCGAGCACGGCGATCCGCTGGCCGGCAGCGACGGCGTCCTCCTGAATCTCGATCGTGTCGCTGCCATATTCGAGGTCATAGGAAAAACGCACGGTCTTGCCCGGCAGTTTTCCTTGTTTGCGGATCATCGCGAAGCCGCAGCCGAGTTCGTAGGCGACAGGTGCGGCGACGAGAAACCCGCGAGACTCGATGCCGACCAGGAGATCGGGCTGGTGCGGCCGCAGAGCCTCGGCCAGGCGAGCTACCGTGGCACGCCAAGCATCCGGATGCGCAAGCAGCGTCGAAATGTCGTAAAACAGGATCCCGGGTTTGGGAAAATCGGGTATCGATCGGATGTGCTGCTTGAGGTCCATAAATCAGTATCCTCGACGACCGATCTGGGTCGGTTGCGGCATAGCCGCTTTTGCCATAGTTGAAAAGACCTTGCCCGGCGCTCGCGGATCCCAAAGGCATCATGGCCACAATTGCGGCCACTCTCGCTGAAACAAATGACGGCCGATCCGTAGTGCTGGCCGCAGCCGGGGAATGGCTCGTGGCGACTGCCGCCGAATTGGATCGCAGGCTTCGCGCGATCGAGATACCTGAGGGCAGCCAGGTGACGCTCGACTTGGCGGGGATCGACCGGATCGATACTGCCGGGGCTTGGCTGTTGCTGCGCACCGAGCACGACCTGTCCGCGCGCGGAAATATGGTCGAAATCCGCAATCTGCAGCCGAGCTTCGCACCGCTTTTCGATCAAGTCCGCGCCGGCGGAATTCTTCCGCCCGCTGTCCACCCCCGGCCGGCGCATCACTCGCTGATCGGCTTCGTCGCGCGCATCGGCGAAGTTTCGCTGGGTCTTTTGGGACGCGCCTACCGCATTCTCGGCTTTGTCGGCCTCGTACAGTCGACCGCCTTGGCCTTGATAACCCATCCGCGCCGACTGCGGGTAACGGCGATGGCCGCCCAGATGGAGCAGACCGGGGTCAATGCGCTTCCGATCGTCGGCATGTTGTCTTTTTTGATCGGGGTCGTCATCGCCTATCAGGGTGCGGATCAACTCCGCCGCTTTGGCGCGGAGATCTATACCGTCGACCTTCTCGGCGTCGGAATTCTGCGCGAGCTCGGCGTGTTGATGACAGCGATCATCATTGCCGGGCGATCGGGCAGCGCGTTTACCGCGCAGATCGGCACGATGCAGGTCAACGAGGAGGTCGACGCGCTACGCACCCTCGGCCTGGACCCGATCGAGGTGCTGGTAATTCCGCGCCTGTTCGGGTTGCTGCTGACGCTACCGATGCTAACGCTTTACGCGAATTTGATGGGGCTTCTTGGCGGTTGTCTGATGGCGTGGGGCGTACTCGGGATCACAATCCCGCAATTTATGCGGGAGTTGCAGTTCTCGATCAGCCAGAGGACCTTTTGGATCGGTGTGTCCAAGGCGCCGTTTTTCGCGGCGATTATCGCGACGATCGGTTGCTACGAAGGCTTCCAAGTATCGCGCAGCGCGGAGAGCGTCGGGCGGCTGACGACGTTGTCCGTTGTTGAGTCGATATTTCTTGTCATCGTGACCGATGCTGCCTTCTCAATATTTTTCTCCGTGTTAGGAATTTGACCGTGTCGGATCATCCGGGCGAAGCGATCATCAGCGTGCGCGGCCTCGTCAATCGGTTCGGATCCGAGACGGTCCACAATGGTCTTGATCTGGATGTGTACCGCGGCGAGGTTCTCGGCATCGTCGGCGGGTCGGGGAGCGGGAAGTCGGTTCTGCTGCGGACCATCGTCGGCCTCAACCGGCCGGCGGAAGGGGATGTCCTGACGTTCGGAAGCGACTTTTTGGCGATGAACGAGAACGAGCGGCGCCAAGTAGAAAAGCGCTGGGGAGTGCTGTTTCAAGACGGCGCTCTGTTCAGTTCATTGACGGTCGCACAGAATATCGAGGTGCCGCTGGAGGAATTCTATGATTTGCCGTTACGCCTGATGGACGAGGTTGCAGGGATTAAGATCGGCATGGTTGGATTGCCCGAGGATGCCGGAGGCAAATTTCCGGCCCAACTGTCGGGGGGAATGCGTAAGCGCGCAGGCCTTGCCCGCGCTCTGGCGCTCGACCCCGAGATTGTCTTTCTTGACGAACCGACGGCGGGCCTCGATCCGATCGCGGCCGCGGACTTCGACAAGCTGATCAGCGATCTGAGGAGCAGCCTTGGCCTGACCGTGTTCATGGTAACGCACGATCTCGACAGCCTGTTCGCGATCTGCGATCGGGTCGCGGTCCTGGTCGACAAGAAGCTTCGCGTCGGTACGCTCGATCAAATGGTGCATGACGAACACCCGTGGATACATGCCTATTTCCACGGTCCCCGCGGGCGGGCGGCGCAGAGCGCCGAATCCGGTCAACGGTTGCGAACAGAGACCGGGATCGCGGCTCCGGCTTCGGCCTGAGCCGTTCGGTCCTCCGGAGGCTGACCGATGGAGACGCGAGCACATTACGTCGCCGTCGGTGCATTCGTAATCGTTATTATTTTTCTGGCGTTTGGCGCGGTGCTGTGGCTTGGCGGCGTCAAGTTATCCGAGGCAAGTAACAGCTACTACGTCTTTTTCAAAGGATCGGTGGCCGGCCTCAGCAAAGGCTCCGCAGTTCAGTATAACGGCATCCCAGTCGGCCGTGTGGGCGATATCCGTGTCGATCCAAACAATATTGCACAAATACAGGTTACTGTCGACATCGACACCAGTCTGGTCACGATCAAGACAGATGCGCGTGCTTTCCTTGATACCAATATATTGAGTGGTGTTTCTACTGTCCAGATCCGCGGCGGCACGCAGGAAGCCAAAGTCTTGGAGGCTACGCCCGGTTATCGCTACCCGGTCATTCAGCCCGGGCGATCGGAAATCGAACAAGTGAAGGCCTCGCTTCCCGACCTAACCGGTGAGCTCAAAAACGCGGCAACGAAGCTGAACGAGTTGCTCAACGCAGACAATCGTCAGGCGATTTACGACAGCCTGCACAACCTTCGAACCGTGACCGCAGCCTTGGCCGAGCACAGCCAGGAAGTAGGTCCGATCCTCGATAACACCAACGCATCAATGCTCGAACTCAAGTTGCTGCTGCAACATGTGGATCAGAGCTACACCGCGCGAGGCGGGTTGAAAGATCAAGTGTCGCAGACGCTGAAGGACTACGACCGGTTGGCCGAGAACTTGACCGAAACCAGCCGCCAACTCCAGATTTTTATTGCCGACGCTCGGCCCGCCATTCGCAACTTTAGCCAGCAGACCCTGCCCGGAGTTAACGATTTGGTCGGCGACGCGCAACTGCTGGCGGCGAATCTGAACCGGCTACTTGACCAAATCGAACGGGATCCGACGCGATTGCTGTTCGGAGATCGCCGGGAAGGATATCGGCCGCGATGAGTAGGCCGGCGGTTCCTATCACCCGGCGCTGGATCGCGGGCGCAGCGGTGATAATTTTATCGGGCTGCGCCAGCCTTTTTGTCGCCAACCCGCCCGGGCACCTTTACCGGCTCTCCGCCGACGGCGCCTATCCGGAGACCCTGCCCCGAGTGACCGCACAGCTTCTAGTCGATCTGCCGCAGGCCCCCGCCGCCATCGACACGAACCGGATCGCGCTGAGCCAGTCGCCTCTCTCACTCGATTACTACGCCGATTCGGAGTGGACCGATCAGGTGCCGGGCCTGGTGCAAAGCTTGTTACTGGCATCCTTCGAGAACAGTAGGGCGATCACCGCGATCGACCGCGAATCAGTTGGACTGCGGGCCGATTTTGTCCTGAAGACCGAGATCCGCCATTTCGAGGCGGTGGGAAATGGGAGCGGTAGCCCGCCTAGCATATGGGTCGCGATGACCGCCCGGCTCGTGGCGATGCCGCAGCGCGAAATAATTGCCCAGGCCTTGTTCGAGCGGCATGTCAAGGCCGCGGCGGCAGACGTTCCGGCCGTGGTTGCCGCCTTCAACGCGGCTGCGGGTGCGGTGACTAAGGATATTGTGGTATGGACCGTCACCAATCCCGCTTTATCCCGAAAGCGCCGTTGACTATTGTGTCCACGTTTCGTTCTCACGAGGTGTCGGGTGACGGCTGCGGACAGGATGACCGAGTTTCGGGTGAGCCCGGGCGAAATCGCGCCGATGCTAGCCGCGGCGGCAGTGGTCGCCGCATGTCGCAAAGCGCTTGCTGCCAAAGGGAGCGACATTCTCGACGAGGTCGCGGCGGGCGAACAGCCCTTAGCGGATTGGCAGCACTATCCCGCCGGCGAGGTATACGATCAGAATAGTCACGCTCAATATTTCTACCATGCGCATCCAGCAGTCGACCGGCCGGCGCGCGAACACGGGCATTTCCACACCTTTTTGCGCGCCGATGGCATGCCGTTGGGGGTCACTCCGCTGGTACTACCCGAGAGCGCCGTCGCCGATGCCGTGCGGCCCGCGCCACAGGCGGCCCCGCTCAAGCATGGAGGGCGCGACGAGGTGAGCCATCTCGTCGCGATTGCGCTTGATCATCGCGGCGAGCCAATTCGGCTGTTCACCACCAATCGTTGGGTCACCGGAGAGACGTGGTATCGCGCCGAAGACGTCACCCGCATGCTGGACCGGTTTACGATCGGCGAGGTCGGTCAGTCGGTGATGCTCAATCGATGGATCGGCGCCATACTTGTTCTGTTCCGTCCGCAAATCCTGGGGCTGCTGCGTGCCCGTGATGAAACCGTGATGGCGTGGCGCCGCCGCCGCCGCACCAACGTCTTCGAGGATACGCGGCTAGAAATTACCTCGAGCATCGAGATCGATCTCGGCGCCCAGCTCGCATTTCTCTCCGGGGTAGAACACGGAACTGCCACGGATGCGCCGATGCATTTGCCGCGTCTGCCACCGATGGCAGAGGGTTGGGGGGAAGGCCACGCTGGTTGATTGCGGCTCCAGCCCGTCGCTCAATGAGACAGCGGCGGCGCTAGCGGCTCGCGCGGCGGAAGGTTGCTGGCGTTCAAGCAGTTTTTCAGCGCGGCGTCCCGTTTCGCGTTCGAAGTCGGGGCTAAAGTCGGGGAAGGCCGTTTGGGCTTGCCTGGCGCATTTGTCCATGCTCTTCCACTTTGCGATCGCGCCAGTTCCCTGCTGCGTCGCCTGGGCCGCGCCGATAGACAATGCAAACGCCGTCAACAGCAGAAGAATTGTCTTTTTCACGTCTCGCCTCGTTGCAGTCGACGATACCGACATAGGCCGGTTCCAACTCCGGAAGCATACATTTTTTCCGCCCAGGCAGCTGGTGTACGATACCACGAAGCGGCCTCCGCGGGATGTGGCCGAGCCGGCCAAAGGGAAAGGTTACCATGCTCAAGATCTGGGGAAGAGCCACGTCGTCAAACGTACAGAAGGTGCTTTGGTGCTGCGGTGAGCTTGGCATCCCCTTCGAACGCGTCGATCTCGGCGGACCGTTCGGTGGCAATCAGGATTCCGAATATCTTGCGCTGAACCCGAACGGGCTGGTGCCGACGGTACAGGATGGCGAGCTTATCCTTTGGGAATCGAACACGATTTGTCGCTACCTTGCCACCACTAACAATGGCGAGCGGCTTTATCCCGCGCGAACCCGTTGCGCGTTCGTTTGTCGAGCGCTGGATGGATTGGCAGCTATCGACCGTCGGTCCGCCGATGGGTGCGCTGCTCTACGGTTTGATCCGCAGCAAGCCCGAGGGAGCGCGACCACGCCGCGATCGAGGCGGCGCGCCGCAAAGCGCTTGTCGCATGGACGATCGTCGAGGACGCCCTCGAAGGCCGGTCCGTTTCTTGCCGGCTCCGACCTTAGCCTGGCCGAAATCGTTATGGGTACCCTGGTCTACCGCTGGCACGCCTTTCCGCTTGAGCGGCCGGCCCTGAAAAATCTCAAATCTTGGTACGAGCGGATGCGCGAGCGCCCCGCCTTCAAGACCTACATCGAAATACCGATCACTTGATCGTGAACATGTTTTCGAGACGTTGCGTCGCCGGCCGGCACAAACTAGTGTAAGCCTTGCCGGGCGGCCGTGACCCGGGCATGACAGGGGGGTCTGATGCCACCGTCAGTGAAGCGCCGGATGTTGGGCTGCAATTTTGAGCTATCGCCGTCGCTCGGGCTCCGCCGCGGCGGCACTCGGCGCAGGACAACGACGCCATCGTCAAAGACCGCCAGGCGACGATGAAGCAACAGGGCAAGGATCTGGCGCCGTCAAGGCCTTTCTCGACGGCAAGGCCGACCAGGCCGCGGCCGTAGCCGCCGCGACCAGCCTGACCAAGACGACCACGAAAAATCCCGACCTGTTCCCGCCCGGCACCGAGCGCGCCCAGCCCCGATGGCGATTATCCCCCAAAGCCGGCGGTGTGGACCGACTGGGACAAATTTCTCGCCGCGCAAAAGATTGCGGTGGCCAAGGCCGATGCGTTGCTCGTCGGCGGTCAGGGCCGGCGACAAAGCCGGCGATCCAGACTGCCTTCGCCGATTTCGGCAAAAACGGTGCGGCGACTGCCACACGACCTTCCGCGAAAAGCTCAAAGACTAACGGCGGCAGCGCTGGCGATCTTGCTGGCGCTTGCCGGGTCGTGCTCTGCCATCGCGGCTGAACGCGGGCGCGATCACACGCGGCGCCTACCTCGCCGCCGCTGCCGGATGCGGCCAATGCCACACCGACCGCGAGCACGGCGGGCGGCCCTTATGCCGGCGGCCGGGCACGTCGAAACCCGGTTCGGCACGATCGTCACCCCGAACATCACCCCCGATCGCGAAACCGGGATCGGCGCGATGGAGCGTCGACGACTTCATTCGCGGCGATGCGTTGGGGCGTCGCCCCGGATGACTTCGCATTATCTGCCGACGTTTCCCGTTCCCCTATTACAATCGTCTCACGTCGCGCGATCTCGCCGATCTCAAGGCGTTTCTCGACAGCGTGCCGGCCGTGTCGCAGCGCGAACAGCGCCGGCGAGCCGGGCGCCGTTTGCCTCCGCGCGAGCTGCGGTCGCGGTCCTTGCCTCGCCGTTTCCCGGGACCATGGCGGCCCGATCCGACGCAGAGACGCGATGTGGAACCGCGGCGCCTATCTCGTTGCCACGGTCGGTCGCTGCGGCGATTGCCATACCCCGCGCAACTGGCTCGGGCGCGCCGGATCCACGACGCCTTTCGCCGGCAGCCGCGGACGGTGGCGGTGGGCAAGCCGCGCCCAATATCACCCCCGACCCGGAAACTGGGATCGGCCGATGGAGCGAGAGTGACATCGTCAACCTGCTGACCGACGGACAGAAGCCGGATTTCGATTTTGTCGGCGGAGCGATGGGCGAAATCGTCGAGCAATACCGCCCGGCTCGACGATGCGGACAGGCGGGCGATCGCCGTCTATCTCAAATCGTTGCGGCCGATTCGATCGCGAAAGAAAGACTAAGCGACGGGGGACGTTTCGACACTAGACGCTAAATCGAGACCTCTTATGATGGCGGGCGTTCCGGTAAAGAGTAGTGGGGAACGCGCCCGGCATCGCTGCCGGTTTAGACGGCGAGTGGACCGAGCTTAGCGCGGCCCATCGTCGGGCGTTCGGTTGGAAGTTGGCGGGATGGAGCGGGTATTGGCGCGAGGGCGATCGGACAAGAGTTTGGCCCGTTTCGAGCGGATCGCGCTGGTGCTGTCGGGCGGCGAGGCACTTGGCGCCTATCAAGCGGGCGCCTACGCTGCGCTCGAAAAGAGCGGGGTGCGGCCGAATTGGATCGCTGGAACGGCGATCGGCGCGCTCAATGCCGCGATCATAGCCGGCAACCTGCCCCACGAGCGCGTATTGCGCTTGCGCCAATTTTGGCATGAGGTCAGCCGGCGGGCGACGCAGCGTTCCTCGCGGATGCTCGGACGGTGGGCGCAGAAGACAGCCGGCCTCTGTTTGACCCGGCTGCGCCGCGGATCGAGGTTCGCGCCGGCCCCGGTCGGGCCAATGATGCCCGCCCCTGAACTGCGCGAAATGGTGGCGAAGGCAGTCGATTTCGAACGGGTCAATTCCGGCTGCGGTGCGCGTCGTTCTCGGCGCGGTTAACTTGTCGACCGGGGCTGAGACGTTTTTCGACAACGACCGGCACGTGCTCGGCCCGGACCACGTTCTGGCGAGCACACCGTTATCTGGTTTGCCGCCGGTTGCGATTGGAGAGCAGCTGTTCGCCGGTAGCGCTGTCCCGGTATCGGCATTGGACGATGCCCGACCGGCCGACACTTTATGCTTTGCCGTCGATGGCTACGACCCAGTGCCCGGAGGTCACGGCGGCATCAGTCGAACCGCCCGCGAAATTGCCGCGATGCGTCGACTCACGATTTGCGCCGCATGATCGGATTGCTCGGTGAACGGCTGCCGCCGAGGGCGCGAGGAGAGGTCGACATCCGCCGCTGTCTCGCTCAGGCTAGCGATGCCACGATGACGATCCTGCACCTCGTTCACGAGGGCGAGGTCGCTGATCTCGCGGCGAAAATGGCGGATTTCTCGTCCGACTCGTTAACGCGGCGGTGGATATCGGGCGAACGCGACATAGTGACGAGTCTGGCGCATCCGCGGTGGCTGGCACCGCCGTCCCGGCTGTCAGGGGTCGTGGTTCACGAAGTTCGCGATGGTATCGTCGCCCCGCCGCGGTGAGACCACGCCGGCTGCAGCTTGGGCAATAGCTTAGATTACGCTTAAATAAGCGGCGATCTTCGCCGGCACTAAGAAACAATCAGAGAACAAGTTGGAGACGCCATGAACGTCGGCAAGGGCGAACGCTTCGCCCTTGCCTAACCGCTTATCAATACAAATATTAAGTTGAATTAAAAGGATTTTCGATATGGGATGCTTTCACCTGATAATCGAACGGAGCGGTCAGCCGCTTCGCCAATTCGGACGCTGCCAAAACCGGCAGCGGCCAGTATCGATGAGGACATATGCTTTACGACGCCTACCAGGCACAAAACGACATTTTCGGTCCGGTTCGGCTGATGGCCGGGACCGCCCACGACTGGCTTCGCCATCCGTGGCTGCCAATCGGCGATATGCCTTGCGTCCGCAGCGCGGCCGCGGCAATGGAGTTGCTGTCTCATGCCGGCTTGTTGCATGAGCGGCCGGATTTTGGCATCCGATCGATAACGATCGACGACAGGGAGATCACGATCAGCGAGGAGGTCGTGGCCTCCGAACCGTTCTGCAACCTGCTCCATTTCCGCAAGCATTCAACCCGCGAGGAACCGACGGTGCTGGTCGTGGCGCCGCTCTCAGGCCATTTCGCGACCTTGCTGCGCGGCACTGTCGAAACCCTGCTGACCGATCACAACGTCTATCTGACCGACTGGGCCAACGCGCGCGACGTTCCGCTGCTTCATGGAAGGTTCGATCTCGACGATTTCGTGGAGACGGTGATCCGTTTCACCAAGCTCTTGGGGCCGAGCATCCATCTGGTCGCGGTATGCCAGCCCTCGGTTCCCGTGCTGGCCGCCGTCTCGCTGATGGCCACTGCGAACGATCCGTGCCAGCCCGCTTCGATGGTGTTGATGGGGGGACCGATCGACACCAGGGCCAATCCGACCGAGGTCAATCGCTTTGCCGAAGCTCATTCCCTTGATTGGTTCGAGCAGACGGTTATCACGACGGTTCCGGCACGCTATCCCGGTGCCTTTCGCCGCGTCTATCCGGGCTTCCTGCAGCTGGCCGGGTTTCTCAGCATGAATTTTGACCGGCACGTCGAGGCACATTGGAAGATGTACAGTGACCTGGCCGCCGGCAACTGCGACAGCGCCGCCGCAACCCGGTCGTTCTACAACGAATACAGCACGGTTATGGATCTGCCGGCGGATTTCTACCTTCAGACAATCGAGCGCGTGTTCCATCGCCACGACCTGCCGCTCGGCCGCTTTCGTGTCCGGGGTGACCTGGTGGTACCGGCGGCGATCGAGCGCACCGCGTTGATGACGGTGGAAGGCGAGCGCGACGATGTCTGCGGGCCCGGTCAAACAGTGGCCGCGCACGCTTTGTGCACCGGCATCGCACCGGCAAAAAAGACGCACCACCTCCAGCTCAAAGTCGGCCATTATGGCGTCTTCCACGGTCGCCGGTGGCAGAGCGAGACCTATCCCAGGGTCAAGTCTTTCATCCAGGCGCAAGGCTAGCGGTCCGGCCATTCCTACTTGGGTAAGAAGGGCAGGAGCGCCGGGGGTCGCGCGCCGGCCGATCGAGCGTAACGGGAGGAATAGCATGGCTATGGGTGGCAAGGTGGTCATCACCTGTGCGGTCACCGGGTCGATCCACACCCCGACGATGAGCCCCTATCTGCCGCTGACGCCGGACGAGATCGCCCGCGACGCAATCGCCGCGGCCGAGGCGGGTGCGGCGATCCTGCACCTGCATGCCCGCGACCCGAAAGATGGGCGGCCGACCCCCGACCCGGATGTCTTTATGCAGTTCCTGCCGCGGATCAAGCAGGCGACTAAGGCCGTCGTCAACATAACCACCGGCGGCGGTCATGGCATGTCGCTCGACGAGCGGCTGGCCGCCCCGTTGCGGGCCAAACCGGAGATGTGCTCGCTGAATATGGGCTCGATGAATTTCGGGCTCTACCCGATGCTATCGCGTTACCGGAATTGGCAGCATCCATGGGAACCGCAGCACCTGGAGATGACCCGCGACTTCATCTTTCGCAATACTTTCGCCGATATCGAGCGCATCTTGAAGGATTTGGGCGAAGGCTGCGGCACACGCTTCGAATTCGAATGCTACGATGTCGGCCATCTCTACAACTTGGCGCATTTCCTCGATCGCGGGCTGGTTAAGCCGCCGCTGTTCGTGCAGACGATTTTCGGCATCTTGGGCGGGATCGGTGCCGACCCCGACAATCTCGTCCACATGAAGCACATCGCCGACAAATTGTTCGGCGATTCTTATGCTTGGTCGATCCTCGCCGCCGGCCGGCACCAACTGCCGCTGGTAACGATGGGTGCGATCATGGGCGGCAACGTTCGGGTCGGCCTCGAGGATTCACTGTGGATCGGCCGCGGCAAACTTGCCACCAGCAATGCCGACCAGGTCAGCCGGATACGGGCGATAGTCGAAAATCTGTCGCTCGAAATCGCCACTCCGGACGAGGCGCGGGCCATGCTGGCGTTGAAGGGTGGCGACGCCGTTGCGTTTTGATATGCGGCAGAATCCTCTGACGACCATGGCCTCCTCCGCCCCCGCGGGGCAGAGGGAGCAGTTGGCCGGTCCGCTTGCATTCGAGCAAAAGGGGACTCTGGAATGATCGACAAGCGGGTGCGCAGTTTGGCCGAGGCGGTTGCTGGTATCAGGGATGGTTCGGTGGTGCTGTGCGCGGGGTTTGGCGGCGCGGGGCTGCCGGACGCGCTGTGCGAGGCAGTCATCGAACAGGGTGCGCGCGAACTGACCGTCGTAGCCAACAACGCCGGCACCGGCCGCACCGGGCTTGCCGCGCTGATGGCCGCGGGGCGCGTCGCCAAGATCATGTGCTCGTTCCCGCGCAGTTCGGGCTCGGTCGTGTTCGAGGAACTCTATGCGGCCGGCAAGATCGAACTCGAGCTTTTGCCGCAGGGCACCCTGAGCGAGCGAATGCGCTGCGCCGCGGCCGGGCTCGGCGGCTATTATTCGCCCGTCTCGGTCGGGACCCGTCTCGCCGAGGGCAAAGAGCATCGCGAGATCGACGGCCGCATGTATGTGCTCGAAAGGCCGCTCAAGGGCGATGTCGCGCTGCTGGCCGCCGATCGCGCCGACCGCTGGGGTAACCTGACCTATCGCAAATCGGCGCGCAACTTCAACCCGACCATGGCAATGGCCGCCGACCTGTCGATCGCGCAAGTTCGCCATATCGTCGAACTCGGCGAACTCGACCCCGAGCACATTATCAGCCCCGGTATCTTCATCGACCGCATCGTCGAGGTTTCATTTTGACCAGCCGTGAGACTAATCAGGTGCCGATTACATAACCGAGGAGAAAGCCGATGCCGCTGAAACGTCGCCAGATCGCGTGGCGGGCCGCGCAGGACCTCGCTGACGGCGCCTACGTCAATCTCGGGATCGGTCTGCCGACCCTGGTATCCGATTTCATCCCGGAGGGGCGCGAAATCGTCTTGCACAGCGAGAACGGCATTCTGGGCGTCGGTCCGGCGCCGTCGGCCAACGAGGCCGACCCGGATCTGATCAATGCCGGTAAGCAGCCAATCACCCTCGTCACCGGCGGCAGCTATGTCCACCATACCAACTCGTTTCTGATGATCCGCGGCGGCCATCTGGATCTGGCGCTGCTCGGCGCATTTGAGGTCTCCGAAAACGGCGACCTGGCAAACTGGACGACCGACGATCCGGGTTTCCCGCCGGGCGTCGGGGGGGCCATGGACCTGGCGGTTGGCGCGAAGGAGATCCGCGTTTTACTCGAGCACACGACGCGAACAGGCGCACCGCGCATCAGGCGGCGCTGCGGCTATCCATTGACCGCCGCTGCCGCGGTACGCCGGATTTACACGGACCTCGCCGTCATCGACGTGACCGCCGAGGGGCTTATCGTGCGCGAGATCGCCGACGACATCGATTTTGCCGGGCTGCAGGAGAAGACCGAGGCTGCGCTGCGCGCGGCTTCCGATATACAACCACTACGCGCTCCGCCGGTCTAAAGCCGCCCTCGCATCCGCTCCACCGCGTTCGCCAATAGCGAGACCCTAATACCGACCGGGCCAGCGAAAGGAAGGTCATCGCGAGGGGATTTTTCTAACCGAGTCATCTCGACCGGTGCGGCGTTCCCAGCCCGATTCGGTTTGGGATTCTACAAGTATTCCGGCATGCCCCGCATGCATGGCGGGTTCACCTGTGATACTCTGCGGCTGGGTTACGAGGACGACAACCTTTTGTCGACATATGCCAATTCGATCTGCGGTAAGGCTGCTTCGATCGCCCGACGTCAGCCAATGGAACCAGCGACTCGCAAAGGCCGACGAGCTAGATGAGGTGCTAATGTCCGCCAAGGTTCGACGCGGTGTCGGCAAGGTCCCTATGGCGAGCATACTGACGCTTGCCCTTGGCACTTCGTTCCTCGGATTCTTGTCTTCGCCAGCGATGTCTGATCCGCCCGCGCCAGCCCCGATTGCGAGCGCGCCGACCGCGCCTGACAGCAGCATCGATCCGCCGACCCTGAGTCCCTTCATCGGCAATGTTGAAATCGAAAACCGATTGGATATTGCCGGCAGGGTTTCGGTCGCCGGCGAGCGGGTGCACGAGCATCTGCTGCGCCGGTTTTACAATGCGCACAAATACGAGACGGTCTGGAACGATCACGCGGCCGCAGCCGCCGCGCTGTGGGGCGCGATCCTGCGCGCCGGTGATCAGGGTCTCGATCCGACATTGTATCACAGCACGATCCTCTCGCGGCGTTGGGCGAATTTGTCGCCGATTGAACGTGATCTGTTGCTCTCGGATGCGTTTCTTGCCTATGCCGACGCGCTGGCCCGGGGCGCGGTGCCAGTCGGCGAGCGCGACGATAATGAGGATCTGACCCCTCCACCGATCGATGTCGTAGCGGTGCTCGACGACGCGATTTCGGCATCCGATCCGGCAAAAGTGATCGAGGCGCTCGGCCCGACAACACCGGAATATTTGGCGATGCGGCAAGCGTATGCGAGCTATCTAGCGCTTGCTGCATCCGGCGGGCGGGGAGCGCGCTTCGGAGCGCATGGCCGCGAGGCACGGATTGGTGTGGCCGAGGCGTTGCAGCGGGCGCGGCAAATCGCGATCAACCTCGAACGGCTGCGCTGGCTGCCGCGCGACATGCCGGCGGATCGGCTCGTGGTCGACGCGACGATCTCGCAACTTCAGCTGTTCCGCGGCGATCGTCCGGTATTCACGACACGAGTCGTCGTCGGGGAGTTCGATAAGCAGACTCCCGAGCTTCAATCGATCATCAAATACATCCTGTTCAACCCGCCCTGGAACATCCCCCCTTCGATCGTTCGCAAGGAGATTTTGCCGAAACTGTCCGTCGACCGGCATTATCTTGCCGAGCACCATATGCGGTGGCGCGGGCCGATGGCGGTGCAGCAGGAGGCGGGTCGTTACAGCGCGTTGGGCCGGATCAAATTCGAGATGGACGACCGCTTTGACGTCTACCTTCACGACACGCCGGAAAAGTGGCGCTTTGGAGCGGTCGATCGAATGATGAGCCATGGCTGCGTGCGGGTCGAAAACCCGCGGGTCCTGGCCTCGCTGCTGCTCGACGAAAATCCCGAAAAGATCGACCAGGCGATCGACGTCGATCGCACCCACAGCCGGGCATTGCCGAAACCGGTACCGGTTTTCATCGTCTATCGGACGGCTGTTGTCGAATTGGATGGCTCAATCGCGCTTCGCGGCGATCCCTACCACCGCGACGACGCGATTTGGGCGTATCTCAGTCGGGCGGAACAGCCACCATTGGCGCAAAAACTCGGCCCCCATTCCACCGAAATGGTTAAAACAGGACAAACTCGCGCAACCATAGCGCAGAAAACGGCAACAATCGGCGACTAGCCGACAGGTTAAGCCCGAGCAGGGTTGTTCGACAGGATTTCGGATGCTATGGCCTCCCTGGGGGAATTGGGGGAGTAACCATTGCACGCGTCCAACTTGTTGAGCCGGCGCCGGCTGCTCGGCGCCGCGGCTGCCGTTACTGCTGTTGGTCTGGTCAAGCCCGCCACCGCAGTCTCCTTCGCTCCGCGATCGGTGTCGCTTTACAACATCCACACTGGCGAATGGCTGCGCACAGTCTATTGGGCCGACGGCCATTACATCCGTGAAGCGGTGCGCGACATCAACTGGATCCTGCGGGACCATGATTCCGGCGAGATCCGGCCGATGAACGCAGGCATCCTCGACGTACTTGGCATGCTTCGCGATCGCCTCGATACGCCGGATCCGTTCCTGGTGGTGTGCGGCTATCGCTCCCCGACCACCAACCGGCGACTTTACCTCGAGGGTGTCGGCGTAGCCAAGCACAGCTATCACATCAAAGGGATGGCGATCGACCTGCGCAGCGAGGGCCGCAGCATCCAACAAATCCGCGATGCGGCGCTGAGCCTCCGATGCGGCGGCGTCGGCTATTACCCGCGATCGGGCTTCGTCCACGTCGATTGCGGCCCGGTTCGCCAATGGTTGGGTCCTACCCGGGTTTAGTCAGCCCGATCGCCCGCGTCCGCGCCCAGTCAGCTCATTAGACCGCGGCGAATTTCGCTCTTTTTTTGAAACCGGACGGGGGAACTCGTCCGGTGCGCCGTTGGTTTCTATCAATAGTCATTAACAATATATGGGTGGGCAGTGATGCTGGGCACAATCCTGCTGATCGTTCTGATCTTGCTGCTGATCGGCGGCTTGCCGACCTGGGGCTACAGCACCGGCTGGGGATACTATCCGAGCGGAGGGATCGGCCTGCTGCTCGTCATTGTCGTTATCCTATTGGTGATGGGCCGAATATAGGGATCGACACGGCATCAACCGGCTCCGCTCGCGCGGCGCAGGACATGGAGCCGCAACGGCAGAGCTTGGCCGAGCCACATCGCAAACCGCGTGTGGTCGGCCACGCTGTCGCCGGAGAGCGGATGCACGAGGATGTCGAGCCCGTCGCGGTTCAGCATCAGCCACGGTACGAGCCGCGGGAATTCGTCAATTTCAAAGGCGACCTGATACATTGAAGACGGGTGCGGGCCGACCGGCTCGTCATGCCAGTTTCCGAGCCGCGTTTCGAAGCGCGTCCCGATCCCCTCGCGGATTCGCTCGGCTTTTGCGCGGGTCGCAGGATCGTAATAGATGTGCGCGTGATAGCCCTCGATCCGATCGGGATCGGCAAATGCATCAGCCATGCTCGCCTCCGATTTCCGCGGGTGGCGTGTCAGCCCCCTCGCCCAAGGCGCGCTGCATCAGAACGGTATCGACCCAGGCGCCGAATTTGAAGCCGACTGCGGCCAGAGTACCTATTCGCATAAAGCCCAGCGCCGCATGCAATCCGATCGAAGGCCATTGATCGCTGCCGCCGATAACCGCCACCATCTGCCGATAGCCCCGAGCGGTACAGCGCTCGATCAATTCGAATAACAGCGCACGTCCGATGCCGCGACCGACTTCCGCCGCATCGATATAGATCGAATCTTCGACTGTAAATCGATAGGCCGCACGTGTCCGATACCGGCTGGCGTAGCAATACCCGAGGATCCGCCCCGACCGCTCGGCAACCAGATACGGCAACCCGCGGTCGACGATTTCGCCGCGCCGACGCGCCATCTCTTCGAGATCAGGCGGTTCCTCCTCGAACGAGGCGACCCCATGCAGGACATGGTGACGATAGATCGCCGTAATCGCCGCGAGGTCGCGGTCTTGCGAAACCCGGAGCGAAACGCCCGTCATCGAGCCGAACAGAAGCCGGAAGCCTCAAATCACGCGAAGGGGCTTGCCGTCCAGGAAAGCGGTGACGTTCTCGACGATCTGCGGATAGGAGCTGCGATAGTTCTCGTCAGTCACATAGCCAATGTGCGGGGTCAGGATCACGTTGGGCGCCGTGCGCAGCGGGTGGTCGACCGGCAAAGGCTCTTTGTCGTAGACGTCGAACCCGGCATAGGCAAGGCGTCCTCCCTTCAGCGCGGCGATGATCGAGTCGGTGTCGCAGATCGGCCCGCGCGAGGTGTTGACGAGGATCGCAGAAGGTTTCATCAGCCCGATCTCGCGGGCGCCGACGAGGCCGCGGCTACGCGCGCTCAGCACAAGATGAACCGAGAGGATATCGGAGCGACGGAATAGTTCGTCCTTTTCGACCCGCTCGACACCCTGCGCCGCCGCCTTCTCCGCGGTCAGGTTCTGGCTCCAGGCGATCGCCTTCATGCCGAAGGCAAGGCCGACGCGGGCGACCGCACTGCCAAGCCGCCCAAGGCCCAGCAGGCCAAGGGTCTTGCCGGCGACACGGTGACCGATGCGAGTCTGCCACCCGCCTTGCCGCATGAACTGATGATCCTCGGCAATGCGCCGCGCGGCACCGAGGATCAGCCCCCAGGCAAGCTCGGCGGTATCCTCATTGCCGCCGCCCGGACCGCCGGTGCCGCACACGGTGACGCCGCGGTCCTTCAGCGCCGCCATGTCGAACGACGCGTTACGCATGCCGGTCGTAATCAGCAGTTTCAGCTTTGGCAGGCGCTCGACGACCGATTTCGTAAACGCCGTGCGCTCGCGCATTGCCGCGACGAGCTCGGAATCGGCCAGCGCGCGCACCACCGCGTCTTCATCGACGAAAGCATGCCGCTCGACGGCGATTTCGACGCCGCGGCTCCTGACCGGCGCCCAGTCCGCCATATCGAGCGCGACACCTTGGTAATCATCGAGAATGCTGAGCCGCATTGCCGCCATTCTTTCCTCCACTGCGCGTCTTACGCCATCGCCTTGGTTCGATCGAGAGGTTGACGCCGCGTTAGAGAGCGGCGAGCGCAGCGTTCAGCGTCGCACTCGGCCGCATCGCCGCCGATGTCTTAGCCCGATCGGGCAGATAATAACCGCCCGTATCCACCGGCTTACCCTGCGCGGCGATCAGCTCAGCATTGATCTTGGCCTCGTTGGCCGCCAGAGCCTCCGCCAGCGGTTTGAAGCGGGCTGCCAGTGCCGGGCTGCTGTTCTGTCGGGCGAGCGCCTGCGCCCAATACAGCGCCAGGTAGAAATGGGTGCCCCGATTATCCAGTTCGCCAACCCTCCGCGCCGGCGAACGGTTGTACTCAAGGATCTTGCCGTTGGCCTCATCGAGCGTTTCGGCCAGAAGCTGCACGTCCTTATTCCCGCCTGTCTGCGCCAGATGTTCCAGCGAAGCGCCAAGCGCGAGGAACTCGCCCAGCGAATCCCAGCGCAGATAGCCTTCGTGCTGGAACTGCTCCACATGCCTGGGCGCCGAACCGCCGGCCCCGGTCTCGAACAACCCGCCGCCCGCCAGCAGCGGAACGATCGACAGCATCTTAGCCGAGGTGCCCAGCTCCATGATCGGGAACAGATCGGTCAAGTAGTCGCGCAGAACATTGCCAGTGACGGAGATGGTGTCGAGCCCCTTGCGGATACGATCGAGCGAGAACTTGATTGCCTCGACCGGCGCCAGGATGCGGATGTCGAGGCCCGAGGTGTCCTCGGCCTTCAGGTAGGTCTCGACCTTGGCGATCAATTGCGCATCGTGCGCGCGTTTGGCGTCGAGCCAGAACACCGCCGGGGTGCCGGTCAGGCGCGCGCGGCGCACCCCCAGCTTGACCCAGTCCCGGATCGGCGCGTCCTTGACCTGGCACATCCGGAAGATGTCGCCGGCCTCGACCGGCTCCCACAGCAAAACCGTGCCGTCATCGGCGACGACGCGCACCGTCCCGCCCGTGGTGACCTCGAACGTCTTGTCGTGCGAGCCATACTCTTCGGCTTGCTGCGCCATCAACCCGACGTTCGGCACGTCGCCCATCGTTCGCGGGTCGAAGGCGCCATGCGCCTTGCAGTCCTCGATGACGGTCTGGAACAGCGGCGCGTAGCAACGATCGGGGATCGCGGCGATCACGTCGTGCAATTTGCCGTCGGCGCCCCACATGCGCCCGGATTCGCGAATCATCGCCGGCATTGATGCATCGATGATCACGTCGCTCGGCACGTGCAGATTGGTGATCCCCCGGTCGGAATTGACCATGGCGAGGCCAGGCCGCTGCGCGTAGGCGGCCTCAATATCGGCCTTGATCGCCGCCTTTTCCGCCTCCGGCAAACTCTCGATCCGGGTCAACATATCGCCTAGGCCGTTGTCGGGATCGACGCCGAGGCGCGTCAGTGCGGCGCCATGCTTCTCGAACACATCGGCGAAAAACACGGAAAGGCAATGGCCGAAGATGATCGGATCGGAGATCTTCATCATCGTTGTCTTGACCTGCAGCGACAACAGGACGCCGTCCCTCTTCGCGGCGTCGAGCTGCGCCGCGAAGAAGGCGCGCAACGCGTTGCGGTTCATCACCGCCGCGTCGATGATCTCGCCGGCTTGAAGCGGCGTCTTCGCCTTCAGCACCGTCACCGCGCCATCGCTGCCAACCAACTCGATACGGGCATTGGTCGGCGCCGCGATCGTCGTCGCGACCTCCGAACCGTAGAAATCGCTGCCCGACATGTGGGCCACACGCGTTTTTGAGTCCTTGGTCCAGGCGCCCATCTTATGCGGATGGCTGCGCGCGTACTGCTTGACGGCGCCGGCGGCGCGGCGGTCGGAATTGCCCTCGCGCAATACCGGATTGACGGCGCTGCCGAGCACCTTGCCGTAGCGGGCGCGGATCTCCTTGTCCGCTGGCGTCGCGTCGCTGTCCGGATAATCCGGCACGTCGTAACCCTTGCTTTGCAACTCGCTGATCGCAGCCTTCAGCTGCGGGATCGAAGCGGAGATGTTGGGCAGCTTGATGATGTTGGCCTCGGGGCGCATCGCAAGTTGGCCAAGTTCGGCGAGCTCGTCGTTAATCCTTTGCGCTGGCGTCAGTTTGTCGGGGAAGTTGGCAATGATGCGGCCAGTCAGCGAAATGTCCTTCAGCTTCATCTTCACCCCGGCCGCTCCGACGAAGGCTTCAACGATCGGCAGAAGGGAAAACGTGGCGAGCGCAGGTGCTTCATCGACCTTCGTCCAAACGATTTCGAGATCTGACATGCTTGCACCTCCGCGCCGTTTTCGTTCCGGCTGAGTTGATCTGCTGACGATTGATGCCTGTCTGAGTTGATCTGCTGAGTTGATCTATTGACGATTATGGCCTGTCTTGTCGCACTTACGTGAGGGCGTCCCGGCTCTCCATGCCGAGGTCATCTTTGCCATCGATGCCGTCCCCGCGTTCGGGCCGGCCACTGGCTAGCGCCTTTACCGGCGCCGAAGATAAGGGCCGGAACCTCCCGCGACAAGCGGACAAAGGGGCACGCATCACAGCCTGCGAGCGATGCCCGAATGAGAATTGTACACACCGGGAACATCGATCGTGAAACAGGGCCGAAATGCGGCACAAAATCAGGTTGTTACGAATTGGTTACAGACGGCGATAGCGATTTCCCAAGGTCAGTAAGTAATCACAATCGGTTAGCGTTACGCCTAATTTGTAGGCAATTGGATCGGGTAGTTGGAAACGTTGAACTTCGACCCATTCATTTTGAGGTTTTGCACCGAGTTATCCACCGTCGCCGTGGATATCACCTCGGCGGGCCGCAATCGTTTCGCGCGCCAGGGTCTTCGGAGGAGCGGCTCAGAAGATTTCAGACCTGCTGACTCCGGGCCGGGGCGGTGCTTCGGCCAGAGCCGCCATTAACGCGCCGATGGTGGGCACGACCCGCAACAGGTCTCGGGTTCTCGGCGCGGCGAAACCACGCTCGACGATATCCTCAAGGAGGCTACGCAGCCTCGCCCAATATCCGTCGACGTCGACCAGGAAGATCGGTTTGTCGTGCAGCCCGAGCTGCTTCCAGCTGAGGATCTCAAACGTCTCGTCGAGCGTGCCGATACCACCGGGCAGAACGGCGAACGCATCCGCTCGCTCGGCCATTCGTTGTTTGCGCTCGTGCATGCTGTCGACGATTACCAATTCGCTGACACCGCGATGGGCAAGCTCAGCATCGCGCAAGCGGGCGGGGATGATGCCGGTAACCCGGCCGCTGTTTGCAAGCGCAGCGTCGGCGAGCAGTCCCATCAACCCCACCCTTCCGCCGCCAAAGACGAGTTCGATCCCGGTGTTGGCAAGGCTCGCCCCCAGCTCGCTCGCCGCCTCGCGATAGGCGGTCGCGACCGCACCGGATGAACCGCAATAGACGCAGAGCGCTCTAATCCTCGGCATGATTTGCCTCTCGCGGGTCACGCGTAGAGTTCCGCCGCCAGCATCGGCGGAGCGCGGCCTCTGGCATGCAGGTATGACTGCCAGAAGAGACAGGCGGCGACCGAGCGCCAGGGTCGCCAAGCCTCGGCGACGGGCCGCAATTCCAGCTCGGTCGGGCGCGAAGCGAGGCCAAGCCGCTCGCCGACCGCTATTTGCAGGCCGAGATCGGCAGCCGGCCAAATGTCCGGTCGCCCTAAAGCAAAGATGCGATATACGTCGGCGCTCCAGCGTCCGATACCTTTGAGTGCAACCAGCATTGCGCCGGCGACGTCGTCGTCAGCCTCGGCGAGGCGGATAAAATCGAACTCGCCGCTTTGTACTTTCTCTGCGAGGTGGCGGGCATAGCCCATCTTTTGGCGGCTGAAACCACAGGCGCGCAGAGTGGCGGGGTCTAGGGCGAGAAATGTCTCGGGCGCCAACGGACTGCACACCTCGGTGAGCCGCCGATGCATTGCCGCGGCGGCATCGATCGAGACCTGCTGCTCGAGAATGATGTGCAGAAGCGTCGCAAAGCCATTCCGCCGGCGGCGAAAACGCGGCGCGCCGGCTTGCTCAAGGATGGCGGCGAAGACCGGTTCGGCGGAAAGCGCGGCTATCCCGTCGACAAGGCCATGAGGCGCATAGCAGTCCATCTCTATCAACCCCACGGGCCGCCTGGCCGTCGATAAGAACGGCCGGCCGAAGGCACCGAGCCACGCCCCGCTTTCCGGTTACTGGTGAATGCACTTGGACGCGCCGTTGCGAAGACCGCGCTACGGGGCGGCTGCAACAGGGCTACGCCGCGCGGCCGCAATATCGTAACAAAGATGATCCCCGCGATAAAGCCGCCGACATGCGCCCAAAAGGCCACTCCGGGCGTCCCGTGTTCTCTGGCGACCCCGCTCACCAGCTGCATCAGAAACCACAATCCGAGCAGGATGGAAGCCGGCACGTTGATGATGCGGAAAAAGATCACGATCCAGACGAAGACATGCACGTTGGCCTGCGGAAACAGCACCAGATAGGCGCCCAGCACCCCGGCTATGGCTCCGCTCGCACCGATCATCGGCACATGAGAGGCTGGGCTCGACACCGCCTGAACCAGCGCCGCGGTGATCCCGCTCGCCAGATAAAGCAGAAGATAGCGGGCGTGTCCGAGCGTATCTTCGGCATTATTCCCAAAAATCCACAAGAACAGCATGTTGCCGATCAAGTGAAACCAGCCGCCATGCAGGAACATGCTGGTCAGTACTGTCGCCCAAGGCGGTACTATGTGCAGATGCGGCGCCAGATGAGCCGAGCCGAACAGCACCGCCGGGATCATGCCGAGACCGAACAAGACCTGATGCTGGTTCTGTCCCAGCTGCCAGAGAAAGGCGCCGATACACAGCCCGATCAAGGAGTAGTTAACAACCGGCGCATGTCGCACAGGATTGTCGTCATAAAGCGGGACCGCGAAGATCAAGCTCTATGAGACCCGCAATGACGAATTCCGGGTGAATCCGGTGGGTCGATCAGGAGCCGACGAGACCAAGCTGCGGGCTCGACGGATCGGCGAAATTACGTTTGGCGATGCGTCCGGCGAGGCGGGCAAGACGACCGCCCTCAACTCCAGCGCGCATCGCTGCTGCCATCCGCCGCGGATCATGCGACTTGGCGATCGCGGTATTGACCAACACCGCATCGCAGCCGAGTTCCATGGCCAGCGCGGCGTCCGAGGCTGTCCCGACGCCGGCGTCGAGCACCACGGGGACCGGGCTGCGCGTGCAGATCAGTTCGATTGCGGCCGGGTTGGCGATGCCCATTCCCGAGCCAATCAGCGAACCCAGCGGCATGACCGCGGCGCAACCGACATCGGCTAGCTTCTGGCAAGCGACCGGATCCTCGTTGCAGTACGGCAGTACGACGAAGCCCTTGCGCACCAGTTCGTCCGCGGCATGGACGAGTTGCTCAACATCCGGGTAAAGCAGTTCGCGGTCGCCAATCAACTCCAACTTGAGCCAGTCGGTCTCCAGTGCCTCCCGCGCCAGTTCGGCAGTCAGGATCGCATCGCGCGCGGTGACGCAGCCGGCCGTATTGGGCAGCAATCGATACCGGCCGCCGAGTAGTTCGACCAGGCTTTCCGCATACCCTTCGAGGCTGATCCGCCGGATCGAGACGGTGACGACCTCGGTGCCGCTTGCTTCGAGACAATCGAGCAGCACCTGCTGGTTCGGATAACCGGCGGTGCCGACGAAAAGCCGTGAGCTGAGCGTGGCGCCGGCAATCGTCAATGGGTCGGTCATTACCTGTTTCCTCAAGCGTGTTTCAGCCGCCCTGCAAGGGACGGACAATTTCGATGTCGTCACCGGGAGACAAAGGCTTCTGCGGCCACTCGGCCCGGCGCACCACCGCACCATTGACGGCGACGGCGAGAAAGCGCGCTTTGACATTGACGCCACGGGCGATGAGCAACTCGGCGAGACTCGCCGCAGTGACTTCTTCCTCCAACCCGTTTATCCGCAGCCGTATCATCGTGTCGCCTCGAAAGCCGCGCGCGGTTCGCTCGGGGCTACCATAGGGACGGCAGCGAAGCGCTCCGGACTGAACGGCTGCAGGCTCTCCGGTACCCGCCCGGTCAGCAGATAGGCGGTGATCGTCTGCACTGTCACCGGCGTTAACAGGATGCCATTCCGGTGGTGGCCGGTAGCGATCACCAATCCGTCGATGCCGCTCGGACCGAGCATCGGCGCGTCATCGCGCGAACCGGGACGAAAACCAACCCAGGTCTCGGCGATCGGCAGTTCTTCGATCGCCGGCACCGCGCGCCACGCGCCTTCAAGCAGCGCCAACAACCCGCCGGCGGTCACACTGTCGTCGAAGCCACGCTCTTCTACAGTGCCGCCGATGATCAGGCGTCCGTCGCGGCGCGGCACCAAATAGCCGCGCGGCAGCCAGATCACGTGCCGCAGCAACGGCGACGAAGGGTCCATCCGAACCGCCAGCATCTGTCCCTTGATAGGGCGGACCGGGGGAAGATAGTCCGCCGGTATCCCAGCGATCTCGCGCGACCAAGCACCAGCCGCCAGGACGACCATGTCCGCAGGCTCGCGGCCGCAATCGGTAATGACCGCACGGGCACACCGATGGGCAATTTCGACCTCGCGAACCCGACAGCGCTCGCGCAGCTCTGCGCCGGCGCGCTGCGCTGCGATCGCCAGCGCTCGGGCCACGAGGCGGTTGTCGACCTGATGATCGCGCGAGCTCAGCACGGCGCCGGGGATGCTTGGGCGCAGATGCGGCTCGCGGTGGCGCGCGGCAGCAGCCGACAGCCATTCGAGGTCCAGGCCCAGACCCTTTTGGAACTCGTAGGTGAAGCGCAGTTGCTGGGCGTCGTCCCGGGTCAGGGCCACAACCATCGTGCCTTCGTCCCGATAGCCGACCTCGATCTGGGAAACAGTCTCGATCTCACGCGCGAAATCTGGCCAAAGCAACTGACTTTCGAGCGCCAGCGGTAGCAAACTCTCCTCTCCGGGCTCGGTTTCGACCGCAGCGGCGAGCATCCCGGCGGCCGCCCAGCTTGCGCCCCGGCCGGCCTCGCCCCGATCATAGACGGTGACCCGGCACCCCGCCTGCGCCAAACGCCAGGCTATGCCCAGCCCGATAACCCCGGCGCCGATGACGACGGTTTTGGGCCGGTTTGACGAGGTCATAATCAGTGAGGTTATGGCGGACTCCCTTCGCCGGGCACGCCCGACCAGGTTCATTGGGTCTGATCTCAGCCATTCCGCAGCACGCCTTTTGCCGCGGCTGAACGGCACCCCAGCCTCGTGCCAATGTCGGATGCAAGCGCTGCCGATGCAAGAGATTTCCACGAATGGCCGGTCTTCAAAAGGGGTATCCGCTTAGCGGCAATCGGCTCGCTTGGACGCCAGCACCCGAAGCTGGACCGGCAAGGGCCGTCAGCCCCCATCCTAGGGTAGCCGGCACCCCGCTCGGAGCAGTTTCTGAAGGATCGTCGTTGGGTTCGGTCTGAAAGCGGCCAGCAATCGGACGATCCCGGCGGGGATGAAATATGCTCATCGCAATCCGGGATATCGCGGTAAAATACGGCCTTCCGCGGACCTTCGCCGGTACGCGCACGACCCAGCTGAGGCAGGAGCAGCGATGAACAAGGTCTATCCTGATGCAACGGCTGCGCTCGCCGGTCTGCTGCGCGACGACATGACCATAATGGCCGGAGGGTTCGGCCTGAGCGGGATACCGGAGAAGCTGATCGACGCGATCCGCGCATCTGGAGTGGCCGGGTTGACGGTGATCTCGAACAATGCCGGGATAGACGGGGCGGGTCTCGGTCTGCTGCTGGAGAGCCGACAGATCCGCAAGATGATCTCGTCCTATGTTGGGGAGAACAAGCTCTTCGCGGACCTGTACCTAAAGGGGGAGCTCGAGCTTGAGTTCAATCCTCAAGGAACATTGGCGGAGCGGATACGCGCCGGCGGCGCCGGCATCCCGGCCTTTTTCACCAAGACCGGGGTCGGGACCCTGATCGCCGAAGGGAAGGAAACGCGCGAGTTCGATGGCGACAGCTTTTTGATGGAGCGCGGCCTAGTCGCCGATCTCGCGATCGTTCATGCCTGGAAAGGCGATGCGGAAGGGAATCTCGTCTACCGCAAGACGGCGCGCAACTTCAACCCGATCATGGCAACCGCCGGGCGGGTCACCGTGGCCGAAGTCGAGCACCTTGTCGAAGCGGGCGAAATCGAACCCGATCAGATTCATACCCCCGGTATTTTTATCCAACGCCTCGTACACCCGGCGTCGTTCGAGAAGCGGATCGAGCAGCGCACGGTGCGCAAACGGGGCGAGTAAGGGAGAGGAGCCTCAGCATGCCTTGGTCACGCGACGATATGGCGCGCCGCGCCGCGGCCGAACTCGAGGACGGCTTCTACGTCAATCTCGGGATCGGCATCCCGACTTTGGTCTCCAACTACATCCCACCGGGGATCACCGTTCAGCTGCAAAGCGAGAACGGCATGCTCGGCATGGGACCGTTTCCGTTCGAGGGCGAAGAGGATCCAGACCTGATCAACGCAGGCAAGCAAACGATCACCGAACTGCCGACGACCAGTTACTTCGACAGCGCGCAATCGTTTGGGATGATCCGCGGCGGCCATATCGACTTGTCGATTCTGGGCGCGATGCAGGTAGCCGAAAACGGTGATCTCGCTAACTGGATGATCCCGGGGCGCATGGTCAAGGGCATGGGCGGCGCGATGGATCTTGTCGCCGGCGTCAAGCGGGTCATCGTTCTGATGGAGCATACCGCCCGCAATGAGCCGAAACTGCTCCGCAGGTGTACATTGCCGCTGACCGGCCAGGGTGTCGTCGATACGGTAATCACCGATCTCGGCGTGTTCACAATCGACCGCGCCGGCGACCGCGCCGGCATGACTTTGGTCGAGTTGGCGCCGGAGGTCTCACTCGCCGAAATCCGGCAAAAGACCGAGGCGGCCTTCACGCCGCGCTCGGAGCTGATGTGACGCCGGACCCGAACGTCGCCACTTTGGCCTGCGACACTGCGGGCGGCGCGGGGTCGTACGAACTGCAGCGGCCGGCGGGTTTTGCAAACGGAACCTCGATGCCGCCCGACGCCGCTCCGAACTGCCCCGCTCCAGCGAACTGCGCGTATGAGTGAGAGCTGGCTGGACGGACGCGTGTAAAGCGAGGCGGTTCGAGCCGATAACCGCCCAGGCGGCGTCCAATTTCGCGAACGAAGGTCAGGCGGGAACGCTGTCGACCAACGCATTGGTTGCCATAGCTGACATCATTTGCCGTGATGCGGCAGAATGCCGCGCCCAGCCCAAATTCGCACCGCAGGCAAGCGAAGACGGCGCGGCACAATGGGATGACAATCGCCGGGGTTAACCTACATTTTTATTGGGATTTCCCGGCACCCAATATATGCTGATAGCAATTGGGGACGCAGCTACAATATGTTGTGTAAATCCCGGTTTATAGCGCATCAGGAGGGGCGGCGCCCCTGGCGGGATCTCAGACTGCCGCAGAAGCATGGCGAGATCCGCACTCTCGCCACAAAGGCTTGGCATACTGATTGCGTTCGGCGGAATGGGAAACGAGCCATGGCAACCAGCGGTCTGGATGGGACTGTCGGGCTACCATGCCGGGGAACCGGAGAGAGAGCGATGATCGAGGCTGCCGAGCCGCGGTCGTACGGGGTTTCGATTTCGGCGAATGTTTTTCCTCGCGCGGCGTTCACTCATAGCGGCGAGGCTAGAGCCGCCGGGTTGAAAGTCGGGCTGGCTGAGGTGTGAGATGAGATTCGACGACGACGGAATTTTTGGCCTCTATTCACGGTTGTACGACAACCGCCGCGAGGTAGAGCTGTCCCTTGAGGACTACTTGCGGAAATGCTCGGACGATCCGTCTTTTTACGCTGGCGCCGCCGAGCGCATGTTGCGGGCAATCGGTGAGCCCACGATGGTCGATACGAGCCAGGATGGGCGTCTGGGCCGCATTTTCATGAACCGTACGATCAAGATCTACCCGGAGTTCGCGGATTTCTTCGGGATGGAAGAGACGATCGAGCGGATTGTCGGATTCTTCCGCCACGCTGCCCAAGGCCTCGAAGAGCGCAAGCAGATCCTCTATTTGCTCGGTCCGGTCGGTGGCGGAAAGTCTTCGCTTGCCGAGCGTCTGAAGCAGCTCATGGAGAAGGAGCCGGTCTATGTGCTGAAGGCGGGCAAGGAGACCAGCCCCGTCTTCGAAAGCCCGCTGGGGCTGTTCGATCCCGTGACGCTGGGCGGCGAATTGGAGAACCGCTACGGAATCCCGCGGCGGCGGCTGACCGGTACGATTTCGCCTTGGGCAGTCAAGCGGCTCGAGGAATTTGGCGGCGACATCACCAAGTTCACCGTGGTCCGCCTGCAGCCGTCGCGGCTCAAGCAGATCTGCATCTCGAAGACCGAACCGGGCGACGAGAACAACCAGGACGTTTCTAGCCTCGTTGGCAAAGTCGACATCCGCAAGCTCGAGTTTTTCAGCCAGAACGACCCGGATGCGTATTCCTATTCGGGTGGGCTAAACCGCACCACGCAGGGCCTGCTGGAATTCGTCGAGATGTTCAAGGCCCCGATCAAAATGTTGCATCCGCTGTTGACCTCGACGCAGGAAGGCAATTACGTCGGTTCCGAGAACATAGGCGGAATCCCGTTTCAGGGTATCGTTCTAGCACACTCGAACGAGGCTGAGTGGCAGACCTTCAAGAATAATAAGAACAACGAAGCCTTCATCGACCGAATTTCAGTAATCAAAGTGCCTTATTGCCTACGTTCTACCGAGGAACGTAGGATATATGAAAAATTGCTGCAGAATAGTGAGCTATCAGGAGCATCTTGTGCTCCGTCAACGTTAGATATACTGTCACGCTTTAGCGTTTTGTCGCGACTGAAGCCACACGAGAATTCTAACCTGCATTCGAAAATGCGGGTCTATGACGGTGAGAGCCTGAAGGACACCGATCCCCGCGCGAAATCCGGACAGGAATATCGCGACGCGGCCGGCGTCGATGAGGGAATGGACGGCATCTCCACCCGCTTCGCCTTCAAGGTTCTGTCGAGCACGTTCAATTTTGATACCCAGGAGGTGGCGGCTGACCCAGTCCATCTGATGTACGTGCTCGAACAGGCGATCTGGCGCGAGCAGTTCCCCGATGATGTCGAGAAAAAATATCTCAACTTCATCAAGGCCGAGCTGGCGCCGCGCTATGCGGAATTCATCGGCCACGAGATCCAGAAGGCGTATCTCGAATCATATTCCGATTACGGCCAGAACCTGTTCGACAGATACGTTGCCTACGCCGATGCCTGGATCGAGGATTCGGACTACAAGGACCCCGATACTGGCCAGCTGATGAATCGCGAACTCCTGAACCAGGAGCTGTCGAAGATCGAGAAGCCTGCCGGAATCGCCAACCCCAAGGATTTCCGTAACGAGGTCGTCAAATTTGCGCTGCGGGCGCGCGCCGCGAATTCCGGACGCAACCCGTCATGGACCTCGTACGAGAAGTTGCGCGAGGTGATCGAGCGGCGCATGTTCTCGCAGGTCGAGGATCTGTTGCCGGTCATCAGCTTTGGCTCCAAGAAGGACAGCGATACCGAAA
Source organism: uncultured Alphaproteobacteria bacterium (assembly GCA_963821795.1). Classification (GTDB taxonomy): domain Bacteria; phylum Pseudomonadota; class Alphaproteobacteria; order ATCC43930; family CGMCC-115725; genus AP-15. The sequence goes on from CAWGFH010000013.1 coordinate 673,482, forward strand.
AGAAACATGCCGACTTCCTCGAGCGGATGGTGGCGCGCGGCTATACCGAGCGCCAGGTGCGCCGTCTGGTCGAGTGGTACATGCGGGTGAACAAGGCCGGGTAGCCGGGTATGGCACCCGGTCTGGAGGGAAGACGATGAACATTGTCGACCGCCGGCCCAACCCGAAGGGCAAAAGCCTCAGTAACCGGCAGCGATTTCTGTCGCGGGCGCGCGCCGAGGTCAAATCGGCGGTACAGAACGCGTTGCGCAAGCGCAAAGTCGCCGACGTGGAGCATGGCGAGAAGGTGGCGATCCCGATGCGCGGGATCGTCGAGCCGGTGTTTCACCACAGCCGTCGCACCGGTCGCAACGAGCATGTCGTACCCGGCAACAAGGAATATGTCAGGGGCGACGAGATCCCGCGTCCGACCGGCGGAGAGGGACGCAGCGGTTCGCAGGGAAGCCCGGACGGGTCGGGCGAGGATGCGTTTGAGTTCACCCTGTCGAAAGACGAGTTCCTCGACATGTTCTTCGAGGACCTCGAACTGCCCGACCTCGTCAAAAAGAGCCTGAGAGAGACCTTTGCAGTAGATTTGCAGCGCGCCGGCTACACCGTCACCGGGAGCCCGGCCAACCTCAGCATACGCAGGACGATGCGTAACAGCATGGCGCGGCGCATTTCGCTGAGGCGACCGAAGACCTGGGAGGTCGAGGCGTTGCGCGGCGCGCTTGAGGACGCGCGTGCGCGTGACGACGAAGAGCAGACAAAAAAATTGATGTTGGAGCTCGAGCGCGCCGAGTTCCGCAGTAAGATCATCCCGTATATCGACCCTATCGACGTCAGATATAATCGCTTTGAGCGCGTGCCGCGGCCCAATACAGAAGCCGTGATGTTTTGCTTGATGGACGTGTCGGGCTCAATGACAGAAGCGATGAAGGATCTTGCCAAGAGATTCTTCATGCTGCTGCACGTTTTTCTGATCCGGCGTTATCGTCATGTGGACGTCGTCTTCATCCGTCACACCAGCACGGCGGAGGAAGTGGATGAGGAGACCTTTTTCTACAGCCGGGAGACCGGAGGAACCGTGGTTTCTACCGCGCTCGAAAAAATGCTGGAGATTGCGCGGGCGCGCTATCCGACGGATCGATGGAATATTTACGCCGCGCAGGCGTCGGATGGCGATAATTACGGTGCGGACAGCGGTCGCTGCGTAGCCTTGCTCGGCGACGAGGTATTACCGTTGTGCCAATACTTCGCGTATGTCGAGGTTGGAGACGGGATGGGCGGCAGTTTGACCGGCTTGGCGCGCGACAGTGACCTATGGCGCGCCTATAGCGAGGTGGCACCGGCTCACCCGCATTTCGCGATGCGGCGGGTTGGCGATCCATCGCAGATTTTTTCGGTTTTCCACGAGTTGTTTGCGAAAGGGGGCGTCCGTGCCTGACACGAATTCCGTGCCGATGGCACGGCTTGAAACAGCGACGCCGCTGTTCAACGGCCCAAATTGGGATTACGGCTCGCTGCGTCAGGTCTACGACGCGATCGAGCGGATCGCGTTGGACGAACTCGGTCTCGACGTCTATCCGGTGCAGGTGGAGGTTATAACCTCTGAGCAAATGCTCGATGCCTATGCCTCGGTCGGCCTGCCGCTGATGTATCGGCATTGGAGCTTCGGCAAGCGTTTTGCCTTTCACGAGACGCTTTATCGCAAGGGGCTGCAAGGCCTCGCCTACGAAATCGTGATCAATTCGAACCCTTGCATCTGCTACATCATGGAAGAGAATTCCATGACGATGCAGACACTAGTCATGGCTCACGCCGCCTTCGGCCATAACCATTTTTTCAAAAATAACTATCTGTTCCGGCAGTGGACCGATGCTAACGGTATCTTGGACTATTTGAGCTTTGCCCGAGACTATGTCGCCAAGTGCGAGGAACGGTATGGAACCGATGCCGTCGAACGCGTTCTCGACGCCGCGCATGCGCTCAAGGACCACGGGGTAAACCGCTACGCCCACCGCACCAAGCTGAACCTTGCGGAAGAGCAGCGCCGGGCCGAAGAGTGGCAGGCGCACGCAGAAGCGACCTATAACGATTTGTGGCGCACTGTGCCAGGCAGCGGGAGGGATCGGGAGGACCCGGACGCGACCGAGGCGCGGCTCCAAGAGCTGAAGCGTGAACTCGGTCTTCCCGAGGAGAATCTCCTCTATTTCATCGAAAAGCGAGCCCCGCGGCTTGAGGATTGGCAGCGCGAGCTGGTGCGCATTGTCCGCTTGATCGCGCAGTATTTCTATCCGCAAAAGCAGACCCAGATGATGAATGAAGGCTGCGCTACCTTCGTCCATTACGAGATCATGCGGCGGCTACATGACAAGGGGTTGATCACCGAAGGCTCGATGCTCGAATTCCTGCATTCGCATTCGAGCGTCGTGTTTCAGCCGGATTTCGACGATCCGCGTTTCAGCGGACTGAACCCCTATGCGCTCGGTTTCGCGATGATGTCGGATGTCCGCCGCGTCTGTGAGGAGCCGACTGAGGAGGATCGGGAGTGGTTCCCGGATATCGCGGGTAAAGGCGACGGATACGGCGTGTTGCGGCACGCCTGGGCAAACTACCGAGACGAGAGCTTTGTGTTGCAGCATTTGAGCCCGGCGATGATCCGGAAGTTTCGCCTGTTCCATGTCTCCGACGACAGCACCAAGCCGGCGCTTCGCGTCGAAGCGATCCACGATGATATCGGATATCGCAATATCCGCACCGCCCTGTCGCGACAGTACGATTTGTCGCGGCGCGAACCCGACATTCAGGTTGTGGATGTCGATCTCCAAGGCGACCGTTGCCTAATTCTTGCGCATTATGTGCACAACGGGGTCTTGCTTGCGGAGAAAAGCTGCCGCGCGGTGTTGCGCCATGTAGCCGTTCTGTGGGGCTATTCGGTCAAATTGCTGGAAGTCGACGCCGCTACCGACAAGACGCTGAAGACCTACGAAGTGGCGCAACCGAGCTGAGCCGCATCCGACGCGGCTTCAATCGGAGATCGGCCGCAGTCGGCGGCCGGGGCTCGCGGTGATCGTCCTCGGCATTGAGACGAGCTGCGACGAAACCGCAGCCTCAGTCGTTTCGGAGAGCCCGTCGGGTCCTCGGATCTTGACGAATCTGGTGCACTCCCAGCTCGCCGACCATACTCCTTATGGCGGGATCGTGCCTGAGATCGCGGCACGGGCGCATCTGGACAATCTCGATGTGCTTGTGCTTCGCGCCGTCGGCGGTGCCGGGATCGCGCTGGCAGAGATCGATGGTATTGCGGCAGCTGCCGGCCCCGGGCTGATCGGCGGACTAATCGTCGGGACAATGTTGGCCAAGGGAATGGCGTGGGCCGCCGGAAAGCCGTTCGTTGCGGTCAACCACCTCGAAGCGCATGCTCTAAGTGTCCGGCTGGAGGCCGAGGTCCCGTTCCCCTATTTGCTGCTTCTGGTCTCAGGCGGACATTGCCAATTGCTCGCCTGCCATGGCGTTGGCCGCTATACCCGGCTGGGCACGACACTCGATGATGCAGCCGGGGAAGCGTTCGATAAGACCGCTAAGCTGATGGGTCTCGGTTACCCCGGCGGACCCGCAATCGAACGCGCGGCGCGCGGCGCAGACGGTCAACGATTCATCTTGCCGCGCCCGTTGGCTGGCAGGCCGGGCTGCGACTTCTCGTTTTCGGGGCTCAAGACAGCCGTCCGCCGCGTCGTTATCGAGCGCGCCCCGCTCGAACCGCGCGATCGGATGGACCTCGCGGCATCGGTGGAGCTCGCGATTTGCGACACCCTGTGCGATCGCGTCGCCAATGCGATTGATTGGTTCCGCGCATACCTCCCCGAGGGCAGAAGCCTGGTAGCAGCAGGAGGGGTCGCCGCCAACATTCGGCTGCGGCAACGTCTTGCCGACCTCGCCGGCTCAGCAGGTCTCGATTTCTTGGCGCCGCCGCCGGAAATGTGCACCGACAATGCGGCGATGATTGCCTGGGCGGGGCTGGAGCGGCTTCGTCTCGGCCTCGTCGACGGTCTCGATGCGGCGCCGCGACCGCGCTGGCCGCTTGATCCTCTAGCCCCGCCACGGCCGGGAGCGGGGGTCAAAGCGTGATTCCCCGAGGATCGAGGCTGTGAGGAAACTCGCGGTGATCGGCGCCGGATCCTGGGGAACGGCGCTGGCCACCGCCGCGCGGCGCGCCGGCTCGAACCCGGTGATTTGGGCGCGCGATCCTCAAATCGCCGCTGCCGTCACTGACACGCATCAAAACCCGTTCTATTTGCCGGATATCGTCCTCGACCCGGCGATCGGCGCTACCGGCGACATGGAAGCGGCCGTAGCCGGTGCCGATGCCGCATTGCTTGCCGTCCCTGCTCAGTTCTTGCGTGGCGTGTTGAACGCGCTGCGCAAATCTCTGCCCTGGGGATTGCCACTGCTGCATTGCGCCAAAGGGATCGAGGCGGGATCACTTGCCCTGATGTCGCAAATCGGGACGGAGATCCTGCCGGCTTCGCCCTTTGCGGTCTTGTCAGGGCCGAGCTTCGCCGTCGAAGTCGCCCGCGGATTGCCGACCGCAGTGACCATCGCCAGCGCCGATGCGGGGCTGGCCCGAGGCTTTATCGCGGCGCTCGGCAGCAGCTGCTTTCGCCCTTATCTATCCTCGGACCCGATCGGCGCCGAGATTGGCGGAGCTGTGAAGAACGTTCTCGCCATTGCCTGCGGCATTGTCGTCGGACGCGGTCTCGGTGACAACGCCCGCGCCGCGCTGATCACCCGTGGTCTCGCTGAGATGGTGCGGCTTGGGCTCTCCCAAGGGGCGAATGTGGAGACGTTTCGCGGCCTCTCCGGCCTAGGCGACCTCGTTTTGACCTGCAGCACCAAGCAGTCGCGCAATCACTCCCTGGGGCTGGCCCTCGGCCGAGGGGAGAGCCTCGATGCGGTTCTCGGCGGAAGCCGGTCTGTCGTCGAAGGCGTCGCGACCGCAGCCGCCATTGCCGGACTGGCGGCAAAACACGGTGTTGAAATGCCGATCAGCGAGGCGGTGGACGCAGTGCTGCATCGGGGAGTGTCGATCGACGCCATGACCGGCCTGCTGCTGCGCCGGCCCTACCGGGCGGAGTAGGTGGCGATGTCCGAGCGCTCATTCACGCATGGGCCCCGGCCGCCGAAAAGTCTTTTCCGCGCTCCCGGAAAGCCAATATCATGAGGCAGCGAGCGAAGCGATCGGTCCGGGTCCGGATGAGCGACAACGGAAAACGCGGCGAGGAAGGACCGGGTACTGGCGTCGTCGTCAAGGCCAAGCCGAAGACGAAGAAGCCCTCGATGTACAAGGTGCTGATGCTGAACGACGATTACACGCCGATGGAGTTCGTCGTGCATATCCTGGAGCGATTCTTTGCCAAAAGCCGGCAGGAAGCGACGCGCATCATGCTGCACGTGCATCGGCGCGGGGTCGGGGTGTGCGGAATCTACACCTACGAGGTGGCAGAGACCAAGGTGACGCAGGTCATGGATTTCGCCCGGCAGCACCAGCATCCGCTGCAGTGTACGCTGGAAAAGGATTAGGCAAGGAAGGAAGGCCGGGAGTGCTATCACGCAATCTCGAAAAATCGCTGCATCGGGCCCTAGCGCATGCCAACGATCGCCGGCACGAATATGCCACGCTCGAACATTTGTTGCTGGCACTGACCGAGGATCAGGATGCGACTGCCGTGCTGCGCGCGTGCAGCGTTGATCTCGAGCGGCTCCGTCGCGAGGTATTGACCTATGTCGACAACGAGCTCGGCAATCTCGTCGCCGCGCACAAGGACGACGCCAAGCCAACAGCCAGCTTTCAGCGCGTGCTGCAGCGTGCTGCCATCCATGTCCAATCTTCGGGCCGCGAAGAAGTCACTGGCGCAAACGTGCTCGTTGCGATGTTCGCCGAACGCGAGAGCCACGCTGTCTACTTCCTGCAAGAGCAGGATATGACCCGGTTCGACGCCGTCAATTACATCTCGCATGGCATCGCCAAGGCTCCTGGCCGCTCCGAAACGCGACGCGTCCAGGGATCCGACGAAGATGAACGTGGCGAAAAGTCGCAGAAGCGCAGCCACGACGCACTCGATGCCTATTGTGTCAATTTGAACAAGAAGGCCAAAGGCGGCCGGATCGATCCGCTGATCGGGCGCGAGGCTGAAGTCGAGCGGACGATCCAGATTCTTTGTCGCCGGTCGAAAAACAACCCGCTCTACGTTGGCGATCCCGGCGTCGGAAAAACGGCGATCGCCGAGGGCCTGGCGCGCCGTATCGTGCAGCGTGAGGTCCCCGAGGTGCTAGTCAATGCGACGATCTATGCGCTCGACATGGGCGCACTGCTCGCCGGCACCCGCTATCGCGGCGACTTCGAAGAGCGCCTAAAGGCGGTGCTGTCCGAACTCGAGGCGCAGCCGGGCGCCATTCTGTTTATTGACGAAATTCACACCGTCATCGGTGCTGGGGCGACGAGTGGCGGAGCGATGGACGCCTCGAATCTGCTGAAGCCGGCATTGGCCGGCGGCGCCATTCGCTGTATCGGTTCGACGACTTACAAGGAATATCGCAACTATTTCGAGAAGGATCGTGCGCTGGTCCGCCGCTTTCAGAAGATCGACGTAAACGAACCGACGGTCGAGGATTCGGTCAAGATCCTGCGCGGTCTCAAACCGTATTACGAGAGACATCACAAGGTCCGCTACACAGCCGATGCTATTCGGGCGGCCGTGGAGCTGTCGCATCGCTACATTGGCGACCGCAAATTGCCCGACAAGGCGATCGATGTGATCGATGAAACCGGCGCCGCACAGATGCTGGTCCCCGAAAATCGTCGGCGCAAAACCATTACGGCACGGGAGGTCGAGGCGGTTATCGCGACGATGGCTCGGATACCGCCCAAGAGCGTGTCGCGCGACGACCGTGAGGTATTGCGTAACCTTGATCGCGATTTGAAGACCATGGTGTTTGGCCAGGACAGCGCGATCGAGGCGTTGGCCTCGGCAATCAAGCTCGCGCGCGCCGGGTTGCGCGACGCCGAAAAACCGATCGGCAGCTATTTGTTTTCTGGCCCGACCGGTGTCGGCAAGACGGAGGTTGCACGCCAGCTCGCGCGCACCCTCGGAATTGAAATCACCCGGTTCGACATGTCGGAATACATGGAGCGGCATACCGTCTCGCGGCTGATCGGGGCGCCGCCAGGTTATGTCGGCTTCGATCAAGGCGGCCTGCTGACCGATGCGATCGACCAACATCCGCACAGCGTGCTGCTGCTCGATGAGATCGAAAAGGCGCATCCCGACCTGTTCAACATCCTGCTGCAGGTGATGGATTACGGGAAGTTGACCGATCACAACGGCAAGAATGTCGATTTCCGCAATGTCATCCTGATCATGACGACGAATGCCGGAGCCTCGGATCTTGCCAAGCCTGCGATTGGCTTCGGCAGCGGCATCCGCACCGGCGATGACCACGAAGCAATCAACCGCATGTTCACGCCCGAATTCCGCAACCGGCTCGACGCGACGATATCGTTCGCACCGCTCTCGCCCGAGACGATTGGGCGGGTTGTCGACAAATTCGTGCTGCAGTTGGAGGAACAACTAGCCGACCGCAACGTCACGATTGAGCTCGACGCAGAGGCACGCGCCTGGCTCGCGGAAAAAGGCTACGATCCGTTGTTCGGTGCCCGCCCGCTGGCTCGCGTAATCCAGGAGCAGATCAAGAAGCATCTTGCCGAGGAGCTGTTGTTCGGGAGGCTGGCAAAAGGCGGTATTGTGCGCGTCACCAGGAAGCCCGAAGACGACTCGCTCGCCTTCTCGTTCGAGGAAGGTCCTCTGTCTTCAGCCGAGCCCAAGGAGCCGGCCCTGGTCGAATAAAGGAAAGGGCGTAGGGGCAGCCCTTCCATGCCCCTCAAGCGGAATTTCGTTCCCTCTCAATTCCCTTGCCGGAACGGGGAATATTCCTCGGCCAAATGTTCGATCTTGCGCTCGACCATGTCACGCTCGCGCGCCAGGAATTGTGCGACGGCGCGGCGAAAGCTCGGGTCCGGGATCCAGTGGGCGCTGTAGGTCGGTACCGGGAGATAGCCGCGTTGTAGCTTGTGCGGGCCCTGCGCGCCGGCCTCGACCTGTTTCAGCCCGCGCGCGATGGCGAATTCGATGGCGCGGTAATAGCAACACTCGAAGTGCAGAAACTTGTAATCGCCGTAACTGCCCCAATTGCGGCCGTAGATCGTCTCCTTACCCAATAGATTCAACGCGCCAGCGACATATTTCCCGTCCTTTTGGGCCATTACCAGGACCACCTTTTCGGGCATCCGCTCGCCGATCAGCGCGAAGAATTTGCGATTGAGATAGGCTTGGCCCCACTTGCGATCGGAGGTCGCGAGGTAAAACTTGTAAAACGCGTCCCAATGACGGCTGTTCAGATCGTTTCCGGTCAGCACCTCGATTTCCAGGCCATCGTCGAGCGCCTCGCGGCGTTCTTTCTTGACGGCCTTGCGTTTGCGCGAATTAAGGGCGGCGAGGTAATCCTCGAAATCGCGATAACCGTCATTGGTCCAGTGGAATTGCTGGCCGATACGCTGGAGGAAACCGGCCTCGGTCAACGCCTCGGCGTCGCCATGCTGCGGGAAAGTCACGTGTACTGAAGAGATGCGGCAGCGATTACACAACTCGACCATCGCAGCGATCAGATGATCGCGCGTCTCCGCCGGCGCTTCCGGATGCAGAAGCAACCGCGGTCCCGGCACCGGCGTGAACGGCACGGCAGAAATCAGCTTTGGGTAATAGCGGCCGCCGGCCCGTTCGTAGGCATCGGCCCAGCCGTAGTCGAATACGTACTCGCCATAGGAATGGGTCTTGGAATACAGCGGCACGACCCCGACGATCGTGCCGTCGGCGGCGGCAAGCGAGAGATGCTGCGGGGTCCATCCGGTGCGCGCCGTGGTCGAGGCGCTGTCTTCGAGGGCGCTCAGGAATGCGTAGGAGACGCTCGGATTGACGTCGCCAGCGCAAGCGTCCCAAGCCGCCGCCGGAATTTCCGCGATCGCCGCGTGGACGCGGACAGTGATCGAACCGTCGGTATCGCTCATCGCGAGCTCTGGACCCGGCCCGCGAGATGCCGCGCGCTATCGTTTTTTGTCATTGCCGCTATCCGCCTCGACATCGCAATTTTACCCGGCCCAGGATAAGATTTGTATGCCCTATGTCCAGCGTCGCGAAACCGCCGCATTCGCCGATCATGAGACACTGTCGGCGGTGCTAAGAACCGATATGCGCGCGATTTTCCTCGTTCTGATTGCTTTCGCCACGCAACTGTCGATCGGCGCAGCAGGGCGGGCGTCGACCTTGGGCGACCCTCAGATCGGGTTCAGCGCAGACCGGGTATTGGTTTTCAACGGGCACAGCTACATCGGCCGGATGTGGAACATGCCGGGCGAGCAGCGGCACGAACAGGAGCTGCCGTCGGTTAAGCCCGTCTTCATCCTGCGCGCAAACAGCACGATTGGCGATATCCTGCTGCCGCAGCTGCACACGGCCGTCGAGTTCGATCTGCCTCGGGCGCTGTCGGTCTTCAGTCAGCCCGATCTGCTGGGGACGCCGGTTGGCGAAGAGACGGTCAACGGCATCGCGACCACAAAATACGCGGTGAACAAGGACATTCCGGAGGGCCATTTGTCGGGATCGCTGTGGCTGAGCCGAGATGGGATCCCGATGCGCTGCGACGGTAGCCTTACCAGCAAAAAGGGCAAGATTTCGAGTGTTCATTGGGAGTTGAGCCACATCGCGATCGGCGCGCAAGACCCGGCTTTGTTCAAAGTACCGCCCGGATATTCGAAACTGCCGCCCGACGCGGCCGCTGCCTTGCTCGGGCTCCGCTTGCCGAAGCGTTCGAAGCCCTAAGAGATTTCGAGCGCTTGAGCGCAAGCGACCGCCATGCGTCAGGTATGGCCACCGGCGACGGGTGTTCCCTCGGGCCCGCGGGACGCAAGTCCTCTTTATCTTCGGGTCTGGTCGGTGCCTTGAAGCAATTCGTGCGAACGGTTAGATACATAGATCCGAAAACCGGAACGGTCGGTGCGGCGTTCCGCCGGCGCGAGTGAGCGCTTGACCTGCAAGGCTGTCACCATGAAGCGGCTATTGACGGCGCTCATTCTGTCGAGCGGGATCCCTCTGATGGCGGCTGTCCCCCAGCCCGGGGTGGCCGGCGCCCCGATACCCGAAGCGGGCGGCGCCACGATGACGAGCGTTGCGGGCGTCGTGAGCCGAATCACCCCAGGCGTCGCCGGCATCGCGGTACGTGGTGAAGTTCGCGAAAACAACCCATTGGCTCAGGACCCGCTGTTCCGGCAGTTCTTCAATCTCGGAGATCAGCCGATCGAGCGAGAGACCGAAGCAGTCGGGTCCGGTGTCATTGTCGATGCCGCGCAGGGTTACGTATTGACCAACAGCCATGTGGTCGAGAACGCGACCAATATAGAAGTCACGACCAAAGACAATCGCCGCTTTAAGGCGAAGCTGATCGGCCGCGATCCCGCCACCGACATTGCCGTCTTGCGGATTCCGGCCGACCATCTGACGGCGGTGCCGATGGGCGATTCGAGCCGCCTGCAGGTCGGGGATTTCGTGCTGGCCGTTGGCAACCCGTTCGGGCTCGGGCAAACCGTAACCTCTGGGATCGTCAGCGCACTCGGCCGCAGCGGGCTCGGGATCGAAGGGTATGAGGATTTCATCCAGACGGACGCGTCGATCAACCCTGGCAATTCCGGCGGCGCGCTGGTCGATCTGCAGGGTCGGCTGATCGGCATCAACACCGCGATCCTGGCACCGGGCGGCGGCAATGTCGGCATCGGCTTTGCCGTGCCGATCAATATGGCGCGCGATGTGATGGACCAGTTGATCCGCAACGGCGCGGTCAAGCGCGGGCGGATCGGGGTCGCTATTCAGGACCTGACACCCGATCTTGCCCGAGCGCTCGGCACCACGCGCACGGAAGGCGCGCTGATCGCTCGGGTCGTTCCCGACTCGCCGGCTCAGCGCGCGGGGCTGCACAGCAGCGATTTGATCGTTGCCGTCAACGGCGTGCCGATCCATAACGCGGCCGAATTACGCAACCGCGTCGGCCTAGCCCCAATCGGCGACGAGATGGCGTTGACTGTCGACCGCGGTGGCGTAGAACGCAATGTCTCGGTCCGCATAGAGGGAGCGACCGCGGAACGCCAACGCCTTGGCGGACGCTGACCGAGGATGGCAACGCAAACCCCCTATCAGGTCCTCGGCGTCAAGCCCGAAGCGAGCGCTGACGAGATACGCAAGATCTATCGAAAGCTCGCCAAGCAATTGCATCCGGATCTGAACCCGGGAAAACCCGAAGCAGAGGCGCGCTTCAAATCGGTTACGGCCGCCTACGACTTACTCTCGGACCCGGAAAAGCGGGCGCGCTATGACCGTGGCGAAATCGACGAGAGCGGCGCCGAACGACCGCGCTATTCCTACCGCAATTACGCGGAAGGTCCTAGCGGCGGGAAATACCAGCCCGAGGGCGAGATGGATCTGGGAGACCTGGAAGATCTGTTTGCCGCTTTCGGATCGGGCGAGAGAACTCGGCGTCGGCGGGGGGGTGAGGGCTTCAGGGCGCGTGGCGGGGATCGGCATTTCACCTTGACCGTCGATTTCGTCGAGGCCGCGAACGGGGCCAAGAAACGCCTGGCGCTCAGCCCGGATGAATGGCTCGACGTGACGATCCCGGCCGGGCTCGAAGACGGCCAGGTGCTCAGGCTTAGAGGTAAGGGCGGACCCGGCTTTGGCGGCGGTCCTTCGGGTGACGCTCTGATCGAAGTGCATGTGGCGCCCCATCCGTTGTTCCAGCGCGACGGTGACGCGATCCGTATCGAACTGCCGATCAGCCTCGCCGACGCAGTTTTGGGGGCCAGGGTGGAAGTGCCGACGGTCACCGGTCCGGTAACGATGACCATCCCCAAAGGCTCGGATACCGGGACCCAGCTGCGCTTGCGTGGCAAGGGAATCCAGCGCCCGGGGGCGGCCGGAGATCAGTATGTAACCTTGAGGGTGGTAATCGGTCACAGCAACGATGCCGAACTGGCGAAGTTCCTCGAAGATTGGGCGCCGCGCCATCCATTCGACCCGCGACAGGGGACGCGCTCTACATGATCGCATTCGAGGAATTGCTTGATCGCCTTGCCGGGATTGACCGGCTGGAGCTGACCCGCTGGGTCGAAAACCGCTGGGTGCTGCCCGAACGCTCTAATCAAACTTGGCTGTTTCACGAAGTCGACGTTGCACGAGTCGAGCTGATCCTTGAGATCCGGAACGAGTTCGCGATCGACGATGAGGCGGTGCCGCTGGTGCTCGGGCTGCTAGACCAGGTCTATGGTCTGCGCCGCCAGTTGCGCCGGCTGTGCGACGCGCTGTCGGCCCAGCCGCCCGAGGTGAGAACGGCGATCAAACAGGCGATGTCAACGTCGACCGTGATCGATGCTTCGTCGGGCTGACGCCGAAGCATCGGCAGCTGTCCCAAGCAAAACTTGGCTACATCGTCTGAAAGCGTGCCCTCGCGCCGCGCTCGATGGCGGCGGCGGTAAGCCGCTCGACGTCGAGCCGGTGACGCAATAATTCGAGGATGCGAAGTTCTTCCTGGCTTGCCGCGCCGTCGGTGGCAACCAGATCACAGGCGATCGCATAGGCAGTTTCGCGCAGCTTCGGTGGCAATCCGGCCTTGATCGCCTTCAATGTCTCCTCGAGCCCGTCTTCGCCGCTGATCAGTTCGGTGCAATCATTAAAGATGCCGGGCAGCTCGCTGCGATCGAAATCGCGGAAGATCGGCAGATGACCAATGGTCTCGGCAAAGACGTGCAACTCGGAATCGGGCATGTCGCGATCGGCCGCCGATACAATGACCATTGTGTAGATCAGCGCGCGGTGGTGGTCGAGCATTGTGGGTCCCCTCAAGATTTCGCGTTCTGACAGACCAATGCCGTCTACAGCTGTCAAGGCGTATCCGTAGTACCGAGAAATCGGGCTGTCGCCGCAGCCGCCTCGATTAGCGGCACCCGCGCCACATCGACACCTTCGGGAAAGGCCGAGAGCAGCCGAGAGGGCAGATTGCGGTCAAGGATGACGAACACCCCGCGATCGTCCGCCCGGCGAATAAGCCGGCCATAGGCCTGGCGGAGGCGCAGCCGCGCGATCCGGTCGGAGTATTGAGCGCCGCCAAACACAGGTTTGCGTGCACGGTGCAGGATGTCCGGGCGCGGCCAAGGAACGCGATCGAACACCAGAAGGCGCAGCGAGCGCCCGGGAACATCTACGCCGTCGCGGATCGCGTCAGTACCCAGCAGGCAGGAATCCTCTTCAGCGCGAAAGATGTCGACCAGCGTGGCGGCCGACATGGCCTCGACATGTTGGGCAAGCAACAGCAAGCCTCGCGCTTCCAATACCGGAGCAATGCGATGATGTACGGCACGCAGCCGCGCGACGGCGGTAAACAAGCCAAGGGCGCCGCCCCGTGACGCAACGAACAGTGAGGCGTAAGCCGCCGCAACCTGGCCGATATCATCCCGCGGGATATCGGTGACAACAAGAATGCGGGTCTGCTCCGGGTAATCGAACGGCGAGGCGATGCGTGCAGCGGCAGGGCTCGCCGGGAGATGGCGCAGACCAGTCGCGGCCTCAGCGCCCCGCCAGGCGAGGTTTGGGTCGGGATCGCCATCGGTCAGGGTCGCCGAAGTTACAACCAGGCCGTGCGCCGATCGGGCGACTATTTCGGCGAACGGAATACCCGGATCGACCCAGCTGCGGGTCACCGCGACATCGGTTTCAAAGCCGTCGAGCCGGTCGAGCGCGAGCCATTCGACGGTCTCGGGCCGGGGCGGTTCGGCAAGTTCGCGCAACAGCTTGGCCCAGGCGGTGAGCTGCTGATCGGCGCGCCGATCGAGACCGCGGATCGTCGCGTCGAGCCGCTGACGCAGACTCGTCTCGGGTGGATTCTCCGGGTCTTCCAGCCGCTTGCGCAAGACCGCGGATAGCCGACCGAGAGCAGCGCCGAGGCGTTCGAGCGCTTGCGCTAACGGGACCGCGAGGTCGACGAGACCGTCTACCGGCGGCCGCGCTTCGGCCTGGAGGCCGTAGCCGGCATCGGCCAACGCCGCTCGCGCCAGCACCTGTTGTCGAACCAGCGCCAGGAAGCCTTCGAAGCCCTGCAGACCGCGCGATTCGGCGACCCTCTGCGGCCAGCCGTCGGCGGGCAGGATTCGAGAGGCGGCGAGGACCTCGATCAACGCGCGGGTACCATCGTCGTCGCCTTCGATCAAGTCGCCGATGCGCCGCCGGAGCCCCCGCGCGCGCGAACCACCCGCCCCTTCGGCGCCTATGATCCAGCGGCGCAGCTCTCGCCCTTCGCGCCCCGACAGGCGGACCGAAAACGCATTGTCCGCAGCCTCGAGCAGATGATGTCCTTCGTCGAAGACGTAACGGGTCGGCACCGTCGTATCGTCGAGGCCACCAAGGGCCGCCTGGGTCATGACCAGCGCGTGATTGGCAACGACGATGCGCGCGCCACGGGCTTTGCGGATGTTTTTCTCGACAAAGCAGCGCCGAAAATGCGGGCAGGCGGAATGCACACATTCGCCGCGCCGGTCGGCGAGCGCACCGACCCGCGCGCGGCCGATCAGCTCGACCAGCCATCCCGGAAAGTCTCCGCCAACGAGATCACCGGCTTCGCTTGCGATGATCCAGCGGGCGACCAGGCCCAGCTGGGCTGCTGCCCGGCCTGGCCGCGTGACTGCGGTAGCAGCAGCTTCCTCGTAGTTCAGCAGACACAGGAAATTTTCTCGCCCCTTGCGAACGACGACCCGGCGTCGCTTCTGTTCGGGATCTGGATAGAGTCGGTCGAGTTCGCCGGCAATCTGCGTCTGTAAGTTGCGGGTGAACGTCGAAATCCACACCGATCCACGATTTTTCTCGGCCCACAGGCTGGCTGGTGCGATATAGCCGAGGGTCTTGCCGACGCCGGTTCCCGCTTCGGCAAGGACGGCGTGCGGCTGGTCGGGCACGTTGCGCGGTGCGAATGCGGCGGAGACGGCAGCGGCATAATCGGCCTGTTGCGGGCGCGGCTCGGAGCCGGCGCCGGCCAGTTGGGCTAGCCTGGCGCGCGCTTCCTCTGGCAGCACCGGCTCGTTGCCAGGGGCGGGCCCAGGCGGGCTCTCAGCCCACTCGGCGAGCCGCGTCCAAACCCGAAGTCCAGCGGCCCGGCGCTGCGCACCATGATCGGGAGGTGGCAGAGCCGCCAGCACGGCCGGCGCCCACAGCCACCCGCCGCGATCCATCGCTTCGGCGACGGCACGGCATTCTGCATCCGTTTCCTGCCCCAGCGCTTCAATCAACCACCGCGCCGCGGTTGAGAGGGTGACGCAAGCTTCGGCTGGGTAATGCGGCGGCGGCAGCCTGAGCGCTTCGGCGAGGCCTCGTGGCGTCGGGACGCAAAACCGCGCTGGATAGACGAAAGCAAACAGCTCCAGTATATCGAGTGCTGCGAATCCCGGCGCGTCCAGCCGCCGTGCGGTAGCGTTCGCGTGGCATAGAATGGGCGGCTCGATTTCGACCCGACCGCGTGCTTCGGCCTGCGATAGGGCTTCGATTTCCCCATCCGGACTCAGCCACAGCACCTCGCGAAAACCGGCTACGAGAACCGGCGCCTGCGGCACCAGCACCCGCCGCACGCCAGCAGGGTAGTGGGGATCGCCCTCGGACATGGCTGCCAGATCTAGCACAAGTGCGGTGCTGCCGGCGCAGGGCTATCATCTTTTCAAAAGGCGAGTACCGCGTCGATGCAAGACATATATCCGTTGATCCGCCCATTATGGCGCCGGCTGCCGCCGGAGGCGGCGCACCAGCTGAGCATCCGTGCTTTCAAGGCGGGATTGGGGCGGCTGCTCGTCGGTCTGGCGGTGGCCCGGCCTGATCCTCCGATTCTGGCGCAAAGGTTGTGGGGCCTCGATTTCGCGAGCCCAATCGGGCTCGCTGCCGGTTATGACAAGGATGCCCGTGTACCGCAGAGGATGCTGCAGCTTGGCTTCGGTTTTGTCGAGGTCGGCACCGTCACACCTCGCCCCCAGCGCGGCAATCCCAAACCGCGCTTATTTCGGCTGGACAAGGATCGGGCAGTCATCAATCGCATGGGATTCAACAGTGGCGGGCTAGACCGGGTTGTCGACCGATTGTCGCGGCGCGCTCGCACCGGCATCGTCGGCCTTAACCTCGGGAAGAATCGCGACAGCGCGGATGCCGCAGCCGACTACGAAGAAGGCGTCCGGCGAGCTGCGCGGCTGGTGGATTACCTGGTCGTCAACATCTCGTCGCCGAACACGCCCGGGTTGCGGGAGCTTCAAGGACGTGCGGCACTCGTTGCGCTGCTGCACCGCATGGTCGAGGCGCGTGCAAAGACCGCTTGCCCAACACCGCTGCTGCTCAAGATCGCGCCCGACCTGACGTCCGCGGAGCGCCGCGACATCGCCGAGGTCGCGCTTGATGCCGGCATTGATGGATTGATCGTCTCGAACACGACCGTCGAGCGCCCGGCAGGTCTGCGCAGCCGGCATCGCGGTGAGGCCGGCGGCCTCAGCGGCCGTCCGCTATTCGCCGCTTCGACCGCGTTGCTTGCCGACATGTATCGCCTGACGCAAGGGCGATTGCCGATCGTCGGGGTCGGCGGTGTGGCAAGCGCCGACGACGCCTATGCGAAAATCCGCGCCGGAGCGAGCCTGGTTCAGCTCTACACCGCCTTGGTCTTCGACGGACCCGGCGTGGTCACCAGGATCAAGACGGGCCTTACGGAATTGCTCCTCCGGGACGGATTTGCTTCGATCGATGCGGCGGTTGGTTCGGCGCACGATTCGGTGCTACCTCAAGCGGCAACCCCGGCGGGTGAGGTGGTCGGCTGACACCGCTAGATTGCGTCGCTTTCTTTCCGCTGAAAGGCGAATATGAGAATCGATCAGCTGATCGAACGGACACTGGTTGCCAGCCGCTGGCTGCTCGCACCGATCTACCTTGGGCTGGCGGGTTTGCTGATCATTTTCGCGATACGGTTTGCTCGTGAGCTTGCCCATTTGGCCTGGGAGGCACCCACGGTCAGCGGGGCAGAGGTCATCGTTGGCGCGCTTAACCTGATTGATGTGGCGCTTGTCGCCGGGTTGATCGTCATGGTCATGTTGAGCGGATACGAGAATTTCGTCTCGCGGCTCGACGTGGATGAGGCCGAGAAGGCCATCTCGTGGCTTGGCAAGCTAGACGCCGGCACTCTAAAGCTAAAGGTTGCTGCCTACATCGTGGCTATTTCTGCTATTCAACTGCTGAGAGCCTATATGAATATCGATCAGATACCCAATGACAAACTGCTCTGGCTAACGATCATTCACCTTACCTTCGTTGTCTCAGCCCTATTGCTCACGGTCATGGATCGGATTTTGAGCACCGGCCCTCGGCAGCCGTAATGAGGACTACTCGCCCTGAGGATGATCCTCGTCGCTACTGGCTGATTCCACCAATTGGATGAATTCGGCGAGGGTTTCGCAGACGTGTACGCCGGGATTCGGGCCTAACCCAGCTTCCGCTATCATCGCCCGTCGGTCGTATCGGGCTTGCTCGACCCGGCGATAGCGAAAGGAACTCCTTAATCCCTCGGCCGACGAGAACGAATCATAGCTGAATTCCCCGCCGCGCTCGATCAACGGGCCAACATAGAGATCCGCCTTCATGATCCTTCCTTTGCCGGGAAACGCCTGCTTCCTGTCGACTGAACGAATTGATCGCGGGCATGTTCCGATCGATTTGGCAACATTTGGTGAAGATTATCGCCGCTTTGTAATTATCGCACCGAACGTCAGTCTCGCGTCGGCGGTGCTATAACCGGCCCTCTCGCGGACCGAGCCGCTTACTTGGCTGCCGGTTCCGCCTGAGCCATACCATCATCGAGGTTGCCGCTTAATGACAGTTGCCTCTATTCCCGGCATCGCCTCACTGGCGGCGCGCTACGACGGTTTCATCCTTGATCTGTGGGGCGTGATCCATGACGGCGTTGCGCCGATGCCCGGCGCCGTCGATTGTCTTCGCAGGCTGATCGCCGCGGGCAAGCGAATCGCGCTGTTGTCGAATGCGCCGCGCCGGGCGGACGATGTGGTCCGCCGCATCAGCCAGATCGGAGTGCCTGTTGGAACCTACCACCATGTGATGTCGTCGGGCGAAGAGGCCTGGCAGCATCTGCATCGCCGTAACGACCCGTTTTATGCGGCG
Source organism: uncultured Alphaproteobacteria bacterium (assembly GCA_963821795.1). GTDB lineage: Bacteria > Pseudomonadota > Alphaproteobacteria > ATCC43930 > CGMCC-115725 > AP-15. Next base: position 691,802 of record CAWGFH010000013.1, read on the forward strand.
CTCGGGCGGCGCTGCCTGCATATTTGCTCGGACCGCGACCTGGAAATCCGCGAAGGGCTCGGGCTCGACTACGTCGATACCGCCGAGGCTGCGGAATTCATCCTCAACACTGGCCCCGCCGGCTGGGACGACACGATTGAGGACTACGCAGAGCTGCTGGGCCGGGCGCTGGCGCGGGGTTTGCCGATGGTGTGCGCCAATCCCGACCTTGTCGTCATGCATGGGGAGCGGCTGGCCTTGTGCGCCGGCGCGCTGGCGCAATGGTACGAGCAGCGGGGCGGTCAGGTGCGGTGGCACGGCAAGCCGTATCGTTCGGTCTACGACAGCTGCCTTGCCCTTCTCGGCATCGGCAATAGCTCGCGCATCCTCGCCGTGGGCGATAGCCTACGCACCGACATCGCCGGAGCAGCGGGCGCCGGTCTCGACAGCCTGCTGATCGCCGGCGGCATCCATGCCGAAGAATTCGGAATGGCCGGCGCGCGGATGGCAGACTTCGCACGCATCGAGGCAGTCCTTAGCGCGGGAGGCTATCACCCGATCGGAGTCGCCGTCCGCTTCGCTTGGTGACCCGCACCCGGCTTAATGCTCCGCATTGTGCAGGACACTATCGCGCAAACCGGTTTCGTAGCCGAGACCCAACGGTGTGATGATTGCGGTCGGCGGCGAGGAGCGGATCAGACCCTTGCGCTCAAGCGCTGCCCAGACCGCAGGGTTGCGCAGGCCGGTGGCATCGCGGGAGGCGACGACCACCTCGCCGAGGTGAAAGTGGTCGCCGTGCGGGAATGGCAGGCGGGTCAGAACGACGCTGCCCGGATCCTCGCCCGGCCGCGAATAGTCGGGGAGTTGCGCCAACTCCTGGAGCAGGGTCAGCGTGCGCAGTTGCAGCGGGTTCAGATTGAGCGGGTTTCGCTTTGGCGGCATGACTCTCTGATTAACGCGGGGGTCCGACCGGTGCAACGTTATCGATGCCAGGCAGGCCAATCGCCCATTCGGTTCTGTGCGTCAGTCGTCCGCGCCCGCCCTCGCTCGCCACCGCAAAATTCGCGCCGGGCGATCCCGCCGCGTACGGCCTTCGGTCCACCACAAGCTTCCGACCAGCGGCAGGTGATCGGAAGCGAGGCGGGCCAGCGGTGAACGATAAACGTGAACATTGCGCAGCACCGCAGGCCCGTCGGCATAGATGCGGTCGAGCGGCAGCACCGGCATCCATGACGGGAATGTGGGGCGCACAGCGCTGGGCCCGAGGCACCGGTCGAGGGCGCGGATGCCGCCGCTGCGCCCGCGCCATTCGTTGAGGTCGCCGACCAGGAGCACGGCGCGTTCAGCCCGATGGCCCGAGGTGGGCGGTTCGTCCAACGCAGCGATTAGGCGGCTGGCTTGCAGACGCCGCTCGCCGGCGTGCAGGCCGAAATGGGTGGCGAGCACCCGCAGCGTCCGGCTGTCGATGATCAGTTCGGCGTCGAGCGCCGCGCGCGGTTCATAATCCGACACGGCTAGGTCGATGGCGCGGGCCGCGGCTACCGGGAAGCGGGTCAGGATCGCATTGGCGAAGCGTCCGCGATGGCCCCGCGGACCGGCGCCCAGGATAACCTGACAGCCGGTCGCCTCAGCGAGATAAGCAGCCTGATCGCCCTGCAGCTTGGCTCCGCGCCTGACATCGACCTCTTGCAGACAGGCAATGTCGGCATCCACCTCTTGCAGGACTGCCGCGATGCGCCCGGGGTCATAGCGGCGGTCGACTCCGACACAAGCATGGATGTTGTAGGTCACCACACGGATCGAGGACCGCTCGGCATTCGCGGCAGCAAGAATGCGGGCCGCTCCGCGGTCATCCGGCATAAATCGACCTTCGCCCACTGACATATTGTTGGAAAACCTCCTCGTAACAGGAATCCTGGAGGCGTTATTGCTCGCCAGGCGTTCGCTGCGTCATATGGCGCAGCTCTTGCGAAACGTCATCGTGGTTGCGGCGTCGCTCCGGAGCAATTCGCCGCGCACCCACTGCGAGGCTGCTGTGTGATACGACCAAAGCAGCACCGGCATCGCCGCAGCAGGCGATATCAGGAGGAGACTAATGCTCAAAGGTAAAACTGCGATTGTCACCGGGTCGACCAGCGGCATCGGTCTCGGCATCGCCACGGCGCTCGCGGCGGAGGGCTGCGATCTGATGCTGAACGGTTTTGGCGACCCTGGCGAAATCGAAAAGCTGCGGTCCAGGATGGCGGAGAGATTTGGCGTCGGCGCCGCCTATTCGCCGGCCGACATGTCCAAGCCGGTGCAAATCCGCGAACTGGTTGCCGATACCGCCCGGCATTTCGGCAGCGTCGATATTCTCGTCAACAACGCGGGCATTCAGCATGTCGCCAAGGTCGTGGACTTTCCTGAGGACCGGTGGGACGCGGTGATCGCGATCAATATGAGCGCGGCGTTTCACGCGACCAAGGCGGCTCTGCCTCACATGCTCAGCCGGAAGTGGGGCCGGGTGATCAACATCGCTTCGGCCCATGGTCTTGTAGCGAGCGGCGAGAAAGCGGCTTATGTCACGGCTAAGCACGGGATCGTCGGTTTCACCAAGGTGGTGGCGATCGAGACCGCAAATGACGGCATCACTTGCAACGCAATCTGCCCAGGCTGGGTGTTGACCCCGCTGGTGCAGCGGCAGATCGAAGCACGCGCCTCCCAGGAGGCAATCCCCGTGCAAGAGGCACGCGACGATCTGCTGAAAGAGAAGCAGCCGATGCTCGATTTCACGACACCGGAGCAACTGGGTGCGCTCGCGCTTTTTTTGTGCAGTGAAGCAGCCAAGACGATAACCGGCGCCGCGCTGTCCGTCGATGGCGGCTGGGTAGCGCAATAACGGCGGCGCCTCGCGGGCACCCCTCGGCTGCTTGACATCCCCGCGCGGCGACCGTAGGGGTTCGGCCCTCCCCTATTGGCGCTGGATCGTAATGGTCGACAAGAAGCACGCCGTCCTCTCCGGACGCCTCGTGATCGTCGGGTTCGGCAGCATCGGCCAGGGCGCTTTACCGCTGCTGCTGCGGCATCTCGATATACGCCCGGATCAAATCACTATTATGACGGCCGAGCCGCGTGGATCCGAAGTTGCAGCCGAATATGGCGTGGCCTTTACCGAAACCGCGCTGACCCGCGACAATTACCGGGCGCTGCTCGAACCGCGGATCGCTGCCGGCGACTTCTTGCTCAACCTGTCGGTCGACGTTTCGAGCACGGCGTTGATCGAATTTTGTCAGCAGACCGGCGCGCTCTACCTCGACACATGCATCGAGCCGTGGCCGGGCGGATATACCGACCCCAATCTGGCACCGGCGGCCCGCTCGAACTACGCGCTGCGCGAGAGCGCGTTGGCGCTGCGCCGCCGCTTCCCACAGGGTTCCACAGCCGTCATCACCCATGGCGCCAATCCGGGTTTGGTCTCGCATTTCGTCAAGCGGGCGCTGGTTGACCTCGCCCGGGATTCGGGGCTCGCCAACGGTATCCCGCGGACACGCCCCGAGTGGGCTCGTCTCGCCCAGCGCTCCGGCATCAAGGCCATCCATATCGCCGAACGCGACACCCAAGTCGCCAATGTGCCGAAGGCGCCGGGCGAGTTCGTCAACACCTGGTCGATCGACGGCTTCGTCAGCGAAGGCTCGCAGCCGGCGGAGCTCGGCTGGGGGACGCATGAGCGGCATTTCCCGAAAGATGGCGGCCGCCACGATTTCGGCAGCGGGGCGGCAATTTATTTGCGGCGTCCGGGAGCGGGGACCCGGGTGCGCAGTTGGACGCCTCTTGAAGGGCCTTACCATGGGTTTCTGATTACCCATGGCGAGTTGATTTCGATCGCCGACTTTCTGACCCTCACGGATGGCGGCGAGGCGCTGTTCCGTCCGACCTGCCACTATGCCTATCACCCGTGCGATGACGCGGTTCTCAGCCTGCACGAATTCGCCGGCAAGAATTGGCGGCTGCAGAGCGCAAAACGGCTGATGATGGACGAGATCACGGCGGGGACCGACGAACTGGGGGTCCTGCTGATGGGGCCGCCCAAAGGGGTCTATTGGTATGGCTCGCGGCTGACGATCGAGGAGGCAAGGCGCGCGGCGCCGCACAACAACGCCACATCGCTGCAGGTGACGGCGGCAGTATTGGGCGGGGTCGTGTGGGCGCTGGAGCATCCGCGCGAGGGCATCGTCGAGCCCGAGGAGATGGATTTCGCGCGAGTCCTCGACGTTGCCGCTCCTTATCTCGGCGAGGTCGTCGGGGTGTACGGTGATTGGAGCCCCCTCGACGGCCGTGAGACCCTGTTCCCAGAAGACCTCGACCGCGACGACCCCTGGCAGTTCAAGAACATGCGCGTGGTCTGACACCCTGCCCTTACGACGAGCCGGTGCGCCGGCCGAGGCTTTCCTGGGTCACTCCCTTGCGGGACCTCACCTGTTTCTGCAGGGGATTTACAGGTGGCCCCGGCGTCGCTAGGCGGCGCACGGCGCGGCCTTCCTTCCTGGTTAAGCCGCCCCTCTCTGCAACGCCCTGTCCCTTGCCAGCCAATGCATCGCAAGGCCGTTGGAGAGTACGATGTAATTCTGGCGAATTGATTGTCGCCCTGCCGGATGCACACGGGCGACCAAAGTTGGGGTTTTCGCAGAACCCCTCGCTGTGGCTAAATGAGCGATTGCTGCGGCGAGGATTATGCAAATGCCCAAAATCGAACCGCATCGCCTGTCGGCGAACGACATCGTGCGGATGGTCGATGGCGGCGGGCTGACCGCCGAGGCGGTGGTGGCGAGCTGTCTGGAACGCATAGCCGAGCGCGAGCCGGTGGTTCGGGCGTGGAGCTATCTCGCGGCACAGCTGGCGCTGGAGCAGGCCCGGGCGTTCGACAAGGCGAGGAAGAAAGCGCCGCTCGGCGGCGTCCCGTTCGGGCTCAAGGACATCTTCGACGCCGCCCGCATGCCGGCGACCTATGGCTCGCCGGTCTATACCGGGTGGTGGCCGCCGAGCGATGCAAGCGCCGCAGCATTGCCGAAGGCGGCAGGCGGGATATTGCTGGGCAAGACGGTGACCACCGAATTCGCCAACCGCCAACCCGGCCCGACCTCGAACCCGCACGATCCGGCCTTCACCCCGGGCGGCTCGTCAAGCGGCTCGGCGGCGGCGGTCGCCGATTTCATGGTGCCGCTGGCGATCGGTACGCAGACCGGCGGCTCGGTGATCCGTCCGGCGGCTTATTGCGGCGTGGTGGGGTTTAAGCCGAGCTTCGGGCTATTTCCGCCGGCCGGCATGCGGATCAACACGGAGACCCTCGACACCGTCGGCATCATGGCGCGCTCGGTCGAGGACATCGCCCTGTTCCGCGCGGCGATGATGGCGATTCCGTATGAGCCCCCGGCAATGCCGCAGACGGCACCTCGTCTCGGCTTGTGCCGCGGCCCGCATTGGGACGATGCCGAGCCGGAAGGGCGGACGGGGCTCGAAGTGGCCGCGGACCGTCTCGCCACGAGCGGGGCGAAGATTATCGATACCCCATTGCCGCGCGCGTGCGTGGATGCCGATGAGGTCCAGCGTACGCTCGGCGGCTTCGAGGCGCTGCGCAATCACATGCCCGAGCTGTATCGCCACGAGGCGTTGCTGAGCCCGCGTCTGCGGGAGGAAAAGATCGCGCTCGGCCGCAAACTGACACTCGACCAGTTCCGCAGCGCCTACCGCGCCGCCGAAACGGCGCGGGCGGCTGCCCGCGAATGGGCCGGCGGGTTCGACGCGATCCTGACCCTGCCCGCGCCGGGCCAGGCGCCGCGCGGCCTCAGCGACACTGGCTCGGCGGTGTTCAATGCGATGTGGACTCAATTCGCGATGCCCTGCCTGACCTTGCCCGCCGGAAACGGACCGGACGGATTGCCGGTCGGCATCCAGCTGGTCGGCCGGCGCCACGATGATGCGAGGCTGCTGGAGGCCGGGTTATGGGTCGAAAGCCGATTGGGAGACGCGAAATGAGCGCAACCGAGCGGCTGACCGCCAGCGAGGCGGTGGCCCGGCTCGAGGCCGGCAGCCTGACCGCCGAGGCGCTGGTCCGCGACTGCCTCGACCGCGCCCAAGACCGCGCCGAGGTCAAGGCCTGGGTATGGCTTGACCCGGAGCGGGCATTGGCCCAGGCGCGCGCCGCCGACCGCGCCGGGCGCCCCGGTCTGCTGAAGGGCGTGCCGATCGGGGTTAAGGACGTCATCGACACTTTCGACATGCCGACCCAACATGGCTCGCCGATCTATCGCGGCAACCGGCCCTTTGCCGACGCGGCCTGCGTTGCGCTGACCCGGGCAGCCGGCGGCGTGATCCTCGGCAAGACAGTGACAACCGAATTCGCCAATCGGGAACCGCGCGAGACAGTGCACCCGCTGAACCCGGCGCATACGCCCGGCGGCTCGTCGAGCGGCTCGGCGGCGGCGGTGGCCGATTTTCAGGTGCCGGTCGGGTTCGGCACGCAGACCGGAGGCTCGACGATCCGACCGGCCGCGTTCTGCGGCGTAATCGGGTACAAGCCGAGTTTCGGCGAGTTCAGTCGAGTCGGCATCAAGATGCAATGCCACAACCTCGATACACTTGGGATCATCTGCCGGAGCCTCGACGATCTGTCCCTGATGCGCGCGGCACTGCAGGTTCAGCCACGTCGGCGGATCGATCGCAATACATCGGCGCCGCGCATCGGCTTTTGTCGCACCCCCGAATGGGATCGCGCCGCTCCCGAAACCCACGTGTTGATCGAACGCACCGCATCGCGACTCGCCGCCGCCGGTGCAACAGTCAAGGAAACGGCTCCGGTCCCCGTCGACTTTCTAGACCATCAACGCCGCGTTTTCGCCTTCGAGGCGGCGCGCAACTACGCCTACGAATACGAGGTGCATGGCGACAAAGTCAGTTCAGCCCTGCGCGACGGCCTCCTGAAGCCCGGCCGGGAATTGCCGCTTTCCGAGTACATCGGGGCGATCGAGACCGCCGAAGCGTTCCGCGCCCGTCTCGACGACGTCTTCAGGGATTTCGATGTATTGCTGGCGCCGAGCGCGGCCGGCGAAGCGCCGGAGGGGTTGGGCTCGACCGGAGATGCGCGTTTCAATGCGATTTGGACCCTGGCCTGGGCGCCGTGCGTGACCTTGCCGGCGGGCTCCGGCAGTAAAGGTCTGCCGCTCGGCATCCAGCTGGTCGGCCCGCGGTTCGGGGACGAGGCCCTGCTCGACGCGGCCGCCTGGGTCGAGGCGCGGCTCGGCTAGCCCGCGCTTGCCGACGACCTTGGACCACAGCATTCTCCACGTTCACCATCAGGAGGCGACGAGATGATCTATGAATTACGTGTCTATCACTGCGTTCCCGGCCGCCTGCCCGACTTGATCAAGCGGTTCGACACCTTGACCCTGCCGCTGTGGGAAAAGCACGGAATCAAGCAGGCCGGTTTCTGGACCGTGGCGATCGGCTCGTCGAACCAGGACCTTTATTACATGCTCCAATGGGAATCGCTCGACGACCGGGCTCGGCGGTTCGCCGGCTTTCAGGCCGATCCGGCCTGGATATCGGGGCGCGCGGAGACCGAGAAGAACGGTCAGATCGTGGCATCGATCACCAACACCATCCTGCAGCCGACCAGCTTCTCTTCGGTGAAGTAACAGCGAGGAATCGACATGCTCTACGAACTGCGCGTCTATCATTGCGTGCCAGGCCGCCTACCGGACCTGCTCAAGCGCTTCGACACGATCACCTTGGGGATCTGGAAGCGCCACGGCATCGAGCAGGCCGGCTTCTGGACCACGGCCATCGGCGAATTCGAACCAGGCGCTCTATTACCTGCTCAAATGGGAATCGCTCGCCGACCGCGAAAAGAAATGGAACGCGTTCCAGGCTGATCCCGAATGGCACACCAAACGGGCTCAGACCGAGGCGAACGGCGCGATCGTCGCCCGGGTCGAAAACAGCATCCTGCAGCCGACCAGTTTCTCGGCGGTTAAGTAAAGAGCAAATCAGGCACCGACCGATCAGAGTATCCCGCGGCCCCCAGGGATTGTCTCCGGGGGCCGATGCGGTCCTAGTTTTCTTTCTGTAAGATCGCGTCGGCTCTCACCGCCTGTACGTCGTCCTGCGAACCCCAGCGCCGGAGCCAACCAGGACAGCGCTCAGTGGCTCTATTGTCCCAACCTGGATTTGCTTAAGTCGAACGCGGTTTCCTAAGCTAGATCGCCCTCTTGTTCAGCGTATCGATCAGAAGCTTGGCAGCGGGGCCAGACGAGGCAGGATTCTGGCCGGTGATCAGCTGGCCGTCGGCGACGGTGTGAACGCCCCAGTTTTTGATCTTGGAAAAGGTGGCACCGAGGCTCAGCAGCTCGTCCTCGACAAGGAACGGCACGACCTTCGTCAATCCTACCTCTTCCTCCTCGCCATTGGTGAAGCCGGTCACGGTCTTGCCGGCCACGAGCGGCTTGCCGTCCATGGTCTTTACGTGGCGCAGCACGCCTGGCGCGTGGCAAACCAACGCGATGGTCTTGCCGGCCGCCAGGAACGATTCCAGCAGCTTGATCGAGTTCTCGTCTTCGGCGAGATCCCACATCGGGCCATGACCGCCGGGATAGAAAACGGTATCGAAGTCCCCGGACTTGACGCCGTCGAGGCGAAGTGTTGTCGCCAGCCGAGCCTTCGCGTCCGCATCGGCTTCGAAGCGATGAGTAAGGTCGGTCTGAAAGTTAGGCTCATTGCTTTTCGGATCGAGAGGCGGTTGGCCACCCTTCGGCGATGCCAGCACGATCTCGGCGCCGGCGTCCTTGAACCTGAAGTACGGGGCGGCGAACTCCTCGAGCCAGAAGCCGGTCTTGCGTCCCGTGTTGCCGAGTTTGTCGTGCGAGGTCAGAACCATCAAGATCTTCATAAACTTTCCTTTCGCATCGAGCGGTTCGCGGTAAACCTGGAGGATAATCGACCTCGCGCTACCGTTCCGTTGCGGTTGCCTCCTTCGCGACCGCGGCGAGGGCATCGGCCATAGCGCGAACGGTCCGATCGAGCCCGGCATCGACGCCGTGGCGATGCGCGAGCCAGTGCAGATCGTTGTAGGCAAGCCACGTCGCCCCGCCTTCGTTCTGCCAGACCGACGCCTTGAGCGGGAGATCGATGCCGGCGGTCTGTGCAGCCTGCATCAGCGGCGTGCCCGCCCGCGGATCGCCGAAAATCAGAACTTCGGTCGGTCGCAACTCCATACCGACCGCGCCGATAATCCGGTTGCGCGGCTTATCGTCCGGATCACGCCCAGCCCGGCGAGACGCCCTTTCACTGCGAAACCAGCTCGACGTGTATACAGCTGTCTGCGGTGGCAATCCAATGGGACAACGGTATTCTGAACGGAGCCGGCGAATGTGATCCGCGCCTCTGCCTGGCCGGGCTAAAGACCAATCGGCCTGACGTTCTCCGTGCATCCAAGGAGGATTTTTGATGTCGCAAACCAGGCGTTTCACCACCGAAGCCGGCGCGCCGGTCGCCGACAACACCAACATCATGACCGCCGGCCCCCGCGGCCCCGCGCTCTTACAAGACCTCTGGCTGCTCGAAAAGCTGGCGCATTTCGACCGCGAGGTGATCCCCGAGCGCCGGATGCACGCAAAAGGCTGGGGCGCCTACGGGACCTTCACCGTTACGCACGACATCACGCGCTTCACGAAGGCGAAGATCTTTTCCGAAATCGGCAAGCAGACACCGATGTTTGCGCGCTTCTCGACGGTCGCCGGTGAGCGCGGCGCGGCCGACGCCGAGCGCGACATTCGCGGCTTCGCGTTAAAGTTCTATACCGAGGAGGGCAATTGGGACCTCGTCGGCAACAACACGCCGGTGTTCTTTTTTCGCGATCCGCTGCGCTTTCCAGATCTCAACCACGCCATCAAGCGCGACCCGCGCACCGGGCTGCGCAGCGCCGACAGTAACTGGGATTTCTGGACATTGCTGCCGGAAGCACTGCATCAGGTCACGATCGTCATGTCGGACCGCGGTATCCCGAAAAGCTTCCGTCATATGCACGGCTTTGGCAGCCACACCTTCTCGATGATCAGTGCCGCCAATGAGCGGACATGGGTCAAATTCCATTTCCGTACGCAGCAAGGCATCCAGAACCTGACCGATGCCGAGGCCGACGCCCTCATTGCCAAGGACCGTGAAAGCAACGGCCGAGATCTCTTCAACGCGATCGAAGCCGGCGATTTCCCACGCTGGACGCTGTTTATCCAGGTGATGACCGAAGCCCAGGCGAAGACGCACCGACACAATCCGTTCGACCTGACCAAGGTCTGGCCAAAGGCCCAATATCCACTGATCGAGGTCGGGGTGGTGGAGCTCAACCGCTGGCCGGACAACTATTTCGCCGAAGTCGAGCAGGCCGCGTTCGGACCGTCGAACATCGTCCCCGGCATCAGCTTTTCTCCGGACCGGATGCTGCAGGCGCGCTTATTCTCGTATAACGACGCGGTTCGTTACCGCCTCGGCGTCAACTTCTACCAGATCCCGGTCAATGCGCCGAAATGCCCCTATATGAGCTTCCACCGTGACGGCAACATGCGCGTCGACGGCAATCTCGGCGGCACCACCAGCTACAACCCTAATAGCGCAGGTCTGTGGGACAACCAACCCGACTTCGCCGACCCGCCACTGCCCGTCGAAGGCGAGGCAGCCCGCTATGACCATTACGCCGATGACGACCACTGGGAGCAGCCGGGCAATCTGTTCCGGCTGATGACGCCGGTGCAACAGCGGGCGCTGTTCGAGAACACAGCGCGCGCGATGGGCGATGCGCGTCAGCACATCAAGGAGCGCCACGTAGCGAATTGCATGCGTGCCGACCCTGCCTATGGGGAGGGCGTCGCCCGCGCGCTCGGCCTGAATGTCGACAAAGCGGCAAAATAGGGCGCCGCCCAGGCCGGCTGCATTTCTGCCCCACAGACGATCATCAACGCCATCCTCGATGCACTGGCGTCGCTCGGGATCGACGCGATCGACATGCCGGCCAGTTTCGAACGCGTCTGGCGCACGATTCGCAACGCAAACCCACCGCCGAACACCCCTGGGACAGCCCATCCAGGTGACGCCTGCCCAATTTGAGAGCCCTCTCTCGCCAACTCATGGGCTAAGTTCCCGACCGATGGCCATAGAGAGGCAGGATGAGATTGTATTACGGCTGGGTGATCGTTGCCGTCGGCATTGTCGTGGGCTGCATCGGTATGGGCGGCGTGATGTCGCTTGGCGTCTTCCTGCAGCCGATGGCCGATTCCCTCGGCTGGTCGCGCGCTGGGATTTCTACGGCCTCGACCCTGGCCTTTCTCTGGATGGGAGTTGGCGGGTTTCTGTGGGGATCGTTGTACGATCGATACGGCGCGCGCGTGGTCGTTCTGCTAGGTGGACTTTTGCAGGGACTTGGCCTCGTAGCAGCTAGCCGGGCGCAAAGTCTTACCATGTTTCTGGCTGTCTACGGCACCGCCGTCGGGCTCGCTGCCGGTGCAGTATATGTCCCGCTAACCGCTGCCACCGCCAGCTGGTTCGTGCGGCATCGCAGCCTTGCCGTTTCCCTTGTTTCAGCCGGTCTGGCTCTCGGCACAACGCTGATAGCGCCTCTTGCGCGCTGGCTGATTGTCGCCCGTGACTGGCGCTTCGCCATGCTCACGCTCGGCCTCGTCGGCTGGACCGTCATCCTGCCAGCTGCGCTACTGCTTCGCCCGGCACCCGCAGCCGACGACAGCCCTGTCACCAAGCTGTCCGCCGCCTGCGGTATGCAAGGCGACATGACGGTTCGCCAAGCGCTGAAGACCCCCGTGTTCTGGATCCTGTCGCTGGCCAACTTCGCCTGTTGCGCCGCCCATTCAGGGCCGATCTTCCATATGGTCTCATACGCCACTTACTGCGGGGTGGCGCCGCTGACGGCGGCGACCGTGCTCGGGGCGGCCGGTCTCGCGGCGATGTGCGGTCGCGTCATCTGTGGCCTGGTGGCCGATCGCGTCGGCGCGAAGCGCACGCTGGCGGCGTGCCTCGTCCTGCAGGCGGTGGCGATAGCGCTCTACCCGCTTGCCCACGACCTTGCCACGCTCTACGCCGTATCGACGCTGTTCGGCTTCTCTTACGGCGGGGCGATGCCGCTCTACGCGATCCTAGTGCGCGAGCATTTTCCGGCGAGGATCATGGGGAGCGTCTTTGGCGTTGTTGCGATGATCGCGTCGTTAGGCATGGCGCTGGGTCCACCGGTGGGGGGTTGGCTGTTCGACCGGTTCGGCGGGTACGGGTGGCTTTATGTCGCGTCATCCGCGATCGGCATCGCAGCGGCGCTGATGGCGATGACCGTACGCCCGCGCCGGTCGCATCCGATAGTGCTCGCGGGGGCAGTCTGATGCTTTCCGGGGACGAAATCATCCCGACAGCCGCGCCGAACAACGCCAGCGCAAACCAGCCTTCAAACCCGCCATTCATCCGGTCCGGCTATCTGGCCGCACCGGGATTTTCGGAACATCGGATCTATTGGGAGGAATATGGTTCGCTCGCCGGCGAGCCGGTCATCGTCATGCATGGCGGACCGGGTGCGGGCAGCCACAGCTCGCTCGCCAGATTTTTTAATCCGCAGCGGTACCGCGTTATCCTTTTCGACCAGCGCGGTTGCGGGAAGAGCACGCCCAGTGCGAGCGACGATGACGCAACGCCCGCACTTACCGACAATACGACCCAGCACCTGATCGACGACGTGTCGGCGCTACGCGACAAGCTGAACATCAACGGCAAGATGCATATTTTCGGCGGTAGTTGGGGCAGCACCCTCGCTCTGGCGTACGCGATCGCGCATCCCGAAACGGTGCAGACCCTGATCCTGCGCGGCGTCTTTTTGTGCCGTAGAGCAGATGTCGATTATTTCTTCCAGGGCAATGCCGCCGAATTCGCGGCAGACCCGTTCGCCATGCCGGCGCCTGGGGCCTATATGGATTTTCCGACGGCTTGGCGGCACTTCGTCAATGCCATTCCGCCGGAAGATCGCGGCGATGTCGTCAAGGGGCTGGCCAAGGCATTCTCCGCACCGCCGCGGACAGATGAGGAACGGGAGCGTCTGGTGAAAGTCGCCTCGGCCTGCATGGCCTGGGAAGGCAGCGCCAGCCGCCTCAACCGCGACGAAAATAGCCATAGCCAGCCAATCCAGAAATACGCGCTGGCCGCCGCCAGGATCCTGATCCACTACATGGTCAATGGCGGATTTCTCGGCGCTGGCGGCGAGGCCAACCGCGACAACAACTATATTCTCGACCATATCGCCCGACTGAGGAACATCCCCGTTCATGTCGTGCACGGGCGCTACGACCGGGTATGCCATCTCTACCAGGCGGAAGCTTTGGTTCGAGCCCTGCGCGACGCCGGCAATAACGCGGTCAACTATTTCATCACGACGGCCGGGCACAGCAGCTTCGAGCCAGAAACCGACACCCGACTGCGTACGATCATGAACGAACTGCCGCCGATGATCTCGCCCGGAATGGCATAGCTTCAGGTTGCCAGGACCTTAGGAGCAGACGTTGCTGCGACTACACCTGCGAGGGCCGTCCTGCGCTGGGTCATTCAGGCAGAGGTCCAAATGCGGGCGGCGGGATGCGGCGCCTGGAGGCGGCCTCGTAGGCCGAGGCGATCCTGAGGACGATGTCTTCGCGGCCCGGTTCGGCGCGGAACACCAGTGAGAATGGCAGACCGGGCGGCAGCAGGCCTGTCGGCGCCTCGGCGGGAACCGGGACAAAGCACTTGCCGTCATTGCTCAGCCGGAACACCGGGTCCCATGCCTCGTCCACATAGCCGGCCGGGATCAGCACCTCGGTCAGCCCGGCATTGGGGCCGTACATCGATTCCGCCCGCAGATTGCTGGGGCCGGCGAGCGCGTCGTGGACGCCGCCGATCTTCCCTGGCGGCAGCGGCGTGTGCAGCCGCACCAGCGCATCGAGCCGGTTTTCCAGCAGCACCAGCATGTCGAGCCGGCGCAGCAGCTCGCGCAGCATGATGCGCTCGTCGATCCCCTGGCGGCCGCCGAGCCGGTTACGGGGGTCCGCGACCTCCTCCCAGTTGCGAAACGCGGCGCGGCCGTCATCGCCCCAGAATTTCGACCGTCGGTTCAGCGCGGCGAAATTGTTCAAGGTCTCGGTAAACCCGCGCGCCGCCCAGTCGGCGGCGCGCCGCGCGAGATATTGCGATACCTGGAAGCGGAAGGTGTTGGCCAGTTCTTGCTGCTGCACCGTAGCGATATCGAGGTTGGCGGGCGGCGCGATGCGCCCCTCGGCGAGCTCGACCAGGTAATCGATCGGCGCCATCGTGCCGGTCCCGAATATCTTGCCGGGCGCAAACTCGGTGGGCCGGATCGCTGCAGCAAATTCCATGAACAGCGGCGTACCGTCGGGGCCGAGACGAAACAGGATGTCGGGCATCAAGATCGGCACGAGCCGCGCCAGCCCAGCGCCGAAATCGGGGTTCATCTGCTCGAGATCGGGGTCGCGCTGCCACCGCGGATGGCCGCTTTCGACCAAGGTCGCGGCCAGCCTGTCGCCCAGCACCGACTTGATCTCCGCCGCCGCCGCGGTGCAGATCGGCACGGTCGCCTTCTCCCCCGCACGCATCAGCATCGACTCGCGGACGATGCCGATGCGCACGCCTTGCAGCGTCCCGGCGGCACCCGATGCACGGGCATGGGCGGAGTAGGAGGGCAACACCGAGGAGCGCGGCACGGTGGTGAACGGGTCGCGCGGATCGTAGGTGCCGCCGTCCGGGCCCCTCAAGGCGTCCAGCACCTTCGCGCAATCGCCGATCGTGCGACACAGGATGCCGCTGCGGTCGCAATAAATGTCGGCGCCGATCGCGCCGCCGACAAAGCCGATCATCGCCTTATGCGGCAGGATCAGCGCGCAGGCGTTGTGGTTGGCGGGGCCGCGGGTCGAGGCCCTGGTCTCCTCTCCGAGGCTGGCCATCACCAGGTTGGCGCTGACCGAGACGCCCGAGCCGGATGAGGAGCCCAGAGAGGCGGCTCGGGTCGTGTCGTAGACATTGGCCGGATTGCCGCCCCAGGAGCTGCGCTGGTAGCCGAGGGTCGAAGGCAGCACCTTCTCTGGAACATGGCGGCCGCCGGGATTGCCGGCGCGGCCGTTGTATTCGGTGCAGACCGCCTTGGCGAAGATGATGGCACCTTTGCCGCGGAGCTGCTCGACCAGGATATGGTCGCGGGCCGGGAAATCGATGTCGTAGCCGGCGTCGCCCCCTGCGGTCGTGCGCATGTCCTTGGTGTCGAACGGATCCTTGAACGAGAAGACGACGCCATACATCGGCATCTCGTCGAGCGGCGGGTTGTCGCCGTATCGCGCGTCGAGTTCCGCGGCATGTTCGAGCGCATCGGGATAATGGCGAAACATCTCGCAGATCGGCGGCGCGCCGGGGGGAAGTGGCCCGAGCGACGGATGCCGGTCGAACTCGCCTTTGCAGGTTACCGACCGCTCACCGCGGATGTTCAAGGTCGACAGCGCGTTTAGTTGTCCACCTTCGGGCATTCCGACGACCATGCCGTATTGCTGCTGCACTGCCGGATCGGACGCTGTCGCTTCCATGCGACCGAATTCGAGCGGCGGTCCCTGATACTTGTCGAGATCGGGAAACAAGGTCGACGCCCTTACCGTGTCAGTTGGGAAGGCCAGAGCGGCACCAGCCCGCACCGTACTTGCCGCTTCGGGTATCGCCGCTCCGTCTTCGGTGACCAGCAGGCTCGCTACCCCGTTATAAGCCCGCGCCCGGGCGAGATAGCGCTGCACCACCTCGACGCAGGTCGTTTGCCCGGCGCGGATCGCGGCGTGCAGCTGGTCGATCGTTGCTTCCTCGATCCGGAACGGCGCTGCCCCGGGACATCCTCTCATCGCGTGTCCTCGTCGATCTTTCTATTCGCTGATCCAGCCCCGGCAACAGACCGCTTCCGGCTAGAGGCCGAGCTCGGTAAGGCCTGGATGATCTTGCGGACGCGGGCCGAGCGGCCAGCGGAACCGCCGGTCGGCTTCAGCGATCGGCACATCGTTTATGCTGGCTTCGCGGCGGCGCATCAGCCCTTCGCCGTCGAACTCCCATTGCTCGTTGCCATGCGCGCGGAACCAGTTGCCGGAATCGTCATGCCACTCGTACTGGAACCGCACCGCTATATGGTTGTCGGTAAAGGCCCACACTTCCTTGACCAGCCGGTAGTCGAGCTCCTTCGCCCATTTGCGGCGCAGGAACGCGACGATCGCCTCGCGGCCGGAAAAGAACTCGGCACGGTTTCGCCATCGGCTGTCCTCGGTATAAGCAAGCGCCACCCGCTCCGGCTCGCGCGTGTTCCAGGCGTCCTCGGCCATCCGAACCTTCTGTCGGGCGCTTTCGACGGTGAAGGGCGGCAGCGGTGGACGGGCCATCTTCTACTCCTTCGATTGCATGGGCCGCTATCGGACCAGATCGATGATGCGGCGCAGGCGCGGATCCTCTGCAGTGCGGAGCCACTCGAACAACACCATCTCGGTGGTGACGATCTCGGCGCCCTCGCGCTCGAGGCGGCGGATTGCGGTCTCCTTGCTTTCGGCCCGGCGCGAGCCGACCGCATCGCGCACCATACAGACCCGGCGTCCGGCGGCGAGCAGGCCGAGCACCGTCTGCAGCACACAGACATGCGTCTCACAGCCGGAAACGACAAGGCTGCGCTCAGCCGGTAGCATGTCGAGAAAGCCCCCATGCGGCAGGCATCGAAGGTCATCTTGTGAAACAGCCCGGCGGTCTCGGAGTGCAGTTCAGGCGTGGTCGGGCCGAGACCGTTAGCATTTTGCTCGGTGAAGAGGGCCGGCACCCCGAACAGCTCGGCGGCGTCGAGCAGGCGGCGGGCATTGGCGACGATCTTGGCGGCATCCTCGATGGCTGGCATCAGCCGGGACTGGAAATCGACGATCAGGAGGACCGAGGTATCGCGGTCGAGGGCTGGCATGGGGTTGGCTCCATTAAGCCGACGGCTTCTCCAAACGAAAGCCCCAGCGAGACTGGCGCACCACCACGAAGCCGACCAGTCGTGAATTGAGCATGTTGAACAGTACGCCCCGACCCAGAGGGCGCAAAGAGGCTGCCGAGCAAGCGATCAACAAAATCTGCCTGCCCGCGCCTGCCTCGACCGTCGAATGACAGCGAACAGGCCGGGCCGCACTGGCCGGCAAACGGCGGTCCTAACCGAACCCTTTTTCCACGACGCGCTGGATCTGAGGTACGTTCATTTCCTTCCAGGCCCAATCTGTCGATTGAGCGCCCCTCAGCTGCAAAATCCTTCCCGGTCATGCATCGAACGACCTCGACGAGCGAGTCGATCGCCCGCGTCCTCACCCCTGCCGCCCTACCCAGCGCGCTAATCGGGATCAAGCCGGTCGGAACATCTTCGTTGATGAATTTGTGATCGAATGTTTTGGGAGTTCCGGTCGCCTGATAGGGCCCGTCACTGTTGAAGGTGAGACGCTGACAAGTCTCGACCAGCGTCGCCTCGCGCACGCCGTAGACGCGATCGAACCAATCGGCCAAGCTCGGGACGGAGGCACCCAGCGCCGCCGCGGCGGCTACACGCTCCGCATTGATCGCATCGTAGAGGGCTGCAACCGCCGGTGTTACGCCCTCGGCATAGAATTTGTAGCTGTCCCCGCTGTCGATGCGCGCTGCATTGGCGACGCAATTTGCCACGTGCAACATCGCGTTTGCGTTAGTGAACCCGGTGTACAGGATATTCGGGGCCGCGACCGCTTCCGGGAACAAGGGGGACAGCCGCGAAAATACGGCGCCGATGCGGTTCCCCGGAAAGCTCGCGATCTGCAGCCAACGCTTCCTGACTATCGGACGGATCCGGGTCGACCCAAGCCGCCAGCATGAGTACGGGTAGTTGTCCATTTCGGCGATATCAACATCAGCTCGGCAGCCCGCATCGTCGAGGGCGCGGCGCACGATCAGCGATCCCCCGGTGTTACCCTGAATCAGCAGGATTACCTGACCGTTGGACAACAAAGGGGCAAGTGAGCGGGCGACCACCGCCTGCGCGTTGCCGCCCGTCACGACGATAATGACACCCGCGCCGACGACGGCGGTTTCAAGATCATTGGTCACACGCTCTATTGCAGCGAACCCGCCGCTCTCGCCTTCGACATCCACCCCGCCGCGCGCGCGAAGTTCGAAGAGCTTGGACTCGTCAATATCGTGGAGGCGCAGCTTGACCCCGGCAACGCCCAATTCGGCGGCGAGATAGAGCCCGCCAATTCCCGCACCGACGATCGTGACCGTCTCCGTGCTTCTCTCCATCACGACTTTCTCCTTATTTACGAAAGGCTTCCCGAAGGCTATGGCCTTAATGGCCGTGCCCTTCGGTCCGATATCGGTTCAGAGTGAGGGCGCGATGGGCTGGAATTGGCGCGTCTATCGGCCCTCATGCATTTACGCGGTTAATGTTCGGATACGCGGTTAATGTTCGGAGCAAATAACGAACTCGCTTACGCGACTTCCAGGGATGGGCCTAAGTTAGTTTTGTGCCTACCGCGCAGTGGTAGGCGGCGGCGATAAAAAAGGTTCCGTCGGTCTCGGCGCGGGCGGCGGCATCCTGCCATTCGCGCGCTTCAGCCGCAGTCAGCGACGCAATGATGCGCTGTCTGGCGATCGTCAGCCGGGCCGTCTCTTCCGGGCTCAGGACGGCGAATTGCGGGAAGCAGGTTAGCTCCGTCAACCCGCCGCGCGCATACGGCGGTAGAGGCTCCGGTCGCCACACCCTGCGGCAGCTACGCCGCCGTTGGCCATCCCGCGCTGCTGCTCGGCCTTGGCAAGGATGTCGGCACTGAGCGGCACGCTTACCCAGGCCGGCATGTCGACCGCGCGGACGATGGCGGCGACACGGCCGCCGGGCCGCGTTACCCGTACCAGTTCGGCCAGCATGCGGTCGGCATCGCCCTCTTCCAGGACGGTAAAGGACAGCGCGACATCGACGCTGCCGTCGGCGAGCGGGATCGCCTCGGCGCTGCCTTGGTGAAACTCGATACAGCCGGCAAATCCCGCTTGCTCGGTCAGGGCGCCGGCTTCGCGCAGCAAGTAGGGATTAACGTCCACATCGATGATGCGGCTGGCACGGCCGGTGCGGCGGGCGATCTCGCGCAATACGACGCCGGATCCGCCGCCGACCTCGAGCACGGTTTCGCCGGGCCGGATTGCCACCACGTCAAGCACGTTGCGGACGACCGTCAGATAGGCCGAGCGGCCCCGCGCCTCGAGGGTGCCGACAACGCCGAGCCGCGGCCCGCCGAGGTTGATCGTACAGTACTTCGCGGCGAGGGCCGGCAGCACTGGCTCCCATTGCGAGGGCGCCAGCATCAGCGGAGTCAGCACGAGCGGCGGACCGGCGCCGCGAATCCGGTAGGAAATCCCCGCCGCCTCGCCGGCTGCTTCGGACAGCGCTATTGGCGTCGCGGCGTGGCGGTCGAGGAACGCGAACATCGCGGCGGCGAGTTCGTCGCCGACGGTCGGCGGCGACATCGGCCCAAGGTTGCGCCTCGTAGCCATGTAAACTGTGCATCGACACATCCGGTAGGTCGGATGCGAGGCGAACCGCACCTTGACCGGTGTCAGCCTGGTCGCCGGCCACTACCAGCAGGCGGGAGGCGACGGCGGTCAGCTCGCTGCTGTCTAGGATCGGAGGCGAGACGACGGTCAGCGAAGCGATGCGCTCTGGATACCGCGTGGCCAGACCATGCCAGTCGGTCAAGGTTGGCGCGCCGCCGGCGGCGAGATGCGCCCGCTCGATGCCGAGATGCCCCAACAACTCGACCACGGATTCCTCGATCGGCCGCTCTGCGGTCGTCATCGATTCCTCCCGTTTCGGCTCAACTGGATTGCCACGGTCCGGAGAGGACTTCGCCTCGATGGCCCGCTTTCCGCTTACGCCAACGCAATCTTGGTCCACAACAGCCGCGCCTCGTGTTGCGGATCGTTCTGCACGCTCCACTCGGTATCAATCATCATCGTCGCCCGACCGGCCGCCGTATAAGCGGGCCAATGCGGGAATCGCCTTGTTTCGGCGATCCGGTGCGCGCAAAGTTGGCCCAGGTCGTCGACTCTGCTGGCGGCAATCGCCGCTGCGGTGGGCACATGGCCCGTGATACCGACCACATCGAGCGTATCGAAGACGAAAGGCACGTCGATCGCGTGCGGCGCCATCAGCTTACCGTCGAGGACCGGGGTTCGCCAATTGAACGAATACATGTAGACGGGCGCTTTGCCTCTTGCCGCCTTGCGCTCGGCAAGCAGCACCGACCGGATCCAGAAATTCGAATCGGTCGTGATCTCGATCAGCAGCTCGGCTGGGTTCATGTCGGGATGCATTTGCCGATAGAGCGCTAGAACGGCGTCAGTATTGCCAGCCGCTACTTTCGCAACGCGTGCCTTTAATTCGTCCAGGCTAAGGGTCCGGTTCCAAATCTCGTCATCAGGGGCGAGGAAAAGAGCGTTCTCGTCGCTGGTGCCGCCGACCATTACCGGTACGTCATCCGACAAATCCGTTGCAGTCGGATCGAATGGATGGCGCGGTAGATCATGACCCTCGACCACCGGCCCGAAGCCATAGCGGTCGAGCAAGCCGGAAGCCCGCTGGAGCCAGCTTCTTCTGTGCCGGCTCGATCGCCGCAAGCAGCCGCTCGATCGGCAACACCTGCAATTTGTCGAGCTGGTCCGCGTTCAGCCCAACTTCACCGAGTACCGCATCGGCGAGCTTGGTCGCGCGCTCGTGTTCGGCCATCCGGATGCCTGCGCCGCTCATCACGATCGCCCGCTGGAACAGACCTTTCGCCGCCGGCATTGCCAGCAACGCGCTTACTTTTCCACCGCCACCGGATTGGCCGAAGATCGTCACGTTGGCGGGATCGCCGCCGAAATTCGCGACATTGTCGCGGACCCATTCGAGCGCGGCGACGAGGTCAAGTACCCCGGCATTGGCCGAATGCGCGAACATCTCGCCGCCGAATGCCGTCAAATCAAGAAACCCAAAAATGTTGAGGCGGTGATTGACGGTGACGACGACGACATCGCCGCGGCGTGCCAGATGGGCACCGGCGGTGCGTGGCGTATTGGCGGATCCATAGGAGAAGGCGCCGCCATGAAACCAGACCATAACGGGGCGCTTGCCGGCGTCGAGGCCGGGGGTCCAGAGATTGAGCGTCAGGCAGTCTTCGCTAACGTGCACCATGTCCGGCGTGCCCGACAGACGCGACACCTCGGGTCGACGCTTGCCGGCGAAGGCTTGCGGCGCGCGCCCCGCCCAGTCGACCGCCTCGCGCACTCCGCCCCATGATGCCGGCTTCTGTGGCGACATGAACCGGTTCACGCCGGCAGTCGAAGCGCCGTAAGGGATACCCTTGAACGCGGTAATCCCATCGACGGCAACCCCACGGATCTTACCGGAGGTGGTGTCGGCGACCGGCTCGCTTGCCTCCGCCGCCCAGGTATGTCGGAGCGGAAACAGCAACGCGGTACCCACCAAAGCTGACTGCGAGAGGAAATGACGGCGATCGGGCCACTCGGGCATGATGTTCCTCCGCATTGGGATAGGGCGACGAAACTGCCGGAACTCGAGGTCGCACGATAAGCCGGTTTCGCGGTGCGGCTTGCTCCACGGCTGAATACCCGGCCGGAACGCGTTTAAACGCGTTCCACAGAATTGGGTCGCTCGAGCTCGCGCGAAAGTCCTAGTGTCTCGCGGCGCCTGCGGACAGCGCCGCGCCCACGCTAACCAACTGGTCTGATTGGAGCGGGCGAAGGGATTCGAACCCTCGACCCCAACCTTGGCAAGGTTGTGCTCTACCCCTGAGCTACGCCCGCACCCGGATGCGGTATGGTCGCAACCGTCCAGGGAGCATGATAACCGGGCGCGGCGGGTTTGCAAGACTTGCGTCCGCGGCTTTGGTCCCGGCGCTTGCGCGGGTGGAACGCGGGCGGCATCGTGTCCCCATGCCCGTCATGTTTCGCGAAGCGGTCGTGCCGCTCACACCCGATCAGCTGTTCAGACGCCTCGATGCTCTCGGCATCGTCCATCGCACGGTATCGCATCCGCCGGTCTTCACCGTCGCCGAAGCAGCGGCGATGCGCGGTGAGTTGCCGGGCGGTCATTGCAAGAGCCTCTTTCTGAAGGACAAAAAGGGTGGGTTCTGGCTGGCCGTCATGCTCGAAGAGCGCCGCATCGATTTGAATAAACTTGCCGTCCGCCTTGGTGCGCCGCGATTGTCGTTTGGCGCCGCCTCCGACCTCGAAGCACTGTTGGGCGTGCGGCCAGGCAGTGTCACGCCGTTCGCTCTCGTCAATGATGTTGCGAACCGTGTCGCTGCGGTGCTCGACCGTGAGATGCTGAACATCGATCCGCTCAACTATCACCCATTGGTGAACGAGCGCACGACCGCGATCGCGCCGGCCGATTTGTTGCGGTTTATCGCCGCCTGTGGGCATCAGCCGCGAATTGTCGATCTGGCGGACCTCGCCCGGTAGCGGCGCGATGCGCAGCCTGCCTGTCTCGCTCCTGGAGCGCTTGTCTTCGCCGCAACCTGCGGCCATGTTCTAAGTTGAATTGGAAGAGGGAATGCGATGCCGAGCGAACCTTTGATTGGCGGCGCGGCTGCCGCCCCCATCAAAGACGTCACCACCGCGACTTTCATGACCGAAGTCGTCGACGGATCGTTTGAAACGCCGGTCATTGTCGATTTCTGGGCGCCCTGGTGCGGCCCATGCAGGCAGCTTGGCCCGATCCTCGAGAAAACCGTCCGTGCTGCTAACGGCGCGGTGCGCATGGTCAAGCTCAACATCGACGAAAACCCGGAGATCGCGCAGCAGATGCGCATCCAATCGATCCCGGCGGTCTATGCCTTCAAGGACGGCAGGCCAGTCGACGGTTTTGTCGGCGCGCAGCCGGAGAGCCAAGTCAAACAATTCGTACAACGCCTGGGCGGGGGCAAGGGCGGAGGATCCTCGCCAGTCGAAGAAGCGATGATGATGGCGAAGGAGGCCTTGCAGGCCGGCGACCATGCCAGCGCCGCAGGGGTCTATTCACAGATCCTGCAGCGCGACCCAGCCAATGTCGAGGCGCAAGCCGGTCTCGCCCGAGCGATGATTGCCAAGGGCGATTTCGCCAAGGCACGTCAAGTGCTCGATCGCGTTGCCAAAGAAAATGCCGGCCACGCCGAGATCGCCGCAGCCCGCACTGCGCTCGATCTGGGCGAACAGGCGGCCAAGGCGATGGCCTCGGCAGGCAAGCTACGCGCCCGTCTCGCTCAAAACGCCGACGATCACGAGGCGCGTCTCGAGCTCGCGACCGCGCTGTTCGGCAGCAGCGACAGGGAAGCGGCGATCGACGAGTTGTTGGCGCTGTTCAAGCGCGACCGGGAATGGAATGACCAGGCGGCCCGCAAGCAGCTGGTGAAATTCTTCGAGGCCATGGGCGGCACCGATCCGTTGACCTTGAGCGGGCGGCGGCGCCTGTCCGCGCTGATGTTTTCGTAAGGGAGAGGGGCATGAGTGAGCGTGCCGGCGCGATCGCGCTGTGCGAGACCTTGCCGATCTTTCCGCTACCCGGGGTGCTGCTGCTACCCCGCGGCCAGTTGCCGCTCAACATATTCGAGCCGCGCTATCTGGCAATGACGCGTGACGCACTCGCCGGCGATCGCCTGATCGGCATGGTCCAGCCTAGCGATCCGCATCAGCCGTTAGCCGGTAACCCGGAGGTTTATCCGACAGGATGTGCCGGCCGCATTACCTCGTTTTCCGAGTCCGAGGAGGGACGATTTTTGATAACATTGACTGGCCTCTGCCGCTTTCGCATTGCCGAAGAGCTGCCATCGGCGAGCGGCTATAGGCGGGTCGTACCGCAGTGGAACGAGTTCTCGCGCGATCTGCGCAGCGAACGAGATCCCGAATTTGACCGCGAACGCCTGATCCGTGGGCTCAGGGGCTATTTCGACCGGCATCAGATCAAAGCCGAGTGGAACGCGATCAGTTCGGTACCGGGGGAGCGCCTTGTGACCTCGATCGCGATGGTCTGTCCGTTCGAGCCCAGCGAAAAACAGGCTCTGCTCGAGGCGCCAGACTTCGAGGCGCGCGCCAGACTGTTGATCGCTATCGTCGAGATGGCAGTGCTCGACCCGTCGAGCGGGGGTGAAGCACGGCATTAAGCGTCTTAGGGCAGTGGAGGGTTCATGGAAGGCGCATCTGAAATAGACCCCAAGCTGTTGGAAATCTTGGTTTGCCCGCTGACCAAGGGACCGTTGCGCTATGATCGAGATGCCCAGGAGCTGGTCAGCGACGAGGCAGGGCTCGCCTACCCGATCCGCGATGGCATCCCGATCATGCTTGTCGACGAAGCGCGGCGACTGAGCGCCGATGAAACCGCGACTAAGCGGCTGCCTTCACCCTGAGGCGTGGGGATGAGCGCCGGCGAAACCGCGCGCTGGCCGGTCGAACTCCGGCTGAAAAAAGCGGAAAAACTGCTCGAAGTCCGCTTTGACGATGGCAGCCTGTTCCGGCTCCCGGCCGAGTATCTGCGGGTCGAAAGCCCATCAGCCGAGGTGCAAGGACACGGACCTGGGCAGAAGACGCTGGTTCCCGGCCGCGCGCATGTCGGGATCATCGGGCTTGAGCCGGTCGGCAACTACGCCGTGCGCATCATCTTTGACGATCTCCACGATACCGGGATCTATTCCTGGGCCTATCTGCACCAGCTCGGCATGGAGCAGGAAAAGCGTTGGCGCGTCTATTTAGAGGCGTTGGCGAGCAACGGGCTGAGCCGCGAACCCGCTCGATCCTGATATCGGCTCAACTGCGCGAAGAGACCGCCGCGTCCAGGCCGGCGGTGGCCCTGCGGTACTCGGGCACCAGACGCTCGAGAAGTTGAAGCATGCGTTCTTCGCGCCGTGCGCGGGCAGTTTCCTCCAATTCGTCGATTGAACGAGCCAGCATCGCGTAATCAGCGGTGCGAGGCGCGGCGAACCGGATTGCCGGGCTGCGAGTTGGCATCAACGGCTCGGAGGGATGGAACAGCTCCTCATTCACCTTTTCGCCCGGGCGCAAGCCGGTGAATTCGATCTCGATGTCGCGGTCGGGGCGCAACCCGGCGAGCCGAATCATCTGGCGGGCGAGATCGACGATCTTGACCGGCTCGCCCATGTCGAGAACGCATATCTTCCCACGGTCGGGCGCTTCTGGGGCGGGTGGCAATGCGGCGGCCTGCAGCACCAGCTCGACCGCTTCGCGCACAGTCATAAAAAACCGCGTTACCTCGGGATGGGTGACGGTCAATGGCCCGCCAGCCGCGAGCTGGCGCGCGAACAGCGGCACCACCGATCCGGTCGAGCCGAGGACATTGCCAAATCTCACCGTAACATAGCGCGTGCCGGGCACCGTCTGCCGCGCCTCATGGAGATCTAACGCCTGGCAAAAACCCTCGGCGAGGCGCTTTGTGGCGCCCATCACGCTGGTTGGGTTAACCGCCTTGTCGGTCGAGACCATGACGACGACCGAGACGCCGAAGGCTCGGGCGGCTTCGGCAACGTTACGGCTGCCGGTGACATTTGTCAGGACCCCTTCGATCGGGTTGGCCTCGACCATCGGCAGATGCTTCAGTGCTGCCGCGTGAAACACGATCTCCGGGCGCTCGGTGGCGATGACGGACTTGACCTGTGCGCGGTCGCGCACATCGCGCAGCAACGGGACCTGCCCGAGCAAGGGATACCGCTCGTGCAACTCCAGGTCGACCAAATAAAGCGCATACTCGCTGCTATCAAGCAGGATCAGACGGCCGGGCGAAAAGGCGGCAATCTGCCGGGCGAGCTCGGCGCCGATCGTTCCGCCAGCGCCAGTGATCAGCACCCGGCGACCGCAGATCAGCGCTGCCATGCTGTCGCGGTCGAGCACCGCTTGCGGCCGACCTAAAAGATCTTCCAGCGCGATTGGCTCGAGCGCGTGCTCCGGATTGTCGAGGTTGCGTTGGAAATCGGTAAGCTTCGGCAACCGGGCTAGCGGGATTGCGAGAGCTTCGGCGCGGTCGAGCAAGCGGCGGACCTGATCGCCGGAAAGATCTGCGCGGTGATGATCAGTTTTTGCGGTCGTCTCCCGCGGCGATCGAGCTGCTCGACTACCGCCTCGAGCGAATTGATCGTGCCCAAGACCGGAACTCGGCAGATTTCCCGGCCGACGCGCGACGGCGTATCGGCAAGAACGCCGACCACACGATAGACCGCCCGCGGATCGCGAATCATCTCGCGGATAAAGGTGTCGGCCCCGTCCTTCGCGCTTATCAGCAACACAGGCACGTTCTGGTGCTTGGTGCGCTCGAAAACGTGGTCGAGGCCACGATCCTTGAACAGCCGGTAGGCGAGCCTAGGCATACCCAGCAGCGCGATCAGCACGAACCAGTTTATCACCAGCGTCGAACGCGGGAGCGCCTCGAGCCGGGTCAGGACAAACATCACCGGCAAGAAGACCAGAACCGTCAGGCTCACCGCGCGCACGATGTTGAACAAATCGGGCAGCGAGGCATAACGCCAAATGCCGCGGTACAGCCCGGTCAGCGAGAAGACGCTCGCTGCAATTACGGTGAAGCAGAGGATATAGAGGCCGGTCAGACGCGGCTCGTAGCCGACGATTTCGAAGCCGATGCGCAGATACAGCGAGATCACGATCGACAGAGCCGCCATCGCGGTGTCGTGGAGGAACGCGAACCCGGCCCGCCGATTGTTCGGGAAGATTGCCACTCCGCCCCTATAACAGGAAACGCCACGGACGCGAAAGGTTAGTGGCCGCCGGCAGGGCACCGGTGGACCGATCGGCCGTGTCACGACAATGACGCATCGGTGCTTGGTTCGGCTCTATTTCGGACGTATCCCGGCGTCTCTACAATGACGCATGAGCTGGGAGCGCCTGTACCGGATCCTTCAGCCTGAAACCTCCGGCACCATTGCCCGGACTTTTCGCACCGTGCACCACGTCATGGTCGCCACCGGCATCGCGATCATGCTCGCCGATACAGTCAAGCAGTGGCGAGAGGGCCATCACGAGGTGCTCGATATCGGCTTTCAAATTGCCTGTGGATTCTTTCTCGCCGAATACATGTTACGGCTCGCCGCCGCCCCGGGGGCACCGGGCGCGTACCGCAGCGCATGGCGCTCCCGATTGGCCTGGGCCTTGTCGGCCGGAGGCTTGTTCGACTTGCTGGGCGCGCTGCCTGGCGTGCTGGACGTCGTCTTCAGCCCCAAATACGCCAGCCTCTATGGGTTTATCTGGGCCTTCAAGCCGATCCGCTATGCGCCGGGGCTGGTCAGCCTGCAACAGGTGATCGGCCGCGCTCGACACGCGCTCCTCTCGGTGTTGCTCGGTTTTGGGATCGTGCTGCTGGCTGCCGCCAGCCTCGCCTATCTACTCGAGCGTGATGCGCAACCGGAGTTGTTCGGCTCGATCCCGCTCGCTCTCTGGTGGGCGATCGTGACGCTGACCACGACCGGCTATGGCGATGTGACGCCGATAACCTTGGCCGGCCGGATTCTGGCCGGGTTCGTCATGGTTTCCGGAATCTTGGTTTTCGCTCTGTGGGCCGGCATCCTCGCAACCGGCTATGCCGAGGAACTGCGGCGGCGTGAGTTTCTGCGCACCTGGGACCTCGTTGCCAAGGTGCCGTTTTTCAACAATGTCGGCGCGTCGGTGATCGCCGATGTGGCACGTCTACTGCGGGCGCGCGATTACCCGGCGCGCGCGGCCATCATGCGACGGGGCGAGCCCGGCGACTGCATGTATTTTATCGCCTCGGGCGAGGTCGAAGTCCGACTGAGACCGGGGCTAGTTCGTCTGGGGGCGGGCGAGTTTTTCGGCGAGATCGCTCTGTTGACCGGTGAGCCGCGCAACGCGACGGTCGTCGCCGCGCAACCCTGCACCTTGCTGACGCTCGACATCGTCGATTTCCGCCAACTGCTCGGACGCCAGCCCGACCTTGCCCGGGTCGTCAGCGAAGAGGCAGCGCGCCGCCTCCAGGTCCAGCCCGCAACGCAAGCGCCCGCAACATCCGTTGGCCCCGAGGAGTGATTCGTCCTCCGCCTCCGCAGCCAATGGCTCGTAACAGTAGGCCGGGAAGCCCGCGGCGGCACGTGCAGCGTGATTAAACGGCGGCTTCAGATCGCCCGTGAAGTAGCGCCTGACGCAGTCGCGGAAGACTTGCGCTGGGACCAGACCACGGTCACGACAGAGTCGATCGAACCAGCGCCACCCGACCGCCACATGCCCGATTTCCTGCTCATAGATGTGATGCAGAATCGCGGCGCTCTGAACGTCACCGGCGCGTTCAAGTCGCGCCGCCATCGGGGGAGTAACGTCGAGACCGCGCGCTTCAAGCACCAGCGGCACGACCGCGAGTCGCGCCAACAGGTCGCCGGCGGTTGCGGCGGCCGCTTCCCACAGCCCGTCATGCGCCGGTAGATCGCCGTACCTCGCCCCGAAATCGGCAAGGCGCGCCGCCAACAGCTCGAAGTGGCTGGCCTCCTCGGCGGCGACTCTGACCCAATCGTCGAAAAAAGCGCGCGACGGCATTCCGCCAGCAAAGCGCGCGACGATGTCCCAGCTGAGATCGACCGCGTTCAACTCGATATGGGCAAGCGCGTGCAATAATGCCGTCCTGCCGGCTTGCGAGCCAAAGGCCCGGCGCTTCGGCATCTCCCGAGGCGAACGGAGCACGGGAGACGCCGGCCGCTTGGGCCGTGGCGGCGGTGAGGAATCGCCGATCGGTAGAACTCCCTCGGCCCAGGCCGAGGCCAGGACCCTGGTCGCACTGGCCTTACCATTCGGGTCCGCAGTGCCAAGGATCGCGACCGCGCCGGCGGTCAGACTCTCGATCTCAGAGCCGAAAATAATGCGGGAAACGACAGTCAAAGCGCGCGTGCTGCTTTCAGCACTTCGGCAACATGGCCGGGAACCCTGACCTTGTGCCAAACACCGCGCACGGTTCCCGATCCGTCGATCAGAAAGGTGGCCCGTTCGATGCCCATATATTTGCGGCCGTACATGCTCTTCTCGACCCACGTGCCGTATTTTTCGCAGACCTCGCCGCCAACGTCGGAGGCAAGGATGAACGGGAGGTCGTGCTTCTTCTTGAACTTGTCGTGCGAGGCAACCGAATCCTTGGAGATGCCGATCACCAGCGCACCGGCTTCGCCATAATCCGGGAACGTGTCACGAAAACCGCAGGCCTCGGCGGTGCAGCCCGAAGTGTCGTCCTTCGGATAGAAATAGATCACCACCTTTTTCCCCGTGAGCTTGGAGAGCGTAACGCTCCCGTTGCCGTCGGTCGGCA
This sequence comes from uncultured Alphaproteobacteria bacterium, assembly GCA_963821795.1. Classification (GTDB taxonomy): domain Bacteria; phylum Pseudomonadota; class Alphaproteobacteria; order ATCC43930; family CGMCC-115725; genus AP-15. Next base: position 721,194 of record CAWGFH010000013.1, read on the forward strand.
AGGTGAAATCCGGGGCTTTTCCGCCGACATCAATAGTCATGATGCGCTTTCTCCTGCTTGTTCGACTGCCTCGTGCCGGAGCGCTCGGCTGGTCCGTCGACGAAGCGCTGGTACCATTCCCGGACACGCGCCGCGGCGGCAGTGATATCCGTGTCGAGGCCGGCGAAGTCAACCGCGCCAGCGCAGCGCGCCAGGGTGGAGGCATCGGGCTCGGGGAAGGTGTTCGCCTGCGGCCCGTCCTCTCCGATCAAGGTCAGGACCGCCTGAACGTGCCGCAACAAAACCAGTGCATCGTGCAGTTCGTGCTCGGCCTGCGGCGACAGCAATCCGGCCCTGGCCAGCGCCCGCAAAGCATCGCCGGCCGCACGCTTGAGGATTTGCGGCGATGACGCGGCCTCGCGCAGCATCAAGTACTGGGTAATGAATTCGAGGTCGATCAGCCCGCCGCGACGATTCTTCAAGTCCCAGTGCGCGGGACGTGGGTTCTCGCCGGCGATGCGCCGGCGCATGTCCGCGACATCGACCACCAAGCGGCGCTGATCACGCGGCGTCTGCAGCACGGAGGCGATGGTTTCGGCAATTCGCTGCCGCAGCGCGGTATCGCCGGCAATCGGGCGAGCCCGGGTCAGGGCCATATGCTCCCAAGTCCAGGCCGATTCCCGCTGGTAGCGGGCGAAGCCTTCCAGGCTCGACGCAATAGGTCCGGCGGCGCCCGACGGCCGCAACCGCATATCGACCGCATAGAGCGGTCCATCGGCGGTCGGTGCGGTGATTGCGCCAATCAGACGCTGGCTCAAACGCGCGTAATAGGCGGACACCGGGAGCGGCCGTGCCCCGTCCGAGGCCTCGGCATCGGTCGGGGCGTCGTAGATCAGGATCAGGTCGAGATCGGAGGCCAGGGTCATCTCACGGCTGCCGAGGCGCCCCATACCGATTACCGCAAAGGCCGCTCCCGGCACCCGCCCATGCCGCTGCGCAAATTCTGTCTCGACCGCGGGAACGAGGGCGGTGAGCGCGGCTTCGGCAATGTCGGCAAGCGCTTTGCCCGCTCCCTCGCCGTCGAGAGCGCGGCGCAGCAACCGAACCCCAACCTGGAAGCGCCGCTCGCCGGTCCACCGACAAAGCGTGTCGAGCGTATCGGCGAAATCGGACGCGCCTGCGAGCACATCGCCCAGTTCGGCGGCTAACCCGGCGCAATCCGGGAATTGCGACAAAAAGCCTTCGGTGAGTACCGCGTCGAGAAGCGCCGGCCGCCGCGCCAACTGCTCGGCGAGGCGAGGCGCGCCGGCCATCACCTCGGCGACCAGAGCCAGCAAACCGGAGTTCGCGTGGAACAACGAGAATAGCTGCACCCCAGCCGGCTGATGCGACAGAAACCGGTTGAAGCGCTGCAGCGCCTGGTCGGGATGTGGCGTGGTGCCGAAGATCCGCAGCAATTCCGGCACGAGCTCGGTCAGGATTTCACGCACCCTCTGGCTCCGGGTGGCGCGCAGCCGGCCATGATGCCAGCTGCGCACCAGGGCGGCTACCGACTGCGGATCCGCAAAGCCAAGCTCGGATAAGGTGCGAAGTGTGTCGGGATCGTCCTCGGTGCCGGTAAAGACCAGGTTGCCGGGACCGGCGAGGGTTGGCGCCTGCTCGAACAGTTCGGCGTAGTAGCGCTCGACCGAACTCAGATGCGTGGTCAAATCGGCGGCCAAGGCATCGGGCCCGCGATAGCCGAGAAAGACGGCCAAACGCGCAATGCCATCCCAGTCTGAGGGCAGTCGGTGTGTTTGCGCGTCGTCGACCATTTGCAAACGGTGCTCGACACGGCGCAGAAAGCGATAGTCGTCGATCAATGCTGCAGCCGTCACGGGATCGATGCGGCCGGCCGCAGCCAGCCGGCGCAGCGCCTCACAGGTCGAGCGCACCCGGAGTTGGGGCATCCGTCCACCCCAGATCAGCTGCTGCGTCTGGGCGAAGAATTCGACCTCCCGAATACCGCCGCGGCCAGTCTTGATGTCGTGGCCTTCGACGGCGATCCGGCCGCCGCCTCGATAGGCGTTGATTTGGCGCTTGATCGAGTGGATGTCCTGGATCGCCGCAAAATCGAGGTGTCGGCGCCACAGGAAGGGCCGCAGCTCACGCAAGAATTGCTGCGCCGCAACCTGGTCACCAGCGATGGGACGGGCCTTGATCAGTGCCGCACGCTCCCAATTCTGGCCGACGCTTTCATAATAGGCCATCGCCGCCGCAACCGACATCGCCGCCGGCGTCGAGGACGGGTCCGGGCGCAGCCGCAGATCGGTACGAAACACGTAGCCGTCGCCGGTGCGCTCTTCGAGCAACCGTACAAGCTCTCGCGCCAGCCGGCTGAAGAAAGGCTGGGCGCCTTCGCGCGAAGTCACCTGCGCCGAAGCCGCATTGAAGAACAGGATCAGGTCGATATCGCTCGAATAGTTGAGTTCGGCGCCGCCAAGCTTGCCCACGCCGAGCACGATCAGACCGCTGCCGATTTCTGGATTGCGCAAATCGGACAACACAATCAGGTTTCTTGCCGCAGCCTGCCGCAGCAAATGGCGCAACGCCGCGCCGACTGCCGCATCGGCAAATCGGCTAAGCGCGCCGGTCTGCTGTTCGAGCGACCAGGTGCCGGTGAGCTCCGCGACCGCGGCCAGGAGTGCCGTCCGGCGTTTGGCGATGCGCAGACGCCGCATCAATGCCGCGTTGTCCTCGCCGAGATCGTCGAGCCTTTCGGTCTCGGCCGCAACCTCTTCGAACGGCGGTTCGACACCTTGCTCGATAACGCAGGTCAGGAAGCGCCATTCCTTGACCGCGAGCCCGCTCAGATACGGGCTATTGCCAAAGATTGCGGCTAGGAACCGGCGGCTTCGCGGCAACCTACTCCAGTCTTGAGCGCTGTGCGCCGCCGGGTCTCCCTGTGCTGCAGCAAGCACATTGTCCCAGGCCTCGTAGCCGAGCGTAAGCTGGCGTTGGTCCGCCGGCTGCGGCAGCTCGTCAAGATCGGGAGAGAGGCGAGATAGCAGCGTCACATCGCCGCCAAACTTTCCGCAGCGCGGGTCACCGGCTTAGCCCGAAGCGAGCCGCCCGAGAGTTCCGATATGGCCCAATTCATCGATCCCCGCCACCATTTGGCGCAGCTCGCGGGCTCGCGGGGCGCCCAGGACGGGCCGGACCAGAGCATCGAATTTCGCGGCGAGGCGCTCGCCCTGTCCGGCAATGTCGGTGGCAGGAATGCCCGCGTCGTGACGGGCCGAGACACGTTTGCCGTCGTTGAGCGTGACCTCGATCTCGGCCAAGGCTGACGGCCAACCCTCGCGGAAGTCGAGGGTCACCATTTCGCGCAGCCCGATCAGGTTCGGGTCAAAGGCGTTCTTCTCACTATAAACGCCGAGACTCGCGGTGTCGATCCCGGCCAAGGCCATCGCCACGGTCTGACGTAGGCTGAATTTGCTCTGCAGCCCATCCACCGGCGCAGGAATGTTGCAGATGCGGTCACATCCGGCATCGAGCCGCAAGGTGATGGCGCGAATGCCGCTTGGCGACAAGTCGTGAGCTTGGCGCAGCTGGCGCGCGCATTCGATCGGTGCATGGGTCATGTAGCAGGCAGCGTGGTATTTGAAGAGGTTGGCGGACAGATGGTAGCCGCTCTCGGGCGTCGCCAGGGCTGCCTCCGGCACAAAGTCGGGGCCGTGCGTCGCGGCAAAACCCTGTTCGCATTCCAGGAAATCGACTCGGCTGGTAAACCCGCGCTCGGCCAGACGCGCCGCGAGCAGTCCGCTTTGCGCCGCCTTCCCGGCGTGGAACGGCTTGCACATCGTTCCGAACTGAGATTTCAGACCGGCCGCCTGGGTCCCGGCAATGCCCAGCGCCACCGCCGTCGCCTCGGTACCGAGGCCGAGCAGCCGGGCGCACGCGGCCGCCGCCCCAAAGCAGCCGATCGTCGCGGTCGAGTGGAAACCGAGGGCATAATGCCCGGGCTGCAGTGCCATGCCGACGCGGCAGGCGGTCTCATACCCGACAACAAAGGCGGTGATGACTTCCCGCCCCAAGCTGCCCTTCAGCTCTGCGAGTGCGAGCAGTCCCGGCAAGATCGCTACTGACGGATGCCCGGGCATCGCCAGATTCACATCGTCGTAATCGAGCGCATGACCCGCCGCGCCGTTCACCAGCGCCGCCGCTAACACCGGCAATCGCACGTGATGGCCAATGACCCCCGCCTGCGGCGTCTCGCCGGCCTCCGCCATTTCGTCGAGCAGCATCCGCACCAGCGGATCGCCGGCCCCAGCGATCGCGCAGCCGAGATAATCGAGCACGCATTGCCGCGCGAGCTCGCGGACCGACGGGGGAAGATCGTCACTTTCGAGCTCGACTGCCCGCTTCGCCAGCGCGCGGGTCAGATCGGCCGCCGCTACTTGACCAGTCGCCGTCATACCGTCCATTTCATCCGCTCCTCGCGATCGAAATCCCCATGCCAAAGGATCTGCCGTGCCGGGCCTGTGAGGCGTCTCAGTCGGGACATAAGCGATCCTGGTCCGCGCCGGTGCTTTGTCGCCCAAAACGACGCCGCGCAAATCATCGGCCGCTGAAGCGCGGCTTGCGCTTTTCGTTGAACGAGGCAATGCCCTCGCGTCGGTCTGCGGTTGGGACCATGCGGTTGTAGGCCTCGATTTCGAGCATCATGCCGCTGGCAAGGTCCATCTGCAGCCCGAAATGGATCGCGTGCTTGGCTTGGCGTACCGAGATCGGTGCGTTGTCGGCGATGCGCCGTGCTGTTTCGAGCGTCTCGTCGACGAGATCCCCCGGCGCGCAGAGACGATTGACCATCCCCCATTCGCGGGCCTCCTGAGCAGTGAACGGGCGGCCGGTCAGGATGATTTCCTTGGCGCGGCGTTCGCCGACCGCTCGCGGCAGGCTCTGAGTGCCGCCGGCTCCCGGCATGATGCCGAGGGTGACCTCGGTTAACGCGAAGCGCGCCGTCTCGGCGGCGTAAATGAAATCGCAACACAATGCCAATTCGCAGCCACCGGCATAGGCGGCGCCATTAACCGCGCCGATCACCGGCACCGGACAAGCCATGAAGGCGCGAACCATCCGCTCGAACAACAAGTGCTGGTCCTGCCAGGCCTCATCGGTCATGCCGTTGCGTTCTTTGAGGTCACCGCCGGCGCAAAACGCCCGTTCACCGGCGCCGGTTAGCACGATGCAACGCGCTTGCGCCGGCGCGGCATTGATCGCGTCGAAGAATTCGAGGAGGTCTCGGCCCATTTGCGTGTTGAGTGCGTTGGCGACTTCCGGCCGATTGAGGATCAATACCAGCAACCCATCGCCGCGATCCTCGCCCCGTATCGTCGCAAATGTGCGGTTCATTGTTCGTCCGGCCGCGGGTGATCCATCGGATCCTAGGATGCTGCCAGCTCCAAGCGGTCGTCAATGCGAGTCTGGCCTTCTCAGCGAACAACCGCAGGCGAGCCTTGATCCGTGCCCGCGCGCCGTGATCCCCGAAGCCGTAATCCCGCAAAATTCGCCTAGCCGCTGTTGCGCAGGCCGGCCGCGATACCGTTGATCGTCAGGTGGATTCCGGTGACGACGTCGTCATTCGCGTCGCCTGCGCGATAGCGCCTCAACAGCTCGATTTGCATGTGATTGAGCGGATCGAGATAGGGGAACCGGTTGCGGATCGCCCGCGCCAAAAGCGGGTCGCGTTCGAGCAGGCTCTCCTGGCCCATGATCAGCAACAGGGCGTCGACCACACCCTGCCATTCGCCGCGCAATCGGGAAAAAACCCGATCGCGCAATTCGGGGATCGGAGACAAGTTCCGCATAGCGCGAGGCAATCGCGATGTCGCTTTTAGCCAAGACCATATCCATGTTCGACAGCAGCATCTGGAAGAATGGCCACTCCCGGTACATCGCCTGCAGCATCGCCATGCCACCGCTTGGATGCGCCTTGAGCCACTCCTTGACTCCACTGCCGAAACCATACCAACCCGGCAGCATCAGCCGGCATTGAGCCCAGCTGAAAACCGAGGAATCGCACGCAGATCCTCGATGCGCGCTGAAGTTTTCCGAGAAGACGGACGGCTCCCGATATTGAGATTGGCGATCTCGCCGATTACAGTGGACTCGCGGAAGAACCGGTCGAAGCCGTCGGTTTCATAGACGAGCTGGCGATAAGCGCGGTAAGCCGTAGCGGAGAGCACTCCATCGCCGCCGAAATATTCGGGTCGCGGCGCGGCGGTCTCCAGTTTGCGGCAGCGTGGCTTCGAGCGTTGCCGCGGCCAATGTTTCGAGATTGCGCCGACCGAGTTCGGGATTGGAATATTTGCTGGCGATGACCTCGCCCTGTTCGGTTATGCGGATCGCACCTTGCACGGCGCCGGAGGGCTGGGCGAGGATCGCCTGGTAACTCGGCCCGCCGCCGCGGCCGACAGAGCCGCCGCGGCCGTGAAACAGGCGCAGCCCGACCTCATGTCGCCGGAAGAGCTCGACGAGCGCGATCTCCGCCTTGTAGAGCTCCCAGCCGGACGTCAAAAACCCGCCATCCTTGTTGCTGTCGGAATAGCCGAGCATGACCTCTTGCACACGGCCCCGGCTCTCGAGCAGGCGCATGTACCCGGGCAGGGTCAGGAGTTGATCCATGACCTCCGCGCAATTGCGCAGATCCTCAATCGTCTCGAACAGCGGCACGATGTCGAGATCGAGCACACCCTCGCGCGGCCGCAGCAGACCTGCCTCCTTGACCAGCACCGCGGTTTCGAGAATGTCGGAAACACTTGTGGTCTTTGAGATCACGTAGTGCGGCACCGAAGCCGGTCCGTAGTGGCGATGCGCCGCGGCGGTCGCGCGCAGGATCGCTCGTTCGCTCTCCGTCTCGGCCGAATAGGAGAGAAATTCCGAAGTCAGCGGCCGCGCCGTGCACAGCTCCGCCAGCAGAAGGCGGATGCGGTCGGGTTCTGGAAGACCGGCGTAGTCGAGGCCCGGCTGCACGAGGCCCAGCATCTCCCCGACCGCGCGCTCATGCACATCGGAGTTCTGGCGCAGATCGAGTGCGGCCAGATGAAAGCCAAAGATGTCGACGGCGCGGCGCAGGCGCTTCAGGCGGCCTCCGGCCAGGATACCGGACCCGTTGACAACCAGGGAGGCATCGATGATCCCAAGATCGGCAAGCAGTTCGCCGCTGTCGGCATAAGGGGGTGCGTCGCCAACGGCATGCAGGGGCGCGTCGAGATGATCGAGCACCCGGGCCGTCGCCGCCAACCGCGCGTAAATCCCGGTGATCGCCCTGCGATAGGGTTCGTTTCGGCGGTTGGCGGAGCGGTCGGGTGAACGCGCGGCGAGATGTTCGATCGCGTCGGAAACGACAACCAGCTTGCTGTCGAGCGACAGTTCGCCGCCGAGCAGATGTAATTCATCGAGATAGTGTCCGAGCGCCCGGCTGCTCTGCGCCAGCAATGCCGCACGCAACACTTCCTCGGTTACAAACGGGTTGCCGTCGCGGTCGCCGCCAATCCAGCTACCCATACGCAGGAAGGAAGGCAGGTTGTGGGCGTCGGCTACGCCTTGCGCCGTCAACTCGTCTTCGAGATCGCAGTAAACTCGCGGCAATTCGGACAGAAACGTGTAGTCGTAATAAGACAGCGCGTTCGATATTTCGTCGATCACTCGAAGACGGGTTCTGCGCAGCAAGTTCGTCTGCCACAAGGTCAGCACCGCGCGGCGCAGCGCCACCTCGTTCGCCGCCAGCTCAGACGCGGTCAGTGGCACCCGGTCGCGCTCAGCAAGGAGATTTGCGATTTCCATCTCGCGGTCGATCATGCTTTTGCGCCGCACTTCGGTCGGATGCGCGGTCAACACCGGCACGACCATCGCACCGGAGAAGAAAGCGAGAAGCCGCTCCGGCGGGATCCCTGCCGCGCGTGCGCGGGCCAGCGCATGCGCCATGCTGCCTTCGCGGGGCGTGGAATTGCCCAAACCATGGGCACGATCGCGACGGATGTGGTGCTGGTCCTCGGCGATATTGGCGAGATGCGAAAAAAAGCCGAAGGCGCGAATGATTTGGAGGGCTTCGGTCGGCGGCAGACTGTTCAACGTTGCTTCAAGATCGCGCCGCGCTTCGACATCCTCATTGCGGCGGAAGCGGACCGAGTTTTGTCGAATATACTCAACGGTATCGAAGACTTCCGCGCCGCTCTGCTCACGCACCGTGTCGCCAAGGATACGGCCGAGCAATCGAATGTCGCCGCGCAGCCGGAGATCGGTGTCTTCGCTCTCGTATGTTTCCGGCTGCGGCATCGCTTGCCCCTTCATCGTCGTCCTTAGATGGATGATGGGTTACCGAATGCAGAAACTATGCCTCACCCAACTAACTGCCTGACAAACGCTCGACACCCGTCCGATCAATCCTTTGACCAAGCCTCCGACCAAGCCCATGCTCTTCGCGGATTGGGATTGCGAACCGCTTGTAGGGCGCCGGACGACCGAGACCCGTCACATAACGGTCATTCGGTGCGATTAATGACGGGGGATATCCTCCGCCGAAGCCGGGAAATCGCTCCGCCGCTGAAAGGACCGCATACCGATGAACGAAACGAAGGCAGAGGTCTCCCCGCTATCCACGGCTTCGGAAGCCGTGCCGGACCTATTGGAGCAGTATGGTTGCGGTCCGATCCGGTTTTCCGGCCATAACGACGCACTCTACGAGAGGCACCTGCTGTTCGACGATGTTGTCGATCCCCTCGCGGCAGGGGCGCGCGAACGCTTTGAAGCCGCTGCACGGTCGGTCCGGGATGTACTGTCGCAACGCTGGGTTAGAACCGAACGCACTTACAATCGCTTGAATCCGAAACGCATCTACTATTTGTCGATGGAGTTTCTGATCGGCCGCTCCCTGTCCAACAACGTCACCAACATGCTGTTCGATCCCTTTGTCCATCAGGCCGCCCAGCAACGGGATCTCGACTGGTTCGGCCTGTTGGAGGAAGAGCCCGATGCCGGGCTCGGCAATGGCGGGCTTGGCCGGCTCGCCGCCTGCTTTCTCGACTCGATGGCGACGATGCAACTGCCGGCGATGGGCTATGGGCTGCGCTACGAATACGGCATGTTCAAACAATCGATCGAGGACGGCTGGCAGCGCGAACACCCGGACAATTGGCTGCGCCGGCATGACCCTTGGGAAGTCTCCCGCCCAAAGGAAGCCGTGGAGATCAAGCTCGGCTCTTCGTTTGAAATGCGTGGTGGACATCTGGAGATCGTCCCCGGCCGCGCCTCCGCGGTGATCGGCATCCCATTCGACCGGCCGGTAATCGGCTTTGGCGGCAAGACGATCAACACCCTGCGCTTATGGTCGGCGGCATCGCATGATTACTTTGATTTTCAGGAATTCAGCAGCGGCGACTTTGTCGGGGCATTGGTCGGCAGCCTCGCGGCAAGCACTTTGACGCGGGTGTTGTATCCGGATGACAGCACCGAGGTCGGACAGGCATTGCGCTTCGTGCAGGAGTATTTTCTGGTCGCCTGCTCGCTCGCCGATCTCGTGCGACGCTTCCATCGCCGCAATGGGGATTGGCGCTTGCTGCCGGACAAGGCCGCAATCCAGCTGAACGACACGCACCCGACCTTGGCAGTGCCGGAATTGATGCGGATTTTGCTCGATGATGCGCATCTGGCCTGGGACGAAGCCTGGGACATCACACAAAAGACATTGGCCTATACGAACCATACCTTATTGCCCGAAGCGCTCGAAAAGTGGCCGGTGACTTATTTCGAACAATTATTGCCGCGACAATTGGAAATCATTTTTGAGATCAACCGTCGGTTTCTCGATGGCGTCGGCACCCGGTGGCCAGGGGACGAGGCGCGTATTGCCCGCATGAGCCTGATCGAGGAGGGCCCCGAGCGCAAAGTGCGCATGGCCAACATGGCGATCGTCGGCTCGCACAGCACCAATGGCGTGGCTGCCATTCATTCGGCTTTGCTGCGTAAGCTGACCGTCAAAGACTTGGCCGAAATGTATCCCGAGCGGTTCAACAAAAAACCAACGGGATTACACCGCGGCGCTGGCTGTTGTTGGCCAATCCCGGGCTCGCCGAAACTATCACGGACGCGATCGGTGACCGCTGGGTGACCGATCTTGACGAATTGAAACGGCTTCATCCGCTGGCGGATGACACCGCGTTCCGCGAAAGCTTTCTGGACGCCAAGAACACAGCCAAATTACGCTTTGTCCACTGGCTCAAAGAAACTTGCGGCGTCAAGGTCGATCCTGAGACGATTTTCGACTGTCAGGTCAAGCGGATCCACGAGTACAAGAGACAGCTGTTAAATGCGCTGCGCATTATTGTCCTTTACCGCCGCTTACAGGAAAACCCGCACCTCGATATAATGCCGCGAACCTTTTTCTTTGCCGGCAAGGCGGCGCCGGCTTATCGCGTGGCCAAGCTGATCATTAAATTCATCAACAATCTCGCTGGCACGATCGACGGCGACCCGGCGACACAGGGCAGAATAAAGGTTGTTTTTCTGCCGGAATACTGCGTGTCACTTGCCGAGCGGCTGATCCCGGCGGCCGATGTCTCCAACCAGATTTCGACCGCCGGCTACGAGGCCAGCGGCACCAGCAACATGAAGTTCATGATGAACGGGGCATTGACTATCGGGACCCGCGACGGCGCGACGATCGAGATGGCCGAAGAAGCCGGGGAAGATAACTTTTTTCTCTTTGGCCTGAGTGCCGACCAGGTCGAGGACAGCCGCAGCTGGTACAATCCGCACTGGCATTACGATCACGATCCGGAGATTCGCGCGGCTTTAGACATGATCGCTAACGACCATTTCAGCCGATACGAGCCCGGAATATTTCTACCGCTTTGCGATATACTGTTGAGTGGCGGCGATCATTACATGCATCTGGCCGACCTCCAATCCTACATGGAGGCCGATCACAGGCTGACGGCCTTATATGCCGAAAGCCACGAATGGGCGCGCAAGGCGATCCTGAATGTCGCCGCCTCCGGCAAATTTTCGAGCGACCGCACGATTGCGCAATACGCTGCCGAGATCTGGAACGCCAAACCATGTCCGGTATCTTGACAAGGACGACCGATTGAAGAGGACCACCGATGACAATCTCGCCGCTGGCCGGCAAGCCGGCGCCCAAGGAGATGCTGGTCGATCTGGCGCGGCTGGAACGCGAATATTACGAGCGCCAGCCCGACCTGACGATCCCGGCCAGCGGGTCAGCTTCGGCACCAGCGGGCATCGCGGCTCGCCGTTTCACGGCACGTTCACCGAAGCGCATATCCTGGCGATCACCCAGGCGATCTGCGACTACCGCGCAGCCCAAGGCACCGACGGCCCGCTCTATATGGGCAAGGACACCCATGCGCTGTCGGGCCCGGCCCAGCGCACCGCGCTAGAGGTGCTGGCCGCCAACGGGGTCGAGACGATCATTCAGCAGCGAGACGGCGTGACGCCGACGCCGGTAATCTCGCGCGCGATCCTCGTCTACAATCGCGGCCGCACGGCGGACCTCGCTGACGGAATCGTAGTCACCCCGTCGCACAACCCGCCCGAGGACGGCGGATTCAAATACAACCCGACCAATGGCGGGCCAGCCGATACCGACGTCACCCAATGGGTCGAGACCGTGCCAACGAACTATTGCGCGGCCGCAATGCCGCAAGTGAAGCGGATGACGCCAGCCGCGGCATTGCAGGCCAATACGACGCACCAGCAGGATCTCGTTCAACCCTATGTCGACGATCTGCGTAACGTCATCGATATGGAGGCCATCCGCGCCGCCGGGCTGAAGCTGGCCGTCGATCCGCTGGGCGGCGCCGCAGTGCATTACTGGGAGCCGATCAGCACCCTCTACAAGCTCGATATCGAAATAGTCAATCCTCGGGTCGACCCGACCTTCTCGTTCATGACTGTCGACCATGACGGCCAGATCCGTATGGATTGCTCGAGTCCTTACGCGATGGCGCGGCTAGTCGGACTCAAGGACCACTATCAGGTGGCATTTGCCAATGATCCGGATTCCGACCGCCACGGCATCGTCACGCCATCGGCCGGACTGATGAACCCCAATCACTATCTGGCGGTCGCAATCGGCTACTTGCTGAACCATCGGCCGCACTGGCCGACGCAGGCCGCCATAGGCAAGACATTGGTCAGCAGCGGGATGATCGATCGCGTCGTGCACAAGCTGGGACGCCAGCTTGCAGAGGTGCCGGTCGGCTTCAAGTGGTTCGTGCCTGGGCTTTTCGACGGCTCGTATTGCTTTGGCGGCGAGGAGAGCGCCGGAGCGAGCTTCCTGCGGCATGACGGCACTGTGTGGACGACCGACAAGGACGGGCCGATCATGAACCTGCTCGCCGCCGAGATTACCGCCCGTACCGGCAAGGATCCCGGAGAGCACTACCGCACGCTGACCGCCGAGTTCGGGACCGCGTATTATACGCGCATCGACGCGCCGGTGACCCCGGAACAGAAAGCGAGGCTGGAACAGCTATCGCCCGAAGCGGTCAGCGAGCCGGAATTAGCCGGCGAGCCGATCCTTGCGAAGCTGACCCGCGCCCCGGCAAACAATGCCCCGATCGGCGGTCTCAAAGTTGTCGACTCGCGACGGCTGGTTCGCGGCGCGCCCCTCGGGCACCGAGGCGGTCTATAAAATCTACGCCGAAAGCTTCAAAGACGAAGCGCATCTCGACGCCATCGTCCGCGAGGCCCAGGTCATGGTGGACAAGGCGCTGATCGCCTCTTAACCACGCTGGCGTCAGGGCACGCAAGCGCCAGAGCGCCGGATCCTATGACGCTCCAACTCCGATCGGCTTCCGAACTGGCGCAAGGCACTTGGGGGCTCGGGGATTGAATTGCAGTGGAGGAACACGACTGGCGCCGGGCCGTCATTGTCCGTGGGGTTCGTTCCCAAAAACCTCCCGCGCCGGCGCGTTGCGAAACGCTATTGAAATGGTAAGCGCCAATAGCGCAACGGCAATGAACGGTCCAAGGGGAAAATGCCAGGCGGTGGCGATCCCGCGCGGGTTGAGGCTCAGCGCGCAAAGCCCCGCCAGCACCAGCTTACCCGATTCCGGCAAACGATAGGCTCCCCTGCCCCGCACCAGCCAGGCGGCAGCGATCCCGGCCAGCACCAGATCGTAAAAGAGCGCCAGCGGGACGGCAACCAAGCTGGCCGATGCCAGGCTTGCCGCGCGGATCGGCAGCGGTAAGGCGCGCCGCCACACCCATGCGACCACGCCGGCGGCCGCCAAGGTCGCACCGGCCTGCAAGGCGCCGGCAAGAGCCGGACCGGCACCGACCAGCATCGCCGCACCGAACGGAGTGACGAAGCCGCCGAATGGTATTCGCCCTGACGTGTAAACATCTCGCGATGCTGCCGCCGTCATCAGAAACGCGTGCCATGTCTGCCAACCGAAGACGAATAGTGACAGAAGGCAAAGACCGGCGGCACCGGCGAGGGCGGCGCCAAAGGCGCGCCACCGGGCGCCCGCGGCGAGCGCCACCGGAACAAGCAAGCCAAAATGCGGCTTTATGCAGAGCATCCCGAACAATAAGCCAGCAACCACCGGCCGCCGGTCGACGAGGAGGGTCGCCGCTCCGAACAGTCCGGCGGTCAAAAACCCGTTCTGTCCGAGTCCGATTGTCCAGAAGACCGGCGGAAAGGCCAGAAGCGGCACCAGGGCGGCCCAACCGCGCTCACCGACAATCCGGTGCATGACGAACAGATAGAGGCCAAGTGTCGCTCCCTCGAACACCACAAACGCTAAAATATAAGGCAACCGGGCGAGGGCGGCGCAGAGCAATAAGAACACCGGCGGATAATAAAAATAGTTGTAGACAATACCCGGCTCGGTCGCGCGTTCCTCGGCGGCGCAATGCGCAGCTTTATCGTAGGCGAGCGCGGGATCGCCGCTATCCGCCAGCTTTCCCGCTGCATAAAAGCTGACGAAATCCGTGCTCGTCGGTTTTGGCAACGGCACGACCAGACCATAGGTGCCGGCCGCCAAGAACAGGAAGAGCGCGACCTCTACAATCAACAATATTCGGCAAAGCAGGTAGAGCCGTCGACGCTCCAGCAATCGGCCGGAAATGGAGGCTAACGACAGTTCCGAGGCTGACATAACCTCCCGCTATCCTCACACAAAAGATTTCCGACGGAAACGGAGCCCATCGTTCAGTAAACTTCGAGCTGAGGGCCGACGCTCGGTGGGGCAAGAGGGGCCGTCGAGCGTCGGTCGGCGAAAGTTGGGCTCAGACGCTGCCCGCGATGCTGTTGAAGGTGCTGCTGAGACTGGTGCCGAGCAATTGCCAAACAGCAATGCAAACTACGGCGACGAGAGCCGCGATCAAGCCGTATTCGATCGCGGTTACTCCGGTATCGTTCTCGACTAACCGGATGATGAACTGACGCATCGTGACCCTCTTTGGCGAGATTCTATGAATGCGCAAGGTCCCGCGAAAGTCTTGATGGAATCTTAATCTGCTGGGAGTTTCATGGTTTACGCAGTGAGGCGTAGAGGGCCGGCAGCCATCGACGGCGCTCCAACGCCGCAGACAGGCCGGAAGCTGACCGAGGGAACTTCTGAATAAACCGAATGGTTTTTGTGCTTGGGGCGGGAAAGCCGTATCGGCCTCAGAACCCTCCGACGACGGAGCCGAACAGGCTGCTCACCGACGTGCCCAAGGTTGTCACTGCGCCAACGATGACGATGGCCACAAGTCCGGCGATAAAGGCGTACTCGATCGCCGTGACGCCGCGCAGGTCCGTGGCGAGGTTCACAAGCGACACAGGCCGAGTACTGAGGCACTGGTCACCCGGTCGACGACCATTGGCCAGAGAGGCGGAAACCACATCGGCCTCCCAAATTTGCATTGTCCGAAGAATTCAGCGCTCGACGCCGCAAATGCTGCCGTCGAGCGTTGACCGAGACGATCTTTGGGGAACCTAGAGGCTGTTAGCAACGCTGTTGAAGGTGCCGCTCAGATTGGTTCCGAGTGTCTTCCAGACCGCAATACAAACAACGGCGACCAGCGCAGCGATCAGGCCGTATTCGATGGCAGTAACGCCGGCATTGTCTTTGATCAATCTCGTATAAAGCGCACGCATCTGGGTACTCCTGATGGGGTTAAGGCCCGCACAGGGTGTACACAAACGCTTAATAGCCCGTTAAGAGAGCAGGCATTTTATGCGGTGCTCTTCACTTCGAAGGCATGTCCGCAAGGGCCCGGTCCACAGAGTGGCGAGGTTCGACGGCAGATCAGTTCGACCAAGGCCACGGCAGCCATCGAGATTTCTCACCCTACTCGCCCCCGATCGTAAGCGCCATCTGCGCCACCGTAACCGCCGCGCACCCGATCTTCCCCCAACCTACCTCCGTCGCTGCACCTCCCTCATGGGTTCTCTGCCGTAACGGATGCAGAGCCGCGAAGTCCTTGGCAACATGCTGCCCGCGACCACAAACGTCCGGAGGGTACAGATGCGACCGTTGAGGATCGTTATCATGTTCGCGCTCAGTCTGGCTGCAACCCGCGTCCAGGCCGAACAGCAATGGCTGACCTTGCCGCCGACCCCGAGCCTGCCGAAAGCCGTCTACAGCGGCTATGCGCCAATTAACGACGTCAGGATTTGGTACGCCAAGTTTGGCAATGGCGAACCAGTGATTTTGCTGCACGGCGGACTGGCCAATGCCGATTATTGGGGCGGACAGGTCCGCGAATTACAGAAGAGCTATCGTGTCGTCGTAATGGACAGCCGTGGGCATGGCCGCAGTACCCGAAACGCGCAGCCATTTGGCTACGATCTGATGGCCGCGGATGTCATCGGGCTGATGGATTTCCTCAAGATCCCGAAGGCGGCGATTGTCGGCTGGAGCGACGGGGCGATTATCGGCCTCGACATCGCGATGCACCATCCCGAGCGGGTGTCGAAGTTGTTCGCCTTTGCCGCCAATTCGGATCCGAGTGGCGTCGCCGACATCGCCCATAGCCAAGTGTTCGACGCCTTCATTGCGCGGGCGCAGAACGAGTACCAAAGACTGTCGTCGACGCCCGATCAATACAAGGCCTTCCTCGCCGAGATTACCAAGATGTGGGAGACACAACCCAACTGGACCGCTGCAGACCTGCGGCGCATCGCGGTCCCGGTATGGATCGTCGATGCCGACCATGACGAGGCAATCAGGCGCACGAATACGGAGTTCATGGCCGCCAATATCCCGAATTCCGGCCTGATGCTGCAGCCGCAAGTCAGCCACTTTTCGTTTTTGCAAGACCCGGAGCAGTTCACCGATGATGTGCTGCATTTCCTGAAGCACGTGAAGGACAAGCGGGAGTAAGAGCGAAAGTATTTCAAAATACCACACCGGCCGGCAGCCTCGCTACTCCCGTCGGGCGGCAAGTTGCGACGACAGCGGTCATGGACCGGGCAAGCTGATCGGCCCACAAAGCAACCTGCGCCGGGATCGCGGGATTGGGACGCTCAGTACCGCTCTTGGGACTGTCGGTTATAGTCGGCCACCATAACACGCTTTAAGTTGCGATTTACAACCGAGCCGCAGCCGGCGAAAAGGGCGGTCCTAATCTTCTGGAGGCCGCCAAGCTACTGGGAGGAAACTCAGATGCGATCACGCGAGGCGTGTTCGGACTGGCCCAGCCGGCCTCGACGCAAGGTGAAGCGCGCTCCGTACGCTCCGATCGCGCGAGGCGGTACTTCGACCCTCCGGTGGCCGCCAATCAAAGCCAGACCGTCGCCGATGGGCTGGGGTCTCAACGAAACCCGCCTGAGCCTCGACGGATTGCACGAAATAGGAGGGCCGGAGGTTGGTTTCAGTCCAAACTGAGGCTTCGGTCGCGTCGCAGCGAACGCCGAAATTTTCCTTATTCGCGCTGACCATGATGGTGGTCGGCTCGATGGTCGGCGCCGGAATTTTCTCGTTGCCGCGAGCCTTTGCCACCGCCACCGGCCCGTTTGGCGCGATCATCGCCTGGTCCATAGCGGCAGGCGGCATGTACTTTCTGGCGCGCGTGTTTCAGGCGCTCGCCGAGCGAAAACCCGATCTCGATGCCGGCGTCTACGCCTATGCCAAGGCGGGGTTCGGCGACTATCTCGGGTTCCTGTCGGCCTTCGGCTATTTCGTCAGCGCCTGCCTCGGCAATACCTTTTACTGGGTTTTGATCAAATCGACGCTCGGCACGTTTTTCCCGATATTCGGCAATGGCGATACGCTCGCCGCGGTCGTCGTCTCCTCGATTTGTATCTGGCTCTTTCACTTCACGGTATTGCGCGGGGTTCAGCAGGCCGCCGCAATCAACAAGATCGTCACGGTGGCCAAGGTCGTGCCGATCATTCTGTTCATCCTGATCCTCGCGGTTTCCTTCAAGGGGCATCTGTTTGCCGGGAATTTTTGGGGCGGTGAGGGGATGCCCGAGACCAGCCTGTTCGAGCAGGTCCGCGGGACGATGCTGGTCACCGTGTTTGTCTTTCTCGGCATTGAGGGGGCCAGCGTCTATTCCCGCTATGCGCGAACCCGCGCCGATGTCGGCACCGCGACCATTTTCGGTTTTGCCGGCGTAACCGCCCTGATGGTGCTGATCACCCTCCTCAGCTACGCGGTATTGCCGCGGGCCGAGATCGCTGGCTTGCGGCAGCCGTCGATGGCGACGGTTTTGGAGGCCGTCGTCGGGCATTGGGGCTTGGTCTTCATCAGCCTCGGGCTGATCGTATCGGTGCTCGGCGCCTATCTGGCGTGGCAGATGATTGCCGCCGAGGTGCTGTTCAACGCGGCCAAGACCGATGACATGCCGAGGATTTTTGCCACGGAGAACCAGAACAAGGTTCCCGCCGCTGCACTGTGGCTTAGCAACATCATCGTCCAGGTCTTCGTCATCAGCACCTTGTTCTCCGAGGACGCGTTTACGCTGGCGCTGAAACTATGCAGCTCGATGTCGCTGTTCCCCTATCTGCTGGTGGCGGGATACGGCCTGCTGATATCGCGGCGCGGCGAGACGTATGAGACGAGGCCGCAGGACCGCAACCGCGACCTAGTCATCGCCGGCATTGCGACGTTGTACACAGTGTCTCTGATCTTTGCCGGCGGCATGAAGTTCTTGCTGCTCTCGGCGATCATCTATGTGCCCGGCACCTTGCTGTATTTCTGGGCGAGGCGGGAGCAGAACAAACGGGTCTTCACCCCGGTGGAATGGGTCATCTTTGCCGTTGCGGTGATCGGCGCCGTCATCGGCATCCACGGGCTCGTGACCGGTTACATCGTCATCTAGCCAGCGGAGATCGTCATGGCCAACACCCAAAGCCCGCAATTCGGTGTCCATTCGGAGGTCGGGCAGCTGCGCAAGGTCATGGTGTGTGCGCCGGGGCGGGCGCATCAACGGCTGACGCCAAGCAATTGCGATGAATTGTTGTATGACGACGTGATTTGGGTCGATGTCGCCAAGCGCGACCATTTCGATTTTGTGCAGAAACTACGCGACCGCGGGGTCGAGGTCGTCGAAATGCATAATTTGTTGACCCAAACGGTGGCGATCGCCGAAGCCAAGAAGTGGATTTTCGATAATCAGGTAGTGCCGAACCAGGTCGGACTCGGCCTGGTCGACGAGATCCGCTCCTATCTCGAAGGCCTGCCTGACCGTGAGCTCGCGGAAACCCTGATCGGCGGGCTGTCCACCGAAGACTTCCCGGAAAGCCACGGCGGCGAGATGCTGAAGCTGGTTCGGGAGGCGGCCGGCATCACCGAATACCTGCTGCCGCCGCTGCCGAACACGATCTTCACGCGCGACACGACGTGCTGGATTTATGGCGGTGTCACCGTAAACCCTCTTTACTGGCCGGCGCGCCACGAGGAGACGATCCTGGTGACCGCGATTTACAAATTCCATCCGGACTTTGCCGGCAAGGTGAATGTGTGGTGGGGCGACCCGACCGAAGACCACGGGCTCGCGACCCTGGAAGGCGGCGACGTGATGCCGATCGGCAAGGGCAACGTGCTGATCGGCATGGGCGAGCGCACCTCGCGCCAGGCAATCAGCCAGCTCTCTGCCGCGCTGTTCGCCAAGGGCGCCGCCGAGCGGGTCATCGTCGCGGCGATGCCGCGGCTGCGCGCGGCGATGCACCTCGACACCGTGTTCACCTTCGCCGATCGCGACTGCGTGCTGATCTATCCCGACATCGTCAACACAATCCAGGCTTTCTCGTACCGGCCGGCCAACACCCCGAGCGGTATCGAACTGCGCAAAGACGACAAGCCGTTCGTCGATGTGGTCGCCGAGGCGCTCGGGCTGAAGCAGTTGCGCGTCGTCGAGACCGGCGGAAACGCCTATATGCGCGAGCGCACTCAATGGGACAGTGGGGCCAATCTCGTCTGCGTCTCGCCGGGGGTGGCCGTCGCCTACGACCGCAACGTCCACACCAACACATTGCTGCGCCGCGCCGGCATCGAGATCATCACAATTTCCGGCTCAGAGCTCGGCCGTGGCCGCGGCGGCGGGCATTGCATGACCTGCCCGATCATTCGCGATCCGGCCGATTATTAGGCTCTCCACTAATCTCGTCAGATGCTGAAGAGTCCCTCAAAGAACCTGCGGGTGCCGTCGTTGCGGCGATGCTGTTGATCGCCACTAAGGAGAGGCCGGCGGTGGCGCAGCCGGGCGCCAATGCCGGCGACGATGGGCTGATCGACGCGATATTGGCGACACCAAACCAAAGGACGCCGGTTCAGCAAGATAACCTCTTCGCAACCGCGCCTGGTCTCGAACAGGCCGCGCGCACGCCGCAATTCGTCTTCAACGCTTTGGCGCCGTTGCTCTTCAACTCGAACCCCGAGTTCCGCAGTTCGGGCGGTCCGCAGTCGCTCGACGGCAGCCCGGTCGCCCGCCTGAGCGCGGCAACCCAGCTGTTCGGTACGCCGTTGCGGCTCTCCGGGTTTGCCAGCCTCGAATGGGAAAGGTTCCCGAGCGCCAACGAAGGCAGCCTCGATTACTTCCGCAGCTCGGCGCGGCTGCAGTACATCAACTTCGACGACGACCAGGGTTTTTCTCCATTCTTCTCGTATGTTCCGAGGATGAGTTTCGAGCCGACTTTCGGAGTGAACTTCGAAACACGACAGGATTTGAACTTGGGATTTGACAAAGTCTTTAATTTTGACGGCGCCTTTAACCGAGTTCCGGCCTCGGCCGACAGCTCGTCGCAGACCGTTTTTTCGTTCGGCTACAGTCTCACCGGCCAGCGGCGCATCCGCAATCCGGGGTCGCAGTCCGACGCGGTGATCTTCGCCCCGTCAGCATCCTGGGTGATTTCCGAACAATGGAACGCCAGCTTAGCGGCGCCAATTACCCGCCGCTGGTTTAATCGCGCGTCGCGAGACCTGACGATGGAACCGGTCGGAGTGCTCGAATATATCATTCCCCCGAACTGGCTCGGCGGACCGGGCGGTGCCGCGAGTTTCGGCAATCCTTCCGTCGATTTCCTCGTGTTTCACGAAAGAAACTGGTCGAGCGAAGATGCTTTCGAGTACGGCCAATGGCTCGCCGGCGTTGTCCTCAAGGCGGGGTGGCGCTTTTAGATCGGGGAGTGACTTCATGGATCGAAAAAACCGAACTGTTCCGATGCATCCGTTGCGCTTTCTTCTGATTGCGGCCTTTAACGCGCTCGCGTTGGTCTCTCCAGTGGGAGTATTAGAACCGGTTTTCGCAGCACCCGCCACCCAGCTCGGCGACGGCATTTGGAGCGTCCAGGGACGAGCAATTCAGGGTAGGCGCCAATGCGGTGATTGGCTCGTGCGCCTGACCAACAGGCAGGGCCAGTTGTCTGGTGTGCTGTCGCTCGCGCGAGGGAGCGTGCCTATCCAGAACTTACATTGCAGCCGGATGGGAGCTTTTCCGGAAATACACGGGCTGGATGATCGGAACGACACACGCCCGAGCTTACAAAGTCACGGGAAGATTTTCGGGTGAGACAGTCAATCTTACCCTCCAGGATAATCTCTGTCCCCTCCGCCACGGCACCGCCATGCGACAAGCGGGCAGCGGCTGAAGCGCAGCGGCTTGGTAGAGGTCTAGTAGGCCTCGACTTAGTCGGTCCTGGAGGGACGGGCCAATGAGCGAGGCCGAGCCGAGCGCAACAATTGCTGCGGATTTCGGTACGCCGAAAACGTTTCTGCAGAAATTGCTCGATGGCGTCGAAATTGTGGGAAACAAAGTCCCCGATCCGACAGTCATCTTTCTTATTCTTGCCGGTCTGATCGTCAGTATTGTCGCATCTGCTCCACCTGCTCGGTATCAAGCGTTACCTACGAGACCGTCAATTTGCAGACGCACAAAGTCGAGAAGACTACGGCTGCGGTACAGAGCCTGCTTAGCGGCGACGGCATTCGGTTCATGTTGACCTCGATGGTGCGAAAATTTGTCAGCTTCGGCCCGGTCGGCATCATTCTGGTCGTCATGGTCGGCGTCGGCGTGGCCGAGCAGGCGGGGCTGATGACCGCCTTGATAAAAAAGATCGTCCAAGTCACGCCGCGGGCGGCAATCACCTGGATTTTGGTGACCCTGGGGGTATTGTCGAGCGTCGCCTCCGATGCCGGCTATTTGGTCTTGATCCCGCTCGGCGCCGCCGCTTTTTTGAGCCTCGGGCGACATCCGCTGGCCGGCCTCGCGGCAGCGTTTGCCGGTGTCGCTGGCGTGTTCGGGGTAAATTTTTTGATCGTCCCGATCGATGGAATCCTGACAGAAATCACCAATGACGCGATCCACCTGCTCAATCCAACGCGTCGATCGCGATAACCGCGAATTTGTATTTCGCGGCCGCTTCGAGCCTGGTGCTAATCGTAGTCTGCGCTCTTGGTCACGGATCGCGTCGTCGAGCCGCGGCTCGGCGAATACCGTGGCGAGGCCGTCCAGCGAAAGAGCGGGGACATATCGGCGGCAGAAGCACGGGGGCTGCGGTTCGCGCTTTGCGCGTTGGCGGCGAGCCTCATTGCCATCGGGTTGCTGACATTCCCGACCGGCGCCCCACTGCGGGATCCGCAGACCGGTTCGATCTTTGCCAATTCGCCGTTCATGAACAGCCTGATCGTATTGATCATGCTGGTGTTTTTGGCGGTCGGCATCGGCTATGGCGCCGGCGCGAAAACTATCACCAGCGTGGCCGGACGGGGTCAACGCCGTCACCAAAACCTTTGCCGGGCTCAGCGGACTTATCTTTCTGCTGTTTGTGATCAGCCAGTTTCTCGCATATTTCGACTACAGCAATATCGCCACGATTGTGGCCGTCGATTTGGGCGAAGCGCTCGAACATGCGAATATCGGCGCAATTCCTCTGTTGCTCGGCTTTATCGCAGTTACCGGCGCCGTCGGGATGCTGATTGTCGGCGTCATCCCGAAATGGGCCGATTTTCGCACCGATCTTCGTGCCGTTGTTCATGAAGCTCGGCATCGCGCCGGAAGTCGTGCTGGCCGCGTACCGGGTCGGCAACTCACCGCCGAACGGCGTCTCTCCACTGATGCCGTATTTCGCGCTGATCGTGGTCTTTGCGCAGCGCTACCAGAAAGAGGCCGGGATCGGCACCGTGGTGGCAATGATGCTGCCTTACGCGGTGGCGATCTCAGTCGTCTGGATCCTGCTGTTTTCTGGCCTGGGAAACGCTCGGCCTGCCCTACGGTCCGGCCTGACACTCGGACCGGCAGCATGGGCAAGACAGGTCAATTCGTCGCGAGGGCCCTTCCACCTCCGCAACCGATCAATCGCAACCCGCGCGGACTACGCTTCAGCGGCGCTCACGGCCGTGCACGGGGAA
Source organism: uncultured Alphaproteobacteria bacterium (assembly GCA_963821795.1). GTDB lineage: Bacteria > Pseudomonadota > Alphaproteobacteria > ATCC43930 > CGMCC-115725 > AP-15. The sequence continues at coordinate 744,023 of CAWGFH010000013.1, forward strand.
ACCGGACGGCTGTAATCCGCCACCGCACCGAGAACACATTGCAGGTCGGCAAAGCGAAACGGCTTTTCGAGAAAGGGGCCGGTCGCTCTGCAGTTGCGTCATCGAGTTGGAACTGATGGCCGCTCAGGGTTATAGTCGGAATCCCGAGGTCGGCACAGTTCTGTCCGAATACGGTCCCCTGTCCGAGATTGAGCACCAGATCTGTAACCACGACGTCGATCGCGCCGAGCGATGCCGTTGCCTCGGCCCCATCGGCGCAGACTTCGACAGCATGACCGCAATCGGAAAGGATGCCGGCGACGAATTCACGAATTCGCCAGTCGGATTCAGCTATAAGAATTCGCGCCATCAATAGCCCCGGTTGCACGAGGGATAGTCGATCAACACGGATCGAAGACCATATACTTTAAGGAAGGATGAAAATCCGAGCCGTGTTCAGTAGAAGTTCGGAAAATTCGCCGAGCCTCGACACCAAACGGGAGCGGCGATGAAACCATCAGTCAGCAGAAGGCGAACGATGCCGGTCCAGGCGGCATGCGGGACAATGCGGCGTCATGCACCTAGCGATCTCGAATTCGGCGCCTGCTCGGGCCGGTTCGGTTACCACATGGCGGTATTCGGACTGCGCCGTTCTGGCCCTTCTTCGACAAAATTTTGCAGTGCGGCATAAAATTGGAGAAATTCGTGGACAACCGTCGGCGAAGTGATCGAAAGTAGCGATATGGAGAGCGATGTCTGCCGGTGTTCGCCTGGAGCGCGCGTGGGTCGCTTCGGGGGATCGGAATGCATCGCGGTCGTTCGCAGCGACAACATGCGCCGACGGGCGATGACGCCATAGACGTCGACCGACCGGTGCTGCGGTTTCTCCGAGGAAATGGCGACCGCTTTTTCAGGCGCCTTACAATTCGGCGGGACGGACGTTTTGAGATTACAGCTGACGCCCGCGCGTAGCGTTCCTAAGATCGGAATACAGTGCGATAAGCGCGAGGAGGAGCTGGTTGAGCGGTGAAGCGCCAGTGCAACGGCGGGATGCAGCGTGGGTCGCCGAGAGAGAGCGACGTGTCCTGATCTGGATCGCGGCCAGGCTTCCGGCGATGGTGACGCCGAACGCTCTAACGGCCGCCGGCATGTTGGGCGCGCTGATTGTGATGCTCGGCTACTTCCTCGCCGCGGAGCGGCCCGCGATGCTGTGGCTGGCGAGCGCTGGGTTCGTCTTGAACTGGTTCGGCGATTTTTGGATGGCACACTTGCTCGTGTGCGCCGGATTGAACGCCCGCGCTTCGGCTTCTTTCTCGATAAATGCACTGACGTGCTTGCGCATACACTCTTTGCCGTTGGGCTGGGGCTTTCCACGCTTATCCGGTGGGACCTCGCCATGGCAGGGCTCGCCGTGTTCTTTATGGTCTCGATGCTCAGCCTGATTTGCGTCGGCGTTGGCCGCGCTTCGACATTGCATATTTCGGGATCGGACTGACCGAACTCCGCTGCGGCTTTGTGCTTTTGAACAGCGCTGTTTTTTTCTTTCCGCCGCAGCCGATCCAAGCGTTTGGTATGTCCTTCACCTATCCGAACATGCTGGGGGCGTATGGATCGCGGGTCATGTTGGCGTGTTTCGTCGTCATGATCGCCGAAACACGGCGTCTTGCCGCAGCGGAGCCGCCGCGAGCAATGGCGGGCGGCATGCGTCTTCGACCCGAGCATCGCGGTGGTGTCCGCGCGCATGCCGCACAACGTCGGTCGATGACCGGTACGACGGTATTTGATGGTCGTACGAAGGGCTGATTTCCCTACGGCGGATCATTTCGACATCGTGAGTTAGCCTCCTCAGCACCAATCACGAAGCCTTGCGCGATCCAGCAATACGTAACCCAACGAAGAAGGTAATCAACGGCGACATAA
>CAWGFH010000014.1:0-217656 GCA_963821795.1 uncultured Alphaproteobacteria bacterium
GCTTGGCCGAACGGGTGCCAATCTTGCCAAAGCCGACGATCAGCACGGTGTTGGCCGGTACAGGTTGGCCGGCATCTCCTTGTAGCGGTCGGTGCCAGCGGCCCTCCCTGACCAGGGCGTCCATCGCCGCGCCGCGGCGGGCTAGCGACATGATCAGGAACAAGCCGGCCTCGGCGACGCTGACCGAATTGGCGGTGCCTCCTATCATCAGTGGGATCTTACGCTCGGGTCAGCGCCGGCACGTCGACCGCGTCGTAGCCGACGCCGATGCGCGAGACGACTTCGAGCGCGGGTGCGGCGTCGAGCTCGGGATCGCTGAACGGCTGCACGCCGAGCGCTACCCCAGCCACATCCTCCAATAGGCGGTGCAGCTCGGCCTTGGGCAGGGTGGGCGCGAACGAACTCCTTCGACGTCGTCGCGCGCCTCGACAATCGCCCAGCCGGCCTTGGACATCGTCGTCGGCAGCAGCAGCTTCTTGCGGTTGGTCCCGGTCGGTCCTCGGTCGGTCGTATTCACCTGCCCTCTCCCCAGCGAAATTCGAGCGGGCAAGCCTACAATGCCAGCCGCGCTCCGTGCTAGCCTTGCTCCAGAGAGAGGACATACCCATGCCTACGCAATTTGTGATGCTGCCGCCGCAGACGCCGAAGACCCGCGAATGGGGCGCGCGCCTCGCCGCCGCATTGCCCGAGCTCGAGATCATCGTCGCCGAAGCCCCCGTGCACGCGGAGCAGGCGATCTCCACCGCCGAGGCCGCTTTCGGCACGATCCCGCCAGCGTTACTGCGCCAGGCCCGGCGGTTGCGCTGGCTGCAGGCGCCGCAGGCGGCGCCGCCGGCCGGATACTATTATCCGGAGCTGATCGCGCATCCGCTGGCGATCACCAATTTCCGCGAGATCTACAACGACCATATCGGCGCCCACGTCATGGCCTTTGTGTTGGCCTTTGCCCGTGGCTTGCAGCGCTACATTCCGCAGCAGCTGCGCCGCGAATGGAAAAAGCCGGCGCAGAACGAGGGGGTAGTCCATCTGTCCGAGGCGACGGCGCTCATCGTCGGCGTGGGCGGCATCGGCAGCGAGATCGCACGGCTGTGCGCCGCCTTCGGCATGCGCGTGATCGGCGTCGACGAGCGTCGCCGCGATGCGCCTCCTGGCGTTGCTGAATTGCATCGGGGCGACGAATTGGACGCGTTGCTGCCGGCCGCCGATTTCGTGATCCTGACCGTCCCGCACACGCCGGAGACCGAGGGCTTTATGAACCGCGCACGGTTTCAGGAGATGAAGAAGACCGCCTTCTTTATCAATATCGGGCGCGGCTTGACGACCCGGCTCGACGATCTCGCTGCCGCGATTGAAGCTGGCGAGATCGCCGGCGCCGGGTTAGACGTTTTCGAACAGGAGCCGCTGCCCGCCGACCACAAGCTGTGGACCCTGCCGGGCGTATTGCTGACCCCGCACACCGCCGGATACGGCCCCTATCTCGACGAGCGGCGCTACGAGGTGATCCTCGACAATTGCCGCCGTTTCCTGGCCGGCCGCGAACTGCGCAACCTCGTCGATAAATCCCGCTGGTTCTGAGGTGCGACTCTCACAGCGCGCGGCGCGCCCGCAGCGCCGCGGTTAGGGTGCCGTCGTCGAGATAGTCGAGTTCGCCGCCGATCGGCACACCTTGGGCGAGACGCGAGAGCTTGACCCCGGTCTCGGCGACGCGGTCGGCGATGTAATGCGCGGTGGTCTGACCCTCGACCGTCGCATTCAGCGCCAAGATCAATTCCTGTCCGGATTGCAGCCGGCGGACCAGGCGCTCGATCGTCAAATCCTCGGGACCCACCCCGTCGAGCGCCGACAGGGTCCCGCCCAGCACGTGGTAGCGGCCGTGAAACGCGCCGGTGCGCTCGAGCGCCCAGAGGTCCGCCAGGTCTTCGACGACGCAGATGATCCCATCGTCGCGGCGCGGGTCGCGGCAGATCGCGCAGGGCTCGACGGTATCGAGGTTGCCGCAGACCGGGCAGGGATGCACCGCCTCGGCGGCTTTGGCCAATGCCGAAGCGAGCGGGGCCAGCAGGCTCTCCCGGCGTTTGATCAGGTATAGCGCCGCGCGCCGCGCCGAGCGGGGCCCGAGCCCCGGAAGCTTGGCCAGCAGTTGGATCAGCGTGTCGAGCTCGGACATGGGTCTCGAAACAGCAGCGCGGGCCGGGACCAGGCCGGCCCGGCGATCAGAACGGCAGTTTCATGCCTCCCGGCAATTGCAGCCCGCCGGTCAGCTTATGCATTTCCTGCTCGGCATGGGCGGAGACCTTGCGCCGGGCATCGGCAAAGGCCGCGACGATCAAGTCTTCCAGCACCTCGACATCCGCGGGATCGAGCAGCGATTTGTCGATCTTGACCTTTTTGACGTCGCTCTTGCCGTTCAAGGTCAATTCGACCATGCCGCCGCCGGCGACCCCAGTCATTTCGACGGCTTCGAGTTGGGCTTGCATCTCGGCCATCTTTTCCTGCATCGCCTGCGCTTGCTTCATCAATTGGCCGATGTTTTTCATTCGCCGTCCTCTCCTGAATTGCCGTCTTCCGGGTCGCGCGTCCGGCTGGTCCGCCATCTTCGGTCTCGGCGGGCGCAGCGGCAACGCGTTCGCGGACCGCGGTGATCCTAGCGCCAGGGAAGGTCTCCAGCACCGCCTGGACCAACGGGTCGCCGGCGACCTCGTTCCGCAGCTCGCGCTCATGCGCTTCTTTCTGCTGGCGAAGGGTCGGCGCGCCAATGTTGACGTCCTCCGACTGGGCGATCAACCAACGCTCGCCAGTCCATTCGAGCAAAAGCTGGCTGACCCGATTGGCGAGATTTTCAGGCGCCCCCTCGGCTCGCCGAAACTCGATCCGCCCGGGCTCAAACGACACCAGATGGACGTACTGCTTGAGCTGGGCCGCGATCACCGCCTCTCGCCGCCGGTCGAACAACGCCAGTACTTCCTCGAAACTCTGCGGCATAGGTTCATGTGCGCTCGTCACCGGCGGCGCCGCCATCGCGCCGATTGGTGCGTCTGCGGGATCGTCGAGCTCCGGCAGGAGCGCGCAGCGCGCCACCGGTGGTCGGGCGCGCCGCGGCACGGCATCGACAGCCCGGCCTCCCGCTGCGGCGCGGTGCACCCGCGGCCGGCATCGACAGCCCGGCCTCCCGCTGCGGCGCTGGTGCACCTGCACCGCTGTGGCGGGGCCGTCGTCGCCAGGCGCACGATCTCGACCGGCGTCGGCAGATCGGCGACGTAGGCGAGGCGCACCACGACCATCTCGGCCGCCTGAATCGGCGAGGGCGCGTTTGCACCTCTGCCAGCCCCTTCAGCAGCATCTGCCACAGGCGCGCGAGCGTCGGCATCGAAAGTTTCTCGGCGAGCGGCCGGGCCCGCTCGCGGTCCCCCTCGGCGATCGGATCGCCGGCACCGGCCTCGGGCGCCAGTTTGAGCCGGGTCAGGAAATGACCGAAATCGAGCAAATCCTGCAACACCAACAGCGGGTCGGCGCCATCCCGATAAAGGCGGTCGAGCTGCGCCAACGCCGCCGCCGCATCGCCACGCAGCACATTTTCGAGCAGGTCGAAGACCTGGCCGCGATCGGCAACGCCGAGCATGTCGCGGACCGCCTTTTCGGTGACCCGACTGCGCTGAGCGCGATCGCCTGGTCGAGCAACGACAGCCCGTCGCGCACCGAGCCGTCGGCGGCACGGGCGATCAAGGCCAAGGCCGCAGGCTCCGCCTCGATCGCTTCCGGTTCGGCGACCCGCCGGTAATGCTGGACCAAAAGATCGACTGGCACCCGGCGCAGCGAAAACCGCTGGCAGCGCGACAGCACGGTCAACGGCACCTTGTGGATCTCGGTCGTCGCGAACACGAAGATTACGGCCGGCGGCGGCTCTTCGAGCGTCTTCAACAATGCGTTGAAGGCGTTCTTCGAGAGCATGTGCACTTCGTCGATGATGTAGACCTTGTAGCGCGCCGATACCGGCCGGTAGCGCACGCCGTCGGTCAATTCGCGGATGTCGTCGACGCCGGTCCGCGAAGCTGCGTCCATTTCGATCACATCAACATGGCGGTCCTCGACGATGGCGCGGCAATGCACGCACCCGCCACAGGGCTCGATCGTCGGCCCGCCCGTGCCGTCCCGGCCGACGCAATTCATGGCGCGGGCAATGATCCGGGCGGTCGTCGTCTTGCCGACCCCACGCACGCCGGTCAGGATAAAGGCATGGGCAACGCGCCCTGTCGCGATCGCATTCGACAGGGTGCGGACCATCGCCTCTTGCCCTATCAGCTCGGCAAAGGTCTGCGGCCGGTATTTGCGGGCGAGAACGCGATAGGCGTTCGCCGGATCGCTCATGTTCGCTACCTGGGTCGAAGGTGGGAGACCGGGTGAACGACCCAGGCCGGCACTCGTTACGGCTGCTTCCTTCCGGACCTGACCGGGTTGGCGAGAGGCCTGTCCGCCTCCGGGCTCCCAGGCCACTATATCAGCAGCCGCGGATCGCGGGGCAAGCTTCGGCCGCGATGACTTTTGTTCGAGGACGGTGTCGATTTCCGCCGGTGCTCGTTCGTCATCTAGGTAGGCGGCGGCGTTTTTGCCTAAATCGCCTTCGCAGAGGAGAACAGCCATGCCCGATTTCATCTTGTTGCTGCACCGACCCGCCGGTCCGCTGCCAACGCTTCCCCCTGAAGAGGCCGCTGCCGTGACCAAAGAGTATGTCGGCTGGGGCGACCGGATGCGTTCGCAGGGCCGCCTCAAGGCAGGGGAAAAGCTGACCTTCGATGCCGGACGGGCGATGCGCGCGGCCGGCGGGCAAATCATCGTGACCGACGGTCCCTACGCCGAGAGCAAGGAGCTGCTCGGTGGCTTTTTCGTGATCACGGCCGCGGATTACGCCGAGGCCTGCCGTCTCGCCGAAAGCTGCCCGCATTTCAAATACGGCGGCAGCATCGAGGTCCGCCAAATCGACGTGATGTAAACCCTTCCGCATCACCAGCCAATTGGAACTGACCAATGCCAGAGCTTCAGATTATCGGCGCGCCGCAAAGCAATTACGTCTGGGTCGTCCGCATCGCCTGCGTCGAAAAGGACGCGCCTTACACGCTCGTTCCGGCAGCACCTCATTCGCCGCAAGTCGACGAAATCCATCCGTTCGGCAAGATCCCGGCGATGCGTCATGGCGAACTAGCCTTGTGCGAGTCGCGCGCGATCTGCGCCTACATTGACCATGCCTTTGCCGGGCCGCCATTGGCACCCAGAGACAGCGTCCTAGGGGCACAGACCGAGCAATGGATCTCGCTCGTTAATACTGCGATCGATCCGTTGCTGGTACGGCAGTATCTCGCCGCCTATTTCTTCCCAGGCACGCCTGATGGGAAGCCAAACCGTGCAGTGATCGACGCGGCTCTAACCAAAATGGAGCACCATTTCGCGGTGCTCGATCGCGCGGTCGCCAAGACCGGCCATCTCGTCGGTGAATCCCTGACACTCGCCGACGTCAACCTGCTGCCCATCCTGTTCTACATGGACAAACTGCCGGAGAGCCGGTCGATGTTGCGGCGCACAACGCAGCTTGATGCCTACTACCGGCGGCATATGGCCCGTGCGAGCGTCAAAGAAACCACACCACCGCCCCTTCCCGGCCGCGCGACGTGGGAAATCGAGGGCTGAATCCGGGAGGAGGCGATGCGCTACATGTTCCTGGTCTATAGCCGCGAGAACGAATTCGGCGAGGCCTGCGCCGCCGAAAGGGAGAAGCTGATAGCAGCGCACTGGGCGGTCATTGACCAGACCAAGAAGACAGGCGTCTTTCTGGCCGCAGAACCTCTGCACCCGACCGCCACCGCGACCACAATCCGGATGGAGAACAGCAAACCGCTTATCCTGGATGGGCCGTTCGCCGAAACCAAGGAACAGCTCGCCGGCTACTACATCCTTGATTGCGCTGATCTCGACGAGGCGATTGCCTGGGGCGCCAAGATCCCGACGGCATGCAAGGGCGGCGGCGGTTGCATCGAGATCCGACCGATCGCCGACCTGCCGCCGCGGTGAGTTGCCGTACCGCGCCGATGCTGCAGCGCGCTGATATTCGCGCTGCGGCGGAGGCGGTGTTTCGCCGCGAACACGGGCGGATCATCGCCGGTTTGATCCGGCGCTGCCGGTCGTTCGATCGCGCCGAAGAGGCGATGCAGGAGGCCTTTGCCGCGGCCCTCGCCGCCTGGGCCGGGTCGGGCATTCCGCACAACCCGGCCGCGTGGATCGCGACCGCCGCGTGGCGCAAGCTGATCGATGCCGGCCGTCGCGAACGGAAATGGGTTGAAAAACAGGAAATGCTTGAATGGGAGGCAGCCATTGTGCCGAGCGACGAATCGATGCCGTCCGAATTGTCTGCCGCCGCGATCGCCGATGACCGCCTGCGGCTGATCTTCACCTGCTGCCATCCCGCGCTCAACCGGGAGGCTCAGATCGCGCTGACCTTGCGCACGCTCGGCGGCCTGTACGACCGGCGAGATCGCCCGCGCCTTTCTCGTTCCCGAACCGACCCTGGCGCAGCGGCTGGTACGGGCCAAACGCAAGATCGAGGATGCGCGGATCCCCTACGAGGTGCCGGCCGCCGACGCGCTGCCCGGGCGCCGGGCCGCAGCGCAGGCAGTCATTTATCTGATCTTCAACGAGGGTTATGTCGCAACCTCGGGCGAGGCTTTGATCCGCCGCGAGCTGTGTTCCGAGGCCATTCGTCTCGGCCGGGTGCTGTGCGAAATCGACGCGGCAGAGCCGGAAAGCCTCGGCCTGCTCGCGCTGATGCTGCTGCACGATTCGCGGCGCCACGCCCGCGTCGACCGAGCGGGTTTGCTGGTGACGCTCGAAGAGCAGGACCGCTCGCTGTGGGATCGCGATCAGATAAGCGAAGGGCTGGCAGTCGTCGAAGCGGCATTGCGGCGCGGGCGGATCGGACCCTACCAGCTGCAGGCGGCGATTGCCGCGGTTCACGCCGAGGCCGCGACGGCCGAGAAAACCGACTGGCCGCAGATCGCCGCCCTCTATGGCGAGCTTGCCCGGATCGAGCCTAGCCCGGTTGTGATGTTGAACCGCGCCGTCGCCGTCGGCATGAGCGAAGGCGCGCAATCCGGCCTGATGCTGATCGACGGATTCGGCGGCTCGGGGGCGCTCGACCGGTATCATCTGTTCCACGCCGCGCGCGCCGACCTGCTCCGCCGGCTGGGCTCGCGGCCGGCGGCTGCCGAGGCCTACCGCCGCGCCCTCGCCCTGACCGCCAATGCCGTCGAGCGAGCCTATCTGCAGCGCCGCCTCGACGCGCTATAGGGACCCGGCATTTCGTCCCAAGGGGACTGCCTTGCTCCTAGCCGAGACGGTCACCCGGATACCCTAGCGCTCGCTTAATTTCTTGGTTTTCTGGTGGCGATTGCGCGACGCTGCACCGGGGCTCGGCCAGAAGTGAGAATTCCTGCGGCGATCGTCGGCTTTCCACCTGTATTTCTCCTGTATTTACAGGAGGCGCCTCCGGCTTGCCGCGATGCACGCCGATGTGCCAGTCTCGGCTTCATGAGAGCACATAATTATTACGCAGCGCCCGGGTTCGAGCGGGCAGGGTTGCGGCGTCGCGACAGCGGTTGGATCGTCGAACGTATTGCTGATCCTGCAAGTCTGTTCGTCCCGGTCTGGCGCAACCAGAATCTGATCATCGAGATCGACGGCGGTGAGCCGCGCGCGGTGGTGCTGGGCTGGGGCGGCGTGGTCCCGCTGATCGGCGACGGCGGCGCCGCCGAAGAGCGGCTGGCCCGCGGCGAAATCGTTTTTATCGGCGTCGTCGAGGAGCGGGCGCATTTTGCGCTCGACCTGTCGCCGATCGAAGCGCCGCTCGACATGCTGCACTCGCCGGCGCTGGCGGCGAGCGGCATCGAAGCCGCGTCGGCACGCTTTGCCGATCTGCGGCAATTGGGCGGACGGCTCGATCGGCGCGAGGCATCGCTGCTGGCGCTGGCCCGCGCGATCCTGTTCTGGCACGCCCGCCACCGCTTTTGCGGCCTATGCGGCAGCCCGACCCGCAGCGAGGAGGCGGGGCATATGCGCCGCTGCACCGACCCCGCCTGCAACACGATGCATTTCCCCCGCACCGACCCCGCCGTGATCATGTTGGTGACGCACGGCGAGTATGCGCTGATGGGTCGCTCCAGGCACTTCCCGCCCGGGATGTATTCGACCTTGGCGGGCTTTGTCGAACCGGGCGAGAGCCTCGAAGACGCGGTTGCGCGCGAGGTGCGCGAGGAGAGCGGCATCGAGGTCGGCGCCGTCGATTACCACTCCTCGCAGCCCTGGCCATTCCCGGCCAACATCATGCTGGGGTTTCACGCCCACGCGCTGACGACCGAGATCACCGTCGATCTCGGCGAGCTTGAGGACGCGCGCTGGTTCGAGCGCGGCTGGCTGCTTTCGCATGTCGACGACGATACGTTTCGCCTGCCGCGGCACGATTCGATCGCCCGCCGATTGGTCGAGGACTGGCTTTACAACCGGATCGGTGGCGGTAGCTGAAGCGGAGCTGCGTCGTTTGCATGGTCCGCTTGGGCTTTCTGCTCGGGCGAGGGCGGGGCGCCGACCTTTTGGCCCAGCGCGCGAATGGTCGGCAAACAGCGTGCAATCGCCGCCACCGCCGCCGCCCGGCAGGCCTCGGCACGCCCCCACTTGCTCTCGGGGCGCTCAGAGGCAACGAATCGGCGGTAGCGCGGGCGCCATTCCGTCAGGAAGGGCTGTAGCCCATCGTTCAACAGGCGAAGCGCCAGCGCCTGGACGGTCTCGCTGCCTCCATCCGGCACCGGCGGGGACATCGCCTTAAGCCCGACACGGATCGCGTCGGCGAGGGCGTCGAATGCGGCAATCGCCTCGCCGAGCACTCCAGGGCCGCTCGGCAGGTCCGGCGCCGGAACGCGGGTCACCGCCTCGACATAGATCTGCCAACCGGCTTGCAATACCTCGGCCTCTGGCGGTCTTGCGGCTGCCGCCAACCCCTGGGCTGCGGTCAGCACCGGAACTACCGCCGGCCGGCCGGGCAATAGCCGCTCCAGACCGGATATGCGCATCGCCATCCCAAGCTGCCAAGCCCGCTCGACGAGACGCTCGCGGGTGCGCGCCAGATCGCTGCGGCACTGATCGCGCAGCGGCCAATCAGCCTCCGCTCCTCCGGCCGCGCACCATATTGCGAGGCGAGGCCGCCAGCGCCCCAAGAACGGCTGCAGATCATGCTGCAGGATCTCAAGCACGAATATCTGCGCCGGTTCGGTTCCGGGCAACGCCCCGGCGCGCGGCGGGCTCACCGCGAGTTCGGCCTGCGCGCGGTCGGACAGCGCGCCGAGGACACTGACCGCCTCCTCCAGCGGCCCGTCGGGCAAGCTCAGGATACCGATCGCCGAGACTGTGTCGACCAGGATGCACCAGAGCAGCCGGCGGCTTTGCCGGTCGAGCGCTGCGACGGCATCGGGTCCGCCGACGCGCAGCGTTCCCCGCGCCAGCCGAGCCCAAGCCATGATCGGGGCGACGCCGCGCCGCAACACGTCGACGCTAGCTGCTACCGGACTGGCGGCAAGCGCCGCCGCACGGCGCCCGGAAATGGATTCGCGTGTCGGCTCTATCGGATTGGTCATCGCCCCCGCTTCGTCACCCGCACAGGCCGCCCCGCTTGGCTGATCCTCGACATTGCTCTGTCGAGGGTCAAGACGGGCATTCAGTGCCCGTCGGCGGTCAACACCGAGCGCGGGCGGAGCACCAGCGGGATCATGGTCAGGCCGAAGACGAAGAGCCCGCCAATCAGCAGCAGCATGTCGTTGTAACTCAAAACCAAAGCTTCGCGGTGCACTAGATTGCCAAGCATTGTGACGGCGGCTTGGTGCGCGTCGCCCGGGATCATCGAACCCAATCGGTTGGTCTGGGCATCGATAAAATGCTGCACCGCTGGACGCGCCGCGTTGACATCCTCGACCAGGCGGTTCCAGTGAAATTGCATCCGGCCGTTCATGATCGTACCCACCGATGCCAGCGCGATCGCGCCGCCGAGGTCGCGGGTCAGACCGTAGAGACCAGAAGCGTTCTTCAGCTTATCTGTCGGGATCGACCCGAGCGCGATCATATTGGCCGGGAGATAACAGAACATCAGCGAGACGCCGCGAACCGCCTGCGGCACCATGAGCTCGGGAAAGCTTGCCTGATTGGTGAGGCCGGCGGTCAAATACATCGAAAAGGCGAACAGACTGAGGCCCGTAGCCAGCATAATGCGCAAGTCGATCCGTCGCGCGATCTGCGTGCTGAACGGCGACATCGCCATCTGCGCGATCCCGGCGACAAAGACCGTCTCACCGATCTGCAGCGCGCTGAAGCCGCGCACCTGCGCGAGAAACAGCGGGATCAGATAGGTGGTGCTGTACATGCCGGTGCCGACGAGGAAGGTGAAGAACGAGCCAAGCGCGAAATTGCGATTAGTGAATACGCGCAGATCGACAATCGGCTGGTGGTAGCTCAGCACCCGCCAGAAGAACAGCACCGAGCATATGCTCGAAACGACAATGGCTGTGCGGATCGATGCGTCATCGAGCCAGTCCCAGCGCGGACCTTCCTGGAGTGCGTATTGGAGACAGCCAAGGAAAGTCGCCATCAGCACCAGCCCGATCACATCGAAATAGCGCAGCAGCGACAGGTCGGGCTTATCGATGTCTACGCAGACCCAGACCACTGCGGCAACGGCAATGCCGGGCACGATGTTGACGAGAAAGAGCCAATGCCAGGAGAAGGTGTCGGTCAGGAAGCCGCCGATCGTCGGGCCCAAGGTCGATGACAGGTTCAAAATCACCGAGATCATCACCATCAGCCGGGTCAGCGGCGGCCCGCGGAACCGGGTATAGACGACTGGAAAAACGCTTGGGGTGATCGCGCCGCCGCAGAAGCCCTGTATCGCTCGATAAACGATCATCTGGCTGAGGCTGGTCGCGGTCGCGCAAAGCCCGCTCGCCGCGGTGAAGCCGAGCGTCGCGGTGACGAACAGCACCCGTGTCGACAACAGCCGCGACAATGTCCCGCTCAGCGGCACCATCACGACGTCGGCGATCAGATAGGCGGTTTGCACCCAGCTGATCTCGTCGGCGCTCGCCGACAGCCCGCCCTGGATCTGAGTGAGCGAGCTGGTCACGATCTGGACGTCCATGATCGCCATGAACAGGCCAACCGACATCGCCAGCACGCCGAACCAATCGCGCAGGCTGGGCGGGCGCCCGGCTTGGGCCGGCGGCGGCGCGGCTGTAGCAGCGGGTCTTGCCGGCGCCGCGGGCGCGCGCGAGGCCAGAGTGCGGCGCCCCCAACCCACTCGGAGCAGCGCGGCCGGCGCCCAGGTCATTTCGCTTGGGCCGGGTCCGGGGCTACTGGCTTAGCCTCGGCCGTCCCGACGATGCCATCGCCGGCTACGGCCTCGCCCCGGTCGCGAGTATCGACGGTGACGGTGACCGATAGGCCGGGGCGCAACAGCCGCGCGAGCGGCCCCTCGCGCGGCAACGCGATCCGCACCGGCACCCGTTGCACGATCTTGGTAAAGTTGCCGGTCGCGTTGTCGGGCGGCAGCAGGCTGAATTGGGCGCCGCTCGCCGGGGCGAAGCTGTCGATCCGGCCGGCAAGCGGATGGCCCGGATAGGCATCGACCGAGACCTCGGCGCGCTGCCCGGGCCGCATCTGCGTCAGTTGCGTCTCCTTGAAATTAGCGGTGACGTAGACGCGCGGCAGCGGCACCACCGACAGCAACTCGGTGCCGGGTTTGACGTATTGGCCGACCTGACCGGCACGATTGCCGGCGACACCGGAAATCGGCGCGCGGATCACCGTGTTGTCGAGATCGTTCTGGGCGAGCTTCAGATTGGCGCGCGCCTGCTCTCGTCGCGCTTTCTCCTCGCGGCGCTGTGACTGGAGCACGCCAAGTTGGCTTTCCGCGGCGGCGAGCGCAGCCCGACTTTTGGCGGCGTCGGCCTCGGCTTTGCGCGCATCGGCCTGAGCCTGCTCATAGCGTTGCCGGCTGGCGAAATCGGTGGTCATCAACGCGCTGTAGCGCTTGAAGTCCTGCTGCATGCGGACGAGATCGGCCTCGGACGACTGAAGCTGCGCCTCAGCCTGCGCAATCATCGCCTTTTGCAGATCGAGCCGGCTCTCATAGGTCACGACCGCCGCCTCTTCGGTCGACACTGCCGCCTCAGCCTGCGCGACCTTGGCGGCAAAGTCGCTGTCATCGATGACGAACAGCACCTCGCCTTTTTTGACCGCCTGATTCTCGCGAACCCCCACCGCTTTGATGTAGCCTTCGACTTTCGGGCTGATCACCGAGACGTCGCTGGCAACATAGGCGTCGTCGGTCGATTCGAGAAACCGCAGCGCGGTCCACCAATACCAGCCGCCATAGCCGCCCAACGCCAACGCCAGCGCTACGACAGCAATCCCAATCTTCTTGCGCATCCTCGCCTGAACTAAACTGTTCAGTTCACTGTTGTGCTGACACTAAGGCTTCTGTAGAGTTTGTCAAGCGCGGCCAGCCGGGCGGGCGACGACGAGACGATGGAAAGCGGCGGGCGGAATGAGGCGGCACCACTAGGCAGCAAGGCCGAGAGCATCCTTGCAGCGGCCAAGCGCGCTTTTTTGGCCAACGGGTTCGGAGCCGTCAGCATGGATACGATTGCACGCGATGCTAGCGTATCGAAGGCGACGGTCTATGCCCATTTCGCGGGCAAGGAGGAGTTGTTCGGCGCGGTCATCGGGCGTGAGTGCGAGCGCTATCTTGCGAGTTTCTCGGCGGGCGAACTCGATCCCAACGATGTCAAGGCTTCGCTGTCGGTTTTGGGCCGCCATTTCCTCGAGCTGATATTGTCCGCCGACGGGATTGCCTTACACCGGATCATCTTGGGCGAGGTGACACGCTTCCCGATGCTTGGCGAGATTTTCTGGCGGGCCGGACCCGAACGTCAACGCGTCCAGATCGAGGCCTTCCTGGGCAGGGCGGCCGCTTCGGGGATACTGTCATTTCCCGATACTCGGCTCGCTGCCGAGCAATTCATCAGCCTGGTGCGCGGTGAAATCCAGCTGCGCCAACTGCTCAGGCTCGAAGCGGATGGCTGCCACCCCGGCATCAGCGAGGTCGTCGAGAACGCGGTCGACACCTTTATCCGCGCTTTCGGTAGCCGTCATCTCTGACTTAAGGACGTAAGGCGCAGCTTCGACCTGTCTATAACAAAGTCAGTATCGGTGTAAGCGAATGGTCAATAATTCTGCGAGGAAAGCAGCAGGTTAGAGGACCGATTCGACCCATTCATAAAGTTTTGTTTTGGGTATGGCGCCGACTTTAGTCGCCACGACCTTTCCGGATTTGAACAGGATCATCGTCGGTATGCCGCGCACGCCGTATTTGGTTGGCGCTTGCGAGTTCTCGTCTATGTTGACTTTCGCTACAGTCAGCCTGCCGGCCTTGTCGGCAGCGAGGTCCTCGAGGAACGGCGCAATCATCTTGCACGGGCCGCACCATTCGGCCCAGAAGTCGACGAGAACCGGCCCCTCGGCGCGGAGCACGTCGGTCTCAAAGCTGCTGTCCGTAACCGCGGTCGGCTTCATCGCATGAATCCTTCGGAAAACCCGGGTGACATTAGGGGCGGCGAAAAAGCGCCGTCAAGGCAGGTGGCCTGCAAGGCGCTCAGGGCTGATCGGCATCAACAGCGGCCCTTGCGTCCATAAGAGCGCACAGCGGATGTCGCGGTCCGGATAAATGCGGGCAAGCGCCGCACGATAAATCGCCAGCTGGCGCAGATAGACGGGCGCCACCTCGGTTTCGTCTGCCGGTACCGGGCGCAAGGTCTTGTAATCGACGATCAGGACATGGTCCGGAGCGACAACGAGGCGGTCGATCTGCCCCGACAGCGTGTGGCGGCCAAGTAGTCCCACCAGCGGCACCTCGGCTTGCGAATGCGGGCCGAACAATGCGCCAAAATCAGGATCGTTCAGGATCGACAGAATTTCACCGCGGATTTCGTCCTGCTCCTCGACTGCCAGGGCATGAATCGGCAAAGCCAAAAAACGCCGCGCCGCCGCGTCGCGCTCGATTTTGGGCAACTCGGGCAGACCCTGCAATAACCGGTGGGTCAGGAGCCCGCGCTTGAACCGGTCGCGCCCGCCGACCGCCAGCGGCGACAATATAGGAGGCTCGTCGCCATCGGGTCGTGACGGGAACAATGGCCTCGGCGGATCGGGCTCGACCGGCGGCGGGGCGGTCGCCCAAGCTGGCAGCGGCGCTGCTTCTGCCGCGACGGATATCGCCGGTTCCCGTTGAGGAGGAGCGGTTTGCGAGCCTTCGAGGCGCAGTCCGTCGCCTGACCAACCGTCATCTTCGCCGATCAGGGATTTCGTGTCGAAGGCGAAGGGTTGCGCCGCATTGGCTGAGACCGGCGCGGCAAAGAGTATGCCAGCAGACACTTTGCGGTGCCCGCAAAGTCTGCCACCCGCAGATGTACAGCCGGTCTTGCGCGCGGGTCAGACCGACATACAGCAGGCGGCGATATTCCTGCATCTGGCGGTCCCGCCAAGCCTCCTTTTCGGTGACATAACGGACCGCGGCGAGGTCGCCCGGCGGCTTCCACAGCGGCAACTCGTCCTCGCTCCACAGCAGCGCCACCCGTGGGTCGGGAACCGCCATCGTATCCGGCAGGAATACGACCGGCGCCTCGAGGCCCTTGGCGCCGTGCACGGTCATTACGCGGACTTCGTCACGTGGGCGGGCAGCGAAATCGCGCTTAACCTCGGTGTCGGCGGCCGTCAGCCAGTGTAGAAATCCTTGCAACGACGGCACGTGTTCGCGCTCATAGGCAAGCGCCAGTCCGAGGAATTCGTCGACCGGATCCTCAGCCTCGGGGCCAAGGCGGTGCAGAAGCGCACGACGCCCGCCCTCGGCACTGAGAATTTCCCCATATAGCTCATAAGGCGGGACGAAATCGGCGCGGGCAAGCCAGGCTGAGAGCCGGTCGGCGGCGCGGCCCAGTTGCGGGCTCGATGCGGCGCGCTGGCGCAGGCGGTTCCATAGCGATTCTTTGTCACGCGCATAGCAGAGGTCGAAAAGTGCATTTTCGTCGATGTCGAAGAGCGGGCTTTTCAGTACCGCAGCGAGCGTCAGATCATCCTCGGGAAGTAGCAGAAAGCGGCCGAGCGCCATCAGATCCTGCACCGCCAATTGCTCAGTCATAACCAAGCGGTCGGCGCCGGCGACAGGGATGCCGCGCTGCTTCAACGCGCGCAGCAATTCGCCGACGAATTCATTGCGGCGGCGTACCAGCACCATGATGTCGCCCGGCCGCAATGGCCGGTCGCGCGCTTCCAGCCGCTCGCCAGTAGCGATCCATTGCCCGATTGTCGCGGCAATGGCGCGGGCCAGCCGAGCATAGGGTTCGGCCCGACGCTTGCGCACGACCGGCAATTCGCTGTCGCCAGGCTCGTCTTCCTTAGCCGGTACAACCGGCGGCCATAACTCCACCCGCCCGGCTTGGCCTGCGCGGTGCGCGACATGGCTGATTTCATTGCCGTCCAGCGCCAACCCGTGCCGTGCCTCAGGCTGGCGGAAGATCGCATCGACGGCCTGCAATATCGGCTCGGTCGAGCGAAACGACACGGAAAGCGGCAGTTCGCGCCAGGTCCGGTTGACGCCGTTTACGCGCTGCTGGAAGTGCTGCCGCATGCGCAAGAAGGCCTGTGGGTCGGCGCGTTGAAAGCTGTAGATCGACTGCTTCGTATCGCCGACTGCAAAGACCGTGCGGATCTGGTCGCGTGCGCCCTCGCCGGCGAAAAACTCCTCAGCGAGGGCGGCAACGATCTCCCATTGCTCGGGATTGGTGTCCTGGGCCTCGTCGATCAGGATATGGTCGAGCCCGCCATCAAGCTTGAACAACACCCAGGGTGCTACTCCCGGCCGACGCAACAGCGCGAGCGACGCCAGCACCAAATCCTCGAAATCGAGCACGCCCCTCAGCCGCTTGGCGTCGCGGTACTCGCGCAGCAACCTCTCGCCGAGCCGAACTAGCCCGCAAGTCGCCTCGCGCATAGCGACCGCGCCGCGCATCCGGCCCAGGCAAAGGAGGCGTTGGGCTTCCGCTTCGAGGATTTCCACGGCGTCACAGCCGGCCTTACGCGCCGCCTGCGCGGTGATCAGCCGGTCGCGGACCTCACCCTTATCCGTCAGAAATTGGATTTCGTACTCTGTCAGCAAGCTGCGACGGAGCCTCGGCTCCGTCGCACACCATTCGGCGATCGCAGCGGCGCGACAGGCGTCCTTGGGCGATCCTGCGGTGAGTGCGCTAATCGCGGTGCGCAAGGTGCCGAGGCGGTCCGCATCGTCCGCGCAAAACTCCTCGATCAGCGACTCGATGGTTGCGTCTTCGGCCAAAGACAGCGCTGTCGACAATCTGTGCCGCAGCCCTGCGTGACCCAGGCGCAAAACACGCTGAAGCTTGCCGCGCTCGTGAACGAGTGCCTGCATCAACTCGCCGAAACGCTCCTCCACGGTCAGTTCGGCAATGATGGCAAGCGCCTCGGTAAGCGCGGGATCACGGCCCTCGCGGGCGGCGATGATTACGTTGTGCGCTGCCTCGCTGAGCAATTCTTCCGCACCGCGCTCCTCGATTACGCCGAATTCAGGCGATATTCCGGCTTCGAGCGGAAATCGGCGCAGCAACGTTTGGCAGAAGGCATGAATCGTTGAAATCTTGATTCCGCCGGGGGTGTCTAGAACCAACGCAAAGAGGCGGCGCGCACGGGCGATTACGGCTTCGTCCGCAAATTGTCCGGTCAACCGTTGCAGCGTTTGAAGCAGCTCGCCCGCTGGCAATGTCGCCCATTTCCCGAGTTCGCCGTCGAGCCGGTTCGCCATTTCGGCCGCGGCGGCGCGGGTGAAGGTGAGGCACAGGATGCGCGACGGGTCGGTGCCGTTGAGCATCAGCCGAAGCAGCCGATCGGTCAGTACCGTGGTCTTGCCGGTCCCGGCCGAAGCCTCTACCCAGACCGAAGCTTGAGGTTCGGCTGCCTGAGACGTGGTGCGCACGCGAGAGGCGCTTACCATTCTTCGAGCTCGCTGCGCCCTATCCGCTCAAGATGTTCATAGTCCGAAAATCGTGGCTTTCGCGCCGGTACCGGGACGGCAAGATAGGGGGTGGCGGGATCGTCGAAACGGTCGACCAAATCCCGCAACTTGCCAAGCGCGCGTTCGATCAGCGCCTCCGGATCGCCTCCGTCGATCAACCAGCGCTTTCCGGCTGGGGTTCGACCCCCGAGCTTCCAATATTCGAGACGTGCCGGAGTGCCGGTTACTGCGCCAAAGTTGCCATCGCGTAGGATCAGCGCCTCCAGCGGCAGCTGCGGTGCGTACCCGGCGTCAATCGTCCTTTGGGTCGGCAAGCTGCCGGTCTTGTAATCGATCAGCAGGAACTTGCCCGATACAAGGTGATCGATGCGGTCGGCCATCGCTGTCAACTCGAACGACCCGCCCGGCAGGCCGTGTAAGGTAAAGCTGCCCTTCAACTCCGCGAAACATTCGATAATCTGAGCGCGATGGGTCGCTTCTTCCGTGGCGAGCCAGTTGGCGATACGCGTGAAGCGCGGCCACCAGAAGGCCCATGCTCCAGGGCGCGATAGCAACGGGGCGAAGCGGCGGCGTCCGATTGCGATCAGTTCGGATGCCGGATCCTCGGGCAGCTCACGCGGAAAGCGGCGTATAAATTCAGCAAGGGTCTCGTGGATGCGGTTGCCGAGATCGGCCCGGCCGGGATCGGCGTCCAACTCGTCTAAAGCTCTGAGATCGAGGATATGGCGGGCGTAGATCGCATAGGGATCTCTAAGCCAAGTCTCGACCTGGGTAACCGACAGCTTGCGTGGCCGTGCGGAGATTGGCGGGCGCGGCTCGGCTGGCGCGATGGGACGGTATTCCACAGCGTCGAGCCCGTTGGCGGCCGCTACTATCGTCGGATCGGGCTGCATCGCGTCCTCGAGGCCGACCGCTCGCACCACGGTGTCGAGGCGCAGCAGCCAGCGTGACGGCACAGTTGGCACCCCTTCGTCGCGCGTAGCGCGGGTCAGCGCCACTTCCGGCGCCGCGATCGCCTGCACGAAATCATGTGCGGCGATGCCGATCGCCCGTTCCGGCACTGCGATCTCAAATGCTCGCCGCATCTGTCGCGACATCCACGGGTCGTGCTCCGCGGGGGCTGGCCAAGTTCCTTCGTTCAGCCCGCCGAGGATGATCAGATCGGCTTGCTGCAACCGGGCTTCGACGAGGCCCCAGATCGCCAGCCGCGGATGGCGGCCATAGGCCGGACGTACGACGGCGCCGGCTGCGAGGGCCTCGAACAGGGCTGGATAATGCTCGCCGGGCAGCATCGGAAAATCCCCCGACGCCTCGATCAGTTCGTGACAAAAGCGGGCCGCCGTGTCTCCCGCGGCGTCTCGCCATAGCCGCGCGCCGCCGCCTTCGGCATCGGTCGCCGCCAGCCGCTCGGCGGCCTCGATATGCGCCTCGGCGAGGCGGGCGAGTGGCACTCGCTTGGCGGCGAGCAGATGCGGCAACGATCCGACACAGGCTTCGAGCCGATCGGTGAACCGGAGCAATTCGAGGTCTGCATCGAAGGTGGCGCGCAGACCCTCAAAGCCGGGGGCTGGACGAGGGCCCAAGATCGCTCGCTCGAGCGATCGGGTGAGTTCGCGAAAAGCGATTGGAGCGAGCCCGCCCGCCGCGAGCGGATGCTTCAGTGCGGCAAGCAGCGGCACCGGCGCCAGACTGCTCGCGGCCAGATCGAGCACGAGCCGCAGAAACACGCCAGGCGGTGTGCGGTTTAACGGTAATCCCGCTGAATCGTCGATTTCGATATTCCAGCGGCGCAGTTCGGCCGCCACTCGGCGGGCAAGTTCGCGGTCGGGTGTAACGAGAGCTGCGGTGGCCCCGGGGGTTTCAAGCTTACGCCGAAGCAGCAGAGCGATCGTCAGTGCCTCTTCGTGCGCGCCGGCACAATCATAACGGCTGAGCCCGGCGAGGGTTTCGACGGGTAACGCCGTCAATTCGCGCCAGGCGTCGGTCGTCGATGCTGGGCGCATCGCCTCTCTGACGAGACCTAGGCGGGGGGACTTCGCGCAAAGCCTCGCCGGGGAGCGCTGGCTTCCAATCGGGGAAATCGGCCGGGGTGAGGCCGAGCGCTTTCAGCAAGGTCGCCATAAGGTGTTGCGGATGGGCTTCGTCGGCTTCGACGGCCTGCCATTGCACCGGGTCGCAGAGCCGATCGAGCCCGGGCAGGATCACCATGCCTTGGTCGAGGCCGGCGACCACTCGGATCAGCTCTGTGATGGCCGGAATGCCGCCGGTCAGCCCCGCTACAACGACCGGATCGCGCGGAGGAGACCGACGCCAAATGGCCGCCTGTTGCGCCAGCAGGCGGTTGCGGCGGTCGGCCGGGTCGAGCGCACCCTCGGCGGCGAGGATACCGGGCCAGGACCGCGGTAGGATTTCCAGAAATGCCCGCACCATCTGCCAATGCTCGGCAAGATCGGCCGGAGCAAGATCGCCAAGCCGCGCGAAGTCCGCCCCTTCGGTCGCCACGGTATCGAGAAGGCGTGCAAGGCTGGCGGCGAGAGCCGCGGCCTGAGCCGGCAGCAGCGGATCCCGGTCGCGACGCCCTCCCCATTCCAGCACGAGCCTGGTCAACAGCAGACGGCGCCGGAGTTCCGGGACCGCTGGCGGCGCGGCTAGGTTAGCGTCGTCCGCCATGCCCTCGACGAGGGACAACTCGTCCGAATCGAGATCCCCGATCGGACGTAACCGCGGCAGCAGCAACGGCGCGCCCAGGTCCCGCCCTTCTGATAGGACGCGCAGAAAAGCCTCGCGAAGAGAACGTACCGCCCGTCGGGTCGGCAACAGGACGGTGATCCGTGACAATGCCAGCGGGTCGGCTCCGGCAGAGGCGAGCAGCCCCTTGGCTAAGGTGATCAGAAACGGTCGGTCGGGGGGGATCGTGTACAGATTGGCCGGCATGCCGCCTCCTGCGGCTCCGTGGACTAGCGCTCCACGCGGTGCGAACCGAGTCGGGCCCGGGTTGCCTCCAACCCTGCCGGCGTGCCGATGTGATACCACTCGCCGTCATGTACGATTGCGCGCAGCCGCCCTGCCTGCTCGGCCCGATCGAACAGCCGGACCAGCGAGAACACCCGGTCGGTTACACCGGCGAACAGGCGTCGATGAAGCAGTTGGACGCCGGCAAATAGATACGGGGCAATTTCACGCTCGCGTCGTCGCCGCGGCCGGCCCAGGGTGTCGAGTAAATAGTCGCCGTTGCCCTCATACCCGATGGCCGAGACCGTGCGCTGCAGCAGCAATACCGCGTCGGTCGAATCGAGGTCGAACGCGCGGGCCAGCCGCAGCAACGACGCCTCCTTGCCGTCGAGCCAGAAGATATCAGCGTTGACGACAAAAAATTCGTCGCCGAGCAACGGTAAAGCCTGCACTATTCCGCCGCCTGTATCGAGCAGTTCAGGCTCCTCGGAGATCTCGATGCGCGGCTGATCGCGGCAGGCGAGGTGGGCCGCTATCATCGCGGCCATGTAATGGGTGTTTACGACAATGTCCTCAACGCCGGCTAACGCCAGCCGATCGATTACATGATCGAGTAGAGCGCGCCCGTTGAGTTCAACCAGCGGCTTCGGCAAGGTGTTGGTCACCGGGCGCAGCCGGGTTCCGAGTCCGGCGGCCAATACCATCGCGCGTCGCGGTGGCGCGATCACGCTGCACCTTGCAAATCGGGTATACGTCGCAGCGCCGCGGGCAGGTGGCGATCGAGCCAGCGAGCGATTTCGCCGAGCGCCGGCTCGCGAAGATCCGCTTCGAGCAAACGCCAAAGCCGTGGAATGTGAGCGAGATAGCCGGGCTTGCCGTCTCGCCGCCACAGCCGGGTGAAGATGCCGAGGATTTTGCAGTTGCGCTGGGCGGCGAGAATAGCGCTCGATCGCACAAAGGCTGTGCGGTCGAGAATCGGGAAGGCCGCCATGTAGCGCTCGGTCATGGTCCGGCGCAGCCCATCGGATACATCCCGCCTCGCGTCCTCCAGCAGCGACATCAGATCGTAGGCGGGCGGGCCGCGGACCGCATCTTGGAAATCAAGGAGCCCGCAGCGGCAAACGCCGTTGCGAGTGGGTAGCAGCATCAGATTGTCGATGTGGAAATCGCGCAGTACCAAGGTCGGAGCGAACGGTTCCACCGCCTGCGGCAGGACCTCCCGCCACAGCGCCAGATATTCTTCGCGCAGAAACGGTTCGGCAGGCATGCCGCGGACTGCGGGCAAATACCAATCGAGGAGTAGTGCTGCTTCGCCGAGCAAACGTGACTCGTCGTATGGCGAAAGCTCCGGCAAACCAACTGCCGCTACTGCCTGCTGCAAAGCAGCCAGGGTGTCGATTGCCAGGCTGTAGAGGTCGGTCTCGCCGGCGCCGCGAGCCAGCAACCTGGTGTAGGTATCGTCGCCGAAATCCTCGATCAGCAGGAAACCCCGGGCGCGATCCTCGGCCAATACTTCGGGCGCGCTGAAACCCAGACTGCGCAGGATTGCCGCGACCACGATGAACGGGCCGACTTCCTCCTGCGGCGGCGGCGCGTCCATCAGCAACGCGCGATGATCACCGCGACGGAGCCGGTAGTATTGGCGGAAGGAAGCATCGTTGCTGAGCGGCGTCCATATCGCCTCTCCCCAGCCGGTTGAGTCGAGAAAATCCGACATGGCCAACTGCCGCGTGGTACTCGACGCCAGAGGCGCGCCACGCGATCGCGCGCGTGGGACGGCGAAAGCCCGGTCAGGCAACGGCGGCAATCCCAGTCAGGCGTTCGCGCCACCCGACATCACCGGCGAGAGCTGCGCGCCGCGCCTGCGGATTATCACCGAAATCAAGAGTGATATCGAGCCTGCGCATCGGCAGCAGCGGCCCCAGCCGCTCAGGCCATTCGATCAACGAGATCCCCGAAACGAAGGCGTCTTCGATGCCGAGCTCCCAAGCTTCGTCGGCGTTGCCGAGACGATAGAGATCGAAGTGCCAGATCGTTTCGTCCTCGGCCTCGTAGGTTTGAACCAGGGTGAAGGTTGGGCTGGGCACTTCATCGTGTCCCGGGATGCGGGCGCGGACAAAGGCGCGGGCAAAGCTGGTCTTGCCGGCGCCTGGATCGCCTCTCAACGCAATGACGTCGCCGGGCACGGCCAGCGCCCCGATGCGCGCCGCGAGCGCAGCCGTGGCAGCTTCGTCAGGCAAATCGACAAGCGTCATCACCTATGCGTTGTAGAACCGCCCGCCAGTATACGCAATATCTGCTTTTGGCTCCGCCGCGGCCCGGTCGTTGACGGGCTGTCGCAACTTGGCCGCCTCGGGGACGGGCAAAGACCCAGCGACCGCTCCGGAGATCCGATGGGATGGGCTTCTACGCCGCGATCTCACTGGGCGTCCCGGCGAACTCGTGCGGGCGATCCGGCGCCCCAATCTCGGCGTCGTGCAACAACCCAACCGGGCTGCCGACCGGGAGCCGACACGTCAGGCGCGCTCCGTGCTCCTGCGCTGCTTCGATTTCGACGCTCCCGCCATGCAGTTCGATCAGACTTTTGACGAGGGACAAGCCAAGCCCTGAGCCCCCTTGGTGCTTCCCGCGGGCGAAATGCTCAAGCACCTTGACCTGATCTGGCGAAATGGGGCCGATGCCGGTATCGGTGACAGCGAGCAGCACCTCGCCGCTGCGGCGGCGCGCCTCGATGCTGATCTTACCGCCTGGCGGCGTGAATTTAATCGCGTTCGAGATCAGGTTGAATAAGGCCTGCTTTAGCCGCCTCTCATCCGCCTCGATCGCACCGATTTGTGGCGGACAGCGCAGGGTGATATCGAGCCCGCGGCCGCGCGCGCGTTCCTGGGTCAAGGCTACGACCGCCTGGAGCATTTTCGGAATGTCGACTCGATCTCGGTCCAATACCATGTAGCCGGCCTCGATTGTCGCCAAGTCGAGGACGTCGTTGATCGACGCCATCAGCTGGTGCGCGCTGTCGAGCACTCCGCGGCAGTATTCGGATTGGCTCGAATTGAGCGGGCCGAAATATTGGTTGTTCAGAATTTCGGCAAAGCCGATGATCGTGTTCAACGGCGTGCGCAACTCGTGCGAAACGCTGGCGATAAATTCGCTCTTGAGCCGCCCTGCGGTCTCGAGCGCCTCATTGCGTTCGCGCAGTGCACGCTCGACCCGAGCCGTGTCGCTGACGTCGAGGTAGGTGAGCAATACCTCGCCATCGGGCAGCGGCACCGTCGCCACCTGCAGCGTCGAGCCATCGCGTCGGTAGAGCGGTCCGCTTGTCAAACTCGGCGCGATGACCTTGGCGACAATTTCGTCCTTCGTCGCCGCCCAACCGGCGCCGTCGTCGATGAAGTCACGGGTTTTTTCGACGATTTCGCCGATATGCGGCGCGCCTGCGACATCCGTTTCCGATAACCCCCACATCGCGCCGAACGCGGGATTGTGGAGCTTCAATCGACCGTCGCTGCCGTAGACGGCGATGCCCTCGAACAGGTGATCGAGGGTGGCGCGCTGTACCTGGATTAATGTGTTGTAAGAGCATTCGAGAGCCAAATGGTCGCTGACGTCTTCGTAGACGAAAATCAGCCCACCGAACGGATGCGGCGAAATTGTCAGTTGCAAGGTGCGTCCATCGGGCAGGTGCATCAGTTCATGGCGCGGTTCGATCAGCGAGGTGAACAGCTCGCTCCTTTCCTTCTTGAAAGTGCGGAAATCCGCGAATTCCGGAAGTCGGCGCATTTCTCGCAGCCGCTCCAGGACCTCGTTAAGCGTTGGTTCCGAGGCAAGCCAGGTTCCGTCGAGCCGCCACAGCCCGGCAAAAGCAGCATTGTGGAATTTGAGCCGCTTGTCCGGTCCAAAGATAGCGACTGCGGCCGAAACGCCTTCGAGCACGGCGGCGTGTCCGTCGAGATGCCGCCGCAGTTCCACTGCGGCATTTTCGATGTCGGTTCGGTCGATGGCAAAGCCGATGGCGCCGCCATCGGCGCATCGCAATTCGGTTATTTCGAGGAGCCGCCGCTGGCCGCCAATGATGACACGGGTCCTGACGGGAGGCGTTCCGTCGGCAGCATGCAAGGCCGGTTTGCTGCGATCGGCTGGTGCAGGATCGCAACCCTCCGCGAGCGCAGCTTCGCGGCTGACGCCAAACATCGCAGTGTATGGCCGGTTGCATTCGACAACCACGCCGGAACAGTCGCGACGCCACACCGGTAGCGGCAACAGATCGAGCGTTTCGCGCAGCCTTGCTGTTTCTCCACAGGCCTGCTGTGCGCTATTTGCCGCCTCGGTCCGCCTGCGCTTGAGATCGGCCACGGTCCGCTGCTGCGCGCGCGATCGGCGCCCGCATTGGAACCACAGCGCGCCGAAGCCAATGGCAGCAACGGACGCGAGTAGGGCCGCGACCACGATAACCATATCCACCACCCTCTTTACAACCGGCGGTCGGAGGATCGTGTCAAGAACCCCCTAGAGCGGGTATTATGAGGTGGATTTGGTAAAAGAAAAGGACTTTGTTGCCGTTTTGTCCGTGAAGCGTTGCTAATTTTACCCTAATTCGAGCTTAGTAGCGGTAGTGCTCGGGTTTGAAGGGGCCGGCAGTCGGGAGACCGAGATAATCGGCCTGGGCGGCGTTGAGCGCGGTCAGCTTGACGCCGAGCTTGTCGAGATGCAACGCCGCCACCTTCTCGTCGAGATGCTTCGGCAGCACATAGACCCTATTCTGGTACTCGCCGTGATTGGTCCACAGCTCGATCTGGGCCAGCACCTGGTTGGTAAAGGATGCGCTCATTACAAAGCTCGGATGGCCGGTGGCACACCCCAAATTAACGAGCCGTCCCTTGGCCAGAACGATCAGCCGTTTCCCGTCCGGAAAGAGGACCTCGTCGACCTGCGGCTTGACCTCTTCCCAGGGGTAGTTGCGCAGCGCCTCGATCTGGATCTCGCTGTCGAAATGACCGATGTTGCAGACGATGGCACGGTCCTTCATTTGCCGCATGTGGTCGATGGTGATCACATCGATATTGCCGGTGGCGGTGACGAAGATGTCGCCTTGTGCGGCAGCATCGTCCATCGTCGTCACTTGGTAGCCCTCCATCGCCGCCTGAAGGGCGCAGATCGGATCGATCTCGGTGACCATGACCCGCGCCCCTTGGCTCCTGAGGCTGGCGGCCGAGCCCTTGCCGACATTGCCGTAGCCGCACACCACGGCGAGCTTGCCGGCCAGCATCACATCGGTGCCGCGCTTGATGCCGTCGACCAGGCTTTCACGGCAGCCGTATAGGTTGTCGAACTTCGACTTGGTGACGCTGTCGTTGACGTTGATCGCCGGCGCCTTCAGTTCGCCCCGCCGCATCATGTCGTAGAGCCGGTTGACCCCTGTCGTCGTCTCTTCCGAGATGCCGCGGATTTGGCGCAACAGTTCAGGGTGCCGATCGTGCAGGATCTTGGTCGCGTCGCCACCGTCGTCGAGCACCATATTCGGCGCCCAGCCATCCGGACCGCGCAAGGTTTGATCGATGCACCATTCGTACTCCTCTTCCGTCTCGCCTTTCCAGGCGAAGACCGGGATACCGCGAGCGGCAATCGCCGCAGCGGCATGATCTTGGGTTGAGAAGATGTTGCAGGAACTCCAGCGCACTGTAGCGCCGAGGTCGATCAGGGTTTCGATCAAGACCGCGGTCTGGATCGTCATGTGCAGGCAGCCGACGATCCGTGCGCCTTTCAGCGGCTTGACCGGCCCGAACTCGTCGCGCAAGGCCATCAGACCCGGCATCTCGGTCTCGGCGATCGCGATCTCGCGCCAGCCCCAATCGGCGAGAGCGATGTCGGCGACCCTGTAATCGGTGAAGGCGGACATTCGAGATCTCCTCTCCGCACCTGCCACGGTGCGACAGCTCTGGCCTGGCTGCTCAATTCTGAAAGATAGATATACAGATATCTTTATGTCGTCAATCGATCGAGGGTCTGAGGCTGAACAGGGCGGCATTTTGCAGCAGCGCAAATCGCCAGTCGGGCGCAGGGCGACCCGGTGGTGCGCGATCACCCGTCATCCGGACATCGCCTTTGCCCGACCTCATACAAAAAACGTCCGTCAGCTCAAAAGCCCATCAGCCATCGGTTCCTCTTCCAATCGGCATTGGATCACCGTCAAACTGCAGTCGACACGGCCGATGATCCAAATCAAGCTGCGCTAACCGCACGCTCGTAAATTTGACCCTCCGAGATGTACCAGAACGCCGCGATCCTGGCTGCCTTCCTGTTGATCTACAGCGCGGTCGCCGGCCGGGTCGAACGGTCGTGGGTCAGCGGCCCTATGGTGTTTACGGCAGCGGGATTGCTGCTGGGGCCGTATGGCCTCGGCGTGGTTCAGCTCAACCTCGGCGCCGAGGGCTTGCGAACCCTGGCCGAGTTGACGCTCGCCATGGTCTTGTTCACTGACGCTGCGAATGCGGATTTCGATATCGTCCGACGAAACATCGGTGTCCCCGAAAGACTGCTGCTGGTCGGGCTGCCGCTGACTATAGTTTTCGGTTTCCTGGTCGCGATGCTCCTGTTTCCCGGGCTGGCCTTGCTCGAAATGGCTTTGCTCGCCGCGATACTCGCACCGACCGACGCGGCACTCGGCAAACCCGTCGTGTCCAATCCGGCTGTCCCGGCCGTGATGCGCGAAGGGCTGAACATCGAGAGCGGTCTCAACGACGGCATCTGCGTGCCGATCGTGGTGCTGCTGTTGGGGCTCGCGGTCGAGACCCAGATCGTGCACGCGCCGGCGATCCACGCCATCCGGGTGGTCGTCGAAGAGCTTGGCATCGGGGCGTTGGTAGGTCTCGTGCTGACCTGGCTGACCATATCGATGCTGCGATATGCCGCGCGGCAAGGCTGGATCAGCGAGCACTGGGAAGAAGTTCCAATCATCGCCCTGGCCGCCGCGTGCTTCGCCGCGGCTCAAGCGGCGGGCGGCAGCGGCTTCATCGCCTGCTTTGTCGGCGGGCTGCTGTTAAGCGGACAGCGCCAGCGCCACAAGGGGGAATTGCTCCGGGGCGCAGTCGCCACCGGGGAGGCTCTGGCGCTCTTGACCTGGATCGCGTTCGGGATCGGTGCGCTTGCCCCGATCG
The DNA here is from genome assembly GCA_963821795.1 of uncultured Alphaproteobacteria bacterium. Classification (GTDB taxonomy): domain Bacteria; phylum Pseudomonadota; class Alphaproteobacteria; order ATCC43930; family CGMCC-115725; genus AP-15. Next base: position 27,265 of record CAWGFH010000014.1, read on the forward strand.
TCGCGCGGCTCACTTGGCCGGCACTGCTTTATGCCCTGCTCAGCCTTACCGTGATCCGAATGGGTCCGGTGCTTCTGTGCCTCGCCGGAACCGGGATGCGTGTCGCCGACAAGCTGTTCATCGCCTGGTTCGGCCCGCGCGGGCTCGCAACGATCGTCTTCGGGGTGATCATCTTGAACGAGAAGCTGCCCGGCAACGATACGATCATCACTGTGGCCGGCGGAACTGTCCTGTTGAGCGTCATCGCTCATGGTATGACCGCCAACCCGCTGGTGAAGGCTTTGGTCGGGCGTTCATAGATCTTGAGCCCCGCTTGGCCTTTGCCCGCTTCGTCCGCGGCCCGCTGGATAATCACTTCCAGGTAATAAAAAATCCGATGTCGCCGGGCATGCCGCCCGGATATTCAAGCACCTCGGCCTTGAGACCAAAGCCGAGCGGCTGCAAGTGTTCGCGCCAGAATTCGAAACCGAGCTTGGGGCGGCCTTCCAACGTCTGGGGCCACTCGGCATCCGAGTTGTTGATGCGCCGGCCGTGATCAGTGCACATCGTGTTTGGAAAGCGGTACACTTGAACCTCGGTCTGACCGCGGTCCGCCGCCCCGCTGACCAACTGCATGATCATCTGCAGCAATTGTTCGGGGGTCCGCTCGGGTGGCCTGTGAAACTCGGCCATCACCGCCTTTTGCTTTTCCTCCTGATCCTGCATCCGGCGCACCTCCTCGGCGGCTTTGGCCGCCTCACGCTCGGTCATCCGGCGCTTCAGATCAGCAACCGTAAAAGTACCGGCTGCAGCCGGCTGCGGCGCACCGCGATTGTCGGACATGGTTTACCCTCCCACGCTGATTCTTCAGCTTCCTACCAGCGCCCGCGCGTGTCGGGCAATCATCAGGTTTTCATCGGTCTTGATCACAAAGGCGGCAACTCGGCTGCCAGGCGTGCTGATCCGCTCGCGGTGTTCCCGGTTGGCGGCTTCGTCGAGTTCCAACCCGAGCCACGCGCAGGCGCGGCAGATGGCACCGCGCACCGGTACAGCGTTCTCGCCGACCCCGGCGGTGAAGACGACGCCGTCAATTCCGCCTAGCGCAGCTGCCAGCGAGGCGATGTGACGGCCAACCCGGTAACAAAATACCTCGACCGCAAAACGCGCACGCGATTGATCGCTGGCCAGCAATTCGCGGAAATCGGAGGAAATACCGGAAAGTCCGAGCAGGCCCGAACGGCGGTAGAGGAGGTCGACGAGCGCGTCCGGCTGCATGTTCTTCTGCTGGATCAGGTGCAGCACGACACCCGCATCGAGCTCGCCGCAGCGGGTCCCCATCGGCAGCCCGTCGAGTGCGGTAAACCCCATCGTCGTTGCGATCGATACGCCATTGCGCATCGCGCAGGCCGAGCAGCCATTGCCGAGATGCGCGACGACGACCCGGCCGTTGGCGATCTCCGGCGCGTGCTGCGGCAAGACCGAGGCGATGTACTCATAGGACAGGCCGTGAAAGCCGTAGCGGCGAACACCCTCCTCGTAAAACGAATAGGGTAGGGCGAAGGCCTGCTCGACTTCGGGTGCGCTTCGGTGGAACGCGGTATCGAAGCACGCCACCTGCGGCAGCTCGGGATTTAGCTCCAGCGCCATCTTGATCGGCGCGAGATTGTGCGGCTCGTGCAAGGGTGCGAGCGGCACCAACGTCTCCAACTCTGTCAACAGTTCGGGTGTGACGCGGGCCGGGTGCGAATGCCGCAGTCCGCCATGGACGACGCGGTGGCCGAGGGCGGCAAGACGCCGCTCGCCGAGTTGCTGCCGAGCCCAGGGTATTAGAGTCGGCAGCAATTCGCTTGGCGCCGCCGCCGGCTTTCCGGCAAGTTCCGGCGGCGTGATCGTCTCCCCATCGGGTCCGGTGGCGCTTGCCTTCGGACGCACGCCAATCCCGTCAATTTGCCCGGTAAGAAGCCGCTTTTCCCCCTCGTAAAAGCTGAATTTCAGCGACGAAGAGCCGGCGTTGATCACGCCGATTAGCGGTTCTGTTGCTGATTTCATGCCCAATATGTCCCTCAGCCGAGGATGTGGTAGCCGCCGTCGATATAGATCGTATCGCCGGTCATAGCGGCCGCATAGGCGCTCGAGAGGAATACGCAGGCAGCACCCACCTCCTCGATTGTGACCAAGCGCCGGGCCGGCGCCCGCTCCGCCACCCGCTCCATCAGCGCGTCGAAATCGGGAATGCCGGAGGCAGCGCGGGTCGCCAGCGGGCCGGGGCTGATCGCGTGCACGCGGATGCCCTTCGGGCCGAGCTCGGCAGCCAGATAGCGCACCGCCAATTCGAGGGCCGCCTTGACCGGTCCCATGATCCCGTAATTCTCGATTACCTCGTTGGCGCCGTGGTAGCTCATCGCGAAGATCGTGCCGCCTGATGTCATCAGGCTCTCGGCGCGCCGGGTCAGATCGAGCAAGGACCAGCAGGACACATCCATCGCGGTCAGAAAGCCATCGCGCGGGCAATCGGTGACACGGCCTTCGAGCGCCTGCCGTGGCGCAAAAGCGATCGAATGGACAAGAACGTCCAGCCGCCCCCATTTCGCTGCGATAGCTTCAAACAGCGCGTCCATTTGCGCCGTGTCCCTCACCTCCAACGGCAAGAACAGCTGCGCGTCGACCGCCTTGGCCAATGGCTCGACATACGGTCGTGCTCTTTCGTTCAGATAGGTCATCGCGATTTCCGCACCGGCGCGGTGCATCGCTTGGGCGCAACCCCAAGCGATCGAGTGTTCGTTGGCGACGCCGACGACCAGCGCCTTCTGCCCTTTCAGTATCGAAGACGGGGCCAGCTCGGGCGACATTCTGCTCCCTTCGGTCATCGGATCGCCGCGGCGGCGTTCTCCCGCCGGGCGGCAGCCACGAGGCTCGCGACGGCGCAGGATGCGAGCCGAGCCACCACCGAATCAGCCCGGCTGGTCAGGATGATCGGTACCCGCGCGCCGAGAACGATGCCGGCGGCATCGGCACCGGCAAGAAACGAGAGGCTCTTGGCCAGCATGTTGCCGGCTTCGAGATCGGGCACAACCAGTACGTTTGCCCGTCCGGCGACCGGCGAGACGATCCCTTTGATCGACGCTGCCTCCTCGTCGATGGCGTTGTCGAGCGCCAGCGGGCCGTCGAGAATCCCGCCGGTGATCTGTCCGCGATCGGCCATTTTGCACAATGCCGCGGCTTCGACCGTCGACAGGATCTTGGGATTGACCGTCTCCGTTGCCGATAGGATGGCCACCCGCACCTCTGGGAGCAGCAGCGCGTGCGCGAGATCGATCGCGTTCTGCACGATATCGATTTTGGCCTCGAGATCAGGTGCGATGTTGATCGCGGCGTCGGTGATGATCAGCGGATCCTTGTGGCCGGGGACATCCATCACAAAGCAATGGCTGATGCGCCGCGCCGTGCGAATGCCGGTATCGCGCGCGACGACGGCGCTCATCAATTCGTCGGTGTGAAGGCTGCCCTTCATCAAGGCTTCGGCCTTCCCCTCGCGGACGAGCTCGACCGCCTTCTCGGCGGAATCGTGGCTATGAGCCGACGCCCTTAGTGGAAACTCCGATATGTCGAGGCCCGCCCGTTCGGCGACATCATGAATGCGCTCGGGCGGACCAACCAGAATCGGGGCGATCAAGCCGAGCCGCGCCGCCTCCACGGCGCCCTTGAGCGAAACCTCGTCACAAGGATGTGCAACCGCGGTTGTTACCGGTGGGAGGCCTCGCGCAGCCTGCAGCAGCCGTGCGTACCGCTCGCCGCCATTCGCTCGCGTGCCCATCGCCGAGCCAATCACTCGCCGGCCGGTGCATGTTGCGGTTCGGCACTGATCGTCGCGGCCGGGCAGATCAAACAGTGCTTCGATGCGGGCCAGTCGCCGTCGACTTTCCGCCGATAAACTGCCGCGTGCGGCGAGCACGCGTCGCAATGCGGCCATGCCCAGTTCGCGCTCCTGCCGCTTTTCGGGCAGCAGTTTCGGGAGCGCCGCGATCGCGCGTTCCTCATCTAGCAGCAGCATCATAAACTGCTCTCTCACAACCTCCTTGAGCCGGGCGAAGCCGATCCGCTTGGCCGCCGGCAATGTGGCGCCGACTTCCTTTAGGCGGCGAATCCCCGCTCGTCGACCGTACCCTCCGGCCGACGGACATAGATCAGTGCGCGGACGGCAGCCTCGATCAAACCGCCCTGATCGATACATTGCTCGAGCTGCGCCGCCGTCCGGCTCGCCACCGCTTCGCGCGCTAAATCGCGCTCGATGCGACGATCCGCTGGGCTCGCGTCAGGGCGTAGCCGACCATTGCCTGCAATAGCGGAGACCCGTAGGTGGCGAAGAACAGAGCTTCCTGCACCGAATCGCGCGCCTTGCCCCAGGCTTCGAGGCTGGAGCCGATCGTGTCCGACATAATCCGCTCGAAGACGAGAAACGGATTGTCCTGGCTTATCGGACGGCGGTTGCCGCGCACCGTCTCGGCCCAATCCGCAACCGGCCGCATTAACGGGTTCTCGTCGGCAAACATTTGAAAGCGCAGGCGGTTGGGATGAGTGTGCCGCATCAGCTCCGCGCTCTTTTCAGTGACCGTGGCACACACTGCCGGGCGCATCAGAGTGCTGTACATGCCCTGAGTGATTTCCGAAATCCGGGCGACGGTGGCAAAAGCCAGATCGTCTTCCTGGCTGTTGCCGCCCAGTGCGCGGAGGTCGTCGAGGCTGCGCTGTTCGAGGCTGAACAGATAGTCGCCCTGCACCAGCTCCGGGTTTTCCACGGTTTCGTCGATGCCCGATATCACCGCCTCGTAGAGGCCCGGCGGCATCAGGTCGATCATGTCCATCGCCTGTGCAAACTCGCCATGCTCTTTCGTCGCAACCTTGCCCGACACGAAAATGCCGAGATGGCCAATGCTGTGGTGCAAGCAATAAACGATGGTCTGGCCGGCGGCGATGATGTCTTTTTCCTCGTCGTAAAGATCGAGAATCCAGTCGAGCGCCTGCTGCGGCGGAGTGATATCGTCGCCCCAGGAACAGAAGACGATGATCGGCGATTTGATATTGCGCAAATCGACGCGCGTTCCGTTGGAGCTGCGCAATTCGCCCAAGACGAGTTTGTTGCCGACGAACAGTTCGTCGGCGATCGACAGCATCTCCTCGGCATTGAGCAATACTGGACTGCCCCACCATTTCTCGAATTCGAGAAATCGAGCGGTTCGGTGTCCACCTTCGAATAGACGTTGTAAATCTTCTTCCAGTAGGTGTTGTCGGGGTGCAGCGCCTCGAAATTCGCAACCAAGTTCGCGCCGTCGAAGATGCCGTGGCCAAGGTCGCCCGCCAGCGAGGTCAGCCAGGTGCCGCCCAGCAATCCGCCGAGATAACGCATAGGGTTCTTGCCGTGCACCCCGGCCCAATAGGACAAGGGCGACCCGGCGAGCATGACCGGGCCGACAAGGTCGGGGTGGGCCGCAGCCATCATCATGATCTGCCAGCCGGCTTGGCAATTGCCGATCAGACAAGGCTTGCCGTCGCTATTCGGGTGGCGCGCCGCCACTTCGGCGACAAAGCGGGCTTCCGCTTCGCAAACATCCTCGACCGTCTGTCCGGGGACCGGGTCCGGTAGAAAGCCCACGAAATAACAGGGGTGGCCGGCCTTGAGCGCGACACCGATTTCGCTGTCATGCTTCATGCCGCCAATCCCAGGGCCGTGGCCGGCGCGCGGGTCGAACACGATGAATGGCCGCTTGTTCGGATCGATTGCGGTGCCCTTGGGCGGGACGATCCGCACCAAGCCGTAATTCACCGGCCGCGGCAGGGTTCGTCCGTCGAGTGCCAGTTCGGCATCGAAGCTCAGCACGTTGGGCGCCTTGCGGGCATTGTGCTCCGCAGAATTGTTGCCGCGCTGGCGCAGCGTATCCAGCAGCAGAATGGAACGCTGCCAAGCGTCTACCCAGTAGTCGTATGCGCTATTGCCGGCTGAAAACGGCCACGGCAATGAGGCGTCGGTCGACACATCCGACTCCCCTTTGCCATATTGATCTGCCATAGCGATCTCCCGATTTGAACATCTATCCTGTTCGCAAGCCACCGACACTATGACATTGATCTACGTCAACGACAGCATAAAAAGGGTTACATATAAATATCTACCAGGGAAGAGGCGAGAATGTTACAGATTTATGAAATTGTCTTTTTTGAGGGTGCTGCCGTCTCACGTCTAGATTGATGTTTCTCTGTTTCGTCTTTGTCTCTGGTTTTCCATCACGATATCCATCAGGCGCCTTGGTGCTGTGCAATTCACGACACTTCTCTTGCGGCTAGAGATCAAGCCATTTGCTTATTGACAAAGGCGCATATGCTCTTAAATCCAGTTCGATAATGGCGCTTGGGCGATTTCCGTGTCCGCCGATGGTCAGCTGAACGTTTCCGACTGCAATTGCCTGGCGGTCCGCCAGGCGGCGCGGTACGTGACCCAGCTCTATGATCGGCATCTTTCCGCTTTCGGGCTGCGGACCAGCCAGTACGGCATTCTCGCCAAGTTGAAGCGTCATGGGCCGATGACCATCAATGAGCTGGCGGCCGAGTTGGTCATCGACCGCACCACCCTTGGTCGTAACATCCGCCCGCTCGAACGCGATGGCCTGATCACGATTACACCCGGCCGGACCGATCGTCGGATCAAAGAGCTGCGCTTGACCGCTGCCGGCGATCAGCGTTTCGACGAGACCTATGACGCGTGGGTGGAGGCCCAACGGACCTTCGAGACGGGGTTCGGCGCCGAACGCGCGGCCGAACTGCGCGGGCTGTTGCGGGCCCTCGTCGACAGCGGGTTGGCGCCTCGGGACGAAGCTTAGCCGCCGCCCGCGCGGTCCAATCAGTAGGTCTGGAACGCTTGCTGCACGGCCGGGATATCGTTCGTCGTGGTCAGCGCCAACATCAACAAAATGCGAGCCTTTTGAGGGCTGAAATCTTCGCCGGCAACTATCCCGCCCTCGCGCAGCCGGCGGCGCGGCGCAACCCGTCCGGTAAAGGCGCGGCTGCATTGGACCACGACGATCCCAGCTTTGGCCGCTCGCTCGAACGCGGCGCGCTGCTCCGGCGTCGGGCTCCCGGGTGCGAACCCGGCCGAGACGAGACCGCGCGCCCCGGCGGCTGCCGCCGCGTCGATCAGGACGCCGTCGGCGCCGGCATAGGAATAAATGATCTCGACCCGCGGCAACGCGGCGGAGAGATCGAGTGCAGCGAAAGCGGTGTCGGGCATATGGGCGCGCAGTGGCGCCCGATAGAAATGCACCCCGTCGCCGTCGACATGGCCAAGCGCGCCGAAATCGAGCGAGCGGAAGGTCTGCACCCGGTAGGTCGATGTCTTGACCACGTCGCGGGCGGCGTGGATCTCGTCGTTCATGACAACCAGCACGCCCTTACCACACGATTGGGGCGAACCGGCGACGCGCAGCGCATTGACCAGGTTCATTCCGGCATCGGTGCCGAGCGCGCTCGACGGGCGCTGCGCCCCGACCAACACCACCGGCTGCGTCACCTGCAAGGTCAGGTTCAGAAAGAACCCGGTTTCCTCCAGGGTTGCCGTCCCATGTGGAATCACGAACCCGGCGATGGCGGGATCGTCGCGTGCGGTGCGGTAAATCAGCGCCCGCAGCTCTACCCAATCTTTGGGGCCGATATCGGTACTGCCGACCTGGCGAAAAGTGACCGGTATCGGATCGGCGACGAGCTGCGTCTCGGGATACCGGTCGAGCAGCGCTTCGGCGCTCAGTTTCTGCCCGAAATCCGGATAGTCGAGCACGTCGAGGCTGGACGCTCCGAGCGAAGAGATCGTGCCGCCGGTTCCGATCACGGCAATACGGGGAAGTGTCGCCATGCTGTTCTCCTTCGCTGGGCTCGAAGCGGCAGCATCGCCCGAGCGGGCTCAAAACCCAACAAGACAGCCCTATTTACGACAGCCAGCGCTTGCGGCGTTTGTAGTGTTTGAGATCACGGTAAGATTTGCGGCCCCCCGCCTCGTTGAGGCCGAGGTAGAATTCCTTGATGTCGGAGTTTTGGCGCAAAACCTCGGCCGGGCCTTCGAGGACGATGCGGCCATTCTCCATGACATAGCCGTGATCAGCAATATCGAGCGCCAGCGCGGCGTTCTGCTCGACCAGCAGCACGGTCAGCCCGCGCTCTTCGCGCAGACGGCGGATGATGCCAAAGATTTCGGCGACAAGCATTGGCGCCAGGCCCAGCGAAGGTTCGTCGAGCAGGATCACCTTGGGATCGCTCATCAAGGCGCGTCCGATGACCAGCATCTGCTGCTCGCCGCCGGACAGGTAGCCCGAGGGCTGGTGGCGACGCTCCTTGAGCGCCGGGAAGGTATCAAATATCCCGTCGATGCTTTCCCGTGCCTGGGCGAAATCTTTCCGCGTATGCGCGCCGGCGACCAGATTTTCTTCAACCGTTAAATTCTCGAAAACTCGCCGGCCCTCGAATACCTGGCTGACGCCTCGTTTGACCACATCGTGCGGTGCCAGCCGGTCGATCCGCTGCCCGTCGAGTTCCACAGTGCCCTTGGTGACCTCGCCGCGCTCGGCGCGCAGCAGGCCGGAGATCGCCTTCAACGTCGTTGTCTTGCCGGCGCCGTTGGCGCCGAGGAGGGTGGTGATGTGACCCTCCCCGGCGCTAAGCGATACGCCCTTCAGCACCAGGATCACGCCGTCATAGACGACCTCGATGTTGTTGAGCGCCAGCATCAAGCGGTCCGCGGCTTGCCGAGCGTTTCGAAGGACAGACTATTCCGCGGTCTTGACCGCGTTGTCGACAACGTCGCGGTAGGCGCGGAACCAGTCGGTTTCCTTGACGAACTTTCCGTTATGGACCTGGAATACCTGAACCCAGCCGCCGCCTTCATGGTCGGTCGGGGTGATCTGTAATGGCGGCACCAAGCCACCCAGGGTGAAGTCGTGGATCTCTTCCATGCCCTTCTTGATATCGGGTCCGGTTGGCTGCTTGCCGCCATTGTCCTTGAGCGCATTGCGGATCGCCTCGACGTGGATAGCCGCCTGGAGCAGCCCGCGGTTGTAATAAACCGTATTCTCATCCATCAGCTTGAACGGCTCTTTGCCCTCCTTTTGGTACATTGCTTTGATTTGCTGCCGAATCGGGTAGTCGTCGCCCGCGCCGGCGAATTCGATGGCATGATAACCTTCCGCCAAGCCGAACCCGCCGGCTGCCTGGATGTCGGCTTCCGAGGCAGCCCAGACTAGGCCGACGACCTTTGAGAGCGGATAGCCGGCGCCTTTCAGGGCCTTGATCCCCACTGCCGGCGCACGGCCGAACAGATGCATGATGACGAAATCGGGGCGGAAACGCTGAGTGATATCCAGTACCTGCGCGCCCATTTCAACACCTGGCGGCGGCACGGCAAAGGTTCGCAGCTCAAACCCTTCCTTCTTCTGCAGATCTTGGATGATCGGCAACGGCTCCTTGCCGGCCGGGTTGTCGTAATAGACGTAGGCGATCTTTTTCCCCTTGAGGTCTCCGCCAAGTTTGTCCTTGACGAATTTGACCGCGGCGGCGCCTTGCGACCAATAGGTTGCGGCGATCGGGAACAGATAAGGATAGCGAGCGCCGTCAGCCGCTGCGGCGATGCCAAAGCCTGGCGAGGTCGTCGGGATCTTGTCCTGTTCGAGCCGTTGGTTCAACGCGACAGTTTGCGGTGTTCCATAAAGGGTCATCAGCACCGCGCCCATCTGCTTCTGGCGCTGATACGCCTCGACGGCCGCGGGGACTTTGTATTGGTTGTCGATTTCGTCGGCCTTGATCTTGTAGCCGTCGATTCCGCCCTGTGAATTGATCAGATTATAGTAGTCGTGCATCGCTGGGCACAACACGACACCGGTGATCTGTGTCGGACCGGTGCGATCGCACTGCACGCCGATGACTATAACCTTGTCTTGCGCCGCCGCTGGACCTGCGGCCCACAATCCGATTGTGGTGCCGGCCACAGCCAATGTGCGCATACCCCTCGATAAGACTGTCACTGTTGCTCCTCCCATGCTTTCACCAGTTAATAAGAAAACGGCCAGATGCGGAAGTAATTGCGGATGTTACGCCATAGCCGGTTCAGCCCCTCGGGTTCGACCACCAGGAAAAAGATGATCAGCGCGCCGAAGATGACGAGCCGCAGATTGGGGACCACATTCAGCAAGTCGGCATTGGAAAAGATCAATCCGCCGAACGAATTGAGAAACCACCGGGTCGCAATCGGCAGCAAGGTGACGAAGATCGCGCCTAGGACCGAACCGAGCACCGAGCCAAGGCCGCCGATGATCACCATCGCCAGGTAGTCGATTGAAACATCGATCTGGAACTGCTCGTAATTGGCGATCCCGAGATAGTAGCTTTCAAGCACACCGCCGACCCCCGCGTAGAACGACGAGATCGCAAATGCATAGAGCTTGTAGCGAAAGATGTTGATGCCGATGATTTCAGCGGCGATGTCCTGGTCGCGAATGGCGATGAAAGCGCGGCCAATTCGGCTGCGCACCAGGTTCAAGGTCGCAACAATCGCCAGGACCGCGAAAAACATCAGGAATAGATAAATCTGAACCTCGTGCTTTAACGGCACGCCAAAGAATGACGGGCGCGGAATCTCGATCGATGCCTGCACCCCACCTGAAATCCATTGGACGTGATTAATCGTCCACTCGATGATCAGCTGCGCCGCCAGGGTCGCGATCGCCAGGTAGATTCCTTTGATACGTAACGACGGGATGCCAACGATCAGGCCGATCAGGGCGGCCATCAGCCCACCGGCCGGGATCGCGACCCAGAACGGCATGTCGAGGCGGGTGATCAGGTTGGCCGCGGTGTACGCGCCGACCGACATGAAGGCCCCGTGGCCGATAGAAACCTGCCCCGTATACCCGACGAGGATGTTCAGACCGAGCGCGCCGACAATCGCGATCAGGATCAGATTGAGGATCGAGACGTAATATTCGCCGAGGGTCAGTGGCACGATCACGATGAACAGAGCCGCGAGGACCGCCACGCTCCACTGCGCGATCGGCAGCGGGTAGAGCGCCATGTCGGCAGCGTAGCTGGTTTTGAACACGCCGGCTTCGCGATGGAACATGGTTACACCCGCTCGATCAAGCGCCGGCCGAAGATGCCTTCCGGGCGGATCATCAGCACCGCGATCATCAGCACGTAAGGCACGAAATCTTTGGTGCCGCCGCCGACATAGGGGTCGAGATAACCGGAGGCCAAATTCTCGACGATGCCGACAATCAGCCCGCCGACGACGGCCCCGACGATCAAATCGAGGCCGCCCAGGATCACCACCGGAAACACCTTCAGCCCGACCAGCGCCAATTGGTTGTCGACTCCCAGCATCGCTCCCCAGACGATGCCGCCCAACGCCGAAACCACTCCGGCCATGGCCCAGGCGAGCGCGAAATAACGCTGGACGTTGATCCCCATCGCCATCGCCACCTGCTGGCTGTCGGCGACAGCGCGCATCGCCACCCCGATCCGGCTCTTCAAGAAGAACCAGGTGAAGCCGGCGAGAAAAACCAGGCTGACCCCGGCACCGACGAGCTGCACCGGCGGTACCGTCACCGGCCCAAGCGAGATCGGCGAGTCGCCGATCGGCATCACAATCGCCCGTGTGCCGGCGCCGAACGCCAGGGTGGCGAACCCCCGCAAAATCGCGGCCAGCCCGATCGTCGCCATGATCACCGATATGATCGGCCGGCCGATCAGCGGCCGCAGTACGACGCGTTCGAGGACAAAACCCAGCAGCACCATGCCTGCGATTGCCAGCACAGCCGAGATCCAGAACGGCAGCCCGGCAAGATCGCCAGCCCCTGCCGCGATAAAGGCGGCAAACATGACGAACTCGCCCTGTGCGAAGTTGATCGCGTCGGTCGCCTTGTAGATCAAGACAAAGCCCAACGCGATCAGCGCGTACATCAGCCCGATCATTACCCCGTTGAGCAGCAGGACCAGGGTGAACTGCCAATCGATCCCGGCCATCGGGAAACTCAGGCGAAGGCCGGCTCGCGCGCCGGTTCGGCAGCGCCCGCAACGGTGTCGATCGCGATCGTTGCCTCGATCACCGATTTTCGCCCGTCTTCGAAGGTGATCTCGGTCGTCAGCTCGATCGCGTCCGCGCCGCCGTAGAACGCCTCGACGACGGCGGCGTATTTCTCGGTGATGAAGCGGCGGCGGACCTTACGGGTCCGGGTGATCTCGTTGTCGTCGGGGTCGAACTCCTTGTTGAGCAGTATAAAACGCCGAATCCGCCCGGCAGCGGGTAGGCTCGTATTGCAACGGGCGATTTCGTCGCCGATCAGCCGGCGGATTTCGGGCTTGCCGCTTAAATCCTGGAATGACGTATAGGCGAGGTTGTGACGCTCGGCCCAATTCCCGACTGTGCCAAGATCTATCGCGATCATCACCACGACGAATGGCCGGCGATCGCCAAACGCCACGGCCTCGGCTATGTAGGGGCTGAATTTAAGCTTGTTCTCGACAAATTGCGGGGCGAACGGCGTGCCGTCGGCGAGATTGCCGACATCCCTGGCGCGATCGACGACGACCAGATGGCCGCGAGCGTCGATAAAGCCGCAATCGCCGGTGTGGAACCATCCCTCGGTATCGACCGCCTCGCGGGTCGCCTCGGGTTGCTTGTAATAGCCCTGAAACACAGCCCCGGAGCGCACCAGCACCTCTCCGCTTTCGGCGATGCGGATTTCGGTGCCGGGGATGGCGGGGCCGACGGTATCGGGATCGGCCGCGCCGTCGCGCTGCAGCGACGCGAGCCCCGACAGCTCAGTTGATCCCCAGACCTGCTTCAAATTGATCCCGAACGAGCGGAAGAACCGATAAGTATCAGGGCCGAGCGGGGCGCCCCCGGTATAGATCAAGCGGGCGCGGCGCAGCCCGAGTTGGTCGCGCACCGGCCCGTAGACTATGATTTCGCCGATCATCAGACCAAGGCGTTGCGGCAGTGATGGAGCTTTCCCAGCCCCGCGCACAACTTCCGCCTGCTCGGCGAGGCGGCGGAAGAGTTCAAACAGCCGGCGCTTGACCGGGGATGCATCTGTGGCGCGCACCCGCAACTGGGTCAGCATGTTTTCCCAGATCCGCGGCGGCGCTAAGGCTATCGTCGGACCCAGTTCGCGCAGGTCGCGCTGCACTGTTTCCGGGCGTTCCGGGCAATTGCAGGTGAAACCGACGAGCAAGGTTAAAGCCAGCGAAAACAGCGATTCACCGATCCACGCCATCGGCAGATAGGACAGAATGTCGTCGGTCGGCCGAATGTCCTCGGCGGCGGCAAAACCCGCGGCGGCAGCCAGCAGATTGGCGTGAGACAGCATCACCCCTTTCGGGTTGCCGGTCGTTCCCGAGGTGTAGGTCAACAACGCCACTTCCGTGGCCGAACCGAGGTCGATCTCCCGCCTCGACATAACCGGGGTGTGTGGCGGCGAATTCGCGGCCCGCGGCCTGCACTTGCTCGAAGGCTGCGAGCCCTGGAGTCGGATAGTGGCGCATGCCGCGGGGATCGTCATAGACGACAAGTTCGAGGCCGGGCAGCCGCTCCTTCAACGACAAGATCTTGTCGACCTGCTCCTGATCCTCGGCAACGACCGCTCTGATCTCGGCGTGGTTCAGCACATACGCCATCTCGCTGGCGATGGCGTCCTGGTACATTGGCACGGCAATGCCGCCCAGGCATTGCGCCGCGAGTTGGGCCCAATAGAGTCGTGGGCGGTTGTCGCCAATCACCGCCAGCCTGTCGCCCCGGCTAAACCCACGAGCCGCGAGACCGAGCGCGAATTCGCGTACCTCTCGGTCGTAGTCGGCCCAGGTGAAGGTTTGCCAGATGCCGCGGCACTTTTCGCGGATCGCCGGCCGTCCGCCCATCGCCGCGGCGTTACGGCGCAACAGACGCGGCAGCGTGTCGGGTGTGGGCCCGGTCGGGGACCCGTTCATTCGGCAGCATCCTTGCGCTCGGCGTCACCGCCGAGGTAGGCGCGGATCACGTCCGGGTGGCGCTGGACTTCGGCCGGCGTGCCATCGGCGATCTTGCGGCCATGGTCCAGCACGGCAACCCGCTCGGAAATGTCCATCACCACGGCCATATCATGCTCGATCAGGATTACCGTCGTGCCCCACTCGCGGTTCACCTCCAGGATAAAGCGAGCCATGTCCTCCTTTTCTTCCTGGTTCATGCCGCCCATCGGCTCGTCCAGCAGCAGGAGTTTGGGATCGAGCGCTAGAGCACGCCCGAGCTCAACCCGCTTTCGCAGGCCGTAGGCAAGCCCGCTCGTCGGCTGCTTGCGCAGATCCTCGAGTTCAAGGAACTCGATCAGTTCTTCGACCCGGGCACGGTGCGCCACTTCCTCGCGCTGCGCGATCCCCCAATAGAGGAACGAAGACAATATCCCAGCGCGCATACGCACATGCCGGCCGAGCATGATGTTGTCGAGAACGGTCATGCCGCTGAATAGGGCAATGTTCTGAAAAGTTCGGGCGATTCCAAGCGCCGCGACACCCGAGGGACGGGTCCCGGTTACGTCCCTGCCCTCGAACATGATCGATCCGGTATCCGGACGGTAAAAGCCGCTGATAATGTTGAGGAGAGAGGTTTTGCCGGCGCCGTTCGGGCCGATAATCGAGGTCAGTCCGCCAGCGCGCACCGATAGCGAGATGTCTTCGACCGCGCGCACGCCGCCAAAATGCTTGGAAACCCCTGAAACGGCGAGCAGCATTTCGCCGTCCGCCACGTTGGCGGCGTAGCCGCTCACATTGCGCGACATGACACCGTCCGCATTTCCCCACCTGCCCGCAATCTGCCATGCCGAGCGATTATGGCCGCCATGATGCTGAGGCAGCATGAAGATTGCAACCGCTTCCAAGGCCGAAGCGGGCGTGAACGCGCGCCGCTTGCGTTGCGCGGGCGACCCGTGAAACGATTGTCGCGGGAGTTTGCCCACGCGAGCGTGGTTAATGGGGATGCCGGAGTTGACTACTTTACCGGTGACGGTGCTTACCGGGTTTCTCGGCAGCGGAAAGACCACCTTGCTGCGCCGCGCGCTGAGCTCGCCCGCGCTGTCAGATACTGCCGTCATCATCAACGAGATCGGAGAGATCGCGATCGACCATTATCTCGTCGATTTCGTCGAGGGCGGCGTCGTCGAATTGCCGGGGGGATGCCTGTGCTGTGCCGTCCGTGAAGATTTGGCACGCACCCTCCGCGCGCTTCTCGACCGCCGCGATAGCGGACAAGTTCGGCGATTTCGCCGGATCGTCATCGAAACGACCGGCCTGGCTGATCCGGCGCCGATCCTCTACACGCTCGGCGCCGATCCGATGCTCGACCACTGCCTGCGACTGGCCGGGGTCGTCACCGTGGTTGATGCGGTACAGGGCGCCGACACCATCGACCGGTTTGCCGAGGCTGCGCGGCAAGCGGCACTGGCCGACACCTTGGTCATCAGCAAGACGGACCTGGCTCCGCTCGGACCCGACTTGATCCGCTGCCTCGATCGGGTCAACGACCGCGCGTCGCGCGTCTTGGCCGCCGGGATCGGCGACCCCGGCTCGGTATTATTCGCCGCTGGAGGCCGGACTGCACCGTCATCCCTGCTGAGCGAACCCTCGCCCGTCCATAGCCACGGCATTGACGCCTTCGCCGTCAGTCTCGGTAACGAAATCTCCCGTCTTGAATTCGCACGCACGCTTGGTGAACTCGCGCGAACCCGCGGCAGCGACCTGCTGCGCGTGAAAGGGATCGTGCGTTTCTCCGATCGTCAGGAGCGGCCGGCATTGGTGCAAGCAGCGCAGCATACGATGTTCGCTCCGGAATGGCTTGACGCGTGGCCTGTCGATTGGCCGGCCGATCCCGTAGGGGGCGATCGCCGAAGCCATCTCGTTTTCGTCGTGCACGAGATCCCCAGGGCGGAGGTCCTGGCACATTTCGCGTTCGCCGGGGCTTCCCTTCTGACACGTCCCGAGCGCATCGACGGATAGGCGGAGGCCCCAGATACGGGCCCGGCAACCAGCAAGAGGCTCAGTCACCTGTCTGCAGACGCTCGACCAGACGGCGAACCGTCGGCACATAGCCGTTGGCATAAAATGGATCTGACTTGAAGCGGTAGGCATAGTGTCCAGCGAACATCAGTTGCTGCTCGACATCATCCGAATGGCGGATCGCCTGTAGCGTCTTTTGGATGCAATAGCTGCGCGGGTCAGCCTTTTTGCCCGTCGTGCCCCCTTCGTTTTGTGCCCAGTTCGAGAACTGGCAGGCGCTGAGACAGCCCATGCAGTTGATCTGATCGGTGCGCAGCTCCAGCGCCTTTTGCGCGGCGACGAAAATCAATGTCGAGTCGGGCGTGCGCAACGCCTCCGTAAAGCCCGCGGCGACCCAGATTTCGGCGGATTCCTTGTCGTGCGGCGTCAGATAGACCACACGCCCCCGCGCCCCGACGTGAAATCGCGCCACATGTTCTCCGACCGGCTCCACCGAATAGGCGACCTGGCGTTCGGAGCGCTGTTGCAGTTCGTTCAGAAAGCCGTTGCGTACAGCCGAGGAGTAGAAGCCTGTCGGGCTGAAATCTGTTCAAGTAGACATCGCCATCGTCCAGAGTCAGCAGCTTACGCTTCCAGACTTCCGAGATCGGGCTTTCCATGGTCACAAGCGGCCGGGTCCCGAACTGAAAGGCAACCGGACCCAGTTCGGGATTGTCGATCCAATCGGACCATTCACGCAGATACCACAGCCCCCCCGCCATGAAGATCGGGGTCGCCGCAAGCCCGAATTCCCCCATCAGGCTGCGCAGCTCGCGAACTCGCGGATAGGGAGCTTCTGGATACAGCGGGTCTTCGCTGTTGGAGAGTCCGTTATGGCCGCCGGCAAGCCACGGGTCCTCGTAGACGACGCCGCCAAGCCAGTCGCAGAATTTGTGGTAGGCGCGCTTCCACAACGCGCGGAACGCGCGCCCCGAGGACACGATCGGATAATAGTACACGCCGTAGCGCGCGCAGATTTCGGCAATCTTGTAGGGCATGCCCGCGCCGCAGGTGACGCCGTGGATCAGACCTTTGGCGCCCTCGAGTACGCCGTGCAGAACCCGCTCGGCGGCCGCCATCTCCCACAAAACATTCATGTGGATCCGGCCTTCGCCGTTGCCGCGCTCGTGCGCGACACGCGCTTGCTGGATGCCGCCGGCGATTGCATAGGCGACGAGTTCCTCATGCCGCTCGCGCCGGGTGCGTCCGTGATAGAGCTGCAGAACCAGCTGGCCGTCTTCGCCGAAGCTGTCGGCATTGACCCCGGAGAATGTTCCCACTCCCCCGGTTGCAGCCCATGCCCCCGAGCTTTCGCCATTCGATACGGAGATGCCCTTGCCGCCCTCGACTAGGGGCAGCACCTCGCGCCCGGAGATGACAACCGGATTGAGCGGTTTCACCAAGGGACTCCGAGATGCAACGTCGCGGGTTCTTGGAGGGGGCCGGCGGGATGCCGGGTGCTGCCGGGCAGTCCGGCAAGGATCTTGTGGGGGACATCCGAAAACACCGAGTTCACCCCCCAGTCGAGCAGCTTACGTGCCTGCGCGGGATCATTGACGGTGTAGGCGAGCACCAAATAGTTGGCTTCGCGAATTTCAGCCACGATGCGGGGGTGCAAGGCCCGATGCTCGGCGTTGATCGATACGCAGCCGAGGCTTTCGGCACGATGGCGCCAATCGCGCGGGATGCCCCGCACCAACAATCCGCGGGCGATCTCCGGAGCATGGTCGCGCGCCGCCGCCAAGGCTGCTGGCAGAAAACTCGAAATCAGGAGCCCCGGAAGGTGCGGCGGCCACAATCGGCGAAGCAGATCGGCCGCTGCGGCTCCGGTTTCGGCCTCGCGGCCGCGGGCAGCCTTGAGTTCGACATTAGCGCCGAGCCCGAGCCCGGATAGAACCTTCACCGCCTCGGCCAAGGTTGGCACGCTTTCCCCGGCAAATTCCCGGCCGAACCAGCCGCCTGCGTCATAGCACCGAATTGCCGCGAAGGGCTGCGCGCAGGCCTTGCCGCTGCCGCTGGTTGTTCGATCGAGCCGCTCGTCGTGGAGCAGGATCAATTCATCGTCTGCGGTTAGCCGGACATCGAACTCGACCCAGCGACAACCGAGCGCGCTAGCGCGGCGCAGCCCGGCAAGCGTATTTTCCGGCGCGCAAGCCGCAGCGCCCCGGTGGCCGAGCACCGGCGGGAGCGTCGCGGGAGTTGTTGGGCCGTCCCGCCCGGCACGGGTCGGCGTCAGAATCGATTTCCTCAGGGCAACGCCTTGACCGGCTCGGGTCGCCTTGTTCCGAGATCTTCGCCGGTTTGTTGGTCGACCTGTCGCATGCTGAGCTTGACCTTGCCGCGATCGTCGAAGCCCAGAACCTTGACCTTGACCGTGTCGCCGAGCTTAACGATATCCGCGACCTTGCCGACCCGTTGCTGCGCAAGTTCACTGATATGCACGAGCCCGTCGCGCGACCCGAGAAAATTGACAAATGCGCCGAAATCGACGGTTTTGACGACCTTCCCGTTATAGATCGCTCCCAGCTCAGGTTCGGCGACGATGCCGCGAATCCAGTCTATGGCCGCCTGGGCGGCGTTGCCGTCGACCGCGGCAACCTTGATCGTACCGTCGTCGTCGATATCGATCTTCGCTCCGGTGGTCTCGGTGATTTCACGAATCACCTTGCCGCCCGAGCCGATGACCTCGCGGATTTTGTCTTTTGGAATGCTCAACGTGGTAATTCGCGGCGCGTTATCGCTGACGGTATCCCGTGCGCCGGTCAGCGCCTTGGCCATCTCGCCCAGTATATGGATGCGGCCGTCGCGCGCTTGGTTCAGCGCAATCCGCATGATCTCTTCGGTGATCGAAGTGATCTTGATGTCCATCTGCAGTGCGGTGACGCCCCGTTCGGTGCCGGCCACCTTGAAGTCCATATCGCCCAGATGGTCTTCGTCGCCGAGAATGTCCGACAGTACGGCAAAGCCCTCGGGCTCTTTGATCAGCCCCATGGCGATCCCGGCGATCGAACGAGGCAACGGCACGCCCGCATCCATCAGCGCAAGGGACGCGCCGCACACCGAGGCCATCGAGGAAGATCCGTTTGATTCGGTAATCTCCGAAACGACGCGGATCGTGTACGGGAAGCTGTCCCTCGACGGCAGCAATGGCCGAACCGCCCGCCAGGCGAGCTTGCCGTGACCGATTTCGCGCCGTCCCGGCGAGCCCATTCTTCCCGCCTCACCCGTCGAGTAAGGCGGGAAGTTGTAGTGCAGCATGAAATTTTCCCGGTACTCGCCTTCGAGCGCGTCGATGATCTGCTCATCCTGTCCGGTGCCGAGGGTTGCCACCGCTAGCGCCTGGGTTTCGCCGCGAGTGAACAGCGCCGAGCCGTGAGCGCGTGGCAGGATGCCTACCTCGGCTACGATCGGCCGCACCGAGCGCGTGTCGCGGCCATCGATGCGGGCGCCGCCGCGCAAGACCGCGCCGCGGACGATTTCCTTTTCGAGGTCCTTGAAAAGCTTGACCGCCAGGGTGCGCTGCTCCTCGGACGGGAACAGTTCGGCGATCTGCGCCTTCGTCGCATCGAGCCGATTGCTACGGTCCTGTTTTCCCTGCTCGCGATAAGCGGCCTCGATCAGGGGGCCGATCGTATCGCGCAGCCGTGCCTCGATTGCGCCGATCTCGGGCGGCGCGGGCGGCAAAATCCATGGGTCGCGGGCGCAGACCTCAGCAAGTTCGACGATCGCCTGGATCACGGGCTGGAACTCGCGATGGCCGAAAGTCACCGCGCCCAGCATGACTTCCTCGGAAAGCTCCTGTGCCTCGGATTCGACCATCAGCACGCCCTCGCCGGTGCCGGCGACGACGAGGTCGAGCCTCGATCGCGGCAGTTCGGCCATGCTCGGGTTCAGGACGTAATTGCCGTCGACATATCCGACCCGCACCCCGGCGATGGGGCCGAGAAACGGTATTCCCGAGATCGTCAGGGCCGCCGACGCCCCGACCAGGGACACGATGTCCGGATCATTTTCGAGGTCGTGACTGAGGACCGTGCAGATGATCTGGGTCTCGTTGCGGAAACCGGGAGCAAAGAGGGGGCGTAGCGGTCGATCGATCAGCCGCGAAACCAGGGTCTCCTTCTCCGACGGACGGCCTTCGCGCTTAAAGAAGCCGCCGGGGATCTTGCCGGCCGCAAAACTCTTTTCCTGATAGTTGACGGTCAGCGGGAAAAAGTCCTGACCGGGCTTCGCGCTCTTCATCGCGACGGCGGTGCAAAGCACGGTAGTCTCGCCGTACGTGGCGAGCACTGCGCCATCGGCCTGGCGCGCGAACTTCCCGGTTTCCAGTACGAGCCGGCGCCCGCCCCACATAAGTTCCTTGCGATAAACCTGGAACATTCGATCTTCCCTTACGAAAAAAATTGGCGGCGCCCCGCTCCGGCGCCCAAGGCTGGGCGCCGCCAAAGAGCTCGGCTCCGCCGCTCCGATAATCTCAGTGACCCCATGAGGGTCCCACAAGCCCGCCCCATCCGAGAGACGGGGAATACGGTCGATTGCATGCGGGCTTTCGACGAGGGATCAACGGCGCAGTCCAAGGCGCCCAATCAACGTCTCGTAGCGGCTGACATTTGACCCTTTGAGGTAATCCAGCAGCCTCCGCCGCCGCCCGACCATAACCAGCAGCCCGCGCCGGGAATGGAAGTCCTTCTTGTGGCTTCCCAAGTGGTCGGTGAGGTTGCGGATACGCTCGCTTAGGATTGCTACCTGCACCTCCGGCGATCCGGTATCAGCCGCCTTGGTCGCGTATTCGGAAATGAGCGTCTGCTTGCGCTCGGCGGTGATCGACATAGGGTCGAGCCTCTTCAGGAATTGATAACGCGCAACGGTCGAAGGCCGCCGTCTTCGATCGTCGCCAGAGCGACCAGAGCATCGTTGTGCCAAGCGCTGACGACGGTGCCTGCTTCAAACTCGCCGGCCGGCGACCGCCCGTGGAATTCGCTCGGCATAATGCGCTGCCCGCAACGCAACCGATTGGCCTCTGCCGCCGTCAAGGCTAGCGCCGGCATTCCATCCAGCGCGGCTTCGATCGGGAGCAGACCTTCATGTGCGTGTGGAATATGGGCTAATTCGGCCGAGGTTTCGAGGGAAATCGCCTGTGCCTCGGTGAACGGTCCGACCGACAGGCGGCGAAGCGCGGTAATATGGCCGACGGTACCCAACTCGATGGCGAGATCCCGGGCTAGGGCCCGGATATAGGTCCCTTTGCCGACGACCGCTTCGAATTCGGCGTGATCGCAATCTGGCTCCGAAATCAGCCGCAGGTTGGCGATTTCTACCGGCCGGGCGGGCAGAAAGGGCGGCTTGGCGGCGCGCGACAGTGCATAGGCCCGCTGCCCCCCGATCTTGATCGCCGAGTAAACCGGCGGGACCTGCGCTATAGTGCCGATAAAGCGCGGCAAGGCCGCCTCGATCCGCGGTCTGCTCGGCCGAGCATCGCTTTCATCCACGATCTCGCCTTCGCAATCGTCGGTGGTACGGGCGATGCCCCACCGGACGCGGAAATGATAGGTTTTGCGGCCATGCATCGCATAGGAGACGGTTTTGGTCGCTTCGCCGAGCGCTATAGGCAGCACGCCGGTGGCCAGCGGATCCAAGGTTCCTGCATGTCCCGCCTTTGCGCCGGTGCTGCGGCGGACCTGCTCGACGACCCGGTTGGAGGTGATGCCTCGTGGTTTGTCGATGACGAGCCAGCCGTGAAGCCCGCGATTAGACGGCATCATCGTTGTTCACCGCGTCCGTCGCCTGCGGGTGGAGGTCGCGCTCGACCTCCGGCAACATCAGCAGGGTGGAGATCCGGTCAGCCTGATCAAACGTCGCGTCCAACTCGAAGAATAGCGCCGGTACATAGCGCAGCGAAATCTCGCGTGCGATCAGCGAGCGCAGAAACGATGTGCTTCGCCTGAGGCCGGCGACGATTTCGGCGGCATTAGCGCCCCCAAGCGGCATGACGTATACGCTGGCGTTGCGCAGGTCGGGGCTTAGGCGGACTTCGGTCACCGTGATGTTAGCCTCGCGCAGCGCCGGATCACGGCATGCGCCGCCGCGCATAATCTCCGACAGCAGGTGCCGCAGCTCCTCTCCCACGCGGCGCCGCCGTTGAGCGGTGCCGCGGCCCGCCTCCTCGCCGGCCGCCGCAATCTGCCGCCGACTAGACCGTCTCGATGCCATCCGAGACTTCCACGCTCAGCTATCGCACCCGCGCGTACCTACAAAGTCCGCGCCACTTCTTCTATCTCGAAGCATTCGATCACATCACCGGTCTGTACGTCATGGTAATTTTCGAAAGCCATACCGCATTCGTAGCCTTCCCGGACCTCGCGCACCTCGTCCTTGAAGCGCTTCAGCGTCTTGAGCGAGCCTTCGTGGATGACCACGTTGTCGCGCAACAAGCGAACCTTGGCGCCGCGCCGAACCGTGCCTTCCGTCACGAGGCAGCCCGCGACCTTGCCGACGCGGGTGATGTTAAACACTTCTCGGATCGAGGCGTTGCCAAGGAAGCGCTCGCGCAGCGCGGGAGCGAGCAGTCCGGACAACGCGCCGCGCATGTCATCGATTAGGTCGTAAATGATCGAATAGTAGCGGATCTCGACACCATCCCGGCGGGCGAGGTCGCGGGCCTGCGGATTGGCGCGCACATTGAAGCCGATGATTACGGCATCAGAGGCCTTGGCCAGGATCACATCGCTCTCGTTGATGCCGCCAACGGCAGAGTGCAGTACTCGAATCGAGACCTCGCTGGTGGAGATCTTTTCGAGCGAGCCGGTAATTGCCTCCAGCGACCCCTGCACATCCGATTTGACGACGACCGCCAGTTGGCTGGCGGCGCCGGCAGCGATCTGCGAAAACATCTGCTCGAGGGTGCCTCGTCCGCCGAGGGCGGCCGCCGCCTCGCGCCGGCGGCGCTGGCGGAAATCGGCGATATCACGGGCACGGCTCTCGCTCTCGGCGACGACGAAATCATCGCCCGCCAGCGGCGCCCCGTTCAGACCCAGGACCTCGATGGGTGTCGACGGCCCGGCCTCGGTCTGGTTTTGCCCGTGATCATCGATCAGCGCACGCACACGGCCCCATTCGCTGCCCGCGACAAAAATATCGCCAACGCGCAACGTACCGCGCTGAATGAGCACGGTAGCGACAGCGCCGCGGCCGCGCTCGATCTTTGCTTCGAGCACGACGCCCTCGGCGGAGCGGCGCGGGTTAGCTTTCAGATCGAGGAGTTCGGCTTGTAGCAGGATCGCCTCTTCGAGGCGGTCGAGATTGGTTTTCTTCAGCGCCGAAACTTCGACGTCGAGGACCTCGCCACCCAGTTCTTCCACGACGATCTCGTGCTGCAGCAACTCCTGGCGCACCCGGTCGGGCCGCGCATCCTCTTTATCCATCTTGTTGATGGCAACGATAATCGGTGCTTGCGCCGCCTTGGCATGGCGGATCGCTTCGACAGTCTGCTCCATGATGCCGTCATCCGCGGCGACGACCAGTACTACGATATCCGTTACGTTGGCGCCTCGCGCTCGCATTGCGGTGAACGCCTGATGTCCCGGTGTGTCGATGAAGGTGATCTGCCGGCCGCTGCGCAGATTGACGCGATAGGCGCCGATATGCTGAGTGATGCCGCCAGCCTCGCCGGCCGCCACATCGGTTTCACGTAGGGCGTCAAGCAGCGAGGTCTTGCCGTGGTCGACATGGCCCATGACCGTGACGACCGGCGCCCGCGGCTCCAATGCGTTTTCAGTGTCCTCCTCGCCACGTAGGCCGACCTCGACATCGGCCTCGGATACGCGGCGGAGGCGATGGCCGAATTCGCCGACTACGATTTCGGCGGTGTCGGCGTCGATTACCTGGTTGATCGTCGCCATGACGCCGATGCGCATCAACGCCTTGATCACGTCGACGCCGCGCTCGGCCATGCGGTTGGATAATTCCTGCACGGTGATCGTTTCGGGAATGACGACCTCGCGCACGACTTTGACCTGCTCCTGTTCGCCCTGGTGCAGCCTTTGGCGCTCGCGCTCGCGTGCCCGCCGCACCGAAGCGAGGCTGCGCATGCGCTCGCCTTCATCGCCGGAGAGAGCTCGGGTGACAGTGATCTTTCCGGTTCGCCGGCGCATCTCATGGCGCACGGGCGGTGCCGGTTTCCTGACCTCTGGCCTCGCCCCGCGGCGCGGCGCCCCGGCCGCCTCTTCCTCTTCCTCTTCGGCCGGCATCGGGACCTTGCCGGCCGCGGCCAGGGCGGCGACCTTGGCCGCCGCCGCCTTGCCCGCCCGCTCGGCCACTTCGCGGCGCGATTCTTCCTCCTTGCGGCGCTGCGCTTCGTCCTCGGAGCGCTTGCGTGCCTCCTCGGCGGCCCGGCGGCGAGCCTCCTCGTCCTCAACTCGAGCGCGCGCTTCCTCTTCGGCGCGCCGGCGTGCCTCCTCGACTGCGCGTTCCTGTTCCTCGCGCAGGCGGTTCGCCTCGGCGACCGCTGCGCGTTGGCGCGCCTCCTCATCGGCTTTATGCGCATCCTGAACGGCGCGGACACGGCCGGCACGCTCCTCGGCGGTGAGCGCACGGGGTATGACGACCGGTCGGCGCGCCGGCTCCATCGGTTGCGGGCGCGCCAGCGGCGCCTGTTCGCGCGCGACGACTGGAGCCGCCTCGGCCCGGCCAGGTTCGGGCGCGCTGCCTGGGCCGATCGCGCGTTTCTTGCGAACCTCGACCGTAACCGTCTTGGAACGACCGTGCGAGAAGCTCTGGCGCACCTGGCCGGTTTCCACACCCTTGCGCAGTTCCAGCCTGCCGCCGGTGCGGGTTAAGGTCAGAGGCCGTTTTTGCTCTTGTTCAGTCGTGTCGCTCATCTTGCTCCAATACCGTCTCTGTGGCTCAGGCACCGCCGCGGACAGGCTGTAACGCTTGCTCGATCACCGCCCCCGCCCGAAAGCCGGCGACCTTCTCCGCATCGGCGATCAGCCGAGCGCCGAGCGGCCCCGCCCCGAGCGATGCGTTTACCACATGCTCGCGGCCAAAAGCTGACCCAATCTCTGCCGCCGTCAGCACGCAGACAAGCGGCAAGTCGCACGCCAATGCCCGCATCTTTCGGCGGGCTCCGGACGCCCCGTCGATCGCGGCCACGAGCAGGGCTGCCTTCCGTGCTCGGACCGCATCCACCACCTTCTCGAAGCCACCGACAGCACGGCCAGCGCGGCGGGCGAGCCCAATCGCGTCGATGCAGCGTTGGGCGAGAAGAGCCTCGACGCGGTCCGCGAGCTCGGCCGGGACAACAACCGTCTGACGCGCAGCCCGCGAAAAGAGCCGCTTGGCAACCGCCCGGTCCACTATATCCCGGCGCGGCGTCAACCACAAACCGCGTCCGGGCAGCCGTGCCGCAACATCGGGTACGAGTTCGCCGCTCGGGCCGACGACAAAGCGCAATAGACGGGACCGATGGAAACTTTCCCCGGTTACGATGCAACGGCGCTGGGCGCCGTCACCATCCGTTTCGGCCTTCGGGTTTGGCTTTGCAAAGCCGATGCTGAAAGCCGTTTCGCCTACTCCTGCCCACCGGCCGCGGCCTCATCGTCGAACCAATGAGCGCGGGCGCGCATGATCAGCGCGTTGGCCGTTTCGAGGTCGAGAGGGGTGCCCCCCTTCTCGGACGCCGCTAGCAGTTCGAGTAGCTCGTCGCCGGCAAGATCGGCAAAATTGTCCAGGGTCTTGACCCCTTTTTCGCCCAGCGCCACCAGCATCCCCGGGGTCAATTCCGCGAACTCCGCCAGCTCGTCCTCAACCCCGAGTTCATGTCGGCGTTCCTCGTATTCCCGATCGCGCCGCTCGAGTGCATTGCGGGCCCGCGCCTGCAGCTCGGCCGCGATTTCGGGATCGAAGCCTTCGATGTCGGCGAGGTCGTTGAGCGCCACATAGGCGACTTCCTCGAGCGAGGTGAACCCCTCGGTCACCAGCAGTTGCGCAATTACTTCGTCGATGTCGAGCGCGTCGATGAACATATGGCTGCGACTTCTGAACTCTTCGGTCCTGCGTTCCGACTCCTCGGCTTCGGTCAAAATGTCGATATCCCACCCGGTCAGCTGCGAGGCGAGGCGCACATTTTGGCCACGGCGCCCGATCGCCAGGCTCAGCTGATCGTCGGGCACAACCACCTCGACGCGACGCTGCTCCTCGTCCATTACCACTTTGGCGACCTCGGCCGGGGCAAGCGCGTTGACGACAAAAGTGGCAGGGTCGGGCGACCAAGGAATGATATCGATCTTTTCTCCCTGCAATTCGCCCACCACCGCCTGAACGCGACTGCCGCGCATGCCGACGCAGGCGCCGACCGGGTCGATCCCGCTGTCGCGCGAAATCACCGCGATCTTCGCTCGGCTGCCGGGGTCGCGCGCCACCGCTTTGATCTCGATGATGCCGTCATAAATCTCCGGCACTTCCTGGGCGAACAGTTTCGCCATGAACTGCGGATGGGTGCGCGACAGGAAAATCTGCGGCCCGCGCGGCTCCTGGCGAACGTCATAAATATAGGCGCGTACCCGTTCGCCCTGGCGAAAGCTTTCGCGCGGCAGCAACTCGTCGCGGCGCGCCATGGCTTCGGCCCGACCCAAATCGACGACGACATTGCCGAATTCAACACGTTTCACCAGCCCGTTGACTATCTCTCCGACCCGGTCCTTGAATTCGAGAAACTGGCGCTGGCGCTCGGCGTCGCGCACCTTCTGCACGATCACCTGCTTTGCCGACTGCGCCGCGATCCGTCCGAAGTCGATTGGCGGCAGGGGGTCAGTGATGAAGTCGCCGACCTCGGCCTCGGGGTTAAGGCGCTGGGCCTCGAACAGCGCGATCTGAGTCGCCTCGTTCTCGATCGGCTCGACCACCTCGCGAAAGCGCAACAGGCGGATTTCGCCGTTAAGGCGGTCTATCTCGGCGCGGATGTCATATTCCTGGCCGTATTTGGAGCGGCCCGCCTTCTGGATAGCCTGCTCCATGGCCTCCAGCACCTCGTCGCGATCGATACCCTTGTCTCGGGCTACGGTGTCGGCGACCAGCAGCAGCTCAGGGCGGGCGTAGGTAACGGTGCTTTCCATAACTTTCCCAGAGTGATGTCGAGCTCATCAGCTAGTTAGGCCGCAGACGGGAACCGCCAATCAGATCGTCGGTCACTACGAGCCGGGCCCGTGTGACGTCTGAGAGGGGCAGCCGCGTCTCTCCCGCCTCGGTGATCAGGCGAACCTCTCCGTCAGCAGCCCCAAGGAGGCGGCCGCGAAACCGCTTGCGCCCGGCGACGGGCTGCGCCAGTTCGATCCTAGCCTCGAAACCACGGAAGCGCTCGTAGTCCTCGGGCCGAACCAGAGGGCGGTCGATACCCGGCGAACTGACCTCGAGCATATAGGAGCCTGCGATCGGATCGGCGACATCGAGAAGGGCAGAAATCGAACGACTGATCGACGCGCAATCGTCGACGCTCATCGGCGCATCGTCTATTCGCTCGGCCATGACCTGCAGTCTCGCACGGCGCCCGCCGATCAGCACGACCCGCACCAGCCGGTAGCCCATGGCCGTAAGCGACGGCTCGATCATCTGTGCGATGGTATCGGTGTCGACCAAAAACCCGACCTCTGCTCCCGAAATTAATGTCGCAGTAACAAAAAAGGGCCACGCGGCCCACCTGCGAGATAGTCCGCACGGCGGACTGCCAGCTTTTGTCTCTATATACGCCAAATCCCCGGCCTCGCAAGAGCGTTGCCGGGATCGCCGCCAATCGCATCCCCGCTGCGGCTCAGGCCGCTTTCGCATCCTCTCGGATCATTGCTGCGCCCTTTTCGCCGATCATGATCGTTGGGGCATTGGTGTTGCCCGTGGTCACGGTCGGCATCACCGAGGCGTCGACAACACGCAGGCCGGCCACGCCGTGAACCTTGAGCCGCGAGTCGACGACCGCCATCGGGTCTTCGCCCATCTTGCAGGTTCCGACCGGGTGATGGAGGTTGACGCTGCCATTGTGGACGAAATCGGTCAGCTCGCGCTCCGAGCGGGCGCCAGGACCGGGCATGGTTTCGGCCGCGCTGTAACGCGCCAGTGGCGGTGCCGCAAAGATTTGCCGGGCGTGGGCGAGCCCGGCCAATAGCACGCGCACGTCGCTCACCGCCGACAGGTATTTTGGCCGGATTTCCGGCCGTGCGAGCGGGTCGTTCGAGCGCGCCATGATCGTACCGCGGCTGTCGGGCCGCACCGCGCAGACGACGAGCGTCATCCCTGGTTCCCGCTCCAACCGGCCGATCGCACTTTGGTCATAGCTTCCCGGCGTGAACAGCAATTGCAGATCCGGGCTTTCCAGCCCCTCGCGGCTGCGGCAAAACACCATCGCGGTGGTAACCCCAAAGGTCAGCGCACCGTGCCCGGAAGCAGCATAACGGCCGATCTCGCGGACCAGTCTGACGCCGCGCGCCAACTGGTTGATCGACACCTCGCCCTTGACCCGATGCGTTACCCGCGCGGCGATATGGTCGGACAGGTTGGCGCCGACCCCCGGCAGCTCGTGAACCACCGCGATCCCGATCGAGCGCAGATGGTCGGCGGGGCCGACGCCGGAGATTTGCAGCAGATGCGGTGAATTCACGGTGCCCCCGGAAACGATCACCTCGCGCGCCGCGACCACCTGGTTCTCCTTGCCGTTCTGGCGAAAGGCAACGCCGGTGCAGCGCTGCCCCTCGAAGGTGAGGCGCGTTGCGATCGCCTTGGTGACGATTCGCAGATTGGCGCGGCCGCGCGCCTCGGCGAGGAAAGTTTGCGCGGTCGAGCCGCGGAAACGGCCGTGACGGGTCATCTGCGAATAGCCCACCCCTTCCTGGGTGGCGCCGTTGTAATCGGCGGTGAGCGGGAATCCCGCCTGCTGCGCTGCTTCGACAAAGCGGTGCGTGAGCGGGAGGATTGTGCGGTAATTCTCGACCGGCAACGGGCCGCCCTTGCTGCGATATTCGGGATCGCCCGAGGCATAATTCTCTGATTTCTTGAAGAAGGGCAGCACATCGGCATAGCTCCAACCGCGGCAGCCCATCTGGGCCCAGCCATCGTAATCGGCCGGGTTGCCGCGGACATAGAGCATGCCGTTGATCGAGCTGGTGCCGCCCAGGACCCGGCCGCGGGGCCAGTGCACCGCGCGGTTGCCGATGCCGGGTTCGGGCTCGGCATAATAGTTCCAGTTGACCAGCGGGTTGGCGCGCAGGCGCAAGGCGCCGGCCGGCACATGGATCATCGGATGCCAGTCGCGCGGGCCGGCTTCGAGCAGCACCACCTGCGCCCCATCCTCGCTCAGCCGGTCGGCGAGTACGCAGCCCGCCGATCCGGCGCCGACGATCACGTAATCCGCGCGCAGATCGGTCATTTCAGCGATGTCGCAGGTCTAGCGCAGCGCTGACCGAACATCGCGGCGTCTCGGTCTTTTTGCATCCGCAGTATCCTTCTCGCTCTCCGGCTTTGACCTCAGACCATCGGCGCCAGATGGCCAGCCGCAGACCGACGGGCTCAAGCCGACCGGCCCCCAATCCGCCGGAAGCCGAAGATTCCCGCTATGCCCAGAGCAAGGACCGCGAGCGAGGAAGGCTCGGGCACGCCGAGCAATACGTCCAGCCGGTTGATCGCCACCGCTCCCGCCGGCAAAAGCGGAGCTGCTTGGTCGACGAGAAACGACGCGAAGCCGATATCCGCGCCGGTCGTGGATACGATGCCGAAAAACGGCGCCGAGTTGTCCTCGGCATTTGTCGCGTTGCCGCTGATCGGGATGGTGCCGAGCAGTACGCTAGCCGGCGAGTAGACGTCGATGTCACCCGTGAACGGCCCGCGAATATAGTGCGGCTCGATTTGTGTCCCGAACCCCGCTACGGGCGCGGCAAAGGACACGATGAAGCTGTCGCTTTTGCTGCCACCATCGGTCAGCAGGCGATCGCCGATGGCGAAGTCGCCGAAGTACGTGTTCCCCTCGTCGTTTCG
Organism: uncultured Alphaproteobacteria bacterium; assembly: GCA_963821795.1. Taxonomy (GTDB): domain Bacteria; phylum Pseudomonadota; class Alphaproteobacteria; order ATCC43930; family CGMCC-115725; genus AP-15. The sequence continues at coordinate 57,349 of CAWGFH010000014.1, forward strand.
CGCCAGTACACCCTGAGAGGAAGCGACGCCGACCGTAAGCGGGCCCACGATTTGCGAGGCGGGGGTGCTGATCACGGTTCCGGTCGGGCCGAATACGCCCCAATCGACCGGGACGAAGGTTCCGAGGGTGTCGAAGGCCGAACGGGAGTTCACCACGATCAGCCCAGCATTCGCCGGCCGGGGAGAAGCGAGCCCCGCTGCCGCCGCGACAAGGAACAGCAATATCGCGCCGATAGATTGGTATCGACCTATTCGCATGTTGACCTCCCTCGGCAACCGGTCTTCTCGAACGCGGTTAATGCAGGCGCCATGATCGACGCTTTGAACCGAGTTCCGCAATGTTTGCGAGCATACCACCACGATTTTCACCCCTTCGGGTTGGGGTGACGGGCACCTCGCGCCGCATCGCCAGCTCGGCTGCGAACGCCTTCCCGCAGCCTTCGATTTTGCCGCGCTAGTTTGCCTCGGCGGCGGGATGGGGCCCGCCGCAGCCGATCGCGCTCGATTACATTTGCGGCGGTCTCGCTGCGGTCGGCACATTGTCTTCGGCCCCGGCCGGATGCAAGCTGGTCCGCCGCAAGCCGGAAGGGAGGAACAAAACCATGCCGATCGAGCCGATGCTAACCGAAGAGACGCCAGCGAATGCACTCGTCGCACGGGTGCTCGAAGAGGCCGGGATCGAAATGGTATTCGGCATTTCGGGCGGCCATACCGGCCGCATCGTGTCCGGCCTCAGCAATTACCAGAACTCGATCCGCACCGTTCTGGTGCGCGAGGAGTCGTTGGGTGGGGTAATGGCCGAAGTCTACGGCCGGCTGACCCGGCGTCCCGGCGTCTTACTCGGGCAGGGGCCGTGGGTGCTCGGCAACGGACTGATCGGCACTATCGAGGCGCATTTATCGAGTTCGCCGATGCTGCTGTTGACCGATTTCAGCGATGCGCCGCGCTTCACCTTGCACGCGCCCTACCAGCAGGCGACCGGCGACTGGGGCAGCTGGGACGCGCGGCGTGCGTTTGGCGGGGTCACCAAGCACGTCATGCAGGCGCATGACCCGATCGCCGCGGTGCAGGCGACGCAGCTTGGCATCAAACACGCGCTTTCCGGCCAGCCTGGACCGGTAGCGATTCTTTACAGCCATGACTCGCTGGCCGGGACGGTCGCCCCGGATTCGCAGCCCATGCTGTACCGGACCCGCCACTATCTGCCGATTTTGCCGCCTCCGGCCGAGCAGAGGCAGGTCGAGGCGGCCGCGACAGCCATTCTGAGCGCGCAGAAACCCGTGCTGATCGCCGGCAATGGCGTGCGCATCGCGCAGGCCTACGATCCGCTGCGCCGGCTCGCCGAAGCGGCCGGTTTGCCGGTGGCGACGACGGCGGCGGGCAAGGGCTGCTTCGCCGAGACCCACCCGCTGGCCTTGGGAGTGTTCGGTACATTCGGTACCGAGGCGGCCAACGCCTGCATCGCCGAAGCCGATCTGGTGCTGGTCGCCGGCTCCAAAATGTCGCCGAGCGACACCGCCTGGGAAAACCGTACGCTGCTCGACCCGGCCCGCCAAACTTTTGTGCAGATCGACATCGAGCCGCGCAATGCTTCGTGGAATTACCCGGCTGAACATGTGTTGCTCGGCGACGCCGCGACGATTCTCGGCCAACTGCTCCATGAAGTGGAGGCACGAAGCTCGGCGCGAGGGCAACAGGGCGCAAATCGGGTTGCCGGCCACCGCGAGCGCCACGGCTATTTCAACGGGCGCGCCTATTTCGCCGACGACAAGCCGATCCTGCCGCAGCGCCTGATCGGCGAGTTGTCGCGCGGGTTGCCGGAGGATGCGATCGTCACCTGCGACGCCGGCGAAAACCGCATCATGATGACCCATTTCTACCAGACGAAGCGGGCCGAGGGGTTTTTGCAGGCGGCCGGATCGGGGCCGATGGGCTTTGCTATTCCCGCGGCGCTCGGGGCGAAGCTGGTCCATCCGGACCGGCCGGTCGTCGCGGTGTGCGGCGATGGCGGGTTTGCGATGACCATGAATGGGCTGATGACCGCGGTCGAGCGTGACATCCCGATCATTTGTCGTCGTCTTCAACAACAGCGCGCTCGGCTGGGTATTGCATGGTTCCGGGCCGTTCGCGGCGGAGTTCAACGATTGGGACCACGCGGCGATTGCCCGCGCCCTTGGCTGCCGAGGAGTGCGGATCGAGGAGCCCGCGGCGATCGCCCCGGCTTTGGCCGAGGCGCTGGCGTCAAGGGCGCCGACGGTGCTCGACGTGCGCACCTCGCTCGCGGTGACCTTTGCCGACATCACTTCGCAGCTCGCGAAGGACGCGTCGCCACGCCGTCGCTGAGGAGGTAGGGGATGGTGGCGACTGCCGAGATCGATGCGGTCCTGCGCCGCGCCGTAGAAGCCGGCGAGGTGCCGGGGGTGGTCGCCATGGCGGCGACGCAGAACGGCGTCGCCTATGAAGGTGCCTTCGGCCGGCGCGATCTCGTGCACGGCCCCGAGATGACCCTCGACACGATCTTCCGCATCGCCTCGATGACCAAGGCGATAACCTCGGTCGCGGCGATGCAGTTGGTCGAGGCAGGCGAACTCGAACTCGATCAGCCGATCAGCCGGGTGCTGCCCGAATTGGCCGCACCGCAAGTGCTGATCGGATTCGATGCCGCCGGCAAACCGCGCCTACGCCCGGCCCGACGGCCGCTCACCTTGCGCCATCTGCTGACCCATACCGCGGGCTTCGGCTATGAGATGCTGAGTTCCGATCTGATCCGTTTCGTCCAGCGAACCGGCACACCGTCGATCAGCACCGGCAAGCTCGCCTCGCTGCTGCTGCCGTTGCTGTTCGATCCCGGTGAGCGTTGGCAATACGGCATCAATATCGAATGGGCCGGCCGGGCCGTCGAAGCGGCGAGTGGCAAACCTCTCGATGTTTATCTTCGCGAGCACGTATTCGCACCGCTCGGTATTAGCGATACCGGGTTTGCGTTATCGCCAGAACAGACGGCCCGCCTGGTCCATGTGCATCAGCGCCGGGCGGACGGATCGCTGGAGCCGATCACAGTCGAAACGCCTCAGAATCCCGAATTCTGGGCCGGTGGCGGCGGGCTTTACTCGACCGGCCGCGACTATCTGACGTTTCAGCGGATGGTTCTCGGTCAAGGACACCTCGATGGAGTCACGCTGCTGCGCCCGGATACGGTTGCGGCGATGGCGTCGAACCAGACCGGGGACTTCGACGCCGGGATAATGCGGACGGCGATGCCGGACCGGACCAACGACTTTGCGCTGTTTCCGGGCATGCGCTGCCAATGGGGGCTGGGCTGGATGATCACCCCGCAGCCGGGACCGAACGGGCGGAGTGCCGGCAGCCTGACCTGGGGCGGGATCTTCAACAGCTATTACTGGATTGACCCGGCGAAACAAGTCGCCGGGGTGATTCTGACCCAGTTCCTGCCGTTCGCCGATCCGTGCGCCCTCGCTCTGTCGGGCGCATTCGAACGCGCAGTCTATACGGCGCTGCGGCCGGCGTGACCGACCTCTCGAACATTCCGACAAAAGGCCGACCACGCGGATTTGCGGGGTGAGGCGGGCATTGCCGCACCCCCCGTCCGCTGATGCCTTTGACGGGCATGCGGGCCAGATCTCGCTTACGGACTGCCGGCCACGCCGAGGTCAGCGCCGCTTTATGATATAAGACCGCAATGCTGACCCTTTTCGAGGTGACCTACCGCATTAACCGGGATCGGGCATTGCTTGATCGGGCGAGCGCCCAGATCCCGGAGGGCGCCAAGGTCGGACTCGTCGGGCGTAACGGCGTTGGCAAATCCACCTTGCTCGATCTGATTCGCGGCACGCTGCTGCCGGAGGACGGCACGATCGAGCTGCCGCGCGGTCACCGGATCGGGTTTCTCGCGCAACAGGCACCAAATGGCGCGGCGAGCGCGTACGAAACGGTTCTTGCCGCCGACCGGGAGCGCAACCGCCTATTGGCCGAACGCGAAGAACGCCCGGCGCCCTTGCGCGCGGCCGAGATCGAAACCCGGCTTGTCGAGATCGACGCTTATTCGGCGCCGAGCCGAGCGGGGCGAATTTTGGCGGGGCTCGGATTTGACGACGCTTTGCAAAACCGGCCGCTCGACACTCTCTCGGGCGGCTGGCGCATGCGTGTGGCGCTGGCGGCAATCCTGTTCACCGAGCCTGACCTCCTCCTGCTCGACGAACCAACCAACCACCTCGACCTCGAGGCCTCCCTGTGGCTCGAGCGCTTCCTGCGCTTCTATCGGCGGACCTTGATCCTGGTCAGTCACGATCGGAGCGTATTGAATGCTGTGACGACGATGACCCTGCACCTTGAGCGAGGAAAGCTGACCGTTTACTCGGGCGGGTTCGACGCCTTTCTGCGGGCACGCCAGGAAAGGGCACAACGGCTCGAGGCCTTGGCTCGACAGCAAGCCGATCAACGTGAGCGGCTGCAAGCTTTTGTCGACCGGTTTCGCGCCAAGGCGTCAAAGGCACGCCAGGCGCAGAGCCGGTTAAAGGCGCTGGCTCGGCTCCAACCGGTAGTTCTCGCCGCTCGCGAACCGGCACCTCGGATCGCTTTCCCAGAACCGCCACGACTGAGCCCGCCGTTGATTACGTTCGAACGAGCGAGCGTCGGCTATGAACCCGGGAAGCCGGTTCTGTCGCGCCTCGATCTGCGGCTCGACCCGGACGACCGCATCGCGCTGCTTGGCGCGAACGGCAACGGCAAGACAACGTTTGGCCGTCTGCTGGCCGGGCGTCTACCGCCGCTGGCGGGCCGGATGACGCGATCGCCGAAGCTGACCTGTGGTTATTTCGCTCAGCATCAGATCGAGGAGATGCGGCCCCGGGAATTTGCTTTCGATCACCTGTCGGCGCTGCTGCCCGACGCGTTGCCCGAAACGGTGCGCGCGCGGCTCGGCGGTTTCGGCTTTGGCCAGGATAAGGCCTTCGTTGCGGTCGGCGATTTGTCCGGCGGCGAGCGGGCACGTTTAAACCTCGCTCTCGTCACCCATGCCGCTCCCGCCCTGTTGGTGCTCGACGAGCCGACAAATCACCTCGACATCGAAACCCGCGAAGCGCTGGTCGAGGCAATCAACGATTATTCCGGCGCCGTCGTGCTGATCAGCCACGATTGGCACCTGCTCGACCTTGTCGCCGACCGACTGTGGCTGGTCGCCGATGGAACGGTCCGGCAGTTCGACGGTGATCTCGAAGATTACCGTAGCCTATTGCTCGAACGCGCCGGACCCCCGGATGGCCGGCGTTCGACCGCCGTCGATGACCGTCGCGCCGCCCGGCGGCGCGCAGCCGAAAAGCGGCGCGAACTCGATCCGTTACGAGAGCGTGTGCGCCGCGCGGAAGCGATGATCGATAAGCTTTCGCGGGAGCGGGAGGCGCTCGACCGCGGTTTTGCCGCGACCGCCCAATCTCGCATCAATGGCCTTGCGATAAATGATGCGCTCAAACGCCGCGCCGAGATTGCTCGATTGATCGCCGAGGCCGAGGCCGAATGGTTGGCGACAGAGGAAGCGATCGAGCGCGAATCGGGTGCGTCCAGCGGCCGCTCATCGCAGGCCGGCTCGTGAGAGCCCGGTGGCGGGGCCCGCCGCCGCGATTTTCGAGAAAAGGGCGCCCGGCGATTCGGGACTGTTCGTGGAGCAGTTCGCCGCTACGCAAAAACTGCGCCGCCGGGTCGCGGCTGATAGCCGCAACGCGGGTGTTTCACCCTTATCCACTTTGACAAGCTGACCTGAAACAGTCTATCCCAGATCACTCACACCGGTGTCCTTATTAGGTTCTGGTGCCGCCCCTCGCGGCAAGAAGTCGCCCGATGCAAGGCGCTAGAGGAGCAAACTTTGCCATGGCCGACAGCCCCGCAATCGCCGATCGGAACCTTGAGGCAACGACGAACATTTCGCTCAAGCGGGAGCCGGCTTGCTTTGCCTTTTTGTCCGCGCGCTCGGTCTCTTCGCCAATGCCGATCGATTCGATCAACCTCGATCTGGCTTCAGCCGATTATTTTGGCGGCCGTGCGTCCTTATGGACCACTCTCGAGATGCGCTCTTCGGTCTGTGACGACCATCCGACCGCGCTGCTCGGGTTTGATGAGGCTTTTCTGCGGCCTTTTGCGCGGGCGTTGATCGAGGCTTCGACGACTCGTGCCGCCTATCGCATGACAATATTGCCGGAATCGCACGACGGTGCCGAACGCTGTCGTGTGGTCGAGTATGTCACCGGTCCGGGCAAGCCGCTGCAGGAGTTGATCCTGCAACCATATGAGAATGTCGTGCTGATTAGCGCTGCTATCGGCAAGGACACCGACGAAACTCTATTTCAACTGCCGAAGACCGACAGCTTTCTTCGGGCCTTTGCCAAGATGGCTTATCTCGCCGACCAAACCCTGCACGATCTGCTTGATGACATGGAGCGGATTGCACGTCAGCGCAGGCCCGCGGTCAGCTAAGTCATAGGCGTAAAGCCGTCCTGCCGCATTGGCAGGACGGGGCTCTAGGCCAAGTCGTAAATACTCCGACGAATTGCCGCTAGTGCATATTCGTCCCTGAGGTCGCTCTACCTCCCGCCGGCATCCGTCCTGACTGGTCAGTGGAGGACGGCATACCGGGTTCGGAACCTGGGCCTGGTCCGGGGCCTGGCGGCGCCGGCGGATTGCTCAGATTGCCGGATTGGATCCTGGCAAGTTCCTCGCGGTTAAGCTGCCCCGTCGTGTCGCCGCTCAGCGCGGCCTTATGCGACATTCCCTTGTGGAAGGCATGCATCGCGCGCGCATGATGGACAGCATGATGAGCTGGTGGCATTGCTGAGTTTGCCGCCGCAGGGGGCATGGCAGCCGGTGGAGGGGCCGGCGGAGCACCGCCGCTGTATGGAGTTAGACCCGGTCCTCCCGTATTCGGGCCGGGCATCCCCATCGGGTTTCCGCCGCTTGGGTTCTGCGCCCACACCGGCGCGGCAATCGCGAGCGCGGCAGCGATCGCAACGCCGTTCAAGAGATGCTTCATGCCTGTGTCCTCTATGGCAGTTCAGGATTGGCTAAACGCAAACGCACGCTCGTGTCCCCAAGGGGCCTTGACCCGGGCGCCGTATGAACGACGCGGAATGGCAATCGTTCCGCGGGATACCCAACTTTATCGTGTTGCGCATCCCTTCCGCCCGCAACCGATAATATGACTGCCGACGTCTTCTTTCAAGCGCGTGGGTAGCCCAATACGAGGTTCAATAACGGGAAAAGCGAGATTCCGAACTTCCGGCCGGTTCCCGGCATTCTCCCAGTCTCATCCTTAGCCCGTGCTATCTTAGTGGGCTCCGCTCCTCGACCAAAACGCGCTGGTTAGGCCGGGCGGAGGAAAGCAATCTTTATTGATCGTCGCCCATCAACACTTCGGCCTACCCGTAGCCGAAGTACGCGAGTATGACGGCTCAGCCTGTCAGGCGCGACGCCAGACCGAGAAGGGAACTCTGCGTCGACTTCTTGCTAACCGTAGACGACTTCACCGGTTTACTCTTCGACTTCTTCTTCGCGGTATGTTTGGTCGTCTTATGCGTCGCATGCTTGGTCGAGGCCGGCGCACTTGGTTCCGGCCCAACGTTAGTCGCCGGCGCTGCCGCCGGCGCGCCTGCCGGGGCCTGAGCATAGGCGTGCCACGACAGGGAATTGGCCGCAAGAAAAGCGAGGATTGCGAACGCGGAGACAAGCGTCTTCATAAGGGGCTCCTGGATCGAAATAGCGATTCGCGGTTTGTCTCGCACCTGCAAAGAGTGCCGGCAAAGATCTACGTCGGATCAGTTGCATCCGCAAATGACGGTCTTAGCTTATCACAAATTATTCGGGAATAGACAAGAATTGTGAAAGAATTCCATCGGCTGACGTGAAAAATGCCGGACCTTCGCGGGCAGATGCCCTAAGTACGTTCGCGTCAATCCGCTTGTTTGGAAGCCATTCACATAAAAAAGCCGCCGCGGAATGTCCGCGGCGGCCTTTCGGAGCGCGGTTACCCGCGCTCCGACGTTGTGGCCGATTGGCAACTCGTAGCTAAGGAAACATGATCTCCACGCGACGGTTCTGCGGCTCGCGTACACCGAGCGGCGTTGGTACCCGCGGATTGTTCATGCCGCGCCCGGTGACGACCATATCGCTGCGGGGTACGCCCATGCCTTCGAGGGCGGTGGCCACGGCGCCGGCACGCCGCTCTGACAGCCGCTGATTGTAGCCGGCCGAACCGGTAAGATCGGTGTACCCGGTGACTTGGATCTGCACCGGCGCACCGGCCTTGAAGTGGGCGGCCGCGGCTTCGAGGATCTGCGTGCCCTCAGGGGTGATGTTGTATTTATCCCAGTCGAAGAACACCAGATAGATCTGCGGTGCCGGCGGCGGCGGTGGCGCCGGCGGAGCTGGCGGCGGCGCTGCTGGCGGCGGGGCGCCAAACATCATCGTCAAGCTGGCGACGACGTTCTGCGTTCCGTATTTGACGTTACCCAGGCTGGTGAAGAAACAGCACCTGGTTGCGGCCAAACCCGCATTTACCCCGGCATTGCTACCGCTAGTCGTTTGTCCTGACGCTCCGACATAGCGGTAGTCGACATCGAGGGCCAACGCCGGATTGATCATATAGCGCAACCCGGCAATACCCTGGTACCCGAACTCCCATTTGTTGCCGCTGAGCGAGGTGCCGAAGGTAGTAGTCGTTCCGGTCATCGGGTTTCTTACAGTGCCGCTGGCGTCCAGGCTGCGAAACACATCTATCGCGCCGATGCCACCGCCGATATGCGGCGTGACCGGCCAGCCAAACGTGAAGTCGTAGATCACATTGGCCATGATTGCATTGGAATGTGTGCTACCGCCGGTCAGCCCGAAAGTACCCAGGCCGAATGCCCCAGGCGTAGTGCCGGAGTTCGATATGGAGTTGTTCCGGTAGCTGTATTCCCCTTCGAAGCGCCACGGACCCCACATGTAGCCGCCGCGGGCGCCTGCATTGAAGCCGCTGTTAAAGTTGACTTGCCGGTTGACTTGGTTGCCGATAACAACCCCGTTCGGGCCTTGGACCGTAAAGCTGGGGTTCTGACTCGTCAGCGAAGTCCACCCGCCCTCGGGTCCGAGATAGAAGGCCCCTGGCGGATACGGCCCGAAAAATTGGGCATTTGCCTGGGCGCATCCGAGCGCCACGGCAAGCGCTACGCCGGCGCCTAGCAGACCACGATTTCTCATCCCTTACCTCCGGCCACAAATACGCGTGTGACGATGGTCGTCGCGCCACCGTTCGCGCATCTTCGCGATCATCTGCACCGATGGCAAACGGTTTTTGTTGCAACCGCCCCGCTCGTTCGAAAATCTATGCAGAACGCTAGGCGGCGCGGCATTATTGCAACAGCCTAGCTGCAAGATGGCCAAATCTGGACTATCGCACTGCGGCTTTTTGGCAACATCGGATCATCGATCGTGCGCCAAATCCGCTTTCCACGCGCCTCGCCTTGGAACTTCTCGGCGCTGAACAGACGTTGCGCCCCGCCATTTTCCGCGCCTATCGGGCGTCGTCTCGACCTATTCAACGTCCGGCTGAGCCCGAGGCAGTCGACAGGTCGATCAGCACCCCGGGGTTGAGGAGCGCCTGCGGATCGAGCGCACACTTGGCCCCGCGCAATGCCGCGGCGTATAGATCCGGGCGCTGACGGTCGTACCACGGGCGGTGATCGCGGCCCACCGCGTGGTGGTGGGTGATGGTGCCGCCCGCGGCGATCAGCGCGTCGCCGGCGGCGCTCTTGATCGTGCGCCATTGCTGCTCGAGTTCGCCGTGCCGCCCGAGCGCATGGAACGAAAAATACGGCGCCGGGCCGTCGGGGTAGACATGGGTAAAGCGGCAGGTGACCTGGCCCGGCTGCCCGGTCGCCTGCCGGATGGCCGTGTCGGTCGCGTCCTTGACCTTGTCATGGAACCCCTCGAACCGCTCCCAGGTGATCGCGGTCTCGAAGGTATCGGCAATGATCGCCCGCCGGATCATGCGCTCGCGAGCATAGGGCATGCGGATGAAGGCGTTGCGCCACGATTCGGCCGCACCCTCGCGGTGAGCGTCACGCTCCGCGGTGCTTTCCGGCGTGCCGCCATGGTCGGCGCAGCATTCGAGCGCCCGCGCGATCCAGGCGTCGAGCGGATGATCGCCCAATTCGAAGGCCAGCACCATGATCGCTGCGCTGCCGTCGCCGGCCCCAGTGTTGTGCGCTTCCTGCGGGTCGAGGATGCGGCAGTTCGCCGGGTAGAGGCCGGCTTGGGCGATCGCCTTAACCGCGCGCGCCGCGGCGAAGAAATCGGCAAAGCGGACAGCCCCGCCGGCGCGAAAGCGCGGCCGGTCCTGCAAGCGCATCCAGGCCTCGGTGATAATTCCGAGGATGCCCTCCGAGCCGATCAGCAGACGGTCGGGGCTTGGCCCGGCGCCCGATCCGGGCAGCCGGCGGGTCTCGAGCGGGCCTTGCGGCGTAATCATCCGCAGGCTTTCGACCAGATCGTCGATATGCGTGTAGAGGCTGGCGAAGTGGCCGCCGGACCGGGTCGCGATCCAGCCGCCAAGGGTCGAGTACTCGAAACTCTGCGGAAAATGCCGCAGGGTCAACCCGTGCGGGCGGAGCTGCGCTTCGAGCGCCGGGCCGAGCACGCCGGCCTCGATGCGCGCCGCGCGCGAGCTATGGTCGATCTCCAATACCCGGTCGAAATGCCGCAGGTCGAGGCTGACGGCGCCCTTGTACCGGGTGTTGTCGATCGCCGCCTCGATGCCGCCGACGACGCTGCTGCCGGCGCCGAACGGGATCAGCGCCGCCTCGGCGCCACCGGCCCAATCGATCAATGCGACGAGTTCGGCCTCGTTTTTCGGATAGGCGACGACATCGGGAGCCACGCCGTAATCGCCGGCCAGCCCGCGCGCATAGTCGCGGAACGACTTGCCGTAGGTATGGGCGATGCGGTCGTAGGCCTCGCTCGAACAGCTCGCGGCGAGCGCGGCGGGCGGAACCAGGCGCGGCGGCCGCAGCCGGATCTCCGACAGGGCCGGCGGCGCCACCTCGTCGAACCGGTCGATCCGGAACAGCCGGCGGTAGCGGTCGAGCGCGGCCGCCTCCTCGGCTTCGGTCAATCCTTCGCCTTCGCGACCCCAGCCGAAATGTTTGAGCCGCCCTTCAGCCATGCCGCCTCCCGGTGTTGGCGCCGGTCGAGGATAGCCCGAATTCCCGTTCGACGGGAAAATAACCGGGAATTTTGCTCCACCGCCCCGCCGGGACCATTGTGATACAGCAAAAATCGTAGCGTACTCAATGCCTTATCATTGAATTCCCGTTGCCTCCGAACCGGGAATTTTCTCATCCGAACCGGGAAATGAACCAGCCGAACCGGGAATGACGGGAAATCGCGGCCTGCTTCCGGCAAGTCGCAGTCAACACTCCTTACCCGGTACAATAGGCCGCGAAATCGGGCAAATTTTGCGATGCCCGGAGCGCCGGAAGCGGCGCTCGCACCGTCCGTGGTGCGGGTTCGCCCGCCTGTTCAGCCTGGCGACATCGAGAGTAAGCTCTCCGCCTCGCTGCCCAACCGACGGAAAACAGCTGATGAAGGTCGGCCTGTTCATCAACACCCAGTTCCCGGAGGGCTTCGATCGTCGCCGAGCGCGTGCCGGAGATGGTGGAGCAGGTGCGCGCGGCGCGCGACGCCGGTTTCGAATCGCTGTGGTTCCCGCATCACTGGCTGACCCATCCGATGCAGATGCTGCAGATCACGCCGGTCATGGGCTACCTCGCGGCCCACGCGCAGGGCATGACGATCGGGCCCAACATCCTGATCCTGCCGCCGCTCAACCCGATGCATGTGGCCGAGGAGGCCGCGACGCTCGATGTGTTGACCGGCGGCAATTACATCCTCGGCGTCGGCCTCGGCTATCGCCAGCCGGAGTTCGACGCCTTCGGCATCCGCCTCGCGAGCGAGCGCCGCGGTTCAACGAGAGCATCGCGCTGATGCGCCGGCTGTGGACCGAGGAACGGGTCACCCACCAGGGCCGGTTCTACACGGTCAACGATGCCGGCATCGGCGTGAAGCCGGTGCGCCCCGGCGGGCCGCCGCTCTACATCGCCGGGCAGGCCGAGGTGTCGGTCAAGCGCGCGGCGCGCATCGGCGACGCCTGGCTGATCGTCAACAGCAGCGGCCTCGGCAAGGTGGCGCCGCTGATGCAGACCTATCGCGCGGCGCTGACGGAGTACGGCCGCACCGCGGTCGAATATCCCGATCACCGTCGAATGCTATGTCGGCGCCCGCCACGCCACCGCGCATGAGGAATGCCGCGGGCCGCTGGAATACAAATACAACGCCTATGCCGCCTGGGGGCTGGCAGGCCCGCAGGCTCGCGCCGTTCGAGGATTTCGCCCGCGACCGGTTCATCATCGGCGACAAGGTATCGGTGAAGGAGGAGATCGCGCGCTATCGCGAACTCCTCGGCGTCGATCACTTCATCATGCGCTGCCAGTGGCCGGGCCTGCCGCAGCAGCACGTGTTGACCTCGATCCAGCGGCTCGGCGAGATATTCGCGTCGTAACGCCGAGCCGGAAGGGTTATGTTTTCCCATTCGGAAAACCCTTCGGATCGTCTTGCGCGGGCTCGTCCCGCGTATCTGGGTCTTTGTCGCCGACACACGAAGACGTGGATGGCCGGGCCAAGCCCGGCCAAAACGATTGAGTGAAGCGTCTGTCCGGGTTTGGGCACCCTAGCGATCCCGCAGGTCCCGGAACCCCGCGGCGCCGAAGACTAGGGGAGTCTAAAAAGCCCCTCTCCGCCCCCAGGGGCGGAGAGGGACATGCGGCACTTGTTCAGACCTTCCTCACAGTCGTCGATAACGAAATCGGCAAAGTCGTCGATAACGAAATCGGCGCTGATTGACAGGTTCGTGTCAGAATCGCCGATCACGAAGACGCGGGGTAAGAACGAGGGGTTGGGTGTCTGGATAGCGGGCGTGATAGCGGCGACAACGCTGGCCGCCCAAAATCTCGACGATATCGGCGGCGTGCGAACTCCGGCAATCGGTCTTCCCTAGCGCGTCTGCGAGCGTTGATGGCATATTCGCATATAGGGGATTCACGATCGCCCCTACAAGGGGTAGACTTGTGGCGTCGCTACTTGACTTTCCCTTGGTTCCGCTTACGTTCTCGTTAGGTGCGTTGGAAGATGCCCGAACCCAACAACGTCGTATCCGCGTTCAGCGAGGAAGACGTTGAGCGCCTGACAGGGATCACCGTCCGTCAGCTCCGCTACTGGGACGGAACGCGCTTCTTTGTGCCTAGCTTGGCGAGCGACGATCGGCGCATAGTATATAGCCGTATCTACTCGTTCCGTGATCTCGTGTGCCTAAAGATCATAAACGCGATACGCAACAATCCCGTGTGCCGCTGCAGCATTTGCGGGAGGTAAGACAGCGCCTCTCTCCACCTTGGCGAGGATTTGTGGGCGAAAACAACGCTGTATATTCTAAATCGCCGCGTGGTCTTCTACAACCCGGAGACGGATCAGAAGGAGGATGTTTCCGGCCAGCTTGTGCTGGAAATACCTTTGAAAGTCGTGTCAGGAAATATGGAGAAGGCGGTTCAGTGCGCTGCGGCGAACGACGGCCAGAGATGATTGGGCAGAATTGAGCCCCGGTCGTCGTGGCATTAGGGGCCACTAAACCGGTGATTGCGGGCACGCGGATTCCGGTTAAGAGTATCAAGGCATTTAGCGATGCCGGCTACTCAATTGCCCAAATCCGAGAGCAATACCCGATCCTCACAGACGAGGATATCAAGCGCGGCCCTCGACTATCGCGAGAAGCGCGCGGCCTAGCCTCCGGGTGCTTCTCGACGAAGGCGTGCCCGCTGCGGTCGGCTTCACCTTCATACGTCACGGGCACACGCTCATCACGCTCATACCGTTTGATGACGTGCTCGTTGATGACGTGCTCGCGCGCGGATCGAAAGACGACATAGTTTGCATCGGCGCGGAAGCGAACGCCGCGCTCTCGTGCCTTATGACAACGACATGAAGCAGCTGGCGCGGGGTCATGGCATCACGCCAGCTAGGTTCAAACGGCTGCATCTGCTGAAGTTTGAATGCGAAGAGCCGAAAGCGGCAGAACGCCTCGAACAGGCCATGTCGCTACTCGAACATGAATACGAGATATCCATCGCTTCGGATCGGCGGATGTTCGTTGTCATTGGTAAGGAAGTGCTCAGATCGCACAGGTAGTTGATAAACGCCGCCGGCCTGTCGCCTAGTTATAGGCGACCACGGTCGTCAAGGGGATAATTACGAAACGATGGGTTTGACTTCGTTCAACCCATCCTACCGTACTGAATTCCCGCTTTAGCAGGAATGACGATGGAGCGGTCGTCAGGGTCATCTCCGAGGAATGGGAGAGCTTTTTCAACAACCACCCAGCCAGTGGTACGGGTCAGACATTTGGTACCGGGTGCTGCAACGGCTTTTCATCCATCCCGGCGCAGGCCGGGACCCAGACCTGCCATGGATACCGGCCTTCGCCGGTATGGACCGAGGCGGGTGCCGTCTGTCTGGCTTAATCCACGAGTTCGTAGAGTGGGCTGAGAAGAGCGAAGCCCGTCATCACCTATCGACCGCGCAGCACAACGCGATGGGTTTCACTTCGTTCAACCCATCCTACCGTGCTGGTGACGAGCCGCCTCATTCGATGACCTCGTCAGCGCGGACAAGGATCGATGGCGGGACGGTGAGGCCGAGCGCCTTGGCGGTCTTGAGATTGATGACGAGTTCGAATTTGGTCGGCTGCTGGACCGGCAGATCGCCGGGTTTAGCGCCTTTGAGGATCTTGCCGGCGTAAATTCCGATTTGACGGTAGACGCCGGTGAGGCTGGTCCCATAGCTGATCAAGCCGCCCGCCGTGACAAACTCGCGCCACTCATAGATCGCAGGAACGGCATGGCGTGCCGCCAGCGCCACCAGCTCCTCCCGCCGGCTGATGAAATACGCGTCCGGGCTGACGAAGAGCGCGTCGGCTCGCAGTTGGACGAGGGGTGCGAAGGCCCTCTCGAATTCGGCCGCGCCGCGTGCCTTTAGGACATGGAGTTGCATCCCCTTCGCGCGCGCGGCTTCTTGCACCTCGCGAGTGACGCGCTCGGCATACGCATTATTTGGGTTCACGAGGAGGGCGATCGACCTAGCCTGAGGGACCAACTCGGCAAGCAGTGCGAACCGTTTGGAAATCAGCTCGATGGTAAAGATACTGAGGCCCGTGAGGTTGCCGCCCGGCCGGGCAAGACTGGCGACGAGGCCAACCGCGACCGGGTCGCCACCGATGAAGACGATCGGGATAGTCGAGGTCGCACTTTTCGCCGCGAGCGCCGAAACATCGGCTTGCGCCACGATCAAGTCGACCCTGCGGCTGACGAGGTCGGCGGCCATCGCGGGCAGCCCATCATACCGCCCCTCCGCGCCGCGGTATTCGATCGCCAAGTTTTGGCCCTCGACGTAGCCGGTTTCGCCTAGCCCCTGCCGGAACGCGGCCAAAGACGGTGCAGCAGGGACCGGCGACGCGTTGCTGAGGAAGCCGATCACCGGGAATTTTTGCTGCGCCCGCGCCCTAAGCGGACATGCCATTGCGCCGGCGAGCAAGGCCATAAGTTCGCGCCGCTTCACGCCACTGCCACGGCCGCCCGAAAGACCAGCCTGAGGTAGCCCGAAACGTCAAACTGCGGCAAGATTCCCGGGGCCGAAGCGGCACAGCGACGGAGGCATGACGAGCTTGCCATGAACGAGGATATCCCTTTACCGTTCGACCTACCAGCAGTGGCTCGTAAGAAGGTCAGCTCGTAGGGTGGGCTGAGACAAGCGAAGCCCGCCACCGCTGTTCACCGCGTCCGGAGCACGAGATGGGTTTCACTTCGTTCAACCCCATCCTACCGCTCTGGATTCCCGCTTTCGCGCGCTTTCGCGGGAATGGCGATGTAACGCTGTCAGAACTCGGTGAAGACCCGGTGTCGATATCTGCGCGGGCGGCTCGAATATAGCATCGGCCGTGCGTCGATTGGGGCCATTGCAATGGCAATCCGGCGCAACCCCGGCTACCGGCTAGAGCGCGCTACTCGACTAAAGCCGCCAAACGTGATAGGTAGAAAACCAGCGAACACGAGGCTCGATCTCGGCGAGCCGATCTTGCCCCCGCAGCCCCGGTAAGGAGATCGACCACGAGACCGACAGCGCGCCAATCACCCGATAATTCAGGCTGATGGCGAATGGCCGCCGGCGCCCCCGCTCCCGATTTCGAGCCTGAATGGCTGTGGGGCACCCGTGTCACGGCCGAAGCCGCCCGCGCGGCGATGCTCGAGGGCCAGACCCGGCAAGAGCGCTGCGAAATTTATCAGCGGATAATTTTGGCGGCTTGCGCAGAGCGGCAGCGTCAGAGGGATCCGGGGCAGGGTGGGGCAATTGCCGAAAGGGCTGCGTCTATCCCCGATGGCTTCTTTGACAAAGACATTGGGACAGGGGCCGTAACCTTGTCGGGGTTCGAGGAAACGGACGCCAACTGATCCGAATTCATAAGATGAACAATGCAAAACATACGATCGTCTCGCAATGTTTGTCTCTCGGCGATAAGGCGTTACAGGGCAGGTGGGATTTTCACAACGCGAACGAAGCGTTGTTCTGGTTTCGTTCGGTACTAACGGTCGACCCGCAAAATATTTCCGCGCGTTTGGGCTCTGCCCGTGCCTACCAATACATCGCCTCGCAGCCGTGGTGGCACAACGACGTGTCTCTGGCTAAAAGCGCCGCCGGTAAAGCGTTGGCGATGCTCGATGAGCCTATCGTGTCGGATAATATTGCGGAATTGAGAGAGCGATGGCTGATCTGCGGCCAGCTTTATTCCGCGATCGGCCGTTTGGATAATGCGAGAAGGTCATTTATACGAGGGTATAAATAAAGATCCGGCATATTCCATCGGGCATTATTTTTTGCATTTCAACAATATCTTTATCGACCCCAAAGACGACCGCAACCGGTCGGGCCTCGACGAAGCTGTGGCCCTCGCCGAAGCCGAGGGCAATCAACGCCGGTTGGCGGCGGCCCTTTATTTCAGGGGGTTCGCCAACACGCTGTTCTCGAACTATCACGAGGCGATCAGAGACTTGACGCGTTCCTTGGCAATCAATCCCGGCTACGGTTCGGCAAATTTGGCGTTGATCGCGGCCGCGGGGTTGGCTCGCCGTAAGGAGACCCATAAAGCGGTCAGATATTTCAAACAGAGATACCCCGGTTTTTGCGCCGATGTCCTCGATTACATGTGGGTGGACCGGTCTTCCAGCTCTGAATATCACCGCTTGGTCAGGCCGATGACCGAGATGGTAAAAGAAAAGCTCGGCAGCCATAGGCGAGACCAAGCCAGGATTTACCAGAAAAGGCCAATTCGTGACCTTGGCGCTCCGCTCTGTTCAGCAGCCGATTGAAAAAGTCGGCCCGCATCTGATCATATGCGGGTGGGGCAGATAAAGTGCGGCACCGGTAAACGATTTCTCCGCGCTGCGAACCAGACAAACGGGGGACAGGAAGATGCCGTCGTTGACTGCCGCACAGAAGCAGGCCGCACCGCAAAATAAATTCAACGCCGCGGCCGCGCGGTCGAGACCGCGGCCGGCCGCTCCGGCGCTGAGCCCGATCCTCGCCCTGCATCGCGCGATCGGCAATCAGGCGGTGCTGCGATTGACCGGAAGTATGCCGGGCGGACACAGCATATCCGGCGGACCGGCTGCCCTGCAGCCTCGGCTCCGGCTGCAGCCGAAGCTGACGGTCAACGAGCCGGGCGATGCCTACGAAAAGGAAGCCGACCGGGTGGCCGAACAGGTCATGCGCATGCCGAAGCCCGGTGCGGCTGCGGCGCCGGGACCTTCGGGCCAGGCCGGCGGAGCGCCCGATCTGCAGCGCGCCTGCGATTGCGGCGGGACCTGCGACGATTGCCGAAAGCAGCAAGGGGACAGAGCCCGCGCCGGTGCAGATGAAGGCCGGACCGGGCAATGTCGGCGGGCGCGAAGCGCCGGCGATCGTGCATGACGCGCTGAGGCACGCCGGGCCGGGCGCTCGATATGGCGACGCGCGCATTCATGGAGCCGCGTTTCGGCCGGGATTTCGGCGCGGTCAGGGTGCATGCCGACGAGATGGCGGCCAGATCGGCGGCGGCGATGCGGGCCAGGGCCTACACAGTCGGGCATGATGTGATATTCGGCGCCGGCGAGTTCGCGCCCAACACCCGCAAAGGCGCGCAATTGCTCGCCCATGAGCTGGCGCATGTCGGGCAACAAGGGCAGGCGCAGGCCGCCGGCGCCGTCGTGCAGCGCAAGACCGACGACGCGCTGCCGCTGGTGCCAGACAACGAAGAAATGTGCGCGCCGCCCAACCAGGGGATCGGGGTATTGCCGATCGAGCAGTTCATCCATTACGTCGAAGTCGTCGAGGAGGCGAACCCCGGACGGTCTCCGGAGGAAATCCTGACCTTGATCCGGAAACTTTATTACTCGGATACCCGATTCGACCGGCTGCTCCCGGACTCCCCCGATGTTCCGGCGGTCGAATCCTGCCATGACGATGAAGGCAGGCCCTGTTCGGGGCCGGTCGGCGTTTGCGTGTGCGAGACGGTCACCGACAAGCCGCCGCCTACGCCGAAACTGCAGAAGGCGATCCGCTGCTTGAAGCTCCATGCCAACGAGAATGCGGAAGGCGACAACCCGTCGCCTTATGTCGAGGTGAATGGCGAGTGGATCGATATCGGGCATGTGCTGTTGGGCGTGGACGCGTTGCTGCATCCCCGCTCCGAATACCGGCCGTACGGCAAATATGGCGTGACCGCCTCGATGGCGGCCGGCTGGGAAGCCGATGTCGGCATCGCCATGGTGCTGCTCAAGGAGCATCTGGCGAATAATCGCAAGAGCCAGGAAGTGGACTCCGATCCGGCGCCAACGCTCGAGGACTATTACCAATATTCAGCGCCGATGACCGACATCATCGGTGATGTCGACGCTTTCGGCGTGCCGTTCGAGAAGGACGGCAGCCTGTCTCACGCGCTGCGCAGCTACTATCTGGGCGATTCCGGGGCGGGACCGGGCTATCGGCACCGCTGGGCGGTGTTCGCGGAAATGAACAATTTCCAGTACACCTTCAAAGGCGGCAAAGTAACGTGGGCAAAAGAGACCCGCGAAATGGTCAAGCAGCGGATCATCACCTTCGCCGATCTTTACGCCGCCCGCGGCGATGCGATGAAGATGGCGGTCGGGAGCGTCGAGCACCGGGACTGGCCGGACGCAGATAAATTCGCCGACCGGTTCCTCAAGGATATCGGCGAGAGGCTGGAAAAGGATCTGTCGACCGGCAACGGCTGACCCGGCAACGCGCGGCGTAAGCGGCTCATTCGCTGCAAAACTGCGGTTGATTCGGCGGCGCCGATGCGAGCGTTCGCGGCGCCCTGTCCTGGACATAACGGAGGTTTGATGCCCGAAAAAGGTCCGCTCGTATTCCTCGATTACGATCAGTCAGCGCTCGACGCCGCCTATGATCAGGCCGCTTATGCCGCAAACCGCGAGCAGCTGATCCGGCGGCGCGAGAGTGAGAGTGCCGCCGCGCGGGCGCGGCTCGGGCTCCCCGAGCGTGTCGCCTATGGCACCGCCGAGATCGAAAAGCTCGACATCTACCGGGCGGCAGGCGAGCGGCGTCCGATCTTTGTATTCATCCATGGCGGCGCCTGGCGCGCTGGCACCGCGGCGGGCTACGCCGCTCCGGCCGAGATGTTCGGAGCCGCGGGGGCACATTACGTGGTGCCCGATTTCAATTGGGTACAGGACGCGGCCGGCAATCTGATGGTGCTCGCCGACCAGGTCCGCCGAGCGATCGCCTGGGTTTACCGCAACGCAAGCCGCTTTGGCGGCGATGCGAGCCGGCTCTATCTCGGAGGGCAGTCCTCCGGCGGCCATTTGGCGGCGGTGGCGATGACCACCGACTGGCCACAGCAATTCGAGTTGCCGGCTGACATGATCAAAGGCGGGCTGCTCGTCAGCGGCATGTACGAGCTGGCGCCGGTGCGGCTTTCAAAGCGCAGCGCCTATGTCTGTTTCGACGATAGGACGGTCGAGGAGCTGAGCCCGATCCGCCATCTCGATCGGTTGCGGGCGCCGGTTGTCGTCGCCTACGGCACATGCGAGACTCCCGAATTCCAGCGTCAAAATCGCGAATTCGCGGCTGCGGTTGCGGGCGCCGGCAAGCCGGTGCGCCTGCTTGTCGGCGAGCATTGCAACCATTTCGAATTGCCCGATAGCCTCGCCAACCCCTACGGCCTGTTGGGGCGCGCGGTGCTCGAACTGATGGGTCTGCGATAATGGATATGATCGATCTGCGCGGAAACCTGTGCAGCAACCGGTAGCAAGTCTCTGACCAGTACCACCCTGGCAGCTTCCGGTGCCCGATTTCGCCGAGATGACGAAGAAAGCGGCCGCATAAAGCGCTAATTGGTGCCCGCATAAGGGGTTAATCGGGAATATGTTACCCCCCTCCGGACGGCTGCACGAAGAATGGTTCCTAGGCTTCACCGGGGTTACTTGCCTGGTATTCCTGCTGTACGGCGAAACTATATTTGCCCGACTAGCCGAACCCACCTGGCTGGCGTTTGTCTTCCTGTGGCTATTTACCGCCGTCCTCGGGTCGGCGCTGTCCATAGTCCGTCACGCCGAGCACCTTGCCATCCGCCTGGGCGAGCCCTACGGGACCTTGCTCCTTACCCTGTCGGTGACATTCGTCGAGGTGACCAGCATTGCCGCGATCATGTTACACGGAGCCAACAATCCAACCCTGGCGCGAGACACGCTCTTTGCCGTTGCGATGATCATCCTCAACGGCATGGTCGGCTTGTCGCTGCTGATCGGCGGCTGGCGCCATCGCGAGCAGCAATACAATCTCCAGGGCGCCAATGCCTATCTCGGCGTGATTATTCCCCTGGCGGTGCTAAGTCTAATTCTGCCGGATTTTACCGTGACCACACCGGGCCCGCTCCTGTCACATGAGCAGGATATCTTTCTCGTGCTGGTGGGCTTGGGCCTCTACTCGACGTTCCTTGCCGTGCAAACCCGACGGCATCGCGGCTACTTCAGCTTTGGCGACGATCTGGCCCATGAACGGGCCGATGCCGGCCACCGCACGCCGAGATCACGGCCTCGCCTCGTGCTGACGCACGCCGCGCTGCTGATCATCTATCTTCTTCCGGTCGTTTATCTGGCTGAGCAATTTGCCCATCCTGTCGATTACCTGATCGAGACATTACAGGCTCCGACGCCTTTGGGCGGCGTTATCATTGCCATACTGGTCGCCACCCCCGAAGCGATCGGCGCGGTTCGGGCGGCGCTGGCGAACCACCTGCAGCGATCCATCAACATTTTCCTGGGCTCGGTCTTGTCGACCATCGGGCTGACGGTTCCGGCGATCGTGTTGGTCAGCCGCATGATCGGGAGAGAAATCGTGCTCGGGGTCGAACATGCCGACATGGTTATGCTGTTGCTGACCCTGGTGCTATGCGTCGTTACGTTCTCGAGCGGGCGAACTAACGTGATGCAGGGCGCGGTGCATCTCGTGCTGTTCGCGGTATATCTGGGTCTGATCTTCCAGGGTTGAGGCAGAGAGGGATCATTGGGACAACCTGAAGCGAGGCTCGGTCGTCCCGACTCTGCCGATGACATGTTGGCAGCACCGTAAGCCGGCTCATCGTCACCGCACCGCCGGGCGAGCGCCCGTAGGGCGCCCGGAACAATCAGATCCTTGCTATTTCGCAGCGGCGGATTGCGGAGCGGAGGCGAGCAGATCCCAGCGGCGGGCCGATTGCGCGAGGATGCGCTCGAGATCCTCTGGCAACAGGTATCCGGCATCGATCAGGTGCTGTGCGGCATCGCTCACCTCGTTGAGGTAGGCAGTCTTGCCGGAAAAGCGAGCCTCGATCGACCGGCGCGGGTCGCCCTTCGCGTTGCGTTCGCCCTCGGTCGCTGCAAACGGGATCGTCGACCCCATAAGGCTCATCAACTGGTCGCGGGCGCCGATCTGCGGATGGCGCAGGTTCCAGCCGGTATAGGTCGCCAGCGGCACTGTCACGTCGGGCAGGCGGATGCCGCTCAGCTCGTTGCCGTCCGGGTCGACCCCAGGAACGAAATGCGGGTAAGGCTCGCCCTCGGTCGGCGGCAGCGTGGTGGCGATCCCGTTGGCAGCCTCCGGGCCGAAATCGAGTCGCGTGACCCGCGGCGGATGCGCCGGGAACCCCACCCCCGGAATGGCCGTGAAAACGCCCTTCACCGTCTCCGGTGCAACAGCGGTGCCGTCGGCAAGGCGCGGACAGAGGCTCGGCGGCGGCTCCTCGCCCTGGCTGGCCCAGCGATCCATCCGCACCAGCAGAGCGCGCAAAAGCGGGTTGTAGTCTACCGAATTCAGTGCTTGCTGGCCGCGCTCGCCATTTTGCGGGTTGGTGTCGGTCAGCGGCAAGGTGCCGGCGGAGTGTTGCGCGCCGGCGAAGTGGTAGAAGCGTGATGAAGCGGTCGCCTCGACATCGCGCGCGCCGGTCGCCTCGGTGTGGATCAGCGAGGCGTCGCCGCGCCAATATTCGCACGAGGTGTTGGTGAAGAAGATTTTCGGCACCCGATCGCGTGCAGCGAGGCGTTCGAGGAGGCCGTCGCGCCGACCGCTGACCGGATCGGTGACGGCCGTCTCGTTGAATGGGAACGGGTCACTCGCCAGCGACGCTGACGGCTGCCCGAAGCGCATGTTGAAATCGCCGCCGCGCTTGCCGCCGGCGATGTGCACCAGCACGCCGTCGAACACCATCCGTTCCGCTTCGTCCTCGTTGAGGCCGAGATAGAGCAACTGGCGCAGAAAGCGCCCGCTTTGCGACGCACCGAACGCGTAAGCGTACTGGATGTCGCCGGCGCAGGGGTTATCAGCTCTGCCGCCATGCCGCAGGAAGGATACGGTATCCCGCGCCGCCAGCAGACCCAGCCCGATCACCGGAGCGCCGGTTGTCGAGTAGATCACCTCGTAGATCTTGCCGGGCTCGAAACCGGCGGCGAGATAGACGTGGTTCGGATCGGGAACAACGCGCCCCGCTTCCAGCCGAGCGAAAGACCATTGCTGCCGGGGGATCGTGCGTCGTGGTGCTTCCTCGGCGTCGCGCACCAGCAATGCAGCGCTAACGGCGTCCGGATCGTTGCTTGGGTAAGGGCGGTGGCCGCGGTCGGACAGCTGCTGGACCCGGCCTGGCTTGCTGGGCTGGAAGCCGACCAGCAGCCGCCCCGAGACCGGCATTCCGTCGATCTGCGCCTCCGGGACCTTGATGCGCATCAGCCCCTCGGCTTCCGGCGCGTCATGCTGCCAGCCGCACCAGACGACCGTATAACCTTGACGCATCAGAAAGCCGTTGCCTGCGTCGGTCGGCGCCGCGGGATTGATCGGCCGCGGCACGCCGTTGAACGTCGCCAGCGCCAGCCGGTTGCCGCGGTTCGGCACGTCGAACAGCAGACGATGGTTCCCACGCGCCTGGTCTGCTGGCGCCAGGATGCGGATATCGGAGGTGAAATGCACCAAGCCGTCACGTCCGCGCTCGGCAAGGGCGATATCGGTGACGGCGCGGTTCAACGGATGCGCCGGATCAACCGCGAAATGTGCGGTGCCGTCGAGCTGCTGATAGCGCCCGACATCGCCAAATTCTCGACCGTCGGCGAGCGGCTTGCGGGTTTGGATCTCGAGCCTGACAACGGCCATCGCACTCCTCCCTTCGATGCACTGGGCATCTTATTATCACCATTCTCTGGTCCGGCTCGCCGTTCGGCAAGCGAACCGAAGGCGGCGCCGCGGGCGCGAGAAACTTTGCCGGAGTTCGGCGCCGCGCGTCGGGCGTCGCAGCGGCTGGCTCAGGCAGTTCCGGGTGCTGCCTTGCGGCACGCGGCTGGAGAGGCGTGCGCTTGGGGTTGTGCGCTATAATCACCGCTGAACTTGCTTGAGGACTACCGCGCCGAACAGGACAAGGGAGACAGAGAATGAAAAACGGCTTCAACGTATTCGATACCGATACGCACGTGATGCCCGCGGCGGAGGTAATTGAGCGCTATGTCGATCCCGACTTTCGCCCGCGCCTCAAGGAACTGGAGCCCTACCGGACGCCGATGCGGCAATCGGCCGAATATCAGGGCGCATTGCATGGCTATCGCATCGAGCCGCAACTCTATCGCCGGGTGCTGGGCGAGGCGGCGCCTCGGCCGGACCACAGCGGCCGCGACACGGTGTGGATGGGTGCCAAGGTGCCGCGCCCGGGCGTGCAGGACGACAACGCCGCCAACCGCGTCGCCGACATGGACGACGAGGGGACCGACGTGCATTTCCTCGTGCCGGGCGGCTGGTCGAGCCTGATCGGCGTCGACGACGTCTCGCTCGAAACCGGCATGATCCGCGCCTTCCATCGACACATGGCGGATTTCTGCGGGCAGTATCCGGACCGGCTGAAGGGTCCGATCGTCGCCTCGACGCGCGATGTCGACAGCGCGGTCGAGGAAATCAGGAAGTGGGGGAAATCGAAGTGGGCGGTCGCGGTCAAGCCGCAGATCGACAAAATCCCGGTCGATCACCCGAGCCTCGATCCGATCTGGCGGACCGCCGCCGAATACGACCTGCCGATCGTGCACCACAGCTCGACCTGGAACCCGCCCTATTATCCGGGACACGACGACATGTGGGACAACATTTTCCTGGGACGGCTGGCCTCGCATCCGTGGGGCGCGATGCGGTTCGTCGCGGCGTTCATCGGCGGCGGCATTTTGGACCGGCATCCGTCACTGCGCTTCGGCACGCTCGAATGCGGCTTCGGTTGGCTGCCGTTCTGGGGCAAGCGCATGGACGAGCAGTACGCTTATGTCGGCTCGACCGCGCAATTGCAGATGAAACCCAGCGAATATCTAAAGGGCGGCCGCTATTTCTGCAGCATAGAGCGGCAGGAAGGGGAGGAAATGTACCGGATGGTGAGCGGCTTTCTCGGCGAGGATGTGCTGATGTACGCCTCCGACTATCCGCACTCGGAATGCCAGTTCCCAAATTCGATCGACAACATTTTGGCTTGGCAGAGCCTCAAGCCGCAAACGCGGCAGAAACTCTTCTGGGACAACGCCAACCGCTTCTACCGCCGCGCCTGATAGAAGGAGCCGGCGCGGAGGCACGGTCCTCCGAAGCACTAAGGGAACCGCGTCTTTTGCCGTGATGGGTCAGTGTGAGCCCATTTTCACCCCCTTTTTGCTGGCGCCGTGGATCATCTTGCGGACATTTCAGCAACGGTGCGCTATAACGGTGGGCGTGAGCAGATACAGTCTACTATACATCGATAGAGGGCGACCTGCATCGGACAGTGACCGAGCGCGCACCCGCAGGTACACCATATTTAAAATGCTCATCCCACGGCATTATCATATGCAATTGGCCGAGATAATAGCTTCAGAATTAGGCGTTGAGGTTAAATCATTTAGCTCTGCGGGTTCGAGGAAGTACAGGTTCGACACATATTTTGAAAATTGTGAGATGCGCGATCTACTCGACACGATAACCTTTATATACGATCTAGCGAAAAATGATGATATAATTTATGACGAAACTTATGAGAGAAATCTTGCCTGTGAGCTTTGGCACGCTGAGGTTACGCGGATACTCGAAGAAGAGAATTTAGCGTATCGCCTCGACGACGATGCGGTTGTTTGCC
Organism: uncultured Alphaproteobacteria bacterium; assembly: GCA_963821795.1. Taxonomy (GTDB): domain Bacteria; phylum Pseudomonadota; class Alphaproteobacteria; order ATCC43930; family CGMCC-115725; genus AP-15. Next base: position 83,162 of record CAWGFH010000014.1, read on the forward strand.
CCTACATCGATGCGGAATTCGAGGCAAACAGGGCGTCAGCCATTGATGCGCTTGGCCAATCAAAATTTCGGGAGGCGCGGGCTGATTTTGAAGCGGCCTTCCGGCATCTTCGCAATGGCGAAGGGAAGCAGGCACTTCGCATGATGTTTCCGGCGGTTGAAACGGCCGCCAAAGTTTTGTTCCCTGGCGCCTTCCCCCGCTTCATGCCGAATGAGGTCGAGAGGCATCTAAAGCCTCGGATCAGTTATCGGTATGATAGGAATGAGCCTGCAATTAAGGCTGCGGGGTTGCTGTTGGACGGACTGAAAGACTGGATCAACGCGGCCCAACTTTACCGGCATGGGCAGGAGCAAGAAGAGTTAGCCGGACCACCGGTCGATTTTGTCGTGGCGCATCTGAGCGCTGGCGCCACATATCTTCGGTGGATGATCGAACTCTGCTCGACCCGCTAAAGGCGGTCCCGGCGAAGCTCGAACCGCCGCGCCGAGGCCGGAACTACCACCACCGCTGCCTGCAGCCGCGGCGCCGCGGGTTCAGCAAACGTTTGCTCAAAAGCTTTTTGGCGTGATGGGCGTAGGCGAGGCTCCGAGCACGCCACATCCGAGGGTTGAAGACCAGAAACTATAATGCTATCTCACTTGCCAAGGCCGCCGCGTGGGGCGGGTCAACGGGCGCTTAGCTTCCCTCGATAGAAGCGGGCGCCTCGGTCATAAAAATGGTCTCAGAAACGAAACGCATCTTCGCGCAGGCCAAGGCCCATTATTCTAAAGCAAAACATGCCGCACGCCGGCAAGCGGCACTCAATCTGCGAGAATTGATCGACAGCCCCTTTCGCCTTTCCGATTGGAGCAAAACGGGGCACGAAGCGTATAATGGCCAATGGTGTGCTCAGGATGTAATTCGACCGCACGATGAGGGTGGCTGGGATTGGCCGGAACTTTTCCGACGCTTTCAAGAAATTAACACGATGCACGTAGTTGTTTGGGCGGAAGATCGCTTGAGCTGCTTGGGGATCATCCGAGTGAGCGGCGCAGCCGTTGTAGCCGAATTTATAGAAGGCGACCCCCGCGCAGATTGCCCTCTCAAAGGGCGACGGGCATTAATAGTTCTTGAGGCGGCGTCCTGCTATGCCCAAACTCTACCGCGACCGGAAATCAGGCTCATACCCGCTAACGAGCATCTAGCGGAACTTTATCGAGATATCTATGGGTTTACACTTGAACGCCCGGCCAAGGGGGTGCCATATTACCGCAAAGAGGTATAGACGATCATGTTTGCGCGACTGAAAAAGACATTTCTTGCAAGAGACCACGGCGTTGGCCTAGAAGTAAAGCCCGCTTCGCCGGAGCCTGTGTACGGTGAGCCTCGGGCTATGACGGGTCTATTTGCTGGGCTCACGGTTGAGCAGAAGCAGCGCGCTCTCGCATACCGCGGCCCTGATTGGCAGGGTGATCTAGAGGCCAAGCATCGTTAATCCGGCCATTTTCGGATATATCTATTCAGTGAAGATCCCGCCTACGCCGTGTGGTCGGCATGACCCCGCGGCCGAAAGGCGCTGGGCCTACGTTTGACCGTCAAACCCCGCGGAGCTTTCGGGTGCGCCAAGATCAGCTCGTAGCGTCGATCTTCGATCGAGGCTCAAGCGAAGCTTGACCCGCCGGGTGGCAGCCGGCCTGCCCAAGACACCGTAACGCGCACCCGCGTCGTTGATCGCGATAGATCGACACCGCCGAAAATCGGGCGGGACGCCGACCGCCACTCGGTGGGGCGAGAAACTATCGCTGCACCTTGGCGAGCCATAGCCTCAAGAAGGAGCGGGCGGGGAGGCACGGGCCCGGCCTCCCCCGCCGACCCCTTGGGTGGACCGCCAGGGTAACCCGGGATCCCGCGGCCCATACCCAAGCTCGTGATGATCATACGATCATAGCCGGTTTCGCCACCGCTGTAGAGAACCGGAATCAAGCGTCGCCGATCAGCACCGAGACCGGAAAGTCGGTGAACAATTCGGCGGCCGCGATCCGATCCTGCCGGTCGAGCCGCCTTCCGGTGAACACGTCCCGCCACATCGCCGCCGCCGGCAGCACAATCTCGGCTTCTCCCCATTCGGCAGCCTCGCCGCCGCGATAGAGCTGATGGGTCAGGCGCGGCACGGCGGCTACCAGCGAAATGCCGTCGTGATTTCGCGCAAGCGCACAGAGATGGTTGCTCCTGTCGCCGGCAACCTCGACCGGCCGGTAGTCGCCCTCGGCAAAAAGTCGCGGATGGGCCCGGCGCAGCAGCAGCAGACGATGGGTTACGAACAACTTTTCGCGTCCGTCCTGCCAACCGGCAGCGAGGTCGCGAGGTTGCATCCGCTTTAGCTTTTTGAGCAGTGCAACCCGCTTTTCCCAGTCGACTGGGCGGCGATTGTCGGGATCGACCAGGCTGAAATCCCACAATTCGCCACCTTGATAGATATCGGGCACCCCAGGCACGGTCAGCTTGAGCACCAGCTGGGCTAGCGCGGTTACTGCTCCTTGCCGCGCGAGCCCGTCGACGAAAGCGTGAAACTCGGCGAGAAACGGGTTCGGCCGCGACCCGTCGAGGACGGCCCGTACGTATCGCTGCAGCGCCGCCTCGTAATCGGCGTTTGGGTTGCTCCAGCTGGTCTCGAGCTTTCTCTCTCTCGCCGCCTTGATCATAAAGGCTTCGATCCGCTCGGCGAGGTTGTCGATTGCCCCGGCGTCGCCTGCGGCGAGATCGGGCGGCCAGGCGCCGAGCAGGGTCTGGTAGAACAGGTATTCGACGTTACGGTCGGGCACGCTGTCACCGTCTATCTCGGACCGGCGCGAGCGATTGAGACGCCGCCATTGCGACACCCGGCGCCGCCATTCCTGCGGCATTTCCGACAACAGCGCGAGGCGTGCGCGGGCGTCCTCGCCGCGCTTGGTGTCGTGGGTCGCGGTCGTCACCATCGCCTGCGGCCATTGCCGGGCGCGCTGCTGCGCCAAATGGTGAAACGCGGCAACCGACATGCCGAAGCGCCGCGGGTCGCCGCCGACCTCGTTCAGCGCCAACAGCCGGACATAGCGGTAAAAGGCGGTATCCTCGGCGCCCTTCGCCATGACCGGGCCAGTTACCTGCTGAAAGTGCATCGCCGTGTGCAATGGGCCGCCGGGGCTCGGGTCGCGCTCGGGCTCCGCGGCGTCGCCGGTCAGAATCCGTCGCAGGAAATCGAAAATGCTGACATCGGCGCCGAGCCAGCGTTTGCGGGCCTGGCCGATTGCCCACTCGATATAGCGCCGATCATCGGCGCTGGTGCCGCGCGGTGAAACATAGGTGCGATAGACCGGAAACGCGGCGACGACCTCGCGAAGCGCCGCCAGCATCCCGTTGAATGTGAAGTCGCGACTGCTCCGGTCGCGGATTGCCAGCTGGTGAAATTCTCGCGCGAGCATGTTCATTTCGCTCGCCAGGTTGACCTGCATGATGCGCGTCTTGCAGGCGTAAAGGACCTCGTCGAAATCCTGGCCGGGTGGAGCGAAGCGGCGGTAGAGCCGGTCGATCGGAGCCTCGCCCGCGGGATCGACAAAGATCGCCAGCACCTGGTTGACAAAGTCGTAGCCGGTGGTTCCGGCGATCGGCCAATCGGGCAACGCCTCGTACCGCGCCAAGATCTTTTCGACGAGCACGTAGAGCGGTTCGGCGGATTGTTGCTGCAGCCGCTCGCAATAGCCTCGGGGGTCGAACATCCCGTCGATATGATCGATGCGCAGCCCTTGCACGTCGCCGCGCTCGATCAGCGTGAAGATCAGCCGGTGGGTTTCCTCGAACAGCTCGGGCAGCTCCATGCGCAACCCGGCGAGGTCATTGATGTTGAAAAACCGCCGGTAGTTGATCTCCTCGGCGGCGACCCGCCAATCGGCGATGCGATAGAATTGAGCTTCGAGCAGGCGGTGCATCGCATCAAAGCTGTCCGCGTCGCCGGGGGTTCCGGTAAAGCATCGCAGCGCCGCTTCAATCGCGGCGGCGACGGCGGGTTCGTTGGCGCGATCGGACAGGCTGCGCTTCAGCTCGGTTGCGCGCTCGCGGGCGGCGGCGGCCTCCATGCCGGCAATCGCAGCGAAATTCTCGGCCCACCCGGCCAGCAATGCTCCGCCGCCGGCAAAGATCGCGGCATAGGAATGTGGCGAAATCGGAAAGCGGTGATCGAAATACCACGCGCTGAAGCTCCCCTCAGCCGGGTCGAAGCCGAGCGTAATCTCGCCTTTTTCGAGGATCATCCCGTATTGCGCGCCGAGCACCGGCAGCAAGACCCGGCCATCGAGGTCGGGGCGAACATCGTGCCAGTTGATGTCGAAATAGCGGGCGAATGGCGATTGCTCGCCCCACTCCAGGACATCGCGCCACCAGGCGTTGTTGCCGCCGATCCCCATATGGTTCGGGACGAAATCGACGATCAGGCCCATATCGTGCGCGTGCAGCGCGGCGGTCAGCCGGCGGAACTGCTCCTCGGTGCCGATTTCCGGGTTGAGCCGGCTGTGATCGATGATGTCGTAGCCATGGGTCGAGCCGGGCCGCGCCTCCGTGATCGGCGAAGCGTAAACGTGACTGATGCCCAGTGCCGCAAGATAGGGAACCAACCGGGTAGCATCGCTAAAAGTGAACTCGCGTTGGAATTGCAGACGGTAGGTGGCACGGATCGCGGTCTCGCCCGCGAACCCCCCGCTCATATCTTGGCCGAGCGCTGCCGCGCTTCGGCAACCAGCTGTGCGACCCGGCTCAATTCGGCGCTGCCGGCGATCTCTTCGAGGGTGCGGCCGAGGCGCCGGCGCCAATTCGGATGCCCGTCGATCGTACCGGGCAGATTGGCCTGCTCGCTTTCGCCGACCACGTCCTCCAGCTGAACCAGCATCAGCCGGGCGCGCGAGCGTGCCAGGTAGAGCTGGATCGCGTCACCGAGGCCGGGCGTAAAGACAGGCTCGCCCGCATCCGACAGAAACCGGCTAAAGTCGTCTGGCGACAGCAGCCCTTCAGCGGCCAGTGCTTCGAGCAGCATCTGGCGGTCGCGGCGGCGCTGGGCTGCCTCGGCCTCACCCGCCTGTGCGTTCGGATAGAGGCCGAGCCGCTGACGCCAAGCGATGTCGCGGCCGAGCCAAAACCCTGCCAGGGTGGCGAGGTCATGGGTCGCCGCCGCCGCCGCCGCCAGCGGCGGATACTCGGCTGGCGGAACAAAGCTTCCATCCGGGAACCGCTCGAAGACCATGATGCGGTAGGACAACAAATTGGCGGTGCGCATCGTCTCGCGAAAACCCTGCGGGACGGTGCCCAGATCCTCGCCGACTACGGCGCAACCCTGGCGCTGGCTTTCGAGCGCGACCAGCCGCAATAAGTCGTCGAACGGGTAGTTCACGTAACACCCGTCCGTCGCCTTCATCCCGTTGGGGATCCAGTACAGCCGGTTCAGCGACATGACGTGGTCGATCCGGAGTATTCCGGCGTGCCGCATATTGGCGCGCAGGCAGGCGATGAACGGCTCGAACCGCTGGCGCTGCAGGACCAAGGGATTGATCGGCGCCAGTCCCCAATTCTGCCCGGTCCGGCTCAGTGCGTCCGGAGGCGCACCGATCGCGGCCCGTGGTGCTACGAGTTCCTGATCGGCCCAGGCCTCCGCTCCGTTCGGGTCGGCGCCGACCGCGAGATCGCGATAAAGTCCGATCGACAGACCGGCCTCGCGCCCGGCCTCGGCTGCCACGGCAAGCTGCCGATCGGCCAGCCATTGCAGAAATTGAAAGAACTCGATCGGCTCGCGCTGGGCAGCGGCAAATTCGGCGACTTCAGCCGAACGTGGGTTGCGCATTGGCGCCGGCCAGTTGCGCCACGAGAACCCTTGCCGCAGACGGCAATAATGCTCGTGCAGCCCCTCGAAAATCGCGAAATCGAGCAGCGAACGAGACTCGTTCTGCTGAAACCGGCGGAAACTTGCGCCGAGCATAGTGCGTGCGGTGCCGTTGTCGCCGAGGTCGATCGTGTGGAAGCGCCGCCACAGCGCCTCCAACACCGGCCTCTTGGCGGCGGCGACCGCGCCGTAATCGATCAGTTCGGCCGATCGGGCCGCCCATCTGGTCGCGCCGAACCAATCCGTGCCGACCAGCGCCTGTGCGGTTTCATCCTCGGCGAAGCCAGGGACAGCGGTCGGGTCGATATACAAATAATCGAGCCGGGTGCGGCTCGATGGCGAATAGGGGCTGAAGTGTAAAGGCTCCGCCGCGAACCGCGCATGCAGCGGGTTGATGCCGAGCGTCGCGCCGCCGCGTCTGCCGGCGGCGCCGGCGATCGTCGCGAGGTCGGTGAAATCGCCCATTCCCCAATCACGGGCGCTGCGCAGCCCATAAAGTTGGCAAGTCAGCCCCCAGCTGCGCGCGCCCGGTCTGAGCTGCGGCGGCAGATGGCAGCTGGCCGGGGCCACGATCAGATCGAGCTGAGCTGCAATGCCGCCGGCTTCGAGCGCCAGCCGGTGATAGCCGGTCGGCAAGCCCGCCGGCAGCGGCAGGGCGAAAGCCCCGCCCTCGGCTCCGGTTTCGGCCGCCGCGCTGCCCGCTCGCTCTCCGCCGCCTTCGAGAAGGCAGGTCCAGGCGATCTCGCGCGTCCGCGCCGGCAGCCCCAAGGTCAGTTCGGGCTGTGCCGCTTCGGCATGAACGATGTGAGCCGGGCCGAGCCCCAGCGGGACCGCCCGCCTGCGCTCTTCCAGTTCGCTCGCCGCCCGCGCCGGATCGGTGAACCCGAACGCGTCGATCAGCGCGAGCAGCGCTTCGTCCGAGGCTTCCCGGGTTTGCCCGAGCGCATCCGTATAGCCCGTTTCGATACCGATCAGCGCGGCGAGACGGACCAGCGCGGCGCGGTCGGTCATGTCGCCGAGCGGACCGGAGCCGACAGATAAAAGCTGGCGCTGATCGGAGCTCCGGGCGCCGCCGAGGAATAGATCAGCCGGCCGGTGCTCTGAGGCCCTGGAACCGGCACTGCTTGCGCCGAGAAATTTGCCACCAGCAGCAGCCGCGAACCATCGCCGAGCCGCCATTCCACGTTGACCGCCTGTGGCCCCATCACCTGGTAGTGCCCGGCATTGGGCGGGATGCCGGCCAATCGCGGCACGATCTCGCGTGCCCTGAGCTCGAGAAGTGTGCGGTACAGCGCGAGCCAGCTTGCATGGTCCGCCTGCTCCGGCTTGGTCCAATCGAGCCGCGACATCGCGAAGGTCGTCTCGGCGGTCGGGTCGGGGATTTGCGCCCGCGCGTTCTCGTTCTGGAATTCGGAAAAATGGGCAAATTCCCGGCGCCGGCCCTCGCGCACCGCCGCGGCGAGATCGGGGCCGAAATCGCAGAAGAATGCAAAGGGCCGCCGGCTCGCCCATTCCTCGCCCATGAACAGCAGCGGGATTTGCGGCGACAGCAATACGATGGCTATCGCCGCCCGCAATGCCGGCTCGTGCGCGCGCGCCGAGAGCCGGGTGCCGAACGGATGGTTTCCGACATGGTCGTGGTTCTGCAGAAACGCGATAAACGCAGTCGCTGGGAGGTGTGCCGACGGCTCGCCGCGCGGCCTTGCGTCGCGATAGGGCGATGGCTCGCCCTGATAGGCAAACCCCTCCGCTAACGCCCGGCCGAGATGCCGCGCCGGCGCGTCTGCGTAATCGGCGTAAAAGCCGGATTTTTCGCCGGTGAGCAGAACATGGAGGGCGTGGTGCAGATCGTCGTTCCATTGCGCGGTGCAGCGTCTGCCACGCCGTTTGGTTCCGGACAGACGACGGGCCTCGTTGCGGTCGTTTTCGAGGACCAGATGAATTTCGCGATCCGGGATGCGTCGCCGCGCTGTCTGGCAGATTTCGTCGACGATATCGGGCTGGCTGTCGTCGAAAATGGCGTGGACGGCGTCGAGGCGCAGCCCATCGAACTGGAACTCCTCGAGCCAATAAAGCGCGTTATGAATAAAAAAATCGCGCACTGACCGGCTTTCAGACCCGGAAAAATCGATCGCGGCTCCCCACGGGGTCTGGTGGCGCCCGGTAAAGAAATCCGGCGCGACCGCCGGCAGATAATTCCCCTCGGGACCAAAATGATTGTAGACGACGTCGAGCAGGACCGCCAGACCACGGGCGTGGCAATCCTCGACCAGCCTCTTCAGCGCTTCTGGCCGGCCGTAATGCGACGACGGAGCGTACGCAAATACGCCGTCATAGCCCCAATTGCGCGCACCGGCGAATTCTGCAATCGGCATCAGCTCCACTGCGGTCACGCCGAGCCGGCAGAGATGATCGAGGTGGCGCGCCACGCCGGAAAAATCGCCGGTCTCGGAAAATGCGCCGACATGCAGCTCGTAGAGGACTATTTCTTCCCACCGCCGCCCGCACCAGCGCTGATCGCTCCATTCATAGGCGTCGGGATCGATAACCTCGCTCGGGCCATGAACCCCGTCGGGCTGACGGCGCGAGGCGGGATCGGGAAATGCCGTGCCGTCGACGACATAGCGGTAGAGCGCGCCCGGCTCGGCGAGGGTGGTCGTCGAGGTCCACCATCCCTTGCCTTCACAGGCCATCGGGACCATCTGCGCGCGCGGGCTTTCAAGTTTCAGCGACACGGATTTGGCGCGCGGCGCCCACAGCCGAAAGCGAACTCCCTCGAACCCGACTTCTGCGCCGAAGGGCAGTTCAAGACGGTGCCGCATCGGCCTCCCCCGCCTCGGCGTCTCCGTCTCGTCCCCGTCCCCGTCCCCGTCCCCGTCATCGTCATCGTAAAAGCCTCGCTCCGCGTCATCGGCCTGCGGCGGGGCGGTGATCACGGGGTCGCTGTCGAGGTTCGGCAGCAAGCCAGGGCGCGGCGCCCGGTTGATGAACAAGGCAAAGGAATGCGGCTGCAACCGATAAACCTCGCCCGGCGCGTAAAGCTTGCCGGCGCTGATCCGTCCAGTCGGCTCGGAGGTGTCGACCAGCGGCTCCCACGACATCGGTGCGCTGATGCACGGAATGCGAAAATCAAGCTCGCCGTAATAGGCGTTCATCATCACCAGAAAGCTCTCGTCGATGTCGCGCTGGCCGCCGGGGGTAAAAAACTCACCGGCTGCGCCGCTCAATACATAACCGAGGGACAGTGCAACCGGATTGCTCCAATCCTCGTCGGTGGCCTCCTCGCCCGCCGGGGTGAACCAGGTGATGTCCTTGACGCCCGCCTCCGACAACACCTCGCCGCGCAAGAACCGAGGGCGCGAAAAGACGCGATGGCGTCGCCGCAGATGAATCAGATAGCTGGCGAACCGGCGCAGCTCCTCGTCTTCGGGCCGGATATTCTCCCAGGCGGTCCAGGAAATTTCGTTGTCCTGGCAATAGGCGTTGTTGTTGCCACGCTGGCTGCGCCCGATCTCGTCGCCGGCGAGCACCATCGGCACGCCGAGCGACAGTAGCAACGCGGCGAGCATATTGCGCTTTTGCCGATCGCGCAGCGCGACGATTGCCGGGTCGTCGGTCGGTCCCTCGGCCCCGCAATTCCAGCTCCAGTTCGAACCGTCGCCGTCGCGGCCGTTTTCGCCATTGGCTTCATTATGTTTTTCGTTGTAGCTGACCAAATCCTGCAAGGTGAACCCGTCATGGGCAGTGATGAAATTGACGCTGGCCCACGGGCGCCGTCCGCGATAGCCGAAGATGTCGGAGGAGCCGGCGATGCGCGAAGCGAGATCGGCGACGAGACCTTGATCGCCTTTCCAGAACCGTCTCAACGTATCGCGGTAATGACCGTTCCATTCCGCCCAGCCCGGCGGAAAATTGCCGAGCTGATAGCCGTAAGGACCGATGTCCCAAGGTTCGGCGATCAATTTGAGCTCGCTCATCACCGGGTCCTGACGGACGGCGTCGAAAAATGCACTGCCTTGGCCGTAGTCGCCGTTTTCGCGCGCGAGCGTCGTGCACAGGTCGAAGCGGAAGCCGTCGACATGCATTTCCGTCGCCCAATAGCGCAGCGAATCCATCACCAGCTCTAAGACGCGCGGGTGATCGAGGTTCAATGTATTCCCGGTGCCGGTAAAGTCCTGATAGAACCGCTGGTCGGCGTCCAATCGATAATACGAGGCGTTGTCGATGCCGCGAAACGACAGGGTCGGCCCGAGGTGATTGCCCTCGCCGCTGTGGTTGTAGACGACATCGAGAATGACCTCGATCCCGGCATCGTGCAGCCGCCGCACCATCGTCTTGAAATCGGCAATCGTACCGGTCGACAAAAATCGCGGGTCCGGGGCAAAAAAGCCGATTGTGTTGTAACCCCAATAATTGGCCAGTCTGCGCTCGACCAGATGGCGGTCATTGACCGCGGCATGGATCGGCAACAGTTCGACCGCAGTAATGCCCAGCCCGACCAGGTAGTCGATCATTGCCGGCGAGGAGAGGCCGGCGAAGGTGCCGCGATGCTCCGGATCGACGCTGGGATGAAGCATGGTGATCCCCCGCGCGCTCAACTCCAGAATGATCGATTCCTCCCACAAGATCCGCGGCCGATGCTCGTCGCTCCAGGTATAGGCCGGTTCGATGACACGGCATTTGGGCATGAAGCGCGCACTATCGCGGCGATCGATCGCCAGATCCTCGCGGGTCCCGCCGACACGATACCCAAAGACCGCGTCGGACCAGCGTATCCTGACCCTGCAGCGACTTCGCATAAGGGTCGAGCAGCAGCTTGTTGGGATTGAATCGATGCCCATTGGCTGGATCGTAGGGCCCGTGCACCCGATAGCCGTAGAGCTGGTCGGGCCGCGCATCGGGCAAATAGACGTGCCAGACCTCGTGGGTATATTCCGGCAATACAATGCGGGCCTGTTCGTGCAGGCCGGTGCGATCGAACAGGCATAGCTCGACTTTTTCGGCATGGGCGGAAAAGAGCGCAAAATTCACCCCTTTGCCGTCCCAGGTAGCCCCCAGCGGATCGGGCCGGCCCGGCCACACTTTCATTGGTGACGCCATCGTCCGGTGCTGCGCTCGCTCAGTCCGCAGTGAAAATCAGGACGCCGAGCGGCGGCAGCCGCAGGCGGATTGCATGCTGATACCCGTGGATCGGGTGCGCCTCGGCATGCACCTCGCCGGCATTGCCGACGCCGCTGCCGCCATAATCGAGCGCATCGGTGTTGATGCGCTCGCGATAACGGCCCGCCCGGGGCACGCCGATCCAGTAATCCGCACGCGGCACCGGCGTGAAATTGCAGACGATAACGGCGAGATCGTGCGGGTCGCGGCCGCGCCTCTGATAGGCAATCACGCTCTCCGCCGCATTGGCCAGATCGATCCACAAGAAACCGTCGGGATCGCAGTCGAGCCGATGCAATGCTGGCGTATCGCGGTAAAGCAGGTTCAGATCGCGGACCAGCCGCCTGATGCCCTCATGCAGCGGATCGCCCAGCAATTGCCAGTCGAGCCCGACATCATGGTTCCACTCCCGCACCTGGGCAAATTCGCTGCCCATGAACAGCAGCTTTTTCCCGGGCTGCGACCACATGAAGGCGAAATAGGCGCGCAGATTGGCAAAGCGCTGCCATTCGTCGCCGGGCATCTTGGCGATCAGCGAGCCCTTGCCGTGCACGACCTCGTCATGACTGAGCGCCAATACAAAGTTCTCGTGATAGGCGTAGAGGAGGCCGAAGGTGAGATCGTTGTGGTGGAATTTCCGGTAGAGCGGGTCGGTCGCCATATAGTGCAGGGTGTCGTGCATCCAGCCGAGGTTCCATTTGTAGCCGAAGCCCAATCCACCGACATAGGTCGGGCGCGATACCATCGGCCACGCAGTCGATTCCTCGGCGACCGAGGTGGCGCCGCTCGCCTCACCAAAAATCAGCTCGTTCATCCGCCGCAGAAACGCGATCGCAGCGAGGTTCTCGCGGCCGCCGAACGCGTTCGGGATCCATTCCCCCGGCGGCCGGCTGTAATCGAGATACAGCATCGAGGCGACCGCATCGACGCGGATGCCGTCGATGTGGAATTCGTGCAGCCAGTAGAGCGCGCTCGACAGCAGAAAATTGGCGACCTCGCGGCGGCCGAGATTGTAGATCAGGGTGTTCCAATCCCGGTGAAATCCCTGGCGCGGATCGGCATGCTCGTAGAGCGCCGTGCCGTCGAAGCGGCCGAGACCGTGCGGATCATTGGGAAAATGCCCCGGAACCCAATCGAGCAGGACGCTCAGCCCCGCCTTGTGGCAGGCCTCGACCAGCGCGCGAAAGTCGTCCGGGGCGCCGTAGCGGCTGGTTGGCGCGAATAGCGCGATCGGCTGGTATCCCCATGAGCCGTCGAACGGATACTCCATGATCGGCATGATCTCGATATGGGTAAACCCCATTTCGGCGACGTAGGGGACGAGCTGTTCGGCGAGTTCACGGTAGCTCAAATATCGCCCGTTTTGGGCGAGGTTGCGCCTCCACGAGCCGAGATGGACTTCGTATATGGCAATCGGCGCCTCGCGGTCATTGCGCCGCCAGCGCTCGGCCATCCAGGCGCCGTCCTGCCAGACATGGCGCGAGGGAGCAGCGATCACCGAGGCCGTGCCCGGCGATTTCTCGGACTGCTCGGCTTGCGGGTCGGCCTTCAGCGGCAACAGCTCGCCGTCCGGACCGTGTATCTGATATTTGTAGAGATGGCCGGGCCGCAGTCCGGGAATGAACACCTCCCAGAAGCCGGGGCTGCCGCGCCGCCGCATCGCCGCGCGCCTGCCGTCCCAATCGTTGAAGTCGCCGACGACGCTGACCGATTGTGCATTCGGCGCCCACACCGCGAACGCCACCCCGTCAATTCCGTCATGAACAATCGGATGGGCGCCGAGCTTGCGATAGCTGGCGAAATGATTGCCCTCCGCGAGGAGATGGAGATCGAGCTCTCCCAGCACCGGGGGGAAGCGGTAGATGTCGTCGAATTCGCGCATCAGGCCGCTGCTCGACATGCGCAGCCGATAACGAAATGGCTCTTTTCTGCCGGGGATCTCGGCGACAAAGAAGCCATCGGGATGCATCCGCCTGCCCTCGGCGGCGATCTCTCCGGTAGCGCTGTCGACGACGGCCATTTGCTCCGCCGCCGGCAATATCGCGCGCACGCACAATCCGGCGGGCGTCTCATGCATGCCGAGAAACGCGAACGGGTCGCCGTGCCGGGCCGCGACGATGGCCTCGATCTCGGGATCAGACTCGGGTCGCCTCGGGCCGCGTCGTCGCGCTTGCGGCCGGTTGCGTCCGTGTCAGCTCCGGACCGCCCCTCTCCGGGCGCTTGGTCTCTTCGATTGCCGATTGCCCGGGGTCAGTGCGCTTCGCCACCGGCCCGCGCCTTTTCCTTGTTCAAGATCGCGAGGATGCCGTCGAGCGGGATATCGACCCACTGCGGCCGGTTCGCCAATTCGTATGAGACCTCGTAAACCGCCTTTTCGAGAATGAAGAACGCCGTCATCTCGCGTGCCTCTTTCTTGCTCGCCGGGTATGCGGTGCAGCCGCGCATCGTCTTGCGATAGGCGGCGCGAAATCCGTCGACCGCGCGCTGGCGCCAGCTTTCCGCCAGCTGAACCATTCTCGGCTCGGCGGCGGCACGGGTGTCGGCCAGCTGTCGCACCGCCGTCACCGCGGCATAATCGAACGAGCGGATCATCCCGGCGACGTCGCGCAGCGGCGAGCTTTTGGCGCGGCGCGCGGCGAGTGGTCGTGACGGCTCGCCCTCGAAATCGACGATGAAAAAATCGTTTTGCACAACGATCACCTGACCCAGATGGTAATCGCCGTGCAGCCGGGTCTTTTGCGCAGTGACCTCGTCGGGCAGCAGGTTGCGGATTAGCCAAAAGAGCCGATCGCGGAGCGGCGAACAGGCGCTCCGCCCGTTCTTGCGCCTGAGCCGGCAACCGAGCGCGCTCCAATTTTGTCAGCATTGCCGCGGCTTCTGCCTCGAGTGCGTTTCGCCAATCGGCGACATCGGCGCGGGTGATCGGTTCCGGCGCGAAATCGGGGTCGCCACCGCTGCGCTCGGCCAAGGCGCGGTGCATCTCGGCGGTGCGGATGCCAACCTGGCGGGCCAAAGCAAGAAAGAAAAGGTCGGGGTCGGGCAGTTCGGACGAGCGCTCGTCATGCGAGATCAGCGCGTCGTCGAGATAGCGGGTCAGATAGTTCAGCGCCTGGCTCCAGCCGTCTCCCTGATTGCGGACAAATCCGAACAGGACGCCGAGAGCGATTGTTTGCGCCTCGCTCTCGCCGAGCGCCAGCTCGATCGTGGCCAGTGGTGGCGGCGTGTTGGCGAACCCGGCCTGCTCGACCAGAAACCGCGACATCTCGATTTCCGGGTGGGGTCCGGCTTCTAGTCGCCGGTAGAGTTTGAGCATCCCGTACTCGTCGAAAAACACCGAGCTGTTGGATTGCTCGGTCCCGCCGCGGCGAACCGTCAGCCGTTCCGGCGGCGCGGCTTGGTCGTAGCTCGCAGTCTTGGTGAAGCGAATTTCTCCTTGGCCGACGGGCAGCCGCGCCTCGCGCGCGATCGCATCCATGACCGCCAATGCGAAACCATCCTGCGACATGGCGTCGACGATAGCGCCCTCGCGGCGAAACTGCCGCAGCTCGGCGAGCGTGAGCGGGGCCAGGCTCTGGCGCAACTCGCTCTCGGCCGGGGACCAGATCGCAGCCAAGGGCAGGAAATAACGCTGGCGGCCATCTGCTGCGAAAGACACGTCGACCACGGTCGCGAGAAAGACCTCCGCCGCCGTTCCGCTCTCTGCGGGCCGAACGATCTCGCACTGTGCGCCCACCGAGGCAGCCTCAATCCGCCGATCCTTGGCGCCAAACCAGCGTTGGCGCATCAGAAAGCCCGGAACCACCTCGTTTTCAAGCTGTCGCCGATTATGCATGAGAAACAGATCGCCCCACCCTTGCGGCATGACCAGGGTCACGAATTCGGGCGGCGCGGATTGCAGATTAGCGGTGTCGTCCGCTTTCTGCAGCAGCTCGAACCAGAAGAAGCTGTGGGCCTGCAGGGTCAGCAGATACGGCAGTTCGCCGATGGTCGGAAACACGCTGTGTCCGAGCAGCTCGACCGGCTGACGGCCGCGGAATTCGGAAAGGTCGAGTTCGACTGCCTGCGGCGAACGCGACAGGTTGGCGACGCACAGAAGGACTTCGTCGCCGGAGGTGCGCAGGTAGGCGATCACCTTGCGGTTGGAGGGATAGAGGAACCGCAGCGCGCCGCGGCCAAAGGCTCGGCGTGACCGGCGCGCCGCGATCAGCCGCTTCATCCAATTCAGCAGGGACGAAGGCGAGCGGCTCTGCGCCTCGACATTGACTGCCTCGAAGCCATAAACCGAATCCATGATCGGCGGCAGATAGAGGCTCGCCGGATCGGCTCGCGAGAACCCGCCATTGCGGTCGAACGACCACTGCATCGGGGTGCGCACCCCGTCGCGGTCTCGCAGAAAGACGTTGTCGCCCATGCCGATTTCGTCGCCGTAATAGAAGACCGGGGTGCCCGGCATCGAGATCAACAGCGCATTTAATAATTCGATCCGGCGGCGGTCATTCTCCATCAGCGGCGCCAACCGCCGGCGGATCCCGAGATTGATCCGCGCCCGCCGATCCGCGGCATAGTGGTTCCACAGATAGTCGCGCTCGCGGTCGGTGACCATTTCCAGGGTCAGCTCGTCGTGATTGCGCAGGAACACCGCCCACTGGCACGCTTCGGGAATGTCCGGGGTCTGCCGCATGATGTCGGTAATCGGATGGCGGTCCTCGGTCGAGACCGCCATGTAGATGCGCGGCATCAGCGGAAAATGGAACGCCATATGGCATTCGTCGCCGGCGCCGAAATATTGCAGCACGTCCTCGGGCCATTGGTTGGCCTCGGCCAGCAGCATGCGGTCGCAATAGTGCTGGTCCAGTTCTCGCCGCAGCCGCCGCAGGATCTCGTGGGTCTCGGGGAGGTTCTCGTTGATCGTGCCTTCGCGCTCGATCAGATAGGGCACCGCGTCGAGCCGCAACCCGTCGACCCCGAGATCGAGCCAGAACCGCATCACCTCGGCAACCGCGCGAAACACGCGCGGATTGTCGAAATTTAGGTCCGGCTGATGCGCATAGAACCGATGCCAGTAATAGGCCTGGGCCACCGGGTCCCAGGCCCAGTTCGATTTTTCGGCGTCGACGAAGATGATCCGGGTTTCGGGGAATTTCTGGTCGGTGTCGCTCCACAGATAGAAATCGCGCGATGACGAGCCAGGCTTCGCCTGGCGGGCGCGCTGGAACCAGGGGTGCTGATCCGATGTATGATTAATGATCAGCTCGGTGATGATTCGCAGATTGCGGCGGTGCGCTTCGCGGACAAACGCCTTGAAGTCGGCCATCCGGCCGTAGGACGGGTTGATGTTCTTGTAGTCCGAGATGTCATACCCGTCATCGCGCAGCGGCGAGGGATAAAACGGCAGCAGCCACAAGGCGGTGACGCCGAGATCCTGCAGATAGTCGAGCTTGCGGCAGAGCCCCTGAAAGTCGCCGACGCCGTCGTCATCGGCGTCGAAAAACGCCTTGACGTGCAGTTGATAGATGATCGCGTCCTTGTACCACAGCGGGTCGGAATCCGTGGGGCGGACATGCGCGCGGCTCAGCGGCCGCGAAGCGGCAACGTCGTCGGGTGGGCTCATTCGGTCTCGCTGCGCAACAGGCGAAAGATCAGCGCCGGGTTGGTCTCGGGATCGAGGCGGAATTGCTGGTGGGCGCCGCGGCATATGGTCAGGTGTCGACCAAACGCCTCCTCCAAGGAGAACAGCTGGCCAGCGGCCAGCCCGAGTTCGGCGAGCGGCAATTCGACATCGGCGGTCCGGGCATCGTGCGGGTCGAGGTTGACGACGACGATCACGGCGTTGGCTCGATCGGAAGAGATTTTCAGGTAAGCCAGGATTTCGGGGTCGGGGCAGGGGAGAAAGCGCAGGTTCAGGAACTCGTGCAGCGCCGGATTGTCGCGGCGAAAACGGTTGAGGATCCTAATGTCGTCCTTGATGTTCCCCGGCCGGTCCCAATCCCAGACCTTATATTCGTACTTCTCCGAGTTCAGATACTCTTCGCGGCCGGGGATCGGCGTGTTCTCGCACAATTCGAAGCCGTTATATATCCCGTAGGCCGGGGACAATGTGGCCGCCAGCGCGAGGCGGATGCGAAACGCGGGCCGGCCGCCTTCCTGCAAGAAGACCGGCAGGATATCCGGCGTGTTGGTGAAAAAATTGGGGCGAAAATACTCGCTGGCCGGGTAGCTTGTCAGCTCGGTCAGGTATTCGGTCAACTCGTCCTTGGTATTGCGCCAAGTAAAATACGTGTAGGATTGCGTGAACCCGGACTTGGCCAGGGCTCGCATCATCTTGGGTCGGGTGAACGCTTCGGACAGAAAGATTGCCTCGGGGCAGCGGGCCTTCACTTCGCGTATCAGCCACTCCCAGAACGGCAGCGGCTTGGTATGCGGGTTGTCGACGCGAAAGGTGCGCACCCCTTCGCCGATCCAGAACAGGACGGTGTCGCGCAACTCGGTCCACAACGTCTCGCGATCCGGGTTGTCGAAATCGACGTTGACGATGTCCTCATATTTCTTTGGTGGGTTTTCGGCGTATTTGATCGTGCCGTCCGGGCGAAAGCGGAACCATTGCGGATGCTCGCGCACCCAGGGGTGATCCGGCGCGCACTGGACGGCAAAATCGAGTGCGACCTCCAGCCCCGACTCGGCGGCGGCGCGCACGAACCGCCGGAAATCGGCGAGCGTGCCAAGCCCGGGCTCGACCGCGCGGTGACCGCCCTCGGCGGAGCCGATCGCATAGGGGCTGCCCGGATCGCCGGGTTGGGCCACGGTGCTGTTGTCCTTGCCCTTGCGGTTGATCCGGCCGATCGGATGGATCGGCGACGAGGTAGACGGTATCGAAGCCGAGCCCTGCGATTTCCGGCAACCGCGCAATGCAATCATCAAAGGTGGCGCTCTTGCCGGGCTCCCGGCCCTGGCTTCGCGGGAACATCTCGTACCAGGCGGCAAAGCGCGCGGCTTTTCTGTCGACGACGATTTCGGGCTCGTCGGGATAGCGCACGGCGCCATCGCGCGGCTGGGTCCGTGCCATCAGCTCGCGCAGCGGCGCCGAGAACAGCAGCTTGGCCCGCTCGGCGGCGCCGGCGGCATCGAAGTCCTCCAGCATGGCGCGGAGTGTCGTCGCATCACCTGGCGCCGCCTCCGCCAATGCGGCGGCGACGATCTCCCGGCCCTCGGCGAGTTCAAGGGTGGTTTCCTGGCCGGCCTCGCGTTTCTTCTCGAATTCGTCGCGCCAGCTTTCGAACCGGTCCGTCCAGGCCTCGATCGTGTATCGCCACAACCCTGCCCGATCGAGGCGAAAGCGGGCGACCCAGCGGTCATTGTCATAAAAGCTCCAGCGGCGTCTCGCGCCACAGGCCGTCCTCGTCCGGTATTTGACGACGGCGCGCAGCTTTTCGTGCCCATCGCGGAACAGATCGGCCCACACCTCGAAGGTGTCGCCGACGATCCGCTTGACGGGGTAGCGCCCGCCATCGAGCCGCGGGTAGACGTCTTCGATCGCGATCCGTGCTTCCGGCCGCCACAGCGGATGCATAACGGCCGCCCGCTCGGCGGCCGGCGCCGGGCCGGCGTGCAGCACCCGCAGCCCGAGCGGCTCGACCATCGGCGCTGTCGCAGGCAAACAAGTTTCGGGGCCCTTAACGATCATTTCCGAGGTGATTTCGCGCGGGCGGCGCGGGTCTCGGTTGACGACAATAACGGCGCAGTCGTCGCCGCTGTCGGTCCGGCGCTCCAACATCACCAGGTCGGCCGGTGCCGCTGTCCAGCCGCCGTTGCGGGCCCTCTTCGTTCAGCGCAGGGATCGCCCGCTTCATCGCATTGACCTCGGCAACGAACGCGGTGAGGTCGAAGCGGTTGGGCTCGGGCGGCTCGTCGCGGCCCATCACCACCTTTAACCGCCGCCCCCAGCCGTATTCGAACCCCATCGGCATCAATACGCCGGCCGAATACGCCGCGGCGAAGGCATAAGCTTGTCGATATCGTGGCTCGATCTGGTTTTCGGGAATGCCGGCGGCCCGCAGTTCGGTCACCAGCCGTTCGGTGTCATGACTTTCGGGAAAGCCGATCGACGGCGCGATCTGGCGAAAGGATTCGTACTGGTCAAGCAGCCACGGGCTTGCGAAATCCCACCATTTGACGCTGTTGAACAGATAGTCGAAGCCGGCGTCGGCAAGAGCGAGCACCGCCTCCTTTGGCGCGCCCACGGTCTCCGCGCAGAACACCACATCGGATGCGGCGGCGCCCGCGGCGTTTGGTCAGAGCGCGCCAAACCTCGGTCGGGACCTTGTAGGCGGCGTCGCAGCGGAAGCCGCCAAAGCCGAGAGCGATGTAATGACGTACGAGATCCTGGAAATAGGCGGTGATCCGGGTCGCGTTGCGGCGGCCGGTAATCGAACGCGGCAAGATCGCCCCAGACGGTCTTGCGCGTCGGGTTGGCCGGGTCGGTGGCGAAGGGCGAGACGATTTCGCCGCGCCCGTCATGGGCAAACCATTCCGGGTGGTCGGCGATCAGCTCGCTGTCTTTCGAGGCATGATTGATCACGAGATCCATGATCACGCGCAGCCCGTTTGCCGCGCCGCCTGGGTGAAGCCTTCGAGCAGAGCAATCGTCGTCGGCCGGCTCGTCGCCGCGAAAACGCGGGTTCAACCGGTAATAGTCCTTGACCGCGTAAAGGCTGCCGGAAAAGCCGGGATAGTGGAACGGATTGACATAAACGGCATTGAACCCCATCGCCGCGATCCGCGGCAAATGCTCGTGCCATTGCCGTATCGTGCCGGCTAGCGTCGGAAAGAGGTTGTAGATGCGCAGGCCTTCGCGCCGCTCGCCAACCCTGCCTCCGCGCAAATTGCGACGCCACCATCATCGACCACCAGATGTGAACCGGCCTTGGCTGCCGCAACGCGGCCGCCCGCGATGGTTCCCGCGGACCTCGGCTTCCGCAACGCCGGCCGGCGGCGCCTCAGGCCTCGACCTGATCGACTATGGCGCCGGTCGCGCCAAAGCAGGCGGCGAGCAGACGATGCCGCCGCCGCCGACCCCACCGCTGTCGAGCGATACCGCGAATTCACGCTCGACGAGGCCGCGCCGCTGCCGGTCGATGCCCCTGACAACGCGCCCGAACCCGTCGAAAGGGGCGGTCAGTTCGAGGATGTCGTCCCGACCCCACCAGAACGCGTCACCCTGTGCGGCCAGCGGACGTGACGGATCGACCGCAGCATGGACGAACAGCAATCCGTGGTCCTCGGTGAACGCAGCGTGGCGGAGCGCTGAAAACAGATTGGTGTGGCCCGCGGTCTCGTTCATTGCGGCGCGCAGCGCGCCGGTCCAGCGGGTAATCGTGCGCGGGCCGTCACGCGTGGCGGCAAAACCCTGTCTCAGGTCGCCGCCATAGGCCCGGACCGTCGCTTCAACGCCGGCCTTGACCATCCAGGCCAGCACCTCGCCGGGGTTCGACGCGAATTGCAGCTGCAGCAGCTTTTGCCACATCTCTTCCTGCGCCCCGCGCAAAAGCACGACGTCGCAGGCAAAGCCGCGTTGCCGTCCGAGAACCCGGCGGCGAAAATCGAGGAGTTCGCCGATCGTGGCGCGAACCGCCTCGCCATGACCAAAGTAATTGCCGAGATAGACGACCTGGTCCCCCTCGCGAAAGCGCTCGCTGATCAGATCGTGCAGGCGGACAAGCCGCTGTGCCTCGGCATGGATCGCGCCGACGGCCCAGACCCGGCGGCCGGCGCGCAGGCGCGCCAAAGCAGAGGACGCCGGGCGCTCGTTCGTCCCGCTGTCCGTCGCCGGCTTCGGGCGCGGCCGCCTTGCTCAGGCCGTCAGCAATTGCTCGACCCGCTGGGTCGCGGTCGTCTCGTCGATCCGCTCGACGGCGGCGAATTCGCGCACAAAGCGGTCGAGCGCCGCCTGATAGATCTGCCTCTCGCTGTACGACTGCTCGGGCTGGCCGACATTGCGATAAAGATCGCGCACCACCTCGGCGATCGAGCCCGGATCGCCGGAGGCGATCTTGGCCTGGTATTCCTGCGCCCGCCGGCTCCACATCGTGCGCTTGGCCCGCGAGCGCCCGCGCAGCTTGGCAAGTGCGGCGTCCATCTCCTTGCGGCTCGACAATCTGCGCAAGCCCGATGCCTTAGCCTTGGCGAGCGGCACCCGCAGCGTCATTCTGTCCTTGTCGAATACGACGACGAACACGTTAAGCGTGTATCCGGATATTTCCTGGGCCTCGATGGCGACAATCTTGCCCACCCCATGGGTCGGATAGACGACCAAGTCTCCCGTAGCGAATAGAGGTTTTTCCAACGTCATAAGTCCGTCTCTCACAATCGACCCGAGTGGTGATGCCGGGACGCTTCAACCTGTCGCCGGACCACGACGACAGCGGTCGCCCACGATTGCGAAGAGCGCGGAATTGGACGGGAAGGCGTCAATCACGCGGCAATGACAATACCATGAAAACCCTGTCCAAACCAACAGCTCACGCATGCGCGGTGCGCATATCGGGCTTCGCCCCGTCGACTTCGATGGCCTCGCTCAGCTGCCACCGGGTTTTGGACTGAATTCCTTCTCGAATTTGTCGGGCACGTCCTTCCATTCGTCGGCGTCTGCGGGGTAGGGCTTTTTGCGCGTAATGTTGGGCCAAGTTGCCGCATAGTCCCGGTTCAAGCCGACCCAGCGCTCGGCTTCCGGCTCGCTGTCGGGGATGATCGCGTCGACTGGGCATTCCGGCTCGCACACCCCGCAATCGATGCATTCGTCGGGATGGATCACCAGCATATTCTCGCCCTTCGTAGAAGCAGTCGACGGGGCAGACTTCCACGCAATCCATGTATTTGCAGCGAATGCAGGCTTCGGTGACGACGTAGGTCATGGTAGTGGCTTCTTCTCCTGAACTTCGGCGGGTCCGGCTCGACGGGTCGGCGGATCAGGCCGTCGCGTTGAGCCCCAGCCGCCCGAGAACCCGCTGCCGCGCCATGCCGCGCTCGCGATCGGGTACGTAAATCAGCCCGCCGACGCGGCGCAGCAGGCTGTCTTCGTACTGATCGAGCACGCCGTCGGCATAAGCGACTTCCCAGAGCATTTCGACCAACTCGACCCGCTGCTCGAAGGAAAGGCGCTCGTTGATAATTCGGGTAAAGTGGAACAACTCGACTGCCCGGTCGGCCTCGCGTTCGCCGGCCACGAGCAGCGCCGCCGCCTCGCTGTGCGACAGTTTGAAGCGGCGCTCGAGCAATTGTGCGATGACCGCGCGTTCCGCTGCGTCAAAATGGTGGTCGCTGTCGGCTGCCTCGATCAGCAGCGCCGCCAGGGCGAGCTGCAGCTCATCGCGCGGCCCAACGCCGTTGTTGGGCGCGACGCCCGCCAACCACCCGAGAATGCTGTCGATCATATCCCTCTGCGTAGCATGACCGGCCGATAACGGACAACCCCACGTGGTTTGGGGTCTTGCCGCGGCTTTGGGCAGGCCGTTCACAGGCCGCCCGCGCGCGGCCGACGCCGCCGGCGCGGAAGTGAACCGCCGCTGTGTCCGTTATGCCGACAGGCGCCACAACGGAATCGAACCTTGAGCAAGCGTGGCAGGATTATCGTAAGCCATTTTGTCGGTCAGATGCCGCTCGCCGGCATCGCTTGGCAGGCGATCCATTATCTCGTAGGCCTGCAACGGCTTGGCTACGATGTCTGGTATATCGAGGATAACGGGGCCAATCCTTACGATCCCCGCGCGGCCAGCGTCTCGATGGAATGCGGCTACAACGTCGCCTTTTTGCGGCGGGCGATGGAAAGCCACGGGCTGGCGTGCCGGTGGGCCTATTGGGACGCGACCAGCGACGAATGGCACGGGACGTCGCGCGGGCGGGTGCAGCAACTTTACGCCGAGGCGGACGGGCTGATCAACCTATGCGGCTCGACCCGGCTGCGCGAGGAGCATCTGACCTGTCCGGTGCGAATCATGGTCGACACCGACCCCGTCTATCAGCAGATCAAATACGCCGAGGCCGACCAGGCGGCCCGCGCCTACCTCGATGCGCATACGCACTTTTTCAGTTACGGAGAAAATTTGGGGGCGGCCGATTGCCCTGTGCCGCTGTCCGGAATCGCTTGGCGTCCGACCCGGCCGCCGGTGGTACTGTCGCTCTGGCCCGAGGCAGCGGACATACCCCGCTGCTTCACCAGCGTCGCCACCTGGGAGAACAAGGGCAAGGACATCGAATTCAACGGTTCTCGTTATGTCTGGTCGAAACACCTGAATTTTTTGCGGTATCTCGACCTGCCGCGACGCCGGCCCGAGACCTGCTTTTCGCTGGCGATGGATCCGGCCGACGCCGCCGTGCGCGCGAGGGTCGAGGGCGCCGGCTGGAGCCTCGTCGATCCCGGCCCGATCTCCTCCGGGATGACGCAGTATCGGGACTTTATCGTCGGTTCCCGCGGCGAGTTCACCGTCGCCAAAGACATTTACGTCCGGCCGAACAGCGGCTGGTTCAGCGATCGCAGCGTTTGCTATCTCGCCGCCGGGCGGCCGGTCGTGACGATGCGTACCGGCTTCAGCAAATTCTATCCGGTCGGGCGCGGACTGTTCGAGTTTTCGAGCGCGGACGAGGCGCTCGCCGGCATCGATGCGGTCGCCGCCGATTACCGCGGCCACAGCCGCGCGGCGCGGGAATTGGCCCGCGAGTATTTTGCCGCCGAGCGCGTCCTCGCCGCGCTGATGGAGGCTGCGGGGCTGTAGCAACGCGGCGGGTCAGACGCCCGCAAAACCTTCGAAGAGCTGGGGGATGCGGCGGATGTCGGCGACCAGCTCGCGCTGCAGTCCGGGCGAGGCGGTGGCGGGAAAGGTGATGTCGACCGCATCGGCGAGGCCGCCATAGCGCGCCTCGACTGCCGTGGCGAGCCCGCGATAGGTGCCGCAGGCAGCGAACAGGCGCACGACATCGTCGGGCACCTCTGCCGGCATTTCGCTCCAGCGGCCTTCGACCGACAGCCGATGGAGCCTCGACCCGAGATCGTCCAGCCCGTGCAGCGACAAGACCGGCAGATAGGTGCGGGTCGATCCGTAAAAGGCGATGCGCCGCCGCACCTGCTCGATCGCCTCGGCGACCGCCTGCTCGTCGGGGCCGGTGGCGACAAACCCGCCGCCGTGAAGATCGAAATTTGGCCGGCTTCGCCCGCCCCGTCGCATCCCCTCGCGGATCTCCGGCAGGCAAACCTCCTCAACGTAGCGCCGCGAGCACAACGGATGCAGGCGGACCCCGTCGCCCACCTCGCCGGCAAGGCGCAGCATCCCCCGCCCGACCGCGGCGATCGTGACCGGCGGCGGTCTCAATCCGGTCGGCTCCGGCGAAAAATCCGGGGTCATCAGGCTGAGCCGGTAATGCTCGCTTCGGTAGTCGAGGCGCTCGCCGGTCTGCCAGCAGCGCCACAGCGCCCGCAGCGCCCCGATGTAGTCGCGCAGACGCGGCGCGGGCGGGCTCCAGGGGATGCCGAAACGCCGCTCGTTGTGGCCTTTGACCTGGGTTCCGAGCCCGAGAACAAACCGCCCGTCCGAATTGGCGTTGAGATCCCAGGCCTGGCTCGCCAGGACTGTTGGGCTGCGCGGAAACGCGACGGCGACCGATGTCGTCAGTTCGATGCGGGTGGTGGCGAGAGCAGCGAAGGCCAGCGGCGTAAACGGCTCATGGCCGAGTTCGACCGTCATCAGCGCATCGAACCCGGCCGTTTCGGCCGCCGAGGCGAACGAACCGGCTTGCCGCCAACGCCCGCTCGGCAAGGTGGTGAAGACGCGCATCAGCTCCCGCTGTCAGCGGCGGATGCCACCCGCGCCATGACCAGCACCAGGAACAAGGAAAACCACAGGGTCCCTTGCCACCATTCCTGCCAGATCCCGTAGGTGGCGAGGGAAGCGACAAAGGCGGTCGCGAGGCTGCCGGCGGCAGCGGCGCCGAACAGGCGCGGCCATTCGACCCGGCCGAGAGCGAGCCAAAGGGAGCCGGTCAGCAACGCGAACAACACCGCACCCGGCACGCCGAGTTCGAGCCAGAGTTGGAGCGGGGCGTTATGCGGATGCAGCGGCAGCCAAGTCGCGCCGGCTTCGATCGGGTCATTGCCGCCGGGGATCGACCGCGACGAATCGAGGCCCCAGCCGGCAAGCGGGTGCTCGGCAACGCGGTCACCGACAAAGGACCAGATCAGAAGTCGATGCACGGCCGAAAATTTGACGGTATCCGCGGTCTCGACCAGATCGGATACTCGGTCCAATCGGGCAAAGGTCAGCGGCGCGGTGATGATGGCTAGGACCGACAGCACCGCCGCGGCCCGGCCGACGCGAACGCGCGAGCAGCAACACAGAAGGGCGATCGGAACGCCTGCCGCGAGCGCCACCTTGGCTGCGGTGCCGGCCAGCGCGGCGATCGTCGCGGCGCCCGCAGCCGCCAGCAGCATGCCCGTGGCCTTTCGACCTCGTGCGATCAATAGCGCGCTCGCCGGCGGCAGCAGGACGGCGAATGCGACCGAGGCCTGGTTCAGCCAGGCCGGCTGATAAAAGCGGTCGGAAAATGGCTTGCTGAGCCACCCTTGGGTAGCCAGATCGATCGCCGCCATGGCGATCGCCGCGACAAATCCGGCAAGCTGAAAGGCGGCCAAGCGGCGGGGTCGGGAAAGCAGGCCGGCGGCCACCACCAGCGCCAGGCCGGCAGCAAAGATGCCGCCCAGCCGGGCCGCCTGATCGAGCGAGCGCAGCGGATCGATCGACCAAAATGCCGAGAGCGTTCCCCAGATGAGCAGCGAGCTGAGCAGAGCCGCCGGTGCGGCGAGATATGACCGAAGCGCGGCTCGCCGGTTGGTGGCCAGGATCAGGCCCGCGGCAAGCGCTCCAGCGATCGATACCAGGGCGGCGACGCCGCGCGGCACCAGGACGAGAAGCGGGAAAAACAGCAGCGCCGCCGCGTCGAGCCCGGCCTCGAACCATAGCGCAAGCCGTTTGGCGATGGCCGGCGCCGGCAGTGCGGCCGGCATGTGCCGGCGCCCCCCCGCCGTCTCGGACGGCGCGTGCGCCTGCACTACGGGAAAATTTCGATAGCCGAAAAGAAAAAGGCGATCTCTGTCGCCGCGTTCTCAAGCGAATCCGAGCCATGCACCGAATTCGCCTCGATCGACTCGGCGAAATCCTTGCGGATCGTGCCCGGAGCGGCTTTGGCCGGGTCGGTTGCCCCCATGATCTCGCGGCTCAAAGCCACCGCGTCCGGTCCTTCGAGCACTTGGACGACGACCGGGCCCGAAGTCATGAAGGCGACCAGGCCGCGATAGAACGGACGCTCGGCATGAACTTCATAGAAGCGTTCGGCCTGCGCCTCGCTCAGCCGGAGCCGCTTCTGGGCGATGACTTGCAGGCCGCGGCGCTCGAAGCGGTCGTTGATCCCTCCGGTCAGATTGCGCCGTGTCGCATCCGGCTTGAGGATCGACAGCGTCCGTTCGATGGCCATAGGCACCTTCTGGGTCGGCGAAAAACCGGCGGGTTTATAGCCTCCACCAGCGTCGCCGGCAATCCGCGGAGCACCGGCATGGTGATCTCGGACCCCAGGAGGGGTCCGTTCGCGTTGCACTTCACCGCGCAGGCACTATCATCACCGACCAATATGAAGGAAGCCTGGAACGGGTCATGAAAGAGAACAGCATAAGGCGGGCGGTGCGCGAAGGACGGGCGGCGCTGGGCACCGGGCTCAAAGAGTTCGCCTCCCGCGGCGTTCCCTGGATCATCGAGCAGGCTGGCTTTGATTACTGTGCGATCGACCACGAGCATGGGGCGTTCGACATCGAAACGATCGCGAAGCTGGCGAACTGGTTCCAGGCCACGAACGTCTCGCCGATCGTCCGGCTCCACAAATCGTTCGCGCATCTCATTCCCGGCATTCTGGACCAGGGCATCATGGGCATCCAGGTGTCCGAGGTAGACAATGCAGAGGAAGCGCGCGCGATCGTCCGCTTGGCGAAGTATCCGCCGCTGGGAAACCGGGGCATCTCCGGCCAGGGGCCGCACACGGGGTACAAGAGCTATGGCCGCCGCCACGCTACCGAATACGCGCCGTGGGCCAACGAGAACATCATCCTGTTCCCGTCGATCGAATTGCTCGATGGCCTCGAGAATGTCGAGGAGATTGCGGCGGTCGAAGGGATCGACATGATCGCCTATGGGCATTCGGACCTGAGCGCGCAGCTCGGCGTTCACCTCGACCTCGATCATCCGAAGTTCAAAGCGGCGGTGCGGCGGATCGCGGCGGCGTGCAACGCACATGGCAAGCTCGCGCGGGGATCGGCGGAGACCGAGGCGCAGATCGAGGAATATTGGCAGCTCGGGTGCAAGGTACTGAACTTGCCGGGGAACGATGTGAGCACCTATCTCGACGGGATGAAAGCGCGTGCGGCCCGCGCCAATGCGCGGCTGAAGTCGATCGGGGTGCCGACCCCGTGAGGGGACGGCACAAAAGGAAATTCTCGAACACGCCAACCGGAGGACACCATGACCAAGTATTTGCACACGATGATCCGCGTCAGTTCGCTGGAGGACACGATCTCCTTTTTCGAGGTGCTCGGCCTGCGCGAGATCCGCCGCCGGCCGGACGAGAAAGGCCGCTACACCAATGTGTTCCTCGCCGCCCCCGGCGACGAGGCGGCGGCCGTGGAACTCACCTACAACTGGGACGCCCAGCCCTACCCCGGCGGCCGCAATTTTGGCCATCTCGCCTATGCCGTCGAAAACATCTACGACACCTGCAACGCCCTTATCGCCCACGGCGTGACGATCAACCGCCCGCCGCGTGACGGCCGCATGGCTTTTGTCCGCACGCCGGACAACATCTCGATCGAGCTATTGCAGGCCGGCGAAGCGCTGCCGCCCGCCGAACCCTGGGCCAGCATGGCCAACACCGGTGCATGGTAGGGCGAGACGCCCCTGACGTGGCTGCCCGATCACGCGCTCGGCAGCGCAGGCGATGATCGCCGAGGTCGACGGAGGCCGGTTGCTCCGGCCGGCCAGCGGCGGATTATCCGCGGCGCTCCCATCCCGCCGCGGTCTGCTGCCAGTAGGTCAGGTCATGACCGGCGGCGCGGACGTTGCGCCAGCGCTCGCGTGCCGCCGCGACCGAATCCTCGCTATTGCCGTCGAACATGTCGGCGCAGCGGGCAAAGGAGGACAGGTCGCCGGCCTCGACTCCGTCGACCAGGACCAGCATGGTCGCCCGGTTCGGATTCTCGTCGCGATCGGTCAGCCAGATCGGTTGTGCCGCGGCGCTGCCGTCGCGCGCCGAGCCGTGCGGCAGGAAACTTGCCTCGTCGTAGGTCCATAAGAGTGCGTCGAGCTGCGCCACGCGCTCGGACGAACCGCATCTGACCACGACCGGGTTGCCCTGCGCCCGCGCGCGCTCCAGCAGCCGCGGCAATGCCCGTTCGAGCGGCGTCGACAGCAGGTGGTAAAAGCCGATTGCCGCCAAAGCGCTGCTAGTCTTTCTCGTAATATTGCGCGACGAGATGGTCGAGCAGCCGCACGCCAAAGGCCGTTGCACCTTTGGGCACGGTCGCGGCATCCGATCGGGAGAGGCGGACCGTCGGGTGAGCTGAGCGCGCAAGAATTTCTGGTGGGAGCCTGGCGGTCAAACTATTCATCGGCTGCTTTTTTCCCGCATGGCCGTAAACCTAGTCCCTCGGGCCGTGGTCACGCTCGAGCCGTTCGAGAAAGCTTTCGAAATACCCCCACAGCTCGGCGGCGACGTCTCTGCCTGCGAGAGGTCGACCCGGCCCTGCCTTGACCAATTCCTGCTGCTGACGCGAGGTTTCGCACGCGAGCAAGGCCGCGGCGATCTTGTTTCCCCCTGACATGGCTATCTCCTTGGGGCTGTGCGAGCGCGGCAGTCATGCTGCGCACGATTCCCGGGGAAAGCTAGACGACAAGCAATTTGGCGACTAGGCGATAGGTCTTCGGTCACAGGCTGCGCGCGAATTTCTTGACCTGCTTTCTCGCTCTCCCGTTGTTGACCAGGGAGATATCGGGCTGACCGATCGTGCCGTTACCCGTCCGTGTGCGTTCGCTGATCGTCGCCCGAAAGCGAAGGCGGGCGTGTTGTCTTGACAGCCCGGATGATCATGGTTCGCCCTTGCCTGTGGGACTGATTTCGTCATTGACCTGGGGGCGTTTCTCGGATTGAGCGATCCGGTCTCGTGCCAACTCAAGCCACGGCTCGCGAACCACCCGGCCGCGTCTCGCCCAGGGCGGCCCCGCTGGATCACTCGCTTCGTAGAGCGATTGTGCCAATTGCTCGACTGAGCGCCGCGTTTCTGGCCCTGCCATTTTCAAGCCTTTCTATCTCTCACTCATTCAGGCGCCCGGATCGCGGTGCTTTCGGAAAGTCGGGCAAGTTCGTCGATCACCTTGGCAATCAGCTCCTGGCGGCGCGGGTCTTGCGCCTCAGGCGTAACCGCAAAGAGTTGAATCAGATATCGTGCCTTTGCCGCCGCCTCGGGCCAGGTTGCCGATGGCGCGGCGAGGGCGTAGCGCTCGAATTCGTCTTGGCGCCGCCGCAACGCGGCCTGATCGGCCTGGACCTCGTGGAGGCGCCGGCGCAACTCCGTCGATTGCTGAGCGGCCATGCCGCGATGGTCGTCGAGCTCAACCGGGCGGTCTGTCATCGCCGATGGCTCCTGTTCGAGGCTTCCATCAGCTCGCGGTTGCCATTCCATATCGTCGGCGTTCAAGCAACACTTAAAGACACCTTGAATATTAAGCTCTGTTGCGTGAAAGCGTTCCCTGTATTTGGGGTCGGACAGCATCGGTTGCAATGCAGGCGTCCGATAAATTCTGACCAAAATATTTTGGCTGCACTGTTAAATCGATTGGCAAGTTGTTATCCAACTGCGGATTCGATGACCGAGCTGGCGAAGCTAGATGACCGTCGCGCGGAACGGGCCGCGCGATTTCGTCGCCGACGCTGCTGGTATGGTCCTCGAACGACCTGCCGCAGGATCTTGATGGACAAATTTATCCGTTTTCGTCCGGAGTCATCGATCTCAGCGCCAATAATTTTCAAAAACAAAAGCCTATTGCATGCTGGAAAATAAGACCCATTTAGGATAGGAGCCGAAATTATTTGGTGCAGCCAACGATATTCTGATCGGATGCACGCTCTACTCCGAGGAGACTTGATGACATTTCGTCCAGGGCCGGATCGCTTCGTAATCCGCCGCGCCGATCCTGAGCAAATGAGCGCGATCGGAATTTTCGTCCCCGATACCGCGCAGGAACAGCCGATGAAGGGTGCGGTCGTCGCGATTGGCGCGGGCGCCTGCTCCGAAGACGGCGCGAGTCACCCGCTGGAGGTTGAGGTCGGCGACCAGCTGCTGTCCCGGCAAATGGTCCCTGGTCGAGATCAAGCTCGGCGGCGAAGAACTGATCGTCATTGAAGAATTGGACCTGACCGGCGTGGTCGAGCAGACCACGTCGCGCATGGCCGCCTGAGGAGATCGTCATGGCAGCGAAGGACATTAGATTTCACTCGGATGCGCGCGACCGGATGTTGTGCGGCATCGACCTCCTTGCCGACACCGTCAAGGTTACGCTTGGCCCCAAGGGCCGCAACGTGGTGCTCGACAAATCCTACGGCGCGCCGCGCATCACCAAGGACGGCATCACCGTTGCCAAGGAGATCGAGCTTTCCGACAAGTTCGAAAACATGGGCGCGCAGATGGTCAAGGAGGTGGCCTCACGCACCAGCGACCAGGCCGGCGACGGCACGACAACAGCAACGGTGCTGGCTCAGGCGATTGTGCGCGAAGGGGTCAGGGCGGTGGCCGCGGGCATGAACCCGATGGACCTGAAGCGCGGCATCGACATTGCTGTGGAGGCCGTCGTTGCGGACCTGAAGAGCCGCTCTAGGAAGGTGTCGACCGATGCCGAGATTACCCAAATCGGCACGATCTCGGCCAATGGAGATCGCGAAATCGGGGAGATGATCGCCCGGGCGATGCACAAGGTCGGCAATGAGGGGGTGATCACGGTCGAGGAGGCCAAGAGCCTGGAGACCGAACTCGACGTGGTCGAGGGCATGCAGTTCGACCGCGGCTATATCTCGCCCTATTTCGTGACCAACGCCGAGAAGATGTTCGCCGAACTCGAAGACCCCTACATTTTGCTCCACGAAAAGAAGCTGCCCGGTTTGCAGGCGATCCTGCCATTGCTCGAAGCCGTGGTGCAGAGCGGCAGACCGTTGATGATCGTCGCCGAGGACATCGAGGGCGAGGCGCTGGCGACTTTGGTCGTCAACAAATTGCGCGGCGGGTTGAAGGTAGTGGCAGTCAAGGCCCCGGGCTTTGGCGACCGGCGCAAGGCGATGCTCGAAGATATCGCGGTCCTGACCGGCGGTCAGGTGATCAGCGAGGACCTGGGCTTCAAGTTCGAGAACGTCACCCTCGACATGCTTGGCCGCGCCAAAAAGGTGCGGATCGACAAGGACAATACGACGATCATCGACGGCGCCGGCAAAAGCGAGGAAATCCGAGCCCGGGTTGCACAACTGCGCGCCCAGGTCGAGGAGACCACCTCGGATTACGACAAGGAGAAGCTCCAGGAGAGGCTGGCGAAGCTCGCCGGGGGCGTTGCGATTGTCCGCGTCGGCGGCTCTACCGAGGTCGAAGTGAAAGAGCGCAAGGACCGGGTCGACGACGCCGTGCATGCGACCCGGGCAGCAGTCGAGGAAGGCATTGTTCCCGGAGGGGGCGTCGCCCTGCTGTATGCGATTAAAGTCCTCGCCAAGCTGAACCCGGAAAACGACGACCAAAAATCCGGCATCGACATCGTCCGCCGAGCACTGCAGGCGCCGATACGCCAGATCGTCACGAATTCCGGGGCAGAGGGCTCGGTCATCGCCGGCAAGCTCCTCGAAAACGACGACGCCAATTACGGCTTCGACGCACAGACCGGCCAATTCACCGACATGATCAAGAGCGGCATCATCGATCCGACCAAAGTCGTACGCCTAGCGCTGCAAGGAGCTGCTTCAGTCGCCGCGTTGCTGATCACCACCGAGGTGATGGTCGCCGACAGGCCCTCGTCGCCGATGCCGAATGGCGGTATGGCTGAGGGGGGGTTCTAAGAATTTGCGGATTGGTTCCTGCGGATAGGCGCCTCCAGGTTTCTTTAACGCCGGAGAGGCCGCGATGCGCACGGTTGCGGCGCGATCCGGTCGCTCCGGCAGCCAGGGAGCTGCAATGGATACCAGCACGATGAGGCATCTTCGTACCGCGGCGGAAAGCGGCGAAGCTGCGGCACAATTCAATCTCGGCGTCCTCTATGACAGTCGTCTGGATGACAACGGCTACGCCATCGAAGGCGATCGGGTGGAAGCTATCAAATGGCTTCTGGCGGCGGCCGAACAGGGCCTGCCGCGCGCTCAGAGCAGGCTCGCCGAGCTGTATGCCGCCGGGCCAGGGGTGGCGGGAAACTACGTCAACGCCTGCGTCTGGTTCCTGCTGGCGACGACGAGCTCGCGCGGCATACACCGCCATCAGGCTCGGACAGCGTACGAACGGATAGCCGCTCGGCTGACACCCGCGCAGCTTGCCAAAGCGAAACGCCTGGCGAGACTGTGGCGGGCACAGGGCCGAGACCCTCCACCCCCCAGCGAAGGGAGAGCGCAATGAGAACTTGGTTTGTTCCACCGCTCGTCATTCCAATCTTGGTCTTGCTGATGGTTGCGGCCCTCGTAGCCTATCGCGCACTCTAAACCCGGAACGTTATGAAAGAACGCTGTCATGGCCATTTCGATAAACAGCAAGATCAGCGGCTTCAGGAAATGGGCGGAGATCTATCAGCCGGAGAAGATCGGTGAAGCTAGCATCGGGGCGAATAAGGGAGCCGTCCCCGAGGTGGATCAACGCGGAGGACACCGGAGCGAACAAGCGCACCGCCCATGGCTCGTCCCGGGGACAGGTAGGCTTTGACGTGGATCGGGTAAATTAGACCCGATTCCAGCGAAGCGGCCGAGCGCTCTGGGCCCGCCCCTATGCTCAAGCTGACGCGGCGCCAACAACCAAACGAAAGAGTGGTCGATGCAAGTGTTTGTGCGCGACAACGATGTCAATTCTGCGTTGCGGGTATTGAAGAAAAAGATGCAGCGCGAAGGGACTTTCCGCGAGATGAAGCGGCGGCGGGCCTATGAGAAGCCCTCGGAGCGTCGAGTCCGCGAGAAAGCCGAGGCAATCCGCCGGTACCGAAAGGCAATGCGTAAGCGTATGGAGCGGGAAGGGTATTAAAGTAGAAATTATCCAAGCCAGGCATCTTCAGCCAGTGGCGAATCATCCCGCCGCGGTCTGCTGCCAGTAGGTCAGGTCATGACCGGCGGCGCGGGCGTTGCGCCAGCGCTTGCGTGCCGCCGCGAGCAATCCTCGCTGACGACGACCGGGCTGCCCTGCTGTCTACGCCGCTCCAGCGGCCGCGGCAATGCCCGTTCGAGCGGCGTAGACAGCAGGCGGCAAAAGCCGATTTCCGCCAAAGCGCTGCTAGTCTTTCTCGTAATATTGCGCGACGAAATGGTCGAGCAGCCGCACGCCAAAGGCCGTTGCGCCTTTGGGAACGGTCGCGGCATCCTTGCTCGACCACGCCATGCCGGCGATGTCGAGATGCGCCCACGGCACCTTGTTGACGAACCGCTGCAGGAACTGGGCAGCGGTGACGCTGCCGGCGGCGCGGCCGCCGCCGATGTTCTTGACGTCGGCGGCGTCGCTGTCGATGTCGCGGTCATAGGCGTCGGCAAGCGGCATGCGCCAGACCTCCTCACCGACCGCCTTGCCGGCTGCGATCAACCGGCCCGCCAGTTCATCGTCGTTCGCGAACAACCCGGCATTGTGATGACCGAGTGCCACGACGATCGCGCCGGTCAAGGTCGCCAGATCGATCATCAGCCGCGGCTTGAAGCGATCCTGGCAGTACCACATCGCATCGGCCAGAACGAGCCGGCCTTCGGCGTCGGTATTCAGGACTTCGATCGTCTGACCCGACATCGAGGTGACGATGTCGCCCGGGCGCTGAGCTGTGCCGGAAGGCATGTTTTCGACCAGGCCGGCGATGCCGACCGCGTTCACCTTGGCCTTGCGGGCCGCGAGCAGGCGCATCAGCCCGATCACCACGGCCGACCCGGCCATGTCCCACTTCATCTCGCCCATGCCAGCCGCCGGCTTGATCGAAATGCCGCCGGTGTCGAAGGTGACGCCCTTGCCGATAAACGCGAGCGGCGCGCCATCCCCGCCCTTGCCAGCGCCATGCCATTCCATGACGACGAGCCGCGGCGGCCGGGCGCTGCCCTGTGCTACCCCGAGCAGCGCGCCCATGCCGAGCTTGCGCATCGCCTTTTCGTCGAGGATTTCGACCTCGACGCCATGCTCTTCGAGGGTTCGGGCCTGCTCGGCCAAGGTCTCGGGATAGATCACATTGGCCGGCTCGGAAACGAGGTCGCGGGTGAAAAACACCGCCTCGGCCGTCTTTTCCCGGGGCCGCCAAGCCCGCTTTGCCGCGCCTGCCGCATCGCTCGACACGGTCAGCCGGGTCAGCGACGGCTTTTGCTCGGGCTTCTGTTTCGTCTTGTACTTGTCAAAACGATAGGTTCTGAGTTGCGCGCCCAGGGCAAGTTCGGCGGCCGCCTCGGCGGCACCGATTGGGGCCTCGTCGGCAACGTCGACGAACACCGTCGCCTCGGTCTCCCCCGCGCCGTTCAGATGCGCGCTCAGGGCGCCCCCGAGATCCTGAAACACTCGGGCGTCGGCCTTGTCGGGCTTGCCGAAACCGACGAGAACGATCCGGCTCAAGCTCGAATTCGCCGGCGCCACGATCGGCAGCAGCTCGCTCTTTTTGCCGCTGAAGCGTGCGGAGGAAGCCAGCGCGCGCGAAATCGCCTCGCCGCTTGCTTCGTCGAGTCGGCGGGCCGACGGCGTCAATCTGCGCTCTTCCCAAATTCCCACTATCGCGGCCCCGGATTCGGGTGGCGCCGGCTCGGCAAAGCTGATTTTCATCGCGCGGCCTCAAGCGTCGTTGCGGCGGGGCCGATCGGCCCGGCATGGAATGCGATCGGCCGACAGATATATTCGAGCGCGCCGGCCAGCGCCAGAGGCCGGGCCGGCAACTTCCGCTATGCTCCAGGTGGTCGTGCTGCTTGCCGACTAGCCGCCCGCCGGTCGCGGCAGCAGCACGGCGGCGGCCGAGCCATCCGGCACGATCCGGTAGAGCCGATAGGTCTCGAGGACCAGGCCGTCGGCCTCGCGCACCACCGTCCCGAGCTCCCCTGCCACCCGCCAATGCCGCTGGTCGATAGGTGCGGTGTGACCTTCGGCTTCCACCAGAATGGCGGTCTTTCCGGCTACCGCTACCGCTGCCGCTGGCAAGGCGAGGCTCGACCAGCGCGGCCCGACGGCGACCAGCGGTGCGTCGGGGAGAAAGTCGCGGGCCAATTTGGCCGCAAGGGTGTACTGGTGCACCACGACAAAACTCGCTCCGGCGCGTCGCCGCGCGTCCTCCACGCTGGCGGCGAGACCATGCCAGCCGCCCAACTGGAGAGCGATCGGATCGAGTCTCGCCGGCAACGACAGTGGCGCGAACGCCGCCTGAACATAGACGGCGCCGGTCATCAAGAGGCCGAGCGCGATCGCCGGGATTCGCAGGCGGCGCCAGAACCGTCCGCTCACTCCCGCGGCGGCCACGGCAGCTGCGGGATAGAAAATCGCCGGCCAGTTCACCTGGACCGTATCTCCGGCGGCATGCTGCAGGAACACCAACGCCGGCAACAGGCTGAGGATCGCCAGCAGGCTCCAGCCCGGATCGCGATCGCGCCAGGCGATGCGCACGGCGGTTGCCATACCGGCTATGCAGAACAGGAAGATCAGCGGCGTGGCGACGCCGATCTGACCGCCTAAAAGTTCGAGCAGGTTTTGCGGCGCCCGGTCCGGCGACCAGACGGCCAGCCGCCCACCCTGTCTCAGAAGGCTGACCCATCCATGCGTGGCGTTCCACCACAGCACCGGCGCGACGACCAGCAAGGCCAGCGCGGCGCCGGCATAGGGCTGCCACCGCCGCAGCCACGGTCGCGCCGCCACCGCCAGCCATATCCCGATGCCGAGCGGCAGCAGCAGCGCGGTGTATTTGCTCGCGAGAGCGAACCCGACGAATAGCCCGACTGCCAGCCACCAGGCGCCTGAGCCGCCGGCGATGATTCGCGCCACGGCCCACAGGCCGCACATCCAGAACAGCAGCAACGGCAAATCGGGTGTCATCAGGATCGCGCCAGCGCCGACCAGCAAGGTGGCATTCAGCATCGCGGCCGCCAGCACCCCGGCGTTCCGGCCGGGCAGCAGGCGGTTTGCCGCGTCCCACAGCAGAACCGAGCCGAGCGCCGCGGAAAGCGGGCCGAGCAACCTGACGCCGAGCGCCGAATCGCCGGCGAGCCAGGTCCCGGCGCGAAATCCACAGTGCCACCATCGGCGGGTGGTCGAAGTAGCCCGGGGCCAACGCTCTCGACCAGATCCAATAATAGGCTTCGTCGGGCGCCAGAGGGACCGAGGCGGCCAGTGCGAGCCGCACTATCGTCAGCAGGGCAATCCCGCAGGCCAGCGCGGCGACCGCCCAGTGGGTGCCGATATCGGACCGGAGGCAACGTGCACGACGGATCGAATCGCGCACCGCCAATTCGGTTGCCGGGAGCACCGGAGCGGAGTCGGCCAGAGCGTGTTGCACGGCGATCTCGCGGACGGACGGCTCGGTCGGCTCGGCCGCCACGAGGTTTGACAATGCCATAAAGTATCCGCTAGCGGCGTTTCGGACCGAGGGTCAAGCGCCGGTGCGGTTGACCACACCCCGCATGCCGGGTCGGCGATGGCGCCCCGGCTCTCCGTGGAGATGGCTCTGGCCGGCCCAGGGCCGCCTCCCTATGATCGCGCACCGATGACCAGCCTCACCCGTTACGTACTTCGACAATGTCTTGGGGTCATGATTTTCGTGACCGCAGCTCTAAGTGCCGCAGTCTGGCTCGCCCAATCGCTCCCTCTGATCGACCTTATCATCAATCGCGGATTGTCGGTCGATGTTTTCCTCTATTTGGCGGCCCTGATGCTGCCCCGGTTTCTCGACATCGTGCTGCCGATCGGCGTCTTTATCGCGGTGCTGTCCACCTTTAACCGGCTGACCGCGGAAAGCGAGCTTGTGGTTATGCGCGCGGCCGGCCTTAGCCCGCTGGCGCTGGCAAAACCGGTGCTGATTCTGGCGACGATAGCCTTTGCCGTTCTGCTCAGCCTCTCGGCCTATATCCTCCCGGTGGCCAACCAGGCATTCCGCGACCTGCAATTCGAGATCCGCAACCGCTTCGTCTCGAGCCTGATCCAGGAGGGCACTTTCACCACGATTTCGGACAAGCTGACCATCTATATCCGCAACCGCGATGCCAACGGCGATGTCGTCGGTCTGCTGATCAACGACAACCGCGACCCGCAGCGCCCGGTCACGATCCTCGCCGAACGCGCCGCCTTTGCCGATACCCCGACCGGCCCCCGCATCATCATGGTCAATGGCAACCGCCAGCAGTTCGACCCCAAGACCGGCAAGCTTTCGATTCTGACGTTTACCCGCTACACGCTTGATCTCGACGCTTTGCAGGACGCGCCGGCGACCCAGCTTCCGCTTGGCCCAGGAGCGTTTTCTCCCCGATCTGTTCTTCCCGCCCAAGGAACTGGATCCCTTCATTCGCCACACCTTCATCATGGAGGCGCACCAGCGCCTGCTGATCCCGCTCTCCGTGTTCAGCTTTGCGCTGATCCCGCTTGCTTGCCTGCTGCCGGGGCAATTCAACCGCAGGGGCCAGCTCAAGCGCGGCATTTTGACCCTTATCGCCGCGTTCGTTTTTCAGACCATCGCCCTGGGCGTCAACGATCTCGCCAACCGTTTCGCCCCGATGATTCCGCTTATGTACGTAATCGACTTGTTGCCGTTCGCCATCGGGATCGCGCTCCTTCTCCCACGAGGGCGTCGGTTCGGCCGGCCCTGGCCAAGGCTCGCCGAAAGCCAGGGATAAGGCGATCGCCGTTGCAGCTCGCAAAAACCCTGTCCGCGTACATCGCCCGCCAGTTTTTCGCGTGGTTCTGCTGCGTGTTCGCGGCGATGGCGGTCATAACCTTTCTCGCCGACTACGTCGAGTTGCTGCGCCGGGGCGGGTCGAGGGCGCAGGCGACGATGGGCATATTGTTCGAGATGGCGGTTCTGCAGTTGCCGCAGACCTTACAAGAGGTGCTGCCTTTCGCCGTCTTGTTCGGCACCATGCTCGCCTTTTGGCGGCTGACCCGAAACAACGAACTTGTCGTGGTGCGGGCAGCGGGGGTCTCGGTCTGGCAATTCCTGACCCCGGCGGTGCTGGTGGCGCTGCTGATCGGCATCTTTGCGGTAAGCGTGTTCAACCCGATCGCTTCGGTGGCGCAGGCCAGTTTTGAGAGGCTGGAGAGCAGCATCCTGCACCAGGGATCCGACGCGCTGTCGTTGTCGAGCGCGGGCTTGTGGTTGCGCCAAAGCGACAAAGCGGGCAACCAGATCATTATTCACGCCAGGGGGCTTGCCTCGCCCGACGTGGTTCTCGACCGTGTGACACTGTTCTTTTTCGACGATCTGACCCGCTTTACCTCGCGCATCGACGCCCGCTCGGCCCGGCTTGAAAGCGGCGACTGGCTGATCCAGGACGGGATCCGCTGGGTGGCCGACAAGCCGCCGCAGCCTTTGCCGAGTTGGCGGCTGCCGACCCAACTCACCCCGCGCAAGATCGAGGAAAGCTTCGCCTCTCCCGACACGATGTCGTTCTGGGAATTGCCCAGCTTTATCGAGTTGCTGGAGCAATCGGGGTTTCCCGCGCAGCGTCATCGGCTGCATTATAACGTGTTGCTCGCTCGCCCGTTTTTGTTGTGCGGAATGGTGCTGGTGGCGGCGACCTTTAGCCTGCGCATGCAGCGCCGCGGCGGCGCGACCCTGTTAGTCGTCGGCGGCGTGGCGACCGGCTTTCTGTTGTATGTCCTGTCCGACATCGTGTTCGCTCTCGGAATTTCCGACAAGGTGCCGGTCGCCCTCGCGGCCTGGACGCCGACCGGGCTCAGCTTGATTTTTGGCGCCTCGATGCTGCTCCACCTGGAAGACGGATGATGGCACGGGGCTGCGGCCTCGATCAGCGTCGGCCCGGTTCCCGCTCGGTCTGGTGGCGGCGGCTGGGCGGCATAATTTTTGGGGTTTTCGCGTTGGCCGCCACCGCGGTTCCCGGCGCCGCTCAGATTGGACTTACCCACGGCCAAAAGCAGAATTCGAACGCCCCGATCGCTGTTCGTGCCGATCAGATCGAGTACAACCAGGATCTCTCGCTGGCGATAGCCCGCGGGCACGTCGAAATCTCGCAAAACGGAGAGGTTCTGCTCGCCGACACGGTTACCTACAACCAGCGCACCGACACGATCACGGCCTCCGGCAATGTCAGCTTGTCGCAGCCGACCGGGGAGATCCTGTTCGCCAATTACATGGAACTGCGCGACGCGATGAATGGCGGCTTCGCCAAAGACGTGCGCATGCTGCTCGCCGACCACTCGCGGCTCGCCGCCAACACCGCACGGCGCAGCAACGGCAATCGTACCGAGCTGAAACGCGCCGTCTATTCCCCCTGCGATCTGTGCAAGAACGATCCGAGCGCACCCCCCGGATGGCAGTTGCAAGCGCGCGAGATCGACCACGACAAGGAATTGAAACTGGTCGAGTTCCACGACGTCACGATGCAGCTCGACGGTTGGCCCATTTTTTATACGCCGTACCTGTCTGCCCCCGACCCCACGGTCAAGCGCGCGAGCGGGTTGTTGCCCCCGAGTTTCGGCGGCTCGAGCAGCGTCGGCGCACAAATAACGATTCCCTATTTTCTGGTGCTCGGCCCCGACAAGGATCTGACTTTGTCGCCGCGCTTTACCACCAAGGCGGGACCGCTGCTGGGGGCCGAGTACGAACAGCGCTTCGGCAACGGCCTGATCTACGGGCAGGGCAGCATCAACCGCAGCAACCCGAATGGCAGCGACGGCCCGGGAGACGTCGAGCTTCGCGGGAATATCAACGAGAGCAGCGTATTCGATTTGAACGACACCTGGCGCACCGGGCTCGACCTGCAACGCGTCTCCGACCAGAGCTATTTGCTGCAATTCGGCTTTGGCAATCCGCTGTTGAATGCGGAAGTCAGCCGCGCCTACCTCGAAGGCTTCGACGCGCACGGTTCGACCGACGTGAACGCCTATGCGTTCCAGCCGCTGCTGCCCGGCCTCGGAGTCTCGACCCAGCCGATCGTATTGCCGGTGATCAACCGCAACTGGCAGAGCGATCCGGACGCGCTCGGCGGGCGGTGGAACCTCAACGGCAACCTTCTCGACATCGTCCGCAGGGAAGGCACGCAGACCAAGCGCATATCGCTCGGCTCCGAGTGGGACCGTACGTTCCGCGACGGGATTGGCGGGCAGTACGAGTTTTCCGCGAGCCTGCGCGGTGACGGCTATTGGATCAACGATCTGAGCCCGCAGTCAAATCCGGACCTGCCTTCCGCCTATTTCCCGATCAATGGGGCGCCGGCGGCCGAGCCGATCAATCCCAATTTCGTGACCGGCCGCGCCTTCCCGCAAGTGGGCCTCAAATGGAGCTATCCTCTGATCCACCCGGGCCAGACCTTGACGCCGCTGATCGAGCCGATCGCCGGCATTTATGCCGCTCCCGATGGCGGCAATCAGCGAAAGATCCCGAACGAGGACAGCCTGTCTTTCGACTATGACGATTCGATGCTGTTCCGGCGCGACCGGCTGGCCGGCTACGACATTCTCGACACCGGTCAACGGGTCGATTACGGGCTCAAACTGGGCCTTTACGATAATACCGGCGGCAGCTATCGGGCACTGTTCGGACAGAGCTATCGGGCCGAGACCAATCCGTTTCTGCCGCCAGGCTCGGGGGCGGAAAAGCGGCTTTCCGACGTCGTCGGCCGGGTCGTGCTGTCGCCGAGTTCCTATCTCGACCTGATCTACCGCTTCCGGCTGTCCGGCACCGATCTCAGCTATCGCGAACAGCAGGCCACGATCACCACCGGCCCGACGAATCTGAAAATCAGCGTCAACTACATTCTTATCCCGGCGCAGGTCGCGAGCGACGTCGTGACCAACCCGACCACCGGCACCACCGTGCTTTACGGTAAGCAGGAGCAGCTGTCGTTCTCGACCACGGCGAAGCTGACGCGCTATTGGTCGCTG
This sequence comes from uncultured Alphaproteobacteria bacterium, assembly GCA_963821795.1. GTDB lineage: Bacteria > Pseudomonadota > Alphaproteobacteria > ATCC43930 > CGMCC-115725 > AP-15. The sequence goes on from CAWGFH010000014.1 coordinate 124,549, forward strand.
CAAGGGACCGAGACGATCAACCTCTCGGCAAGCTCTAACCTCGTCAACGGTGTGGTGACGCCGCAGTCGAGCAGTTCCAGCCTCTACGCTTCCCTGTCGGCGATCTACCAGGACGAATGTATGGCCTTTGTCGGCGCGTTGACGCAATCGGGGATTCGCAATGGCGCGGTCACCCCTGGGGTCAGTGTGCTGTTCAGCGTGGTGTTCAAGAATCTGGGCGAGATCGGCGGTAATGTCGCGACGATTTCCGGCGGCAGCCTGCCGTGATGATACGCAGCGCCGGCCCGGGGCTGGTCTTGCCCGTCAGTTGCCGCCGGAGGCTGCACACAGAAGGCCCGCCGCCGCGAAAAATGCTAGAATGCGGCATTCATCAGCCTGGGAGGATGGCCGACCGATGACGGTGTTTCGCTGGCTATTGGCGTTGCAGATCGTTCTGGCGGCGTTTTCGGGGATCGTCGCGGCGGCGCCGGTCGCGTCGACGCCCGGCCCCCAGGCGCGAATTACCGCTCCGCGACCGGGACAAGGACAGGGCCAAGGCCAGAGTCAAGGAACATCGCAATATCCCGAAATGCGAATTGCCGCGGTCGTCAATGATGATGTGATTTCGGTCGCCGATGTAAATTCGCGCATCAGGATGATCATGCTGTCGACCAGCATCCCGGACACGCCGGAGGCGCGCCAGCGCGTCGCGACCCAGGTCCTGCGGGAACTTATCGACGAAAAACTGCAAATTCAGGAGGCCAAGCGGCACAACATCACCGCGACCGAGGCCGAGATCAAAAAGGCCGTCTCGTCGATCGAACAACAAAATAACATGCGGCCGGGCCAACTCGATCAAGTCCTCAAGACGAGCGGCATCGACCCGAGCGCGTTGACCCAGCAGGTGACCGCGTCGATCGTCTGGGCGAAGATCGTGCGCCAGCTTGCCGCCGATACCGATCCGGTCTCCAATTCGGAGGTTGATGCGACCTTGAAGCGCCTCAAACAGAACGAAAACGAACCGCAGAGCCGGGTTGCCGAAATCTTTCTTGCGGTAGACAACCCGCAGCAGGACGCGGAGGTGCTGGCGCAGGCGCAGCGGTTGATCGACCAGATGAAACAAGGTGCGCGTTTTTCCGGCATCGCCCAGCAATTCTCGCAATCGGCGACTGCCTCCGTCGGTGGTGACATCGGTTGGGTCCATCCCGACGCATGAGCCCGCCGCTGGCTAAAGCGCTGGCTTCGATGCGCCCAGGGGAGCTGTCGCCACCGATCCGCACGCCAGGCGGCTATTATATCCTGTTGGTTCTCGACCGGCGCAACGGGGCTACGGCCAGCCCCGATGACACCGTGCTGCACATCGTTCAGGTGGTGTTTCCGTTGCCGACGCAGGCCGGTGAGGAAGCGCGCCGCGCGGCATTCGCCGAAGCGGCGGCGGCCAGAAACAAGCTAAAAGCTGTGGCGATATGCTCAGGATCGGCCGGGAAAAGGCGCCGCAATTGTCGAGCGAAGGGGATCTGCGAGCAAGTCAGATCTCCCCGGCGATGCGCTCGGTAGTGCTGGGGCTCGGGATCGGACAGCCTTCGCAGCCGATCCTGCAAAGAAACGGCATCGGCGTGATCATGGTTTGCAAGAAAACCGACCCGAAACCGGTCGTCGTCACTCGCGACGAGGTGTTCGAAATGTTGATGCGCGAGCGCCTCGACGTCCTGGCCCGCCGCTATATGCGCGACCTGCGGCGCTCGGCCTATGTCGATGTCCGGGTGTGAGCGCGATGCCGCCGCCGCTCGCCTTGACCATGGGCGAGCCCGCCGGGATCGGCGCCGAAATCGCGCTTAAGGCTTGGCTGGGCCGCAGTCTTGGGGTTCCGGCCTTTTACCTGATCGACGATCCCGAACGTCTCGCCTCGCTGGCGCGGGCGCTCGGTTGGGCGGTGCCGGTCCGGCGAATTGCCGTGCCGGCGGAGGCGACCGAGGTTTTTGCCGACGCGCTGCCCGTCTTGTCGCTCGGCGCCGTGCTGCGGGGACGGCCAGGTCATCCCGATCCGGCCGATGCGGCGGCGATTGCCGGCGCGATCGAGACCGCCGTCGCCGATGTCCGCGCCGGTCGCGCCGCCGCGTTGGTCACCAATCCGATCCACAAGGACAGCCTCTACCGCGCCGGTTTCCGCCATCCGGGCCACACCGAATATCTGGCCGAGCTTGCCGGCGGGGGGGTCACCCCGGTCATGATGCTGGTCTGTCCCGAACTGCGCGTTGTTCCAGTCACGATTCACCTCGCCTTGCGCGAGGCGGTCGAACGCCTGACCACGGCCAATATCGTTACCGCCGGTCGCGTGACCGCCGCGGCATTGCAGCGTGATTTTGATATTGCCGCGCCGGTGCTGGCTGTCGCCGGGCTCAACCCGCATGCGGGCGAGGCGGGCGGTCTCGGCCGCGAGGAGATCGAAATCGTCGAGCCGGCCGTAGCCGAGTTGCGAGCCTCGGGGATCGACGCGCGCGGTCCGCTGGCGGCGGACTCGATGTTTCATGCCGAGGCGCGCCGAACCTATGATGCGGCACTGTGCATGTATCACGATCAGGCGCTGATCCCGATAAAGACCATCGATTTCGACGGCGGTGTCAACGTCACCTTAGGGCTGCCGTTCGTGCGGACCTCGCCGGACCACGGTACCGCCTTCGCGATCGCCGGCCGCGGCGTTGCCCGCGCCGGCAGCCTGATCGCCGCGTTGCGGTTGGCGGCCGATATGGCGGCGAAGCGGCAGGAGCCGGGCTGAGGCCGGTGTCGGCGCCGGCCGCGCTGCCGCCGCTGCGCGAGGTCATCGCCCGGCACGGCATCGCTGCTCAGCGCCGGCTCGGCCAGAATTTCCTTCTCGACCTGAACCTGACCGGCAGGATCGCCCGCGCCGCGGGACCGCTCGAGACGGCTACGATCGTCGAGGTCGGCGCCGGGCCGGGTGGGCTAACCCGCGCGCTGCTCGACGCCGGTGCCCGCCATGTCGTCGCGATCGAGCGCGACCCGCGCTGCCTGGCGGCGCTGGGCGAGCTTGCCGCGGCCTATCCCGGGCGTCTCGAACTCGTCGCGGGCGACGCGCTGGCTCTCGACCTGGTCGCATTGGCGCCGCCGCCGCGCAAGATCGTCGCCAACCTGCCCTACAATATCGCCACCGTCCTGCTGCTCGGCTGGCTTGGCCGGATCGGCGAATTCGCGGGGCTGACCCTGATGTTTCAGCGTGAGGTGGCGCTGCGGCTGATTGCAGAACCGCGCACCAAGCCCTATGGCCGGCTGTCGGTGATGACCCAGTGGCTGACCAGGCCGCGCATCCTGTTCGACGTGCCGGCCCAGCGCCTTCACCCCGCCGCCCAAGGTCATTTCGAGCGTGGTCGCGATCACACCGCGCGAGGTTCCGCTGGCTCCGGCCGCCGGGCCCGCGCTCGAACGCGTCACCGCCGCCGCCTTCGGCCAGCGCCGCAAGATGCTGCGCTCCAGCCTCGAAGCACTGGGGGTCCCGCTCGCACCGCTGCTCGAACATGCCGCGGTGCAGCCGACCGCGCGCGCCGAGGAGCTCTCGGTTATCCAATTCTGCGCCCTGGCGCGGGCTTTGGAGGCGAGCGAGCCGGTCAATCCCCGATTGTTGCCGCGGATTGCCGGACGCTTCGACCGGGCACCTTAAACAGAAAAAGACCCGCCGGCCGAGCCGGGCGGGTCTTTTTGGGTACGTTTAGCGGCTTAGTTTGGCGCCGGGGCGAAATGCGGAATGGTGTACGGATGGCTGCCAGGGTTATCAACGGCCGACGTCGCCGTTGCGTGTTCCTCTTTCCAGGTGCTGTTGTTGCCGGGATTGGGGACGATTTTGGCATTCGAAACCGGAGGCGTCGTGGCCGACGGAACCGTAGCGGGGTTGGTCGGGGGCAAAGACGACACCGACTGGGCTTGTGCGGTTGCGGCGGCGGCCACCAGCAATCCAACACCCAAAACGGCCGATTTGAGCGAGCTGTTCATCCTAAACTCTCCGGATAAGGGCGCATAATCATGTGCGTTTCATATATCTGTCGAGCTTATGATGAATCCAAATGATATTTGTGCATCGCACGCATGCACATGTTTCATTGTCGATGTTACTTACACGCGACGGCCACCAAGGTCGATTCCCTCGCGCGTATCTGGATAATAGGACGCCTATGGTAGGGGGATCGGAGCGGAACGATGCTGCGATATCCGATAGCTTTATTTCTGAGCACGGGTCTTACGCTCGCGGCGGCCCAGGCCGGAGCGCAGACGCGGACTGCCCCACTGCCCGGAGGACCGGTTGCTCACCCGCCCGGGCCGCCGTTGGAGCAGTATATCCACGGTCCGAGCGAGAACGGCTCGGCCGCCCTGGTGGTGAAATACCATGCCGACGGAACCTGCGAGATCACCAGTTCTGCGGCTTCTGCGAGAATTCCATTTAATACGGCACGTAACAGCTACCCGATTTCCGACCGCCGGGCTCACAAATGTACGTGGCGTTGGGCGTCGGACGGCCGCTTCTGCTTCCAGCTCGATTACACCAAACACGAAGAATGCAAGAGCAACGGCCACATAATCGGCCGCGTCCTGCCAAACGGTCAGATTGCGTCAGAGGGCCGATAATCCGCGGTTCTTGGCTATCCGCAAGGCGAGCCGGTCCGGCGTAACCAACCGGCTCGCGTTGGACAGCCGGGAAACGCCTGACTTTCGTCAGGGTTTCCTGCTTAGCCGCGCGTTTACTGAGCGGCGGCGCGCATCGGCACCTGCGCTTTCAGGAAATTGCGCACGCGGTTGATCGTCCGTTGCCTCAGCTCTTCGGGCTCGCGCCACGGATAGACCGTGATCTCGGCGTTCGGCGCCAGGGAGGCGACATCGATCGAGGTCTGCAGCGGGTGGGCTGGCGTGTCGTCGGGCAGGACCAGCATCGGGGTACGGCAATTCTTGATGAAATTGCGCGACACGCTGTACAGGAAATCCGGGTTTACCCGGTACAAATTGTGCAAGTATTGCTCGACCTGCGCCATGTTGAGATCGGGCCGGCGCGGCAGCAATTCCGGCGCCCAGACATTTTTGCCTGAATCGTACATGTAATCGGGTAATTCCGGCCGGTGCCCGACGCTTTGGCAAAATACCGCGGCGGCGACGCGGCTTGGCGCGCGCTGCAGCAGCTTGCCGGCAAAGCAGCCGCCGATGCAGTAGCCCATGTAAAAGAATTCGCGGATGCCGAGATGGTCCATCAGCCCGAGCTGATCGTCGGCGAAGGCGTCCCACGGGTCGCCGGTCGGGATCGGCCCGCTCGATTCACCGCCATTGGCGTTGCGCTGGTCCATCGTGATGCAGCGAAAATCGTTCTTGAATTCTTCCATCGCGTTGATCACGGCGGTCTGCCAATTGCTGACCCGCGAGTTCAAGCCGCCGCCGGGTGTGACCAGCAGCGGAAAGCCCGAGCCGGCTTCCTCGTAGCGGATGCGGACATTCCCTTTTTCGTAGAACGGCATTGGGTTTCTCCTAACCCGGTGTGGTGATCTGCATGCGCCCGTAGCGACCCCGGCGCGCATCCAGGCGCTCTAACCCCAGACCCACAGAATTCTCGAAAGTTTTTCGAGGCCTGACAGGCGTCTTTCGATCCAATCACGATACACTAAACTAACTGCCCGGGTAACAAGCAGGCTTGACCATAGCCAAGGGAGGGGAGAATGCAGGCGGATTACATTGTCATCGGGGCCGGCTCGGCAGGCTGCGTGCTGGCCAACCGGCTGACCGAGGATCCCGGCGTCAAAGTCCTGCTGATCGAGGCGGGCGGGCGCGACTGGAACCCGCTGATCCACATCCCGGCCGGGTTCTTCAAGATGCTCGACCACGACACCCTGACCTGGAAGTTCCGTTCCGAGCCGGACCCCGGCACCAACGGCCGCGAGATCGTCTATACCCGCGGCCGGGTGATCGGCGGCTCGTCGTCGATCAACGGGCTGATCTATATCCGCGGCCAGCCCGAGGATTACGACCACTGGGCGCAGCTCGGCAATCGCGGCTGGTCATGGGACGACTGCCTGCCCTATTTCCGCCAGGCCGAGCGCTGGGAGGGCGAGGGCAGCGCGGCGCGCGGCAAGGAAGGGCCGCTCTTCACCTCGAAGACCGACCGGCCGCCGATCTGCGCTTCGGTGCTCGAGGCAGGAAAGGAGATCGGCCTCGAATATCGCGAGGACGTCAACGATTTGCCGGCGGGCCATAAGGACTGCATCGGCTGGTGCCAGCAGACGCGGGGCGGCCGCCGCCGCGCCAGCGCCGCGCGCACCTATCTGCACCCGGCATTGAAGCGGCCGAACCTGCAGCTCGTCACCAAGGCGCTGGTGCATCGAGTCCTGTTCGACGGCAAGCGGGCAACCGGCGTCGAATTTTCGCGCGGCGGGCCGGGTGGCGCCGTCGAGCGGGCCGAGGCGGCGCGCGAAGTGATCCTGTCGGCGGGCGCCATCGGCTCGCCGCACATAATGCAATTGTCGGGCGTCGGCGACCCCGAGCATCTCGGGCGCATCGGCGTGCCGGTCGCGCATGAATTGCGCGGCGTCGGCAAGAACATGCAGGACCACTACACCGCGCGCGTCTCCTATCCGGTGGTTGGCGCGCGGACCGCCAACGAGCTCTCGCGCGGCCTGCCATTTGCGGGCGAGGTCATGCGTTGGCTGTTCGCTGGCAAGGGTATCCTGACCTACAGCCCGTCGATCGTCGCCGCCTCGGTCAAGGTGTTGGAGGAATTGGCGACGCCGGACATGCAGGTCACCTTTGCCCCGGGCAGCTTCAAGGGCGGCCAGATTGGCGAGCTTGAAGAGACACCGGGGCTCAGCGCCGGCGCCTGGCAGATGCGGCCCTTGTCGCGCGGCTATGTCGAGGCCAGGTCGAACCGGCCCGGCGACATGCCGGCGATCAACCCGCGCTATCTGTCGGAGGAGGCCGACCGGCGCGCGATCATCGGCGGCTTGCGCATGGCCCGGCGGATCTTCGCCGCACCGGCATTGCAGCGCTTTGTCCGGGAAGAAAGCCTGCCCGGCCTGCAGGTCCAGAGCGATGACGAACTGCTCGATTATGCCCGGCGCAACGGCAGCACCTGCTACCACGCGAGCTGCACCTGCATGATGGGCTCGCACCCAATGGCGGTCGTCGACGACGCGCTCAAGGTGCATGGGCTCGAGGGTTTGCGGGTCATCGACGCCTCGGTGATGCCGGCCGTCACCTCGACCAACACCAACGCGCCCACGATCATGATCGCCGAAAAAGGTGCGGCAATCATCAAAGGCACCGCCCGACAACGCCTGGCTGCGTAACGACGGGAAGATGAGTGGTGAGCCCGAGCCAGACTGCTTCGCCAGAGGTGATATAGTTAAGGAGCGCCGCCCTCGCGCACGTGTCGGGCGCGATAGGACACCCTGTGTGGCGCCTGTAATACCATTATCATTTTCCGAACGGGTGGCGACCCCGGCAGGATTCGAACCTGCGGCCACTCGCTTAGAAGGCGAGTGCTCTATCCAGCTGAGCTACGGGGTCGCGTGAGAGGCAGTCGGATCATGCCGCCAGGTCAGTTGCGGACCCGATCATAGCGGAAATTGTCGGCATAGCTCTTCGGCTTTTCGCTGATCGCGTTCGGCTCGATCACGGTATAGGCGATCCCCTGCTTCTCGGCGAAAGCGCGCGCCTCATCGACCGTATCGAACCGCAGGCGAACTTGGTTCAGCGTGTCGTCGGCGGTGGTCCACCCCATCAGCGGATCCGGCCGCCGGCCCAGCGTCGGTTCATATTCGAGGACCCACTTGCGGGTCTGCCGGCGGCCCGACTGCATCGCCGTCTTCGCCGGCCTGAAAATACGCGCGTGAGCCATGGGGTGATTTCGCCCTCCGCCCTTCCGATCGCTGCCCAGCCGTCCACAATCGATGGATCGAGGTGGTCGGGGCGAGAGGATTCGAACCTCCGACATCCTGCTCCCAAAGCAGGCGCTCTACCAGGCTGAGCCACGCCCCGGCCGAGGATTTCCGCGGGTTTTAGGGTATTCCGGCGTTGACCGCAAGAGTGCGAAGCGGAAATGAATAGGCCGCTCTCGCTCGGCTTGCACCAACTGCGGCAGGTTATGGTCACAGTGCGGCGGCGGCCATTCGTGAAATGTTGCGGGCCGGCGCGCTGATTGCGCCGGCCACCTCATCGTGGGTTCCCAGGCTATCAGGCGGCTCGCGTCACCCTGGCACTGGAGTGCGGGCTGAGCTTCTCCGAACCCCGTTCCGTCATGCCCATCAGCTCGCGTAGCAGGTCGCGGCCTCGCGACAGGCGGGAGCGGACGGTACCGATCGGGATGCTGAGAACCTTCGCAACCTCTTCGTAGCGCATGCCTTCGAGACCGACCAGCAGGATTACCTGACGCTGTTCTTCGGGCAGTTTGGCCATCGCCCGCTCGAGGTCACGCAGCTGCAAGGAAGCCCCGACATTGGATGGGGCAGTCAGCACCGGGGCCACATCCTCGACCGGGACAGCAATGCCTTCACGCACCGATCGGCGGACGTCATTGACGTGCTGATTATGGAGAATGGTGAAAAGCCAGGCGCGCAGATCGGTCCCGGGTTGCCACAAATGCTGCTTGGCGACGGCGCGCAGCAGGCAGCTCTGCACCAGATCGTCGGCGCGCGACACATCTCGGGTCAAGGCACGCGCGTAACGGCGCAAACGCGGGATTTCGGTTTCGAGCAGCCGAGCGAAGTCGGTCATCGGAATTGTCCGAACACTGTTCCGACCCCGTCGAGGCGGGGCCGTTGGATGATTGGTTTATAGGGATCGGCTGTAACTCCTTGATGTACCCTGATTGTCGATTGGTAAAGATTTGTGCGCCTAGGTAAGCCAAGAAGGTGGTCCGGTAAGGATCGCCACAATTGCGTAAATGGCCAGCCGCACCAGCCGCGGAATTCGCCTTCAATTGACCGATTTTATCGCAACCCCTATGGTGTCCCAGTCGCAGTGAGCCTGTAGCTCAGCCGGTAGAGCAACTGACTTTTAATCAGTAGGTCATGGGTTCGAATCCCATCGGGCTCACCAATCAACTCACTCGATCGATGGACAAATTGGCGGACCCAATGCTGCCTTAAAGCAGTGTTCCGAGCGTTTCCAGGTTCAGAGGCGGCTGTGGCGGCGAAACAGCGCTGTCAATTCGGCGAGGCTTTCCCATCGCTCGCTGCGGTCAACCGCCTGTTCGACCGCTTTTGCGCCTTCCGCTGTCAACACGACTGCGGCGAGGTCGCGGTACTTTTCGCGGATCTCCAATTCAGCGAAAGGCTGCTGGAAATCGCCGCGATGGCTGTCGCAGGCCTGCGTGCTCGAACGGCCATCGGCCAGGGTCACGGTGACCCTGGCCGGACGCAACCGCGGCGCCAACGCGGTCATCGCCGGATCTTCTTCGACCCGGACTTTATGGCGTATCGCCGCGATCGCAGGATCGTCGAGGGCGCTGTCGTCGAGCGCCCGGTAGCTGGCGGAGCCTCGGACCACCATCGTCGCGGCGGCGTGCGGGAGTGAGTATTTCGACGCGAAATAATTGGGCGGATCGGGATTGCGCATGACCGAGGCGAACCGATAGGTCGCGACATCGATATGTGCGATCTCCTCGGGCCTCGGTGACAACTCGGTCAGCGCTGCCTGCAGACAGTCGAGCGCCGGGTGGATCGGATTGCAGCACGCGTAGAGGCGGAAGTAGTTGCGGGTGATCTCCCACCTCGCACCGAGTTCGTCCAATGCGCCATCGGGGGTGAACCCGCCGCCAACCAGCTGACCCAGCGCCTCCTCGACCGCATCGGCCTGTGCCTCGAAACCGGCGAGCGCCAGTTCCGGCGCTAACACAGCAGCAAACCCGCTCATGCCGCCGGCGACGTTGAGCGCCGTCGCGCCCGCCACCGCATTGGTGTAGCTCGGCGTCAGCAGCAGGGTCGTGGCGATGCGCATCGCCAAGCTGACCCCGCCGGCGTCGAGACCGCGCAGGCGCGCCCCGGCGGCAGCCGCCGCCAGCAGCGGCACCTGCCCATTCTGGTGCGCCAATGGCCGCGGAGTGAACCCGCCGGCGAGCCGGGCTGCCACATCGTAGCCGACAACGAACGCGGCCAATATTTCACGGCCCGAAGCGCCGATTTGCTCGCCGATCGCCAACGCTCCGGGCAGGACCTGCATCGCCGCCTGCCCCGATACAAAACGCAGCCCTTCGCACAGCTCTATCGAGCGGCCGGCTATGCCGTTCAGCAAGGCAGCGGTCCGCGGATCCTGGATCGGCCAGCCGCGAGCATAGACCGTGGCCCCACTGCCCGCAGTCGCTGCGAGCCGTTCGCCCAATTGCCGCACCTCCGGGCGCTCGCCGCCGGCCAGAATGACCCCCAAGGTGTCGAGCAGTACCAGCTTCGCATGCTGTTGCACCGCCTGGGGGATATCGTCCCAGCGGGTATTCGCGACAAATTGCGCCAAATGCTCGATCTGCTGTCCCATCTTGGAGCGCCCCGACTGCCGGTTTCGCGAATTGCCAATGGCCAGTTCAGCAGATCGCGGCAGGATTGTCATTGCGGCACGCGCAGCGGCGGGCGGCTGTGGTAGCTTCGCGCAGGCCGGTAGGGGCCAGTGGTTGGGAGAGGTGACATGGCCGTCGTCGAGACCGAACGTCATGGACAAATACTCGTGGTGCGGATGAACCGGCCAGAGCGGCTGAATGCGCTCAACCATGAGATGCGCACCCGGCTCGCCGAGGTCTGGACCGAGTTCCGCCGCAGCGACGAACTCGAAGTCGCAATCTTCACTGGCACCGGCCGCGGTTTCTGCGCCGGCGAGGATATGAAGGAGTCGCTCGCCGCGGGACGGCCCGGCGGAACCCGGCCGGACATCGAAGATCCGTTCATGTCCGGAGCCCTCGAAAAGCCGGTTATCGCGGCGGTCAACGGCTACGCGATGGGTGGCGGCTTCATGCTGGTCGAGCGCACCGATTTGCGCGTCGCGGTGCGCGAGGCGGTGTTCGAGGTCTCCGAGGCGAAACGGTGGCTGCTGGGCGGCTACAATCATGGGTATATCGCCAACCTGCCCTATCCGATCGCCATGGAAATGGCGCTCGGCTTTCGCTTTACCGCCGAGCGCTTTTACGAAATCGGTTTTCTCAACCGGCTGACGACGGCTGAGGAATTGATGCCGAGCGCGCTGGCGATGGCGGAGCACTTGATGACCCTGCCGCCCGCCTCTCGGGTCAACACCGTCCATATGATGCGCCAGATTAGACCAGCCCCGGGACCGGAGTTGCAGCGGCTGGCAGCGGCGTTGCACGAACACGGCGCCAAAAGCGATCTGCTCGAATCGCGGGCCGCGTTCGCCGAAAAACGGCGCCCCAAATTCACCGGGTGGGACGACCCGGCTGACCGCCACCGGCTCCCCTCGCTCGATACGCTGAAGCCTTAAGAGGACCCGGGAATTACGCCAAGCTCGCGATGACGCCCGTGAGTCTCGATGACCTCGGGAGAGTAGTGCAGGCATCGGCAACCGGATTCGGTGCCGGCGCCAGGTGGTCCAAGATATCGGTGTCGTCGACGAATCGTTGACCCAGTCCCAAAAGGAAAGGTCATGCAAGTCCAACCTTACTTGTTCTTTGACGGCCGCTGCGAGGAGGCGATCGAATTCTACCGCAGTGTCCTTGGCGCCGAGGTGACGATGCTGATGCGCTTCAGGGAGGGGCCCGAGCCGCAGCAGCAAAGCATGGTCCCGCCCGGCTCGGGAGATAAGGTCATGCATGCGAGCCTCCGTATTGGCGATGCCACGGTGCTGGCTTCTGACGGCCGATGCCAGGGGCAGCCTAGCTTCCGGGGCTTTGCGGTGTCGCTCACCGTATCTACCGAAGCCGAGGCCGAGCGGCTGTTCGCCCGTCTGGCCGGCGGCGGCGAGGTGCAGATGCCGTTGGCCAAGACGTTCTTTTCCCCGCGTTTCGGTATGGTCGCCGACCGCTTTGGCGTATCGTGGATGGTCTGTGTGATGCCGTAAGCGGCTACAGCTCTGCCCCTGTTGGCCTAACTGCGCAGGCGGTGACTCCCCGGCGATTCTGCGATCGGCAGCCCACCTGCTACAACCCGCTTCGGTTCGAACAGGAATCATTGGATGGCGGATCCAGGTGGATCGGCGGCGGCTGAGGTCTCGCCGCAGGGGTGGGATGGCCAGCAGACGCAGCAATCGGGCAAGGGCTTCCGATTCTTCTCGGAGCCGTTTCGCAGCCTGATTTTGATTATTGTTCCGTCCCTCGTTTTGCTTGGCATCGAGGTCTATAACGCATTCAGCATTGTTCCGAATCTACAGCGCAGCCAAGCGGAGGTCGCCCATACTTTCGAGGTGATCGACGCGGCGCGCGGTCTCGATCATGCGATGCAGGACGCAGAGCGGGGTCAGCGAGGATTTCTGATCACCGGCGACGACGACTATCTGCGATCGTACTTTGCCGGGATCAAAGAAGCGCCCGCGAGACTCAAAGAGCTGCGCCAGCTCACCGCGGACGAACCCGAGCAACTCGACCGCGTCGGCATCATCGACAAGCAGGTCGCCTACAAACTGGAGGAAATGCAGCGGACGGTCGGGGTCCGGCGCGATCAGGGCTTCGACGCGGCACGCCGGATCGTGCAAAGCAATTTCGGTCTGGATGCGATGCTCAAGATCACCTCCGAAATCGACGCGCTGATCGCCGGCGAGAACATTCGGCTGCACCAGCGGCAGGATCGTCTCGTCGCTGCAGCGCGCAGCAGCGCGGTTTCGAACCTTGTCGCCTCGGGTCTGGCGCTGTCGGTGATGTTGCTCGGTGGCGGCCTGCTGGTCCGTTCGTGGCGGCATACCAAACGAGCCGAGGCATCCCTGGCGCAAAGCGAAGAGCGCTTCCGGCTGCTCGTGTCCGGAGTTACGGATTACGCGATCCTGATGCTCGATCCGCGCGGGCTGATCGTCAGCTGGAACGAGGGCGCACAGCGCATCAAGGGGTATGCCGCCACCGAAATCCTGGGCAGTCATATATCGCGGTTCTACTCGCCGGGAGACGCCAGCGCCGGGGTCCCCGACCAACTGCTGGAGACCGCGGCCCGGGAGGGGCGGGTGGAGGCCGAAGGTTGGCGGCTGCGCAAGGACGGTTCCCGCTTCTGGGCGAACGTCGTGATCACCGCGCTGCACGGCGATGACGGCAGCCTGCGCGGCTTCGCCAAAATTACGAGGGACATTACCGAGCGGCGCGACAGCGAACTGGCTCTCGAGAAGAGTCGGTCGGCGCTGGCGCAATTGCAAAAGATGGAGGCGCTCGGCCAGTTGACGGGAGGAATAGCCCATGACTTCAACAATAACCTGACGGCGATATTGGGTAATATCGAACTGATCCAGAGAGGGTCCGGTGCGGCGGATCCGGAGAGGGCATCGCGGCTGCTGGCCGGCGCGCAACGAGCCGCGGAGCGAGCCGCGGAATTGACAAGCCGCCTGTTGGCTTTTTCTCGGCGGCAGCCGCTGGAGCCCCAAATCGTCGACGTCAACAAGCTGGTGAGCTCGATGTCAGAGCTGCTTCATCGCACATTGGGCGAAACCGCCATCGTCGAGACCGTGCTGGCCGCGGGATTGTGGCGCACCAACGTCGACCCCAGTCAGTTGGAGAGCGCTATTCTAAACCTGGCGGTCAACGCCCGCGACGCGATGCCGGGAGGCGGAAAACTGACTATCGAGACCGGTAATACCTATCTCGACGATCACTACGCCGCTATCCGTACTGAAGTAAAATCCGGGCAATATGTGATGATAGCGGTGAGCGACACCGGAGAGGGCATGTCCGGCGACACCTTGGCCCGTGCTTTCGAACCGTTTTTTACGACCAAGCCCGAAGGGAAGGGTACGGGGTTGGGGCTGAGCCAAGTGCACGGATTTGTCAAGCAATCTGGAGGGCACGTCGAACTGTACAGCGAGATTGGCCAGGGTACGACGATCAAGATCTATCTACCGCGCTCGCTGACGCCGGGCGAAATGCCGCCGAGCAGGGACGGGCAGGAGCTCGCGTCGACGCCGCTGGCGGAAACCGTACTGGTCGTCGAGGATAATGAAGATGTGCGCCGGTTCAGCACCGACGCCCTCGTTTCGCTCGGATACCGAGCCCTTGAAGCGGAGGATGCCGACGCGGCTCTAACGATCCTCGAAACGCATCCCGAGACGGCTTTGCTGTTCACCGATGTCGGGTTGCCTAGCATTAACGGGCGACGCCTCGCGGACGCGGCGAAGCAACGCATCCCAGATCTCAAAGTCTTGTATACAACCGGATATGCACGAAACGCGATTGTGCATAACGGGACGCTCGACGCCGGCGTCGAGTTACTGGCGAAGCCCTTCACCGTAGAAGCCCTGGGTCAAAAGCTCCAGCAGATGCTCCGAAGTCCTCGGTAAAGAACGCCTGAGCGGCGTTGAGGCGGGATTTTGCGACGCCGAAGAGCGGTCGGCTCGGCCGGCGCCTAATTTCGGTGGCGCATTCGGCGTGATAGTGGTCGCGCTCGATCAGTTTGCCGCCGCCCGCTGGTCACTGAGACCCGAGCCGAAGCGAAAGCCCCGGTAACCTTCAGCCGCGACCTCGTCACATTTCTTCTTGTACGCGGTGACCCCGCCAACATAGGGCATGAAGACGCGCGGCTTCCCGGGGATATTCGCGCCGACATACCACGAGTTGGCCAATGGATAGAGGGTGCGCTCGGCCACTTCGTTGTTGTGCCGCACCCAGGCGTCCTCGGTCTCCTGCTCCGCCTCGATGCGGACGAGGCCGCGATCACGCAGGTATTGGATGCAGTCCGCGATCCAATCCACGTGTTGCTCGCACGCTAGGATCATCTGGCTTTTGACGCCGGGGCTCTGCGGGCCGGTGATCATGAACAGGTTCGGGAAGCCGGCCATCATCAGGCCGAGATAGGTCCGCGGACCGTCTTGCCACTTTTCCCGGATCGACAGTCCCGCGTCGGTGTGGATGTCGATTTCCTTCATTGCGCCGGTCATCGCGTCGAAGCCGGTGGCGAAGACGATCGCGTCGAGCGCGTACTCGGCGTCTTCGGTGCGCAGCCCGTTCGGCGTGATCTCCTGGATCGGCTTGCTCCTGATATCGACCAAAGTGACGTTGTCGCGGTTGTAGGTCTCGTAATACTCGGTATCGAGGATCAGCCGCTTGGTTCCGATCGGGTGGTCGCTGGGGCACAAAAGCTCGGCCGTCTTGGGGTCCCTGACCGTGTCGCGGATTTTCCGGCGGACGAATTCCGAGGCGGTGTCGTTGGATTCCTTGTTGAGCAGCAGGTCCGTGTAGGAATAGAGGAAGCTGATGCTGCCGCCCTCGGCCCATTTCGCCTCATAGGCGCGCTGCCGCTCCGCTTCGCTCGTCTCGATTGCCGATTTCACCGGCGGGGGATATCCGGCGATCCCGAACGGCGTGTCGTAGGCGGCGCGGCGGCGCGCGGGATAGTCGGCTTTGTGCGCGCGTTCCTTATCCGGAGGCATCGGCACGTTGCGCGCGGGCAGGCTGAAATTGGCTGTGCGCTGAAAGACATAAGTGTGCTTCGCCTGCTTTGCGATGATCGGGATCGATTGGACGCCCGACGAGCCGGTGCCAATCACCCCAACGCGCAGACCGGTGAAGTCGACCCCTTCATGGGGCCACAGGCCGGTGTGGTACCACTTGCCCGCAAAGTTCTCCAAACCGGCGATATTCGGTTTGCGCGGTGTCGACAGATTACCCGTCGCCATAATGCAGTAGCGCGCGGTCGCGGTGTTGCCGGTGTCGGTCTTGACCGTCCACGTGTCGGTCGCGCCGTCGAAAACAGCCTCTTTGACCCGAGTTTTGAACACGATCTCCCGCCGCAAGTCGAAGCGGTCGGCGACATGGTTGATGTAGCGGAGGATTTCGGGCTGCGTGCCGTAGCGCTCGGGCCAATGCCATTCCTGCTGCAGCTCGTTGGAGAAGGAGTACGAATACTCCAGGCTCTCCACGTCGCAGCGGCATCCCGGATAGCGGTTCCAGTACCAGGTGCCGCCGACTCCGTCACCGGCCTCGAAGGCGCGCACCTTGAGCCCGAGCTTGCGCAGCCGATAGATTGCGTAGAGGCCGCCGACGCCGGCGCCGATGATAATTGCGTCAAATCTATCGTGTTCGGGGGTGTCCGCCGACATCTCGGTCTCCCAGCAAATCGGGCTATTCGGCTGCGGCGCGAACCTTGGCCGCCGGAAGCTGGGTCTTGAGAACCGGCAGCACTTCCTTGGCGAACAGTCTCAGGCTGCGCTCGCAGACTTCGTACGGCGTGCCGCCGAAGCGGAACGCGACGTTGAGCTCGAAATCGCCAAGAAGCCTCAGGCGCTCTTCGAGCCCACGCAGGATCTTGTCGGGCGTCCCCCAGCTCGCCGCCTTCATAAAGCCGGCCACTGCGCCTTCGAGGCCGCCTTTGCGGGCGATCTCGGCCTTTTGCTGATAAGCGTCGTAGCCCTTTACGGTCTTGAAGTGCTCGCCGAGGAATTCGTAGTGGTAGAAATTGCTCTCGACGAACTTGCCCTGGTATTGCCGCGCCTCTTCCTCGCACGCGGCGATGTCCGGGCCGCAGACGACAAATTCGGTCAGCATGACGTGCGGCGCCGGCGTGCCGTGAAATTGGCGGTGCAGTTCGCGCCCGCGCTCGATCACGGGAAGGCGCAGCTCCCACGGGCGGTCGGCGAACATGACCATATGCGCGCCGAGCTTGGCCGCGGAAACGACAGAATCCTCGCTCGAGGCCACTGCATAGATACGTCCGTCGAACGAATGCTGCGGCCGTGGGCGGATCTCGATGCGTGGCTGCCGGTAAAATTTGCCGTCGCCCTCGATGAACCCGGTCCTCAGCGCGTTGACGATCATCGGCGCCGCTTCGTCAAAGCGCTCGCGCGACTCGTCCATGCTCATGCGGAAGGCGGCGAACTCGCGCCGCGCCAGCCCTCGGCCAAGCCCGAGGCGCAGCCGGCCTTTGCTCAAGAGGTCGAGCACCGCCGCCTGCTCAGCCACGCGCAACGGATCATGCCAGGGAATGATGACGGCGGCCGTCCCCAGGTCGATGTTGGGGCAAGCCGCGGTGAGATACGACATCAGCTGGAGGTTGTCGGGCACGAACGAGTAGTCGTTGAAGTGATGTTCGGCCGACCACAGACAGTCGAAACCCAGATCGGCTGCAAGCCGTGCGAGGCGGATTTCCTCGTCCCACACGCGCTGGTCGGAGCAGTCGTCCCAACCGTAGCTGGCAAACACCATCATCATGCCGACATCCATCGCGCCCTCCGTCATTCGCCTTATCGCATTATGCCAGCGCCAGTTCCCGGTACCCGTCCGCGGCCGCAGCCTCGCAGCGCTCGCGGAACTTGGGGTGGCCGCCGCTGTAGCGCATGATCCGGCGGATCTGCTTGCCCTCGACGTTACGGTTGATGCCGGTCATCCATGAATCTACTTCGGTGAACAGCAACCCCTCGCTCGCCTCGATGACGTGATCTGTCCAGGCGGCGGAGCCCGCCGCAGTGGCCTCGATGCGGGTTAGGCCCCGGTCGCGGGCAAAACGGATCAGCCCGGTGACCCAGTCGGCGCTGTATTCGGCGGCGCGCGGGAAATTTCCGAGGCCGGCATGCGGTCCCATCACCATCAGCATGTTGGGGAAGCCGTCGACCAGGATGCCGAGATAGGTCTGCGGCCCGTCCTTCCATTTGTCTTTAAGCGTCGCGCCATTCAGCCCGCGGATGTCGATGCGGTCGAAGGCGCCGGTGATCGCGTCGAACCCGGTCGCGTAGATGATCATGTCGAATTCGTAGTCGCGCGCGCTCGTCTTAATGCCGGTTGGGGTGACGCGCTCGATCGGCGTTTCGGTGAGATCGACGAGCTCGACGTTGGGTTGGTTGTAGACCTCGAAATAGCCGCTTTCGAGCGGCACCCGGCGCGTGCCGAAGCCGTAGGTCTTCGGGACCAGTTTCTCGGCCACAATCGGATCCTTGACCCGTTCGCGCGTTTTGCGGGCGACAAAATCAGAGATCAGCCGGTTGGCCTGGCGGTCGACCAGGATGTCGCGGAAATTGCCCATCCAGATGCCGAAGCCCGGCTCGCCATAGAGCTTTTCCCAGAAGGCTTCGCGCTCTTCTTCGGTCACCTCGAGCGCCGAGCGTGGGTCGGCCGCGTGGATGAAGCAGCCGAAAGTCTCCTGGCAGCGCGCGAAAATATCGGTGTAGTTCTCCCGGATATGGGCCATCTCCTCCTCGGTGATCTTCGCATTGTGGAGAGGCGCGGCCCATTGCGGCGTGCGCTGGAACACGGTCAGGTGCTCGACCGTCTTCGCTACTTCGGTGATCGTCTGGATGCCCGTGGCGCCGGTGCCGATAACCGCGACCCGCTTGCCGACAAAGCTGACCGGCTCCTTCGGCCAGTAATGGGTGTGGAACGATGAGCCCTGAAAACTCTTGACCCCAGGGATGTTCGGCAAAGTCGCCGCCGACAATACCCCGACCGCGGTGACCAGCAGGCGGGCCGCGTATCGCCGACCGTCTTCCAGGATGATGTCCCAGCTGCGCGTGTCGTCCTGATAATGCGCGGCGGTCACCCGGCTCTTGAATTGGATGTCTCGGCGCAGATCGTACTTGTCCGCGACGTAATTCAGATAGCGTTCGGTCTCCGGCTGAGCGGCGAAATGCTCCTCCCAGTCCCATTCGTCCAGCAGTTCCTGTGAGAAAGAATAGCCGTAGGTCCAACTTTCGGAATCGAAACGCGCTCCCGGGTAGCGGTTCCAATACCAGGTACCGCCGACACCGGTACCGGCTTCGAATACCCGCACCTTGAGGCCGAGCTCCCGCAGTTTGTAGAGCTGGTAGAGGCCGGAAACCCCGGCGCCGATGACGACAGCGTCGAATTCGCGGCTTGCATCGATCCGGGTTTCTTGTGGGACCGCATGTAACGCAACCATGTCGTGCTCCCTTGAATGCCGACCACGTAGTGCGGGCGAACCCGCCCGAGCAAGGCGGTTATCCGAGCCGCAGCAACGGCAGACTGTCCGAGAGGCGCCCGGCTGCGGATCGTATCGCGCGGCTCAGTGCCCCCACGGCTTCGTCGTCCAGATCATGTGAATGGCCCGCCGCCGTCAGGATCAGCAACAGCTCCCAGGACGGCGATAGAACCGGCACCGACACCAGCGTAACGCCGCGGAACATGGTGCCTCGATCTACCGCGAAGCCGGACTGTCTGGCTCCTTTGACGCGTGCCAGGAAATCGGGGAAGGAGGGCTTCTCGTACCAGTCCACCTGCGAAAGCGCCGCTTCGAGTTCCTCTTCGCTGCGGTTACCGAAGGCGGCGATGATGACGCCCGACGCGCCGATCGGACCGGGATACTCCCGCCCGACCGTGACATGCGGGTCCGGACGCAAGCCGACGCCGATCCAATCCAGCAACAGCAGTGAGGAAGGTCCTAGCACCTTGGACAGGTAGACCGACACGCCGTGGGCATCAGAGACCGCCTGCATCAGCGGTCTCGCTATGTCGATCAAGCCGCTGCGCCGCAAAACCCCATAAGCGAGCTCGAGGATGCGCAAACTTACAGTGTAGGTGCGGGTCGCCTCGTCATAGCCGACAAAACCCTCGGCCTGCAGTGTCCGCAGGATATTGTACGCCGTCCCGCGATGCAGGCCCGCGGCGCGGGCGACCTCACTCGCGTTGAGCGGGCGCTCCGACCCGTGCAGTGCCCGCAGAACTTTCCCGGCGGCGACGACAGCGCCGACCGGCTTTCCGAGCGGACCGATCTGCGCGACTGAGGACGAGCGCCTGGGTGGCGCAGGTCGCATCCGGGTGTCATCAAGGGCAACGCGCGTCGGCACAACTCCTCCGATTCATCAATCACCCAGGTCCAGTTCAATCCGCTGCAGACAGGCACCAATATACTAAGGGGTGCGCCCAATCGTCTCAATCAAAATCGATTGTCTTCGATAGAAGACACAACTCATTCGAGGGCCGTGCTCGCCCGCGCCGCACCGAGAGAGCGGTTTTCTACAGTCGAGTCCGGATGTGGTGTCGGCGTCGCGGCCACGTGATAAATCCGCTGGTCCCCGTCGCCCGAGGGACGACGCCAGCGGAGAGAAGATGCATGACAACGACTGAAGCGACCGATTTCGACATGGCCAGGTTGCGGGCGCGCCGTACGAACAAATGGCACAAGTTTCCGCCGGACGTACTGCCGGCCTGGGTCGCGGACATGGATTTCGGCGTCGCGCCCTCGATCACCGCCGCGCTCGCCCGCCTGACGCGAGACCAGGAATACGGCTATGCCGCGCGCGACGGCGTGCTGGCCGCGGCCTTCGTCCGCCGCATGGAGCGGCGCTTTGGCTGGCACACCGATCCCGCCGACACGATCGCGATCGGCGATCTGGTGCAGGCCAGCTTCTCCTCGGTTATGGCGTTCAGCGAACCGGGCGAGGCAATCCTGTTGCAGCTTCCCTCCTACCCGCCCTTCATGCGCGCCATCGAGGATACGGGGCGTCGCCTGATCGCCAACCCGATGCGCGATGACGGCATGCGGTGGGTGCTGGATTTGGGCGCCTATCAGGCAGCCCGTGATCCGCGCCTGCGCATGCTGATCTTCTGCCATCCGCAGAATCCCACCGGGCGCGCCTTCACCAGGGCGGAACTGGAGGAGGTGGCGGATTTCGCCATCCGGCATGATCTGGTGGTGGTGTCCGACGAGATCCACGCGGACATCGTCTATCCTGGCAGGACGCATATCCCGCTCGCGTCGCTGCATCCGGAGATCGCAGCCCGCACCATCACCATCACCTCGGCGACCAAGAGTTTCAACATCCCGGCTCTGCGCTGCGCGGTCATGCATTTTGGCTCGCCCGCGCTGAAGGAGGGGTTTGAGAAGCGCATCCCGTCGCGGTTGCTTGGCTCGCCTGGGGTGACCGGGGTCGATGCCACGGTCGCGGCATGGGATGACGGGCAGCCGTGGCTGGAGGAGATCCTCGCGCAGTTGCGGGCGAACCGCGATTGGCTGGCGGCGACGCTCGCCGCCGAGCTTCCGGGCGTGACGATGCGGGTGCCGGAGGCGACGTATCTGGCCTGGCTCGATTGCCGGGCATTGGAATTGCCGTGCCCGGCCGGGCAGTTCTTTCTGGATCAGGCCAGGGTTGGGCTGAATTTCGGCGAGACTTTTGGCGCGGATTACGCCGGGTTCGCGCGGCTCAATTTCGCGACGCCGGCGCCGATACTGAGCCAGATTGTTACGCGGATGGCGGAGGCGGTGCGCAGGCGGTGAAGCGAGATTAGATCGCTTTAATTCGATCTCCGTCGGATTCTCATTGTCGCATTGGAAAGCGCGGAACAGATGGCACGTGTGTTCATTACCGGATCATCGGACGGTCTCGGGCTGATGGCGGCCAACGTCCTGATCGAGCAGGGCAATCGGGTCGTTGTGCATGGACGAAATGACGCTCGCGGCCGCGATGCCCTTGCGGGTGCGCCTGGCGCCGAGGGGGTTGTCACCGGCGATCTCTCGACCGTCGCCGGGATCAGGTCCGTGGCCGGGGAGGTCAACAAGCTCGGTTATTTCGATGCGGTCATTCACAATGCGGGTATTGGGTATCGCGAGCCGCGACGGAGAGAAACCGAACACGGGATCCCCAGCGTCTTCGCGGTCAATGCATTGGCGCCCTACATTCTGACGGTCCTGATCCGAAGGCCTGAGCGACTGGTCTATCTCAGCTCCGGCATGCATCGCGGCGCGAGACTGCGGATGGACGATTTGCTGTGGACCAAGCGACCCTGGAACGGTGCTTCCGCTTACGCCGAGAGCAAGCTGTGCGACGTGTTGCTCGCCTTTGCCATCGCCCGGCGCTGGAAGGGTGTCCGATCCAACGCATTGGAACCCGGATGGGTGGCGACCAAGATGGGTGGACCCTCAGCCCCGGATGATCTGCACCAGGGGTGTGTAACACAGGCTTGGCTCGCGACCAGCGAAGACGAGTTGGCGCGATCGACGGGCAACTATTTCCATCACCAGCGTCTTCGTGAGCCGAACCCGGTCGCGAACGACATCGAGGTCCAGGAGCAATTCCTGGCAGAATGCGGTCGCATCTCGGGTGTCCCGCTGTCGGACTACCCGACGCGTTAGCGTGCAAACCCGGTGTTTAGTCGCGTGCCTAGTGGTACGAACGCTACGGATGGTACCGTGAACAAGTCTGCGTTTGCGCGGGTTTCGAGGGTATCGCGAGGGTACCAAATGTCAGATTCTCACCACTAGGTGTTTGGGGAGGCGCCGTCGGCGGCGCGCTCGATTGCGGCGATGTCGATACGCTTCATTTGCGCCATCGCCTCGAAGGCCCGCCTTGCGCGAGTGCGGTCGGCATCGCCGATCAGCCTGATAAGCTGGCGGGGAACGATCTGCCACGACACGCCGAAGCGGTCTTTCACCCAGCCGCATTGCTCTGCCTCGGGGATCGCGGAGAGCGCGTCGGCGAAGCGATCGGCCTCGGCCTGGGTCTCCACGGGTATCTGGAACGAGATCGCCTCATTGAACCGGAATTGTGGTCCGCCGTTCAGGCCGGTAAACGGCTGTCCCATCAATGTGAACTCGACCAGCAACACCTCGCCTGCCTTGCCAGACGGGTAGTCTCCCGGGGCGCGGTGGACCGCATCGACACGGCTGTTAGGGAATAGCGACGTATAGAATTTGGCGGCCTCTTCGGCATTGCCGTCAAACCAGAGGCAGGGGGTTATGCCAGACATGGAAACCTTCCTCCTTAAAGCGGCGGCATAGGGAGCTTGATCGGCATTCTAACTTGTTCGAGCACCGCGAGTAACTTAGGGCCATGCGGCCGGAGCCGCCTCAAACCGCGCACTCAGATGAGAAACCGAACGAAATGCGACTGGGCCGCCCGCTTAGTCACCGCGTAAGCGTCCGGTCTGAACCGTCCTGCTGGGCGTCGTTGAAAGCGAAATTCTGAAGGAAGCTTGGTCCTTCTGGCCAATCCAAAAGGAGTCGTTGGAGTGCATGGCGAGGTTGTTGTCGAGCGCCGCCGGCAGTGGAACGCGAAAAGGCGGCGCGAGCCACAGCGTGCGCGGTCGGGCCGGCGGAATTTATCCATAACCGGAGGGATCCCGACCTCGCAAACCAGCCGAGTTCCGCCGTTCCGGCGCCCCTTTGCGACACGTTCTACGCGCGGAGGCCAATGATTAAGAAACCTTCAGCTTATTACGGCGTTTACTCCTCGAAAACGTATCAGAGGAAGACGCCATGAAGAAAACTCTACTGGCAGCCGCCATTCTTCTCGGAGCGGCTGGGTTTGCTGTCGCCCAGACGATGGCCCTTATGTCTTCGCCGCCACCGGGTAAAACGGTAACCCGATTCTACAAGCAGAGTGTCTATGATCCCGCGAAGGACAAGATCGGTACCGTCGATGACGTTATCGTGAACGACCGCGGCCAGATCAGCGGTCTGATCATTGGCGTCGGCGGCTTCCTCGGTGCAGGGGAGAAAGACGTCGCCGTGGCGTTCAACGCCGTGCATGCGGAAATGAAAGACGGCGCCTGGTACCTGACCCTCGATACGACCAAGGACGCGCTCAAATCGGCGCCTGGCCTTACCTTCGACAAGGAGAAGACGGCTTGGGTTCCCGCGACCTGACAAGGGCGCACCAAACAGTCACGCCGGCGAAGATCCCTTGCACTCGTCTTGTTTGCCAGGGGGAAGTCCGATGCAGCCCACACCCATCCCGCTTGCCGCGTGGCGGGAGAGTGTGGGCGGCACTCGCGCGCAACAATTGGAGGGTCTACGTCGACAAAGCATGCGCGGCGCGGATGGATTTGATGGTCATTCAAAACTTTCGGTCGATTGCTTTCCCGAACTCATGTGCCAGACGCGGGCGGGCGAGAGCGGCAACTGGTTGGGCATCGCT
The DNA here is from genome assembly GCA_963821795.1 of uncultured Alphaproteobacteria bacterium. Lineage (GTDB taxonomy): Bacteria > Pseudomonadota > Alphaproteobacteria > ATCC43930 > CGMCC-115725 > AP-15. The sequence continues at coordinate 148,492 of CAWGFH010000014.1, forward strand.
CCGAACGAGGCCAGAGCATTGGCGACGGCGTTGGCCATCAGGCCGCCGATCGGGATGATCGGCCCCTCGCCGGCGCCTTTGACCCCGAGCGGGTTGCTAGGAGAGGGATGATTTTCGAGCGCGATCGCGCGGATCTTTGGAAAATCGGTCGCTGTCGGAATCAAGTAGTCGGCGAGGTTGCCGGCCAGCAACTGGCCGTTTTCGTCATAGACGAGGTGCTCCAGGAAAGCGCCGCCCAGCCCCTGGACAATGCCGCCTATCGCCTGTCCGTGCAGAGTCAATGGATTGACGATGCGGCCGACATCCTCGACGACGAGACAGTCGAGCAACTCGACATCGCCAGTCCCCGGGTCGACCGCGACATGCGCCGCAGCCGATCCGTAGGTATAGGTCAGCCGGTTGTCGTTACCGAATGCCGTTGTTACCCGCAGGCCCTCGGCTGCGAACTCGGCGAAGGCGAGCGCGCGCCCGTCGGGAGCACGAGCCCATCCATCCGCCAGTTCGACCTGTTCGGCGGCACAGCCGAGCCGCGCGCCGGCGGCGGCGCGGATCTTGGCGAGCAGGGCATTCGCCGCCTCGAACACCGCCGACCCGCCGAGCACCGTCGAGCGTGACGCGAACGCGCCGTAGCCCTCGTCGAGCAACGGCGTCGAGCCGTGCAAGACCCGCACCTGCCCGATCGGCAGGCCGAGCGTGTCCGCCGCGATCTGCGCCATCACCGTTTCGAGGCCCTGCCCGACGGCAGTCGAGCCGACATAGACCGACACCGTGCTATCCGCCTCGAGCTCGAGCCGCGCCGTCTCCTTCGGACCAGCCCCGCCGCCCTCGATAAAGCAGGCGACAGCAATGCCGTGGTAGCGTCCGTCGATCTCGCGGCCTTGCAGCGCCAGTTTTTCGTCCCAACCGAACTCGACGAGACAGCGTTCGAGAGCTTCGCGATAGTCGCCGCTATCGCACTCGGTATCACCGGCCGGACCGACCGGCTCCAGCCGGGGCAGCCGGTACGGCATCTCGCCGGCGCCGATCAGGTTGCGCCGCCGCATCTCGGCACTGTCGATTCCCAGCTCGCGCGCCGCCAGTTCGATCAGCCGCTCGCAAAAGAACGAGCCCTCGTAGCGGCCGGGCGCGCGATAGGTGCCGGACGGGGTCTTGTTGGTCAGCAGCGCCGTCGAGGTCAGCCGCACATTCGGCACGCGATAGGGGCCGGTGAGGCATTGCGCCAGGGTGCGCGGCTGGATCAACCCATTGGTGCGGACATAGGCCCCGAGGTCGACAAAGACCTCGCCGCGCAGGCCGAGGATCGTGCCGTCGCTGCGGCAGGCGATCTCGATCTCGCAATCCGCCTCGCGCGCATGGTTCATCGCGGTCAGATGCTCGCGCCGGTCCTCGAGCCAGCGGACCGGGCGGCCGACACGCCGCGCGGCGAACGGAATCAGGAAGTCCTCGGGGTAGAACTCGCCGCGGGCGCCAAAGCCGCCGCCGACATCGTTCTCGATCAGGTCGACCTGGGCCGGCGACAGGCCCAGCATCGCCGCCAAGGTATCACGGTTGAAGAATGGCACCTTTGCCGCACCCAGCACCGTCATCCGGCCCTGTGCTGCATCCCATTCGGCCAGCACGCCGCGCGGCTCCATCGGCAATGCCGTATGGCGCTGGACCGAGAACCGCTCGCGCCTGACGTAGTCGGCGTCGCGAAACGCCGCGTCGGCATCGCCCTTGACCCCGGTAAAGATCATCGCGTCGTTGGTGCCGGCTTCCTCGAACAACAGGATATCGCCTCGCCCGGAAGCCTGCCGATGCGGGACGGGCGGCAACTCTTCGAATTCGAGGGTGATCGCGCCGACCCCATCCTCGGCCAGCGCCGGGCTATCCGCCAGCACGACGGCCAGCGGCTCGCCGACGTAGCGCACCCGGTCGGCCGCAATCACCGGCTGCAGAAAGCGCTCGGTGCCGGGCAAGGGCAGGAGACGCAGCGGGATGCGCGGCACCACGCCGATGTCTTTTGCCGTGATGACGGCGCGCACTCCTCTTATGGCAAGCGCAGCGCTGGCGTCGATGGCAGTGACGAGGCCGTGCGCAACCGGGCTGCGCAGAACTGCCGCATGCAGCATGCTTTCGTGCTGCAAATCGCCGACGAACTGGCCGCGGCCGCGCAGAAACCGCAGATCCTCGATCCGCTCGACCGGGCTGCCGATATACCGGTTCGTCCTGATCATGGCTTGTCCGCCTTCCGGTAGGCGGCGCGCGCCTCGAGCACCGCCTCGACGATCGGGATATAGCCGGTGCAGCGGCACAAATTGCCGGACAGGGCGGAGCGGATGCGATCGGCGTCCGCATCGGGCTCCTCGGTTAAGAGCGCGTGCGCTGTCGTCAACATGCCGGGGGTGCAGAAGCCGCATTGCAAGGCGTGATGCTTGCGGAAGGCAGTCTGCAGCGGGCTCAGCGCGTCGTCGCTCGACAAGCCCTCGACCGTGACGATGCTGGCGCCGTCAGCCTGCACCGTCAGCATCAGACAGGCGCGGACCGCGGCGCCGTCGACGATGACCGTGCACGCGCCGCAGGCGCCATGCTCGCAGCCGAGATGGGTTCCAGTCAGGCGTAGCACCTCGCGCAGGCAATCGGCGAGGTGGAGGCGCGGTTCGATGTCGACCGTAGCGGCATCGCCGTTGATCCGGAAACTCACCCGCATCAGACACTCCGTTGCTGAGCTGCGGCCCGCAAGGCGCGCTCGACCAGAGTCGCCACTAGGCCGCGACGGTAGGCGGCGTCGGCGTGCAAATCGTCCGGCGGATCGACCTCGTCGGCAGCTGTCCCCACAGCCTGCCGGATCAGATCGTCGTCGATGGTGTGGCCGTTCAGTAGGGTTTCAACCCCGGTCAGCCGATGCGGGCGCGGGCAGGCGCCGATCACCCCGACATGCGCGTTGCTCAGCGCTCCTTGCTGGTCCTCGTCATAAAAAAGAAGGATACCGGCGAGCGCGAAATCGCCCTCGCGCCGGGCATATTTTCGGAAGGCCCAGCGACGGCCGCTCGGCCATTTCGGCAGGTGCAGTTCGGTAATGATCTCAACGGGCTGGCGGAGCGTCGAGAGCGGCCCGGTGAAAAATTCGCCGGCACGCACCCGGCGCGATCCGGTCGGGCCGAAGAGGGTGATATCGCCCTCGCAGGTCACCGCAACTCCGGGCAACTCGGCGGCCGGGTCGGCATGGGCAAGACTGCCCCCGACAGTGCCGCGGTTGCGGATCTGGTAATGCGCGACATGCGCGACGGCCGCGTGCAATAGCGGATGCGCCGCCGCCAACCGCTGATCTCCCTCGATGTCGCACCAGCGTACGAGCGCGCCGAGCCGGAAGCCGTCATCATCCACGGCAATATCGCCTAGCCCGGTCAGCCGCCGCAGGTCGACCAGCAGGCTCGGGGTCGCCAGGCGGAAGGCGAGAAGCGGCATCAGGCTTTGTCCCCCGGCGATCACGACCGCTTCGGGGTTCGACGCAAGCAGGTCGATTGCCGCGCGAAGGGTGCCGGGAGCCTGGTAATTGAAGGGCGCGGGTTTCATTGCTATGCCTTGCTAGGCAAGACCAAACCGGGAGCTATTTGCACATCGAGCGCACAACCCCGACAAGTTCGCACGAGCGTCGCGAACTCGCAAACGCCCTACCCTCCGGCTGAGGACAGCAAAGGCGCACGCGCTTGCCCGTGATGATACGACGCAAACCGCGGACGCATCTTCCTCCTAGCGGCCCATCCCGGCGAAGGTCGCTCGCATGACCGGGAGGCGAAGCCCGCGCGAGTTTGCTGATTCGCCGCGACCCGGATCGCTCAAGTTCGTGGCGCGCCTAAACCGAACGATGGATGGCGTCCAACCAGCGCACCTCCCTTGACCGAGCGCGCTCCGCTCTGATGGCGAATACCATGAGAGCGGTGGGCCCGCCGCTGCTCTTTGGCCTGCGGCTGTGGGTTTCGGTGTGCCTCTCGCTTTACGTCGCGTTCTGGCTCGAGCTCGATAATCCCTACTGGGCCGGAACGACCGCAGCTTTGGTTTGTCAGCCCCATCTCGGCGCTTCGTTGCGCAAGGGCTGGTATCGCATGATCGGTACGATCGTCGGCGGGGTAGCGATCGTGGTGCTGACCGCCTGTTTCCCGCAGGACCGCATCGCTTTTCTCGCGAGCCTGGCTTTGTGGGGTGCCGCCTGCGCCCTTGTCGCCGCAATACTGCGCAATTTCCTTTCCCTTGCGGCGCAACTCGCCGGGGTTACGGCAGCAATTATCGCGGGCAACCAGCTCGGGGTGGCCGGAGGCGTGAACGGCGAGGCTTTTACGTTGGCGGTAACCCGCTGTACCGAGATTTGCATTGGCATCGTGTCCGCCGGCATCATCCTCGCGGGAACCGATTTCGGCGCCGCAGATCGCCGGCTGGCGACCCGGATCGCATCCATCGCGAGCGAGATCATAGGTCGGTTCGCCACCGCCTTGGCGCTGGCTGGGCCTGATGTGTCGCAGACTCAGCCGGTTCGGCAAGAGCTGGCCCGGCGTGTCGTCGAACTTGATTCGTTCATCGAAGAGGCGATCGGAGAATCTTCCCAGTTACGTCAGAATTCGCCTGTGTTGCGGGCAGCGGTGAACGGTTTGCTCAAGGCGCTGGCCGGCTGGCGCATAATTGCGGTTCACCTTGCCCAGTTGCCGCATGAACACGCGTTACGCCTGGCGGCGATCGTGTCGCAAGCCGTACCGAACGAGCTGAGGCCTGGGATCGAGAGCCGAGACCCGGCGGGCTGGCTCACCAACCCCGCCGGTCTGCGCCGTATTTATGACCAAGGTGTAGCGGCGCTGAACGCCCTGCCGGCGAACACACCCTCGCTGCGGCTGCTTGCCGATCAGACGGCCGAAGTGCTGGCGGGTGTCTCGTGGGCGCTCAACGGTCTGGCGCTCCTGGTTGGGGATTTTGCTCGGCCGGTTCCGCGCCGCATCGGCATTCGGCTGCATGTGCCGAACTGGCATCCCCCGCTGGTCGACGCAGCGCGCGTCTTGGTTGCGGTTGGCGCTGTCGAGCTGTTCTGGGTCGTCACCGCATGGCCGAACGGCGCCTTCGCCATAACCTTTGCCTCAATCGGGACAATTCTGTTCGGAACGCGAGGCGATCAGGCTTATCCGGCCGCGATGAGTTTCACCGTGGGCACCTTTCTCACCGCGGCTCTTGCGGCGATCATCGGCTTCGCGCTGCTGCCGACATTGACGACCTTCGCCGGTTTTAGCCTCGCGCTCGGTCTTGTCCTGGTGCCTGCTGGCGCAGGGGTGGCTCAGTCGTGGCGTACGCCAATGTTTACCGCCATTGCCGCGTTCTTTTGTTTTCTCCTCGCTCCGACAAATCAAATGAGCTACGACACTCAGCAATTCTATAATACGTCAGCGGCAGCGATCGCAGGATTGGGTAGCGCGGCGCTCTCGTTTCGTTTACTGCCGCTATGGCCTCCGGCATCGCGGGCCCGCCGGCTGCTCAGTCTCACTTTACGGGACCTCCGGCGCCTCGCGACAGGCAAAATTTCCTGGACATCGGACGACTGGGAGGGCCGCGTCTATAGCCAACTCTCCGTCCTGCCGGATTCGGCCGCGCCGCTACAGCGATCCGAGCTCCTGGCGGCGCTGGCGGTCGGTTGCGAGATCATCCGCCTGCGGAACGTTTGCCGCCGTCTCGATCTTGGCTCGGGTCTCGACGAGGCGCTTAAGGCTCTGGCGGGAGGCAACAGCGCGGCGGCGGTTGCCAAACTTGCCAATCTTGACGACGCGCTTGCAGCCCGGCAGGGCACGGCTATTCTGCAGGCGCGTGGCGGGCTGCTCGCGATCTCGGAAGCGCTTACCGAACACCCCGCTTATTTCGAACTCAGTGGGGTCCGGATGATGCAATTCGCGAGCCTTATCCCGTCGGCCGATGACGACTTGAGGTAGAACCTGCCCGTTCCGGGGAGGGGGCAGGAAGGTCTGGAATTGGCGCAACATTATCGCCCGAGCGGGTTCGGTGCAGGTCCGGAATCCACCCGATCTCGCGGTTTACGGCGACGATCGGGCGTTGCCGTAACGGGAAGGTTAGTGGTGACGGATGGGGGTTTAGATTCAGCCTAGCGGTCGGTGATCGGCGGCTTGCCCTCTTCGGTGCGCACTTCGTTTATGATCTGCAGGACGCGCTCGCGGTAGGGGCGGAACTGCATGCTGAATTCCCTCACCACGCGGCTGTTGTCGATCATGAAATTGCCAGACCGCTCGCGGCCGCCGGTTTCGTTGTCAAAACTGATCTGCGCATCCGGCAGAAATTCGCGCACCATGTCGGCCAGTTCGCCCAGGCTGATCGTGTGGCCGCCGGTGTTGTAGATCGCGTGGGCCGGCTTGTCCTTCATCACCACGCGGGCGAAGATTTCGGCGATCTCGTCGACATGGATTGGCGCTCGCATCGTGTCCTTGTAGGGGAACTTGACCGGCTTGCCGCGCGCCGGATTGGTGATGCAGAAGACGTGATCGACCGATCCGACGATCTTGTCCGGCCCGGTCACATTGGCGGGGCGGATCGTCGTGATCTCCATGCCGTGCTTTTCGCGGTAATCTTGCGCCTGCCATTCGTTGAAGATCTTGTGCATCGCGTACTGCACGTGGCCGTGTTTTAAGTCGTCCTCATTGACGATGCGCTCGCCGTAGAATTTCTGTTCGCCGCTGACCGCCACCGAACTGGCGTAGACGACCCGGTTGCACCCGGCAAGCCGCGCCGCCTCGAAGCAATTGTCCATACCGAGGATATTGAGCTTGAACGCGACGCGCGGTGGCAGATCGCTGCTGATGTAGTAGGCGAGGTTGACAACTCGGTCGGGTTTGACCGCGGTCATCACCGCCATCACGTCGTCAAACTGACTGACGTCGCCGCGGAGCACCTTGACTTTGGTCAGCTCGCTGAAATTCGCGGTATGCGGGTTGATGTCCATCACCACGGACTCTTCACCGCGCTGAGCCAGAAGGGGGATAAGCCGCCGACCGATAAACCCGGTTCCGCCGATAATCAGAACGGTCATGAACGCTTCTCCCGAGGGGGCCGCATCGCGCAGATTGGTAGGGTAAAACTAGCGGTCGCGGTGCGTCGCGGCAACAGAATGCCGACCGCGATCCGGCGTACCGAGCAGCTCGTTGAAGCCTCGCGGATCCCGGTCTTCGCCGCGACCGATCTGCCACCGGGCCAATGATCGCCGCCGCGATCCCGTAGAGTCAATCGTTCGGACTTCCCCGGGGAGCCCCAATGGCCGCTAAAAATGGTGGACTAACTCTACGCGTAGTCGATTGCCGGCGGTCGCGCGACTACATCTGCGGGGCGCGCGTGATCCGGGTTCAATTCATCCCACGAGATCCGGGCCTGTTCGCAGCCGGTCCGCCCGCAGCTTTTTGGAAAATTTTGGGGCGACTTGGCCGGACAGAGATTAACATATTGGTATTATTGGCGTCCCCTACCGGATTCGAACCGGTGTTGCCGCCGTGAGAGGGCGGTGTCCTAGGCCTCTAGACGAAGGGGACGAGGCACGCCGAACTAAATAGCCGTTGGCGTCGGATGCGGGCAAGCTTTGGCCGGTCGGGCGCTGTGCCTATTCGCGAAAATTGATATATTGCAGCGGCTGCTCGATCTTCACCCCGCGAAATACCGCTATCGCACCTTGCAGATCGTCGCGCTTTTTTCCGGTGACGCGCAGTTCGTCCCCCTGGATCGAAACCTGCACCTTGAGCTTGCTGTCCTTGATTTCACGGATAAGCTGCCGGGCAAGCTCGGCGCCGACCCCTTGGCGCACCAGTATCGTCTGCCGCAAGGCATTGCCCGAGGCCTTTTCCGGCGCTTTGTACTCGAGCGCCCCAGCTTCGACCTTGCGCCGTGTCATATGCACTTTGAGCAACTCGTGCATCTGCTTCAGCTTCAGCTCGTCGTCGGCAAGAACGGCCAGCTGACCGTCCTTGCGTTCGATCGCGCATTTGCTGCCCTTGAAGTCGAACCGAGTGGCAATCTCACGCATCATGCCGGCGACGGCGTTGTCGACCTCGGAAAGATCGACCCGCGAGACGACATCAAAGCTCGGCAAGGCGCCCTCCCATAAACACTCAGGCTGTCAGCCAACCAATTTGGTGCGAGCATCGGTTTTAATCAGGGGTGTTCGGGTGCTTTTACATAAGTGTCTGCCGCGTTGTTCGGCTCGCGCGATGGCAACCGAGCGGACCGATAGCGGGTCCCAGCCGGCATTCATGGCGCCGTCATCGCCGGTAAGCGCGCGCCATCGCGGCGAGCCCGGCTTCGGTCGCGGCGGCCGGCCACCAACCGAGCATCCTTCGCGTTTCGTCGTCCTCCGCTTGCAGCGACAGGGTTAGCCGCGACAGTACCGGACCGAGCACCGGCAGACCGGAACACGCGGCAAGGAAGCCCGAGGGAACGGAGAACAGGTGCGCCGGGCGCCCAAGCCCGGCGGCCAACGCACGGACCAGTTCCGGCGTGGACAGATCGGCTGAGTCACGGGCCAGCAGTACCCGCCCGTCCGCAGCCGGATGCAGGCAGGCAATCGCGGTGAGATCGGCGAGATTGTCGAGACCGATCAAACTGCGGCGATTGTCGACGCCGGCTAGAGGCAACGGCACCCCGGCTGCGACCACCCGCGTCAAGGTCCGCAGATTCCCCTTGGCCCCAGGCCCGTAGACCAGAGGCGGCCGCAGGATGACAAGCTCGAGCCCAAATCGTCGTGTCGCCGCCAGGAGCGCTTGCTCGATCGCGAGCTTGGTGCGGCCGTAGAGATCGGCGGGCCGGGGCGGATCGCCGACGCGAAACGGGGCCCCCGGCCGAGTCGCCTCCCCCATAGCGCGCAGCGAGCTCATCAGGACGAAGCGCCTCACTCGCGCCTCGGCAGCGGCCCGTGCCAGGGCCGCTGCGGCCTCGACCTCGACCTTGCCCGCTGCGTCGGTCGCCGGACGATGTGCCCGGGTCGCGAGATGGACCACGATCTCGACCCCAGCGAGATGATGCGCCCACACCGTCTGTGGGCCGATATCTCCGATTGGGCGCATCTCGATTCCTGCGACCGACTGTTCCGGCCCACGTGTGACGCCGACAACGACGTGACCGCGCCGGGCGAGTTCGGAGCACAACCCTTGGCCGACAAAGCCGGCCGCCCCGGTGACAAGAATGCGTGCCAGGCCCGCTCCCCACTGTTGCGCCCGCGGCCGATTGCGCGGGCGGACTGTTGGCAAATGGATTAAAGAGGGAGAGGTCTCGCGGCAAGACCGCCGGGACCGGTGTTCAACTGTGCTCCCGATTATTGCCGAGTGACTGTCTCCGACGCGACATCTCTCTCCGCTTTGCCGCCGCCGACCGATGAGGGTGATGTCCGGCGGCGGCCAAAGCTTCTCTTTCTCGTCACCGAAGATTGGTATTTCTGCTCGCATCGGCTGCCGGTCGCGCGGGCGGCGCGGGACGACGGGTTCGAGGTCATCGTCGCCACGCGGGTACGAAACCACGGCAGGCAGATCTGCGATGAGGGCTTCCGGCTGCGTCCGATATTCTGGCGCCGCCGCGGAGACGGACTGATTGGGGCGGTGCGGGCGGTGCGCGCGATTTCCCGCCTGTACCGCGATGAGCAGCCCGACATTCTTCATCACATAGCGTTGAAGCCGGTGCTGTTTGGCGGACTCGCTCGCAGCCTCGCGTTTCGTAATGCGACGGACGTGCCGGTATCGATCGATTCGGTCATGGGCCTGGGATCGGGCTTTTCGTCGATTGGTTTCGCTGGTCGCCTGCGCCGACCGGTGCTTGGTGTCGCTTTGCGCCTTGTCGCCCGCAGGAGCCGGGGACGGATTATCGTACAGAATCCGGAAGATCGCGGCGCCCTGGCGGCGTTGGGTATCGACCCGCGGCGGATCGCCCTGATTCGAGGATCGGGGGTGGATATCCGTCATTTTGACCCATTGCCGCAGCCAGGCGGCGACACCGTGACCGTCGCGCTCGTCTCGCGTATGTTGCGCGACAAGGGCGTGCTCGATGCAGTGGCCGCCGTCCGCCGGCTGCGAGCGCAAGGTCTGGCGGTGGAACTTGTTCTGGCGGGTCCGCCCGACCCCGACAATAGCGGCTCGTTGTCGGCCGCATCATTGTCCGCCTTGGGCGGCGAACCGGGCATCACGTGGCTCGGTGCGGTCGCTGACGTGCGCGCGGTATGGCGCCGCGCCGCGATCGCAGTGTTACCATCGACCTATGGCGAAGGGGTGCCCAAGGCTCTGCTGGAGGCGGCGGCCTGCGCGCGTCCCATCGTGGCGAGCGATGTGCCAGGCTGTCGCGAGGCGGTCCGCCACGGGGAGAACGGAATCCTGGTACCGCCGCGCGATGTCGGCGGGCTCGCCGACGCCATCGCCGCGCTGGCCGCTGATCCGACGCGCCGCGCGGCAATGGGGGATGCCGGACGAGCGCTGGTCGTAAGCCGTTTTGCCGACGAAATCATCGCCCGCGAAACCTTGGCTCTCTATCGCGCTGCCCTCGTCGAAAAGGTGGCGTCCGGATGATCCGCGCTTGGCTCGCCGCCGCGGCGATCGGCGGATTTCTGGCGGTCATGGGCGGTGCCGCGGCCGCACATCTCACGGGGGGTCGCGCGCAGGGCGCGGAACTGTTCCGCACGGGCGGCCTTTACGGCATGGTCCACGCCGCGGCGCTAGTCGCCTTGGCGGCCATTGCCGAGCGCCGCGACCGGCCCGGCGGGCTGCTGATCGTCGCCGGGTGGAGTTTCGTAATCGGCATCTTTTTGTTCAGCTTCAGCCTGTTTGCGCTGGCGCTGACCGGTATCCCGCAATTCGGCCGGGTGACGCCGTTGGGCGGCATCAGCTTGCTGATCGGCTGGGCGGCACTCGGAAGCGCCGCAATATTCCGACGCTGACCGGCCGCAAGCATTGCCGCAAGCATCGGATCAGCGATTTCCGATTATAGCGGCGGCGCGAGTGTGCGACACTCGGCGACACCGTTGTAAGGTCTCCCGATGACGACCCTGCTCTATACCCACCCTAGCTGTCTTGCGCACGATCCGGGCGATTATCACCCTGAGGCGCCCTCTCGGTTGCGTGCCGTTCTGGCAGCCCTCTCCGGTCCCCAATATGCCCGGCTAGAGCGACGCGAAGCGCCGGAGGCGGCGTTGGACGACGTGCTGCGCGTCCACTCGCGGCGCCAGGTCGAGCGCCTTTTGGGCGCCGTTCCGAAATCCGGCCACGTTGCGATCGACGCCGATACCGTTTTGTCGCCGGCTTCGGGCACGGCGGCGCTTCACGCCGCGGGAGCGGTTAGTGCGGCCGTCGACGCGGTGGTGGCAAAGGAAGCCGACAACGCTTTTTGCGCGGTGCGCCCGCCGGGGCATCATGCCGAGCCGGATCGGGCGATGGGCTTCTGCTTGTTCAACAACGCAGCCATCGGCGCGCTGCGGGCGCGGGAGGTTCACGGGCTCGACCGGGTGGCTGTCGTTGATTTCGACGTTCATCACGGAAACGGCACGCAGGCGGCGTTCGAAGCCGACGACAACCTGTTCTATGCTTCAACCCATCAGTCTCCGCTTTATCCGGGCACCGGTTCGGCGAGCGAAACCGGGGTCGGCAACATCGTCAACGTGCCGCTGCGTCCGATGTCGGGATCCGGCCCGTTCCGCCTTGCCATGACCGGGCGGATACTGCCGGCGCTCGACGCGTTCCGGCCCGACCTTTTGTTGATCTCTGCCGGGTTTGACGCACACCGCAGCGACCCCTTGGCGCAGCTGCTGCTGGACGAGGCTGACTACATCTGGGTTACCGAAAAGCTCCTGGAAGTCGCCAATCGGCACGCCGATGGGCGGGTCGTCTCGACCCTTGAAGGCGGTTACGATCTGACGGCGCTCGCGGCCAGCGCTGCCGCCCACGTCCGGGTGCTGATGTCGGTTTAGCTGTTGCGGTTTTGCAACAGACGCCGTATTTGCATTCTCGTACACCGCCAGGATGAGCTATCGTCCTCGCGTTTTTTGTGACGAAGAAGACCGATGTCCGAAACACCGGGATCCGCCGAGATCGCGGCGATGAGTTTTGAGGAGGCGCTTGCCGAACTCGAGCAGATCGTGCGGCGGCTTGAAGGGGGACAGGTCAAGCTCGACGAGGCGATCCTCTCTTACGAACGTGGGGCTCAGCTGAAACAGCATTGCGAAACCAAGCTCAACGAAGCGCAACAGCGTGTCGATCGAATCGTGATCGGCCCTGACGGCGCCATCTCGGCGGAGCCGCTCGGACTTGACTGACACGCTGTGGCCGCAGGCTCTGCCCTTTTCGGAGGCGCTGGCGCTAGCGGCAACCTGGACCGATTCGGCGCTCGATCGTCTATTGCGCGTCCCGCCTGATCTCGAAGCGCGTGTTTACCAGGCCATGCGTTACTCGGCGCTGGCGCCCGGCAAGCGCTTGCGGCCGTTTTTAGTGCTGGCCGGCGCGGGTCTCTTCGGCGTCGCCCGTCAGAGCGGATTGCAGGTGGCGGCGGCGATTGAAATGGTTCACGCCTACTCGCTGGTGCATGACGATCTTCCGGCGATGGACGACAGCGATTTGCGGCGTGGTCGCCCGACCTGCCACAGGGAGTTCGACGAAGCGACCGCGGTGCTCGCCGGTGACGGTTTGCTGACGGCCGCCTTCGAGACCTTGGCGCATCCGGACACGCATGGCGATCCGGCGGTGCGCTGCGAACTGGTGGCAGCATTGGCTGCGGCGGCCGGCGCCGCCGGGATGGTCGGCGGTCAGATGATCGACCTGATCGCCGAGCAGCAATCGCTCGACATCGGCGCGATCACGCGGCTGCAGCGGATGAAGACCGGTGCGCTGATCGCATTTGCTTGCGAGGCGGGGGCAATTCTTTCGAAAGTGTCGGCCGAGCCTCGAACCGCGTTGCGCGGTTACGCTCACGACCTCGGGCTTGCTTTTCAGATCGCCGATGATCTTCTAGACGTTGAAGGCTCCGCTGCAGAAACCGGAAAGCCGGTCGGCGCCGACGCCGCGGCCGGCAAGGCGACCTTTGTCTCGATTCTCGGCGTGGAGCGAGCCCGCGCTCAAGCCGAACTCTTGATCCGCCAAGCGGTCACGCATCTTGATTTGTTCGGGGGAAGAGCGGAACTTTTAAGAGAGGCGGCGCGATTCGCAATCAGCCGCCGCACGTGAGGAGCGCAGCATTGGATCCAAACCCGATTCGCCCGATCTCCAATCGGACGCCGCTGCTCGACCGGGTCGATGTACCGGCCGATCTTCGGCGCCTGCCGGAGTCGGATCTGCGCCAACTCGCCGATGAGTTGCGCACCGAGCTGATCGACGCGGTCTCGATCACCGGCGGTCATTTCGGAGCCGGGCTTGGCGTCGTCGAACTGACCGTGGCTCTGCACTACGTCTTCGATACGCCCCATGACCGGCTGATCTGGGATGTCGGACATCAAGCCTATCCGCACAAGATCCTGACCGGTCGCCGCGACCGCATCCGCACGATCCGCCAAGGCGGCGGGCTGTCCGGTTTCACCAAGCGCTCGGAGAGCGAATACGATCCGTTCGGTGCGGCGCACAGCTCGACCTCGATTTCTTCCGGATTGGGCATGGCGATTGCCCGCGATTTTCGCGGCGAGCGGCGCAATGTGATCGCCGTTATCGGCGATGGTGCAATGAGCGCCGGCATGGCTTACGAGGCGATGAATAACGCCGGCGCCATGGATTCACGGCTGATCGTGATCCTTAACGACAATGATATGTCGATCGCCCCGCCGGTCGGCGCGATGAGCGCCTATCTGTCGCGGCTGTTGTCTTCGAAATCGTTCATGTCGTTGCGCCATATCGCGAAGGAGGTCGCGCGGCATTTTCCGAAACCGCTCGAGGATGCGGCCCGGCGCGCCGAGGAGCTGGCTCGCGGCCTGGTCACCGGCGGCACCTTGTTCGAGGAGATGGGCTTTTATTACATCGGCCCGATCGACGGTCACAACATCGACCATTTGCTGCCGGTGCTGAAGAACGTTCGCGATACCAAGGAGCCGGGCCCGATCCTGGTGCATGCGGTCACCCAGAAGGGTCGCGGCTATCTGTCGGCCGAACAGGCCGAAGACAAATATCACAGCGTCGCCAAGTTCGACGTGGTGACCGGCGCCCAGGCTAAATCAACGTCGAAGGCGCCGTCTTACACCTCGGTCTTCGCCAAGGCGTTGATCAAGGAAGCCGAGGCAGACGACCGGATCGTGGCGATCACCGCGGCGATGCCGTCGGGCACCGGTCTCAATTTGTTCGGCGACCGATTCCCCAAACGTTGCTTTGACGTCGGGATCGCTGAGCAGCACGCGGTAACTTTCGCCGCCGGGCTCGCTGCCGAGGGGATGAAGCCGTTCGCGGCAATCTACTCGACCTTCTTGCAGCGCGCCTACGACCAGGTTGTGCACGACGTCGCGATCCAGAAACTGCCGGTGCGGTTTGCGATCGACCGCGCCGGCCTCGTTGGCCAAGACGGCCAGACCCATGCGGGCTCGTTCGACGTCACCTATCTCGGCTGCCTGCCGGGTTTCGTGATCATGGCCGCCGCGGACGAGGCCGAACTCGTGCACATGGTCGCCACCTGCGTTGCGCTCGACGACGGGCCCTCGGCGGTGCGGTTTCCGCGCGGCGATGGAGTTGGCGTGGCCCTGCCGGAGAGAGGTCTGCCGCTTGAGATTGGTCGCGGCCGGATCGTGCGCGAAGGCAACACAATCGCCCTGCTGAGCCTCGGCGCGCGGCTCGCCGAGTGCATGAAGGCGGCGCAGGAACTTGCCGCCTACGGGCTGTCGACGACAGTCGCCGACGCGCGTTTCGCCAAGCCGTTGGACATCGATCTGGTCACCCGCCTGGCGCGCGATCATGAGGTTGTCGTCACGGTCGAAGAGGGTGCCATCGGCGGCTTCGGCAGCCATGTGCTGCATCATCTGGCGATGAGCGGGTTGCTCGACCACGGCCTCAAGATCCGCACGATGGTGTTGCCGGACGTCTTTCTCGATCACGACAGCCCGCAGGCGCAGTACGATCAGGCGGGGCTCAATGCCCGCCACATCGTGGCGATGGCCTTGTCGGCGCTCGGTCGCGAAATTGCCGAGCAGCCGGCGCGCGCATAGCGTTACTTTCGATTGTCGTCTAAGCGGCGGGCCGATCAGTTTCTCGTAGAGTGTGGCTTGGCGGAAAGCCGGGCGAGAGCGCAGGCGCTGATCCTCGCCGGCTTGGTTTACGTCGGCGAGCGGCGGGTCGCTAAGGCCGGTGAGGCTCTGGCGGACGATGCCGCGATCACGGTGCGCGGCCGTGACCACCCTTGGGTGTCGCGCGGCGGGATCAAGCTGGCATACGCGCTTGATCATTTCGCTATCGACCCGACCGGTCTGGTGGCGCTTGATGTCGGCGCGTCGACCGGCGGCTTTACCGACGTCTTGCTGAACCGCGGCACCCGCCGGGTCTATGCCGTCGACGTCGGGCATGGCCAGCTTGCCTGGAAACTACGCCAGGATCCGCGTGTCGTAGTCCTTGAGCGCTTGAACGCGCGCGCTCTGACCCGACGGCATATTGCCGAGGCGCCAGACATCGTTACCTGTGACGCGAGCTTCATAGGTCTTGCAACAGTGTTGCCGGCCCCGCTGGCTCTGACCGCCGACCTCGCTACGCTAGTCGCGCTGATCAAACCTCAGTTCGAAGCCGGCCGCGAGCATATCGGCAAGGGCGGCGTCGTGCGCGACCCCGCGATCCACCGCACGGTTTGCGAGCATGCAGCGTCCTGGGTCGCCGCTCAGCCCGGCTGGGCCGTCACCGGCGTGGTCGAAAGCCCGATCCTTGGCCCCGAAGGTAATCGCGAATTTCTGCTCCGTGCCCAGAAGAGCGGGACTTAGGTACCGTCTAAGGTAGTTACTAACCGGGATCATATATCCTTCACCAGTAAGGATATTCGGAATAGGGATCGATGTCAGTCGGCGATGCCAAGCGTTGGGTCAAAGCAATACGGGATGCGCGACCCTGGCGACCGGGTCACGCGAGCCTGCTGTTGCAGGGCGCCCGCGGTGCTCGCGATGGTGCCCGATATGATGACCGGGATTGTCTGATTGCGGCCGCCGCCTGGCTCGAAGCGGCGCAAGACTCTGCAAAGCGACGGCGGGATTGCGGGCCGGTATCGGCTGGATACGGGCTGGTCGTCTTCCTATCCGGAAACGACGGGCTATACGATCCCAACTCTTCTCTCCCTCGCGGAGGCCCTCGGCCAAGACCGGTTCCGCGAGCGAGCCGAAGAGGCGGTCAGGTTTCTGCTGTCAATTCAGCTACCGCATGGTGGCTTCCCCGGCATGGAGATCGCGCTCAACTCCAGCGAGCCGTCGGCCTTCAATTCGGCCCAGATCATTCATGGACTGCTCGCATGGCATACTGCGACAGGCGATGCGCGGGCCCTGGAAGCAGCGATCCGGGCCGGAGAATGGCTGGTCTCGATACAGGAGTCCGACGGCAGCTGGCTCAGATATTTCTACAACGGGGTGGCGGCCGACTACGCGGCGCATCTTTCCTGCTGGATCGCGGAACTCGGTGTGCATACATCCGAGCGCCGGTATCTAGACTGCGCCTCCCGACACCTCGATTGGGTCCTCGGCCACGCCGATCGCGAGACGGGCTGGTTTCGGCGAGGCGGTTTCACGCCGGAGCAGCACCAGGCGGGCGAAGCGTTCACGCATACGATCGCCTATACCATTTGGGGGGTGCTGTTTTCCTCGGAAATCCTCGATCGGGACGATGGGGTCGCCGCAGCATTGCGTGCCGCGCAGGGCGTCGCCCGTAGGCTCGAACTGCAGCGCTGGCTGCCCGGCGTCCTCGACAAGAGATGGCGCGGCCGCAGTCAGCTTCGCGTGCCTGACCGGAAATTGCCAGATGGCGCTGATTTGGCTGCGCCTCTACGAGCGTACCGGCGACGCAACTCTGCTCAATGCGGCGCTTAAGGCGATCGATCTGGTTAAAGATACGCAAGACCTGATCAATCCAAATCCCGGAATTCGCGGCGGTATCGCCGGTTCCCATCCTGTTTGGGGTGAATATATCACCAACGCTTTTCCGAATTGGGCCACTAAATATTTCATCAGATTCCTTGCTGAAGAAGAGAGAAGCCCTTTTACACATCGCAGACCGGCCTAAATTCGAGCACGGGATGCTGCCCGATCTGCCTCAAAATGTGCCGCCGTCGCCGGCGCGAGAGACAGCGAAGCGGCAGCGCATCGTGCTGGTGACCGGCCCGCGATCAACGAAGCTCCAGCGAATGCTGGCGGCGTGGGCGCAATGGGGCTTCGAACCGTCGGCGGTAGTGGTTGAGAAAGGCGTCCCCGCGCCGGCGCACAGGCGAATTTTGAAAATCGTCGCGGATCGCGGCATCCCCGGATTGCTGCAGCGGCTCGCCCGTGGCGCCGGGCCTCGCGCCGGAAGCGTCACGTCGAACGAGGACCAGCTCGAGCCGAAATCCACGCTCGACTATTGTGCCCGCCTTGGCATCCGCACGATCGTGGTCGAGACGCTCGCCTCGGCGGCCGGGGTGCAAGCTGTCGCCGCGCTTGGTCCCGATCTGCTGGTGCATGCCGGGGCCGGGATCATTCGTCAGCCACTGCTCGAACTCGTCGCGGCTCGGAATGGTCAATGCGCATATGGGGATACTGCCGTTCTATCGGGGCATGAACGTCACGGAGTGGGCTGCATTCAACGGCGATCCGATCGGCTGCACCGTTCATCTGATCGATAAGGGTATCGACACCGGGGACATCATTCTGGTGCGGCCGGTCGCCCCGGAAGGAGCGGATGACATCGCGGCCCTCCGGGCGACCGTCGACGCCGCGCAGATCGAGCTTCTCGGCGAAGTCGTCCGCTACGTTGCAATGACCGGGGAGCTGCCGCCGCGACACGCGCAGCATGCCGGGGATGGCCGGCAGTTTTTTGTCATGCACCCGGAGCTGGCGAACAAACTGCAGATCGAGCTGGCATCGCGCGTCGAAGCTGCCAGGAAATCCTGAGCCAGAGATCTGCTTGCCGCGTATTCATTGCGCC
This sequence comes from uncultured Alphaproteobacteria bacterium, assembly GCA_963821795.1. Classification (GTDB taxonomy): domain Bacteria; phylum Pseudomonadota; class Alphaproteobacteria; order ATCC43930; family CGMCC-115725; genus AP-15. Next base: position 166,578 of record CAWGFH010000014.1, read on the forward strand.
GCGGGTGCCCGGGCGAAGCTACCCTGGCCGTTGATGTCGAGGTTCTCGATCGTCACCGATGCCGCTTTCTGGTCGGCCGCGATCGTGAACGTGACTGCACTGAGGCCGGCGGCGTTCTCACCGGCCGGCTGATAGGTGAATACGTCGCGGTCGAAATGCTGCATCGGGTAAGGCTGCTGCTGCGGCCCGAGCTTTAGCCAAAGCCCTTGATCGCCCACGACGATCTCGGTCGGGCCGAACAATTCGTTGCGGTAGCGGCCGACATAGGCTGCCGGAGGTAATGCCGGGCTCGGCTGAACCGGCCCTTTCGTGTAGTCGATGGCGGTGCCGTAATTGGGGGCGAGTGCGGTCGCCATCAGCTGCCGGTAAAGCGTCAGCCAATCCTGTTCTACCTTTCCAGTTAGGACAAGATCGAGAAAGCTGCAATTCACCGCCTCCGGCACCCCAATCGGCTGAGCATTGGTCAACGTAACGATGCCGAGCTGTTGCGCCGGCAGCAGGTCGACGCAGGTCGCCGCCCCGAGGTCGAACGCCCCGGAATGACCCAAACGAACACGGCCCTGGAAATCGTATTCGACATTCCAGCCGAGCCCGTAAAATCCGGCGTGGTCGAACGCCGGGTTTTTGGGAGGGATGCGAACGATCTGCGGACGATCAGTCTCGGCCAGCGCCTCGGCGGCGACGATCTGCCTGCCGCTGATTTTCCCACCACCCAATTGCAGGCGCAGCCACATCGCGAGGTCACGTACCGAAGCGCTGACCCCGCCAGCGGGAGATTGAGCATCGGGATTACGGGTGTATTTGGCGATCCAGCTGCCGTCCGCCCGCACATGCCCATACGCTCGGTTCGCCGAAGCGTTGAAATCGGCAAAACGCGAGCTGGTATGCTTCATCCCCAACGGCCGATAAAGTCGCGCCGCGGACAGCTCTTCCCACGACATCCCGCTGGCCATCGCAGCCGCCACCGCGGCCTCGGTGAAGCCGAAATTGGTGTAGGCGTAGTGCGACCGGAAACTGCTGTCCGGTTTTTGATAGCGCAGCCGGTACAGGATTTCTGAGCGATCGTAGCCGATATCCTCCAAAAGGTCGCCGGCGTGGTCGGGAAGCCCGCTTCTGTGGACGAACATGTCGCGCAAGGTGACCTGTCGCGTGACCCAGGCGTCGTACATTTGAAAGCTGGGATCGTGCCGGATAATCCGGTCGTCCCAGCCAACCGTCCCATCCCCGACGAGCGCTGCCACGACCGTCGTGGCGATCGGCTTCGACATCGACGCAAGCTGAAACACCGTGTCGGGATCGACCCCTTCAGGCTTGCCTGCTTGGCAAACCCCAAAGCCTTTCAAGTAGATGACCTCATCCATATAGACGACTGCGATCGCCATGCCGGGAATGCCGGTGCTCTGCATTGCGTCTTCGGCCACCTTTTGCAGTTTCGGAAGCGCCGCCTCGACCGTTTGCCGCGGCACCGCAGCGCTTGCCTGAGCGAGGACGTTTCGCGGCGCCAGCATTCCCGCCACCGCCGCGGAGAGAACCGTCCGCCGCGACGGTTTGACGAGAAGCGGCGATTGCCTCATCGGAGGCTCCTCGGGTGCTGTTCAAGCAAGAGCGTCCCCGCTCGAATGCACATCTATGCGATGAGGGTCTCGTAAACGAGCGAAAATCGACGCCCTGCCCCGCCATATTGGCGGCGCCGGCCGTCGGTCTTCGGCCGTGTAATCGCGGCCATCCCGCCAGCCTGTCGGCGGAGGCCAGACGCAGCTTCTACGTGCCACTAATCCGCGGCTTCGCGGCGCGGAGGGTCGGCGCGCCAACGCAGGACAGGCTTGCGGGCGGCTGTGGTTTCGTCGAGGCGGCGGCGCGGGGTCAGGAGCGGGGCGGCGTGGAAACGAGACGAATCGCCCGACCGCGCGGCAGCGGCCAGTGCCGTTACGGTCACGGCGAAATCGTCGAGCGTGGCCTTGCTCTCGTTTCGGTCGGCTCGATCAGCAACGCGCCGTGCACGACGAGCGGAAAGTACATCGTCATCGGATGATAGCCTTCGTCGATCAGCGCCTTGGCGAAATCGAGAGTGGTGACGCCGGTGTCTTTCAAGAAACGGTCGTCGAACAGTACCTCGTGCATGCCCGGGCCGGGAAAGGACAGGCTCAGATCATCTTCCAGGAGCGCGCGCAGGTAGTTGGCGTTGAGCACCGCATCCTCGGCAACTTGGCGCAGCCATCGGCGCCATGGCTCATCATGTAGGCGAGCGCGCGCACGAACATGCCCATCTGGCCGTGAAACCCTTTGAGCCGCCCGATCGTGCGCTCGGCCTGGCCGTCGCCGTGCTCGGCTAGTTCCAAGCCCTCGGTCGCCATGCACGAGCCACGGCAATGGCGCGTAAGGCGCGAGGCTCGCGGCCAGCGCCACGGGTCCGCTGCCAGGCCCGCCGCCGCCATGCGGGGTCGAGAACGTCTTGTGCAGGTTCAGATGCATGCAGTCGATGCCGAGATCGCCCGGCCGCGCCCGTCCGACGATCGCGTTGAAATTGGCCCCATCGCAATAGAAGAAGGCGCCGGCGCCATGCACCGCAGCGGCGATCTCGTCGATTTCGTCCTCGAATAGTCCGCAGGTGTTTGGATTGGTCAGCATCAGCGCCGCCACATCCGGGCCGAGTTTGCTTTCGAGTGCCGCGCGGTCAACCCGCCCGCGCGCATTGGCGGGTATCGGGTCGACGCTCATAGCCGCAGGCCGCCGCGGTCGCCGGGTTGGTGCCGTGCGCCAATTCCGGGACCAGCACCCGCCGCCGCGGGTCGCCGCGGGCTTCGAGCGCGGCGCGGATGCGTCATCATCCCGCATAGTTCGCCATGCGCCCCGGCTGCCGGTGACAATGCGATCGCCGGCATCCCGGTCACGGTTTTGAGCCAATGCGCCAGGGTGTCGATCAGTTCGAGCGCGCCCGGCACGGTGGAGATCGGCTGCAGCGGATGGATTTCAGCCAGGCCGGGCAATCGCGCCAATTTCTCGTTGAGGCGCGGGTTGTGCTTCATCGTGCACGAGCCGAGCGGATAGAGCCCGCTGTCGATGCGCATAGTTCTTTTGCGACAGTCGGGTGAAGTGGCGCACGACCTGCGGTTCGCTGAACCCGGCAGACCGATAGGACCAACTCGTTCGAGCCCGCCGAGGCGGAGGCGGAAATCGGCGGTTCGGGCAGATCGACGCCGCACCGGCCCGGAGCATCCTGTTCGAAGATCAGGCTTTCCTCGATTTGCAAGCCGCGGTTGCCGGTGAAGGTCTCGATCCGCCTGACCACGTCTTCTGTCGGGCGCGTGCTCGCCGCCTGGCTCCAGTCGTTCACGACAGCACCTTGCCCAGCCCCTGCGTCAATCCGTCGATGTCCGCCTTGGTCACGGTCTCGGTAGCCGCGACCAGCAGCAGATCGGCCAATTCGGGCCGGTCCGGATAAAGCCGGCTGACCGGGATGCCGGCGAGCACGCCCTTTTCGGCCAGCGCTTCGACGACCGGTGCGGCCGGGCAAGGCAAGCGCAAGAGTGAATTCATTGAAGAAGGCTCGGTTGAATAGCCGAACGCCCGGCAGGCCCTCGAGCCGCTCGGCCAAAGCCACGGCCGCCGCATGGTTCAGCCGCGGCAAGCCGGGTCAAACCGGCCTCGCCGAGCAGGGCCAGATGGATCGTGAAAGCCAACGCGCACAGGCCGGAATTGGTGCAGATGTTGCTCGTCGCCCGCTCGCGCCGGATGTGCTGTTCGCGCGTCGACAAGGTCAGAACCACAGCCGCGCCTGCCGTCCGTGTCGACGGTCTGGCCGACGAGCCGGCCCGGCATCTGTCGGACGAATTTGTCGCGGCTGGCGAGCAGGCCGAGATAGGGCCCGCCGAAATTCAGCGCATTGCCGAGCGACTGGCCTTCGGCGGCGACGATGTCGGCGCCCATCTCGCCCGGGGGCTGCACCAAGCCCAGGGACACGATTTCGGTTGACCACGACGATCAGCAGCGCGCCGCGGTCGTGGCAGGCCTGCGCCAATGCGCGCCCAATCGTGCAATTCGCCCCAGAAATCGGGATTCTGCACGACGACGCAGGACGTGCCGCTGTCGACGAGCCGCGCGAGATCCTCGGCTTGCCCGGCGCGGGATTTTGCGGGCGCGCGACGCTCGAAGCCGACAAAGCGGGCGTAGGTCTCGCACACCTCTCGATAATGCGGATGCAGCCCGCCCGACAGCACCGCATTTTTCCGTCCGGTGAGGCGGTTGGCCATCATTACCGCTTCGGCGCAGGCGGTGGCGCCGTCATAGAGCGAGGCGTTGGCGACTTCCATACCGGTCAGCAACGCGACCTGGGTCTGGAACTCGAAAAGATATTGCAGGGTCCCCTGTGAAACCTCGGGCTGGTAGGGGGTGTACGAAGTCAGGAACTCGCCGCGCTGGATCAGATGGTCGACCGCGGCTGGGATATGATGACGATAGGCCCCGCCGCCGACAAAAAACGGCACCGACCCTGCCGCTATATTGCGCGACGCCATCCCGCTGATCGCCCGCTCGACCTCGATTTCGCCCATCGCCAGCGGCAGGTCGACGAGGCCGTCGAACCGCGCCGCGGCGGGCACCTCAGCGAATAGCGCGTCGACCGACGGGACGCCGATCCGGGCCAGCATCTGCTCGCGCTCGCGCGGGGTCAGCGGCAGATAGCGCATCTAATGCTGCTCCTCGACAAAGCGCTGATAGGCCGCCTCGTCCATCAGCCCGTCGATCTCTTTGGGGTCGTCGAGCCGCAATTTCAGAAACCAACCTTCCCCTAGCGGGTCGGCGTTGACCTTGGCTGGGTCGGCGGCAAGCGCTTCGTTCACCTCGGCGACCTCGCCGGAAACCGGCGCATAGACCTCACTAGCCGCCTTGACCAATTCGACGACTGCCGCCTCCTTGCCCTGTTCGACCCGATGGCCGATTTCCGGCAATTCGACATAGACGACGTCGCCGAGCTGCGACTGGGCATAGTCGGTGATGCCGATCACGGCGACATCGCCGTCGAGCCGAACCCATTCATGGTCCTTCGTGAAGCGAAGTACGCTCATCGGCGGGTTCCTTCTGCGGCGTCAGGCGCGGTGGTAACGATGCGGGACAAAGGGCAGCGGGGACGATTCGGGCGGGGCGCGCGGAACCGCGCACCACTAGGGACACCGCGCTGCCATCGGCGGCATGGGCGGTATCGACATAGCCCATCGCGATCGGGCCGTTGACCGATGGGCCATAGCCGCCGCTGGTGACTTGCCCGATCGGCGTGCCGGCGGCATCGACGATCGGCGTCGCCTCGCGCGCCGGGCTGCGGCCGTCCGGGCGGATGCCGACCCGCTTGCGCGACGGCATTTCGGCAAGCTGGCGCAGAATTTTCGCGGCGCCCGGGAAACCGCCTTCTTCGCGCCGTCTTCTGCCGATGGTCCAGGCGAGATCAGCCTCGACCGGCGTCGTGGTCTCGTCGATGTCGTGGCCGTACAGGCACAGCCCGGCTTCGAGGCGCAGCAAATCGCGTGCGCCGAGGCCGACCGGCTTGACCTCCGGCTCGGCGAGCAGTCTCTCGGCGAGACGCACCGCGTCTACGGCTGGCAGCGAAATCTCGAACCCGTCTTCGCCAGTATAGCCCGAGCGGGTCACCAGGCATCGCCGGCCGTCCAAGATCAGCTCCGCCGCGGTCATGAACCGCATAGGCCTGACACCGTCGCCGAGACGGGACAGCACGGACGCCGCCGCCGGCCCCTGTAAGGCCAGTAAAGCCCGGTCTTCGAGCGGCTCGACGATGGCGCCGGTGAGGCGTTCGCGGAAATGGGCGAGATCGACGTCCTTGGTCGCTGCGTTGACGACGACAAACAGCCCATCGCCGAGCCGAGTGGTCATCAGGTCGTCCAGGATGCCGCCCCTATCGTTCAGCAGCAGCGTATAGCGCATCCGCATCGGCCCGAGCCCACGGATGTCGCCGGGGACCAGGGTTTCGAGCGCTGTCACCGGGTCGGGACCCGTCAGGCGCAGCTGACCCATATGCGACACGTCGAACAGCCCGGCCTGCGCGCGGGTATGCAGATGCTCGGCGAGAATGCCGGCGGGATAGTGCACCGGCATCTCATAGCCGGCGAACGGCACCATCCGGGCGCCCAGCGATTGGTGGAGCGGGTAGAGCGGCGTCCGCTTCAGCGGTGACGCAATATCACCAGAGAGCACCCATACCTCCGACAGAGCGGACGCCAAGCGCCCGGCGATGCCCCCTCTGTCGTGGACCCTGAGAGATTCACCCGCTCCCCTCTCCCCAGCCGCTGTTCGCGGAGCCAGGCGGGAGAGGCGGGCTTACTCCTTCGGTGAGCGGGCGGGTGTGCGAACCGCCCGCTGCTTTCCAGAGCGCCCTTCCGTCCGCAGTCCTTTTGCCTGAGAGTTTCCGGGGCGGTTGCTCCTTCGGCGCTGCGTCCCAATTCCAGCCGGGGCGCAGCCTCTCCTGCGGGCGTGCAATCAGCCCAGGGTGTGTAGCACCTCCCGATCACGATGGCCAGCCGCTTCCCGGTTTGAGCGACAGGGGGCAGCCGCCTCTTCGCCCGCGGAGAGATCGCCGGCCTGTTTGCTGCGCGGCGGCGCGTTTGCTGGACCTGCGCCGGCAATTCCCACAAACTCTGGCGATGGCGTGAAGGTTTCCTCGATGACCGACATCGGTACCCCTTATATCGGACGCTCGTTGCTGCGGCGCGAAGATCGCCGGCTGCTGACCGGTCGGGGGCAATTCATCGCCGACCTCGTCTTGCCGCGTATGCTGCACGCGGTTCTGCTGCGCAGCTCGGTGCCGCACGCGCGCATTCGCTCCGTCGACTTGTCGCGCACCGCGGCGATGCCGGGCGTGGTGCTCGCGCTCAACGGCGCGGATCTGCTCCGGCTACTGCCGCCGGTGCCCGAGGGGCAGATCTCGATGCCGAGCAAATGGAGTTCGGTCATCCAGCACAAATTCCTCAATCCGCAGCAACCGTTATTGGCGCATGACAAGGTGCGGCATGTCGGTGAGGCGATCGCGATCATTGTCGCCGACAGCACCGATCAGGCCGAGGACGCGGCCGAACAGGCGATGTGGGACCTTGAGGAGCTGCCGGCGGTGGTTGACCCGGAAGCCGCGCTGCGCCCGGACAGCCCGATCGTCCATGACCGGTTTCAGACCAATCTGATCGGCGCTTTTACGGTCGGCCGAGGGGATGCGGCGGCCGTGCTGGCGAGCGCGCCGCACCGGCTGCAGCGTCGCTTCTACCATCACCGCTATGCCGCAGTGCCGATGGAGTGCCGCGGCGTCGTCAGCGCCTACGATCCGCGCACCGATACCGCGACCATCTGGTCCTCCACCCAGGTGGTTCACTGGGTGCGCCGCGAGGCTGCGGCCGTGCTGGGTCTGCCCGAGGCGCGGGTGCATTGTATCGCGCTCGATGTCGGCGGTGGTTTCGGCGGCAAGGGCCACGTCTACCCGGAAGACCTGCTGATCACCTTTCTCGCCCGCAGGATCGGGCGCCCAGTACGCTGGATCGAAGAACGGCGCGAGCACCTCATCAGTGCTACGCATTCGCGCGATCAATGGCACGATGTCGAGGTCGGGTTTGACGATGCCGGTCGGATCCTGGCATTGCGCGACGATTATGTTGTCGATTGCGGCGCCTGGAACCCGATCGGCTCCGGCGTCGCCTACAACACCGCGGTGCACCTGACCGGCCCTTACAAGATCGACAATCTGGCGGCGTCGGGAAAGATCGTCGTCACCAACAAGGTCCCGAATGCGCCGTATCGCGGCGCCGGCCGCCCGGAAGCCGCCTTTGCGATGGAGCGGACTATCGATCTCGTGGCGCGGTGCTTGCGCCTGGAGCCGGCGGAGGTGCGCCGGCGCAATATGATCGCCGCCGACGAGATGCCGTATCGGGTCGGCATCCCGTATCGCGACGGCGAGCCGATCGTCTATGACAGCGGCGACTATCCGGGGGCCTTGCAAAAGGCGCTCGATGCGATCGGCGGCGTCGAGGCCTTCCGCCGGCGCCAAAGCGAAGCGCGCCGCGAGGGCCGCTGGCTCGGGCTCGGTATCGGCTGCTATATCGAAGGGACCGGAGTGGGGCCCTTCGAAAGCGCCTTCGTCCGGATCGATCCGTCCGGCAAGGTTTATGTCTCGTGCGGGGCCAGCCCGCAGGGTCAGGGGATGGAGACGATATTCTCTCAGGTCGTGGCCGATCTGTGGAAGGTCGCACCCGAAGACGTCGTCCTCGCTTTCGCCGACACGGCGGCGATCGCGATCGGGTTCGGCACGATGGCGAGCCGAAGCACGGTAACCGCATCCGCGGCGATGCACGTCGCAAGCGGCCGTTTGCGCGATAAGGTCTTCTCGATCGCCGCCCATCTGCTCGAATGCGCGCCTGCAGACCTCGAATTACGCGGCGGCATGGTCGGCGTGGTCGGCGTCCCCGGAGCCCAGATAAGCCTCGCCCGGGTGGCGCAAGCCGCACGCCCCGGCTGGGAAATCACTCGACCGCCGGAGGTCGAAGCGGGCCTCGAAGAAACCTGCTATTGGCAACCCGAGACGGTGACCTGGAGCAATGCCGTGCACGTCGCGATCGTCGAGGTCGACGCCGAGACCGGATGGGTCTCTATCGATCGATATGCGGTGGCCCATGATTGCGGCGTGGTGGTCAACCCGATGCTGGTCGAGGGCCAGATCATGGGCGGCGCTGCGCAAGGGCTCGGCGGCATTCTGAGCGAAAGGATCGTCTACGATTCGAACGGCCATTTGCTGACCGGCTCTTTGATGGATTATGCGCTGCCGACCGCGACCGACATCCCGCCGATGACGATCGTGCATCAGCACTCGCCATCACCGCTCAACCCACTCGGCGTCAAAGGGGTCGGTGAAGGCGGCGCGGTCGCACCGCCCGCGGCGATCGCCAACGCCGTCTGCGACGCCCTCTCCGCGTTCGATGTCGAGGTCAACCAGACGCCGGTCAAGCCCGAGCAGCTCGTGCGTTCGATGCAGCGGCACCGGTCATCATGAGTTCGAAAACGGGAGGGTAGTCGCAAATGGCTGAGCGCAGGACGGGCGGATGCTTATGCGGCGCCATTCGTTATGAGAGCTCTGGCGAGCCGGCATTTGCTCTGCAATGCCACTGCCGCGACTGTCAGCGCCAGAGCGGCAGCGCTTTCGTTGCTGCAGTTCGGGTTCCCTCGGCGGAATTTCACATCACCAAGGGTGCGCCGAAGCGCTACATCGCAAAGGCCGACAGCGGCAACGAGATCACCCGGGCTTTCTGCGCCGATTGCGGCAGCCCGCTCTTTGTCCAGGTCTCGACCCGGCCCGACCTGGTCGGCATCCGCGTGGCCAGCTTCGACGACCCGAGCTGGTTCCGGCCGGAGGCGGACATCTTTGTCAAAAGCGCCCAGCCCTGGGATTATATGAATCCGGACGTGCCGAAATTCCCGGCCTATCCCGCGGGTAAGTCCTACTAGCCAGGTACCGAGAGATGGCTGCGCAGCCTTTGCCCGATCCGCTCGGCTCCCCGCCGCCGAACGGGGCTGCGAGCGGCATCGGACAGCCGGTCCGCCGCAAGGAGGATTTTCGGCTTCTGACCGGCAAGGGCTGTTTTGGCGACGATGTCGCGCCGCCGGAATTGGCGCACGCGGTGATCGTGCGCTCGCCCCACGCGCATGCGCGCATCGCGTCGGTGCTGAAATCGGCAGCACTCGCCGCGCCCGGCGCGCTCGCGGTGCTGACCGGCGCCGACTATGCCGCCGATGGGCTCGGCCCGATTCCGCACAATCCCGGGCTGATGGCGCCGCCGGACGTGAAAGTGCGGACGCGGGGCTTCGAGCCGATCGCGACGGTGCATTTCCCGCTGCCGGCGGAGATCGTCCGCTATGTCGGCGAACCGGTAGCGATCGTCGTGGCCGAGACCATCGCCCAGGCCAAGGATGCGGCGGAGCGGCTCGACATCAGCTACCTGCCATTGCCGGCGGTGACGCGCGCCGCCGATGCGCTGAAGCCCGACGCGCCTGTTCTATGGGAGAGTGCACCGGGCAATCTCTGCATCGACGTCGAAGTCGGCGATGAAGCTGCCGCCGCCGCTGCCTTTGCCGAGGCCGCGCATGTCGTGCAGCTCCGCACCTGGGCGCAGCGGGTTACCGGGGTGCCGATGGAACCGCGCACCAATGTCGCCGAGTACGATGCAGCAAGCGGCCGGTACACGCTTTATACCGGGAGCGGGCGCGGCGTCGCCAAAGTCAGGCTCGATCTCGCCCAAATCCTCGGTGTGCCGGCCGAGCAAGTGCGTGTCGTGTGCCGTGACATGGGCGGCAATTTCGGCACGCGAAATCTATTCTACCCCGAATACGCGCTGCTCGCCTGGGCGGCGCGGCGGGTCGGCCGGCCGGTCAAATGGACCTGCGAGCGGCACGAATCGTTTCTCAGCGACTATCAGGGCCGCGACCTGACCGTCGAGGCCGAGCTCGCTCTCGACCGAGATGGCAATTTTCTCGGTGTTCGCGGCTGCAATCTCAGCAATCTGGGCGGTCACGCCACGGCGTTCGGGCCATTGCAAAAGGGCCTCGGCCTGATGTCGAACGTCTACCACATCCCGACTGGGTACTTTCGTGGGCAGGGCGTAGTCACCAACACGGTTTCAACCACGCCGTACCGCAGCGCCGGGCGGCCCGAAGCGATCTTTGTGATTGAGCGGTTGGTGGATCTGGCCGCCGACCGGCTGGGGCTCGACCCGGCGGCGTTGCGCCGCCGGAACATGATCCCGCCCGCCGCGCAACCATACCCCAACCCGCTCGGCATCACTTATGACAGCGGCCGCTATCAAGAGGCGATGGAGACTGCGCTGACGCTCGCCGATTGGGGCGGCTTTGCCGCCCGCCGCGCGGAAGCACGACAGCGTGGCAAATTCCGCGGGATCGGCGTCGCCAACTATGTCGAAATCACATCCGGCGTGCCGCGCGAACGCACCGAAATTACCGTGCTTCCCGAGGGCAAGGTCGAGCTCGTCATGGGCACCATGGCGTCCGGACAAGGGCATGAGACGAGCTTCGCCCAGCTCGTCACCGAATGGCTCGGCGTGCCATTCGACAGCATCGTCTACGTCGCCCACGACACTGATCGGGTCAAGGCGGGCGGCGGTTCTCACTCGGGTCGCTCGATGAAATTGGCGACGACGATTATCGGTCAGGCGACCGACGACATCATCGACAAGGGCCACAAGATCGCGAGCTTTCTGCTGGAAACCGGGGAAGGCGACATCGAGTTCGAGCGCGGACGTTTCCGGGTTGCCGGCACCGACCGTGAGATCGGTCTGTTCGAGGTCGCGGCGGCGGCAGCCGCGCGAGCGGATTTGCCGGACGAGCTGAAAGGACCGCTGGCCGCCATTTCAGATCAAACCTTGCCGGTCGCAAGCTTCCCCTACGGCACCCAAGTTTGCGAGGTCGAGGTCGACGCCGATACAGGCGAGGTGCAGCTCGTCGGCTATGCCGCGGTCGACGATGTCGGGCGTGCGATCAACCCGATGATTTTGCATGGGCAGACCCATGGGGGCATTGCCCAGGGCGTCGGTCAGGCATTGCTCGAGAACTGCCATTACGATCCTCGGACCGGGCAATTGCTGTCGGCAAGCTTCATGGATTACGCAATGCCGCGTGCATCCACCTTCCCCGAGCTGAAAACCGCGCTCAGCGAGGTGCCGGCGCCGACCAACCGGCTCGGGGTACGCTCGGGCGGCGAGGGCGGCACGACGCCGGCGCTCGGCGCAGTAATCAACGCGATTGTCGATGCGCTGGCCGAGCTGGGGGTGCGCCACATCGAAATGCCGGCGGCCCCCGAGCGGGTGTGGCGGGCGATCCGGGCGGCACGCTCGGCGGGCGACGCTTAGACTGGCGGTCGTGCCAAGGATGCTGAGCTGAGGCCAGCTACTCCATTACCGCGCGCGTGCCAGCCCCGCCGCCAGGCATTGCACTGGCTAGGCAGAGGTCGAGCCGGACCCTCTCGGTTGCGTATCCCAAGTCTCTCCCGCCAGGATCGCTCGACGTTGCATCAGCACCGCCGACAGCTGGTCGAGGTGTTGATCCATCCGCTGCTGGTCGGCGGCATCGATGCCAGCATCCGCGGGCATCCCCGCAACAAGGTCGGTTAACTCCTTGGCGGCGGCGACCAGGACCGCGTCGCATTCGCCCAACCGTCGCAGAGTGTCGATCTCGTCGCGATACCGCTGCCAAATCTTGTCCTCGGGCGGCACGCTGCCGCCCCGCACCTTGGTATCGATGTCGCGTACGCGATCGACCACGGCGGAGAATTGCCGGATCGTCGCCAGGGCCTGCGGGTCCGGATCCGGATGCTCGCGGGTCGGCGGCGGCAGGTATCTGCGCCGAAAGCGCCCCTCGCGCTCGCTCAGCCCCGCCGCGGCGGCAGCCAGATGATCGCTGGCGCGCGCGCGGATCAGCAGATCGTCGGCTCGCATCCGGTTATCCTGCCGGTACCAGTTGTAGCCGTAGCCATTGAGCAGCATCACCCCGATTCGGTAGAGGCGGTTGTTCTCGCCGGGCAACGGCCGGTTCGGCAACGGGTCAGGCACGGGACGGGTCAGGCACGGGACGGGTCACGGCCGGTGATGCCGGGCACGGGCACCGTTGCCTGCACCGGGGCGCCGATGTGGAAAGGCTGGCCGACAGCCATGTTGGGCGCTGAGACGAGCCCATGCTCGGCCATCAGCATCGCGATGTAGTAGCGCACCGCATCGATTTCCTGGAGGCCGAAGGCGCGCAACGAGATCAGCGCGCGCATTCGCTCATCGCGCGGGAAAATCAGTACCTTGACGGTGTCGAGCGTGATGCCGAAGACTTTCAGAAAGTCCTGCAGATGACCGTTAACGCATTCGCCAATCTCATGGATCTTTTCGTTGACGCGTTCGAGCGGGGTCACTTGCACGACCTGATTGATTGCTTGCTCGACCACCGGCCTCGCATACTCGTTGACCTGATCTGCGGTGATCATGTGCTCGGCAATCGGCATGTGGGTGACGAGCGCCACGGCATCGTCCTTGGTCGCGACGTGAAAGTAGTAATCCACTTCATAGCTCAATTCGGCCATTTCCGAGGACAGCGCCAGCCCGGTCGCTTTAACCACCATCTTTGAGCGGTTGATGTACAAGGCCTCGTACTGCCACGGGCTCTGACCGCCGAAGAAGGCCTGGGTGAACGAGCCGAGGATCGGCCTGTCGGGCGTCGTCACCGGATATTGCCCGGTGTCGTAGACATTGAGGATCGCACCGCGCGATTTGAGCACGCAAAAATGGTTGCTTTCGACAGTGAGCAACGAGTTGTTGACGATCGAGTTGTCGGGGTAGTGCCACGCCAGCACACCCGGCCCCATGACCTCCTGGCCATCGTTGGTCAGGGTGGAAATAACGCTGCGAATGCCCTGCATGACCGCCTCTCCTGCGTCGCGCTGCGACCGTCCACCAATCTGATCAGATAGTGGTAGTTTTTTAGTGAAGGCGAATGGGCTCCTCAGGCTCGTCGCGCCAATTCTGGCTTGGCTGAAGACGGCCTTTGGGATGAAGGCGCTGCTTCGGGTTCGGGCGGAGCGGCGCGGGCGAGCTTGACCAACGCCTGGAGCAGGCGCGCCACGCCGGTCAGGCGCTGCTTTTCGTCGTCCCAGTTGCGCAGATACACGATCTTTTGGTCGGGCCGGATCTTCAGGCTGGCGGAGTTGCGCTGAAGCAGGTCGACAAGGCCGGCGGGATTGGCAAAGCGGTTGTCGCGCAAGGTGATCACCGCCCCTTTCGGGCCGGCTTCGACGCGCTCTACCCCGGCCTCGCGGCACCAGCGCTTGATCGCGATGATCTGCAACAGATTGTCGACCTCGGCCGGCAGCGGGCCGAAGCGGTCGATCAATTCGGCGGCAAAGGCGTCGATCTCGCGCCGGTCCGCCAAGGCGGCGATGCGCCGGTACAGCCCGAGCCGCACGCCGAGATCGGCGACATAGCTTTCCGGGATCAGGACCGGCGTGCCGACCGTGATCTGCGGGCTCCATTCCTCGGCCGCGGGCGCTGCGCTGCCTTCGCTGCGGGCGGCGGCGACCGCCTCTTCCAGCATGTGCTGGTAGAGCTCGATGCCGACCTCGCGGATATGGCCCGACTGCTCGTCGCCCAACAGATTGCCGGCGCCGCGGATGTCGAGATCGTGGCTGGCCAGCTGAAACCCGGCGCCGAGCGTGTCGAGGGTCTGCATCACTTCGAGCCGGCGCTGCGCCGTCGCCGAGAGCTGCTTCCGCTCCGGCAGGGTCAGATAGGCGTAGGCGCGCACCTTGCCCGCCCGATGCGTCCGCGCAGCTGGTAAAGCTGGGCCAGCCCGAACATGTCGGCGCGATGCACGATCAGGGTGTTGGCCGACGGGATGTCGAGGCCGGACTCGATGATGTTGGTCGACAGCAGCAGGTCGAAGGCGCGCTCGTCGAACGCGGTCATCACCGCTTCGAGCTCGGACGGCGCCATGCGGCCATGCGCCATCGCGAATTTGATCTCGGGCACGATCTCGCGCAGCCGCTGGGCGACCTCGTCGAGATCGGCGATGCGCGGCACGACGTAGAAGATCTGGCCGCCGCGGTCGCGCTCGCGCATGATCGCCTCGCGGATCGTCACCGGATCGTAGGGCATCACGAAGGTGCGCACCGCCAGCCGGTCGATCGGCGGCGAGGCGATCAGGCTCATCTCGCGCACGCCCGACAGCGCCAGCTGCAAGGTGCGCGGGATCGGCGTCGCGGTCAGGGTCAGCACATGCACGTCGGCCTTCAGCTGCTTCAGCTTTTCCTTTTGCGAGACGCCGAAATGCTGCTCCTCGTCGACGACCAGCAAGCCCGAGATGCGCGAAGCGGACATCCTTGGCGAACAGCGCGTGGGTGCCGATGACGATGTCGACGCGGCCCTCGGCCAGTTCCTTTTTGACTGCGCGCGCCTCCTTGGCCGCGACCAGCCGCGACAGCTGCGCGATGCGCAACGGCAGCCCGGCAAAGCGCTCGGTGAAATTGCGGAAGTGCTGGCGCGCCAGCAGCGTGGTCGGCACCACGACCGCGACCTGGCCGCCGGCCATCGCCGCGATAAAGGCGGCGCGCAACGCGACCTCGGTCTTGCCGAACCCGACATCGCCGCAGATCAGCCGGTCCATCGGCCTGCCCGAGGCCATGTCGGCCAAGCGTGTCGGCGATCGCGTTCAGCTGGTCCTCGGTCTCGGGATAAGGGAAACGCGCGGCGAACTCCTCGTAGATCCCCTCGGGCGGCGTCAGGAGTTTCGCCCGGTCGCAGCTGGCGCTCGGCGGCGACCCGGATCAACTCGCCGGCGATGTCGCGGATGCGCTGCTTGACCCGCGCCTTGCGCGACTGCCAGGCGACGCCGCCGAGCCGGTCGAGCTGCGCCCCGGCCTCCTCGGAGCCAAAGCGCGACAGGACCTCGATGTTCTCGACCGGCACAAACAGCCTGTCGTCGCCGGCATAGAGCACGCGCAGGCAATCATGCGGCGCGCCGGCGACGTCGATCGTCTCCAGCGCCTCGTAGCGGCCGATGCCGTGATCGGCATGGACGACGAGATCGCCCGGCGAGAGGTTCGTCGCCTCGGCGATGAACTGGTCGAGGTTGCGCCGCCGCCGCGGGGTTCGCGCCAGCCGGTCGCCGAGGATGTCCTGCTCGCCGAGAACGACCAGCGCGTCGGTCGGTAAACCCCTGCTCGAGCGGCAGCACCGCGAGCCCGACCGACGATCCGGCAGGCCGGCGAGCGCGTCGCCGTCGGCGATCCGGCGCAGGTCGGAGACGCCGCGCTCGCGCAACACGCCGTGGAGCCGCTCGGCCGAGCCCTCGCTGAAGGCGGCGATCGCGGTCTTACGCCCGGATCTTGCGCTCGGCTGCCAGATAGTCGCGCACCGCCTCGAACAGCACTACCTTCGGGTCGGCGCGCTCGGCGGCGAAATTGCGCGACCGGGCGCGCGCCGGCATCGAACCGGTCGCCGTCGGCTTCGGGCGCGGCGAACGGCGACACCTGCACGACCGGCCGGCCGCAGCAGCGCCTTTCGCCATTCCGTGCTCGTCGAGATAGAGCTGGTCGGGCTGCAGCGGGCGGTAGACCGGCGAGCCGGCGCGCGCGGCGGTCGTGACGTTGCGCCGCGCGGCGTAGAAATCGGCGATCGCGTCGAGGCGGTGGGCGCGGACGTCGTCGGCCTGGTGGTCGAACGAGAGCCCGGCGCCCGGGCAGATAGTCGAACAGGGTCTCGAGCCGCTCGTAATAGAGCGGCAGCCAATGCTCCATGCCGACATAGCGGCGCCCGGCGCTGACCGATTCGTAGAGCGGGTCGTCGGTGCCGGTGGCGCCGAACTCCTCGCGATAGCGCTGGCGGAAGCGGCGGATCGCGTCGTCGTCGAGCAGGACCTCGCTGACCGGCCGCAGGACCGCCTCGCTCTCGCTGCCGGTCGAGCGCTGGGTCAGCGGGTCGAAGGTGCGGATGCTCTCGAGCGTGTCGCCGAAAAAATCGAGCCGCAGCGGCTGAGCCGCCCCGGCCGGGTAGAGATCGACGATGCCGCCGCGCACCGCGAACTCGCCGGGCTCGCGCACGGTGTCGGTGCGGATATAGCCGTTGTTGCGGAAAAAGCTTTGCAGCCGGTCGAGGCCGATCCGTCCGGTCGGCCGCAAGGTCAGCACCCGGCCGTCGAACAGCCGGCGCGGCGGCACCCGCTGCACCAGCGCGTTGACCGTGGTCAGCACGACAAGCGGGGTGTCGTCGCCGGCTGACGCGAGGCGGGTCAGGGTGTCGATGCGCCGGCTGAGGATCTCGCCGTTGGGCGACACCCGGTCATAGGGCAGGCAATCCCAGGCTGGGAAGGTCAGCGCCTCGATCTCGGGATGAAAGAAGGCCAGCGCCGCGGCAAAGCGCGCCATCCTGCCGTCGTCGCGGCAGACATGCAGCCAGGGCAGGGTGTGGGCTTCGGCGACGAGCCCGCCGACGACCGCCGCGTCATACCCCTCGGGCGCGCCGAACACGGTCACTGGGCGCGGCCGCTCGGCGAGCGAGCGCGCCAGTCGGTCGAACGCGGTCACGTGGCGGGCGGCGCGCAGCGAAAAGCGAGCAGCAGGCGCATCACATCATGGTCATATGCCGCCGGCGGCGCTGCCCGGCCACTGACCCAGTCGAACAGATCGGCGTCGGCGCATTCGAGCAATGCCTCGTAGCGGTCGAGCTGGCCCGCGTCGAAGCCGGCGAGATGGGCCTCGGCAAAGCGGCCGAGGATCAGGTCGCTCTCGCGCGTGCCGCGGTGCCAGGACCGGAACAGCAGACGCTTGCGGCGGATGTCGGATGAGGGGTGTCACGTGGCGCTCTTGGCGATGCCGCCACAGGGATATAGAGATCCCTGGCGCCGATGTCAGCCTTGGTCGATGCGAACCTGAATTGCGTCCCGCGATCCTCGACAGCCTCTTCGCGCCGGTGACCGCGCTCCCCGGCATCGGGCCGCAGCTCGCCCGGCTGTTCGAGCGGCTGGCCGGCCCGCTCGTCGTCGATCTGTTGTGGCATCTGCCGTCGGGCATCGTCGACCGCCGCGCCGCCCCGTCGATCCGCGACCTGGAGGCCGGCCAGATCGTGACCATCCAGGTGAGGGTCGAGGCGCACGAGGCCGGCAGGGGACGGCGCCCCTACCGGGTGTTCTGCGCCGACGACACCGGCACCGTGACCTTGGTCTATTTCAACGTCAAAAGCGACTATCTGGCGCGGCTCTTTCCGATCGGCGCCGAGCGCATCGTCAGCGGCCGGGTCGAGTTCTACAACGGCATGGCGCAGATCCCGCACCCCGATCTGGTGCTGCGCCCCGACGAGCTCGACCGCCTGAAGCCGATCGAGCCGGTCTATCCGCTGACCGCGGGCCTGTTCCCGCGAGTGGTGCAGCGTGCCGCTGCAGCGGCGCTGGAACGCGCGCCCGATCTGCCGGAATGGATCGACCCCAGCGCTCAGGGAACGGCGCGGCTGGCCCGGCTGGGCCGACGCTCTGCGCCGAGCCCATTCGCCCGAAGCCGAGGCCGAGCTGTCGCCGTCGAACCCGGCGCGCGAGCGGCTCGCCTATGACGAAGTGCTGGCGAGCCAGCTCGCCGTGGCCTTGGTCCGCGCCCGCCGCCAGCGCCGCCGCGGCCGCGTCACCGTCGGCTCGGGCATGCTCGCCGCGCAGGGTCGCGGCCGGGCTCGGGTTCAACCTGACCGGCGCGCAGCGGATGGCGATCGCCGAGATCAGCGCCGAGATGGCGCAGCCCCGGCGGATGATGCGCCTGCTGCAGGGCGATGTCGGCAGCGGCAAGACGGTGGTGGCGCTGATGGCCATGCTGGGCGCGGTCGAGAGCGGCGCGCAGGCGGCGCTGATGGCGCCGACCGAGATTCTCGCCCGCCAGCATCAGGCGACCTTGCGCCGGCTCGCCGCCCCGGCCGGGATCGAGATCGGGCTGTTGACCGGCCGGGAAAAGGGCCGGGCGCGCGACGCAACCCTGGCCGGCCTCGCCTCGGGCTTGACCGCGATCGTCGTCGGGACCCACGCGCTGCTGCAGCCCGATGTCGTGTTCCGCGACCTGGCGCTCGCGGTCATCGACGAGCAGCACCGCTTCGGCGTCGAGCAGCGCCTCGCGCTGGCCGAAAAGGGCCGTGACGCCGACACCCTGCTGATGAGCGCGACCCCGATCCCGCGCACCCTGATGATGACCGCCTATGGCGATCTCGACGCCTCGCGGCTGACCGAAAAGCCGCCGGGGCGCCAGCCGATCGACACCCGCACGGTGGCGCTCGAACGCCTCGACGAGGTCGTCGCGGCGGTCAGCCGCGCCCTCGCCCAGGGCGCCAAGGCCTATTGGATCTGCCCGCTGGTCGACGAATCCGAGGACGCCGATCTCGCCGCCGCGCGCGAGCGTTCGAAAGCGCTCGAATCGCTGATGCCCGGCACGGGTCGGCCTGGTCCACGGCCGGATGAAGGCCGGCGAGAAGGACCGGGTCATGGCCGCATTCGCCGGCGACGCGATCGACCTGCTGGTGGCGACGACGGTGATCGAGGTCGGCGTCGACGTGCCGGCCGCGACGGTCATGGTGATCGAGCATGCCGAGCGCTTCGGCCTCGCCCAGCTGCACCAATTGCGCGGCCGCATCGGCCGCGGCGACCGGCCCTCGACCTGCCTGTTGCTGTACCACTCGCCGTTGGGCGACGGTGGCGCGGCAACGGCTCTCGACCTTGCGCGAGACCGATGACGGCTTTCCGCATCGCCGAGGAGGATCTGCGCCTGCGCGGCGCCGGCGAGGTGCTCGGCACGCGGCAGAGCGGCCTGCCGACCCTGCGCCTCGCCGACCTCGCCGCCCATGCCGAGCTGATCGCGATCGCTCACGACGACGCCCGCCTGGTCCTCGACCGCGACCCGCAGCTCGAAACCCCGCGCGGCCAGGCGTTGCGCACCCTGCTCTACCTGTTCCGCCGCGACGAAGCCGTGCAATACCTGCGCGCCGGCTAATTCCCGTGAACCGGGAACATAACCGGGAATTTTTGCGGAATGGACGCTTGGTCTCTGATTTTTCACAGCGGTTTCAAATAGATGCGGGTCAATTCCCGGCGCCGGTAACCGGGAATTATTTCCGCCGAACCGGGAATTGGTTTTCGCTAACCGGGAAGTGACGGGAATGCTCGATCGCCGGAGGCCGACACAGTCGCCGGAGACCGCCTGGTCCAGAGGCTACGACACCATTGCGGCGAAATCCGCTTTCTCGATGAATAAATATAGGATAGGCGCTACCGGGCCGGTTCGAGCCGACGGCCGGGGCTCACGGCTTCACACCGGTGACGATGCCCCATGAGCCGAATGTCCGCTCCCAGCGAACATCGGCAAAGCCCACCCGCTGGAGCAGCTGCGTCAGCTCCAGCCCGGAATATTGGCGGCCCTCCGTCCACAGCAACATCACCATGGCCATCAGCGATGGCGCAAGCGGGCCCGCCTTGTCGGGGTCGAGCAGAAGTTCATGGACGACCAGCCGGCCGCCCGATGGCAGCGCGGCCAAGCTCTTCTCGGTCAGGAACCGGCATTGTTCGAGCGTCCAGTCGTGGAACACCTGCGAGTAGAAATGCAGATCGGCCGGCGCGAACGGGTCCTTCCACATGTCCCCGGTAACCGAGATCAGCCGGTCGGACAGCTTATATTTGTCCGCGTATTCGCCGAGGAAGCCGCTGACCGGGGACATTTCGTAAACGGTCGCCTTTAGCTGCGGCCACTTCTGCAAGGCGCCGATCGCATGGGCGCCCGATCCTCCGGCTATGTCGAGCATCATCCGGCAGCTGCTCAAATCGAGCTTTTCCGGCCAGGCCATCGCCGGCGCAATGCTCTGGGCGTGCATCGCCTGGGTAAAGACGCGGGCGCGTGCGGCCTGTTCGGCGTGCTCCTGGAATATCTGACCCTGCCCATAGGCCAGCGACCGGTCCGAACGAGCACAGGTCTCGAGGTTCTCCACCGTGCACATCGCGTGCGTGGCGACGGCAAAGTCGAGCATTCCGCCGATATAGGTCGGGCTGCTTTCGAGCAGGTAATTGCGAGCGAGGCTCCCGGCGGCAAAGCGGTCGCCGGTTTTCACCAGGAACCGGTGCGCGGCGAGGGTTGTCAGCAGGATCTCCATCGGACGATCGGGTATGCCCAGCCGGTTCGCAGCCTCGGGTGAGGTCAGGGACTCGCCCTCGAACAGTTTGAAGACTTGCAGCTTGTGGGCCGTCAGCAGCGCAAAACAGCCAAAATTGGCATAGAGGACCTGCAGGATCGCGTCCTGATCATCCGTCGGATGCATGTTCCTCCTCTTTTCATACGGCCTTCACCAAGGCTGGAGCCTGCGGCCTGGCGCTTGGGTGACCTGACGACTATGTTCAGCTAAAATTCAGGTAAGTGCAAGTTCGCGCCTTCGCTGCATCGCCGCGGATTAGCGTCATAGAAGTCGAGGCTGTTTCATATCCGCGCGGGCAAAGCCGCGGCGCCGGTGTCTGGCGCAATCTGCGTCGCCTGGCAAGATATTCAGTATATTGTAAGATAAATTACGAATGACACGCGTGGCTTGGCCGCCGCACGCCCGTCCCGACGGCTCGGGGCATGCACGAACCCGCAGCCGCCAAATTGAAACGGCTTCAGAATCTTCGGGAGGTGCCTATGGCGAAATCGCCGGTCGATACTCTGATGGAGATTTTCCACCGGATTTACCCTATGCCGCGCCTTGCATGTCGTGGCGGAACTCGGGATTGCCGATGCGCTCGGGGAAGCGCCGCTCAGCGCCGCCGCCCTGGCGTCAGCTACCGGGACATATCCCGAGGCGCTGGACCGGGTATTGCGCGTGCTCGCGGCCCATGGGGTCTTCACCGCCCGATGCGGCCTCTACGAACATTCTCCGGCGTCTCGTCTCCTGCGTTCGGATCACGCCCAATCGATGCGGTCGTTTGTCCGCATGCAGGGCATCCCGGCGCTCTGGCACGTTTGGGAGGATTTCGACTACGCCCTTCGCACCGGACGTTCGGCCGCTGAGAAATCGATGCCGAACGGCTTTTTGGGGCTACTTGGCCCAAAACCCCGAACATGACCGCACCTTCAACGATGCGATGACCGGTCTGACACATGCACAAGTATCCGGGATACTGAACGCGTACGATTTCTCGGGGTTCAAGAAGATTGCCGATATTGGCGGCGGGAACGGCAATTTGCTTCGGGCGATTCGTGCCGTAAAGGCGACACGGCGTTAAAAGAAAAAAGAGATTAACCGCGAGTTAGACCACCCAAACCACCTGCCAGTAATACTTATGACCGTCGCGCCATGGCCGATTTTGGGCGCAGGGCGGTCAGGGCGCTTCGCTTCATTCCCGACGCAGTGCACCCAATTAGGCGAAGTCGTCGCCTCAATAATTTAGCAGACCGGATTTGCTCTCAAAAAATGAGCTTCCAAGATTTGCACGATATTTCGCTGCGCTAGCTGTTGAAGCCAAGAACGTTGTTCAGCTTGGAGGCGGGCGGTTGCCCGCCGAGGGCTGAGTGTGGGCGGGTATAGTTGTATTCGGCGATCCAGGGCTGCATGGCGTTTCCTCGCTCGGCGGAGGATTGGTAGGCACGGGCGTAGGCCCACTCGCGTAGGCTCGTTTGGATGAAGCGCTCGGCCTTGCCGTTGGTGCGCGGCGTGTAGGGCCGGGTGCGGATATGCTTGAGCCTGGCCTGGGCGCAGGCGGCGCGGAAGTCATGGCTCCTATAGGCCGAGCCGTTGTCGGTCATGATGCGTTCGACGGCGACGCCGTGACGGGCGAACCAGTCGAGCGCGCGGCCGAGGAAGGCGATGGCGCTTTCCTTCTTCTCGTCCGGCAGGAGCTCGGTGTAGGCCAGGCGCGAGGCGTCGTCGATGCAGACGTGCAGCACCTCCCAGCCGATGCCATGGTGGCGATTGATAGCTCCGGTACGGCGGCCGGTAATGCGGTGGCCGACTCCGCCGATGCGACCGAGTTTCTTGGTGTCGAGGTGCAACAGCTCGCCGGGCCGCTCGCGCTGGTAGCGCACGATCGGCGGCGGCGGATCGAGCGCCTTCAGGCGGCCGAGACCGAGCCGGCGCAGGACCGCACCTACGGTCGAGCGCGGCAGGCCGAGCTGGCGGGCGATCCGATCGCCTGTCAGGCGCTGCCGGCGCAACCGTTCGATCTCGCCGTCTCGTGCGCTGGGAGCGCGCTCGCGGTATCGGCCGGGCGTCGAGCTGCGGTCCTGCAAGGCGATCTCGCCGCCCGCCCGATACCGCGCCAGCCAATGGTATGCACGGCGCTGCGACAGACCGGCTGCCGCCGCGGCATCAGCAACCTTCCAGCCCTCATCCTCGATCCGCAAAACCATCAAGAGTTGACCCTGCGGCGTCAGGCGCGCATTCTTATGGATGTTCATCCGGGGCTCCGGCATAGGGCTGGTCGGCTTCGCAACCCCAGCCTCACACCCCAGACCCGGATGAACAACCTTCATAGCTTCAACAGCTAGCTAATTGAGCCGACGCAACGGCGCGAAAAGAGTAGCCTCCCACCAAGCCGGATAGCGAACAAATGCACGGCCGGCTCCGCACTTTTTGCTCTAATCTTCGAGCAATGGGGAGGTTTCATGATGGATTTCGCTCTGTTACCGAGTACCGCAGCGGGAGCCCGCTTTATCTCCTTTGCTGAACAGCATGCCGCCGATTTTGCGACCCGTGCGGACCAGCACGACCGCGAGGGCAGTTTTCCGTTCGAGAATATCGAGGCCATGCAGCGGAGCGGGGTAATGGCTGCTTGCGTGCCGGCGGAGTTGGGCGGCATGGGCGTTGAATTCCCTCCATGACGCCATTCTTGGCATCAACCGGTTAGGTCGCGGAGACGGCTCAACCGCCATCGCCACAGCAATGCATGTCTTGTCTACGTGGGCGCTCACCCGCTCCTGGCGAGCTGTGACCGCAGCCGGAGACGCACCGCAGGCAGAGAGGACAGCCTCAGCGCTTCGCCAGATCGCCGCGGGCCAACTTGTGCAATGTTCACCCCAATCCGAACCGGGAACGGACATGCTCCACCCACTTGTCGAGGCGACTAGGGTCGACGGGGGTTGGCGTCTCAATGGACGAAAGATCTTTGGGACTTTGTCGCCGGCAGCCTCCCTCATGATAATCATGTGCCGTGTCCGTGATAAGGAGGGCGGTTTCCGCCGAGCCGCGGCCAGCGTACCAAGCGGCAGTGATGGTATGGAGGTCAAGAATAATTGGGACGCGCTGGGCATGCGGGCGTCAGGCAGCCACGATATCGTATTCGAAGACTGCTTTGTTCCGGAGACGGCTCTTCGCGAGGATGGTCCGTGGGGGGAATGGACCGAGCGGTCCTTGTCGGGTCAGATGGCCTTCAACATGGGGTTGGTCGCCGCATTCCTGGGGATCGCAGAGGCAGCGCGTGATTTAGCGGTAGGGACGGCCACCACGCGGCGCAGGGGTCCGAATAGCCAGTCTGTGGCCGAGCGGCCCGCAATCCAGCGCCTGATCGCCGAGATCGAGATTGACCTGGCGGCCGCGCGGGCGATGCTCGCCCGAACAGCAACGATGGCCGACGCCTTCTTCAGCCAGCATCCGGCAGGAAACGTGCCGTTGGGTGAACTGCACGAATTGATGAAGGATTTCCAATGCACCAAGTGGTTCGTTAACCGTAAGGCCATCGAGATCGTCGACCGGGCACTGACGGCTACAGGCGGTGCAGGCTATTTGAACACGAACCCTCTCGCGCGGCTTTATCGGGACGTGCGGGCTGGGCCATTCATGCAGCTGTTTTCGCCCAATGAGGCGTTCGAGTACATTGGAAAAGTCGCACTGGGAGTTGATCCATGACCACTTGATTGAAGCCGGCGAGCTAAAGCGCATCGGGCGGAAGCCTCCTGTCTGGAACACAGTGGCGATCGACGCGAAGACGGAGCGCGCAGCTTCGCCGGTTGCCCCTCGCCGGCGACGTGGTGACGGTGACGCGGATTGAGCGCAGTACCTTCGACCCATTCGCGATCGTCAACCGCACGTGGACGCCAAGGTGCAATTCCGATCACTGGCCCGTGTCGCGGGCCGACACCGGCACCAAGACCGGGCGCTTGATGCTCGCCGTACGACACATCGGCCTCGACGATCATCACTCGCGTCGGGGCCGGTTTTAGCCGAGCTGCCCTAACCATATTCCCCGGTCAGTGACGCTCTCGAAACCCCATGCGCCGGATTTTGTGCCGTCATCTCTCGGCTAAAAATGAAGGAGACCGCGGTTATGACCGGCACGGTCAGGGCAAAGGGTCGCCACGGCGGCGATCCCGAGCCGCAAGCGACCGTCGGATGCGGTCAAGGACCAGCTGATGGTCGTAGGGTTTGTTTAGTGGTTCCTTCTCGCAAAGCTCGCCGGCCTTCTCCGTCGCGGCGTCAACGCTGCCCGCGAGGATGACCTCGACACCTGGCCGGTTCGCGCGCACCCAAGCCGCAAACGCAAACGCGTTTTCCGCACCGGGGGCGTTGACATCGGCCAGAACCACGTCGACTGTCAGCCGCCGGCGGCGCTGGGTAAACAGCCTGCGCGCCTCATCGAGATGAGCCGTTTGCACAACCCGGTAGCCGCACTCGCGCAGATATTCCGCGAGCGGGTGCCGAATGAGAATCTCGGCATCGACAATCAATATGCAGGGCGGCCGCGGCCTCATCAGCCGATCCGGTTATTTCTCTAAAAGGCTCGTAATCAACGCCGTGACATTACCGAGGCGGTAGGGCTTCGCCAAAAAATGCGGGTGATTTGTGCTGCGCCGGGATGACCGGCCTGAGGTGAGGACGATGATTACGTGACCAAAACGTTCCTGCACCCGGCGGGTCAGCTCAAGACCATCCATTGAACCCGGCATTTGAATATCCGAAAAGATCAAATCAACGGCTTGCCCAGAGAGCAGATAAGACCATGCCTCATCCGCATTGCTCGCCTCGATTACTTGCAGACCCAGCGCACGCAATGCTTCGGCAATTGGGAACCGAACCAGAACGTCATCTTCTACGATCATCACCCGTGCCGGTTCCGGTGCTGGAGACAGGTCAGGTGACATTGCCGCAAACCCCCAACTCTCCTCTCCCCTCAACGTGATGAACTACGTCTCCGCGCGATGAGTTCCTGGCCAAAGGGCGGACTGCAAGCGCCACAATCCCGCGCAGCGCGCCGATGAATAGTTTCGGCAACTTGCTCCGCCCGGCCTGGTCTAGGGGCTTCGTCAGCCGTAAGATAGAACGAAACCGATGCCGAAAAATACCTGGCCGCTACCGCGATCGCTTGCCGCTGTTCAAGCCAGGGTCAGGCTCCGGGTCCCGGCTTTCGCGGGCATGACGGCGAACGGATGGGTATCAACGGTTAAGGCCGCGCTACTCGTCGAGGCGTTTGTCGTCGAGGGATTTTTCCGCCTGCTCGTGTTCGCGCCCGTCTTTGGCGCGATCCGCCTTGCTGCGCCCGAAACGGACCCGGTTTTCGGCGGCGCGACGCTCACCCTCCGCGCGTTCGCGTTGCTTCCTGAATTTGTTGAGATTGACGATCATGGCCTTCCGATTGTCGTTGCGCGGAGTTAGCCCACCATAGCCGGGACGCCGGGCGCTGGGTATCTCCCAAAGGCTGGAGGGGATCTCCAGGTCGGCGGGACCGGCGCCGCGCCTTCTTCGCGACGGCCGCTTTCGCGGTGAGGGTCCTTCTCAATGCGATCAAAAGCGTGATCCCGAGGAGCGCCGACAGGGCGCGTTTCGAAGGACGCTCGACCGGCGCCCCTCGTCGCGTGTTGCGCTCGACCCATCCTATCCACTGCGGGCGGGCGGCATGACCGCGTGTTGACGCCGGCGCGGCGCTGCGCCAAGAGAAGGCGTCGAATGACCGCCGGCGGCTCAACCTTCGATCGGAGCATGGCCATGACCAGCCTCGACACCCTGATCCAGGATCTGGTGATCGCCAACCGCATCCTCGCGAAGGAGGCGGTGGTCGATGCCTACGGCCATGTCAGCGTGCGGCACCCGGACCATCCGGACCGGTTCCTGATCGCCCGGTCGGTCTCCCCGGAACTGGTGACCGCCGAAGACATCGTCGAGCTCGGCCTCGACGGGCAGCCGGCGGGCGACGACAAGCGTCCGCTCTATCTCGAGCGGTTTATTCACGCCGCGATCTTCGAGGCGCGGCCGGAGATCATGGCGGTGGTGCACGCCCATGCCGAGGACACGCTCGCCTTCGGCGTCGCCGACGCGACCAGGCTGCGGCCGGTGATCCACTCGGGGGCCTTTATCGGCCCCGAAGTGCCGGTGTGGGACATCGCCGATAATTTCGGCGAGACCAATCTGCTCGTCACCGATCTGGCGCAGGGCCGCGATCTGGCCAAATGTCTCGGCGGCAACAATGTGGCGCTGATGCGTGGCCATGGTTTCGCCTCGGCCGCCCGCTCGCTGATCGAGGTGGTGCGGCTGTCGGTTTATCTGCCGCGCAATGCGCGCATCCTGATGCAGGCAAAACAACTCGGCGGCCCGATCAAATATCTCTCGCAGGGCGAGATCGATGCGCGTAACCGCGGATACAGCCCCTATTCGCCCGAGACCTGGCGCGCCTGGGAATATTGGGCGAACAAAGCCGGCTGCGGCCATTTGCTGACCCGGCCCGAGGGCTGATCGCACGGCTGCGGGTTCATTCCTCGGGAACGCCGGCTTTGCGCAGGCCGGCGAAATAGGTGGTCTCGACGAGGGGCTTGGGCGCGCCCCAGGATACGGCCGCGCGCAGGCGGGCGATGCTCGAAAAGCGCTCGTCGCCGACCAGCCGGCGCGCCTCGGCGAGTTCGGCGGCGGCGGCCTCCATGGTGCCGTTGAGGGCGTTGGCCGAAGCCAGCAGGATGCGGAACAGCGGATGCGCCGGTGTGGCGTTGCGCGCTTTTTCGCACCAGGCAATCGCTTCCTCGGTTCGCGATTGCGCCAGATGGGCGAAGCCGATCCGGAAATAATAAAGCCCGATCTGGGGATCGCGCGGGCTGAGCCTGATCGCCCGCTCCTGGGCCGGTATCGCCTCGTCCAACGACCCGGTCACGAACTTGCACCAGCCGAGATGGGAGTAGGCGTGGGCCCAGTTGCGGCTGAGGGCGACGACGGTCTCGTATTCGGGAATGGCCTCGGCGAACCGGTCCTGCGCGCGCAACACCTGGCCTTTGGCGAAATGCGCCACCGAATTGCGCGGCGCTGCGGCCAGGGCGCGCTCGGCCAGGCCCTGCGCGCGCGCGATATCGGCCGCAGCCGTTCCGGTCATGAAATCGAGGGCGCGAGCGGCAAGCTCGATCGCCAGCCAGCTCTGCGCCGCAAGCGATCGCGGATCGAGCGCCAATGCCTGCTCGAACATCGCTATCGCCTCCGCGCGGTTCTGATGCGATGGCGGCTTCAACCGCGCGGCGCGTCCACGCAAAATGAAGTCCCGCGCATCCGGGCGCTCGGCCGGGCGCGCGGCTTCGGCGCTTACCAGCTCGAGATCGAGCGCCACCGCGATCCGGTTGGTGATCTCGTCCTGCACGGTAAACAGTTCGCCGGTGTCGCCGGAAAACCGTTCTGCCCAAAGAGTGGTGTCGGTTTCGGCATCGATCAGCTGGGCTGTGACCCGGACCCGGACTCCCGAACGCTGGATATCCCGCCCAGCACATAGCGCACACCCAGCTCGCGGCCGATCTGCTTGGTGTCGATCGGCTTGTCCCGATAGGTGAAGGCGGTGTTGCGCGAGATCACCAGCATGTCCGGGATGCGCGACAAATCAGTCGTCAAATCCCCGGTGACCCCGTCGGCGAAATATTGCTGCTCGGGGTCGTTGCTGAGGTTGATGAAGGGCAGCACGACAATCGAGGCGCGCGGCGCCGCGGCGGCGGGTTGCGCCGGGACCCTCTCGCCGGCAGGGAAATGGCCGGCCGATGTTTTCGCAGCGCGCCAGGCGCGCAGCAGCGGCCCCGAGCCGCCGCCCACCTCGCGCAACGAGCGCAGGCCAGCCTCATATTGCTGCTGGATCTCGCCGGCGCGGCCGGCCTTGGCCAGAGTGGCGATCAACGACGCCCAGCCCGTCTCGTCGAGCGGGTCGACCCGCACCAGTTCGCGGGCATGCGGCAGTGCGTTCTGCGGCGTTGACGCAAGCCGCCCGGTCAAAGTCGGAAAGGATCCGCACCTGCAGCTTGCGTGCGTCCTCGCGCAGACCCAGCAGCCAGCTGTGGAAATCGCTGCTGGCAGCCAGGTCGAGATCGGCCAGCAGCGGCCCGCGGAATAGTGCCGCCGCGCGCGCCAGATCGCAGGTCGAGGCAGCCTCGGCATCCGCGCAGCGCTGCGCTGAAAGGAAATCCACCTCGAGGGCTCGGGTCTGCAGTTCGACGGCGCGGCGGTCCGCCATCAGACGGGGAAGATCCGGCTCGTCAACCAGCAGCCGGATCTTGCTGAGGCTCCAGCGAAGGGCCCCGCGCGGGTCGTCCGGCACGTCCCAGAAAATCTCGCACAACTGCTCGCGCCGGTGCGGGCGCCCGGTCAAAACCAGATAGGCGAGCAACGCGCGGGTCTTGCGGGACGGCGGGAGCGGCACGGGCGCGCCGTCGCGGATCACCTCGAGTCCGCCGAGGACTCTGATTTCGATCACGGCGACGCCCTCCGCCAACGATCCGCCGGCAACCACCAGGCTTACAGCTCGCTGACGCGGATTATGCGGTAACCACGATCCTCCCGCAACTTTCCACGGCCCCTCCCACGCCGCCGCACACGCTCGTCGCCGATAGTCGCTGCCGTTGAGAGCGTTTAGCCGCTTGCCGCAAAGGGGTTCGAACAATGGACAATTTCGCTGCCGTCCCGACCGATCGGTTCGCCCGCTGCATCGCCGCCTCGAAGCGGATGCGGTGGGACCTCGAAGCCGACGTCATTCGCGGCCGCCGGTTCGACCGCGCCGACAAATTCCTGCCCGACGGGCTCACTCTGGCACGCCGCCTCGACTTCCTGTCGCCCGGCGAAAAGATCTTTCTCAGCCAGGTCCAGGGGCGGACCTACGCCAAAATGTTCGGGCTGGTCGAGCGCTATATCGGCGCCAAGGTGTTGGAGCTGAGCCGTGACCACTGGCTGGGCGACCAGGTCGCACTCGAGGCGCTGATCCGCTTCGGCGACGAAGAATTGAAGCATCAGGCGCTGTTTCGCCGCATCGAAGGGTTGGCGGCGGAGGTCATGCCGCCCGGCTACGGTTTCGCCTGGGAGCCGAACGAGGTTGCCGCCGCGGTGCTGAGCAAGAGCAGCTGGGCCGTGCTCGCATTGACCCTGCACATCGAGCTGTTCACGCAATCCCACTACCGGGAAAGCATCCGCGAGGACACCGATCTGTCCGAGCTCTACCAGGACGTCTTCATGTTCCACTGGAAGGAGGAGTGCCAGCACGCAACCATGGATGAACTGGAGTGGCGGCGCCTTGATGCCGGCATCAGCGCCAACGCGCGCGACACGGCGGTCGACGAACTGATCGAGCTGATCGGTGCAGTCGACGGCATCGCACAGGCACAGGCCGACGCCGACGCCGATTATTTTACCGCAACCTGTGGACGCCGGCTGCGCCTGTCCGAGGCGGAGGACGTGGGTCAGACGCTGCGGGACGCCTATCGTCACCAATACATTCTCTCGGGCGCCCGCCACCGCCACTTCGCCAGCACCTTAGCCGAGCTGACGACCGACGCCCAGCTCGGGCGCGTCCACGACGCACTGGCCGGCCTCACGCCCGCCTGCGCGCTGGCCGCCGCCTAAATCACCCCCAAACCTCTATGGATGAAAGGATCTCCACGATGTCCGCAATCGCCAAACCAGCGAATTCTTTCAAGTCATCCAGCAGCGTCGTCAACGGCATCGACACCGACGCGGTGCACGCGCTGATCGAGAGCGTCGAAGCCCAACCCGCGGCGGGCCTGACCCATTGGCGGGTCGCCAGCACCTGGCAAGGCGGCACGCATTCGCGGGCGCAGGTTGACGGTTTCTCCATCGGTGGCGCGCAGGTGCCGCGTCATTTCTCGATCGATATCGACGAGCCGCTCGAACTCGGCGGCACCAACAGCTTCGCCAACCCGCAGGAGCACCTGATCGCGGCGCTGAACGCCTGCATGATGGTCGGCTATACCGCCCTCTGTGCATTGCAGGGTATTGCATTGCGCAAACTGGAGATCACCACCGAAGGCGATATCGACCTGCGCGGATTTTTCGGGCTCGATCCCGCGGTCGCCGCCGGGTATTGCGAACTGCGCACCCAGGTGGTGATCGCGGGCGACGGGACGGAGCAGCAATTCCAGAAGATCCACGAACTGGTGCTCGCGACGTCGCCCAATTTCTATAATGTCACCCGCCCCGTCCAAGTCGCGCCAAAACTGATCGTCGAGTAACCAACGGGCCGGGCCCGCGGCGTATCCAGCGCTGCGGGCCCGGGCCGCGCTCCACCGTGCGGGGCCAACGCAGTGCCGATCATGTTGAAGGCGACAACGGTCTCAGAATTGCACATGGAGCTTAAATCCGAGGACGGCCGCGTCGCGAATGTTTGATTGCGCGTTCGGCCGGATGACGTATTGGAACTCCGGCCGGAAATCCACGCCGCGATACACGTGAATGTTGTAGTTGGCTTCGACGAACATTTCACGGGTCTGCACGCCGGTCGCCCCGTTGCTGAACGGGAGGCCTAGTTCCGCTTCCTCCTCCTGCACCGTGCCGAGCGGGCCGCTCATCGTATTGTAGTTGAAGAACAACGCTACTGCGTCTTCCGGGCGAGCGGGCCAGAAGCCGCGGTTGATAAGGCCGCCGAAGTACTGCTCGGCAAAGGCCGAGACGTTCGGGTTGTTATGGGCAAATCCGGCGAGCGCGATTATGCCGTCCTGGTCGCCGTCGCCCTGCCGAACCAGCATCTGGTCCGCCAGCACCCAGAACTGCTCGTTGTGGGAACGTCCGGCGGGCGGCTCTCCGGGAGCGATTGGCAGCGCGCTGAAAAAGCTGTCATAAAGCGTCGTATCGTGGCCGAACCCGAATTTGTAATGCCCGAGCAGATTGTGCGGGCCGAGCGATGGTTCATAGCCGATCTCGACCGGCACATATACCCCGCTCGCCTGCGATATATTATTGGGAAACCCGCTGCCGAAGTATTGGCTCGTATACAATCCCTGGTTTACTTCATAGACACCGGTTACGACATAGGTGTCCGGCGTTGGGCGACCGCGGATCCGGCCGGCCCATACGCCGTCGGGAAAGGCGCTGTGCCCGAGATCGCCCGCCGGCAAGGCCTTGGGGTCACCGCATATGGCGTTGTTCATCGAGAAGCAATAAAGCGGGGAGCTGGCAAAGTCGTTCTCGACGTTCATTTGCCCGACCGCCATGTCGAGGCGTTTGTCGAGGAGCGTCTGCTCGGCGTAAGCGGAGACGAGATGCACCAATACGTTGCCGCTGGCGCCGAAGATTTCCTGCACCGGGGCCACGCTGTCGCCGATCAAGATGCTATCGCTGTAGCCGGAGCGGCTGACGAAGATGACGTGGGTGGAGAGGCCGGTTATGCCGGCCCGCCGCTGCCAATCGATGTCGACCTCGAGACCCGCCTGATTGGCGAAGGTCGCTCCCTGGGTGCGGCCGCCGCTGACATTGCCAGCGAATTCCGACACGAAATCGAGCAGCACATATATGCCCTGGTTTGCGAGATTGGAGCGTATCCCGCCGGGATCACCCAGCAGGGTCTCGACCTGTGGCGGCGGGATCGCCATCCCATACTGCAGCGCCGCGGCTTCGGGACCGCTCGGCGGCGGCGCGGCTTGCGGCGCGGCATAAGCGGGAGGCGGCGATGCCCTGGTCGGCGGCGAGGGCGCCGAGCCTGCAGCGGCGCCGCCACCGCTGGTCGTCTGGGCCGCGGCTGGCGACGCCAGAGCCAACAACAGCGCCAGTGCTGCGAGGCGCCTCATCTCGGGCTCGTCTATTGTGCTGGCGGCTGCAGCGGCTGGCCGCCTGCCAAAGCGTCCTCGATCTGCTCCAGGCTCCGCCCCTTGGTCTCGGGCACCATCAGCGCGATGAAGATCAGCGCCGCGACGCTCAAGATGGCGTAGACCAGGAACGCGCCGGCGCTGCCGACCTCGCCTACCAGGTTGAGAAAGGTCGCCGCGACGATCAGGTTGAAACCCCAATTGGCCACCGTGGCGAGGCTCATCGCCC
Source organism: uncultured Alphaproteobacteria bacterium (assembly GCA_963821795.1). GTDB lineage: Bacteria > Pseudomonadota > Alphaproteobacteria > ATCC43930 > CGMCC-115725 > AP-15. The sequence goes on from CAWGFH010000014.1 coordinate 199,346, forward strand.
GGCCGCGCAAGGCGAGGGGAAAGATCTCCGCGATCAGCAGCCAGAATATCGGTCCGAGGCCGATCGCGAAGAAGCCGACATAGGCGGCCACCGATACGACGGCGACCCAGCCAAGCTGGCCCGACACGCCGACATGAAAGGCGTCCGCCAGCACGAGCAAGGTCACCGCCATGCCGCCAAGGCTCCAGAACAGCAGTTGCCGGCGGCCGAGCCGGTCGATCAGGCGGATCGACACGATCGTCATGATCACGTTGACCACGCCGACCCCGGCCGTCGCCAGGATCGAGGTTGCCGCTGAAGAGATGCCTGCGGATTGGAAGATCGTCGGGGCAAAATAGATTACCGTGTTGATTCCGGTGATCTGCTGAAACATCGCGAGGCCGATCCCGATGATGAGTGGCCGCCGCAGACGCGGCGCGAGCAGCTCCGAGGCGCTCGACAGTTGCCGGCCCTCGCGCGCAAGGTCCGTCTTCAGCGTATTGAGCTCACCCGAGACGTCGGCGGGGCCGCGCAGGTGATGCAAGACCGCCTCGGCGTCTGGCATGCGGCCGTGACCGGCCAGCCATCGCGGGCTTTCCGGCAGGAACAGCATGCCGACCGAGAGGATGAGGCCGGGCAGCGCGCCGACAGCGAGCATCCAGCGCCATCCCTCGGAGGTTCCGGCCAACGCGAAACCGACCAGGTAGGACACCAATATCCCGCCGGTGATGCAAAGCTGGTTCAGCGACACGATCGCGCCTCGGTCGCTCGCCGGCGAGATCTCGGCCAGATAAAGCGGCGTCAGCATCGACGCGACGCCGATCGCCAGCCCGACAAAAAAGCGGCCGAGCAGCAGGATGATGACGCCCTCGGCAGCGGCGGAGACGACGGCGCCGACAATGAACAACAACCCGGCGGCGAGGATGACGCGTCGGCGGCCGAGCGCGATCCGAGAGCAATCCGGCCGTCGCTGCACCGACCGCCGCGCCCGCCAGCGCAATCGCGACGACGATCCCCTGCATTGTCGGCGAGAGCGACATCACCTGCCGAATGAACAGCAGCGCACCGGAGATGACGCCGGTGTCGTAGCCGAACAGCAAGCCGCCCAGCGCGGCCACGGCCGCGATAAAATAGAAATACATGGCGCGCTTCCTCCGCTAAGTTGCTTAGCTGATAACATAAACAACCGGGGGTGAGAATCGAAAGACGGGTTGCGGCCGGGTACTGCGAACTGCGCACCCAGGTGGTGATCGCGGGCGACGGACGGATCAGCAATTTCAAAAGATTCACGAGCTGGCGCTCGCGACATCGCCCAATTTCTACAACATCACCCGCCCCGTCCAAGTCGCGCCAAAACTCATCATCTAGTAACCGGCGAGCCAGGCCGGCGGCGTATCCAGCGCTGCGGGCCCGGGCCGCGTTGTACTGTGGCGCCAACGGTTTCGCGCCGGCGGCGACGCCCACCCATTTCTGCGACGGCCTTCGGTAACGCTTGCTCTATAGTATCCGTGTTCAACGGAACATTCGCGGTATTGGCGCCCGCATCCCTCGCCGGCGCCGAACGCGGCAGCGGCGCAGAGGGGTCATGTCCGTCCTGGAATTGGTGACCGAGCATCCGGTGCTCGCCGGCATCGCCGTTCTGGTAATTCTGGTCGTGGCCGCGAGCATCCGGGTGGCCAACCAATACGAACGCGGCGTGGTGTTTCGCCTGGGCAAATTCAGCCGCACCGCCGGACCCGGCCTCTATCTCGTGTGGCCGGTGATCGAGTGGCAGATCAAGCTCGATCTGCGCACCGTGACCCGCGATGTCGAGCAACAGGAGGGGATCACCCGCGACAACGTCCCGATCAAGGTCAATGCGGTGATCTGGTTTCGCATCGTCGATCCGGAACGCGCGGTGATGCAGGTCCGGGAGGTCGCCAACGCCGTCGTTCAGGTCTCGGTCACGGCGCTGCGCACGGTCCTCGGCCAGCACACGCTCGACGACATCCTGAAGGCGCAGGACACGATCGCCCAGGTCATGCAGAAATCGATCGACACCGTCACCGAGCCGTGGGGGGTCAAGGTCGAACTGGTGCAGATGAAGAACGTCGAAATTCCGCCGACCATGCAGCGCGCCATGGCCCAGGAGGCCGAAGCCTTGCGCGAGAAGCGGGCGCGCCTGATCAAGGCCGAGGCCGAGCTCGACGCCGCCGAGCAGTTGCGGCAGGCCGCCGAGGTCATCATGCAGAACCCCGCCGGTCTCGAGCTTCGCCGGATGCAGATGATCACCGAGGTCGGCGCCGAGCAGAACACGATGACGATCATCATGATGCCCAGCGAATTCGTCGGCATGGCGCGCGGCATCGCCGAGGCAGTGATGGCCCGCATCCCCAAGTAGCCGCGGGGCCGCGGCTCCCGCCGTGGCGCTCGGTGTGAGCGCGGCGGCATTCTTCACCGTCGGATGCGGAGCGGGGCCTGTTCCCTAAGCGCTGCCGGCGGTGTAGGCGCCGGTATTCAGCCGGAAGCGCTCTGCCGCGAGATCAGCCCTTTCGGTCCCAGTACCCGGGAGCAGCAGGAAAAACGGTCTGCGTCCGCGTCGCCTCGGGCGCGCCGTCCAACGTGTCGGCGGCGGCGCGCCAGACCGCGTAATGCGGTGCGGCGCGGTGCGCCTCAAGCGCCGCCGCGTCGCGATAGACTTCGTAAAAGTAATAGACGTTCGGGTCGCCCTGGTCCTGCAGCACGTTGAAGCGCATGCATCCCGGTTCGTCGCGCTCGGAGCCCAGCGCGTCGACCTCGATCGCCTTCAGAAAACGATCGCGCCCCTCGGGCTTTACCCGGACCTTGACCCACATCGCCAGCATGCCGTCTTCCTTCCTTCGCGGACCTGCGGCTCGCGTCGCGGCGAGCTCCACTGCCGCATATCTTACGCTGGGCGCCGGCCGGGCGTCATCCGCGATCAGTAAGAGCGCGGCATGCCCAGGACGTGCTGGCCGATATAGGCGAGGATCAGATTGGTCGAGATCGGCGCGGTCTGGTAGAGCCGGACCTCGCGCCATTTGCGCTCGATGTCGTATTCCTTGGCGAAGGCAAAGCCGCCGAAGGTCGCGAACGTCGCCTCGGCGGCGTGCCAGGTCGCCTCGGAGGCCAGCAGCTTCGCCATGTTGGCGTCGGCGCCGCATTCCTGCCCGGCGTCGAACAGGGCGGCGGCGCGGCGGCAGATCATGTCGGCCGCCTCGAGTTCGGCATAGGCGCGCGCGATCGGGAACTGCACGCCCTGGTTCTGGCCGATCGGCCGGTCGAACACGACGCGCTCCTTGGCGTAGTCGACGCCTTTGTTCAGCAGCCAGCGGCCGTCGCCGATGCATTCCTGGGCGACCAGAATGCGCTCGGCGTTCATGCCGTCGAGGATGTAGCGGAAGCCCTTGCCCTCCTCGCCGATCAGGTTGTCGGGCGGGATCTTCAGATTGTCGAAAAACACCTCGGTGGTGTTGTGGTTGATCATCGCCTCGATCGGGCGGATCTCGACGCCGTTGCCGAGATTCTCGCGCAGATCGACCAGGAACACCGAGAGGCCGTCGGTGCGGCGCTTGACCTGGTCGACCGGCGTGGTGCGGGCCAACAGCAGCATCAGGTCGGAGTGCCGCGCGCGCGAGGTCCACACCTTCTGGCCGTTGACGACGTAGTGGTTGCCTTCTCGCACGGCGCGGGTCTTGAGCTTGGTCGTGTCCGAGCCGGTGGTCGGCTCGGTCACGCCGAAGGCCTGCAAGCGCAGCGCGCCGGAGGCGATCTTCGGCAGGTAGCGCTGCTTCTGCTCCTCGCTGCCGTGGCGCAGCAAGCGTGCCCATGATGTACATCTGGGCGTGGCCTGGCTCGCGGTGCAGCCGGAGGCGTTGATCTCTTCGAGGATGACCGCGGCGGCGCGCAGCGGCAGGCCCGAGCCGCCATATTCCTCGGGGATCAGCGCGGCGAGGAACCCGGCCTCGGTCAATTCCTTGATGAATTCGGTCGGATAGGCCTGCTCGGCCTCGAGCTTGCGCCAATATTCGCCGGGATAGCCCTCGCAGATCTTGGCCACCGATTGGCGCAGCTCAGGATAGTCCTCGCCGAGGGCCACCATCGTCGGCGTATCGCTCATTTCGCCCTCCAGATGCCGCAAGTTTCAGCGAAAATAGCCCGGCCGCGGGCGAATTGCCAATTCACCCGGCGAGGCCCGGTTCGCCCCGGACTAAGGCCAGAGGAAACCGGCGGGTTCGCCGGGCGAGCGGTCACCCGGCGTTCTCATGGCGCTACCCGTCCAATCGTTAATGTTCCTGTAAGGTTTGGCATGTTGTCCGGCTTTGTCCCGGGCTATGGGTGGGACAGCTGTCTCAGTCGAGGTTGCGACGATGGGCGCTCTCTCAGCTCGAACCGGCCCTCGGTCTGGGCCTGCGCCCGGGTGGATGAAAACCTCGCGGCGCCCCGCATCAAATGTCCACGCGCGCCATTGGACGCTGATACCCGCCATAGCGTGTTGCCAATTGTGCATTGCCGATCGATCCTTGCCTGGGACGACAACTGGGTGAGACGAAATGGTACGGGCCGGGTTCACTTCGCGGTGGTCACTCCTTCTGTGGACAGCCGCGGCTGGGGTTCTCGGGTTGTGCGCATTGCCGGCCAAGGCGGCGGATTTAAGCCTAGAAGAGGCGGCGCATCATTTGGGCGAGACCGCGACGGTCTGCGGCATCGTCGCCTCCGGCAAGTTCGATTCCGACCTGCAGTCGCAGCCGACCTTCCTCGATTTCGGCAAGCCCTATCCGGACCAGGTGTTTACCGCGGTGATCTTCGGCAGCGACCGGGGCAAGTTCGGGACGCCGGAAACATCGCTGCGCGGCAAGCGGGTCTGCGTCTCGGGGAAAATCCAAGCAAAAAACGGGTTGCCCGAAATCATCCTCAATGATCCGAAGCAGCTGAGCGAGTAAGGCCACCCGGCGCTGCCAGAGGCAATTCCCGGGGCGCAGAAGTGGCGCAGACGCGGACCGCCGATCCCGGCGACGAGGACGCCGCCTTCGACCGGCTGCTGGCCGAGATCCGGGCCTGCACGGTCTGCGCACCCCACCTGCCGCTCGGCCCGCGCCCGATCGTGCGCGGCCGGCCTTCGGCGCGGCTGTTGATCATCAGCCAGGCGCCCGGCGCGCGGGTGCACGAGACCGGGTTGTCGTTCGACGATCGCAGCGGCGAGCGGCTGCGCGACTGGCTCGGGGTCGACCGCGACACCTTCTATGACGAAACCAGGGTCGCGGTGATGGGGGTGGGGTTCTGCTATCCCGGACGCGCCGCCAACGGCGGCGATCTGCCGCCGCGTCCCGAATGCGCGCCATTGTGGCATGCGCGCCTGCTGCGCGGCTTTGCCCGCGATCGAACTGACCCTGCTAGTGGGCAGCCACGCGATCGCGCTATTATCTGCCGGTCACCGGCAACCGAACAATGAGCGAAGCGGTGGTGCGCTGGCGGGAGTTTTTGCCGGCGGTCTTCGTGCTGCCGCATCCGAGCTGGCGCACGGCGTTCTGGCTGCGCGGCAACCCGTGGTTCGAGAGCGAGGCGCTGCCGGAATTGCGCAGCACGGGTCGGCGCGGCGCTCAGTCCGACATCTCGATCCGCTCCATGTCGTCGTCGCTGAAGCCGAAATGGTGGCCGATCTCGTGGATCAGCACGTGGCGCACCAGATCGCCGAGGTCCTCGCCGGTTTCGCACCAATAGTCGAGGATCGGGCGGCGATAGAGAAAGATCATGTCCATATGCGGACGCGGGTCGCTGACGCTCTTGTGCGGCAGGGCGACGCCGCGATAGAGGCCGAGAATGTCGAACGGGCTGTCGAGCCCCATCGCCTGTTCGGTCTCTTCGTCGGGAAATCCTCGACGCGGATCACCACCGCGCCGAGATGGCGCTTCAGCCGGCCGCGGGATCGTGGCCAGCGCGCGCTTCGCCAGCTCCTCGATCTCGGCGAGCGATGGCGGCGTGCAGCGCGGTCATGCGCTCACCGGCGCTTGATCTCGGCCGGGCCATCGCGCACTTCCCTGTCAGGCGCCACGCGGATGGGAGAGCGAGCATGGTCGAAAAGCTGGTCGGCGCGGCGCGGCATGCCGCGCTCCACGAACTCCATGGCTGGGTCGAGGTCGCCGACCGCGATGCGATCCGCAAGAGCTATCATTTCAGCCAACTTCTCCGAGGCCTGGGGCTTCATGTCGCGCAGTCGCGCTGTTGGCCGAAAAGATGGATCACCACCCCGAGTTGTTCAATGTCTACAACCGGGTCGAGATCGTGCTGGCGACCCATGACGTCGAAGGGGTCAGCGAACGCGACATCCAGCTCGCCGCAGGCCATCGACGAGATCGCGCCGGAACGGGACCGCCGCCGCCCGCGCCCTGCCGTCGACCGCGCGTGGAGCGACGCTCTAGTCGCGACGTACCCGTCATGGCCGCGTCCGGCCAGCGTGCGGCACCCTTGCGTTCCTGGATAGCGGCCCGGCCGGGTGTCCGGAATGCTACATGTACCGCCGGCAATCATGGTCAGCAGCACGGCAGGACAGGTTCACCATCTCCTGGCCGGGGTTTTCCTTGCCGATGCCCGGCATTGGACATGTGATAAAAGCCGACGCCGAGACGCCGCTGATCGGCAAAGCGATAGTCGAGTTCGGCGCCGGTGCGGAACTCCCACCAAGAACCGAGGTCGAGGCCCTGGCCGTCGTAGTAATAACCGGCCGCGGCATTCGGGGTCAGGACCAGATTGTACGGGAAGTTGATGTCGAAGCCGAACCCGAAGATATCCGTAAAAGGCGCCTTGGCCGGTCCCCATAACACCGATGAACGGCGAGAAAATCCACAATACGTCGCCAAAGCGATATTCGCTTCTGACCAGCCCCACAGTCTGGGCATGCTGTTTTTTATCATCGGGCAGAACATTGAAGGCGCCGCCGCCGATGACGAACCGCGGCGGATCGCCGGGCGAACCAAAGGTAATTTGAGCTGCAGCCGAATTCGCCGAGGCAATTCCCAGCGACAGCAGCAAGCCCAGCCCCGCGCTCTTTGCTCCTATCCTTAAAGTCAACCGCCTCTCCGGTTTCTAGCGCAAAAGTTACGCCAGCATCGCATTCGACGAAGCGGCGGCGCAAGTCAAACCTCCGCGGTTTTTCTGCGAAGAATTCCGGCTCGGCGCCGATGCAGCCGAGTTCGAGACAGAGTTCTCCAGGGGTGAATTGCGCTGTTACCGGCGCTCGAATTGCGGTCCGAACTTCGCGAGTTCGGATGACGGGCCGCCCGACCCCAGCCGGCTTCAGCGGCGCTTCATGCGCTCGGTCGCCGCCACCAGCTGCGCGCGGATGCCCGGCTCCATCGCCGAATGCCCGGCGTCGGGCGACGATCACGTATTCGGCCTCGGGCCAGGCGCGGGCGAGCTCGTCGGCGCTGCCGATCGGGCACACCATGTCGTAGCGGCCCTGGACGATGATCGCCGGCAATTGGCGGATCGGCCTGATCCTGGCGATCAGATCGCGCTCGCCGGCGAACAGATGGTGGCGGAAAAAATGCGCCTCGATCCGCGCCAGGCCCAACGCCATGCGCTCCTCGCCGAAGGCCGCGACCGTGTCGGGATTGGGCAGCAAGGTCGAGCACGCGCCCTCATAGGCTGCTCCAGGCGCGCGCCGCCGGCATGTGGATCGGCGGGATCGGGATCGAGCAGGCGGCGGTGATAGGCGGCGAGGATATCGCCGCGCTCGGCTTCCGGCAGAAACCCGGCAAAGGCGCGCCACGCCTCGGGAAAGACCCTGCGCATGCCGTAGAGGAACCAGTCGATCTCCGCAGCCCGGCACAGGAAGATCCCGCGCAGGACGAGGCCGGCGCAACGCTCGGGATGGGTCTCGGCGTAAGCGAGCGCCAGAGTCGAGCCCCAGGAGCCGCCGAACACGAGCCAGCGCTCGATGCCGAGATGGCTGCGCAGCCGCTCGATGTCGGCGACCAGATGCGCCGGCGAGTTGTCCTGCGATCTCGCCCAGCGGCGTCGAACGGCCGGCGCCGCGCTGGTCGTAGATGACGATGCGCTAGTAGTCGGGATCGAAGAAGCGGCGATGCATCGCGCGTCGCGCCGGCGCCGGGGCCGCCATGCAGAAACAGCACCGGCACGCCGCGCGGGTTGCCCGACTGCTCCCAATACATCGTGTGGCGGGCATCGAGCGCTCAGCATTCCGGTCTGATAGGGCTCGATCGGCGGAAATAGGTCGGGGCGGGTCGTCATCGGGCCGAGTGTAGAAGGCGCGGCCGCGGTTACCTAGCTCGGAAAGCGCATTGCTTGGCTGCGGACTGCCGCGGATGCCCCCAAGCTGACCGCCGAAGCAACCGAAGATCGGTCGCCGGAATAGTCATCGGAGCCCTATTTTGGCGGCGGCCGGAAATCCTGATCGGGGAAGTCCGGGGCGGCCGGGGCCTTGATCACGATCATCGGGTGACCGGTGCTTTGGTGGCATGCGTTGCAACCGGCGGTGAGTTCGCTGTAGCCCTTGGTGAAAGCGGTGGCGTCCTTTGCCTTGATCGCCGCCGCAAGCGCCGTCATCGGCTGCTTGACGGTCGACGCGATCATCTCGGGGATCGCCAGGTTGTTGAGTTTCGGCACGAGCTGGGCCACGTCGTTGAACGTCTCGCTCAGTTCGTCCAGCTCGTACGCGGCATAGGGCCAATTGCGCTTGCTGCCGGCGAGACCGAGCTTGATATGGCGGGGCTGGACGAAGGCGGTCATCAGTTCGCCGAGGCCGGGAATGTAGGGCGCTGGGGATGTAGGTTTCGGAGATCTTCATGCCGGGCATGCCGATGCTCTGCTGCGCGGCGCCTGGACTTGCATCAAGCGAGACAAGCAGGGCCGCAAAAGCGAGCGCCGGCCAGCGGCGGCCGGTCATGGCGGCGAAATCACCCTTGCGCAGGCAGCCGTCGTGCCGGGAGCCGACCGGTCCTTGTCGGCGCAGCTCGGCAATGTACCGGCGTTGGGCATGGTCGGCGACGTCGATTTCCTTGGCCAGCTTGTTCGCAATCGCGTCGGCAAAAGAATTGAAGTCTTTGACGACGAGCAAAAAAGCGTCGGGGCCGCCGATCACGTTCTGCCGATAGTAGTTGGGCAGGCCGCCAGGCGGGTGGGTATGCGTTGAATACCCCAAATTCGGCTGCTCGTTGATGATCGCCAAGCCGTTGATTGTGATGCCGGCTGCTGCTGCCTGGTCGCGCGCCTCGGTGATCGGGCGGCCCGAATTGCTGGTGCCGTCACCCGATACGTCGATGATGCGGCGTTTCGCCGACCATGTAGCCTTGGCGAAATAGCCTTTTGCGAAGTCGATCGCGGCACTGATCGAGGTGCGGCCAGTGAAGGATCGGGGCGCCTTGAGGATCGTGGCCGCGGCGCCTCCGCCGTCTTCCTCGTCGCGGATCTCGGTCCAGCCAAGCACAACCTGATGATCGTCCTCCCCCGACCATTCGATAAAAGAGACGCCGATAGACCCACTTTTGGTTGCGTGAATGGCTTTCAGGACGCGCGGGTCGGTCAGCGCCGCGGCATAGCCCTTGCGCTGCAGCTCGAATTCGCCGTCATCGATACTGCGCGAAACATCGGCCGCGAGGATCAGCTCAAGGTCGACGCCGGCTGTGCGCGCCTCGGCCACCGACAGAAAGACAGCGAGCAGCGCCAGCGCGCCGAGCGCGGATCTCATCAGGCTTCCTCCCTGTTCCGGGGTCTCAAGATAGAACGCCGGCCGCGGGTGCGGAAGGGCTTCACACAGAACGGATACTGGGAGCGGATACTGGCGGTGTCGCCGCGGCCTCGAACCCGATTGGGCCGGGCGGCGGGTGAGGTCGTGGCGGCGACTTCGCAATTTTGCTAAGCTGCGCTGCATGACAAAATCGCACCCGGGCCCCTCGGCGGGGACCAGCTTCAACGACAGCGCCGCCATCGCCGCGCAATGCGCCCACCGTCTGCTCGAACTTCGCAAGCATACCGGTGAGACGCAGAAGCAGTTCGCGAAACGGCTCTCGATGACCGAGTCGATGATCTCGCGTCTCGAGCGCGGCGACCACGTCCCGAGCCTCGCCACGTTGTGCCGTATCGCCGATGTCTTCGGCCGGCGGCTGGAGATCGTCTTTCACCAGCACGAACACGTGCACGCGGACGGCACCCGCCACTCTCATCCTCACAGCCATGACGATCCCGATCATCGGCACGAACACGGACGACGGTGAATGAATTTCGGCCCCGAATTGCTGTTGATCGGCGCTGTCGCCGTGGTCGGCGTCCTGCACACGATCGTCCCGGATCATTGGGTGCCGATCGCGCTGATCGCGCGTCAACGCGGCTGGTCGAAGGCGGAGACGGCACGCGCCTCGCTGCAGGCGGGCACCGGCCACGTGCTGTCGACTTTGGTGATCGGTGCGGCCGTCTGGCTAGCCGGCGTGGCCGTCGCGACCCGTTTCGGCCATGTCGTCGATACCGCGGCGAGCATTGCGCTGGTCGCCTTTGGCGGGTGGATCGCGATCTCAGCCTGGCGCGACCTGTCGGGAGGCGCCGGTCAGGGGCATAGCCACGGCCATGGGCACAGTCACAGCCACGTCATGGAGTCGGGCATCTCGACGGCGGTGGCGTTCATGGTCCCGAGTTGCAGCGGATGGCAACCGAACATGGCGACCTGCTGCTCTCCATTTACGAGGCGAACGCCCCGCCGCGTTTCCGTTTGACCGGAGCTCACGCCGATTGCGTAAGGGTGGAAACGCTGCGCCCGAACGGCGCGCGGCAGGTCTTCCTGTTCGCCGACCGCGGGACCTATTGGGAGTCCGTCGATCGGATTCCCGAGCCGCACGGCTTCGAGGTCATGATTACCGTCGAACGCGACGGCCACACGCAAGCCTACGAGACCGAATTCGTCGAACACGATCATGGTCACCGCGACGGCCATCACCACGGCGGCGATCACGACCATCAACGAGAACCCGCGCACGACCCGCTCTATGCGCCGTCGCGCGGAGATGTAGCCGTGCTCACGCGCCATACGCACGTCCACCGGCATGGCCGGGGAGCAGTCCATGTGCATTGGCATGACCATACGCCTGAGACGGCGCATCCGGTGAGCGCGAGCACCGAGGCGGAGCCGCCCCAGCACCAGCACCGCCACAAGACAGGGGGGCGCACGGCTCTGCTGCTGATCCTGGGTTCATCGCCGATGCTGGAAGGCATCCCCGCGTTCTTTGCCGCCGCCAAGTTCGGCGTCGGCCTGATCATTGCGATGTCGTTGGTCTTCGCGATCAGCACGATCGCAACCTACGTGCTGCTGTGCGTCTACTCGACCGTGGGCCTGCAACGTGTTCGGCTTGGCGGCTTCGAACGCTATGGCGAAATCCTCAGCGGCGCGTTCATCGCACTGGTCGGCATCGCTTTCTGGATTCGACCGCTGCTCTGATACCTGCGGCGCCCGCGCCGATCCGACGGCCGCGCCGGCGCGAATGTCTCACTTGACTGCGGGATAGGCGGCGGGTCCCGCCGCGGAACCCCAACGAAACGGTGAACACCTTCCGCGCCCTTAATTGCCAGGAGGAAATGTAATGTTATAACGTATGTTTCTCAACGCGACGGAACCGGAAATGAGTGCTGTCTTTGCGCGAACGCGGCCTGCGTCCGAAGCTGTCCTGCTGCTGCTCGCGATGGTGGTTCCCGCCGGCAGCGCCGCCGCGCAGGACGGACCGGTCCTGCTAACGGGCTTACCGCTCTATGCGTCCGGCGACGGCGTGCAGAACGGCCCGGTTGCGAACGCGGCTTTGCCCGCTGCCTCGTCCGCGCAAGCCGGGTCCGCGCCGCAAGCCGGCGGCGTCTCGCTCGACCTCGACGTCGTCGCCAAGCAGCTCGACATCGCGCGCCAGGAGATCCAGCCGAGCCTCGGCGCCAGCGTTTACAATTTCGGCCGGCAGGCGATCCAAACGCAGCCGCAGGGGGACAATCAGCCGTTCAACCGGCTGTTGCTCCAGGCCCCGGGCGTCGCCCAGGATTCGTTCGGCCAGCTCCATGTCCGCGGCGATCACGCCAATCTGCAATTTCGCCTGAACGGGGTGATCCTGCCCGAGGGAATCAACGTCTTCGGCCAAACGTTGCAGACCCGGCTCGCCAATTCCGTGTCGCTGATCACCGGCGCCCTGCCGGCAGAGTTCGGGCTGCGCACCGCTGGAATCATCGACATCCAGACCAAAACCGGGACGCTCGCGCCCGGCGGTAACTTCACACTTTATGGCGGGCAGCAGTCAACGTTTCAACCGAGTGCCGAATGGGGCGGCACGGTCGGCCAAGTCGACTATTACGCGACCGGCGAAGTCCTGCACAACGCCGAGGGGATCGAGAACCCTGCTCCGACCTTCAACGCCATTCACGACATCTCGACCCAGCCGCGCGGCTTTGGCTATGTCTCGGGCATCATCGACCCCACCACCCGCGTGGTCTCGATCTTTGGCGTCTCGCGCGGCGAATTCCAGATCCCGAATAACCCCGGCCAGGTCCCGGACCTTGGACTCACCGTCGACGGCATCAGCGATTTCAATTCGTCGCTTCTCAACGAGAACCAACGGCAGATCAACGATTTTGGAATCGTCGCACTGCAAAAGCGGGTCAACGGGCTTGATTTCCAGGTGTCGGGGGTCACCCGCTACAGCAGCCTCTATTTTTCGCCTGACCCCCTCGGTGATCTGCTATTCAACGGCATTGCCCAGACCGCCTCCCGCCAGAGCGTCGCCACCGGGCTTCAGGGCGACGGCAGTTACCGCATTTCCGACGTTCACACCTTACGCAGCGGCTTTTACATCCAGCGCGAACGCAGCACGTCCAGCACCAATTCGGACGTATTGCCGGTCGATGAGAACGGCATTCAAACCAGCGACCAGCCGTTGACGATCTTCGATTCGAGCGCCACTACCGGTTGGCTCTACAGCTATTACCTCCAGGACGAATGGCGGCCGGTGCCCAAACTCACCATTAATTTCGGCGCCCGCTATGACCAGATGGCCGAATACGTCAACGGGCGGCAGCTCAGCCCACGGGTTAACGCGGTCTGGCAGCCGACCGACGCGACGACCCTCTCGCTCGGCTATGCGCGCTATTTCGTGCCGCCGCCGTTCGAGTTGATCTCACCAACCACGATTTCGCTGTTTGCCAACACAACTGCGGCGCCTGAAGTTACGCAAGACAACCTCTCCAAGCCGGAACGCGACAATTACTTCGACGCCAGCGCCACCCAGGTGATCCTGCCCGGGTTAAAAGCAGGCGTCGACGCCTATTACAAGATCGCCAGCGAATTGCTCGACGAAGGCCAGTTCGGCGCCCCTATTCTGCTGACGCCCTTCAATTACCAGAAGGGCCTCGTGCACGGCATCGAATTCACAGTAAGCTACGATGTTGCTGACTGGTCTTTCTACGGTAACTTTGCGGATTCGAGGGCAGTCGGCAAAGGCATCACCTCGGCGCAGTTCAACTTCGCGCCGGACGAGCTGGCCTATATTGCCGACCATTTCATCCACCTCGATCACGATCAGCATTTTACCGGATCGGCCGGCGTCAAATACCGGTTGCCCAAGACCAAAACGTTGGTGTCGGCGGATCTGATAGCCGGTAGTGGGCTGCGCGCGACCGGGGCGGACGGGATCCCGAACGGCATCAGCCTCCACAATTACGAGCAGGTGAATTTCAGCGTCGTTCAGCCGGTGACGACCGGCATCTACAAAGGCCTCGAACTCCGTTTCGACATAATCAACCTGTTCGATCAGGTGTATCAGATCCGCAACGGCACCGGGGTCGGCGTCGGCGCGCCGCAATTCGGGCCGCGCCGGACAATTCTCGCGGGGATCACGCAGCGTTTTTAACGGTTACAATTCTCTGCCCGAACCGGCATCAACATTCGCAGAGGCCTATCGGTGACCAACTCCGCGACGTCTCTCTCGATCGTCAGTCTGTTCTTGCATGCCGATATCGTCGTCAAGGGAGTGCTGTTGCTGCTGCTCGCCGCGTCGATATGGAGCTGGGCGGTGATTATCGACAAGCTTTGGCGGCTGGCGACGGTCAGCCGGTCGGCGCAGAGCCATGAGGTACGGGCCGCTGCCGCACATTCGGCAGCCGAGCTGATGGTCGAGTCGGACCAGCCCGAGGGTCAGGACCCAGCTGGCCGTTTGCTATCGGCCGGATGGGCCGAGAGCACGGCCAAGGCCGGGCCGGCTCCGGAGACCGCCGGCGAGCGGCGAGAGCGCATCGAGCGGGCGATGCGGCTGGTGCTGAACGCCGAGTTGCGCCGCCTCGAAGCGCGCCTGCCGTTTCTCGCCACGCTGGGCTCGGCGGCGCCGTTCATCGGTCTGTTCGGCACAGTCTGGGGGATCATGCGCAGCTTTGCCGGCATCGCCGCCGCCAACAACACCAGTCTCGCCGTGGTGGCGCCGGGGATCGCGGAGGCGCTGTTCGCGACCGCGATGGGGCTCGCCGCGGCGATCCCGGCGGTCGTCGCCTACAACAAGATCACCGTCGATCTCGGGCGCTTCGCCGGACGCATGCAGGGGCTGATCGGGCGCTCCGGCAGTCTTCTCGCCCGCCTGCCGTCGCAGAGCTGAGCGATGGCCATGTCGCTGCCTCCTTCGGGCGAAGCCGGCGAAGACCGCTACGCGCCCTTGGCCGAGATCAACGTGACGCCGATGGTCGACGTCATGCTGGTGCTGCTGGTGATCTTCATGGTCACCGCGCCGCTGCTGATGGTGGGCGTGCCGCTCGACCTGCCGAAAACCAAGGCGGCGGCGATTACCGCCCCGAAGCAGCCGATCATCCTGAGCCTCAACCGCAACGGAGAATTGTTCATCGGCGACGACCCGATCGCGCCGGCGGCGCTGGAAGCGCGGCTCGCGGCGCTCGCCGCCGAAGACCCGACCCGCATCGTCTATGTCCGCGGCGACCGGACGATCACCTATGCGCAGCTGATGGACATGCTGAGCCAAGTCAACCGCGCCGGGTTCGCCAAGGTCTCGCTGGTCGCCGCAGCGTCCACGGCTAAGTGAGCGGCTTCCGGGCACCATTGGCGCTGTCCCTGGCGGCGCATGCCTTATTGTTGGCATTGCTGCTCCGAATGTCGGCCCCGGCGCTGCCGCTGCAAGTATCCGCCCCGACCGGCGGGATCGAGGTCGCCTTCGCACCATCGCTGCCGGCGCCGGCGACGCCACCCACCCCGCCGCAGCCGGTCAAAGCCGAGCCCCCGCCGCCACCTCCGCCAATCAAAGCGCCCCCTCCGCCGCCCCCGCCCCCGGCGATCGAGCCGCCACCGCCGGCACCGGAAGCGGCAGTGCCTGTCCCCGAGCCACCGCCACCCCCGCCTCCGCCGCGCAAGCCTGCGATCCCGACGCGGGTCAAACCGGTTCCCCGACGCCCCGAGCCCGAGCGCCCTTATCCGGCTCTCGCCATGCCGACGGCGCCCGCGGCATCGGCCCCGCAAACGGCGTATGCGCCGGGTCCGGCGCCGGTGCGGGCCCCCTCGGCGGCGATTACCCCAAGCTACCGCGCCCTATTGAGCGAGTGGCTCGAAAGCCACAAACGCTACCCCGAAAGCGCCCGCGAACAGGGCGAGGAGGGGCGCGCGGTGGTGCGCTTCGTGGTGGAGCGCAGCGGCCGGGTCGCCAGCTTCGCGGTGATCAAGAGTTCGGGCTATGCGGACCTCGACGCGGCGCTCGACAACATGATGCGCGGCGCGATGCTCCCGCCCTTTCCTGCCGACATGGATCAGCAGAGCATCGAGGTTTCGGTGGCGATTCGTTTCAGCCTGGGCGGATAAGTGGGCGACGGCGGCGGATAACCGGTCACGTCCGTCCTACAAATTCGCGTCGATCGTGGTTCCGGGGGCGACAAAGGCCCGATCCCATCCCGACCATTGACCGGCAACCGGCTGCGACGGGTCGCGATCGCGCCGCCAGCAGATTTCGTCTCCCGGCGGCACGTCGATGATCTTGGTCGCGTTGTTCGGCAGCACAAATTCGAGCGTCGATGCGTAGCCGGCTCCGCGCGACGCACAATCGGGGTTGGCGGTGATCACCGCCTCGACATTGGTCGTGGCCGAAATTCAGGTTGCTCAGCAACAAGGTTCCCGGTTGCACCGGCTGCGGCGCGCACGCAGCGACGCAGAACAGCAGCAAAGCCGACAGCGTTGGTAATTTCCGCACGATCGACACCTGAATAGCTCCGCAATTTCCGTGCGCACGCGAGTTTGCGTCGTGATTGATCGCCAGTCACGCTATATAGCCGTTAGCGCGGGGAGTTGGAACGTCAAGCTGGCGCGCGCGGCCTGATCGAATATGCAGGCCGCACTATTCGCCAAGCTTCTGCACCGGTCCCGGCCGCCGGATCATCCCGCTTTCGCCGCGGCGAGGGCATGACGGCCCGAAACCTCAAGACGCAGCGCCGTCCGCCGAAACGGAGCCGAAAGC
This sequence comes from uncultured Alphaproteobacteria bacterium, assembly GCA_963821795.1. Classification (GTDB taxonomy): domain Bacteria; phylum Pseudomonadota; class Alphaproteobacteria; order ATCC43930; family CGMCC-115725; genus AP-15. The sequence continues at coordinate 215,794 of CAWGFH010000014.1, forward strand.
TCAGGCGCCGCCAAGGAAATCCCTGGTCCAGCGCTGATAGTCGTCGCCGCGGGTGACCTGCCGCATCAATTCGGGCGAGGCGATGTTTTTGAGGTCGCGGGGTGCGACACCGTCGCGCAGCGCCTTCAACGTGTCGTACACCGCCTGCACCGCGGCGGAGAACGGCGCGTGCGTCTGCAGCGCGACCCGGACCCGATGCGCCGCCGAGCCAGTCGAGATCGCCAAGCTGACCGCTGCCGCCGCCGAGGATCAGCGGGATCTTGATCGCCGACGACACGATCTCGACCGCCTCTACCGTCACGCCGCCGGCGAGGAACACCGCGTCGACCCCGGCGGCCTCATAGGCCTTTGCGCGCTTCACCGCCTCGTCGGTATTGGCGATCGCCAGCGCGCTGGTGCGCCCGGCGATGACGAGGTTCTTGTCCTGGCGCGCCGACAGCGCCGCCTTCATCTTGCCGACGCCCTCTTCGATCGAGCTGAGGCTCGGCTTGCCGTTGGGTCCGAACGGCCGGGGCAATACCGTATCCTCGATCGACATCGCGCAGATGCCGGCGGTTTCCAATTCCTCGACGGTGCGGCGCACATTGAGCGCGTTGCCGTAGCCATGGTCGGCGTCGACCAGCAGCGCCAAATTGCCGGCGCGGCAGATGCGATTGGCCTGGGCGGCGAACTCGGTCAGGGTCAGTACGACGAGATCGGGGGCGCCGAGCACCGACATCGACCCGATCGAACCGGAGAACATCCCGACCTCGAAACCGAGATCCTCGGCGATGCGCGCCGAGATCGCGTCATACACGGAGCCCGGATGCACGCAGCGATTTCCGGAAAAGATCGCGCGAAAGCGCTCGCGCCGCTCGGTCCAGTTCATGGTGTTTGCGTCCTTGGATCATTTGGCAGTGGCTAGGCGCCGGGCTTTGCTGTTTTTCCGTTGCCCGGGGTCAGCTTATCATGGCGCGAACCGGGTCATAGAGGGATCAAATCATGGATAAGCGCATCGCGGTGATCGGAGCCGGCGCGATCGGCGGATATACCGGCGGCCAACTCGCGCATAACGGGTTCGACGTGACCCTGATCGATCCTTGGCCCGAGCATATCGAAGCGATCCGCAAGGATGGGCTGGCCATTGAGGGGGTGACCGAGGAGGAGTTCGTCTGCGCCCGGCCGAAAACGATGCACCTGACCGAGCTTCAGCAATTGGCCAAGCAAAAGCCGATCGACATCGCGATGATCGCGCTCAAATCCTATGACACGCAATGGGCGGCGGCGATGATCGGGCAATATCTGGCGCCGGACGGCTACGTCGTGTCATTGCAGAACTGCATGAACGAGGAACGGATCGCCGGGGTCGTCGGCTGGGACAAGACGGTCGGCGTAATCCCGGCGTTGCTTGCGGCCGAACTATACGCGCCGGGCCGGGTGCGCCGCACTGTGGCCAAGGGCGCCTCGCATTACGAGGTGTACCGGGTCGGCGAGGTCCATGGGCGGATCACCAAGCGGCTCGAAGAGCTGGCGGCGATGATCGCCACCGTCGACACGGTCAAGCCGACCACCAATCTGTGGGGCGAGCGCTGGTCTAAGCTGTGCGTCAACGGCATGCGCAACGGCATCGGCGCCGCCACCGGCCTTTCCGGCAACGGCATGGACCGGCACGACCAGATCCGCGGCCTGAGCATCCGTCTCGGCGGCGAGGCGGTGCGCGTCGGCCAGGCGCTCGGCTATGAGCTCGAGCACATCCGCATGCACGATCCCGAAACCTTGGCGCGCGCCGGCGAGGGCGACCCGAAGGCGCTCGACGAGGTCGAATCGGCGATCCTGGCCGAGGCGGGGTCAAACACCCGCAGCGACCTGCAGCGCCCGTCGATG
>CAWGFH010000015.1:0-31043 GCA_963821795.1 uncultured Alphaproteobacteria bacterium
ACCAGCGGGTCAAAGGTTAGCCAGCTCCTCGAACGGGAAGTCGAACAAGGTCGACAGCATTTGCGTCGTCAGCTGGATCGAGACGCGATCGCCCAGTCGAACACCTCGCCCCGCGGCAGGTCTTCGAGGATGCGGAACCGCCCGCTCCGGATCGTGCTGGACATCTTGGCCAGGTTCGGCGGTGCGACGATCGGCGCCACGATCTTGCGCTGGTCGTCGTCTGCGGCGGGTCCATCGCGATAAAGCTCTCCTTGCGGTACTGAAAAGGCACTTCCCTGAGCGTGATGCCGCCAAACGCGGCATCCGAAGAGTAGGTCGGGTGCGACGTGTCGACGGTCATGATGTCCCGGTAACGGGTCACCGACCAGTATGGACCGTAGCAGCGGGCTGTCGACAAAATGCACCGGATCGTCGCGCCGCAGCCGCGCGAAGAAGCCGTGCCACGTGTCTTCGGAATAGAGGTACGGATTGCTGACGTCGATCTGGTCGAGCGGCACCGACCAGGGATCGCGATATGCCTCGGCCTTGAAGTCGATCCCGCTCCGCATCGGGGCGATATCGTTCATCGGGTTCTCCTGCCGCTGTTCTCGTTCCGTAATGCTTGCCATCGTCAAACGCGATGTGAGCGATGAAGATAATGCTTGAACTCTCTGCCTGCCAGCGGCGGCGAGGCACCCCGCCCAAACCCGTAAATCGCGAAGACCCGCGCGGTCCAATCGGCGCGCTTCTCTATGGGCGCCCAGTGCCCCAGTTGTTGAGCAGTATGAGGCGCGAGTCTGCGATGTGACCCAGGATTCTGGGGGAACGCCACCATCAGCCATCTTGCCATCTAATGCTGGCTCTCCTATTTAATTGGTTCGGAGTGGTGCTCAGGCAGGATCTCCAGCGTGGCCGAACCCCAGCTCTCAGTGCGTAGCGCCAAGGCTCGCGATCTGGCGCGGCGCTTAGCGCGCCGTGAACATCGGTCGATCGCCGATGTCGTGGAACGCGCGCTCGAAGCTTATGAAATTCGCGAGGCCGGGCGCGAGCCGGCATCCGTTTTCTACGCGCGCCTTGCGAGCGACTATGGCAGCGATCTCGATCTGGAGGTCGTCATTCGCGAACATCGGAAGATCAATCCGGGACCGAAGCTTTGATCTTCGTCGACACCAACGTCATCTCGGAGACCATGCGCACGACGCCAAACCCGGCCGTGATCGCCTGGCTCGTACGGAACGACGCAGAGCTGGCATTGCCGACGGTGACAATTGCCGAGATCGCCTTCGGTATCGGGAAAATTCGCCCCGACCAGAGGGCGGCGCGCTTGGAGCAAGGATTGGCTTCCTGGCGCCACCGTTTTGCCGACCGGATCTTCCCGTTCACGGAAGCCGCGGCACTCGCCTACGGCGACCTGATGAGTGCAGCCCTCCGACAAGGGCGACCCATGAGCGCGCCCGACGGAATGATCGCCGCCATCGTGCGCATCAATGGCGGGCGCTTGGCGACCCGGAACTTGCCGGACTTCGAAACGACAGGTCTCGAACTCATCCGTCCGTGGGATTTCTGAGGCTCGGCGGCAGCGTACCCTCAGTATCCCCTGAGGAACGTAAGGACCTGGGCGGTCCATTCCGCCGGCTTCTCGAAGGGGGGCCAGTGGCCGCAGTTATTAAGCAGAACCACGCGCGAGTCGGCGATGTGATTGAGGATCGCAATCGACACCTCGAAGGGCACCATCCGGTCGTAACGTCCGTGGATCAACAGAACCGGCGCCTTGATGGCGGCGAGGTCCGGGGTGTAGTCGTGCGGCAGGCTAACCGATTGCCGGCGCGCTTCGATGAACTCGGGCGACCAGGTGTGCGCGTGGTGGATGTAGTCGATGAGTTCGTCGGTCACCAGGCTCTCGTCGTCGATATGGACCCGCAGATAGTTGCCGATGTTGTCGCGGCTCGGGTCGGCGATGGTCCGCTGGGTGGCTCGGCTGCCCTCCGAGGGACGGTTGGCCATCAGATAACGATCGCCGCCAGTGCCGATATGCGAGCCGCCCATGACAAATTTCTCGACCCGCTCGGGGAAGGCGATCGCCGCCACCATCGCCGATTGCCCGCCCTGCGAGTTGCCGACCCAATGGGCCCGCGGGATGCTGAGCGCGTCGAGCAATGCGACCGCCGTCCGCGCCTGCACCGCATGCACGCCCTCGCGGTAGACGATGGGCCCGGTCTTCGAAAAGTTCGGCAAATCCATCAGGATGCAGCGGAAGTGCTGGGCCAGCGCGCCGATCGCCTTATGAAAGGTGATCCACGCCGTGGTGCCGGGACCGTAGGAGTGGAGAAATAGTACCGGCTCGCCGGCCCCGATGTCATGGTAGTGCACATTCATGCCGCCGGCCGTGATGGTCTTGGCCGTACCCTCTTCGGTCAGGCCATTGGACGCGATGAACGGCATGGCCTTTCTCCCCTCTGGTTGCGTGCTAAAAACTATGAACGGGTTCGCCGCGGGCTGTCGACCGGCGGATTGAGACCTCGACGTTGTTCGCCAATTCGGGCAATTATCGAGAGGTGCCGACGCAAGTTAAGGCAGAGTGTGGAGGGTTTGATGCCACGGCCGCGGGCAGCCGACGATTTTGTGACAATCCGCACCCGGATGGAGGAATTGCGGCGGGACAAGCTGCCTGGCCAATCGACGCCAACGGCTGACGCCAAAATCCCCGGGCATCGTGGCCCTTGCGGCTGCGGCAACAGCCTGTTCCTCGACGAGTGCGACGGATCTTGCAAGGCTCTTTAGCCAACCCGGCGGTAATTAATGGACGATCGATAGCCGCACTTTCCAGCGTGCGGTCACCGGAATAAGCTGCCGCCAGCCAGAGGAGGAGAGAACAATGACAGCCATGATCGATATGCATGCCCATTGGCGGCCCGCCGAAGTCGCCGACGCCCTGCGCGCGCGTACCAGGGAACCGCGCATCCTTCGCAATCCCGATGGCATCGAGGTGTTGAAGGCTCCACGGATGGGCGAAGCGCCGCTCGCCGACGCGTTTGACGACGTCGATTTCCATCTTGCGCGGATGGACCGCCAGGGAGTCGAAACGAGCGTGCTGTCACTTCTCGGTTCGTTCTGCTGGATCGAATCCCAGCCAGTGGAGGTCTCCGGGCCGGTTTGTCGGAAGGTCAATGACGGGCTTTCGGCGATCTGCCAGAAGCATCCCGGCCGTTTCGCCGCCTTCGCGGCGCTGCCTTTGACCGATATGAGCGCCGCCGCTGCCGAACTCGAACGTGCGCTCAAGCTGCCGGGGGTGATCGGCGCGCAGCTGCCCGGCAACTATCTCCTGACCAGCAAGGACGCAGACGCGATCCGGCCGCTGCTGGAGATCACCAACCGCGAGAAGTCGGTGCTGTTCATCCACCACGGCCCGCGGCCGGGGGACGCCTTCCCCAAAGTGGGGGGCGATACTGACAACGCGCGCCGCCGCAATGGCACGCTCGACATGCAGGCAAGCCTGTCCTCGGTGATGGTGACCCTGTGCCTGAGTGACTGTCTGGCCGACTACCCCGACGCAACCGTCGTCGTCCATAACCTCGGCGGCAATCTTCCCTACGAGGTCGAGCGGATGGACCACCGCTGTCTGCTCGACACGCCTGAGGAGGAATTACCGTCGTCGCGCATCGGCAAGGCCAAGGTGTATGTCGACTGCAATTCGTTCGGCCCGCATGCGATCGAGGCAGCCGTGAGGCTATACGGAGCCGAGCGCATCGTTTGCGGCACGGACGGCACCGAATTCGGCTGCGACTGGACGAAGAAAGCGGTAGCTGAAGCGCAGATCGGCGAAGAAGCACGCGAGCAGATTCTGCACCATAACGCCGGTGCGATGCTTGCCCGCATCGCAGGGGCCGCGCAGGGCCAAAGAGCTGCCGCCGAATAAGCTTAGGCCAAGGCCGGGTCGCGTAGCGCACGATTCCGGCGCTTGCGCCCGGCCGGCGGCCGGTTCCGGCCGCCCCATCAATACCACAGACTGATCTGTCTAAATAAACTCTATTAACCAGCTGGGTCTGTAATCATCATTGACAGGCTTTCGATGACGTGGGGTAGTGGGGCTTAGCGGTGTCTCGAAGCATTGGATCGTGATACGCTCGGGCCGAACGCCATCGGACGCCGTGCAACATCGGAGGAGTCGAATATGCCGCTGGATTTTGTTGAAACCCCGACGATCCTCACCACGACGCTCCATTACCTGAAGCGTGGCGGCGAAAAGCCCGCCTATTATCGGATCGAGCCGCCGCCCGGGGTGCCACGCGCGAACGGCATCGACGATCCGCACGAGGTGACGATCGAGGATGCACGGGGCCATGAATCCGAGTTCACCTTGGACCGCAATGGCTTCGCGCTGGTCAAGGCGCCGACTGCAGTCGCGGATTTCTATGATCCCGAAGAAATCAAGCGCGTCTATTACCCCGAGGTCGAGCAGCTGTTGAAGGACAAGCTTGGCGCCAGCCGCGTTTTTGTCTTCGACCACAACGTGCGCAACGCCACCCGGGAAGGCTTGGCCAAGCCCTCTCGCCAGGTGCACAACGACCACACGGTGAATTCGGCTCCGCGCCGGGTGCGCGATCATCTCGGCGCCGATGCCGAGGAACTGCTGAAACACCGCTTCGGCATCGTCAATGTGTGGCGTCCGATCCGCGGGCCAGTGCAGGACTTCACCGCTGGCGCTGTGCGACGCGCGCAGCTTTACCGACGCTGATCTGATTGCCAGCGATCTCGTCTACGCCCATGTGCGCGGCGAGACTTCGCGGGTCGAGTACAACCCGGCCCATCGCTGGTACTATTTCTCAAACCAGCAGCCCGACGAGGTATTGTTCATCCGGGTCCACGACAGCGCCAATGACGGCCGCGCCCGCCTGTCGTTCCACACCTCTTTCGAGAACCCGCTGACCCCCGGTGCACCGCCCCGCGAGAGCATCGAGGTGCGTAGTTTGGTATTCTTCCCGCCGGTCCACTAACTTCTGTTCATCTTGACGAAGCCGCCTTGCTTCGAGCGGGTTCGGGGCAAGGCGGAACGCTGAATAGCTCCCGTCAAAGATCGGCGGTGCGCGACAGCCTAAGGTGCGGCGGCCAGGATTGCCTGAGCCGTTTCCTGCCCGATCGCCAGTGCCGCTTCGACCGTACCCATATCCGGGCCGGCGTAAAGCGCCTCGCCGGAGAAGAATATTGGCCCGCCATCGTCGTTTCTGAGCACCGATTGCGCTTCGCGCGTCCGAGGCGTGGCATAGGAATAGGCGCCGCGCGCGAACGGGTCGGCTCCCCAGTTGATGGCCCTCGAGGCGGCGAGATCCTTCCTGATGCGGCCAATGGGCAGGTCAAAAATCTCGGCGAGCGAGGCTAGTCCCATGTCGACGAGCTCGGCCTCAGTCAATGACGCCACCGTGTCGGCCTTGGGTCCCGCGTACCACCCGGTCAATACCGGATATCCGGTCGGATGCTGGGTCCACCAAGTCGGGACCTTGGCGTCCGAGATCAGGAACGACAGGTCGCTCAGATCTCGTCCGTGGTGATCAGCCCACCATGGCGTCGCAAAACGCAGCAGTATCTTGACGACGTTGCCGAACCCGATATCGGCAGCGGCCGCCGCGCACTCACGCGCCTTCGACGGAAGCGAGATCTCGGCGAGAAGCGGGAGCGGCACCGCGAGAACCGAGGCATCGCCCTCGAACGCGGCGCCGTCGCGGCATCGTGCGGCAATTCGGCCACTGCACTCGTCGACAGCCGTCACCGCGGCGCCGAAATGGATTGCCGCACCGAGCCTGATGCATTCCGCGAGGAGATATTCGACCAGCGCGCCGTAGCCTTGGGCGATCCGCCCATGCTCGCCCTCCTCCCGGACCATCCATTCGTCGCGGATCGCAAAGGTGCTGGCGCGGCGCGGGTCAGCCGCATCGTACCCCTCGACCGTCCGCGTAATCGACCGCCGCAGCGCATCATATTGCCGGCCCGAAAAATTCGCCTCCAGGAAGTCGGCAATCGGCAGATCGACCTTCACCTCTCGCAAGGCTTGGTAAAACCGACCCGCATGCGGGACCGGCGGGTCGTCGGGCGACAGCGCACCCGCACGGGTGCTCCACCGGGTGCCTCCGCGAGGCTGCAAGGTGACCCGCGCTTCGCGCATCAAGGCCCGGGTCACCGGCGCGGCGCCATGGACGAACTCGGCGCCGCCCTCCGCCGGGTACCCAAACTCCTCGGCCGGAAGCGGGTAAATGCGTCCGCCGCATCGATCTCGCGCCTCGAGGATGGTTACCCGCTTGCCCGCGCGCACCAGTTCGCGGGCAGTCATCAGACCCGAGGCGCCAGCGCCGACGATCAGGAAATGCTGGAAATGTCGAGAGGCCATTGGCCTAGAGCCGGTAGCGGCACTCGAGCGGAAGCGGCACCGCGTGAAAATCACGCCGGTTGGTGTCGCGGTTCTCCAGATTGACGAACAGACATTCGTCATGGACGAAGTGAGGCCCGGCGTGCCAGGTGGCGACGTGCAATTTGATCAGGCGGTCGCCGGCCACCCGGAAGGCGGTGATGTCTTCGACGAGTGGTCTTGCGTCTTCGCCGAGGTCGCCCGGCGGCGCCACGGCTATCAGCCATTCTTTGCCGCCGAGCGATCCCAGGCATTGAGTGACACGTCGGTGCCGCGCGATCCGGGTGAAGCTCAGCCCGACATGCGGCAGATGCATGATCCACAGGCGGGGCTCGCCATTGTTCAAGACCAGCGCGGCCTCGCTGGAGGAGGCCTCTGGATCGTGGGGAGTCGCGACCGCTTGGCCACCGGTCCGCAGCGGCGCGATGACTTGACCGTAAGGCGCGAAGGCTTCCGGGGTCAGCTCCCGGATGTCAAGCATGTGGTGCGCCAGAGTGCCCGTCTCGCTCAATTGCCATTCCTCCGAATGATTTGGCGCTGGAGTTTGCCACACGTTACGCCATCCGGGCAGCCGCTACCTGCTCGAAGAATCGCTGGCTAGCCGACCGGCAAAAGCGAGTTCGTCCGGGCAACCGCCCGACGAGGCAGACTGGCAGGACACCTGGATCAAAATTTATGCTGGGATCGTGAGCGTCGCGGATTTGCCGCTGCCGGCAGGCCGACGAGTACCCATATCGGCGCCGAGCCGCCGAAGCAGATGAAACCCAAACTATGCCGGAAATTTCCTCAAAGCAGCAGTCGGCCGACCGGCCGCTGCTGGGTTGCCGCTCGTCCAAGCAAATTCCGGGGTAATTTCTATGCGGCTTGGCGCACGTCACCGCGGCAATGCAACAGCGGCAGGATGCGGGTGCCGAACTGCTCCATGCCGATGATGAAATCGTCAAACGTCAGCATCACGCCGCGCACCCCCGGGACCGTGGCAAGCTCGTCCAGCATCCCGGCCACCGACGCGTAGGAGCCGACGAACACGCCTTGATTCGTCGGCAGATTGGCGACCCCCAAGGTCCGGCGCCGGTTCGGCGCTCCGTAAGGGTCCTGGCTCGGATCGTCCTCGGCTTGAGCGTCGCGCCACGCCAGCGCCTCGAGATCGGTGCCGGCCTTGTAATGCTCCCACTTGGCCATCGCCGCCGCATCGGTCTCGTCGGCGATGATCATCTGCAGGACGAGCGCGCCGCAGTCGCGGCCGGTCTTGGCGGTGGCCTCGACCAGGCGGGCCACGCTCGGCGCGACGCGGCTCGGCTCGTTGACCCCGCCGCCGCCGCAGAAATTATAGTCGGCATGCTGCGCGGCAAATCGAGTGCCGGGATCGCTCTGGGCTGCGCAGATGATCGGAATCTTGGCCGTCGGCAGCGGCAGACAGCGGCAGTCGTCCATCTGGAAGAAATCGCCCCGCAAATCCGAGCGGCCGGTCGCCCACAGCTCGCGCATGATCGTGACGTATTCGGCGCAATAATCGTAACGGCGGCGGTAATGCTCCGCCCCTGGCCAAATCCCCATCTGCGTGTACTCGCGCCGCTGCCAGCCGGAGATAATGTTGACGCCGAACCGGCCGTGCGAAATCGAGTCGATCGTCACCGCCATGCGTGCGGCGATCGGCGGCGGCATCGTCAGTACGGCGCAGGTCGCGAAGAGTTGGATGCGGTTCGTCACGGCCGCCAGCCCGGCCATTAGGGTGAACAATTCGAGGTTGTAGTCCCAGAACCCGGACGGGCCGCCGAAGCCGTGCAATTTGATCATCGACAGGGCGAAATCGAAGCCAAAGCGCTCCGCCTTTTGCACCACCTCGTTATTCAGATCGAAGCTCGGCCGATATTGCGGCGAAGTGGTTGAGATCAACCAGCCATTGTTGCCGATCGGGATGAAGACGCCCAGTTGCACGGCTCGGCCCTCGCTTTGGGGATTAACGGGCTCCGGCGCTTCGTCCCTTACCGTTCGATTTTGCCGACACACGGTGCAAACGGGATGCCAAATTTCGCGGACAGTGGTGCGACGGAAAAAAATCCCGATCATGCCGAACCCAATGAATTCCGGGTTATATTCTGGTCGTTCCGGTTCTACGGGATTTCGCTCGGCCGGCGGGGGTCACTTCCGGCCTTCGTCGGACGAGCCGCGGAGGGGCAGGCGCGAACGCCACTCGGTTCCAACCACATCTAATCGGGACCTGCGGAAATAGTGTTTCCTGATCAGTTGAGGAGCTTGCGATGCCTGAACGCGAACACATCGATCGGCGCCGAGCGGCACTGATCGCTTACGACGTCTGCCGCCGTGCGTTGACTCCGTCGGATCCGGTGCGCCAGGCCGCCATGCGCCCGGTGCTCGACGCTTGGGTGCGAATGATCGGGATCGCGCGGGCAGCGGGCGTGCCGGTGATTTATACGACGCCGGTCAGCCGCGTCGATGGCGCCGATGTCGTCATGCTGCCGACCGACCTTTCGGCCGAGACCGGCGTGCCGCCGCTCACCAACGGTATCGAGGGAACGCCGGAAGCCGGCTTCCCCGACGAGATCGCGCCGCGCCCCGAGGATTACGTATTCCTCAAGCGCCGGCCGAGCGCCTTCTATGGAACCGGCGTCGCCGAGCTTCTGCACATGCTGCGGCGCGACACGATCATCATCGGGGGCGGCGCCACCAATCGCGGCGTCGAGACCAGCGTCCGCGAGGCCTTCAACTTCGACCTTGCCTCCGTCGTAGTGCGCGACTGCTGCTGGAGCGGCGACGCGGCCGCCCACGCTTACAGCCTCGATAAAGCGATGAAAATGTACGCGCGGATTCGCGGCCTCGACCAGGTCACAGCGATGCTGCGAGCGTAAGTTTCCGCCTGGCTGCGCTTGCTACGACAAGGCGAACCCTTCGTAGCCGCGCTCCGCGACTTGCGCGCAAATCTCTCGATATCGAACCATGCCGCCGGCGTAAGGCATGAACACTCGAGGTTTGCCGGGGATATTCGCCCCCAAATACCAGGAATGCTTGGCCATCGGCAGCACCGTCTTGCTGGCGGCCTCGTTGACCTCCGCCACCCATCTGTCCACCGCGTCAGGCCGCGCCTCAATGCGCTCCAGCCCTTGTGCACGCAGATGCTTGATGCAATCGGTGATCCAGTCGGCGTGTTGCTCGATCGCCACCGGCATGTTGCACAGCACCGATGGACTGCCCGGACCGGTGATCGTAAACAGGTTCGGGAAGCCCGCGACCTGCAGACCCAGGTAATTTCGCGGGCCCGCCTCCCATACATCTTTCAGCGCCACCCCGCCGCGCCCGCGAATGTCCATTCGCAGCATCGGGCCGGTCATCGCGTCAAAGCCGGTGGCGAAAACGATGATGTCCAGCGGGTACTCGGCTTCGGTGGTGCAAACCCCCGCCGGGCTGATCCGCTCGATCGGCGCCGCCCGCAAATCCACCAAGGTCACGTTGGGGCGGTTGTAGGTTTCAAAGTAGTTGGTATCGATCGGCGGGCGTTTCGCCGCGTAAGGATGATCGATGTCCGACAGGATCGCCGCTGTCTCCGGGTCCTTCACAATCGAGCGGATCTTGCGTTTGATAAAATCAGCTGCCGTATCGTTTGCCTGCTTGTTGATCATCATATCCTGAAAGGCCGCGCGGAATTGCAGGCCACCGCGTTCCCAGGCCGCCTCGTAGATCTTCTCGCGCTCCTCGGGCGGGGTTTCGAGCGCCAGACGTTCCTCGATCCGGAACGCCATGCCGTTCAGCGTTTCACGGGTGACCGCGCGGATTTCGCCGGGGTGCTGCTTAATGTACTCGCGGAACACCGGCGTCAGCGGCGCGTTGCGCGCGGGCACCGAATAGTTCGCGGTGCGCTGGAACACGGTCAGATGCGCCGCCGCCGCCGCGATCACCGGTGCGGCCTGGATGCCGGTCGAGCCGGTGCCGATCATCCCAACCCGCTTGCCGGTGAAATCGACCCCTTGATGCGGCCATTGACCGGTGTGGTACCAGTCACCCCGGAAATCCTTCAGGCCGGGGAAATTTGGTACGTTCGCCGTGGACAGGCAGCCGACCGCGGTAATCAGGAATTTAGCGACATAGGTCTCGCCCAACTCGGTGCGCACGCGCCAACGGTTGGCGTCGTCGTCGAAATGTGCGGCGACCACCCGGGTGTTGAGGCGGATGTCCCGCTTCAGATCGAAGCGATCAGCGACGAAATTCAGGTAACGCAGGATCTCGGGCTGTCCGGGATAGCGTTCGGACCATTCCCACTCGCGCATCAATTCGGGAGAGAACGTGTACCAATAGACATGGCTTTCCGAGTCGCATCGCGCGCCGGGATAGCGGTTCCAGTACCAGGTGCCGCCGACGCCGCCGCCCGCCTCCAGCGCCTTGACCGTCAGGCCGAGGCGATCGCGCAGGCACAGCAATTGATAGAGGCCGGCAAACCCTGCGCCGATCACCAGCGCATCGAGTTCAACGGGGTTTGGAGATCCGCTGCTCGAAGTATCCCCCGTCAAATCCGCCATTACGCTGCAGCCTTAGTATGTCTTCTACTGAAGACGTATGCCGATGTCACCGCAGGCACGCTTGCGCTCGCCTAGGCGGCGGCGCCGGCTCCGCCAACGCGGAGCCGAGCCTAGCCAGTCGCTACACGGCGGCGGGGTCTGTTCCGGCCTGCCGCGAAATGCTCGGAGAGGCGCAGGGCCACGCGCGGGCTGACAAAGTGCGAGATGTCGCCGCCGAGTGCGCCGATCTCCTTGACGAATCTCGACGAGATGAACTGATAGCGGTCCGAGGCCATCAAAAAGACCGTCTCGATGTCGGGATTGAGGCGGGCATTCATGCCGGCCATCTGGAACTCGTACTCGAAATCCGACACCGCCCGCAGGCCGCGGATGATGACCGCGGCGCCGACCGATTCCGCAAAGCTCATCAGCAACGTGTCGAAGGCGCGGACCTCGATGCGTTCGGCGTCGCCGTTTTCGAGATGGGCAACCTCGTCACGCACGATCTCGACCCGCTCCTCGGTCGGGAACAGCGGCCCCTTGCCGTCGTTGCGGGCGACGCCGATCACCAGCCGATCGACGACTTTGGCAGCGCGCCGGATGATGTCCGAGTGACCGTTGGTGATCGGGTCGAAGGTTCCGGGATAAATCCCGACGCGCGGCACTGTCATTGGTCCCCCGTATCGGTCGTTCGACCGTCTTCGGTTTGTTGATTATCGGTTGGCTGGTCGTCCGCCAAATCCTCGGCGGCAGAGTCACCGTTGTCATCGGCGACCTCCGGCAGGCGAGCCACCGAGACAACGCGCTCACCCTCGCCGACCTTGAAGATCACCACGCCTTGGCTGCGCCTTCGCGCGATCCGGATGTCGTGCACCGGACAGCGGATCACCATGCCGCCATCGGTTACCAGCATGATCTGGTCGTTGCCGCCGACCGGAAACACCGCGACGACGGCATCGTCCCGGCGGCGAAGATCCATATTGTCGATCCCCTGCCCGCCCCGTCCGGTAATGCGATAGTCATAGGCCGAGGTCCTAACGCCAAAGCCCTTCTCGGTCACGCTCAGCACGCACTCCTCGCGCTGCGCCAGGTCGGCGTAGATCTCCTCGGTGATCGCACCCTCTTCGTCGCCCGGCTCGGCTTCGGCCTCCTCGGGGTCGGGCGGGAGTTCCGGAGCCGCGTCACCGTCCTCGCCGATCGGCCGCCGCCGCCGCGCCGCGAGGCTCAGATAGGCGTTTCGCACATCAGGCGCGACCTCTTCGTGGCGAAGGATCGACATCGAGATGACCATATCATCGCCGAGCAACCGGATGCCGCGCACCCCGACCGAACTGCGCCCGGTAAATACCCGCACATCGCCGGCCGCAAAACGGATCGCCTTGCCGTTGCGCGTGGCAAGCAGCACGTCGTCCGCCTCGGTGCAGGTAGCGACCGCGATCAGCCGGTCGTCGGCATCTTCGCCTTCGAATTTCATCGCGATCTTGCCATTGGCGCGCACATCGCCGAAATCCGACAATGCATTGCGCCGGACATAGCCGTTGGCGGTCGCGAACATGACGGTGAGCTCGGCCCAGCTCTCCTCGTCTTCGGGCAACGGCATCACCGTCGAGATCGTCTCGCCGGCGATCAAATTGGGCAGCAGGTTGACCATCGGCCGGCCGCGCGCCTGCGGGGTGCCGAGCGGCAGGCGATGGACCTTGAGCTTGTAGACCCGGCCCGAGGAGGTGAAGAACAGCACCGGCGCGTGGGTAGAGGCGACGAACACCTCGTTGAGGAAATCCTCCTCGCGAATTGCCATGCCGGCGCGGCCGCGGCCGCCGCGGCGCTGCGCGCGATAGGTCGACAGCGGCACCCGCTTGATATAGCCGGCATGGCTGACGGTGACGACCATCGCCTCGCGCTGGATCAGCGCCTCGATATCGGCTTCAAACTCGACATCTTCGATCTGGGTGCGCCGCGGTGTCGCGAAACGGTCGCGGATCGCCATCAGCTCGCCACGCAATACCTCGATCAACCGAGCCCGCGAGCGCAGGATTTCAAGATAGCCGCCGATCTCGGTGATCAGGCCGTGCAGTTCCTCGGCGATCTTGTCTCGTTCGAGCCCGGTCAGCCGCTGCAACCGCAGATCGAGGATCGCGCGCGCTTGCTCGTCGGAGAGCCGATAGGTGCCGTCCGGGGCGACTTCACGGCCGGGCTCGCCGACCAGCGCCACCAGCGGCGCGACATCGGCCGCGGGCCAGGAGCGGCCGGTAAGGCCCTCGCGCGCTGTTGCCGGATCGGGCGCCGCGCGGATCAGCGCGATGATTTCGTCGAGATTAGCGACCGCGATCAACAGCCCCAGCAAAGTGTGCGCGCGCTCGCGCGCCTTGCCGAGCAGGTGGCTGGTCCGCCGGGTGATGACCTCCTCGCGGAACGCGACAAAGGCGGCGATGACGTCGCGCAAGGTCAAGAGTTCAGGCCGGCCGCCATTCAGCGCCAGCATGTTGACGCCAAAGCTCGTCTGCAGCGCGGTATGGCGATGGAGCTGGTTGAGGACGATGTCGGGCTCGGCGTCTCGCTTCAATTCGATGACGACCCGTAGACCGTCACGGTCGCTCTCGTCGCGCAGTTCGGAAATGCCCTCGATCAGCTTTTCGCGCACGCATTCGGCGATGCGCTCGACCAGCCTGGCCTTGTTGACCTGATAGGGCACCTCGGTGACCACGATCGCCTCGCGGTCCTTGCGCACCTCCTCGACATGGCTTTTGGCGCGCAGGATCACCGCGCCGCGTCCGGTCTTGAACGCCGCGTGGGTGCCGGCGCGGCCCATGATGATCCCGCCGGTTGGAAAATCCGGCGCCGGGACGTATTCCATCAGCTCTTCAACGGTGATGGCGCCGTTGTCGAGATAAGCGCAGCAGGCGTCGATGACCTCGCCCAGATTGTGCGGCGGGATGTTGGTCGCCATGCCGACCGCGATCCCCTGGGCGCCGTTGACCAGCAAGTTTGGAAAGCCCGCCGGCAGCACTTTCGGCTCGCGCTCGGTGTCGTCGTAGTTCGGCTGAAAATCGACGGTGTCGTTGTCGAGATCGTCGAGTAGGGAATCGGCGACGCGAGCCAGACGCGCCTCGGTATAACGGTAGGCGGCCGGCGGGTCGCCGTCCATCGAGCCGAAATTGCCCTGGCCGTCGATCAGCGGCAGGCGCATCGCGAAATCCTGCGCCATCCGCACCATCGCGTCATAGATCGCCAGTTCGCCGTGCGGGTGATATTTGCCGATCACGTCGCCAACGATGCGCGCCGATTTGCGGTAGCCCCGATTCCACTCGTTGCCGTTCACTTTCATCGAATAAAGGATGCGGCGGTGGACCGGTTTGAGCCCGTCGCGCACATCGGGAAGCGCACGCGCCACGATCACGCTCATCGCGTAATCGAGGTACGAGCGCTTCATCTCGTCCTCGATCGTGACGCTGGTGATGTCGGGAGCGGAGGGCGGCGGCGGAGCGGAGGTGACGGCCAAGGATGCTCGATCAGATAGTGGTGGCTGAGATTAAAATCGCGGCTGAGCCCGTCGGCGCTGCCGCGACATTGTCATATAGGTGGTCGCCGCCAGATTACCCCATTTTGCGGTGCAAACAAACGCTTGGAGCGACCCGTCCGGGGCGCCTTGCCGAAATTCAGCCAGCGTTGCCGACAATCGCCCGGTAGATCGCCAGGATCAGCACCGCCCCGACGATCGCGCCGATAAATCCGGCGCTACGGCCTGGCGGGTACCAGCCGATGCGCTGCCCGAGCCAGGACGCAAAAATCGCGCCGACAATACCGAGCAAGGTCGTGACGATGAACCCGCCCGGCCCGTGGATAAAGATCTTGGCGATGGCCCCCGCCAAAAATCCGATGATGATGACCCATAACCAGTGCAGCATTCCGTTCCTCCCGGCTGCTCCGGCGGCAGAGCTTAAAACCGCCGGCTTCATTACCGCTTCTGGTCTACCCGGCTACGTTGTCCGCTGCAATAGAACCTTAATGTTACACCGGTTTAATTTGAATTCGCCGCCGCGCAGCGCTTCGATGGCGCGGATTGCTTCTCCTTCGCTAACGGCAACAGGGAGGCGGTGGCGGTGGCCGCGGGACCAGACTTCAGGCCGAGTGCAGCGCCTATCTCGCGAAGCAGCGACGAACCACCGCAACGTGACCGGCTGGAGAAACAGAATCGCATGCTCGCTTTGTCGCTGGCCGGAATCGCCGCGCTGGCGCTGGGCGCGGCGATAACTGTGGCTGTGCTGCTGCACTATGCCGAACTCCATCACCTGTTCTCCAACCGCTAGAGAGCCGGCTGCGGCAGGCCGCCAGGCATGGCCGATGACGCGGCGACGCGCAATGTGGCGCGTCTGCGCCGGGTTCTGGCTTGTCCTCCTTGCCAGCTGCGGCGACAGCGCGAAATGGCATTCTATCGATGTGTCGGGCAGCCTGCCGCCGCTCTCCTTGACGATGATTCGGGCGTCGGACGGCAAACAAGTCACTCAGGCCGATTACCGCGGGCGGGTCGTGCTGCTCTATTTCGGCTACACCTTCTGCCCGGATGTGTGCCCGACGACCTTGTCGAACATCGCCGAGTTTCTGACCCGCCTGGGTCCGCAGGCGCAGCATATCCGCGTGCTGTTCGTCACCGTCGATCCGAACCGCGACACACCTGCGGTGCTGGCCGCCTATGTGAAGAATTTCGGATCGCAAATCGAGGGGCTGCGCGGTACACAGGATCAGCTCGCCGCCTTGGCTCGGCGTTATCGCGTCGTCTATTCGGTGACGCCGGCAACCGCCGATCACCCATACGAGGTCACCCACAGTTCGGCCATCTACGTCTTCGACGGCTCGGGTGCAGCACGCCTGATTATCGCCTCGCTCTCCTCGACGACCCCTGACATCGCCGGGACTGAAACGGATTTGAAGCGCCTCGCCGGCGAGTCACATCCGCCCGGCTTGCTCGCCCGGCTACTGCAGCTATTTTGATCCGCAGCCTATTTCCCGGTCGCGTTGCGGACCGGAAAACTCGCTGTCAGCGAGCCGCCATCGGCAAAGCGGAAGGTGACCGGGACCGACTGCCCAAGCCGCATCGCCGTCGTCGGCAACATGCACATCAGGTGATAGCCGCCGGGCTGAAAACTGACCTTGCCCCGCGCCGGGACCGGGATGCTCGCAACCTCCACCATCCGCTCCTGGCCGCCCTGATCGACACTCCGATGCAGCATCAGCATGCCGCAGGCGGGCGACGCGGCGCCGATCAAGGTCTGGGGCGTGGTGCTGGTATTCGACAGGGTGAAATACCCCGCAGCCGGCAGTGGCGGCATCACCAAGCGAAACCACGGATCGCTCAGCGCGAGCCCGGCTTGGCCCGCGCCAGCCACGCCGCCGGCAGCGAGTGCGCCGCATAGCGCGCCGAGAAGCACCACTGCCCTTCGCAACGGCTTAGCGTCCGGTCCAGCTCTTGGCCAGCGCCGCCAGCGCAGCGCCATCGCCATGGGCCTCGCTCGTCGCTTCCTCATCCAGCCTCAGCGCGTTGATCACCAGCAGCACGGCGATCGCACTCATCATCGCCGGCGGGATCCAGATCACGATGCCGCCGATATGCTGATCGTTGAGCGCACTGATCGACGTAAATAGTCGCCCGCACAAATCGTAATAGGGATAGAGGTCAGTCTGCGAAAAGGTGATCGCGGCGCCCAGCACGATCTGCGGAAACATGATGCCCAGCGCCAATGCCACGCGGGCACCATAAGAAACCCGCGCCGGAGGCTTTGGCCGCGGGTCAAGCACTAGCCACCAGAACAGGATGCCGTCGAAAACCATGCTCCAATTCATCACCGCATAGAGCCGTGCATCGATCATCGCCCGGAAATGCACCGGCGGAATCAGCCAGAAATAGAACAGCCCGACAAACAGGAACGCCGCCACCACCGGCTGCTGCAAGACCCGAATTATCGCGGCGACGGCCCGGCTTTCGATCGCCAGGCGTAACCGCAGGGGCACGCCGCGCTTGATCGTCCCGCCAGCGGCGCCGAGCGCCACCAGGAACGGGCCCAGATGGTGCATCGCGACATGCTGGATGCGGTTCAGGAAGAACATGTGCTGTGACCAGTATTCGAACTTCGTCTGCAGCACCGCATAGATTACGCCGACCCCCAGCAGAAATACCACACGGCGCCATAGCGGAGGCCGCTCGGCCGGCGGCGCGATTGCAAGGCCTCGACAAAACCACAACAGCACCAATGCTGTCGCAAGATACTCCGTTGGCGAGAAATCCCACGGCGCCCAGAACGGCAGCAAGGTTGGGTGGCTTGTCGACAGCCACCACAACAGCGCGCCCAGCCCCCCGATTGCTGTGCTGGCCGCAACATCGGGCCACTGCCCTGCGATCGGCTGGGTCAAGACCGATCTCGCCCATGCCCGTTCCATGGGCAGGAGCTAGGCCGGCATGTCCGGTTTGTCAAAGCGCGAAACGGCGCGGGGTCGAAGCCAGCGGGCCCCAATTAGGCCCCTTGCGTTGGCAAATTTAGCTAGTGCGACAGCGAACCCACGAGCGCACCGACCTTGGTATTCACTTGCTTCAGAGCATCGTTCAAGACCCTTATATTGTCCTGATCCGTCCCGCCGTTAGCTTTATCAAAATGACAGGCCGGGTCTTTTTTCTGATAAATCTCATGGTAGTGGATCTTGTTCAAACAGCTGTTGACCTGCCGCAACAGCCAATTGAGCTCGATTAACTGTGCTTTACTATTTGTGCTGAAATATCGTTCGGTCAACATTGTATTAAGCATGTAATTCTGATTCCAGGCAATAATGCTGTCGTTGTACTGCTTCCATGCGTCATCCAGGTCCGCCTGGGGGAAGCCGTCGGTCAGCTCACCGCTGTACCGCTCCGTCCAAAAGACCCGCCGATCGATCATCTGCATCATCTGCCGAAGCAGATCGCCCTGCTCGCCCTGCTCGGCCAACATCACCGCCTCGCTCTTCTTAAAGCCGAAATCCTCCAGGACTTTGTCCCATGAATTGAGTGCGGTCACGGTCGCGGCGCTGCCGGCCGCAAGCGATCCAAGCATAACGGCGAGATGCGATTTTTTGGCTCGTAGCGGCCGGCTTTTTTGTTCTGGCATCCGGCTTCCTCCGTTGCCCGCGCGAACTTATCAGGGTCGCATCGGGAAACCAAAGGCGGGAAAATCCGGTTTCAGCCCCACACTTCGCGCGCGGTTTCGACGACCAGGCGTAATTTGGCGAATTGCTCGGCCTGGGTCAGCGCGTTGCCGTCCACGGTCGAGGAAAAACCGCATTGCGGGCTGAGGCAGAGTTGCTCCAACGGCACATATTTCGCCGCCTCGTCGATGCGGCGCTTCAGATCGTCTTTGCTTTCGAGTGCGGCGCGTTTGCTGGTGACGAGGCCCAGCACCACCCGCTTGTCACCCCTCGGCACGAACCGCAGCGGTTCGAATCCGCCCGACCGCGCATCGTCGTATTCGAGGAAAAATGCATCGACCGCCAATTCGCCAAACAGCGCCTCGGCGACGTGGTCGTAACCGCCCTCTGCCACCCAGGACGACCGAAAATTGCCGCGGCACATATGAGTGCACACGGTCATGCCCGCAGGCTTGCCAGCAAGCGCCTGGTTGATCAGACGGATGTTGATCAGGTGCTGCTTGTCGCCGTCGCCGCCGATGCTGGTGACGTAAGCGCGCTGCGCCGGGTCGTTCAGATAGGCGAGGCTGGTGTCGTCGAGCTGCAGATAGGTGCAGCCGAGTGCCGCGAGGCCGGCAATCTCCTGTCGATAGACTTCGGCGAGGTCATGCCAGAAGGCGTCCATGTCGGGATAGGCTGCCGCGTCGATCACCGCCCGTCCGCCGCGGTAATGCAGCATCGAGGGCGACGGGATCGTTAGCTTTGGCACCGTGCCTTCGGGTGCCACCGATTTCAGATAGGCGAAGTCCTCCGCAAAGATCGTGCTGTCGAGCGTCAGCTTGCGGCCGATGCGGAAAGCTCCGAGCGCTGCTTCCACCGGGCCGGCTTCGTTCCTGAACTGGAGGCGCAGCAACTGAGTGGTCTTTGCCACCCCGCCGATGCGATAGAGAAAATCCATATGCCACGAGCCCCGGCGGAATTCGCCGTCGGTCACGCCCTGCAGCCCGGCCTCCTGCTGTTTGCCCACGGCATCGCGAATCCCATCGTCCTCGACCCGCCGCAACTCCTCGGCCGAAACCCCTCCCGCCTGATGCTCCGCCCGTGCCCGAAACAACTCAGCCGGCCGCAACAGGCTGCCGACATGATCGGCGCGGAAGGGCGGGCCCGATACATCGCTCATCGTTAGCTCCTATCTGACACCCGGCGCGCCGCAGTTCCCGTGTAGCCCTCTACCGAGCCCAACCTGACTCGCTCCCTCGTGGGCTAACAGCCTGTGCCTTCCTCCTCCACAAGGGCTTCCAAATGATCCTTCGAGATCTCTTCCAGCTTGAGCCGATAATAGGTCAAGCGCACAGGCTCTACGCCGATCCCGTGCTTTAGCAGGAGCTCCAACAGCTGACCGCCGTTGACCAGTGTGATCAGAAACTTGTGTGGGTCAACATGCATATTCAACTGCGGCTGTGACGGTAATGATGGGAATATAGAGATGTTATAAGCGGCCCCTCCTCGTCGAAATGTGTACACATTCTTAGTATTGCCTCCATGGATCGCACGCCGTGACGGTAGCGATCCACCGTGAGCAAGGCGTAATCAACGCTTCCTCCACCTCAGCTGTTTCGTTTTCTTCCGCGAAGTGAAGTTTCTCCAAAAGTCCGCGCAATTGTATGGCTCGACGGAAAAAATGTTTACTATGTCCTGGATCTGCATTGGCGTCCGGAATGTTTATGTGGCCACGCAGCCGGCTAATGAAATCGGGGCCTTTTCTATCGGCAAATTGCTTCATTTCCTTTTTATGTTCCTCGGAAATAGTATACCCGAGGTTTTCGGTGGGAAACTCGGTTCGCGGATCGAATTGTTCAAAACTTGTATTAATGCCACCAGCAAATACGAATATAGCCCGCTTTATCTTCCTAGCAGCCACAACACGACTTCCGAAATTTCCACTTTGCATGGGAGCCAGAAAATATTTAAGCCAACCTAGCGGTTCATCTTCTAGAGAACAATCGAATTCATCAAAGAACACTAGTGGTGGCTTCGCAGGAGTCCTCGCGTATTCTTCGACAACTTCAAACGCAGCTGTTAGTTCCGCTGTAGTACGAAATTGCGCTACGTTGAACTCAAATCGTTCATGGTCCTCGTACTTAAGATTTTTGGAAATCTCCTCCACGGCGAACGATTTACCGGCACCCGGGGGCGCAAATACTGCTATGGATACCGGAGTTTCTTGACGGTGCCTACCAGCGCTTTCCACTTTGTCGTAGATGTATGTCCGGAACAGTTTTTTGATGCTAGATAAATCCTCAATTTGCTCGCGCTCCGCTCCAACAAGCTTTTCGAATTGTGCGATTGGCACGGCCAGAGGGAAGCCGCCGTCGCGATCGTGGTGTCCCTTAATGACCGGAAGAGACTGGCGTGACTGAGCTGGCATAGCTGGTCGATCACGTTCCCGAAGGGTCACAAAATCCGGAGCGCGGTCCCGCGGGTTCCAATATTCTACCCGAGTAAGGGTTTCCCACAACTTCCGGTCTTGGTCCGAAACATTCTTGCTCAGCTGCGGTTGAGGACTGTTCGCACTCCGGCTTTGACGATCCCAACAGCGATATTAATGCGGTGTACCGGGGCATTCTCAAGTGTGTCATCTAATATGTGCCACCGCTTAGTCGAGCGAGCCTCATCTGGTAATGGTTCTGCAAGGACGAAATCAGGAATTTTGACAGACATTATACGATCGTGCCCGTTTGCCTTCATGTCATAATTCAAATCTTCGCGATCCTCCCGGATTTCTTTGACTTTTTGAGAAATCGACTAATTGCGTGATTCCGGGTAAATGTGCATCGGTTCCCGAAGTTTGAGTTTCATTGCGATGGTCGTCGTAAGGGTAAAAATGAAGCATTCCGTTCAACCGAGCCGACCTGCTGGCGTCCCTCTGCACGTTCTTTAGGAGCATGAAAGACTAGTGCGGCAACGAGACAACCAAATGGCGGAACTGACTGAGTGCTTTCAGTTTTCGAAAGATATACAGCCCCCACGATATCTGCGTTTGATACTGGAAGTTTACCCGTCATACCCTTGAACGGGGGAAACGTCGTGAGCGAAAGAACCACTCCCATTCTCCTATGGCGATCACTAAGCGTTTTCCACAACTTATCTATGAATATAGGACAGATATCGTCACGCCTTGGCTCATACACCTTTGGGAGTTCTTTTCGACATTAACAAGAATCGGCTTA
Source organism: uncultured Alphaproteobacteria bacterium (assembly GCA_963821795.1). GTDB lineage: Bacteria > Pseudomonadota > Alphaproteobacteria > ATCC43930 > CGMCC-115725 > AP-15. The sequence continues at coordinate 21,264 of CAWGFH010000015.1, forward strand.
ACGTTATGATCACGAATTATTCTATTGGCGAACTTTTGTTGCTCGTCGTGAGTGATGAGTTGCTTCTTATCGGCGAGCGATCGCGACGTTGTGAACCAGAATGTGCCAAAAGAAAATGTCGTCTCAGGCGATATTAGCTCTCAGGTAGTTGGCTCACCTTTTTTGACCAATATTCGGTTGGCGCGATGACGGCGCAACCGCTTCTCAAGTGTCGGTGGCCGGGTCGAAGCTAAGCTCAGTCTCGGGGTTGCATTCGAATACCAATCCTCGCCAGTCTGCCTGGCGAAGCATCAGGGAGCTTCTCCACAGGTTCAAAACGGGATGTCGTCGTCGAGGTCGTTGACCGGGGTGCGGCCCGCGGGCTGGGGTGGCGGGACCGGAAGCACGCGGCTCGCCACCAAAGGTGCCATAGCCTTCGTCGTAATCGCCGTCCATCGGCGGGCCGCCAGCACCGCCGCCGCGGACCGGCGGCGCCGTCGAGCATCGTCAGCTCGCCGCGAAAGCGCGGTCAGCACCACCTCGGTCGAGTAACGCTCCTGGCCGCCCTGGTCGGTCCATTTGCGGGTCTGCAGGGCGCCCTCGACATAAACCTTCGAGCCCTTCTTCAGGTACTTCTCGGCAATCTCGGCCAGCCGCTCGTTGAAGATCACCACACGGTGCCATTCGGTGCGCTCCTTGCGCTCGCCCGAAGTCCGGTCGCGCCAGCTCTCCGAAGTGGCGATCGCCAGATTGGCGATCCGCATCCCGTCCTGGGTCGAGCGCAATTCCGGGTCGCGGCCGAGATTGCCGATCAGGATCACCTTGTTGACGCTGCCTGCCATGGGGTCACCCACTTCAATTGGTCGCCGGGGGCACCATCTTATCAAACCCTGCCAATGTTCCCACTTTATTCTTATCCACAGGGAACCAAGAACATGTCGTTTCTATCGGAGATCAATAACCCAATCGACAACGATCCCGGCGGCGAAGTCCAGACCGGATCATCGAGCTCCGCCGACGATTTCGCGCTGCTCGACGCTTATTCGCGCGCCGTTACCGGCGCCGTCGACAAGGTCGGGCCCGGCGGTCCTGCACCTCCAGGTCAGCGGGCTCAAGGACGGCGCCGGCGGAGCCGGCTCGGGGGTCGTGTTCACCCCGGACGCCTATGTCCTGACCAACAGCCATGTGGTCAGCGGCGCGCGCAAGATCGAGGCCGCCTTCCCCGACGGGCGCAGCCTTAGCCGCCAGCCTGGTCGGCGACGATCCGGACACCGATCTCGCGGTATTGCGGCTCGACGGCGAGGCGCCCGCTTTTGCCCGGCTCGGCGATTCGCGGCGGCTGCGGGTCGGCCAATTGGTCGTCGCGATCGGCAACCCGTTCGGCTTTCAGTGCACCGTGACCGCCGGCGTGGTCAGCGCCCTCGGCCGCTCGCTGCGTACCCGCTCGGGCCGGCTGATCGACAGCGTGATCCAGACCGACGCGGCGCTGAACCCGGGCAATTCCGGCGGGCCGCTGGTCACCGCGTCGGGCGAGGTCGTCGGCATCAACACCGCGATCATCGGCATGGCGCAGGGCATCTGCTTTTCGATTTCGGCGGCCACGGTCGAGTTCGTCGCCTCGCGCCTGATTCGCGACGGCCGGGTGCGGCGCTGCTATATCGGCGTCGCCGGACAGAACGTGCCATTGTCGCGCCGGGTCGTACGCTATCACGAGCTGGCTCGTGAAACCGGCGTGCGCATCCAGTCAACGGCGCCCGACGGGGCGGCGCGCGCCGCCGGCTTGCAGAGCGGCGATATCATCGTCGCCGCCGACGGCATCCCGGTCGCCGACATCGACGAACTGCACCGGCTGATGACCGAGGAGCGGGTCGGCAAGCCGATGCCGGTCACCGTGCTGCGCCTGTCGCAAAAGCTCGATCTCGCCGTCACCCCGCGCGAAACCCCGCCCAGGCCCGCGGCATAACGGAGGAAATGGTCGCTGCAGGATAATCGTCAAATACGTGGCCGGCTTCCGCCAGCCACCGAAACGCTTCGGCGCGTTGGGCCGCTTTGCCGGCGGTAGCGCTGGCCACAGCCCCGCGCTAGATTCATGCCATGCAGCAAATCCGGATCCGCGGCGCGCGCGAGCACAATCTGAAGAATGTCGACGTCGATTTGCCGCGCGACAGCCTGGTGGTGATGACCGGCCTGTCGGGCTCGGGCAAGTCCTCGCTGGCTTTCGACACGATCTACGCCGAGGGCCAGCGCCGCTATGTCGAAAGTCTGTCGGCCTATGCCCGGCAGTTCCTCGAACTGATGCAAAAGCCCGAAGTCGAATCGATCGAGGGGCTGTCGCCGGCGATCTCAATCGAGCAGAAAACGACTTCGCGCAACCCGCGCTCGACGGTTGCGACGGTGACCGAGATCTACGATTACATGCGGCTATTATGGGCGCGGGTCGGAGTCCCCTATTCGCCGGCGACCGGCCTGCCGATCGTCAGCCAGACCGTGTCGCAAATGGTCGACCGGGTATTGGCGATGCCCGAGGGCTCCCGGCTCTATCTGCTTGCCCCGATCGCCCGCGGACGCAAGGGCGAATACCGCAAGGAATTGATCGACCTGCGCAAACGCGGCTTTCAGCGGGTCAAGATCGACGGCAAGATGGCCGAACTCGACGAGGTCAGGCCGCTCAACAAGAATTTGAAGCACGATATCGCGGTGGTCGTCGACCGCATCATCGTCTCTCCCGATCTCGGCAGCCGGCTCGCCAATTCGTTTGAAACCGCGCTTGACCTCGCCGATGGCATCGCGATCACCGAAAACGCCGATTCGGGCGAGGAGACGATCTTTTCGGCCAAATTCGCCTGCCCGGTCTCGGGTTTTACGATCCCCGAAATCGAGCCGCGACTGTTCTCGTTCAACAACCCGTTCGGCGCCTGCCCCGCCTGCGACGGGCTCGGCACCAAGCTTTATTTCGACGCCGGCCTCGTTGTCCATGACGAGCGTCGCAGCCTTGCCGAAGGCGCGGTCAGCCCGTGGTCGCACTCCTCATCGCAATACTACACGCAGACTCTCGAAAGCATCGCTCGCCATTTCAAACAGAGCATGCACACGCCGTGGGCCGATCTGCCGGAAAAGATGCGGCGCGCGATCCTGTCGGGATCCGACGGCGAGCCGATCAAAATGACCTATGATGACGGCCTGCGGAAATACGCGACCGACCGGCCGTTCGAGGGCGTGCTGCCGAACATGGAGCGGCGGTTTCGCGAAACCGACAGCGCCTGGGTCAAGGAGGAGCTCGGCCGCTACCAGAGCGCCCGGACATGCGAGGTATGCCAGGGCGACCGGCTCAAGCCCGAAGCCTTGGCGGTCAAGATCGGCGGCCGCAACATCAGCGAGATCGCACGCCTGTCGATCGCCGAGGCGCTGCAATGGTTCTCCACCATCGACGCCGAGCTGACCCCGAGCCAAAGCGAGATCGCCCAGCGGATTCTGCGCGAGATCAACGACCGGATCGGCTTTCTGCAGAATGTCGGCCTCGAATACCTGACCTTGTCGCGCGCCTCGGGCACCTTGTCGGGCGGCGAAAGTCAACGCATCCGTCTCGCCTCGCAGATCGGCTCGGGGCTGACCGGCGTGCTCTATGTACTCGACGAGCCCTCGATCGGACTGCACCAGCGCGACAACGGCCGGCTGCTCGCTACCCTGAAACGGCTGCGCGACCTCGGCAACACGGTCATCGTCGTCGAGCATGACGAGGAGGCGATCCGCGCCGCCGACTGGGTCGTCGATATGGGGCCGGGCGCCGGCATCCATGGCGGCCACGTCGTCGCCGAAGGCGTGCCTGAAGCGATCATGGCCAATCCGAACAGCATCACCGGGCAATACCTGACCGGGGTCCGGCAGGTCCCGGTCCCGGCGATCAGGCGCACCGGCCATCCCGGACAGATCCTGCGTATCGTCGGGGCGACCGGGAATAATCTGAAGGAGATCACCGCTGAAATCCCGCTCGGCACATTCTGTGTGGTGACCGGCGTTTCCGGTGGCGGCAAGTCGACCTTGATCATCGAGACGCTCTACAAGGCATTGGCCAAGCGGCTCAACAATGCGCGCGAACAGCCGGCGCCGCACGACCGGCTCGAGGGCGTCGAGTTTCTCGACAAGATCGTCGACATCGACCAATCGCCGATCGGCCGGACCCCGCGCTCGAACCCGGCGACCTATACCGGCTGTTTCACCCCGATCCGCGACTGGTTCGCCGGGCTGCCCGAGGCCAAATCGCGCGGCTATCTGCCCGGCCGGTTCTCGTTCAACGTCAAGGGCGGGCGCTGCGAGGCCTGCCAGGGCGACGGCGTGATCAAGATCGAGATGCACTTCCTGCCGGACGTCTACGTCCAGTGCGATGTCTGCAAGGGCCGGCGCTACAACCGCGAAACCCTGGAGGTATTGTTCCGCGGCAAGAGCATCGCCGATGTGCTCGACATGACCGTCGACGAGGGCGTCGAATTCTTTCGGGCGGTGCCGTCGATCCGCGACAAGCTGCTGACCTTGCAGCAGGTCGGGCTCGGCTACATCCATATCGGTCAGCCGGCGACGACCTTGTCGGGTGGCGAGGCACAGCGCGTCAAACTGTCAAAGGAACTGTCGCGCCGCGCCACCGGCCGCACCCTCTACATCCTCGACGAGCCGACCACCGGCCTGCATTTCGACGATGTACGCAAATTGCTGGAAGTGCTGCATGCGCTGGTCGAGACCGGCAACACGGTATTGGTCATCGAGCACAATCTCGAAGTCATCAAGACCGCCGATTGGGTCATCGATCTCGGCCCCGAAGGCGGCGACGCCGGCGGCCAGATCGTCGAGACAGGCACACCCGAAGACGTCGCCGCCAGCGGCCGGAGTTATACCGGCGACTATCTGCGCCCTTATCTCAGGCCGCAGCCGCGGCCCGCCCGCCGCCGCCGCGCCGGGTGATGGAAACGAACCATGCTCAGTACCTTATGGTCTCCGATACCGGGGTACATTGATGACATCAACGGCCCAAATATGCCAAGCGTCCATCATTATACGAGCCTCGAGGGCGCTCTCGGAATCCTACAAAGTGGGCGGATCTGCTTCACAGAACGAGCACACCTGAATGATCGATCAGAAATTTCCCACGGCATTGAGATAGCGGGGTCATTACTTATGCGATGCGGGGAGGGATCACGAGGCCGATCGCCTGTTGCGTGTAGCCAAACAAGTATTGTGTGATCACATCTTTATGATTTTCAGTATTTTCAAAGGAGAAAGGCGGGGTTCAGCGAGGGAATACCGGTTTTTTGTCCTTCACCGTGGTTCGCTGATTTCACAAAGCGCCTACTACAAGACGCGCCAGCGCGAAGGCCGGGTGATCCGGTACCTAGACCTTACCATCCAGGAATGGCATTCGCCGGACGGTTTGCCGATCTGTCGAGTTTGTGCCGGTCCTAACGCACCCCACGATCTGGAGCCGAAACTCGGCAACGTTCTGAGAGACTATGATAATATCTGGCCCACGCTCAGGATCGACAGATCAAAGCTTTGCCTTGAGCGGGCGTCGTAAATCGTATCCGCAAACAAGCGATCGAAGAGTTGCGGCGGATGGTGCTGACCGCACTCGGCAAACACGATGCGGCGGTGTGGCTGTTCGGGTCGTGCGCGCGCGGTGAGCCTCGGCAGCATAGCGACATCGACATCGCGATCCTGCCGCGCAAAGACTTGCCGATCAGCTTCCTTAGCGAGCTCGAAGCCGATATCGAGGAGAGTACGATTCCTTATGACGTCGACTTGGTCGATCTGCGCCATGCCGACCCGGCGCTGATCGATGAAGTCCGGCGCGATGGCATCAAATGGCGGGATTAGAGCGACGGCTTGCGGAGGCCACGGCAGCGCTCTCCAGTCTCGACGAAGTCATGCCGAATACGGGGCGCTCGCTAATCGAACGCGACGGCGCCATCCTGCGGCTGATCTACACCTTTGAAGCGGTGTGGAAAGCGTGCCAGCAGCTGCTTGCCGAGCGCGAGAACATCGATGTCGGCTCCCCGAACGGCGGGATCCGTGCCGCGAGACGCCTCGGCTGGCTCTCGGACGAAGACGCGGCGGCCGCCATTCGTCTCGGCCGTGACCGCAACCTCGCGGTCCATATGTATCGTGGCCAAATAGGCGAAGAGATCGCGCAGCGTCTTGGTGAGCATGCGGCGCTGTTGCGGCGCTGGCTGGCAGTCCTGCAGGACCGCTCCGCAGCGCCCGACTGACTAATCACCCACTCGCACTTTAGGAACGGCTCATCCGGTCTCATGACTGGTGGCGCTGGCAAGGTCGTAGGCGACTTACCGTGGACGACGATGGTGGCACCCATTATGGGGCGGCCGACAGCCATCTGCCCTTCGATCGTGCTTGCGCTTCGGCGCTGCGGTAGGCAGTAGTCGCGCCATCGGCGGCCCGCCCGATGCCGGAAAGAAGCTCGGTTTCGGCCAGGTCTTCCCGGGTTGCGGTCGAGCAGCGATAACGTTTGCTGTGCGCCTGCCGGTGGCAGGTGATCGAACCCTCGGCGCTCACCCGCGCCACCAGGCCGGCCAATGAAGCCGACTGAGTCCGAAAATCGGGTCGAATTCCCCAAAGATGAAGAATTTGGCCGCCGACCACCCAGGTCATTGCGTCGCGGGCGGCGGTCGCCGGGCCGGACACAATATCCGTCGAGGCGCTTTCGCCCCGTTTTGGCTCGGGGTTTTGATGAATTTGCACGGGGCGCGGCTCTGCCAGGCTGACGGGAGCTGCCACGGCCAATGGCACCCGTTGTCCGGCGGTATCCGGCTGGGTCGCCTGTAGTGATCGCGCATTGCCGGCGGGCTCGGACCCTGCCAACACCCAACGGGTCAACGCCGCCCCCCAATGATCACGCGCGCCGGAGACCGCAGTAACCTCGACCGTCGGTCGCGCTAGAAAATAAAGGGCGAGGCCGAAAAAGACACAAATGGTTAGACCGGCGACTACCGCAATGCAGCCGAGCTGCAGAATGGTGGCGAACCGGTCCTTCCATTCGCCGTCCGTACCATGCGACGTCGGTGCAGGCGTCGCGATTTCGAGCCGTTCTCGCAGTTCATAGGAGGGGCTCGCGAAAGTCGGGCCGAACATTCCCCAACTCCCTTCCCGGACAGGCAGGCTCCCCCAAGAGGTTGAGGTCGCCGCCCTATGTTTCTCCTATAACGTTAGAGATCTAACGCGCGCCGGTCAATGCCCGGCGATTTGTCGTTAATTCGGACGGCGCGATCAAAGCGATCTGCGATTGCGAGTATAAGGACATACGGCCCTGCTCTTCGAGAGCGTCGGCCGCGATCCGCCTTAAATCGGCGGTTCGCCTTACGATGGCTCGCTGCGCCGCAACGGCACGATATTGTTCGCCGCGCTCGCAGCAACAGGCTGAAGGGCAGTGCGGACCGCCTCGGCCAGGAAATCTCGGCTGAATGGTTTCTTGATCAATGCTTCGCTGCCGATGTCTTCATCAAAGATAGACATGTCCGCATACCCGCTACAGTACACCACTTTCAGGTCGGGGCGAGAGCGCCGCACCAGCCGCGCGGTATCGACCCCCGTCAGCCCGGTCATTACCAGGTCGATCACCATCAGATCGCAAGGGTGGTTCAGCTCGAGGATCGCCAGGGCGGCGCGGCCATTATCCGCCTCGGTGACCACGTAACCGATCTCCCGCAAGCCTTCGGCGGTGATCCAGCGGACATCCGCATCGTCGTCGACAACCAGAATATGCGCTTCGCCGGCAGCGCTGCCGCGCATCGCCCGGCTGGAACTGGGAACCACAGCCTCCGTTGCTCGGGGTAGATAGATTTGGACCGTCGTCCCCTCGCGGAGGCGGCTGCGGATACCAACCGCGCCACCCGATTGACGCACGACGCCAAAAACCATCGACAGCCCCAGCCCCGTGCCTTTGCCCACTTCTTTCGTCGTAAAGAAAGGCTCGAAGGCACGGCCGATGACCTCGGTGCTCATCCCTGTCCCAGTGTCGCGCAGCGACACCAGGACACAATCCTGGCCGGCAACCTCCTCGGGCAGCTCTTCGCTTCCTGCCGGAATGTTTGCCGTCTCGATCAGCAGGATGCCGCCAGTCGGCATGGCGTCTCGCGCGTTGATGGCAATGTTGAGCAGCGCCGTCTCGATCTGGCCAATATCGATCAATACCGGCCATAACTCCGGAAGTAGATCATGTCGGACCGAGACAGCGGTACCAAAGGACTGGCGCAGCATCTCGCTGATATCGATCACGATTGAGTTGAGGTCCGCCGGGATCGGATCGAGGCGCTGCTTACGAGCAAAGGCGAGCAGCGACTCGGTCAGCTTGGCGCCCCGGGACGCGCCGCGTTGCGCGGTATGGAGAAGACGCAAACTCCTGTCGTCCGATATGCGCGGCTCGAGCAGGGCCAACGCCCCCGACACGGCGGTTAGCAGATTGTTGAAATCGTGTGCAACTCCACCGGTGAGCTGGCCCATCGCTTCCATCTTTTGCGCCTGCAGGAGCGCTGCCTGGGCCTGTTCCCGTGCTCCGATCTCTGCCCGCAGCCGCTCATTTGCAAACTCGAGTTCTCGGGTGCGTTCTTCGACCGTGCTTTCGAGTTGCTCCCGTCCGCGCGCAAGCGCCTCGGCGGCGCTATGAAGCGCATCAGCGACTTGATCCAATTCGCGGACACCCCCGATCAGCCGACCCGGAGGTGTGCCGCTCCCCAGCGCCCTTGCGGCCCGGGTAAGCGCTTCGACGGGTCGCCGAATGCCCCGCCCCACCCACCACGCGAGGACGAGGCTGACGCAAAGGACCGCCGCGCCGCCGCCAAAAGCGATCCTTTGCGCACGCCGAAGAGGTGCGTCGACAAATTCTCGCGGCGGACCGATCGCGACGGTCCAGCCGGTGATCGGGGAGCGCCGAAAGGTCGAGTAAACTGCAATTCCTTCACTCGTCACGTTGGGGAACCAGCTGACAGGCTCCCCCGCCATTTTTTCCCGGATTATCGGCGCCGCCGGCTTTCCAAGAAAGCGGCTGAGTTCCCGGTTGCGCGCGACAATGATGCCCTTGCGATCGAAGATCGCCGCCGTCCAGTCGGGTGGGACGTTCTGGTCCTGCAATAGTCGGGATAGAATCTCCGGCCCAAGGCCCATTGCGAGCACGTAGGCGACTTTCCCGTCGCGAAACACCGGCACTCCGATCACGAGGATCGGCCGCTTCAGTACTGCACCCATGATCAGATCGGAAATCTGCGGCTTACCGGTGGCGACGACGCGATCGTGCATTTCGGTATTGGTCGCGCGCGGGAGCGGTTCGCCAAACGGCCGATTGGTGCTGACCAGTTGCTGCCCCCTCGTGTCGTGCAGCACAATCGACGTCCCCTGGATCGTAAGGGCCGCCCGCATCTGGTGGTCAAAAGCGTGGAAATCGCCGGTCTGGAGGCTCGGCGAGACCGCAAGAACCTGAAGTTCGGCCTGGATCGCGCTGATCTGACGATCGACGTCGGCGAGCAGGCCGTCCACCCTTTCATTGACGTCGCGCTGCATCTGCGCGCGCTGGTCGTCGACCGTGCGCAAAATGGCGAAGCTTGCCACCGCGACTAGAGGGAGCGCGGTCACCAGCGCCAGCATTACGAGCCGCGCTTGAATGCCCAAACTCCGGCGCCGCAAAACCATTTTCATGACCGACGCCCGCACATCATCGAAGCAGGGTCACTGCCCGACGGCAATCGTCAAACGACGATACGCGGGCGCGCTCGCGCCTGTCCAGTGGCGAGCCTGGCGGCGAAAGCC
>CAWGFH010000016.1:0-5565 GCA_963821795.1 uncultured Alphaproteobacteria bacterium
GTGCGGCAAATCCCCGAGCTGACGGCCGGTGATACTGGAGTCAAAATCTAACGCTTGCACCCGAGACGTAGGGCGGAACAGCGTAGCGCATTCCGCCGCGCAACGGGGCCGGGCATACTCCGCCGATGCCGGACTATCGCCGCAACCGGGTCCCTGGCGGAACCTTCTTTTTCACGGTCAATTTGCTGGACCGGCGCTCGAATGCTTGAATTTGCTGGTGAGGCACATCGATGCGCTCCGCGACGCCGTTCGGCGGCTGCGAACCCGCGCTCCGTTTCGTGTCGATGCCTGGGTTGTGCTCCCCGACCACATGCATTGCCTGTGGAGCTTGCCGGAGGGCGACGCCGACTTCCCCGGCCGCTGGCGCGCGATCAAGATCGCGGTTGGCCAAGTCGTTGCCGACCGTCGAACCGCGATCGGCGGCTACGGCCAGACGCGGCGAACGCGGTATTTGGCAGCGCCGCTATTGGGAGCACACCGATCTCCGAGCCACGGGGATTCCGCCCGCCATTTCGATTACATCCATTTCAATCCGGTCAAGCACGGTCTGGTCGAGCTTCCGGCGGTTTGGCCCTACTCGACGTTTCGCCGCTGCCTTGCCAGCGGGATTGTATCCAAGCGACTGGGCGGGCGCTGTTGACGAACCCACCCACGCCGGCGAGCGACCGTGACTGCCGGCACCGGTCCCGATCGAAGGCGGAATGCACTGCGCTGTTCCGTTGGGGTGGACGGCCCCACGGCATCTGGTGCCAAAGTTCGGTCGTCGAAACCCGAACTGGAGACCGTCCATGACCGAGATTACGCGCATTGCCATCGACACGTCCAAATCTGTGTTCACGCTGCATGGGGTCGACGCCGCGGGGCGGGCGGTGTTGCGGCGCAATCTGCGGCGTCGTGACCTGCTGCGTTTCGAAAGGCTGCCGCCGACCTCGAGGTGGCGCTGGAGGCGTCCGGGCGGCTCGCATCACTGGGGCCGCGCACTGGCGGCGCTTGGGCACCGCGTGCGCCTGATCCCGCCGCAATACGTCAAGCCGTTTGTCAAGCGCAGCAAAAACGACCGCAACGATGCCGAGGCGATCAGCGTCGCCGCGGCCCAGCCGTCGAATCGCCAGCGTGCCGGTCAAATCGGCCGAGCAGCAGGCCGCCGCCATGCTGTTGTGGGTGCGCGAGCTGTTGGTGCGGCAGCGCACTCAGCTGGTCAACGCGATGCGCGGCCATGCCGCCGAGATGGGGATGGTGGCGCCGCTCGGCGAGAAGGGCCTGGCCGAGCTGCGGACCGAGATCGCGGCGGCCGATGACGCGGCGGTGCCGGCAGCGGCAAAACAGGCGATCGCGCTGTTGGGCAGGGAGGCCGAGCGGATCGAAACGCGGCTGCGGGCGATCGACACCACGCTGATGCAACAGCACAAGGTCAATCCGGTCAGTCGGCGGCTGGCCGCGATCCCGGGGATCGGACCGATCGCGGCGCTGAATTTGGCATTGCGGGTCGACGCGACGCAGTTCGAATCGAGCGGCATTTTGCCAGCCTGGCTCGGGCTGGTGCCGCGCGAATGCTCGACTGCCGGCAAGCAGCGCCTGGGCGGTATCAGCCGCGCCGGCGACGAGCAGGCTGCGCAATTGCTGGTGCTAGGCGCCACCGCAGTCATCCAACACGCCAAGCCCGGCCGGCCCGCCGCCACGCGTGGCTGCTCAACCTGCTCGGCCGCAAACCGCGCAAGCTCGCCGCGGTGGCTTTGGCGAACAAGACGGCCCGCATCGTATGGGCCATGATGACGCGCGGGGAGGCCTACCGGCAGCGGCCGGCCGCCGCCTGACCGCTCGTCTGCCGCGGGTGCAGGGCTTGAGGGAGAAGATGCTGATCGGTCGGTCCGACGATCCGCAAAACCCGTGTAGGGTGGCGGCCGCCAAGGTCTTTCATCCGTTTGGGAGCGGATCGTGGAACCCATCTGGGCCAGCGGCGGGTGCCACGACAAACAGGCCGGACACACGACCGCAACCGCATCAGGTCAGAATTTTCTTGCCTCACCCCCTTGCACCCAAGGGGCCGTCCACACACGCCCTACGCTTGCTGCCGTACGGCCATTTACACCGACAGCATTGGCGCAACGTAAAGTAAACTGTCACCGTAATCCCGGAAAAACTACTGCCCGGGCGCAGCCGCAAGCGCATCGCATTCAGCTCGGCTCGCCTTCTTGAACCCTTGCGGAAAGGGCGGATCACCCGGGGCCGGACCAAGTCCGGCACAGCTGCGGGCGATCGCCACAGCCTGGGCCGCAACCGTTTCGCAGACTACCGGATTGGTGGAGACCGGCACATGTCCGGCACGCCGCTGCATCTCCTCGATACCCTGCACCCACTTATTACAGGACGCCAGTTCTTGGGCATAATCATCCTGGGCATAGGCGCAAGAAACGTCACCCAAACAAGACAGTGCTATGCCGACGATGGAAAGTCTAATCGAGCCAAGATGTTTCATGGCTATCCGCGCCCGAGCGACGGCGAGTTCCCTATAGACACGATGGTCATTAGGGGCCCGCCCCTTTTCAGGGAGACAGTATCGCCAACCTCGAGCCCCGTCTCCTCAGTATTTCCAACGATCGGACGCTTGCCATTCGCGATAATACTCTCTAACTCTTCATCGGACATATCGTGTGGGTCTTTAGATTTGTTCTCCAGCGCTTTTGCGGGAAAGGACTCCGTTTTCACAGCGCCGTTCACGAACCATTTACAAGTCGCAATGCCGGAATCATCAGTGCCGGGCATTCAGCTTCTCCTGTCGAAAGTTAGGTGTACCGTCTCCACCGGGGAATTTCGTACCCGCTTTATTCCACCAAACATAACGTTCCTCTTCTCAGATTGGCGAGCCTGGCAACATTGGGCCGGGGCGCCGCGATAGCGAGGCGAAATCCGGTAGCTGACGGCAGCGAGAGCAAACTGGACTTAGGGAGCTACGGTGACAGTTCACAGGATTGTGCCACGCCGCTATGAACATCTCGCAAATCGGCGGGGTAATGTAAACTGTCACCGTAATCCGTGTCTATATCATCTACCTACCTACACTTCGAGCTCGCAACAGGTACTTCCTCGACTGCCGGGTTTAATAGTACGCTTAAATCGTCAATCTTCTCGAAAGCGTTCGAAATCACTCCTTGATGTACCCCGCCGGATCTCGCGATGAAGTATCCATCTACTACGTACGAACCATGAAGATAGGTATAAGTACCATCCGGAAACAGATATTCTGCGGCCTTATTCCAAAAAATTAGCCTTTTATACCCAGTACTCTCGACCTCGATAGCATCAGAAGGCCAGTCTATCGCGTCGATGGATAGATTTAGGTGTACCACATGATCATAGTTTCGACATGACAACCCGAACAATAATCCGAGATTCCTCGGAGTAATTGTAGCTGCCAGATATTCAACTCGAATCGTCTTGGCGCTGACACGCTGAGGAATAGCTGCTTGCGACGATATAACCATCAATAAAATAAAGACTGAACGCAGGGTGCTCATCGTCTGTCATGCATGTTGAATGGGTGTACCGCTCCCTTGTTCGCGACCTCGACGGCTCGCCAGGGCGAGGGGCTACCCGCCCACCAATCGAATGCTGCCGTGGCCAGCGTCGCCGCCACAAGGCTCTCGTCGTCATCGGGCATCGTCACGTCTCTAACCTGAAAAATTCACCAGAGCACAGAAAAGGGCTGGCGGGAGCGACATAAGCCGTTGGATTCGAGTATGATTTGGTTGCTCACCGGATCAGCCGAAGACAACGGAGTTCGCGCCCGCCATGGACGATTTTACGGGGATTCTGCCGGGTTTGCCATCGGTGATGGGCAAGCCGGTGCATGTCGCTTTCGACGGCGGCCGGATGACCTCGGACGCCGGGATATTGCTGCTCGCGGCGATTGAGCAGCGGCTCGGGATCGCCGGGCGATTGGCCGATTGCATCGAGGACCCGCGCGCGCCGGAGCGGGTTCGGCACGGTTTGGCAGAGATGATCCGCTACCGGGCGCTGCTGATCGCGGCGGGCTATCCCGACGGCAACGACTGCGATGCGCTGAAGTCCGATCCGGCCTTCAAGATGGCGGTCGGGCGGCTGCCCGAGAGCGGCGCCGATCTGTGCTCGCAACCGACCATCAGCCGGCTGGAGAACCTGCCGGGTCCGGTCGCGCTCAAACGCATGATGGCGGCGATGGTCGAGCTGTTCTGCGACAGCTTCGTGCAGGTGCCGCGGCGCATCGTGCTCGACATCGACGACACCGAGGACCGGGTTCACGGCGGCCAGCAACTCGCGCTGTTCAACGCCTATTACGACAGCCGCTGCTTCCAGCCGATCCACATCTACGAGGCCACTACGGCCAAGCCGGTAGCAATCATCCTGCGCCCCGGCAAGACGCCGGACGGGGCCGAGGTAACCCTGGTGCTGCGTCATGTCATCGGCCATATCCGCGCCCGCTGGCCGGCGGTCGACATCGTGGTGCGCGGCGACAGCCATTACGCCCGGCCCGAGGCGATGGCGTGGTGCGAACGCAAGCGGATCGGCTACATCTTCGGGTTGGCCGGCAACGCGGTACTGCTGCGCCGGGTCGGCCTTCTCGCCGAGGACGCCGCGCTGGGGCGGGTCGACGGCGAGGCCGATAAGGTCCGCCGCTACGGTGAATTGCGCTACGCGGCGACAAGTTGGAAAACCGAGCGCCGCGTCATCGCCCGCGTCGAGGCCGGACCCCAGGGCGCCGACAGCCGCTTCATCGTCACCAATCTGGCTGGCCTGCCGAGATCGCTCTACGAGAAGGTCTACTGCGCGCGCGGACAAGCCGAGAACCTGATCAAGGCGCACAAGCTGCATCTCGCCTCCGACCGCACCTCCTGCACCAAGGCCACGGCCAACCAGTTCCGCCTGTTGATCCACACCGCTGCCTATTGGCTGATGCTAAGCCTGTGCGACCTGGCGCCTCGCACATCGTTCTGGCGCGATGCCCAGTTCGATACGATCCGTCTCTGCCTGATCAAGGTCGCGGGTCGCGTCACCGAGATGGTCACTCGCATCAAAATCGCCCTGCCCACCGCCTATCCCTATCAGGCCGACTTCGCCGCACTCGCCGGCAGCATCGCCAAATTGCCGCCGTGAACAACGGGGCATTTGCCCCCGGAGCGAACCCCTCGGCGTAACCTCAAACCCCGATGATCGCGTCCCCGACGCCACGAAAAGCCGCGCCTCGGTCAGCGCCATCACCCGGCTGAACGCCACCCCGCTGAATGATCCGGGCTAAACGTTCAGCGCCGCGCCATTCGCCATCCTTCGCCCGCAACCGGCCGTCCGATATGGGTAGAAGACGGGGATGCTGGGACCGATATTTCCTGATTCCTTGATTGCACTCACGAAAACGGTCCTCGCTGGCGGAGGGGGCGGGATTTGAACCCGCGAACCAGCGTAGGGCAGATGAGCGGAGCGTGATCCGCCATATGGCCCGAAGGTTTGGCGGAATGCGCTTCGCTATTCCGCCCTACGTTTACGGTAATCCCGTAACCTGCGCAATCCGAAGCGGTGGTGGTTCAGCTCGCA
>CAWGFH010000017.1:0-48809 GCA_963821795.1 uncultured Alphaproteobacteria bacterium
CGAGTAACCCGCCTTCAGCAGATGTCGCGGGCCAACAAGATCCGGTTTCACCTGCCCGACGGACCGGCGCAGCGGACGCGCGATGCCGAGTGGGCAAAAGCCGCCGACCGCGCCCCTGACGCCTTGCGCTGGCTCTATGATTTCGATCCGAGCCGGATCGATCGGGCAGCGCCAGGGGCTGCAGCCCCTGGTTGATCTATGGTTCGCTTCTCGGTGGCGCGGCAGAGCGCCCGTCATGCTTGAACAGCATGATCCGATCCCGGAAGTGCCGGTTTACGCTTGGGCGGCTGCGGCGGTACGCTCGGGATAGCCAGGGCGTCACCCACCAGAAGCGAACGGAGTGCCATAATGTTACGCAATCGCGCCGAGATAAGTGAGGACAAATCCTTCGGCCCGCTGACCGAAGCGATCCTCGAGCGCGATCAGCCGCGCACGACCGATCTGTTTTTTCAGATGGTGGCGCGCGACGGGCGCTCGATCGGCGATGCGTTGAGCGTGGTGACGGCAGCCGAGGCGCCCTTTGTGCAGGTGCCGTGCCATATCGACGTGAGCGACGGGCAGATACCCTGATCAACAACGACCATACGATCCTCGGACTGCGCGCCTCCGCCTATCTGATGCCCTATCTGCCGGAGAAGTATCGCCTGCTGCCGTTATTGCAGAGCGTGTGGTACATCCCGGCCGGGCTCGACATCTGGAACCAGCTGCGCGTCAAATACCCCGGCCGCTACGCCACGATGAAGGGCATGAACGTGCCGCCGCCGAGCTACGGCCCGGTCGTATGGAACGACGATCACGAGCCGATCCGCGAGGACGGCTCGCTCGAAGAGCGGCTCCACGCGCACATGATCGCCACGGTCGCCGGCGATTCGCGGCGCTCCTACGGCCTCTTCCTTGGTCTCGCCGAGGACGAGCCGGCGCGTCCGCTGATGCGCGACCAGCTGGAATTCCTCGGCCTGATCGATTTGCAGGACACGGTCGTCGGTCGCAAGGCGCGCAATACCGGCCATAAAGCGATCCGCGCCCGCGCCGTGACCGACCTCGCCGATGTGATCGGCTGGGACCAGGCGCACGGCGTCTATTACATGGGCGTGCCCGACATGGCGATCGGCCCGCTCTACTACTCGCTCTACGACGAGGTCTGCGTCAGGATCGCAGCCGAGTTCCCGGACGCCGGCAAGAGCCTCGCTCAGACCAACCAGACGCCGCTCTCCCCGGCCGAGGTCGAGGAAATGGTCGAGCAGCTGATGATCGCGGACGCCGCCGCGGTGTGGGACCTGCTCACCGCGCATCTGAAAGGCGGCAAGTCGATCCGCAGCCTCGGCGATACGATCCAGCTCGGCGCGGCCGAACTGATCCTGCGCACCACGGTGCCGCGCCAGTTCACCAACGGCCAGCACCCGTTCGATTATTGCAATGTCGCGAACAATTGGCTGCGCACGGACCGACAGCCCCTACCAGCCGCGCGTCCTCTATCTGATGGCGAGTTTCATCAACGACGTGGCCCACGAGAACAAGCTCTACAATTCGGTCATCGAGCAGGAATGCGCCGGCTTCGATGCATCGGGCCGCACAGCGCAGGCGCTATTGCGCGAACTGGACGACGCGATCATGGCGTTGGACTTTCCCCGCGCGACCGCGGTCGCCAACGCCTATCTGCAATCGGGCGCCGACCGCCGCCCGTATCAGGAGACCGTCGCACTGTGCGCCTGCCGCTTCCAGGACGACCCGCACAACCAGAAGATCACGGTCTCGACCTTTGAGGAGTACGGCCTGAACTCGACCCATCTGCGCGACCGACTATTGCTCGCGACGCCGAGGCTGCTTGCGGGCTGGCTGAAGATGCCCGGTGAACGCGATTGTTACGCTCGCTTCGAGAAGGAGTGGATCAACCACTGATCGGCAAAAGCTTCCAGCCGAACCCACTCTGCTAGTTGGTGTGCGCGAAGAGTCAGCCGCTTTCGATCGGCTGCCATTCGAGTGCGATGACGCCGTTGTGCCGGGCGAGTTGGCCGGCAAAATCCGGGACCGAGGAGCACGACCGCGCGTCGCGCCAGGAAATCTCGTAGCGGATCTTGCAATGCTCGCCGCGCTCGGCGAACGCGATCGACTTTCCGGCCACCGAAAATCCCGCCGCAAGAAGTTTGGCGGCCACATCCTGTTCGACAGAATTGGCAGCAGCAAAAGCGACCGTCAGGGTCGCTCGTCGTTCGACCCCGAAATAGGTCTCGGCCCATTTCAGACACCATAAAACGAAAGCACCTAGCGCCAGGGCCGCCACGCCCAAAGCGAGCTGGCCACCGCCAAAGCATAGCCCCATCACGGTGACGTACCACATCGTCGCCGCGGTAGTGACCCCTTTGACCAGATTGCCGCGCCGCACGATGGCTCCGGCGCCAATGAAACCCATCCCCGACAGGATGCCGAGCGGGAGCCGCATTAGATCCATGACGACGTACGAATCCGCAGCCTTGCCACGCAGGGATAAGAGCAAATTAACCTGGATCATCGAAACCGCGGCGGCAAGGCACACCAGCATCGTCGTGCGCAGGCCGACCGACCGGCCATGACCCTCGCGGTTGAGGCCGATCAACGCGCTGGCGGCCGCAGCCATGACGAGTCGCACCGCGATATCAGACCATTCGAGATGTTGCGGCATTGGTCCGGCATCCAAAGCGGAACCGATCGGCCGATCAACCTTTCGCGGCGGCAGAACGGGCTTAGTTCTGCCACTCAAACACGAGCGGCCGGTTCATGGTTGCATGGAGTAAGGCCGCAGGCTTCACCCGGAATGGCACTGCACCGACCGGATACCAGGGTACGCCCGGGGCTTTGGCGCACCGCGAGTTTCTATCGATCAGGCCGACGAAGTATCGGGGGCAGCCGCGACGGGGCTCGCAAGAAGGCGATGGTGCCCAGGGGAGGAATTGAACCACCGACACACGGATTTTCAGTCCGTTGCTCTACCAACTGAGCTACCTGGGCGCTCCGGCGAGTGGCGCTTATAGAAGAAGCGGCGGCTCTATGTCCAGCCGCCCGATGACCGATTTCCTCAGCATCCGCCAATCAGTCAAACACGATGACGCCGCGGGCAACGGAGCCGTCCAGCATCAGCCGAAACCCCTCATTGATCTGGTCGAACCGGTAGGTCCGGCTGATCAGGCTGTCGAGATCGATCTTCTTCTCGATGTCGAGATCGGCGAGGATCGGAAAATCGATGTTGGGGCGAACCGAGCCGTAATAGGTACCGCTGATTACCTTTTCGCCGTAGACCATTTGCGAAAGATTGATCGGTGCCCGCGCCGAGAACGCGGGAATCCCAACCAGTACTGCGCGGCCGCCGGGGGCGACCGCGTCCACGGCCTGCAATGCCGTTGCCTCGCCGCCGATCGCATCGAATGCGGTGTCGACCCCGAGCCCGTCGGTCAATTCGCGCACCTGCTCGACGACATTGCCCGAGCTGGCGTTCAGCGTGTGGGTCGCACCGAAGGCGCGGGCGTAGTCGAGCTTATTGTCACGCAGGTCGCAAAGCGATGATCGGGCTCGCCCCTGCAAGCCGGGCGCCCTGAACGATGTTGAGCCCGACGCCGCCGCAGCCAATAACGAGGACGCTCGATCCGGCCGGGACCCGGGCGTGGCGGATCACCGCGCCGATGCCCGTGGCAACGCTGCAGCCGATAATCGCGGCATGGGTGAACGGCAGGTCGGGACGGATCTTGACGACCTGCTCCGCCGGGCACACGACCTCTTCCGAGAAAGTGCCGATCCGCGCCATTTGATTGACGGGTTCGCCGTTCAGCCGGACCCGCGCGGTGCCATCATGCATCAGCCATCGGGGCGAATCATTATGGCCGCTGCACAACACCGTCTGCCCCGACGAACAGTAGCGGCAACGCCCGCAATGCGGCCGGAAGGAAAAGATCACATGGTCGCCGGGCATCAGACCCACGACGCCCGGCCCATTCTCGACGACGATCCCGGCCGCCTCGTGGCCGAGCACCATCGGCAGCGGCAATGGCCAATCGCCATTCATGATGTGCCAGTCGCTCATACACACGCCGGCTGCCTTGACCTTGACGCGCACTTCCGCCGCATGCGGCGGCTCCTGCTCGAGGTCGAGAATTTGCAGGGGCTTGTTGACCTCGGTCAGCACGGCAGCGCGCATGACTGTTTCCTTTCGGACTAGCGCGGGCGGACGGCTACTCCTCTGCCGCTATTTCCCCAGGCGTCGCCATCATCGCTTCGGCGACAAGGCCGGCATTGGCGCGGATCGCGTGTTCGATGGCCTCACTCACATCGGCATGGTCGCGCAGATAAGCCTTGGCGTTCTCGCGTCCCTGGCCCACGCGTTGGCCCTCATAAGAGAACCAAGAACCCGACTTTTCGACCACGCCGGCCTGAACCCCGAGATCAATTAATTCGCCGCGCTTTGACACGCCCTCGCCGTACATAATGTCGAAATCGATGACTTTGAACGGCGGCGCCATCTTGTTCTTGACGACCTTGACCCGCGTTTGGTTGCCGATCACCTGGTCGCGCTCCTTTATCGCGCCGATGCGGCGGATGTCGAGCCGGACCGAGGCGTAAAATTTTAGCGCGTTGCCACCGGTCGTGGTTTCCGGATTGCCAAACATGACCCCGATCTTGTGACGGATCTGGTTAATGAAAATGACCATCGCCCGCGACCGCGAGATCGATCCTGCCAGCTTGCGCAGTGCCTGGCTCATCAGCCGGGCGTGCAGACCCATATGGCTGTCACCCATTTCACCTTCGAGTTCGGCACGCGGGACCAGTGCCGCCACCGAGTTGATGACCAGAACGTCGATTGCCCCCGAACGGACCAAGGTGTCGGTGATTTCCAGCGCCTGCTCGCCGGCATCGGGTTGCGAGATCAGCAAATCGTCGACATTGACCCCGAGCTTACGGGCGTAACCGGGATCGAGCGCATGCTCGGCGTCGATAAAGGCGCAAGTGCCGCCGGCGCGCTGAGCCTCGGCACAAACGTGCAAGGCCAACGTGGTCTTGCCCGAACTCTCGGGACCGTAGATCTCGATGACACGGCCGCGCGGCAATCCGCCGATGCCGAGCGCGATGTCGAGACCGAGCGAACCGCTTGAGATCACCTCGATGTCGCCGGCAGTCTCGTGCGAGCCGAGCTTCATAATCGAACCCTTGCCAAAGGCCCGCTCGATCTGCCCGAGTGCCGCCTCCAAAGCCCGCTGCTTGTCCATCGCTTCCTTGTCCAAAAGGCGCAATGCCGCTTGCACGCCGAAACCCTCCTTTATTCGCCGCTGCCGGCACCGTCTAAATGAGCCGGGGTTAGAAGCAGCGTACTCTTTTTGTTCGATCGCGCAATCACAAAGTTTGCAGCACCCTCGCGTTTTCGCCGAGAACATCCTTAACCTTAATAGCGAGCTGCTTCAAGCTGAACGGCTTCGCCAGGAAGTGGATCTCGTTGTCGGTGTCAAGGCGTTGGCGGAAAGAATCCTCGGTGTAGCCTGAGATAAAGATGACTTTGATGGCGGGGTCGATCTGGCGCACTTCGCGGATCAGTGTCGGCCCATCCATTTGGGGCATCACCACGTCGGTGATCAACAGATCAATCTTTCCGGTCGTCTTCTCGATCACGCCCAGCGCGCTCTCACCGCTCTTCGCCTCGATCACGCGATAGCCCTTGTTCCGCAGCGCGCGAGCGCCGAACATCCGGACCGCGTCGTCGTCCTCGACCAGGATTACCGTGCCGGTTCCGGTCAGGTCTTTGGGGACGACCGGTTCGACCAGTCGGCTCGGCCTGGCTCTGCAACTTTGCTGGCCCGATGGCGGGGCAGGTAGATTTCGAATGCGCTTCCCGCCCCGAGGTTGCTGTCGACAAAGACGAAGCCGCCGGTCTGCTTGACGATTCCGTACACGGTCGAGAGACCAAGGCCGGTACCGGAACCCACTTCTTTAGTGGAGAAGAACGGTTCGAAGATCCGTGCCAAATGCTCCGGGGAAATACCGACTCCGGTGTCGGCAACATCGATCAGAATGTAATCTCCGGCGGGCATCACCTCATGCCCACGCCGCAACTCTTGCGCCTGGCGGACATTCGCCGTGCGGATCATCAAACGGCCCCCATTGGGCATCGCATCGCGGGCATTGACCGCAAGATTGATGACGACCTGTTCGAGCTGGCCTTGATCGACCTTGACGAGACCAAGATCGGGGCCGTGCACGAGTTCGAGTTCGATGTTCTCGCCGATCAGCCGGCGCAGCAGATGGGACAGTTCGACCAGAACATCGGTAATATCGATGACCCGCGGCTGCAGGGTCTGCTGCCGCGAAAACGCCAGCAGCTGGCGCACCAGATTGGCGGCACGGTTGGCGTTCTGCTTAATCTGCATGATGTCGGCAAATGCCGGATCGCCAGGCCTCGAGCGCAGCAGCAGCAGGTCGCAAATCCGATCATCGCGGTAAGCAAGTTGTTGAAATCATGCGCGACCCCGCCGGCGAGCTGGCCGACCGCCTGCATCTTTTGCGATTGCGCAAACTGCGCTTCCAGATTTTTCTGCTCGGTGACGTCGATAAAATAGAGCATCAGGCCGCTCTCGGCATCAGAGTTGCCGCGGGCAACTGCCTCGGGTGGCGCGCTTGCGTCTGCGGCAGCCGGCGCCGACGAAAGACTATCGCCGACCCGACTGTCGAGCCAACTCAACAACAGGACGATAACCCTTTCGGGCGGGCTTCCGAGGCGGATCTCGATGGGCTCACGATCGACCTTCCCGTTCGGGTCCAGGGCGAACCTTGCGGAAAGTGCCCCACGCTCACCCTCATTCAAGAAACCGATCATCTCGCTGCCGACCAATTCCTGCGGCGAGGCGCCAAAGAGTTCGCCCACGGCCCGGTTCGCCTCGACAAACCGGCCGAATCGATCGACTACGGCGATGCCGACCGGCGCGTCGGCGAACACCCGCTGAAAGGATTCCCGCGACAGGGCCGGCGAGGAATTCAGTTTGCGGCCCCTCGCCGGCTCGACCTGGCTGCCGCCGGCGACCGCCGCGACCTCACCGGACGCGGTGACGGCGTCGATATTCCAAAAGCAGGATCCGGATCGTCCCGCGAGGGGGGATACCGAGAAGCGGAAGCAACCGGCAGTCTCGTCGCCAGCGCCGGCTACGGCAATGGCCGCTTCTGCTCGCTCACCCGCAGCCGCGCGGTCACAAAGAGTGCCAAACGCATCTGCAGCAATCGGATCCGCGGCCATGACTCGGCGGATTCGCTCGATCGGATGACGGTCGGTGCCGGGGAACAGGCGCTCGAAGGCAGCATTGGAATAGACCGCGCGCCCGTCCGGAGCGACGATGGCCTGTGCGCGGAATATGGTATCGAGCGCGCGGCGGAGAGTGTCGGCCTTTTCGGCCGACGCGGCGCCGACCCGCAGTAGGGCAAGGGCAACCACCCCGAGCACCACGAGGCCGATCGGCGCGAGCGCCGTGATGGGAAGGCCGATGCTCGCGAAAATTTTGGCGGCACAAATAGCAGCGAGGATGAATGCGGCGGCCGCAATGGTCGGAGCCACCCAACCCCTGCCAACCCATCCAGGAAGACCTCTGATCGCATGCCGATTGAGGCTCCATTTTGCTTCTTGGGTTTGTTGGCCGACGCCCGCCGCGCCCACTTTGACCGCCATTGTCTGCGCTCTTAGCGATTATCAGGGACGCAGGACACTACTACAGATAAGTTGTTTTGCCATCATCGCCGCAATGCCCCGACGACCATGGCCCAAAGCCTGGTCGGGTCGTTCGAACAGGCCGCTGTGGAACGGTGAAACGATCCGTCAATCGTCGCGGTGGGTGCGCTCAATGCGCTCGTGCCGCTCCTGCGCTTCGATGCTGAGCGTAGCAATCGGCCGGGCTTCGAGACGGCGGATACCGATCGGTTCGTCGGTTTCCTCGCAATAGCCATAGGAGCCGTCGTCGATCCGGTCGAGCGCGGCGTCTATTTTTGAGATTAACTTTCGCTCCCGCGCCCGGGTGCGCAGTTCGATCGCCCGCTCGGTTTCGAGCGACGCCCGGTCGTTGAGGTCGGGCTCGAGCAGGCTTACCTCTTTCAGGTGTTGCAACGTGTCCGATGATTCCGCCAGCAATGCGGCGCGCCACAGCAACAGCTTCTGCCGGAAATATTCGACCTGTAGCGGGCTCATAAATTCTTCGTCGTCGGACGGACGATAATCGGGCGGGAGCGACGGACGCATCGGTTCACCGAAACTCCGTGAAAGAAGCGGCGGAGTATATAAATCGCATCGGCTCGCTTCAAGCGGCACTATCGCATGGAGTATGTTGATTTCGCACGCGTTTCAGCGGTGCGATCGGCGGCTCCTCCGCGTCGCGGGGTTGTTGGGTCCCGCAATTGCGCTCTTGCCGCAATTCGCCCCGGCGCAGCATACCGCGACGCACCCGCCCGAAGTGGCATAGCAGCCGCCCGGTTGTTGTCTCCCTCAGCGTGATTGCTGGGTGACCAATCCCCTGATTTGATCGAAGACCAATATACGCCGTCAAGATATGGGCTATTTTTACGTAGGAATTTTTTAATACCTGCATGTGTACTCTATACGTATGGACGGAAACGAAACGTATCGCGATTTAACGACCGATAATACTTTGCCGTCGCCGGACACGAAACGGTGGGTCGCGCGGCGCAAAGCAGTAATCGTCAACGCGGTGCACAACGGCGCAATCGGCCTCGAGGAAGCGTGCCGTCGCTACCAGCTATCTGTTGAGGAATTCCGCGCTTGGCAGCGGGCTATCAAATCGCATGGCGTGGCTGGTCTGCGGGTGACTAGGTTGCAAATCTACCGCGATCCGCCACCGGCGCGTCCGGCTAAGCGGGGTGATTGAGCGGCCCGCGACCCCGGCCCTCAGGAACAGTGGGCAGCGGGGGTCAAACCGCTGCACGGCTGAGAATATCGCCGCCGATTTTACGTGGCAGAAACTGCCCGTCGCTGGGCGCGGCGAGAAAGCTGCCGCTTTCGACGACCACCTTGCCGTGCAGGATTGTCATGCTTGGCCACGCGGCGACGTCATGACCTTCCCAGGGGGTGTAATCCGTCTCGTGCAGATCCTCTTTACGGATCACCCGCCGGCTCCGCGGGTCGAGTAGTACGATGTCAGCATCCGAGCCGATCGCCAGCGCTCCTTTTCGCGGATAGAGGCCCATGATCTTGGCGGCGTTGGCAGAGACCAGACCGACAAAATCGGCGAGGCTGTAACCGCGCTTCTCGACCATGTGCGTATACATCAACGACAGGCGCGGCTCGACCCCGGAGTTGCCACCCGTCGTATCGTCGATCCGCCTTCCCTGCAATTTGACCTGCAGCGGGCAGCACACCTCGTCGGTCGCGATCGTCTGGATCGCACCATGGTCGGTCGCCGCCCACAAGGCCTCCTGGTCCTTGGCGAATTTGAGCGACGGATAAGTATGGAACATCTGTCCGCCCGGCCGCTTATAGTCCTCGGCGTTGTAAAGCAGGTATTGGTGCAAGGTCTCGCCGTAGATCGGATAACCTCGCGCCCGCGAGCCCGCGATCGCCGCAGCTCCGGTCGCCGCCGAAACGTGCACCATGTACAGCGACGCTCCCTCGACATTTTCGGCCAGCCGGATCACTCGATTGAACGACAGGTCTTCGGACAAGGTGTTGTGCACCTCGGCCATGTTTTCGAAGCCGACCCGATCTTCGCGGATCAGTTTTTCGTACATGTGCATGACGATGTCGTTGTCCTCGGCGTGGATCGCGGCAATCCCGCCCTTCGCACCGAGGATTTTCAACACCTCCCAGATATCCCCGAACTGCACCATACGGCCCAGCCGGTTCGGCCGGATATCGGTGGTGAACATCTTGACCGAGGCGTGACCGGCCTGAATTGCCTCGGGCAGAGCGCCAAGTACGGCCAGTGAAAGCTTGCCGTGCAGCAATAAATGAAAACCGTAATCGCAATAGCACGCCCCAGCCCATTCGCGCTGGCGTGCCTCGATCGATTGCTGCAATGGTTGGTCTGGCGGGCACGGGGCGAAATCAAGCAACGTGGTGGTGCCCCCATAGAGCGCGGCGCGGCTGACCTGTTCGGGGGGCGCGCTCAGCATGTCCTCGTTCCGGCCCGGAAACGGGATCGGCGAACTGCAGTGAATATGTGGATCAACTCCGCCCGGAATGACGATCTGGCCATTGGCGTCGACGGTGCGCACGGCACCGGCGGCGGCGAGGCTGCCAGGAGCGCCAATAGCCGCGATCTTGCCGCCGGAGACCCCGATATCGGCGGGCTCGGTAGCGGCCGGCATGACCGCCAACCCCCCGGAAATGATCAGGTCGAACATTTGGCGCCCCGTTTCGATTGAACCGAAAAGAGTGCCAGCTTCACGGCTTCAGCCGCCCCCGTCCAGCGAATTGCGCCGGCGCCGCGGCCGACACCAATTATCGCGGCTGACAAATGGCACCGAGGCCGCGAGGCGGCTGCGCCATTCTTCGGCATAGGCCGCAGCAAGAGCGCGCGACGACACGACGTTCAAATCTTCGGAATTCCGCGCGGCGTTGCGGGTCCAGTTGTAGGACCCCATTAGAGTTACAACGCCATCGATCACTATAGTCTTGGCATGGGCAATTGGCACTTCGTAGTCGATCCAAACCGGGGTGCCGGCTCGGATCAGCGCGTCGATGCCCGGCTTGCGCTCGCAAGGGGTCCGCTTATCGGCGATCAAGCGGACGTCCACGCCGCGTTCGCGGGCGCGGACCAGGGCCTCGACGATACCCGAGCCCGTGGTAAGATTATATGCGCTGACCAGGATCTGCCGCCGCGCCCGATCGATCGCTCCAACCGCGACCGCCGCACAATTCTCCTCGGGTGCAAAGCACACGGCAACCGTCGCCCCTGGCACGGTCGCTGCCGCTGGGACCAGGACCGAGGCCGTATTCAGCACCAGCAATAGAGCTGCCGATTTCACATTACAAAGCATAGGCCGAGGACATTAAGGGCCGGTTTCGGTGGCAAGACGCGATTTCCGGCGGACCTCCCCGTCGCCGAGCCCGCCCATCGAGCCGGCGCAACCGGACCGTCAGGCCAAGCGCGCACTTTTAATTTTGAGGAGGAGGCCGATCTAACAATTCATGACCGAGGTGGCGGATCGCCTCGCAAACCGGAGCCTCTTTGAGATGATCGAACGCAGACCCTTCGGGCGCCTGGGCGGCGCCGACCACGGCTGGCTCGACACCAAGCACCATTTCTCGTTTGCCGATTACCAGGATCCCGAACGGATGAACTGGGGCCGGCTACGGGTCTGGAATGACGACACAATCGCTCCCGACACCGGCTTCCCTCCGCACCCGCATCAGGATATGGAGATTATCACCTACGTGACCGAGGGGGCGGTGACCCATCAGGACAGCCTCGGCAACAAGGGCCGCACCGCAGCCGGCGACGTGCAGGTGATGAGCGCCGGCACCGGCATCCGCCACGCCGAGTACAACCGTGAGCCGAACACGACTAAGCTGTTCCAGATCTGGATTCTGCCGACCAAGCGCGGCGAGCCGCCGAGCTGGGGAACCCGGCCGTTTCCGAAGGGCGACCGTTCCGGGAAGTTCGTGGCCTTGGCCAGCGGCTTCGAAAGCGATGTCGAGGCCTTGCCGATCCGCGCGGACGCGCGGGTGCTGGGTGCAACGTTGCACGCCGGGAAATCTACCGACTACAGGCTCGGCAAAAACCGCCACGGCTATCTCGTACCGGCCAAGGGTTCGATCGAGGTCAACGGCGTCAAGGTAGATGCCCGCGACGGCGCCGCGATCCGTAACGAGGAAGAGTTGCGGATACGTGCCCTCGACGATACCGAATTGGTACTGGTCGACGCCGCCTGAGTTCAGCGCTCGACCTTCAGCTCGGCGGTCGCTGTCTGGCCGCTGAGCACGTCAGTCGCGCGGATTTTCCAGATCCCGGATTGGTCGTTGAGGGCTAGCGGCAGTAACTTCACCGCTGCGCCACGCGCGGCGGCGAGAATGTTTCCGGAGTAGTGCAGGATGGGCCGCCCTGACGGATCGGTGACTTCGACATGGATCACGCCCGGTGCCTCGGCGGGATCCACGCGGATGGAAAATTCGGCATTTTCCCCGAGACGCGCTTGGACCGGGCCGTCGATCTCCGGCGCCGCGAGCGGTTTTGGCGACAGGGCGAGGATCGCGGGCTGACCGGGGTCGAGATCGATTGTTACCCGATCGGTCTCGCCGAGCGCGCGTTGCGTAAGCAGATTGTAGACGTTCAGCCGGCGCGGCAGGCTGACCGCGATAACTTCACCTCGGGCCGGGTCGGCCTCTTGCGGAAGATCGCGCTGCACCGCGAGGATCGTCGCCGGGCCGTTGTCGAAGATGTGCGTCTCGATATCGCTCGCGCGGGTCCCGTCGGCTTGGGCGATGGGAAAGGGCGGGGACAGGCCGGCGCGGGCGCCGACCTCGCGCACACGCTGGACGAGCGAGACGGTGCCGGTTTCCCGGGAAGGAAACTCGACTCCGGCGGCGGCAATAACCTGGCGAACGCGCTTGATCAGGGCGGAATCGTCGTCGGCATTGCCAAAAGCAAGATAGATCGCCGACCCGTTGCCGAACGCAAAACGGCTCGTCGCACCACTGGGTCGTGCGGTGAAAATGTCGGCTAGCGCCTCCGGTCTCGTCCGGCGGCCATGCTCGTCGAATTGGCCCGGCTCTCCATCGGCGACAACGACGCCGCCTCGCGCGACAAAGTCACGGATCTCGTTGGCGGAAACCGGCGACAGGGCGACCGTGTGGGGCAGCATCAGAACGCGGTATCCATGGGCACGAAGGTCGCCTTGTTCGAGGTCGCGGGTGGAGATGAAGCGCGGCTCCAGGCCGATATGCTCCATTGCACGGACGAAGTTGCGCGACGATATCCGTTGACCGGCGCCCAGTTGCTCCGCGCCGGCGGCCTCGTCGTCATCCGTTTCGCCGCGAGCCCGCCGGTCGAGCAGCCACTCGATACGCATGCTCGGTTGCGAATAGAGCACGGCTACCGGGTCGGTGCGCCTCCGGCTGTTGATCAGTAGAGCGCCAAGACCACCGCGGATCGCGGAAAAAGAGGGCGTGGCCCGTTGCCCACGCTCGCCGAGGCTGCCGTCGGCAGCTGCGAATTCGTTCTTGGAGTCCCAGAGGATCAGCCCTCTAGTGCCGCGCAGGAACTCCCGCCAAGTGCGATAGGTGGCGTCCGGTCCGGTCTGAGCCAACGTTGTCAACAGCACCAGCCTTGGGTTGAACGAGCGCAATATCTCGATGTCAACGTCAAAGTCGTAGGGTTCGATTAGATCGACGCTATGCGCGAGGCGGGAATAGTCGTAACCGCCCCAGCCGGGGATCTGGCCGCCCTCGATCGCTGACAAGGCATCGGGATCGGCGGCGTGAATTGCCGCGCTCCCGCTCGCCAACGCACGGGCGAACGCGACATCCATCCATTCCTTGAAGTCGGCCCAGGCCGAAAAATTTTCGTCGGAGACCTGGACGGCCTGCCGGGTCGTCATCGGCATGACCTGGTCCCAGCCGCTGAAATGCGTACCCCACTGCTCGTTCAGCGCTGCCAGGCTGCCATATCGCCGCGTCACCCAGTCTCGCATCGCGGCGAGTGATTGGGGCGAGAAATCGAAATCCCAAGATTTGGTCAGCTCGGCGATGCCAGTCTCGTCACCGAGGCTGTAGTAGAGCGGCCGGTAGTCTCGCAGCGCGCGCACGTCGCGGATGAGCCGGGCATTTACCTTCGCCAGCCATTCGGGATCGGAAAGGCTGGGCTCGCGGATAAAGGCCGTGAGGTCGTCCGGCTTCTGCCGATGCAGCGCTTCGACCGCGAGAAAGCGCCAGTCGACGGGGCGCTCCCCCGACCACAGGTGATAGGGTGAGTAAAAATCCGTCGCGATGTTTTCGAGATAAAAGCGCAAATCCTGATCGAGCAGAGGAGTGAGCGCGGCGACCATATAGGTGCCGCCCTCGCTGCGATGATCGGCCGAGAGCATACCGCCGGTGATGCCCAGCCGCTTCAGCGCGGCCCAGGCGGCCGGCGTCTGGTTCTGCCACATGATGATCTGGTAATCCCACCACCGTTGGTCGGGCGGCGAGGCGATGAACGATACAACTTGGCGGTCGCGCCGATGGACCGGCGTCCCGCCAGGGTCGACACCATCGAGCGACAGGGCAGCCGTTAGCTTATTTTGGATGGTAGCAGCGCGCCTGAGATCGAGCGGAAAGGCCACCTGCGACGCGCCGGCAAGATCCAGCGGGATATGCCGCCGTTCAACCTCGCGGCCGGCCACGTCGGTCCATTCGATGTCCAGAAAGCCGTGCCCGGTAACGGGTTTGTCAAACCGATAGGCTGCGGTGATCTGCGAGTCCCGTTCGACTGGCTTCGGCAGCACCAGCGCATCGGCCAAGGCAGGCCCGGCGATGCCGATGACGGCCGACACCGACAAGGCGACAGCGAGACGCTTTGCCGGGAGCAGCCGATCAACGATGCCCCGCGGCCGCCGCCCGGTCCGCTTTCGATTGACAGCGCCCTGCACCAACCTATATTGCCCGCTCTCCGAAGCGAAGCTTTCGTGTGCCCATTGCGCGGTTGCGCCTCGGGCTCGACAACCCATATCGGCTGACACCATGTTCGCAGTAATCAGGACCGGCGGCAAACAATACAAGGTCGCCAAGGACGATGTCATCGCGGTTGAGAAACTCGCCGGCGAGCCGGGTGCGGTCATCGATCTCAACGAAGTGTTAATGATCGGCGACGGCGCGGACGTCGTGACCGGGGTGCCAGTACTCACTGGTGCGTCGGTTAGCGCAACTGTCGTCGAGCAGAGCCGAGCGGCGAAGATCATCGTCTTCAAAAAGAAGCGACGGCAAAATTACCGGCGCAAGAGGGGCCACCGCCAGTATCAGACCGTGCTGCGCATCACCGACATCAGGAGCGCGAACGGTTCTCCGCGCGCCGAAGAAGAGGGAGCGACCGATGGCGCATAAGAAGGCAGGCGGATCCTCACGCAATGGCCGCGATAGCCGCGGCCGGCGGCTTGGCGTCAAGAAATTCGGCGGCGAGGCGGTTATTCCTGGCGACATCATCGTTCGCCAGCGCGGCACCAAGTTCCACCCGGGCCCATTTGTCGGCATCGGCCGAGACCATACCTTGTTCGCGGTCGTGCACGGGGCGGTTCGCTTTCACAGGGGCCTCGCCGGGCGCAACTACGTCTCGGTGGTCCCGCCGGCTTTGCCAGATACTGCCGAAGCCGCTGAATAGCCGTTTCCCGAAAAGCTGCCGAGGTCCGAGGGGAACGGCCCGGCCGTTCCTGTTTTTGTGGCCGATGCGATGCAGTTTCTCGATCAGTGCAAAATCTATCTGAAGAGCGGCGCCGGGGGGCCTGGTTCGGCGAGCTTTCGCCGCGAAAAATTCATCGAGTTCGGCGGCCCTGACGGCGGCAATGGCGGCAAGGGCGGCGACGTCGTCTTTGTCGCGGCGGATAATCTCAACACCTTGATCGACTACCGCTATCGCCAACACTTCCGGGCGCCGGACGGGCGGGGCGGGGCGGGGCGCGAAAAGAGCGGCGCCAACGGCGGCGAGCTGGTGCTGACGGTACCGGTCGGGACCCAGATCATGGACGAGGAGAACCGGCAGGTCCTGGTCGACCTCGCACGCCCGGGCGAGCGCATCGTTTTTCTGCGCGGCGGCGATGGTGGGTTCGGCAACGCGCACTACAAAAGCTCGACCAACCGGGCGCCGCGCCGCGCCGATCCGGGCTGGCCGGGAAAAGAGGCCTGGGTCTGGCTGCGTCTGAAGCTGATCGCGGATGTCGGTCTGGTCGGGATGCCCAATGCCGGTAAATCGACGTTTCTGGCGGCGGTCTCGCACGCGCGGCCGAAGATCGCCGACTACCCGTTCACGACCTTGAAACCGCAGCTCGGAGTCGTGCGGGTACATGACGATGAGCTGGTGGTGGCCGATCTGCCGGGGCTGATCGAGGGCGCGAGCGAGGGTGTCGGGATCGGCACCCGCTTTCTCGGCCATGTCGAGCGCTGTCCGCGTGATCCTGCACCTGGTCGACGGCACGCTCGACGATGTTGCAAGCGCCTATCGCACGATCCGCGAAGAGCTCGCCGCTTACGGTCACGGCCTCGCCGGAAAGCCGGAGATCGTCGGGCTCAACAAGATCGATGCGCTGGACCCAGCCGCAGCAACGACAAAACTCCGACAGCTGCGCCATACCGCCGGCCGTGGTGCGAAGGTCGTGCCATTGTCCGGCGTCACCGGCGCCGGCGTGCCGGGCGTACTGGCGGCGCTGTTCACGGCACTGGCTGAAGAGCCCGCGGCGCAACACTCCGATGAGCGCATCGAGGCATGACGGGGACCACCGATGGCCGCGCGAATGGTTCCTCCGACCCCTTGAGCGGAGAGGGAGCAGCGGCCGAAGCACTGGCCGCGGCGCGGCGGTTGGTCGTCAAGATCGGCTCGGCCCTGCTGGTCGCCGAGAGCGGTGAGATCCGCCGCGGCTGGCTCGACCTGCTGGTCGATGACGTCGCGCGCTGCCGCGCGCGCGGGCAGGAGGTAATCCTGGTCTCGTCCGGGGCGATCGCGATAGGCCGCCGTCATCTCGGCCTCAACGGAAATCGCCTCAAGCTCGAGGAGAAACAGGCCGCCGCCGCAACCGGGCAGATCCGCCTTGCGCACGCCTATCAGGAGGCGCTTGCTCGCCACGGCGTCACCGTCGCGCAGATCCTGCTGACCCTGGAGGATACCGAAGAAAGGCGCCGGCACTTGAATGCGCGGGCCACTTTTGCCCAGCTATTGGGGATGGGTGCTGTTCCCGTGGTCAACGAAAACGACAGCATAGCCACCGCGGAGATCCGCTTTGGCGACAACGACCGGCTGGCCGCCCGCGTCGCCCAGATGACGAGCGCCGACACGCTGGTGCTGCTGTCGGACATTGACGGGCTCTACACCGCCGACCCACGCAAACAGCCGGACGCCCGCCATCTGGCAATGGTGCACGAGATCGGGCCGGAGATCGAGGCAATGGCCGGCGAGGCCGCACCCGGCTACAGCTCCGGCGGGATGGTGACCAAGCTTGCCGCCGCCCGCATCGCGATGAATGCCGGTTGCCGCATGCTGATCGCCCGCGGCGTGCCGGAAGGCGGCGACGCACCGGGCCCACTGGCGGCGATCGAGGCCGGTGGCCGGGCGACATTGTTCATGCCGCAGGGCGAGCCGCGTTCGGCGCGCAAATCGTGGATTGCCGGGACCGTCGACCCATCGGGCACGGTTGTTGTCGACGACGGCGCCGCGCGGGCGCTGCGCCAGGGCAGCAGCCTGTTGCCGGCCGGGATCGTCACGATCGAGGGCGTGTTCGAACGCGGTGACGCGATAATCGTGCGCACCCGCTCCGGCATCGAGGCCGGCCGTGGGCTATCCGCCTATTCGAGCGCCGACATTCGCCGCATCGCTGGGCACAAGAGTGGTGAAATTGCCGGCATCCTCGGCTACCGTGGCCGCGACGAAGTGATCCATCGCGACGATCTGGTGGTGACGGAACGCCAATGACGCAATTCGCATGAGCAACGAGATCCTGACGAGGGACCAATCGGTGCATGCCGGGCCTTCCGCTGGCGAGCGAGATGGCGGCGATCGGAGCGAGCGCTCGAGCCGCCGCAACCGCTCTCGCCCGAGCCTCGGCCGAAGCTAAGACCGAGGCGCTGCATACAGCGGCGCGGATCATACGGGCTCGGGAAGCCGACATCCTCGACGCTAACGCGCGCGACCTCGCCGAGGCCGAAGGCGAAGGGGTCGCCCCGGCTCTGCGGGAACGCCTCGCGCTCGATCGCAAGCGGCTGGAAGCGATTGCTGCTGGGCTCGAAGCGATCGCGGCATTACCTGATCCGGTCGGGCGCAGTTTGGCGCGCTGGACTCCGACCGAACGGCCTCGATATCGAGCGGGTGGCGGTGCCGCTCGGCGTCGTCGGCATTATCTACGAGAGCCGGCCCAACGTGACCGCGGACGCCGGGGGGCTGGCGCTGAAATCCGGGAATGCCGCAATCCTGCGCGGCGGATCGGAAAGCTTTTATTCCTCGCGTGCATTGGTCGCCGCCCTGGTCGAAGCATTGCGCAAAACCGGATTGCCCGAAGCCGCGATCCAGCTGGTGCCGACCCGCGACCGGGCCGCTGTCGGGCTGATGCTCGGCATGAGCGAATACATTGATGTGATCGTGCCGCGCGGCGGCCGCTCCCTGATCGAACGGGTGCAGCGCGAGAGCCGGATCCCAGTCATCGCTCATCTCGAAGGGCTCTGCCACACCTATGTCGACGGTGCCGCTGATCCGGCAAAGGCGCGGGCGATCGTACTGAACGCCAAGATGCGGCGCGTGTCGATCTGCGGCGCGACCGAAACTTTGCTCGTCGACCGCAAAGCAGCGGCCCATCTGCCGGCGATCCTCGACGGTCTGCGTGCGGCCGACTGCGAATTGCGCGGCGATGCCGAAACACGGGCGATCGATCCGGCGGTATTGCCGGCCGGCGAGGAGGACTGGCGCACCGAGTATCTCGACGCGATCCTGTCGATTGCGATCGTCGACGGCGTCGGCGGGGCGATAGCACATGTCAACCGCTGGGGATCGCACCATACCGACGCGATCGTCACCGAGGATGCGGAGGCCGCTGGACGATTTTTGCGCGAGGTCGATAGCGCGATCGTACTGGTCAACGCCTCGACCCAATTCGCCGATGGCGGCGAGTTCGGCATGGGGGCGGAAATCGGGATCTCGACCCAGCGGCTGCCGCCGCGAGGTCCGGTCGGCGCCGAGCAGCTGACGACGTACAAATACCTCGTGCGCGGCAACGGACAGGTGCGCCCCTGAGCGCCCTCCCAGAGGGTCGGCCGGAGCGGATGCGGCATCGCCGCATCGGGCTGCTGGGCGGCTCGTTCAACCCGGCCCATCGCGGTCATTTGCAGCTGAGTTTGACAGCTCTGCGGAGTCTCGGACATCGACGAGGTCTGGTGGCTGGTCTCGCCGCAGAACCCGTTGAAGCCAACCGCGGGCATGGCGCCGTTCGCGCTTCGACTTGAGCAAGCACGGCGGGTCACTTCCAACCATAATCGCATTCGGGTCACCGATCTCGAGAACCGGGCTGGCGGCTCGCTCTATACCGTCGACACCTTGAAGGCGCTGCGCCGGCGCTTTCCGCGGCTGCGTTTCGTATGGCTGATGGGCAGCGACAATCTGGTGCAGATCCGGCGCTGGGATCGCTGGGCTGAGATTTTTCGGATTGTCCCGATCGCCGTGTTCGACCGTCCCGCCTACTCGCTGGGCGCGCTTGCCGGCCTCGCTGCCCGGCGCTTTGCCCGGCAGCGCATGCCGAGCAAAGCCGCGCGTAGGCTGGCTGACGCAAAACCGCCAGCTTGGGCGTTCTTTCATAGTAGGCTCGACCCGACTTCGGCGACGCGGCTTCGGTCCGAACGCAAACACGACATCAGCAAGGAATGGAATTGCCCACGATCACTGCGCTGACTACCCGCACCAGGCCGCGGAAAACCCGAAACGCCCCGCCGCCGGAAATTCTCGACCTCGTCGTGAAGACGCTTGAGGACGGCAAGGCCGAGGACATTGTCACGATCGACCTCGCCGGCAAAACCACGATCGCCGATTACATGGTGGTCGCGACCGGACGGGCGGCGCGACAGGTCGCGGCATTGACCGAGCATCTCGAACAAGCGCTGTCGCCTCGCGTTCGGGTTTCGATCGAGGGCAAAGCGCAAGGCGACTGGGTCCTGATCGATGCCGGCGATGTGATCGTGCAGCTGTTCCGGCCTGAGATCCGCACCTATTACAACATCGAAAAGCTGTGGAGCGAGGCGCTGCCCGACGTCGAAGCAGTTCGGCAATAGCCCGGGAACCAGGTCGATCCGGTTCCGTATTCTCGCCATCGGCAGGCTGCGCAACGGTCCGTTCGAGGCGATGCAGACTCTTTATGCCGGCCGGATCGTGCCGGCCCCGACCATCGTCGAACTCGAAATCCGGCAGCGCTTGCCGGAGCCGATTCTCAAGGAACGCGAAGCGGGACTGATCCTGAAGGCACTGCCGCCGGGTGTGCCGCTCTTCGCGCTCGATCAGCGAGGCACCTCGTGGTCGAGCCGCGATCTTGCGGGCCAAGTCGCGCATTGGCGCGACCGCGGCCCCGGTGAACTCGCTTTCGCGATCGGCGGGGCGGAGGGTCTTGGCACGGCGGTCCTCGAACATGCCCAGGCGACAATTTCGTTGGGAGCGATGACTTGGCCGCATCTTTTGGTTCGGGGCATGCTGCTGGAACAGCTTTACCGCGCGCAACAGATCCTCGCCGGTCATCCCTATCACCGGGAGTGAGCGATGTACCACATCGGCATCGATGTCGGCGGCACCTTTACCGATCTCGTCGCGGTCGATGATCTCGGCAAGGCGACTTTGGAGAAGGTCACGTCGACCCCCGATGACCCTTCGATCGGCGTACTCGAGGCGCTCGATCGTCTAGCAGAGAGGCTGGGCCGAAGCCGCGCCGCGCTGCTCGTCGATACCGAGCGCATCGTTCACGGCACGACAGTCGCAACCAACGCCTTGCTGGAGCGCCGCGGCGTGCGCGTAGGGCTGCTGACGACCGAGGGCCATCGCGACGTCATCGAGATGCGCGAGGGGTTGAAGGAGGACCGGTACAATCTGCGCCTGCCACCGCCCGAGCAGCTTGTCCCGCGCCGGCTGCGGCTGGGAGTGCGCGAGCGCATGCGCGGCAACGGCCGGGTTGAAACCCCGCTCGATCCGGCGTCGCTCGACCAGGCGATATCGGTGCTGAAGCGTGAGGGGGTCGAGGCGGTTGCAGTTTGCTACCTGCACGCATGGCGCAACCCGAGGCACGAGCAGGCGAGCCGCGCGGCGATCGAACGCAACCTACCCGGAGTCTACGTTTCGCTATCGGCCGATATATGGCCGCAGATCAAGGAATTCGAGCGGGTCTCGACGACCGTGGTCAACGCCTATGTCGGGCCGTCCTTGGCGCGCTATCTGGAGTTGTTGGAACGCCGCCTGGGGGAGGCCGGGTATCGCGGGCCGACGCTGATCATCCAGTCGCATGGCGGCGTCACGCCGATCGACGAGGCAGGCCGGCTGGCGGCCGGTGCAGTGCTCTCGGGACCGGCCGGCGGGGTTGCCGGCAGCGTCTACGCGGCCCGGCTGGTGGGCGCGGCCGATTTGATCCCGTTCGATATGGGCGGGACCAGCACCGATATCTCGCTGATTGTCGCTGGCCGGCCGAGCCTAGCGGCCGGCCGCCGTGTCGCCGGCCACACGATCGCCCTCAACAGTCTCGATATCGCGAGCATCGGAGCCGGCGGCGGCTCAATCGCCCGGGTCGATACCGGGGGCATCCTGCATGTCGGGCCGCAAAGCGCTGGCGCGGTGCCCGGACCGGCTTGCTACGGCAATGGCGGCAGAGAGGCCACCGTCACCGACGCCAATCTGGTGCTGGGCTATCTCGATCCGGCAAATTTCCTCGGTGGCCGCCGGCCACTGGAGCGCGCCGCTGCGGAGGCCGCAGTCGACGGTATCGCCGCCGCGTTCGGGACCGGACGACTGGCCGCGGCGCAAGGTATTCACCGCATCGTCAACACGAACATGGCGGAGGGAGTGCGGCTGGTCTCGGTCCGGCGGGGCGTCGATCCGCGGCGGTTCAGCCTCCTCGCCTTCGGCGGCGCCTCGGGGCTGCATATAACTGATATCGCCCGTCAGCTCGATTTGAGCCGCGTCATTGTTCCGCGGATTGCTGCGGTGCTGTCGGCCTGGGGCATGCTTGCTACGGATCTGCGCTTCGAGGTCGCCCGTTCTCATGTCGGTGACATCCGCGCACTCGCCGGAGCCGCGATCAAGACGCTGTTTGAGGAGATGGAGCGCGAAGGACTGTCGCGACTACGCGCCTCGTTCGACGGACCTGCGCGGACCACGCGCTTGGTCGAAATGCGTTACGGGGAGCAAGTCTTCGAGATTGCCGTGACGCTCGACGAGGTCGATTGGGCAGCGCCCGATCCGCTGCCGCAGATCGTCGAGCAATTTCACCGCCGCCACCAAGAACTCTATGGCTATTCGGCGCCGGATCAGGAAGCGGTTCTTGTCAACGCCAGAGTAGCGGTCGCCGGCATCCTCTCGGCGTTGCCCCAAGAGCCCGCTTTACCCGAGGCGCCGGCATCGCCGCCCCGCTCCGAGCGGCGGATCTGGCTCGACGGGTGGGTGACGGTCCCGGTGTGGGATTTCGACATCTTGGCCCCGGCGCAAGCAATCCACGGCCCGGCGATCGTCGAATCGGCGATGACCACTGTGCTGTTGCGCCCCGATGATCGGGCGACGGTAACCCCGCTCGGCTGGCTCGACATCAGCCTGACCGCGCACAGCTGAATTTTTGAATCAGCCTGAAGACGGTTTTGCTAGCGGCATCCCTTCTCCGCCAAAATCGTCAAAATACCGTCCGTAATCGTGATCCATCTCACATTGGCAGATGGGGGAGATGCCTAGTTTAGGTGTCAGCGAAGCTGCGCCAAGCGCTGACCCTTCGCAAAAAGCCATCGGAGACGATTATGGTCAATTCTGTCGCCGCCGTCGTAACGGCTTCTCTGATCTGCTTGCAGGCCGCCGCGATCGATCCGCCGGCCTATGGCTTGGAGCGCCACGTGGTCGTGGCCAACGACATGCGTCAGGCCATCATCGAGATCTACGTGTCCAGCGCCGGCACCGGAAACTGGCAGCAGGATGTCCTGGGTCCCAACTATTTGCAGCCGGGCGGTTCAGTGCTGGTCCCGATTGACGATCGGGGCGGGCAGTGCCGAGTTGATCTGAAAACGGTTCTCGATGACGGGACGACCCTGGTCCGGCGCAGCATCGACGTTTGCCGGACCGAGGGCTACGCGCTCTCCTATCGATAGGCCAGTGGAAGGGGAGCGCGCTCACCCCGGCAGCCGGAGGGGCTACGCCCGCCGGAGGCACCACCAGGTTAGATATCGGCCGGATCGGCGATCGCCACGGCAAGATGCTCATAGGCTTCGCAGGTGGTACCGCAGATTCCCTTGATGGCCCGCAGCTGGGCCTGCGGCACGTGCCGTATCGCCTTTGAGGAGATAGGCCTCGCCAAGATACTCGCGGACCTGCGCGTATTGCGGATCGACGGCCACCGACTTGAGATAATAACCGATCCCTTCGTCGACCTTACCCATTTTGCGGATCGCATAGCCGCGATAATTCAGAGCGACGGCGGTGTTGGGGTTTTTCAGCAGATTGAGGACTTCGATCGCCTCGCTGTAGCGGCCGGCTCTGGTCAAAGCGTACGCATAATCGGTGAGCGCCTTGTCGGGCAGCACCCCGTTCTCCGCCTTTACGCATTTCTTGCTGCTGCTGTCCCAAACTTCCCCTTTGCCGCAAGTTGTCGTATCCGCCTTGTCGCTCCCGCCGCCATCGGCGAGCGCTGGACCGGCCGCGGCCAGGAAAAGCCCGAGCATCGCCAAAAGGATAGCCTTGATTTTCATGACCGCTCCCCAGTTCGTGATCGATTAGGACCGTGTTATACCCGCCATTGTCCGTCACACCGCGATGTCTGATCTATGACTACTCCGAGCGCGCTTTTATTCCGCCCGTGCGGATGCGGCGATGCGCAATGGATGGGCGGGATAGACGCCGAGAATTTTCAGTTCGCGCGAAAAAAAGGCGAGTTCTTCGAGCGCCAGCGCCAGCGGACGGTCGTCAGGGTGCGCCTCGACATCGGCATAAAACTGGGTCGCGGCGAACGCGCCCCCGACCATGTAACTTTCTAGCTTGGTCATATTGACGCCATTGGTGGCGAACCCGCCCATTGCCTTGTAGAGGGCGGCCGGCACATTGCGCACGCGGAACAGGAAGGTGGTCACCGAGGGCGTCCCGCGGGCTGGACGCTGCGGCTCGCGCGACATGATCAGAAAGCGGGTCGTATTGTGCTCGGCATCCTCGATATTTGCCTTCAACGAGACCAGCCCGTAGATGCGGCCGGCAAGCTCGGAGGCGATGACGGCGACGGTCGGATCGCCGCGCTGGGCGAGTTCGGCAGCGGCCCCGGCAGTGTCGGCAGCGACCACCGGCTCGATGCCGAGGGAGCGAATCAGCTTACGGCATTGCGACAGCGCGTGGACATGGCTTCTGACCGTGCGGATCGTCGCTAGTTGCGCGCCGGGCAGAGCGAGCAGGTGGTGGTTCACCCTCTCGAAATGTTCCCCGATTATGTGGAGCTCCGAATTCGGCATCAGGTGATGGATGTCCGCGACCCGGCCGGCGACGGAGTTTTCAATCGGCATCATCGCCAGTCGCGCGCGGCCTTCATTCACCGCGGCGAAGGCATCCTCGAATTGGGCGCAGGGCAAGGTCGTCATCTCGG
Organism: uncultured Alphaproteobacteria bacterium; assembly: GCA_963821795.1. Lineage (GTDB taxonomy): Bacteria > Pseudomonadota > Alphaproteobacteria > ATCC43930 > CGMCC-115725 > AP-15. Next base: position 24,463 of record CAWGFH010000017.1, read on the forward strand.
GAAAGACCCGACGGCAGGCGAGGTCCGAATAGGCGCCGAGCATCCCCTGGAACGAAATCGTCCGCGCCGGATCGGTGAGAGCGGGTTCTGGTCCGGTCATCTCGTCACGACTGTTGCATAAGGCGGCGGGCGCGCTCCAGGTCGGCCGGCGTGTCGACCTGCACCCCGAGGCGGGCAGCCGCGATCAAGCTGACTGAAATTCGCATCCCGGCTTCGAGCGCGCGCAGTTGTTCCAGACGCTCGCGCTGTTCGAGAACGCCGCGCGGCAGGCCGACGAAGCGCTCGAGCGCCACCCGGCGGTAGGCATAGAGCCCGATATGCTCGTAATGAGGGCCTTCGCCCCACGGCACAACCGCCTTACTGAAATAGAGCGCGCGAGCCGGCCGGCCCGGGTCGGCAAAACCCGCGACAACCTTGTTCACGCTGGTGTCGGCAAGAGCGGCCTGGTCCTCGATCACAGCGGCTAGAGTTGCAATATCGGTTTCCGGGTCACCGAGACCAGCCAACGCCAGAGCAACCGCGGAGGGATCCAGCATCGGCAGAATCCCCTTGGACGTTGATTACCGCGTCGTGGCGGCGCAAGGGATCGATGCGCATGATCGCCTGGCAGATGCGATCCGAACCCGTGGGGAGCCCAGGATCGGTCAGCACCGCCCGCCCGCCTGCCGTTGTTACGACCTCGGCGATCTCGGGATCGCCGCAGGCGACTACGACCGGTCCCGCTCCCGCGGCCACCGCGCGACGCCAGACATGGATGATCATCGGGGTTCCGGCGATGTCGGCGAGGGGCTTTCCGGGAAGGCGCGTCGCCGCAAGACGGGCAGGGATCAGGATGATCGGGTTATCGGGTGACGCGTTGTCCAAAGCTTCTCGTCTATAGCCAGGCCAGCGACAACATGACCGGTTCGTGCAGTCGTCGAAAGCGTGATAATTCATTTGAGTTGTCGGGGGGAATTAGATTTTCTGCCGGCCCGGCATGGTCGGAAGGGTCATCGATGTCGTCTTTCGAGTGGAATAAGATCATTGCTTCGGTGTTGACCGCGCTGATCATCGCGATGGTCGGGGGGATTTGTCGAACATGCTCGTTCGCCCGAAGCCACTCGAAAAACCGGTCTTCATGGTTGCCGGATCCGAGGCGGCCAGCAGTGCGCCGGCCGAGCAGCCTGCCGCCGAGGAAAAGTTGGCTCCGATTACGCCGCTGCTGGCCAAGGCCGATCCGAAGAGGGGCCAGCAACTAACCACCGTTTGTCAAGCATGCCATACTTTCGACAAAGGCGGGGCCAATAAGATCGGGCCGAACTTGTGGAATATCTTCGGTCAACCGATCGGCGAGGACCGAAACGGATATGCGTTCTCTTCCGCACTGGAACAGCACAAGGGCCAAGTATGGGACCCGGAAAAGCTCAATGACTGGTTGGATCACCCACAGCATTTCGCCCAAGGCACTAAAATGACCTTTGCCGGCTTCCCCAAGGCGGAAAATCGCGCCGATGTCATCGCCTATTTACAGACATTGAAATAGGGCGGTGGGCCCCTCAGAGCTCGACGGCTTCCTCGCGCTCGCAGTTGAATTGGCCGACGCGGCCGGAGCAGCGATCCGGCCATATTTCCGCCAGCGCCTAGCTGTCGAGGATAAATCCGACCTGACGCCGGTGACCGCCGCCGACCGCGCTGCCGAGCTAGCGATGCGCAGACTGATCGAGAACAGCTATCCGGAACATGGGATCGTCGGGGAGGAATTCGGCCGGGTGCGCGAGGATGCCGAGTTCGTATGGGTTTTGGACCCGATCGACGGCACGAAATCGTTTATCAGCGGCGTGCCGCTATTCGGCACCTTAATCGCGCTGACCCAGGACGGAAATTCGATCCTCGGCGTCATCGATCAGCCGATCTCGCGCGAGCGCTGGCTTGGTGCGGTGGGGCGGCCGACGACATTGAACGGCGCCGCGATCCGTTGCCGGGGTTGCGCGGGCATCGGCGCAGCGACTTTGTTCGCGACCACGCCGGAGATGTTCCGCGGTCAAGACGCGGCCGCATTCGCGCGGGTTTCGGCCGCCGTCAAGCTCACCCGGTTTGGCGCCGATTGCTATGCCTACGGCCTCGTCGCCGCGGGCTTTGTCGATCTCGTCCTTGAAGCCAGCCTCAAGCCCTACGATTTCTGCGCGATCATCCCAATAGTCGAAGGGGCCGGCGGTGTCGCCACCGACTGGCGAGGGGCAAGGCTGGGCCTAGCCTCGGACGGGCGTGTTCTGGTAGCCGGCGACCGGGAATTACATGAGGCGGCGCTGACGTTCCTAGGCGGGTAAGCTGATGGCAAGGACGAATCGGACGCGTGCGGGATTGGCAATCATCGCCGGCTTGGTGCTATTGCTGGCGGCCGGCAGGGCCGAGGCAGCGGCGAGCGACGGCATGTCGCTGTTCGGCGACCTCAAATACGGACCCGGCTTTACCCATTTCGATTACGCCGACCCGCAGGCGCCGAAGGGCGGCACGGTCCGCTATTCGGCGATCGGCACCTACGACACGCTGAACCCTTTCGTCATCAACGGTGTGCCGGCAGCAGGTATCGGCATGATCTTCGACACCCTCACGGCCTCGTCCGAGGACGAGCCGGCGAGTGAATATGGGCTGGTCGCAAAAAGCATCGACCTCGCGCCGGATAAACTCTCGGTGCTCTACACCTTGCGCAAGGAGGCGCGGTTCCACGACGGCACGCCGATAACGCCCGAGGATGTGATATGGACCTTCGAAACTTTGCGGGCGAAGGGGCAGCCGATTTACCGTGAATATTATGGCGACGTAACCAAGGTCGAGAAGGAGGGAGATCGCGGCGTCCGATTCTATTTCAAATCGGCAAAGAACCGCGAATTGCCGCAGATCATCGGGCAGATGCCTGTGCTGTCCAAGGCGTATTGGTCCAGCAAGGATTTTGAGAAAACTACACTCGATCCCCCGCTCGGCAGCGGCCCCTACAAGATACAATCGATCGACCCCGGCCGCTCGATCACGTACCGGCGAGTCGCGGATTACTGGGGGGCCGATCTGCCGGTCAACAAGGGCCGATTTAATTTCGATACGATCCGCTACGACTATTACCGGGACGCCACGATCGCGCTCGAAGCATTCAAGGCCGGCCAATACGATGCGCGTCTCGAAAATTCGTCGAAGGATTGGGCGACCGGCTATGACAGCCCGGCCTTGCGCGCCGGCCTGATCAAGAAGGAGCAGATTCCCAATCAATTGCCGAGCGGAATGCAGGGGTTCGGCTTCAACTTGCGCCGGCCGATCTTTCAGGACCCGCGAGTCCGCGAAGCCCTCGCCTACGCTTTCGACTTTGAGTGGTCCAACAAGAACCTGTTTTACGGCGCCTACCAGCGTACGCGCAGCTATTTTGATAATTCAGAGCTGGCTGCGACCGGCGTGCCGCAGGGGCAGGAGCTTGCGATCCTTGAAAAATTCCGCGGGCAAATCCCGGATGCCGTGCTCACTACCGAGTATGATCCGCCCAAATATGACGGCTCCGGGAATATCCGCGACGGACTGCGTGCTGCGCTCAAACTGCTGAAGGAGGCAGGCTGGACTTTCAAGGGCGAGCAGCTCGTCAACGACCAGACCGGTCAGCCGTTTGAGTTCGAGATCCTCCTCGACAATCCGCAATTCGAACGGATCGTGCTGCCGTTTGTCCAGAACCTCAAACGGATGGGTATTACCGCGCGCGTACGCACAGTCGATACTGCGCAGTATGAAAAGCGAATGGAGACGTTCGACTATGACATGACGGTCGTATTGTTCCCGGAATCGCTGTCGCCCGGGAACGAGCAGCGCGAGTATTGGGGATCGAGGGCGGCGGACGAACAGGGAAGTCGCAATCTGCTCGGCGTTAAGAACAAAGCGATCGACGCGCTGATCGAAGAGCTGATCCAGGCGCCGAACCGGGCGAGCTTGGTCGCTCACACCCGTGCGCTCGATCGAGTACTGCAGTACGGTTACTACGTAATCCCGAACTTCCACCTCGCCGCCTTTCGCGTTGCCTATTGGGATAAGCTGCGGCGGCCTGCTATATCGCCGAAATACGCTCTCGGGCTCGATACCTGGTGGCTCGACCCGAATGCCGAGAAGGCAATCGAAGCCAAAAAGGGTGAAACGGCAAAGTAATGACGCGAATTGCGAGCGCCTGAGCCCCTCGAACTCGATCCTCTGCCGATCCGCGGGTGAAGGGGGGTTTCGCGTGGCGGAAGGCAGGTGGAGGCAGGCGACGATCATACGAAGATTTTCCCAGGCGGGTGAGGCCGGCGTGTCGGCCGTGAGTGAACGATGATCGCCTACGCGATCAGGCGAGTTCTGCTGATCATCCCGACCCTGTTCGCGATCATGGTGGTGAATTTTGTCATCGTCCAAGCCGCCCCCGGCGGGCCGGTCGAGCAGATGATCGCTCGGCTAAAGGGGCAGAATGTAAGTGCCACCGAGCGGGTTACCGGCGGCGCGGGCGAGATCAAGACGGCACCGGCGGGCGCCGTCAACTTGCGCTACCGCGGCGCGCGCGGCCTCGACCCCGCGCTGATCAGGCAACTCGAGAAACAATACGGCTTCGACAAGCCGCCCTTGACCCGCTTTTTGCTGATGATGCGCAACTATCTGACCTTCGACTTTGGAACCAGCTTTTTTCGCGATCAGCGCGTCGTCGACCTGATCAAAGCCAAATTACCGGTGTCGATTTCGATCGGGCTGTGGACGACCCTGATAACCTATCTGGTGTCGATCCCGCTCGGGATCCGCAAAGCAGTGCGCGACGGCAGCCGGTTTGACGTATCGACGAGCGCCGTAATCATCATCGGCAACGCCGTTCCGGGTTTTTTGTTTGCCGTGTTGCTGATCGTGTTGTTCGCCGGCGGCAGTTATCTGTCGATTTTTCCGCTGCGCGGCCTGGTCAGCGACAATTGGGCTTCGCTGTCCTGGCCGATGCGTATCGCCGATTATTTCTGGCACATTACTCTGCCGATTACCGCCTTGGTGATCTCGGGTTTTGCGACCCTGACGATGCTGACCAAAAACTGCTTTCTCGACGAGATCAACAAACAATACGTGCTCACCGCGCGCGCCAAGGGGCTAAGCGAGCGCCGCGTGCTTTACGGCCACGTCTTCCGCAATGCGATGCTGCTCGTCGTCGCCGGGTTTCCGGCGGCGCTGGTCGGCATCCTGTTCACCGGATCGTTGCTGATCGAGGTCATTTTTTCGCTCGACGGCCTCGGGCTTCTGGGTTTCGAGGCGGCGATCAATCGCGACTACCCGATCATGTTCGGCACGCTCTATGTCTACACCTTGATCGGCCTGCTGCTGAAGCTGATCAGCGACCTGACCTATATGCTGATAGACCCACGCATCGATTTTGCCGCCCGCCGGGCGTGATTTATCGGCGTCACAGTCCAACGAGACGCCCGCTTTCGTCCCACAACCGACGGGCAAGATCGGCGTCGAGCGCTACCGGGTCGGGACGCGACAGCACCTTACGGACGACATATCCGCCGGCGAACGGCGCGGGGTCCGGCACTGTCGCCAGAAACACCGAGGTCTCGGCGCCCCGTTCTGGGCTGATCATGAACGGCTTCAGCAGCCGCCAGGCGAGATCGACGATGCCGCCGCGCTGAGCCAGCGTGGTAGCGACGACGCCGGGATGAAGCGAAGTTGCGACCACGCCAGTCCCTCGCAGCCGCGCTGTGAGCTCGCGGGTGAACAGGATGTTGGCCAGTTTGGAGCGGTTGTAGGCCTTCAGCATCGACCAATCGCGCGGCCCGGTAATGGTCGTTAGATCGATACGGGCGCCGTAATGGGCGCGCGAAGCAACGGTCACGACGCGTGACGGTGCCGAGGCCTTCAGTCGGCCCAGCAGCAGATTGGTCAGCAGAAACGGGGCCAAGTGATTGACCGCGAAGGTCATCTCGTACCCGTCCCGCGAGCGCTCGAATTTGGGCGAAAACAGCCCAGCGTTATTGACCAGGACATTTATTCTATCATGCGAGGCCAAGATCTCGTCGGCGAGGCCGCGTACCTCAGCCAGAGAGGCGAAATCCGCAAGCGCGATCTCGATTTGCGCGCCGGGAACGCGCTCGGTCACGAAATGGCGCGCCGCCTCGGTACGGGCCTGATCGCGACCGGTCATGATGACGTGCATGCCGGCACGCGCGAGGCCCAGAGCGGTATAGAGCCCGATACCGGCACTCGCCCCAGTGACTATGCCGACCGGCCGCGCAGACGCCTCTCTCTCCCCACCTGCCGGGAAGGAGCCGGATACTAAGGGCTCGGGCGCGGACACGGGTCCTTCTAAATGCTATCGATCCCGAACGCCCACCTACGGGCCAGCTGGTGACCGATCGCCAATGGGGGCGGCAGGGTCGTGACCCCCGGAATCTGTTCGTCCGAGCGAGAGCGTTCAACCATTGCTCGAACCTCCTCGCGATCGAACCATCGCGCCTCGGCGATTTCCTCCGGGTCGATATGGATCTCCTCGGTCAGCGCCTCGGCCAATAATCCCATCATCAAGGTCGACGGAAACGGCCAGGGCTGCGAGGCTAAGTAGCGGACCCGCCCGATTTGAATTCCCGATTCTTCGAGGACCTCGCGCCGCACCGCCTCCTCGATAGTCTCGCCCGGCTCCATAAATCCGGCGAGACACGAGAACCGGCTACCGGCCCGCCGACGTCCGCGCCCGAGCAGGCAGCGCTCGCCTTTGACCGCGAGCATGATCACGACCGGATCAACCCGCGGATAATGATGCGCTCGGCAGTTCGGGCAGCGCCGTCCCCATCCGGCCGCGTCGATCAAGCTCGCCTTCCCGCATTGCGCGCAAAAGCCGTGGCGCGCATGCCAATCGAGCAGGGAACGGGCTTCTGCGAGGATCGCGGCCTCGCCGCCGGGGATCGAGGCGGCCAAGGTGCGCACGTCGACGGTGGCTGCTTCGTCGCCGCCAACCTGCGGCGCCGCGCTGGCATCGAGCGCGAAATGGGCCCTGCCGTCGCCGATCCCGAGGAGAATCAGGGTGGCGCCCGCGTCGATCGCCTCGCGCCACGGTGCCACTGGTTGCCAGTCGAGCTCCGCGGCCGAGCTCTCGCGAACCAGCGGCTTCAGCTCGCGCAACGGCAATAACCGGGTTTTGGGATCGTCGAGTAAGGATGCGATCCATCCAGCGTCCTGCCGCCGCTGGCTGACGCGGTCGAGTGGGTTGCCCGCGAAGGTGTAGACTTCTTCTATTGCCAACCGCTCAATCCTTCGCTCGCCGTCGCCGGGAGATCCGGCGGGTGGTCGTACCATAACTTCGGCCACGCCCGAAGCGATTGCCGCCGGCCAGATGCCGCCGCGTGCTATCCTGGCCGGCATGACACACGGACCGTACATCGCCGAAATCGCCGCGCTCGTCGGCGATCCGGCGCGCGCAAACATGCTGTCGGCGCTGATGGATGGACGCGAGATGAGCGCTGGCGATCTCGCCTATGCCGCTCATGTGACACCCCAGACAGCCAGCGCCCATCTGGCAAAGCTCGTCGATGCGCGGCTCCTCTCCGGTCAAAGACGGGGCCGCAACCATTATTTCCGGCTGGCTTCAGCCGAGGTTGCGCGCATGATCGAAGGAATCATGGCGGTAGCGGTGCGCGGGGTGCCGCGCTATCGACCGGCCTGGATGCGCGATGATGCGCTGCGTTCGGCGCGAACCTGCTATGACCATCTCGCCGGGCGGCTCGGCGTAACCTTGGCCGGCAGTCTAAAGGAACGCGGCCTCCTCGCGCTCGACGGCGACGGCGGGGCGATCACCAAAGACGGCGTCAAATTCCTCGAGGGCTTCGGTCTCGATCTTGCCGGTGCCGCCGGCAAGCGCCGCCGCTTCTGTCGCCCCTGTCTCGATTGGAGCGAGCAGCGACCGCATCTTGGCGGCGCGGTCGGCGCGGCGCTGGCTCAGCGTTGCTTCGCGCTCGGCTGGATCGAGCGCATCAAGGACAGCCGCGCCGTCGCGATCACCTCGCAAGGGCGCGAGGGCTTCCGAACCAGCTTTGGCATCGAAATTCCGACCGGCGGCGATGTGCGCGGTCACGCCTGATACCGGTGCGAATATCGAATCAAGGAAACGGGATGCGCACAGGCCGATCGGCGCAACGGCGATGACCGGTTGCGGATCCAAACATTCTCGGGATCATCGTGGCCCGCCGCCCCTGCCCATCGCGGTCAAGCGCCCGCTATCGACGTTCACTTAAACGACGACCAGCCAAGAGCACCGACGCTAACTAAACGGCTGACCCTTTGCGTGACGACCCATTCCGCGGATCGTTTGCCTCAAAACGGGCTGCGGTAGCGATCATTTCATCCGGACGTTGCATGGTAGGTTGCAGATCCCAGACTTTGACGGCCTCGCCTTTCGCCCGGTGGCCCACCTTTTGCACTGTGACCCAGGCGGATCATGGCGTAACGTTGACCGAGGGGAAAGGGGCCCGACACGGGACCGATGAGCATCTTGTCTCGGATTCTGCGACTGGCGGCGCTGGGGCTCGGTCTCGCCGCGGCACCGGCATTGGCACAGTCGGCATCAACCACCTTGCGGTTTATCCCCCAGGCAGATCTCAGGAGCATCGATCCGATCTGGACGACTGCCTATGTCACGCGCAATTTTGGCTATCTGGTGTTCGACACGCTGTTCGCGCTCGACAAGGATTTCAGGCCGCAGCCGCAGATGGTCGATCATTGGACTGTCAGCGCGGATAAGCTGACCTACGCCTTTACACTGCGCGATGGCCTCAAATGGCATGACGGGCAACCGGTGCGCGCCGTCGACTGCATCGCCTCGATCGAGCGCTGGGGCAAGCGCGATCCGTTCGGGCAAAAGATGATGGAGGCTGTCGCCGAGATCAAACCTGTCGACGACAAGAGTTTTGCGATCATCCTAAAGACCCCGTTCCCGCTGCTGCTCAATGCGCTCGGCAAGTTGTCGAGCAACGTGCCGTTTATGATGCCGGAGCAGCTCGCCAAGACCGACCCATTCAAGCAGATCCCGGAGGCAATCGGCTCCGGTCCGTTCAAATTCGTCAAGTCGGAATGGCTCCCCGGCAGCAAGGCGGTATTCGTCAGGAATACCGAATACCTGCCGCGCAAGGAGGCGCCGAGTTTTGCTTCGGGCGGCAAGGTAGCCAAGGTTGATCGGATCGAGTGGCTCTACATCCCCGATGCCGCAACCGCGTCGAGCGCGCTCAATGCCGGTGAAGCCGACTGGTACGAACAGCCGCCCACCGATCTTGTCCCGGTTCTCGCCAGCAATCCGGACGTCGTTGTCACCACCGTCGACCCACTCGGCAATCAGGGCATACTGCGTTTCAACCATCTGCAACCGCCGTTCGATAATCTGAAACTACGCCAGGCGGTGCTGAACCTTGTAAGCCAACAGGACTATATGCGCGCCGCCGCCGGCGATCCGAAATACTGGAAGACCTGCGTCGCCTTGTTCGGTTGCGGTACGCCGCTCGAGACCACCGCCGGTGCCGATGCGCTGCTCAAAGGCCCCGACCCCGCCAAGGCCAAGCAGCTGATCGCCGACTCTGGCTACAAGGGCGAGAAGATCGTGTTGCTCGATGCGACTGATCAGCCGGTCGTGCATGGGCAAGCGCTGGTGACGTTGGCGATGTTGCGGCAGGCCGGGCTCAATGTCGAATTGCAGGCGCTCGACTGGGGAACCCTGATCACCCGGCGGGCGTCGAAAGCGCCGAGCGACAAAGGCGGCTGGAACATTTTTCACACGTGGATCGCCGCGCCTGACCTGGCGTCACCAGCAGTCAACGCGGCGCTGCGGGCCAATGACGGCAAAGCCTGGTTCGGCTGGCCGAGCGACCCGAGCATCGAACGGCTGATCGATCTGTGGTTCGAGGCACCCGACATGACGGCCCAGAAAAAGCTAGCCGCCGACATCCAGACCGAAGCCTACGCCAACGCGGTCCCCTATGTGCCGACCGGCCAGTTCGTGCTTCCGACCGCTTACCGCAAAAATCTTCACGGGATCATCATCTCCCCGGTCGTATTTTTCTGGAACGTCCAAAAGGATTGAGAGGATCGGCGTGTTCGCCTATGTCGTCAGACGGGTCCTCTCGACCGTTCCGGTCATGGCGGTTGTGGCGGTGTTTGTGTTCGCGCTGCTCCATCTGAGTCCGGGAGACCCGGCAGCGATCATCGCTGGCGATACCGCCAGCCCCGCCGACATCGCCCGCATCCACCAAGCCCTTGGGCTTGATCGGCCGCTTTATATTCAGTTCGGGAGTTGGGTCTGGCGTCTGCTGCAGGGCGATCTCGGCGTATCAATTTTCACCAACCTTCCGGTCTCGGCGTTGATCGCGCAACGGATCGCCCCGACCGTGAGTTTGACCATCTCGACGGTCCTCGTTTCGGTCTGCGCGGCGATCCCGATGGGTGTGCTGGCGGCATGGAAGGCGGGGTCGTTGATCGACCGCACGGTCATGGTTTTCGCCGTTCTCGGCTTTTCGGTGCCGGTCTTTGTTGTCGCTTACGTACTGATCTATCTGTTTGCAGTCCGTACCGATCTGTTGCCGGTCCAAGGCTTTGTCGGCATCGAGCGCGGCTTGGGCCCGTTTTTATCGCATTTGGTGATGCCGACCCTCGCATTGGCCATGGTCTTCACCGCCCTGGTTGCAAGGATGACCCGCGCCAGCATGCTTGATGTACTGGCGCAGGACTACATCCGCACTGCACAGGCCAAGGGGCTCGCCAGCAACAGAGTATTGATCGGACACGCGCTGAAAAACGCGGCCGTGCCAATCGTGACAATTATCGGTATCGGCGTCGCCCTGCTGATTTCCGGCGTCGTCGTCACCGAAACCGTGTTTGCGATCCCTGGATTAGGGCGGCTGACCGTCGACGCGATCCTGCGCCGCGACTACCCGATCATCCAAGGGATGATCCTGATCTTTTCGGCCGCCTATGTGCTGATCAACCTGATGGTCGATCTGAGCTACACCTTCCTCGACCCACGCATCCGGTACTGAGGGCGAGCCGCAATGACCGTGGCGTCGACTGGCCTCCCGCTTGCCACCGCTCCCGTCGAGCGACGGCGCCGGGTGCGCACCTATGTCCGCCGTCATCCAACGATCGTCATCGGCGGCATTCTGATCGGCGTGATGGTGCTGATCGCGCTGTTGGCCCCCCATCTCGGCACCGTCGATCCGCAGGCGCTGGCGCCGATCGACCGGCTGCGCTGGCCGTCGTGGCAGCATTGGTTTGGCACCGACATGCTCGGCCGCGATGTCTACAGCCGCACCATCTTCGGCGCGCGCGTGTCGCTGACGGTCGGGCTCAGCGTCGCATTGCTCAGCATAACGCTCGGACTGGTCGTCGGCCTCCTCACCGGGTTCAACCGGTGGGCCGATGCGATCCTAATGCGCATCATGGACGGGCTGATGTCGATCCCCTCGGTGCTGATCGCGATCGCACTGATGGCGCTGACCCGTGCCAGCATCGAGAACGTCGTGTTCGCGATCACCGTCGCCGAGGTGCCGCGCGTGACTCGGCTTGTGCGCGGCGTCGTTCTGACCTTGCGCGACCTCCCGTTTGTCGAGGCAGCCTATGCCAGCGGCACCACTCTGCCTCGCATCATGTGGCGCCACATCGTGCCGAACACCGTACCGCCGCTATTGGTGCAGGGGACGTATACCGCGGCGTCGGCGATGCTGGTCGAGGCAATCCTGTCGTTTCTCGGCGCTGGGACACCACCCAATATTCCGAGTTGGGGCAACATCATGGCGGAAGGACGCAGCCTGTTCCAGGTCGCCTACTATATCGTGCTGTTCCCTGGCGCGTTCCTGTCGGTCACCGTTCTCGCCATTAACCTGTTGGGCGACGGCCTGCGTGATGCGCTCGATCCCCGGCTAGCCCGGCGGATGTAGCGCATGACGGAGACCGCCGCCGCGTATGTTGCTACCCTCCCCAAGCCGCCACGCGCGCCGGTCGAACCGGTCCTTGATATCGCCGATTTGAAGACTTGGTTCTTCACCCGCGACGGAGTGGTCCGCGCCGTCGATGGGGTCTCGTTTCACGTACTCCCGGGCGAGACGCTCGCAATCGTCGGCGAGAGCGGCTGCGGCAAGAGCGTTACTGCGCTGTCTATCCTCCGTCTGATCCCCTCCCCGCCTGGGCGGATCGTCTCCGGCGCGATCAGTTTTGCCGGACGCGACCTGCTGCGCCTGAGCGACGCGCAGATGCGCGGCGTGCGCGGCAACGAGATTTCGATGATTTTTCAGGAGCCGATGACGTCGCTTAATCCCGTGCTGACGATCGGCCATCAGATTGCTGAGACCTTCACCCTGCATCAAGGGGTCGGGCGGGCGACTGCGCTGGCCAAGGCGATCGATATGCTGCGGCTGGTGCATATTCCCGAAGCCGCGCGGCGCGCCAGCGAATATCCACACCAGCTTTCGGGCGGCATGCGGCAACGGGTGATGATCGCGATGGCGCTTGCTTGCAACCCGAAATTGTTGATTGCCGACGAGCCGACTACAGCCCTCGACGTCACGATCCAAGCGCAGATCCTCGACCTGATGCGCGAACTGAAGCAGACGATCGACGCGGCAATCGTGCTGATCACCCACGATCTCGGCGTCGTCGCCGAAATGGCGCAGCGTGTCGTCGTCATGTATGCCGGCCGAATGGCTGAGGAGGCCCCGGTCGGTGAATTGTTCCGCCGCCCGCTCCACCCCTACACCAAGGGGTTGCTAAATTCGGTGCCTCGGCTCGGTGCTTCTCCTCGGACGCGATCGGCAGCAGCGGCTTGCCGAGATTCCGGGAACTGTGCCGTCGTTGCGGGAGGCGATCCCGGCTGTGCATTCGCCCCGCGTTGCGCCTATGCGAGCGATCTGTGCCACCATGCAATGCCGGCCTTCGAGGAGAAGGAACCCGGCCATTTTGCCGCCTGCTTTCATTCCGAACTGGCGGCGCGTTCGTGACCGCGGCCACGCCCCTGGCTTTGGCACCCTTGCTGTCGGTCAAGGGCTTGGTCAAGCATTTCCCAGTCCGAAAAGGACTGCTGCAGCGGACCGTCGGCCGGGTTCATGCCGTCGACGGCATTTCGTTCGACATTGCCCCCGGCGAGACCCTAGGCCTCGTCGGCGAAAGCGGCTGCGGCAAATCGACCGCGGGCAAGGCGATCCTCAAACTGATCGAGCCGACCGCAGGCGAAATCCGCATCAACGGCGTACGCATAGACGGCCTATCCCACCGCCAGATGCGCCCTTACCGACGACAACTCCAGGTGGTCTTTCAGGATCCCTATTCCTCGCTGAATCCGCGGCGCCGCGTCCGAGACATCATCGCCGAGCCATTGGTCAATTACGGTGTCGGGAGGGCAGCGAGATCGAAGATCGCGTCACCGATCTCGCCCTCAAGGTGGGCTTGCGCGAAGATGCGCTCGATCGTTTCCCCCACGAATTTTCGGGCGGTCAGCGCCAGCGCATCGGCATCGCCCGAGCGCTCGCGTTGAACCCGCGGCTGATCGTCTGCGATGAGCCGGTCTCGGCGCTCGACGTCTCGGTCCAAGCGCAAGTGATCAACCTATTGGGCGATCTGCAGCAGGAGTTCGGGCTTTCCTACCTGTTCGTCGCCCACGACTTGGCCGTCGTCGAGCACATCAGTCACCGTATCGCTGTCATGTATCTCGGCCGCATCGTCGAGATCTCCGACAAGGCCGCTCTGTTCGCGCGCCCGCAGCATCCCTATACCGAGGCGCTGCTGTCGGCGGTGCCGGTCCCCGATCCCGAGGCCGCCCGCAAACGTATCATTTTGAAGGGCGATGTACCGAGCCCGGTCGACCCGCCATCGGGATGCCGCTTTCACACCCGCTGCGCCTACGCTGTCGGCCGCTGCGCGACCGACGAACCCGAAATGCGTGAAGTCTTTCCCGGCCACCACGTCGCCTGTCACCTTCGCGAGGTCCAACAAACCCCGAGAGGCGCTGAGTTGAATGGGGCATTCCCTGAGTTGGCTGGGGCATCCCCATCGTAATTGCCGTTTGCCAGTGTTCCGACGGCAACAACTTGGGTGTGATCGTATCTTTTTGGAACCTGCTCCAGGTTCGGGCGTAAGCAGGGCAATCGGGAATTCCAAACGAGGAGGCGACGTTGGCCAATCCTTTCGTACATGTCGAACTCGGTACCACCGATATCAACAGAGCGAAGTCGTTTTACCAGTCGTTGTTCGATTGGCGGCTCGACGACGTCGAGATGGGCGGGAACATGACCTACACGCTGATCCATGTCGGCGAGGGCACGGGCGGCGGGATGATGAAGCAGATGATGCCCAATGCCCCGTCCGCATGGATGGCCTATGTGCAGGTCGACGACATCAGGGCGGCGACGGAAAAGGCGAAATCGCTTGGCGCCACTGTTATGCGCGATGTCATGCAGGTAATGGACGAAGGCTTTCTCTCGATCATCCGTGATCCCACCGGCGCCGCGCTTGGGCTGTGGCAGCCAAAGGCCAAATAGCCTGTGCATTGCACGCGCCTGCAAAACAGGTCCGATCGCCCCCGCGTAATTAGGTGGCGCCGTCCCCTCTCGGCGGCTTAGATTTCGCCGATCGAGATCAACCAGGGGACACGATACATGCCTATCGGCGCAGAACTCTTGACCGGCGCGCTCGCCGGCATCGCCTTTGTCGGGTGCAGCCTAGCGAACTCACGGCCGGCTCATGCCGCGCAAAGCGGGTCGCAGCCAGGCCGGCGGCGCGAGGTCGTGGTCAATGGCAAGCGGGTCAAGACCGTCGATGTCCATGCCCATTGCATCGTTCCGGAGGCGGCGGCGTTGATCAACCACCCCTCGGAGGCGCCGGGGCTGATGTGGGCGAACCTGTCGGACCGCATCGCCGAGATGGACGCCGAGGGGGTCGATGTCGAGGCGCTCAGCGTCAACCCCTATTGGTACGGCGTCGAGCGCGACGTCGCGGCCGCATTGATCAAGATCCAGAACGAGAAGCTCGCCGAATTCTGCGCAGGCACGCCCGACCGCTTTGTCGCCTTCGCTACCGCGGCGCTGCAGCACCCCGATCTCGCCGTCCAACAGATCGAATACGCCGTCAAGACCCTCGGGTTGAAGGGGCTATCGATCGGCGGCAGTGTTGCTGGGCAGGAACTGGCCGACCCGAAGTTCAACCCGGTCTGGGCCAAGGCCGAGGAACTGGGGATCCTGATCTTCATGCACCCACTCGGCACCAGGGCACTGGAGGCGACCGGACGGCTGCGCGGCAGCGGCCTGCTGTCGAACACGATCGGCAACCCGCTCGAAACCACGATCGCCTTGTCGCACCTGATCTTCGAGGGGACGCTCGACCGTTATCCGGGCCTCAAGATCTGCGCCGCGCATGGCGGCGGCTTTCTGCCGTCCTACGCCAACCGCTCGGACGCGGTGATCACGACCTTCCCCGACCGGGTCGGCCCGCTGCCGAAGAAAAAGCCGACCCAGTACCTGAAGGACGGCCAGCTTTATTTCGATTCGATCATGTTCACCGGCGAGGCGATGCGTCATCTGATCGCCGAGAGCGGGGTCGGCCAGGTCGTGCTCGGCACCGACTACCCGTTCCCGTGGAACAAGGTGCCGGTCGACCACATCCTGTCGACCCCAGGTCTCTCCGACGACGACAAGATCGCCATCCTCGGCGGCACCGCGGCGAAATTGCTCGGCATCGAGACGTAACCCGCACCGGCCCCCGCCAGCGAGAGGTGCCAGCTGGGAAGCCGGCTAGGGGAGAAACAACCGGGAAATGGGATTACTCTCGATCGTCCTGACGGTTGCTTGTACTTCAGCCGGGGCCTTTCGGTATTTCCAATCAGTCGCGGACGTGTCGGGTGTGGTATCCCCGGTCCCGGCGCTCTCGCCTGCCCAATCGGCGATCTTGCCGCCGAGATAGGAACCAACTCCGCCACCGACGGCGCCGCCGACCAAGCCGCATAGCAATAGTCCCACCCCTTCGGTCACAATGCCGAAGGCAATGCAGCCTGCAGTTGCTAACGCGCCGCCGCCGATGCCGCCGATTTGGCCGCCGACCTCTTCGGAGGCGACCCTTGCTCGTTGTTGGGGAGAGGCCGAGGCAATGCGGTAGCCGGAGTAGATAAAGCTGGCGACAAGCAGCAAGCGACCGCCCCACCGGATAGCGGTCGCATTGCGCGCCGCCCAACTCAACCCGCCCGATTTCAGCAATTCGACGGCCTGGATGCTGATGATCCGGCCCTGCTGGTCGCCGACCACCAGAAATTCTGCCTCTTCCACATTGGTGATCGCCTCGGCTCCCTGATTGAAAGCGTTGGGCTGGCCCACATCCAGCGCCGCCGTGCGGTCGACATTGACTCGCACGATGTAGCGTTTGTTGTCGAGGACCCACGGCGGCAGCTCGCCTGGCCGGGAATAGGAAGTGAATGGCGATGTCGGCGTAGACCCGCTGATATGGATCCGGGCGGCTTCACGCAGCAATTGCAGTTCAGCCGGGCTGAGGCTCGCAGGGTTGGCGTTGTAGCGGCGCACCAGCCCTTCGATCGACAACAGTTCCTCGGTGCTGAATGGCCGCGTTACCGGCGACGCTGGATCCGGCTGGAACTCGATTGTGGCGGTGCGGTCCGAATTGAGCCAAGTCACCGCACTGCCGGGGCGCTGGTTCGCCAGATAAGTCTCCAGCGGCGGCGACAGACTGCGCGGCAGGGTGCTCAGCCCGCGTTCGAGTGTAATGCCTGACCGCGGCAGCAACGACCCCCAATACGCTTGCGAAAACGAAAACGGACTATCGAGCCAGGAAAGATCGTTAAACGCGAGATTGTGCAGGCCCAGCCCGGCGCCGGTGGCAACGCCGGACAGCCCCTGGATGCCGGGCTCGACATCGTCGAGCGGTATTGCCGTAAAGGTCACGGGAATGCTGATGATCTGCGGCGAGGCCGAGCCGGCTGCTGGCGTTCCCTGGGCCTGGGATAGGCCGAACGGCGAGGGCAGGCGGGTCGGTTGCCGCCGGATGGTCGGATTCCCGCTGTTTTGGGATTGCTGGACGACATGCGCCAGTTCGTGCGCAAGGAGTTTGCGGCCATCCGACGTCGCGGGGTCGTAGCGGCACTTGTCGAACGCGATATGCGACCCGACCGCATAGGCCTGGGCGCCGACCAGTCGGGCCGACGCGGCGGCGCGGCTGTCGGCATGAATGCGAACCGGCGAGAAATCATGGCCGAAACGCGGTTCGAAGAACGCGCGGGTGGCGGCGTCCAACGGCTCCCCCGGCATGCGCAACGTCTGCCGGACCGCGGCCGGCGCTTCGGCGACACCGGCTTCGGCCGCGACCAATGGCTTCTTCCGCAGCGTCTGTGCGTCTTCATCCTCACAGGCGGCACATTTGCGGCTGAGTTGCGGCGGCGAAGAGCTGACCCGCGGTGCCGGCGTCGAGTCGCGCATCACTTGACCGGCGATGCGATCCGCATCGAGCTCAAGGGCATCGTCAGATGCCCCGATATGAAGCGCTCCCGCGGTCGCATTAGGCGAGGCGGGCCCATCCGCCGCGGTACGGTCGGAGTGGCGCGGAGGCGCCGCGAGCTGGCGCGTCCCTGCCTTGGCCAGCAGGCGGAGAACCGCCTGATTGCCGATGCCATGCTGAAGCTGCAACGGCGAGAGTAAATTGCGACCTAACCGGGGCGATTGTGCTATCGGGCGCGCGTTTGCCGGAACCTGGGTTCCCTGCCCTCCTGGCTTGCGTATCGGCTGGGCAAACATGACGGCGCGACCTCCATTGAGAGATGGCGACTGACCGCTACTCTACCCCGGAAGGTCCGGCCCGACGATGGCTTGCTTCACCGCGTCCCAAAAATGCCTGCTATTCCCGTTCGGGACGGTCTCATTCGAGTCAGAGGCCGGGCTGGATCGACTTCGACGAAGATGACTGCCTAAATCGATCGAATTAACATCAGAATCGACAAATCTCACCCAAAGTACGTACGCGCCTTGCCAACGCCCGGCGGACCGACGAACAGGATTGCGGCAGGCGGCAAAGGGTCCAGGAGGAACGCATGAAGGCGGATTACGTTATCGTCGGCGCCGGCTCGGCCGGCTGTGTCCTGGCCAATCGGCTGACCGAAGACGCCGGCACGCGCGTCGTGCTGATCGAGGCGGCGGGACCCGACCGCAACCCGCTGATCCACATCCCGGCCGGCTACATGAAGCTGCTTGATCATCCGACCTTGACCTGGGGCTACAAGGCCGAGGCGGACCCCGGCACCAATGGCCGCGCCATACCCTATCCGCGCGGCCGCGTGCTCGGCGGCTCCAGTTCGATCAACGGCATGATCTATGTCCGCGGCCAGCCCGAGGATTTCGACCATTGGGGCCAGCTCGGCAATCGCGGCTGGTCCTGGGACGACGTGTTGCCCTATTTCAAAAGGGCCGAGAGCTGGGAGCGCGGCGAGGACGCGTTTCACGGCAACAGCGGTCCGCTGTTGACCTCGCACGCCTCCGACCAGCCGGTGCTGTGCCACACGATGATCGAGGCCGGGCAGCAGGTCGGCCTCGAATACCACGAGGACGTAAACCATCTGCCGCCGGGTTCCGCCGACAATATCGGCTGGGTCCAGCAGACGCGCCGCGGGCGGCGGCGGCAGAGTGCTGCGCGCACCTATCTGCGCGCCGCCAAGAAGCGGCCGAACCTGCAGATCGTCACCGGCGCGCAGGTGCATCGCGTGCTGCTGGACGGCAGCCGCGCGGTCGGCGTCGAATATGGGCGCAACAGCACCGTCGAACGGGTCGATGCGGCGCGCGAGGTGATCCTGTCGGCTGGCGCCATCGGCTCGCCGCATGTACTCCAATTGTCCGGCATCGGCGATCCGGATCATCTCGGCCGCGTTGGCATCCCGGTGCGGTACGCCTTGCGCGGCGTCGGCAAGAATTTCCAGGATCATTACATCGCGCGGGTCGCCTGTTCGGTCACCGGCGCGAAGACATTGAACGAGAAGTCGCGCGGCTTGCCGTTTGCCGGCGAGGTGTTGCGCTACCTGTTCGCCGGCACCGGGATGCTGACCTACGCCTCCTCGCTGGTCTGCGCCTCGATCAAGGTGTTGGAGGAATTGGCCACGCCCGATATCCAATGCCTGTTCTCGCCGGGGAGCTTCGCGCCGGGCCCGGTCCGGCGGCTCGACGACAAGCCCGGCATGACCGTTGGCATGTGGCAGATGCGACCATTGTCGCGCGGCTATGTCGAGGCGAGATCGCCGAACCCGGCCGAGCAGCCGGCGATCAATCCGCGCTATATGAGCGAGGAGACCGACAAGCGCGCGGTGGTCGGCGGGCTCAAGGCGGCGCGTCGGCTGTTTGCGGCGCCGGCGATCGCCAAATACGTCGTCGCCGAAACCATCCCCGGCAAAGACGTCCAGACCGATGACGAGCTGCTCGACTATGCACGACAATATGGGTCGACCGTGTTTCACGCGACCTGCAGCTGCAAGATGGGTGGGGACCAGATGGCGGTGGTCGACGACCGGCTGCGGGTCCACGGATTGCAGGGGCTGCGGGTGATCGATGCCTCGGTGATGCCGGCGGTGACTTCGACCAACACCAATGCGCCGACGATCATGATTGCCGAAAAGGGCGCCGCGATGATTCTGGCCGACGCCCGCAACTGATAGGCACTTCTGCTCAAGACCGTGCCGGATAAGCCGGGCGAAGTTGCGCTATATTGACGGACCCCTTGCGGAGAGAGTGACAATGACCGCCAGCACACCCTTTTTGAAGAATGCAGACAAGCTTGGGCCATTGGCCTCTCGCTACATCGAGGTCGAGGCGCTCCCGTGGAAGCCCACTCCCTGCGCCGGCATCGACATGAAAGTGCTGATGGAAGAGCCGGAAACCGGCCTGATGACCGCGCTGTTCCGCTGGCAGCCTGGGGCCGAATTGACCCTGCACGAGCATGTCGAGATCGAGCAGACCTTTGTCATCGAAGGCAGCCTCGTCGACGACGAGGGCGAGGTCCGCGCCGGCGATTACGTGTGGCGACCCAAAGGCAACCGGCATATGGCGCGCTCGCCCAATGGCGCGCTGGTGCTGTCGTTCTTCCTGAAGCCCAACATTTTTCTTGCCGGCGACGCAGCCGGGCAGGATTTGCGCTGATGCCGTCGGCTAATTGGCGCTTTGTTGGACGCTGCCGAGCTCTCGGCTGATCGAATATTCGCGCGGGTAGCGGCGACGCTGCACAAAAATCAGTGCGACAATGCTGAGCGCCGCGGTGAACATGATCCAAAAGCTCGGCGACAGGCGGTTGCCAGTTATCGCGATTAGCGAGGTTGCGACAAACGGAGTAAATCCGCCGAAACATCGTTACCGCGACGGCAAAGCTCAATGACACGCCGATCCCGCGGACGGATGTCGGATAAAGCTCGGCGAGCTGGGACGGCAACACCCCGCTATAGCCGGCCTTGACGAGGCTGAGCCAGCCGGCGGCAAAGATCGCGGTCGTCAGCGACGGAAAAGCCACCATCAGAAAGAACACCGGATAGGTCGAGAGCAAAAACAGCCACGCCGTACCGCGCAGCAGGCCGCTGCGCCCGAACTTGTCGGAGAGGTGCCCGGCAAAGGGCGAAAAGATGCCGAGAATGACGGCGCCGACCAATGTCGCGGTAAAGCCGGTCGTCTGCGGCAGGTGCAGTTCTTTGATCGCGTAAGTCGGAATGTAAAGAATGATGTAGGCCGAGCTGTTCGAGATCGCCGAAGCGCCCATCGCCAGCAGGAACTCGACCGGGTGGTGCCGCAGCATGTCGCGCACCGGCGTCGGCGTCGGCTTGATCTCGACATATTCGGGGGTCTCGTCGAGCCGGCGGCGAATATAGAGTCCGGCGGGGCCGACCAGAAGGCCGAACAGAAACGGAATGCGCCAACCCCAACCGGAGAGCTGGGCCGGCGACAGGGCGCTCGCCAGAATGATCCCGAAACCCGACGCCAGAAAGTTTGTGATCCCGGTGCTGGCCCACTGCCAGCTTGCGACAAAGCCTTTGCGCGAGGCGGTCTGCTCGGCAAGAAAGGTGACCGCGCTGCCGAACTCGCCGCCGACCGAAAACCCCTGAATCAGGCGCGCGGTAAAGATCAGGATCGGCGCCGCGAGCCCGATCGTCGCGTAGCCCGGCATCACCGCCGTCATGGCCGTGCCCACGACCATCAGCATGATCGAGAGGGTGAGCCCCGCCCTGCGGCCGGCGCGGTCGGTATAGGCGCCGATCACGATGGCACCGATCGGGCGCACCAGATAGGCGGCGCCAAAGGTGCCGAGGGTCAAGAGCAGCGACGCGGTCTCGTTGCCGGTCGGAAAGAACACCTTGGCAATCGTGACGGCAAAATAGCCGTAGACGAGAAAGTCGAACCATTCGATCGCGTTGCCGAGCGAGGCGGCGACGATGACCCGGGTCAGCGTGGGTCTGGCGCGAGGGGCGGGTGCGGCTGAGTTGTCGGCGGTCATGGCGTCTCCCAAAGGCGGCGGCGAAATTCTGGGTCGTCCTGCTTGCGAGGACGTTCGCGGCATTTTCCTGTTTTCCGCGGGTTGCACCAGAATGAATTGGTCGGTTCGGATTGTGCGCCGGCCGTCGCCGACCTGGCGCCGTGCCGCCGCGATCCGGTTGCCCGTGTTGCGACCTCACCTGCCGCATGATGCTGCAAGACAACCGGATTTGGGCGGGGGAATGAGCGCCAGGAGCAAGATTGTCTCGAGCTTTGCCGAGGCGGTGCGGGACATCCCCGACGGGTCGACGATCGGCTTTGGCGGGTTTGCGGTGG
This sequence comes from uncultured Alphaproteobacteria bacterium, assembly GCA_963821795.1. Lineage (GTDB taxonomy): Bacteria > Pseudomonadota > Alphaproteobacteria > ATCC43930 > CGMCC-115725 > AP-15. The sequence continues at coordinate 46,266 of CAWGFH010000017.1, forward strand.
TCGGAATGCCGATCAACCTCTACGGCGCGGTGGCGGCGCAGGGCGCCAAGGGGCTGACTTGCGTGTCGAACTCGACGCGCGGGGGTGCCACCTTGCCCGCCGACTCGCCCGACATGGGCCAGATGATCCAGAATGGGCAGGTCAAAAAGGTGGTCTGCGCCTTTACCGCGCCCACCCGCGCCTCGCAGCGGTTGATCCTGTCGGAATACGTCGCGAAGGGACTGATCGAGGCCGAGCTGGTGCCGCAGGGCACCTTGGCCGAGCGCATGCGCGCCGCCGGCGCCGGCATTCCGGCCTTCTACACGCCGGCCGCGGTCGGCACCGAGCTTGCGGAGGGCCGCGAGACGCGCGTCTTCAACGGCCGTGAATACCTGCTAGAGCACGCGCTCCCGCTCGACTACGCGATGATTTGCGCCTATCAGGCCGACGCCGCCGGCAATCTGCGGTTTCGCCGCTCGCAGCGCAACTTCAACCCGATCATGGCGATGGCGGCGCGGGTCACGATCGTCGAGGTCGAGGAAGACATACTTCCGGTCGGCGCCATCGACCCCGACGACGTGCACACGCCGGGTATTTTCGTCCACCGCATCGTCAAAATCCCGCCGCCGCCCGAAGGCTGGTGGCCGCAGCTGCCAGCGGGGAGTGCCGCACGATGAGCGAGAGGGCGAGGGGCTGAGCCGCCAGCAGATGTGCGACCGGCTGGCGATGGAGTTCGGCGACGGCTGGATCGTCAATCTCGGGATCGGCATCCCGACCTTGTGCTCGAATTTCGATTTCGGCGACAAGGAGATCATCTTTCACTCCGAGAACGGGGTCATCGGCTACGGCCCGCTCGCCGCTTCCGGCAAGGAGGACATGCACCTCGTCAACGCCGGCGGCCAGCACGTGACGTTGCGGCCGGGGGCGGCGATCGTCCACCACGCCAATTCGTTCGCTCTTATCGCAGCGGGCGGATCGACGTGACCGTGCTCGGCGCCTACGAGGTCGCCGCGAACGGAGACTTCGCAAACTGGAAGACGGCGGGCCAGCAGGGCGGCGGAATCGGGGGTGCTATGGACCTCGCGGCCTGCGCCAAGCACGTGTTTGTCGCGATGGAGCACCAAACCCGCAACGGCGCCCCCCGCCTCGTCGAGCGCTGTGCGATCCCTGCCACCGCGCGCGGCGTCGTCAACCTCGTCGTCACCAATTTCGGACTGTTCGAGGTGACAAAAGCGGGTTTGGTTTTGAAGGAGATCGCCCCCGGTGTCTCGGTCGACGAAATCAAAGCCGCCACCGGCTGCGACCTGATCATTGCTGAGGACGTGCCGCCCGTCCGCACAATAAAGAGGTGAAGGCGATGCATCGGGTTTTGATCACCGGGGCGGGCGGCGGCATCGGCCGGTCACTGCGGGAGACCTTGCACGGCCTCTACCCGATCCTGCGGCTTTCTGATCGGGTCGCATTGGCGCCGGCCCGCGAAGGGGAGGAAGTCGACCGGACCGAACTCTCCGACATGGCGGCGGTCGAGCGGATGGTCGCCGGGGTCGACGGCATCATCCATCTCGGCGGGATTTCGGGCGAGAACAGTGGCAGGTGATCCTCGAAGGCAACATCATCGGCCTTTATAACGTGTTCGAGACGGCGCGCCGCGCCGGCGTCAAACGCATCGTCTTGCGACCAGCAACGACGCGGTCGGCTTCTATCCGCGCGCGCAGACATCGACCACCGCGTCGTGCCGCGGCCCGACAGCCGGTACGGGGTCAGCAAAGCCTCGGCGAGGCGCTCGCCAGCCTCTATTCCGACAAGCACGGAATCGGCGTTCTGTGCACGCGGATCGGCAATTTCGGGACGAAGCCGATCGACAAGCGCCGGCTATCGATCTGGATCAGCCCGCGCGACCATACCCAACTCGTGCGCATCGGGCTCGAACACCCGGAGGTCCGTTACGAGATCGTCTATGGCGTCTCGGACAACCGGCGCTCCTGGTACGACAACTCAAACGCCTATCGCCTCGGCTACAAGCCCCAGGACAATTCCGAGCCCTAAGCCGACGCGGTGCTCGGCCGAGGCGGCCGGCGCCGACCCGATCGCCGAGAATACCAGGGCGGCACCTTCCCCGCGGCCGAATACACGGCGAAGACGCACCGCGATAAATAAGGCGCTGAGAAACGGCACAGCGCCCCGAGCCCACACCAGGTCTCGGCCACTCGGTAACGCTCCCTTTCTGTAATCGGAGTAGCCGCTTCGTCAAGCTCCCGCTTCAGGCATTCGACCCGTCGCGGTCGTTCGGCATCCAGCGTCTCAAGTAATTTAACGCGCGCCCCTCAAAGAATATTGGCATTATTTATAGTAACGGCACAGAGCCTTAAAAGCCACTCGCGCGTTATTTGGATACCTTTTGCCAGAGCAAATCAGTACCCAACAATTCTTACCAACCTGGGCGTAGCACGTAATATTCCCCTCCGTCAATCCGCCCGTGCTGATGATTACCTCAAATACCAGGAAAGGCTCCGGCTGCCCTACCTAACGGCTCTGGGTCGCGTCGCATCTCTAACTCCCCCGATG
>CAWGFH010000018.1:0-132997 GCA_963821795.1 uncultured Alphaproteobacteria bacterium
CCACCTGGACGGTGCCGAGCTGCCACGGCGGACCGAGCGAGTCGGTCATGTGCATGTCGATCTTGGGCCCGTAGAAGGCGCCGTCGCCGGCGTTGACGTCATAGTCCATCCCGTGGCCGTCGAGCGCGCTGCCAGCGCGGCCTCGGCGTGGTCCCACAGCGCGTCGGAGCCGATCCGCTTCTCGGGCCGGGTGGAGAGCTCCAGCCGCACGTCGAAGCCGAACACCGGTAGGTCGCGAACGCGAAGTCCAGCACGCCGGCCACCTCCTCCTGGATCTGGTCCTCGGTGCAGAAGATGTGCGCGTCGTCCTGGGTGAAGTGGCGCACGCGCAGCAGGCCGTGCAGCGTGCCCGCTCGGCTCGTTGCGGTGCAGCAGCCCGGGCTCCGAGTAGCGGACCGGCAGGTCGCGGTAGGAGTGGGGCTGCATCAGGTACAGCTGGCGTGGCCGGGGCAGTTCATCGGCTTGAGCGCCATCGGCCGGTCCTCGGACTCGGTGACGAACATGTTGTCGCGGTACTTGTCCCAGTGGCCCGAGGTCTTCCACAGCGCGCTGTCGAACAGCTGCGGCGTCTTGACCTCCGTGTAGCCGCGCGCGCGTCCCCATCTCGCCGGCTCAGCGCGACCAGCGCGTTCAACACCTCGGTGCCGGCCGGGTAACCAGAACGGCCGACCCGGGCGCGACTCGGAGAAGGTGAACAGGCCGAGCTCGCGGCCCGAGCCGCCGGTGGTCGTTGGCGCGCGCCCGCTCGAGGCGCTCGAGGTACTCGTCCAGATCCTGCTTGGAGAAGAACGCGGTGCCGTAGACGCGCGTGAGCATCGGCTGCTCGCGTCGCCGCGCCAGTAGGCGCCGGCGACTGACTGGAGCTTGAACGCCTTGATCCGCTTGGTGGTCGGCGCGTGCGGGCCCGCGGCAGAGATCGGTGAACGGCCCGTTGGTGTAGAGCGACACGGTCGTCGCGCGCCTGCGGTCGCGGACGAGGTCCTCGATCAGCTCGACCTTGTAGTGCTGCTCCTCGCGCGCGAAGCGCTCGAGCGCGTCGCCGACCGGCGACGTCCTCGCGCACGAACGGCTCGTCGGCGTCGATGTGCTCGCGCATCGCTGCCTCGATCGCGCGCGAAGTCGGCCTCGCTGAGCGTCGACCCCGTCGGGGAAGTCGAAGTCGTAGTAGAAGCCGTTCTCGATCGGCGGCCCGATCGAGATCTTGACCCCCGGGTAGAGCTCCGATCACCGCCGCCGCGAGCACGTGCGCGGCGTCGTGGCGGATCAGCTCGAGCGCCTCGTCGCCGCTGCGCTCGGTGATCATCTCGAGCGTCGGCCGCGCCGTCGCCGTCGGGCAGCGGCCGCGCCAGGTCGCGCAGCTCGCCGTCGACCTTGACCGCCAGCGCGGCGCGGGCCAGGCCGGGGCCGATCGCCGCGGCGGCGTCGGCGCCGGTGGCGCCGTCGGCAAGCTCCAGCGGGTGCCGTCGGGGAGCTCGTATTCCATTGCGCTCTGATGCTATCGCGGCGGTGCCGTGGTCAGCGGGCCTGCCGCTCGCCCGGCGCTGTCGCCGGCATGCCCTCTCGGGTTCGCCGGCTGCGAGCGGCTTGCCGTCGAGCACTTTTGTGATTTGATGCCGCGCCGCATAGCCCAGGATTCCGGCTCACGGAGGATCTGGATTTCAGGGCGTCAACTCACCTCAGGAGGCATCATCGTGTTCAAGCGACGGCGCACACCGCTGCTCATCGCCCTCATCTGCCTGATCGTCCCGGCGGTCGCCGTCGCCGGCACGGGCACGGCCGGAACCCAGCGGGTCTCTCTGGCCACCAAGGTCTCACCGGCCAAGGCCGGCTCCCAGCACGTCACGCTCAAGGTCAAGGTCGGCTACGAGAGCACCACCGCCCAGCCGATCAAGAACGACACCAACCAGATCCGCTTGACCCTGCCGGCGAGATGGACGGTCAACGTCCATCGCGCGCCGCAGTGCCAGTACAGCAAGCTGTCGGCGGCCAACGGCGCCGTCTCCGCCTGCCCCCGGGGCTCGATCGTCGGCACCGGCTGCGACCATCGACGCCCGGCCTCTGGTGGCCAGCCCCCTGACCTTCCCGGTCACGCTCTACAACGTCAAGGGGACGCACTACAACGACGTGATGCTCTACGTCCACACGCAGTTCGGCAACGTCTACGACTTCTTCAACGTGCTGCCGGGCAAGCGGGAGAGCCTGCGCTTCGAGGGCAACCCGCCGACCACTCCCGCCAGCTACGTGGGGACGTTCTCGCTCAAGACGGTCGCGTTCACCCTGCGGGACGGTTCCGGCGGCAAGTCCTACATCAGCGATCCCCCCACCTGCCACCGCAGCTGGACGTTCGGGATCTCGATCTCGAGCTTCCCGGCCAGCCCCGGCGCCGCCGCGCCACCGGCGGTGTCGGCGACCTCGAGCGTGCCCTGCACCGCCGCGGCCGCCCGCAGGTCCGCGGCGCGGTCATCGGGCGCCACGGGCCATCCGCACGAGGGGGGTTCCTCGGACTCCGTCTGATCGATCACCCACGGGCCGGCCGCCTCCCTCTACGGGGCTGACCGAGGCGGGCACCGCGGGCACTGCCCGCCGTGCGCTGCTGCGCTGCCCCGCCACCAGCGTCGAGGCGCACGACGCCACGATCGTCCGGGACTTCCTGGGAGGCCAATGGCTGGGCGCCGGCCTGCACCCGGCTGCGGCGGCTGCCCGACACGCCGGTCATCATCCTGCTGGCCGACTTCTCGCCGAACCCGCGGCGCCGGCAGGCGGCGCTGGCGATGGGCGCCGACCTGATCGCCACGGCCGGTCGGTGGCGCTACATTTAGCCGCTCCCGGACGATTAGCTCAGCTGGGAGAGCGCCGCCTCGACAAGGCGGAGGTCGCTGGTTCGAGCCCAGCATCGTCCACTTCCGTGTCGCACCTGAGGATTTCGGCCGCTTCGTCCTCGAGGATCGTCGTAACCGACGCCATACTCGGCCGCGCCGCACGCGGTGAAGTCGCTGATTCGCCGCTGAGGGTCAGCCCGCCCCGGAGAAGGTTGCGGGCCCACGATCGAGGCCCGGCGAGCGGGCGGCCCCTCAGGGCCCGATCTGCAACAGGCGCGGGGCGATCAGCAGCCTGTGCCGCAACTTTGCGCCGAAACCGATCAGACCCCAGTCCGGGGTCAGGGTGCTGGCTGGCGGCGTCCGTGCGGTGTGGGAGCGTGCTATGTAGAGCACGTTGGCCGTGTCGCTGATGGGAGGTCCGCGTCAGCAGGAGCTTCAGGTGGGCCTGGGTGCCCGGACCCAGCACCAGGAAGTCATGCTGAAAGATCCGGGCGCCCGGGCGCAGGCCGATGAGCACCCCGTGGCGGTCGGCGTAGAACCGATTCCCAGTGAGCCCGTCCACGCGAGCCACCACGAGGGGCGGAACGGCGGTCCTGGTGCCAATCACACTGCTGGGCACCCGTCGAGGCGGGCGAGCTTGGGGCGCTTGTAGCGGCGACGGCCACCGTGACTGCCGCGCAGGTCAGAACGAGCACGACAACGGAAACGAACACCCACCGGGCGCGGTTGTTTGCGCTCATCCCTTGATCCCCATGACCCCGCCGCGGGTCTGGATCGTCAGGGGCTCTTTGGGCTGTGCGAACTTCGCCCACATTCCCCCGGACCTCAAGGCGATCTTACGCTGTTTCCGGTGGTGGGGTCAATGCCGGCGACCTCACCCTCGTTGATCACCACGATCTCGGTCCCCTTTTTCATGCCTATGCGTCCGCCGATCAATAGCTCGATCGCGGCGACACTGTTCTCGTCGGTATAGATGTGGTCACCGACAAAGATCTGATCTTCCTTCTTCAGTAACCGAATCGGGCCGTTCTTCCCCTGTTGGATGAACGCCCGCCCCTTGATCTCGTAGACCCGGCCGATCGCGTCGGCCGGGTTGCGGCCGGCAGGCGGAGGGACGCTGGGCTTGTCGAGCCGGATACCGGTGTCAGTGCCGGACGTCCCGTTCGAGTCGCTCAGTGTCCCGGTCCAGGAGCTTCCGTCGGCGGAGATCGTCAGCGTCTCCATGTAGGTGTAGCCACTCGAGCCGCGCGAGTGCAGCCGCAGCGTATGGCCACTCAGCGTGCCGATCGCGTCGGAGCCGGTCACCGTCGAGGAACCTGGGGCTTGCATAAGCTGGAACGGGCCGGCCGGAAAATCTTCTGCCGCGCACCAGCCCGTGTGGCAGTGGTAGACCGACTTCCAGGTCCCGGACAGGTTCAGACGGAGCGGCCGAACCACGACGCCACGGACGACGCCAACAGCACCAGCAGCACCGCAACAGCGAGTAGGGGGCGGCGCACCGCCGCTGCCATCGAGTCGCGAGCGGGGCCGTGTCGGCTGTCCACGCGGGCATCGTAATGCTGGATGGCACGCCACACCTCTGCGTCGTGCGTAATTCGTACGTGGTCGCGTGTGAGGGGTGGCTATTGCTGGCAAGGCGGGCGAGGCCTGGCGTGGCCCCGCAATCCACGTCGTGGCGACGAGCCAGCTGCAGGTAGCCGCGGGGGTGTGATGCAAAACCCGTCGAGTCGGGTAGGAGCTCTCGGAAAGGAGAGGCTCATGCTCAGACTGCACCCCGGAGCGGTCGACTACGTGATCATCGCGATCTATTCGTGGTGGTCCTGGGCATCGGGTTCATCGCCCGACTATCGATCAAGACCGATCTCGACTTCTCCGTCGGGGCGCGCGCTCCCGGCGTGGATCACCGGCCTGGCTTCATGGCCGCGAACCTCGGAGCGCTCGAGATCCTCGGGCAGTCGGCCAACGGCGCCCAGTACGGCGTGTCGGCCGTGCACTACTACTGGATCGGCGCCGTGCCGGCGATGGTGTTCCTGGGGCTGGTGATGATGCCGTTCTACTACGGCGCCAAGGTCAGGTCGGTGCCCGAGTATCTGCGTCTGCGCTTCGGCGAGGCGGCCCACGTGTTCAACGCGTCACGTTCGCGATCGCCACCGTCCTGATCAGCGGCGTCAACCTGTTCGCGCTGGCGCTCATCATCCACCTCATGCTCGGTTTGCCGGTGGGCGGCTCGATCCTGATCGGCGCCGCCATCGTGCTCGTCTACATCACCTTCGGCGGGCTCACCTCGGCGATCTACAACGAGGTGCTCCAGTTCTTCGTGATCGTCGCCGCGCTGGTGCCCCTCACGTTGGTCGCGCTGCACGCGATCGGCGGCTGCACGGCCTCGAGCAGCGGATCAACCACCTCCCCGCCCTCGGCAACCCCGGCCTGCACGCCTGGCAGGGCCTGGCATCCACCACCCGACCAATCCGCTGACGGCGAACTGGATCGGCGTCGTGTTCGGCTTGGGCTTCGTGGTCAGCTTCGGCTACTGGACGACGAACTTCGCCGAGGTCCAGCGTGCCCTGTCGGCACGCAACCTGTCGGCCGCGCGGCGACGCCCTGATCGCGGCCTATCCGAAGCTCATCATGCCCGCGATCATCATTCTCCCGGGGTTGATCGCGGTGGCCACGGTGCACGGCCTGGGCGTCGGCAAGAGCCTGAGCAACCAGTACAACACCGCGATCCCGCAGCTCATCGGCGATGGTTCCCGGAGGGGATGCTGGGCCTCGCGATCGCCGCGCTGCTGGCGGCGTTCATGGCCGGGTGGCGGCGAACGTCACCGCGTTCAACACGGTGGTCACCTACGACCTGCTGCAGGACTACGTCTGGAAGGACCGCGACGAGGCGTTCTACCTGCGTGGGGCCGGCTGATCACGATCGGCGGGATCTCATCTCGATCGGCACCGCGTTCATCGCCAAGGGCTACTCGAACATGATGAATTACATCCAGACGCTGTTCTCGATCTTCAACGTGCCGCTGTTCACGACGTTCATCGTGGCCATGTTCTGGAAGCGCGCGACCGCGCTGGGGCGGCTTCTGCAGCCTGATCGCCGGCACGGCGACGGCGTACGCGGTCAACCGCCTGGGCGCCTACCACGTCATCTTCCACTTCGGCTCGGCGCTCAGCGGGAGCTTCTGGCAGTCGATCTGGGCGTTCGTCGTCGGCACCGTGGTGCTCGTGGCCGTCTCGCTGGTCACCAAGCCCAAACCCGAGGAGGACCTCCGCGGGCTCGTCTGGGGCCTCACCGGCAAGGACGAGCGCGAGGCCAACGCCGACGCGCGCGATCGCTTGTGGTGGCGCTCCCCGTGGCTACTCGGCGGCGGGGCGATCGCCATTGTCGTGGTCTTGAACATCATCTTCATCTAGGGCCGCCCGAGCAGATCTCCGACGATCTGAGCATCACCGCCCCCGGTGCGAGGCGGTAGCGTGTGCCCGTGGCCATCACCGGGCCCAGCCGGTCTGACCCCTCGCTGCCGGTGCGGCTGGCCTCTCCTGGCGACCAACGCCCTCGTGCTGGCGATCGTCGTGGGCGTGCTGGCGAAGGTGACTTGGTCTCCAGCGCCGGGGCCTTGCTGGCGGCGGCCGCCGTGTTCGGGGTGCTCAACACCGTTCTCAAGCCGATCCTGCGCTGGCACGCTGCCGGGCGGCGATCCTCACCCTCGGGTTCGCCTGGCTGCTCGTCTCGATGCTGATGCTCGTGCTCACGCGCGGGGATCGTCGGCGGCTTCCACATCCACGGCTTCGGGACGCTCCTGGAGGCGACGCTGATCATCTGGCTGGTCAACCTCGTGCTCGACTTCACCCCGGGTCCGTGGCAGGTCACGGGCAAGCGCCGCCGGCGTCGTCACTGAGCCGCCCGATGACCGTTCGTCTGGCCTGGGCACTGACGCTCGCGCTGATGCTGGGGGCGTGCGGCGCCTCGGGCCGGCGGCCGCCACCTTCCGGTCCGGGGCGCAGCACCGTCGGGGGCGATTTCGCCACCATCCACGATCTGACCAATGGCGTCCGGGTGCTGGCGAGCGGCACGCTGCCCAACGGCCAGCGCTTCCGCGTCGCCACCCAGCGCTACGCGTTTCACGGCCGCGTCTACAACGATCTCGAGGCGCTGCTGGGCTCAGGTGCGAGCAGCTTCTACCCGCGCCAGATGCCCGGCCCGCTGGCCTTCAGCGCCGCCGCCCAGTGCAGCGCCAACCCCGAGCTGCTCGATCTACGGCGTGCTGCGGATCCCCGCCGAGAGCGTCGGCTTCCACACCCGGGGCGACATCTACCCCCTTCGCCGGGCTCGGGCAGCCGGCGGTGAGACCGTCGTCTACGGCCCGGCGGTGGGCGCGGGCTCGCTGGTGCTGAGCGCGTCCGGCCGCGACGGTGGCCGCCTACCATCTGCCGGCGATCGCCGGCTGCCGGCCGGGTTCGCTGCTCTCGACGCTGGTCAAGGCCAGCCACGCACTGACGGCCGTCAGGTCGAGTTCGAGACGGTGAAGGTCGCGGTACCGACGGTGCGGATCACGCGCACGTACTGGGGGCACATCAACCCCGGGTGACAGACGGGGACCGCGGTCTCCACCACCCGTGCGCTGTGCGCGCCCGGGCACCACGCCCCCCCGAGCTTCGCCGGGTCGAGGGTGACCGTCACCGGCGCTCCCTTCGTGGCCGCGCCCGCGGGCATCGTCCGTGCTCCCACGCATCCGCCCGGGGGGCCCGCCGCCCCGGTCACGGCGATCGAATACAGGGTCTGCTGGCGGCCCACCGCGGCCGTCGCATCCGGCGCCTGGAAGCGCACGGTGAAGCGGGTCGTGGGCCTGCCGCGGACGGGTGCGATCGTGACGGCGCCCGCGGCTCGGGTCGGGCTCGTGCTCGAGGACGTGACGCTGCCGCACGCGCTCGCGCCCACGACGAGGCAGCCGGCCCACCAGGCGGTGAGGATGCGGGGCAGCATCGCCGCAGCCAGTCTAGAGACGCCGCCGTCCCAGAACGTTGACCTGTCAACTAGGATATATGGCATGGACACTCTCGCTCAAGGACAGCTCGAGGGCGCGGCCCTCGAGGCGTGGCGCAGCTATCTGCAGAGCCACGCGTCGATCGTGCGCGGGCTCGACGCCGAGCTCGTGGCCGAGCACGGCATCACCGCTCGGGACTACGAGGTCCTGCTCTACCTCGCCCAGTCCCCTGACCGCCAGCTTCCGATGTCGGCCCTGGCCGAGCGCACGATGCTGACCCGCTCGGGGATCACCCGGCTGGTCGATGGCCTCGTCGCCGCCGGGCTGATCGAGCGCGTCGCCTGCCCCAACGACGCCCGCGTGTCCTACGCCCAGCTCACCGATGCCGGCTACGAGAAGCTCCGCCAGGCCGGCTGCTCGCATGTGCGCGAGCATCCAGCGCCTGTTCCTCGAGCACTTCTCGCCGAGGAGATCGAGCAGCTCGCCTCCCTGCTCAGCCGCCTCCCGGGCGCGCCCGGCGAGGGCAGCTGCACCGTCTCCGAGTCGCCGCCCGCGCCAAGACGCCGGCCTCGCCGGGGGCCGCGAGCCCTGACCCGCGGCCACCCGTGCGATTGGCCGAGACGATACTTGACCTCACAATTACTTTCCGCTATATTGTTGTCTACGCAACAATTGCTGGAGCAGGAACGGCGACCGCCTCGTCGCTCACCTCACTCCGCTCGGGCACCGGAAAGAGGATGAGATGGCCAGCGTAAGCTCAGCGCCGGTGACGGCAACCAGCCCCCGAGATCGCGCCCGAGACCCAGATCGGCGCCGTCGCGCTCACGGTCTCCGACCTCGGCCGCTCCCGCGCCTTCTATGAGGACGTCCTCGGCCTGTCCGCCCGGGAGACCGCGCCCGGCGCGCTCGGCTTTGGCCCGGCTGGCGAGCGGCGCCCTGGTCGGCGGTGCGGGCCGACCGGCGCGCCGCCGGCTGGACCCCCGGGCGACCGGCCTGTTCCATCTCGCGGTGCTGCTGCCCTCCCGGCGTGAGCTCGCGCATCGCCCTGGCCCGGCTCGCCGAGCGCTGGCCGCTCGACGGCGCCTCGGACCACCTCGTCAGCGAGGCGCTGTACCTGTCGGATCCCGACGGCAACGGGATCGAGATCTACCGCGACCGGCCGCGCGAGGACTGGCGCCGCCGACGGCCAGCTCGAGATGGCGACGCTGCCGCTCGACCTCGCGCGTCGCTCGGCGAGCTCGCCACGCCGCCGGTCCGCCCCCCGCCGCGCCCGCCGGCACGCGAGATCGGCACATCCACCTCCAGGTCTCCGAGCTGCGCGAGACCGAGGCGTTCTACTGCGGCGTGCTCGGCTTCGACGTGATCGTCCGCGGCTACCCGGGCGCCCTGTTCGTGTCCGCCGGCGGCTACCACCACCACCTCGGGCTCAACACCTGGAACAGCCGCGGCGCCGGCCCGCCACCGCCCGGCGCGGTCGGCCTGCGCCCCTACGAGGTCGTCGCTGCCCGACGGCGCCGAGCTCGACGCGGGTCCTCGAGCGCGTGCGCGGGGCCGGCGTGGCCGCCGAGCCGCGCCCGAGGGCATCGCCGCGCGTCCGCGACCCGTCGGGCAACGGCGTCCTGCTGCGCCGTCGCCTGAGCGCCGGCGGTCGCCCCCGGCCCCGGCGCCCCGCCGCGCTACCCTTCGCGCCCTCGGCGACGTGGCGGAGTGGCTACGCAGCGGCCTGCAAAGCCGTCTACACCGGTTCGATTCCGGTCGTCGCCTTCACCGCCACCCGTCCAGAGTGTCCGAACGAGCCCGAGGCGACGCTCTCGATGCCGTGGGATCATGTCCAGGTGCGCCCTCATGGCCGATGGGCTCTCGCTGGGGCCGTCGCTGTGGTCGTCGCGGGCTGTGGCACATCTGGGAGCCGCTCGAACATCCGTGGGACGGCGCTTGAGACGAGTTACTCGCAGGCGGTCAACGCCAGCTGCACCGAGGCCGGGACCCACGGGCAGACGACGAAGCCGTCGTGCGTATTCGTGCTCGTCGACGGCCGGCAGTTCCGCTGTCCGGCCAGGCTCGCGCGTGCGGCACAGACCGCGAGCTCACTCGAGCGCTCCACGGTGTGTCGAAGGCTCGCACCCCTGCACCTCGGCGCCGCCGTTCGGCGAGTGACGGCAACGATCGAAGCAACGCAGGCTTGCCTGACATCGCGCCACGTGCGGACGATCGGCAACGCAGCCCTGCCGCCGCTGGCCACCCCGAACAGTCCGGACGGCGAGCTGATCGCGGGGTACCTTCCCAATGGCGCGCTGATCGCCTTCTACCGGACATCAGGAAGGCGGACGGGCTGGAACCCGGGGTGCTCAGAAGCGCCCGCCGCCTGCACTCGCAGGTAGAACGTGTGGGCACCGTCACGATCCTCTGGGTGCGCCGGCCCTCGACAACGCTCCGAGGGGTCGTGCGGGCATGTCTACCGGGTGCCTAGCCCGATCGCGCATCGCCCCGTCGAACCCAGGTATCCGATCCTCGCCGCTCTTTCCGAACTCAAGCATCGCCGCTGCGCGTCCGATCATGGTCATGGACCGTGACCGGAATCACTCTTCCCCCCACCACGAGCTCGGCGCGTGCTGACAGTGCGGGTGATGAACGCCTCGTCGTCGCCGGCCTGGAGGCGATCATCGACGCCACCGCGGGCATCCTCGCCGCGCAGTCGCTGGAGGCGACGCTGCAGGCGATGGCCGATGCGCTCGCGCCGATCGTCCCGTACACGAGCCTCGTGGTCTACGAGGTCGACTGGACCGAGCGCGTCTGCGTCCCGCTGCTGGCCACCGGCAGCTACCTCGAGCAGACCCTGAACTCCCGCCCGCCGCTGGACGATTCGGCCACGGGGGCGGCCGTCCTGTCCGGCGAGCTCGTCTATCGCGGCCCCGACGACCCGGTGCTCACCCACGTGATGCCCGGCACTCCGGTCAACGAGGTCGAGTCGATCCTCGTCGCCCCGCTGCGCGTCGGCGAGCGGGTCCAGGGAACCCTCAACGTGTGGCGCGAGGCCACCGACACCGAGTTCGCCGAGGACGTGATCTTCACCCCCGCGGAGATGATCCTCATCGAGCGCTTCGCCTCGCTGGCGGCGATCGCCTACGCCAACTCGTCTCAGCGCGAGCAGCTGCGCACCCAGGCGCTCACCGACGAGCTCACCGGCCTGGCCAACCGTCGCCACTGCGAAGCCGTGCTCCGGGCCGCCCTCGAGGACGGGCGCCGCCACGGCGAGCCGACCTCGATCGCCTACTTCGACATCGACGCCTTCAAGTCGATCAACGACGCTTTCGGCCACGGCGCCGGCGACGAGGCGCTACGGCGCTTCGCCGAGGTGCTGCAAGGCAACACGCGCGCCGGCGATCTCGTCTGCCGCACCGGCGGCGAGGAGTTCACGGTCATCCTGCCCCGCACCGACGCCACCCAGGCGCGAGGCCTGGCCGAGCGGATCAACGCAGCGGTGCGGACCGCCCGGCTCGGCCCGCAGGCCGACCTGACGGTCTCCGCCGGCGTCGCCACGGCCGAAGACTCCCTCGACGACTTCGACCGCCTCGTGCAGCGAGCGGACGCGGCGTTGCTGCGGGCCAAGCGCGTGGGCCGCGATCGCGTCGTCGTGGCGGAGCCCGGCTCCCGGCGACCGGGACCCCGCGGCGCTGACGCCGGTCACCGGTGGGTGTCCGGGCCTCGTGGCGTCGGCGCGCGCCGGCGCCGGGCTAGAGTCGAGGCGCGGAGATGGACGTCGAGATCTGGTCTGACATCGCCTGTCCCTGGTGCTACATCGGCAAGCGCCGCTTCGAGGCCGCGCTGGCCGAGTTCGAGCACCGCGACGAGGTCACGGTCACGTCCGCAGCTTCGAGCTGGACCCGGCCGCGCCCCCGAGCGCGAGGGCGAGCTGGCCGCGCGGCTGGCCGAGAAGTACGGGATGAGCGTCGAGCAGGCCCGCGCGCTCCCAGCAGCAGCTGACCGAGATGGCCGCCGGAGAGGGGCTGGACTTTCGCTTCGACCTCGCCCGCAGCGGCAACACGTTCGACGGCCACCGCATGATCGCTCCTGGCGCGCCAGCACGGGCTGGGCGCGATGAAGGAACGGCTGCTGCGGGCCTACTTCAGCGAGGGCGAGCTGATCAGCGACCCGGCCACGCTCGAGCGCCTGGCCACCGAGGTCGGGCTGCCGGCCGAGGAGGTGAGCGAGCTGCTCGCCGGCGACCGCTTCGCCGACGAGGTCCGCGACGAGGAGCTGACCGCCCAGCAGCTCGGGATCCGGGCGGTGCCGACGTTCGTGGTCGATCGCGCCCTGGGCGCCTCGGGGGCCCACCCGCCCGATCAGCTGCTGGCGCTCCTGCGCCAGGGCTGGGAGCGGGCCCAGACCGCCGTCGCCTGAGCGCGCGGCGCCGGACGGGCCGGCCGCGCGCCGCGGCTGGCATGATCTAGCCGGGTGGCAATGCAGCACAGACAATCTCGGTGCGCGTTCTGGCCCGGCGCCGGTGGCTGGCCCTGCTGGTGGCGCTCGTCGCGCTGGTCTCCGCCGGCGCTGGCTCGGGCCGACGGGGACCCGGGCAGCGACGTGCTCGTCTACGAGAACCTGTTCGTGGGCACCGACGCCGGCTTCTCGATCGCCCAGCAGGCACAGCTGGGCGCCAGCCTGGCCCACGCCGCCAAGAGCGGGGTGGCCGCTCCGCGTCGCGGTGATCGCCTCACCGCAGGACCTCGGCGCGGTCACGGGGCTGTGGCGCAAGCCCCAGGCCTACGCGCGCTTTCTCGGGCTCGAGCTGTCGCTGGCCTACAAGCAGCGGCTGCTCGTGGTCATGCCCAACGGCTTTGGCTTCAACTGGCCCGGCCATCCGGCCGCGGCCGCGGCCGCGGCGCCAGGCTGCGCCGGGTGCCGATCGGCGCCGGCAGCGCCGGGCTGCTGCGGGCGACCGAGCAGCGCGGTGAGCGCGCTCGCTCCCGGGGGCCCGGCGGCGAGCCGCACCGGCCACGCCCGCGCCGGCCGACCGCGCCGAGCGCGCAGCGCGGCGCCACCAACCCGGCGGCGCGCGCAACGACAGCCGCGTCGCCCTGATCGCCGTGCTCGTCCTCGCCGTGGCCGGGCTGGCTGGCGGGCGCCCGGTCGCTCGTGCGCCGGCGCGCCGGCGGCCTGGCGATCGCTCGGCCTCGCGGCCGCGGCCCGGCGCGCGTCCGCTCGTCCCGCTGACGGTCGCCGCGGTGGTCGCGGCCGGTGTCGTGTTCGGGGCCGTGCGGGCGCTCAGCGGCTCGGGCACCGCCGACGCCAGCCCCGCCCAGGCGCTGGCCACCAACCCCAACCTCGACCCCGGCACGACGCTGTCGGTCACGCGGCGGCGGACTTCACGCTGGCCGACGAGTCCGGCCGGCCGGTGTCGCTGCACTCGTTCCGCGGCAAGGTCGTGATCCTCGCCTTCACCGACTCCACGTGCACGACGATCTGCCCGCTGACCACGACGGCGATGCTCGACGCCAAGGCGATGCTCGGCGCCGGCCGGCTCCCGGGTCCAGCTGCTCGGCGTCGACGCCAACCCGGCGGCGATCACGCTCGAGGACGTCCTCTCCTACTCCCAGCTGCACGGGATGCTCGGCCGCTGGCACTTCCTCACCGGCATCGCTGCCGCAGCTGCGCCGCGTCTGGAAGTCCTATGCCATCGCAGGCCGACATCCAGCGCGGGCTGATCGCCCACACCCCGGCGCTGATGATCATCGGCCCCGACGGGGCCGAGCAGAAGGTCTACATGACCCAGCAGTCCTACTCGGCGATCGGCCAGCTCGGGCAGCTGCTGGCCCAGGAGAGCTCGCGGCTGCTCCCCGGTCACCCGCGGGTGCACTCCGACCTTCCTACGCGCCGATCGCCGGCGATCTCGCCCGAGCGACTCCGTCAGCCTCCCGCGCGCCGGCGGCGGCAGCGTCACGCTCGGGCCCGGGCACGCCGCGCCTCTCTCTGTTCTTCGCCACGTGGGATCGCGGGAGACGACGAGCCTGGCCGGTCACATGAGCGCGCTCGAACGCGTATGCCGCGTAGCGCCGCGCTGGGGCCTGCCGGCGCTGACCGCGGTCGACGAGGGCAGCGTCGAGCCGTCGCCGGCGGCGCTGCCGAGCTTCCTCGCGCGACCTGCCGCAGCCGCTCGACCTATCCGGTCGGCGTGGACCGCACCGGCCGCGTCGCCGACGGCTACGAGGTGCCGGGCAGCCGTGGTTCGTGCTCACCTCGGCGACCGGGCAGATCCTCTGGTACTGGCAGGTGTCGACCTCCGGCTGGCCCAGCGCGCCCGAGCTGCAGGCCCAGGTCCGCGCACGCGCTGGCCCGGGCGCCGCAGGCGCCCACGAGCGCCGCCGGCATCGCCGCTCAGCTGGCGGGCTCGCCGGCCCCGCTGGCCGCGCTGCACCAGCAGGCCGGCCAGCTGCTGGGCTCCGAGGCCGGCCTGGCGGCGCGCGATCCAGGCGCTGCGCGGCTATCCCGATCGTCATCAACGCCTGGGCCTCGTGGTGCGTGCCCTGCCAGAGCGAGTTCGGGCTGTTCGCCGCCGCCTCGGCGCGGTACGGGCAAGCGCGTGGCCTTCCTGGGGGCCGACACCAACGACTCGCCGGGCGACGCCCGCACGTTCCTCGCCCAGCATCCGGTCGGCTATCCCAGCTACCGCACCGACCAGCTCGGACCTCAGCCCGCTCGCGGTCATCGAGGGCCTGCCGACGACGATCTTCATCAACGCGGCCGGCAAGGTCGTGTAGGTGCACACCGGCCAGTACGATTCGCCAGGGGTCGCTGGACGGGGACATCAGCACCTACGCGCTGGGCGGCTGAGCCGGCCCGGCGCGCAGCGGGCGGGCGCGCAGGCTGGCGGTCCACGCGGCGGCGATGAGGATCAGGCCGGCCGCGAACACGATCCAGACCAGCGGCGAGGTCCCGCCGGAGCGGCGCTGGGCGGCGCGGTGGCGGCGGGCAGCGCGAGCGGGTGGCCGGCGGCCTGAGCGAGCTTCTCGACCGCGGTGAGGGCGGCGCCGGTCAGCTGCGCGGCCGGGCGCGGGCAGACCGGTCGAGGGCAGCCGGCGCTGGCGGATGGGTGGGCGGCGTCGTAGTAGCCGACGCCGTTGGGCATCACGACGACCAGCGGGCCCCGGTAGACGAGGCTGAGCTCGACGCCGAGGAAGTGGGCGTAGCTGGCCGGCTGGCGCCACAGCGCCGTGACCGAGCCGAGGTCGGCCGGCGAGGCCACCAGCGCGGCGCGGAGCGGATAGCCGGTCCGCGCGGCCTCGGTGAGCAGCGCGCCGAGCTGCCGGCCTGGCCGCGCCGGCGTTGGCGTCCTGAGGCAGGAAGAGCGACTGGACGGCGAGCACGTCGCTCGCGGGGTCACCGTCGGCCCGCGCCGCGATCGGCGCGAGCAGAGCCAGGGCCAGGGTGAGGGCGATCGCCAGGCGGCCAGCGCCCTCGCGCCCGGCGGAGGGCGACCGAGCGCGCGGGCGTAGAGTCACGTCGGCCATGCTCGCCGGGTGCAGATCGCGAGTCGCCACGGCGACAAGGTACTGGGCGCTAGGCTCGCCCTCGCCGGCGCCGGGCTCGGGGCGCTGCCGGCGAGCGCCGCCGCGCACGGTCCCGTGGCCCCGGTCGCCTCCAGCTATCTGGCCCGGGTGGTCGCCACTCCGGCGGGCACGGTGGCCAAAGCGGTCGACGGCGACCAGCGGATGTGGCTCAGCGTCCCGGCCGCGACACGCTCATCGTCGTCGACTATCGCGGCGCGCCTATCTGCGTTTCACCCCCGCCGGGGTGGCGGTCAACACCAACTCGGCGATGTACTACCTCAACCTCACCCCGGTCGCCGAGACTCCCGCCGGCTGGTCTGACCGCGGCCACCCGGCCGAGCTGGCAGGCCGTCTCGAGTGCACACAGCTATGACTGGCACGACGGGCGCCTGCACGCCCTGGCCACGGTGACCGGGCGCCCGGGGCCAGCTCGTGGGCCGCTGGCGGATTCCGGTCGTGCTCAACGGCGCGCCGGCGGCGATCTCCGGCGGCCTGTACTACTCGCCCCGCCCCTCGCTCGTCTGGTTCTGGCCGATCGTGGTGGCGCTGGCCTGCCTTCTGGCTGCCTGGAGGCTGCGGCGGCCCGAGCTCGATGCTCGGCTGGCGCGCTGGCTGCAGGCGGCTGCCCTCGTGGCGATCGCGCTGGCGGCGGTCGGGCTCGAGCTGCACGCGCGTCCCTCGGTGAGCGCCTACGGCGTCGTCAAGCTCGTCGCCTGGCTGGCCTTCGTGGCGGCCTGCGCCAGGCGGGTCGCGACCGGGCGCGCGGGCTCCTTCGCCTCGTTTGTGATCGGCTGTGCCGCCGTCTGGTGCGGGATCGAGCTCATCCCGACCCTGCGCGACGGCTACGTCCTGATCGCCCTGCCGGCGGTCGTGGCCCGCCTCACCGCCGTCGTGGCGCTGTCGGCCGGCGCGGCCTTGCTGCTCCTGTTCGTGCGCGCCGCCGCTCAGCCGGCGCGACGACCCCGACGAGCAGCTCGCCGCCGGGGAGGACGACGAGGCCTGGGAGCTCGCTGAGCCGCGGCCGCCGTCGCGGTGACGGGTGGGCGCGGTGTATGTTTGGCTCCCGATGTCAGCGCGGTCTGATCCTCCCTCGCTGCTCCGGCGAGTGGCCCCCGCACTGCTGGTGCCAGCGGCCGCGTTCGGAGTCCATCAGCTCCGCTACTGGCTGGCCTTCGGCAGCCAGTCCGGGCTGGAGCTCGCGCGCCAGGGCCACAGCTACCTGCATTCGGTGACGCCGTGGATCGTCCTGGCGATCGGCCTGGCGATCGGCGGCTTTCTGCGCAGCCTCGGTCAGGCGTTCGCCGGCCAGCGCTCGCGGTGGCCGCTTCGCCGCGTCCTTCGCGCTCCTGTGGCTGCTGTGTGCCGCCGGGTTGCTCGGCGTCTACGTACTCCAGGAGTTCCTCGAGGGGCTGCTCGCCACCGGGCACCCCGCCGGGCTGGCCGGGATCTTCGGCTACGGGGGCTGGTGGGCGATCCCGGCCGCGGCCGCCATCGGCCTCGTGCTGGCGGCGCTTTTGCACGGCGCCCGCTGGGTGCTCGACGGCGTAGCCCAGCGGCATGACCGCGCCGCGAGCGCGCCCGCGCCCGTCCGCCACCCCCGCTCGGGCCATCGTGCCCTTCACCCCGCCGCCGGCCCCGCTCGCCGCGGGCTGGTCGGGACGCGGCCCTCCGGCCTGAGCCGGCACCGCCCCGCTGGCACGCGACCCGCCCGGATCGGCGCGGTCGGCCGCGGGTCGGATGCCGTCTTCGCGGGCGCCACCCGGCGTCCGCCGTCCCGACCCGTCCGCCTGGAGGAACACGTGAAGAGAAGATCAGCCCTGGCCCGGGGGCGCCGGATCGCCGGAGCCCTCGCGGTCACCGCCTGCGCGGGGCTCAGCCTCCCGGCGCTGGCCGGCGCCCACGCCCGCGTGAGCCCCGCCGTCTCGCTGGCGGGCCAGCTGCAGCTCTACAG
Organism: uncultured Alphaproteobacteria bacterium; assembly: GCA_963821795.1. Taxonomy (GTDB): domain Bacteria; phylum Pseudomonadota; class Alphaproteobacteria; order ATCC43930; family CGMCC-115725; genus AP-15. The sequence continues at coordinate 17,300 of CAWGFH010000018.1, forward strand.
CCTGGCGGTGCCGACCGAGAAGAGCGGCGTGACCACGAGCAAGGTCGTGCATGACCGTCCCGGCCGGGTTCGGGATCGACTCGTTCGCGCCGCCGCCCCCGGGCTGGACCCAGCAGGTCGCACCAGAGCGGGCGCGGGCAACAACGCCGTGGTCACCAAGGTCACCTGGACCGGCGGCCGGACCCCGACCGGCGAGGACTCGCTGTTTCAGTTCCTGGCCCAGCCGGCCTCGGCCCAGACCTACACGTTCAGCGTCCAGCAGACCTACTCCGACGGCTCGATCGTCAACTGGACCGGGCCGGAGTCCTCGGCCGCGCCGGCGCCGACGATCGACGCCGTCACGCTCGATGAGCGGCGGCGGCACCTCGACGCTGACGATCGTCGCGCTCGTCATCGGCGTGCTCGGCCTCGGCGCCGGCGGGCTTCGCGCTCGCTGGCGGCGTCGCGGGACGCGACGCTGGCATGAGCCACGGCCGCGCGTGCGGGCCGCGCTGATCGCTGGCCGCGCTGCGCCGCGGCGCTGCGCGGTGCCGCGCCCGGCCGGCGCGCACGCGTACCTGGTCAGGACCGTGCCGGCGGCCAGCGTCGTCCTCAACGCGCCGCCCGCCAACGTCCAGCTCACCTACGACGAGGCGGTCGAGCCCCGGTTCGCGATCATCTCGGTCACCAACGCCGACGGGCACGCAGGAGACCACCGGGCCGGCGCAGCGCTCGCCGGTCGAACCCCGACACGCTGCGTCGTGCCCGCTGCGGCCCCGGCTGCTCGAGGGCTGGTACCTGATCTACTGGCGCGCGATCTCGGTCGACGGCCACCCGGTCCAGGGGGCCTTCACCTACGCGATCGGGCCCAACCCGGGCCCGGCGCCCCAGTTCCAGGTCCCGAGCATCTCGGCGACCGCGGTCACGCCCCAGCTGCTGATCGCGCGCTGGCTGATGTTCGTCGTCGGTGATGGCGCCGATCGGCCTGCTCGCCCTGCGGCTGCTGATCGCGCGGCCGGCTGGTCGCGCCGTGCCCGGCGTACGAGCCTGCGGCCGCTGTCGATCGCGTTCATGGTCGCCTCGCTGGTCGGGCTGATCGCGATTCCCGTCTACCTGGACTTCTCCACCGCCAACGACTCGCTGCGCTCGGTGTTCGATCTGGGCGCGCTCGTGCCGCTGTTCCGGGTGACCGCGTTCGGGCGCGGCATACGTCGACCTCGAGCTCTGCTTCGCCCTGTTCTGCGTGGCCGGCTGGATCGCGCTGCGGGTCGATCGCCCCGACCGCGCGGCGTCGCTCGATCGCCGAGCTGGCCGCCACCACCGGCGCGCTGCTGGCGGCCGCCGCGGTGCTGCTCGTCCCCGGCGCCGCCGGGCACCCGGCCAGACCTCGCCCCGCGGGCTGACGATGGCCTTTGACTGGCTGCACCTGGCCTCGGGCTCGGTGTGGATCGGCGGGCTGGTCGGGCTGCTGGTCCTCGTGGTCGGCGCTCGCCGCGCGGCGACGCGGGTCGGCGGGCTGGCCGTCGATCGTGCCGCGCTTCTCGACCGTCGCCCTCGGTCTCGGTGGTGCTCCTGGCCGCGACCGGGATCGGCGAGACCGATCGACCACATGCCCGCGGTCAACGCCCTGTGGGAGACGGGCTTCGGGGTCGGCGATCCTCGTCAAGACCGGGCTGCTGATCGCCGCGATGGCGATCGCCGCCGGGCAACCTGCTGCGCACCAGGCCGCGGCTGGTGGCCGCGCGCGAGCATCCCGAGCTCGGCGCGCCGGCCGCGCGGCTGCTGCGGCGGCTGGTCAGCGGCGAGGTCGTCGTCGTGGTCGCGGCACGATGTTCGTCGCCGCGGTGCTCTCCAGCCTCGCCCCGCCGCCGCCGGCGTTCGCGCTGCGAGAACTCGGCCGCTGGCCCAGGTCGGGCCCGGGCCGCGTGGTCGAGACCGTGCACCGGGCCGGCTATCTGCTGCAGGTGCTCGTCAGCCCCAACAAGGCGGCGGCACCCGACTCGTTCGCGCTGCGGATCACCCAGGGCGGCCGGCCGGTCACCGGCGCCACCGTCACGATCACCCTCAACCACCTCGAGATGCAGATGCCCCAGCAGCAGTACCAGCTGCGCCGAGACGCCAGCCGGGCGTGTACTCGCGCTCGGCGCCGGCGCTGGTGATGGTCGGCAGCTGGGGCCTGCAGTTCTCGGTCACCCCCCCGGCGGCCGCGCCGTTCTCCGCGCTGATCGTCGACCAGGCCGACGGCTGATCCCCCTGCCCCAGGAGCCCCGATGCCCCCGAACGCCACCCCGCCCTCTCCCTCGCCGTCCACCCGGATCGGCCTGCGCCTCGCGGGCGTCGCTCGTCGCGCTGGCGGCCGGTGTCGTCGCCGTGGTCGTCGTCATCCTGCTGCTCAGGACCGCTCTCTCGAGCTAGCGGCCGCCGCCGGCGCCCCGTCCCGGCGGGCTATACTCGGCGCCCGCGCGGCTGTAGCTCAGTTGGCTAGAGCGTCTGCTTGCCATGCAGAAGGTCGAGGGTTCGAGTCCCTTCAGCCGCTTCGCGTGAAAGCCCTGGTAATCCGCGGCTTTTTCTTTGTCCGAGCGGCGCGGGTAGGTGGTGATCCGGTCGGCGCTACCATTCGGCGCTACCAAACGCGCCGAGAGGGATGACTTGTCCGCGCGCCGCGCCATCCTGGTGATGTGGCGGACTTTGAGGAACGGATCTACACGCTCGGCGTCGAGGCCCTGGGTGAGCAGGAGCGCCAGGTCTCGGAGGTCCGCGGCCGCGCCTCGGCGATCCTCGCGGCCGGCGCTGTCGTCCCGTCGTTGCTTGCGCACGCGGTGTTCCGCGACAACCATCCGCACGGCGTCGTTGAGGTCTTCGCGGCCTACCTCGGCATCACTGGTGCGATCGGTGTACTCGTATGCACCGTCAACCTGCTCCGGCCGCGCAGACTCGGCTTCAGCGTCAAAGCGGGCGAGACGTACCGCGAGCTGTTAAGAACGACATCCTCGACCAGCCCGGCATCGACCTTACATTGGCCGATGCGTTCGACGAACGCCGGGCCGAGAACGCCAGCGTCGTCGACACGCTCACCCGCTGGTTCGCAGGATCGCTCGCGGCGCTGGTCATCGAGACGCTTGGACTGGCGCTGGCCGCCGCGCTAGCCTCCTAGATCATGGCTACGCCCGATCCCAAGAGCCAGCCGGCCCCTCAGCCGAAGCCGAAGATCCCGGCGCCCGGAACGCTGCCGAAGCTCCCCCAGACAATCTTCAACATGGAGAAGCGCGGGGACAACGGCGGCTCCCCGAAGCGCTGAGCACTGACGATCCATCGAATCCGTAGAGGGCGGTCGTGGCGGTGACTCATCAGTTAGTCGACGAGCGCACTCGCGCGTAACTCAAGAGTCGTCGGATCGCTGGCGTCCGGATAGAACCGCTGAAGGATGTTCACGGCGCTCAGGTCGGTAGGGCGCCGCCGCAAGCGCGTAGTGCGCGCGGGCCATTTGCCATTCTTGCCGTTGGCAGCCCACGCGTAGACCGTGTTGCCGTCCAGGTCGAATCCGTAGACAACCGCGATGGCGGCGTCATCGGTGGCGTCAAGACCGAGTTGGAGCCTGGCTCGCTCCCCAGGACCGAGAAAGCCGTGAGGCGGAAGGAAGCCAAGGCACGCCTGCTCGCCTTCGATTATCGCGAAGCAGACCTTCTTGACGGGGCCGCCGTAGTTGACGGCAGTCAGGTAGAGCGTCCGCTTCGGATGCACTTCCGCGATGTCGACGCTGAGCGCCGGAGTCCGCATCCCCGCCCACTGCTTGTACATGACCCATGCGGCGACGCCCGAACCGATCGCGGCCAATGCCGCGAATACCGTGCTTACGAGTTGGATCCCATCACCGGTGGTCACGAGGCGAGTATGGGGGCATCACGAGACGGATCATGTCGGCCTCCTTCATCTCGAGCCGCAGCGCTCTGTCAGGTGTCTTCTACTAATAGTCAAGCTCTTGACGTATGGCCTCATGCCACATACACTCGTCGCGTGAGCACCACGAGAGACGACCTGGACCGACGCCGCATGATCGAGGATCAACTGTTGGCGCTTGGAACGGAGCGGGAGCGCCTGATGCGGGACGACAGTTGGAATCGCGAACGGGTCCGGCGACTTGTCGGCCCTGCACGTGAGACGGGGATCAAGGTCCGGGAGATCGCTCGACTGACGGGCCTGAGCACCCAAACGCTGCACACATGGATGATGGATCTTATGCGCCCAATTCCCGACATCCACCTCGCCCTGGTCGGGCCGCCCCCGACAACGCTTGAACAGTCCGTCCTCCGCGCAATCGGCGAGGAGCCACCAGAACACGAATGGCATGCCGCGGAAGCACGAGACCGCATCCCGAGTGGGTGGCCAACCGGCACGGTTGCCGAGATCGACGCTGCACTTGAGCGCCTGGTCCGCTGGCACATGATCTGGGATGGGGGAAGCGGCTACCGGGTGGACCCCCGTCCGAGGTCGATAAGGCCCGGTCAGCCAGATGATTCTCGTGCCGCAGTGGCGGACGTTGCGAGACAGACGAGGCGCCGCGCCTACTGGAATCGACCTATGAAACGCCGGCGCGCCATCGACGCTCGGGCGTCACGCGCCAGGTGAATGCATCACCGGCATCAATCGACGTGCTTAGGCGGGCCGAAGCGCATGAGGAGCTGCGATGGGCCTGTCGTACGATCTCGCGCTGCTCGGTCGTCGGGTGGCGGTCGCGATCAGGGATCGCCTCGCGCAGCTTTGGTGTTGACACGCCTTGGGCAGATGGGGTCTGTCTCGGCCGTAGCATGATCTTCGACAGTACCGGCTACCTTGCAAGAAGACGGGTGAGAAACGGCGGCCAGATATCACGTGGCCGGGCGAAGATCGACGTTGGCAAGCGAATTGAGTGAACGTTCGGACACACGAAGTGTCCGGCACGGGCATGGAGCACGGCGCATCACCTCGGTGTGGCACCGACCCGAACGTGACGAGGAAGTCTCGCGAGCTCAGTTGCTGACATCTATGAGCGGCTCGTGGAACTCATCCGGTGATGGATGACGGCATGGCGGAAGGACAATCGAGCTTCAGCGGTCGTCACGTTTTGCGACCGTACGAAGTGCTGATGCCGCGTCCGTCGTACGGCGTCGAGTAGTGCGGGCCGCTCGTGATTCGGGTCGCGACGTGACCGATCGATCACGCGTTGGCGCACAGGTGTTAGGCACACCAAGCGCCGATTCGGAGGGTTCCGCTCGCCGCGCAGCCTCCTTGGACACGGCATCATGGTGAAGCTCGCGCCAGTCGGCGGTCAGGCGGCCAGAGCAGGCGGCGGCGAGCACGGCGGCGCGGAGGCGATCGATGATCGCGCGCGCCGCCGCTAGCCGGTCCGCGACCGACGCTCTCCTGGCGTCGATTTCGTCCAGCCGGGCCGCGATCTCGGCGCTGCTCATCCAACTCGGCGGGAGCGGTATGGGAAGATGTCTGCGCAGCTGATGCCCGGCAGGTGCGTTGAAAGTCGTGCCGGTGAGCCGTTGCTCGACGAGCGTCCGCTTGATCGATTGCAGGTAGCCGGGAAGCACCGGAGGTAGAGAATCGATGTCCCGTGCGCGGTCAAGGACACGAAGCAGCGGCACTTCTGATTGAGGTACACCGCGCTCGCTGCCGATCGCCACCGAGCCGATGGCTCGCCGCCATCGCAACGAGCAGATCGCCGGGCATGAACTGCGTACCGTCGCGCTCGTCAGGTCCGCGATCCGCAAGGTAGCGTCTCTCGTCCGAGATGTCTCGGATGCGCCCAGCTGAACAGTCTGGCGTCAGCCATGGGTGCCCCTCAGACGTCGCAACGTTCCCCATGGTGGTCTTCCCGAGTCCCATCGCCGAGCCAGCAGTCGAGCGATGGCGACCGAGCGCCTGCGCGGTCCAGCCTTCGGGCAGATCGCTCACGGCGCGGCTCAAGCGGCGACCTCGGCCGGATCGAGCAACTTCTGTAGCTCGTGAAGCTCGCTGACGGCCGCCTGAAGCTCGGCGATCGCGTCGGTCACCAGCTCCTCCGGCTCGAGAACTCGTCGGGATCGTCGAGCTCCTCGTCCCGCAGCCACTTGAAGCTGTCGAGCTTGTAGTCGCGCTCGCTTGACCTCGTCGAGCGTGAAGCTGCGCCAGCGGTCGTCGGGCGAGTCCGCCTCGGACCGCTTGCGCGCGGCCGTTCGGATCGTCGCCGTAGCACCGCTCGAACTCGGCGAAGTGCGCGGCGGTCAGCGGCCGGCTCTTCTTGGTGATCTTCGGGACGTTCGCCCGCGCGTCGTAGATCCAGAGTCGTCTCGGTCGGCTCGCCCTTGGTGAAGAAGATGACGTTGGTCTTCGTGCCCTCGGTGTACGGGGCTGAACGTGCCGCGCGGGCAGCGCAGGACCGTGTGGACGTCGCAGTCCTCCATCAGGATCTCGAACACCTCGCCGGCCTGGTCGGCGAACAGCAGTTGTCCGGCACGACGATGGCTGCCCGGCCGCCGGGCTTCAGGATGGTCAGGACGTGCTGAACGAAGTTGAGCTGCTTGTTGCTCGTCTCGACGACGAAGTCGTCGCGGTCCGGCGCCTGGTTCGCGCCCTTGGTGCCGAACGGCGGGTTGGTGAGGATCACGTCGAAGCGCTGGCTGCGTCGGCGTCTCGTAGATCGAGTCGCCGAGCGTGATGTGCGGCTCGACCTGGTGCAGGTAGAGGTTCATCAGCGCCAGCCGGCGCGGGCGGGCGACCAGCTCCTGGCCGAAGTAGGTGCTGCGTGCTTGATCCGCTTGGCGGCGTCGCGGTCGAAGGCGCCGCCTGGTCTGCTCCTTGAGCCACTCGTACGCGGCGACGAGGAAGCCGCCGGTGCCGCAGGCCGGGTCGCCGATCGTGAAGTCCTGGCTGCCGCGCGGGTCGGGCTTCATGCAGCGGACGATGCGACTGGATCAGGACGCGCGGCGTGAAGTACTGGCCGGCGCCCTTCTTGCCCTCGCTTGCCGCCTTCTCCAGCAGTCCTTCGAACGCGGCGGCCTTGACGTCGACGTCGAGCGCCGTCCACTCGGTCTCGTCGATGAGGCCGATGAGCTTCTGCAGGTTGACCGGGTTGGTGAAGCGGTTCTGGGCGCCGGCGAAGATGTCGCCGAGGATGCCCGTGCTGCTTGCCGAGCGTGCGCAGCGACCTCGATGTAGTGCGTCGGTCAGCTCGGTGCCGCTCTGCTTGCGCAGGTACGGCCAGTCGCAGTCTCGGCTCGGGCATGCTCGATGATCCCACGCTCGTCGGCCATCTTGAGGAACAGCAGGTAGGTGAGCTGCTCGATGTAGTCGCCGTAGTCGACGCCATCGTGGCGAGGGTGTGGCAGAACCCCCAGAGCTTCCGACAACGTCACTCATGCCGCAACCAGCTCCCTGTTGAGATCGGTCGAGCAGCTCGGCAAGCTGGCCGTCGAACGCGCGGTTTGCCGTCCCCAGCCGCCGCGATCGGAAGGACCGGGATCGAGCGTCGAAGTCCTCGCGGTCGATCGAGAGGTTCTGCGACCAGGTGCTGACGGATGTCGTCCATCCACTGCTGCTGCGTCGGCGGTGAGCTCGCGCCCGTCGACGACCTTGGCGACGGCCGCGTCGACCCGCTCCTCGGCGGTCAGAGCGGCGACGGTGTCGACGGCGGCGTGCTTCACCATCGAGATGATGTCGACCAGCGCCTTGTGGTGCGCGGCTCTGGAACGCCCGCTGCAGGTTCGGCCTCGGTGAAGTGCTCGGGCGCCGTGTCGAGCGCCTCGCGCAGCGCCTGCAGCGCGTCCGGGCTCCAGTCCTCGGGCCGCGACAGCAGGATCGCGAGCGCCTCGATCTCGGTCCGCGTTGCTCCCGGACGAACTCGGCGAACAGCTGTGAGGTAGTCGTCGGGCTTGTACTCCTTGCCGTCGCCGCCTCGGATCAGCCACTCCGAGTCGACCGTGTCGGTGACGCCGTGGCGCGACGATGAACGTGCGCTGGCCGCGCTGGTAGTCGTCAGGAGGCTGCTGGAAGTCCTGGTCGCGCAGGATCTTCATCGTGTCGGCGAACGACTTCTGCAGGAGCGTCGGCAGGTCCTCGGCGAACGCCGCCGACGTCGCCGTCGGGGATGAACCGGCGAACAGGTCGCGCGCCTCGCCGGACATCTCCTTGTCGATGCGCTGCAGCCGCTTGACCAGGCGCTGATGTTGTAGTCCCGGTCCCGGTTCTGCCAGATCTCCTCGATGATCTCCGCGATGCGTCTTGCCGTCGCCCTCGGCGGCTCGACAGTGATGCCAGTGGCGCTTGCGGAAGTACTCGAGCAGCGTCCCGTCGAAGCAGTCGAAGACCACGAAGTGGATCTTGTCCGGGTACTGCTCGCCCTTGCGGGTGCCGCGGCCGAGCATCTGCTCGAACAGGATGCGCGACTTCACCGGCCGCAGGAAGACGATGAACTCCAGGTCCGGGATGTCGACGCCGGTGGTGAGCAGGTCGACGGTCACGACGATGCCCGGGTTGGGCCGGTTGCGGAACTCGCGGATGCGCTGCAGCGGCCGGTCGACGCGGCCGGTGATCTTGGCGACGAAGGCGTCGCCGCGGCCGAAGACGTCGCGGGCCTGGTCACGAGCTGGTCGGCGTGCGAGGTGTGCGGCAGGTCGTTGGCGGCGAAGATCAGCGTCTTGGGGAAGCGGCCGTACTCGCGCCTCGTGCTCGTCGGCGTAGCTCTTGATCTCCTCGAGGATCTTGCCGGTTGGAGTCGGGGGCGGTGATCTCGCGCTCGACCTCGGTGGCGTCGAACGCGCGCTCGTCTTCGAGCAGGTCGAGCTGCTCGGCGCCGGTCTCGGGGTCGACCTGGTCGACCTGCTCGCCCTCGTTGAGGAAGATGCCGTTCATCCGCACGTCCGACTTGACCTTCACGACGTCGTAGTCGACGAGGTAGCCTTCGCGGACCGCCCGCTCGTACTCGTAGCGGTAACGCCAGGTTCTCGAAGTAGGCCATCGTGTGGGCGGCGGGCGTGGCGGTGAGGCCGATCTTGATCGCGTCGAAGTGGTCGAGCGTGTCGCGCCAGATCGACAGCTCCTTGGCCGAGTAGCCGCGGTGGCACTCGTCGGCGACGATCAGGTCGAAGGCGTGGATCGGGATGTCGAGCTGCTCGGCGTCGTCGTCGACTTCCTCGTCGTCGATCGTCAGCGCCGCCTCGCCGCCGAACAGGTTGATGCGTCATCCGCTGGATCGTGCGAGACGTAGACGAAGGCGTCGCCGAGCTTCGGGCTCGGTGAGCAGGATGTTCGGCATGACGTTGGGGTCGAACTTCTCGTCCTCGCCGAAGTCGCCCTGCTGGAAGCGCTGGCAGTAGACCTCGTAGATCTTGTCGAACTTCAGGCCCGGCTCGGCCTCGAAGGAGGCGAACGCCCGCACGGCCTGCGCGGCCAGGGCCCGGCGATCGACCAGGAACAGCACCCGCGCGCGACGCCGGACTTCATCAGCCGGTAGATCTCGTTGACCATCGTGAGCGTCTTGCCCGTGCCGGTCGCCATCGCGACGAGCATCTTGCGCTTGCGCGTCAGCGATCGCCTGCTCGATCGCCTGTGTTCGCCTCGATCTGGTAGGGCCGCAGGCTCGGGTTGCGGCGGGATCGCGCGCGAGCTTGGCCAGCTCCGCGTCGAAGTCGCGCGCCAGCATCTCGCGGAGCGCGTCCGGGGTGTGGAAGCCCGACACGTCGCGGGAGCGGTTCAGCTCGTGGCGCACATCGTGGAACCAGATCACCTCGCCGTTGGTCGAGTACAGGAACGGCACGCCGAACTCGCCCTGGTAGCGCGGCTGCTGCTGGATGCCCGGGAGTAGCGCTCAGCCTGGGTCAGCACACCCTGCGGCCCGAGCGTCAGCTTCTTCGCCTCGACCACCCCGCTCACCCGGCCGTCGGCACAAGGGCATAGTCGGCCGGGCCGTCATGGGTCGGGAGCTCGGTCAGCGCGGTCGGCACCGACAGGTCGGCCGGCGCAGCCTTGGTCGCCGCCTCGATCGCCCAACCGGATGCCGCCAGCTTCGGGTCGATCCGCTGGCGCCGCGTGTCCTGCTCGCGCTCCTTCACGGCCGCTGATCCTACTTTCGGTGAGCCGACGCCGCGAGCGCTCAGCCCCAGAAGAGCGGGCGGCTACCTGCCGGCGATGGCAGGCGCCGGACGTGAGGCGCGTTGCTGCTCGTACGCGGCGATCGTCTGATCCTTGATCGTGTCGAGCAACTCCAGCCGCAGATCCCCGAGGGACACGCCGACACGTCTGGCCGCTCGTTCGATCCGCCGCATTTCGACGTGATCAGCTGCAGATGTACATGAGCGCGCGGATCTCGGGACTGCAGACCCACGGGCTGTACATCTTGAGGATGGCGTCCAACCGACCGCGGGACTTCCCGGTCAGCTCGACCTCGATCAGGGTGGCCCGCGAGTTCGCCCAGCCGATCAGATCCGGTCGGTGCGTTGACCGCTTGTCAGCTGTTGCGATCCCGCCAGTGCAGCTGCCCGGCCCAGTCCGGGCGGCTCAGCATCTCGCGCTGACCCAAGAACTCGCGATCTCGCAGAGTCAGCCACGCCGCTGCCCACGCGCAGCCGGAGTCGTGCGCCCACACGGTCGGCGCCGGCGTCGAGGCCGGGATCAACGGCAGCCCAGCATCAGCACACCCTTCCGCGTCGCCAGGAACAGCGAGCCTTCACCCCAGGTCATCGGACACCGCTCCAGCCAGCCCTCACGCTCCAACCGCCGAGCATGACTCCTCGCCGCCACCTCACTCCAGCCCATCGCATACCGCCACGGATCCAACGGCGACGGCCCACACCGAGCCAGCCACCTCAGGCCAGCCATCGACCCCGGACCAGGCCGCAACACCCGACCCACCGCCTACCCCTTCCCTCCCCAGCAAGCATCTCCCAGCAACCACCCGTGCCCGCCACCAGCCCGCCTCCGCCCCCGAACAACACCGACCAGCTGAATGCGCATGACTACCCGCACTCCTCCCCTCTCGTCAAATACGTGGAGGGCGGGTAGTCATGCGCACCGAAGCGGCCGATCCCCAGCAAACTCGGGGGCGGAGGCGGGCTCAGGTATGGAATCGAGAACAACAGACCACGAAACACTTCGCTACACACCTTCCGGCCCGTCGGACGCGGCCCGACCGCCGCCTGAATCGACCCTGCGAGCGCCCGCCGCCCTCCAGCTCGTCAGCGACCGCCCGCAGCGCGGCCCACACCTCGCGGAACACGTGTGCGACAGCCACGATGTCGGTCCCGGTAGCGGTGATCGACAGCCGCTCAAACGCCGCATCGAACTCCTCCCACATCTCCGCCGGCCCCGGCCGGTTGCCGCCGCGCTTCAGCTCATACGGCAAGAGCTCGGCCATGTCGGTCTTCGACCGCCACCGGACCCCCGCCGCCTCCGAGGCATTGAGCATCGTCGCGGCCATGTGCTCGCACGACTCAGCGATCGCACGAATCCGATCCACATAGCCCGGACTCGGCGGCGCGTACGCGCTCGCGTTGATCGCCTTCTCGTAACCGGCTATCGCGCGCTGCAGCAACTCCACCGCCCCCTGTGCTTTAGGTGTCCGTGGCTTTCGTGTCGGCGTCGGCGCCGCCGTAGGCTCGTCCGCTCGCGCGGCTTCTTCCGCCGGTGCGGGGTCAGGGCGGCGGGCAGAGGGAGCGGCCTCCCGTGCGGGTTCAAGACTGTTCTCAAGCTGCTCTAGGACTTCGTCGGCCGTCAGGTTGGTCTCGTCGAGCATGCGATCAAGATCGGAGCGGCGGACGATCCACTTGCGCACGCCGGCTCGCGACGCCTTCAGCTGTCCTTTGCTGACCCATTGCCGCACCGTCGCCGGGTTGACCCGGAGCTCCGCTGCGATCTCAGCCAGCGTCAGCCAGGGGTCTGCTGCTTCGCGCTCTTCCTCGGTCAAAGACTTCTTCTTTCGCTCGGCACTTCCATCCTAGTAGCAATCAGAGTATCTTAGACGGAGGTTGCCGTGAGTACAGCGTCAAGCAATGTCCCGCGTGTTGCGCTCAGTCGCCAAGAGGCGGCGTTGTCGCTCGGCATGTCGCTGGACTCGTTCGAGCGACACGTCCAGCCCGAGCTGCGGCTGATCCGCCGCGGCAAGCGACGACTTGCCCCGCGCGCCGAGCTGGAGCGGTGGCTGGTCCGAAGATGAGCATCACCCGCGAGGACGTGCTCACCGTCGCCGACGTCGCCGCCCTGCTCGACCTCAAGCCCTACACGGTCAAGGAATACGCACGGCGCGGCATCCTCCCCGGGCGCAAGCTCGGACGGACGTGGCGGTTCCTACGCCCTGAGCTTGAAGAGGCCATCAGCCACCTCCCGAGAGCACAGGATTAGGAGCGGAAGACACCGGTGGTGATCCGGGTTGCCCTCCGCGGCCTCGGCACCGCCTCGACGCTCAGCCCCAGAAGATGCACGTCGGGTCCCGCTCGATCTCGTCGAGCAGGACGGTCACGTCCGCTGTCGGCCGGGCGAAGTCGTAGCTGTGCCAGCGCTGGTTGCGGTCGCGCCAGAACAGCTTCCAGTGCCGATGCTTGTGGACGTAGCGCAGCCGAGCGACGCCGCCGGTCGTCCATTCGGGCCCGAAGTCGGCCGCCACGGCGCGCGCCGCTCCGCGATCGTGACGGTGTTCCCGTCGACGATCGCCTCGACGCGGACCTGGTGGAGCGCGTGAGGCGGGACTGCGCTGCTCGCAGTAGGAGCGGATCGCGGCAACATCGATCGGCGGGGGACCGGGCATGAACCGCACGCGCTACGGAAGTCCGAAGCGTTCGCACGCCTCGCGTGGCGTGATCGCCGGCGGCACCAGGCCGTCATGGTCGAGCAGATCCCGGTCGCCGGTCACGATGGCGTCGGCGCGACCGGCAAGGGCGAGCGCCACGAGATAGTCGTCCTTCGGGTCGCGAAGCACCTGAGGCGGTGCGGATGGGTCCGGCAGCATCTCGCAGACGATCCGGAGCGTGACGTCAAACCTGTCGCCGCTCGTCCCGGGTGACGCGCCTCGTGAAGTACGGACGTTCCAGCGTGCGACCGAGCTCCTCGAGAATGCGCTCGCACAGAGTGGCCTCGAGTTCGTCGTCGTCGTCAGGGCGGCAAGATAGTCGCCGTGACGGGCTGTCCGGATGTCCCGCCGCCGCTGACGCCAGCACGTTGGCGTCGATGACGACGCGCGTCATTCATCTGGGCGCATCTCGGCGCGGACCTCATGGACCGCGCGCACGGCTTCCTCCAAGACGACTTCCTCAGGATCGGCGTCCATCCTTCGGCTGTCGTCGAAGAGCGCCTTGCCCAGGTCGTCGATCGCCAGCCGCTCGATCAGCTCGCGGTCGCTCTTGCCCGGATACCGCTCGCGGAGCAGGGCCAGCAGCTTGCTATCGATCTCAACGGGCACAGTCGTTGCCATGGCCATGATTCTACGGTCCGTCCTCGGTCAACACGACCGCTGCGCCGGCCGGCGGCGGGGTGACGGCGAAGATGGCGTCCATTCGCTCGGCGAGCTCGTTCAGCGGCCGGGCGTGCAGGTAGCGCTCGGTCGTCGTGATCTTGGAATGTCCGAGGAGCGCTTGGACAGTTGCCGGATCCAGGCCACGGATCGCCAGCGTCGCGAACGAGTGCCGGAGATGATGGAAGGGCAGCGGGGGCAGGCCGGCGGCGTCACGCGCGGCGTTGTAGCGGCGGCGCAGGGCAGAGTCGTCGATCGGGTCGCCGGCCGGGCCGCAGAACACGAAGTCGTCGGGTCCGGTGAACCACTCGCGCCGACTCAGCTCGTCGAGCGCGACGAACGCCTCGCGGGTGAGTGGCACCGCGCGCCACTTCCCGGACTTGGTGCTCGAATCGAGCCCGGCCGACATGCGCGGCGACCACGACCAGCGTCCGGTCGGCGAAGCGGACGTGCTTCCAGCGCAGCGCGCGCAGCTCGCCCTGGCGCAGCCCGGTGAACCCGGCGACGGTGTAGATCGCGGCGTCCTGCTCGTTGGCGAGTCGCTGCTGGACGTCCTCCTCGGCGCTCGCCCATCGCCGCCCGCCGTTCACGTGCTCGCCGGCTCGCGCCGCTCGCGCGAGCGCCAGCACCTGCTCAGCGGTGAACGTCTCGGGCGGCTTGGAGTAGTCCTCGCGGCGCTTGTCTGTCCGCCGCACCGGGTTCGATGGCAGCGCGAACGCATCCGCGCGCGTCGCGTACTCGAACACGTTCATCAGCGCCTGACGGTGTCCGTTGACGCTCCGCCCCGGCAGTCCCTCGCGGTCGAGCCCTCGCAGGAACCGCTCGACCTCGGCGGTGGTGACCTCGGCGATCCGCCGCTCCCCGAAGGCGCGCATGATTCGGGCCAGTCGCGGCCCGCCTCCCCGCCGCCGCTCACCGGGCGCTGAGAGCAGCGCGTCGTAGTTGCGCAGCGTCGCCGGCTTCAGCCGCTTGGTGTGCTCGGCCCACTCGCGCCACTCGGCCACGGCGTCGGCAAACGTCGCCTCGCGGTTGGGCTGCGCCTCGACGAGCGCGCGCTCGGTCTCGTCGATCAGGACGTCCATCGCCCGCTCTGCCGCCCGCCGATCGAGACAACCGTCGGGCGCGCGGCCGCGGCGCCGCCGCCAGCCGCCGGCGCCGTCAGGCTCCACCCACGCCCGCCCCAGCCGCCGGTAGCACTGCCGGCCGGTCGAGTCCCGCCACTTGGCGATCGCGGAGACCGTCTCGGAACCCGACCCCTTACCCGCCCGGAATACGATCGCGCCAACTGGCTTTTCTCGCCTCACGAACTCCAATTCTATCCGGCGCTACCACCGGCGCTACCACTTTGTACCGATTCATGGCCTCAGAATGCCCAGTAACCACGGGCTATCGCCAGTATTCATCGCAACTCAAGGTCCAAAACCGCGATTGCCATGCAGAAGGTCGAGGGTTCGAGTCCCTTCAGCCGCTTCACGAAAGCCCCGCAAATCGCGGGGTTTTTTTGCGTCGCCTGGCACTGATCGTTCGCCATCGGCGGATTTCCTGCCACGAGGCTAATCACGGGGTTAAACCGGGCCTCCGGTCAGTCGCCGGCATCCACGTCCTCGGCGCCGCCGATGAGGCGCTCGATGCCTCGGTCGAACTCGCCCTGCTCCGTCCCCGAGGATCCCCGCGCGTCGTCCCGCTGCAGCCGCGTGATCTGGCGGCTCGGCAGGCGCTCCGCGGGCTCGTCGGCGAACCGCATCAGCGCCCACACCGCCTGCTCGTCGATGTAGCGGCGGGTCGCGACCTGCTGGTAGACGGAGAACGTGAACTTCGGGTTGACGTGCCCGATCTGGGCCGCCACCCATTTCGGATCGCGGCCGATCATCGCGCAGAACGTCGCCCATGTCCGCCGCAGCGAGTGCGGTGTGATCGGCGGCAGCGGCGCCAGGCCGCTCTCGGCGCGGTTCGCGTTGGCGCGCGCGACGGCGCGGGCCAGGATCCGGTCGCGGAAGCGGTCGGGGTCGCGGCGCCTGCCGGTCGCGGTGCCGAAGAAGTGGTCGGAGGGCCCGTGCGGCAGCCCGCGCGCCCGGCGGTCCATCGCGTAGGTCGAGCAGCTCGTCGCGCAGGTAGAGCGTGATCTCGACCTCCCGCACTCCGGCCTCGGTCTTCGCGTCGGCGAGCTTGAAACGGCAGCGCTGCAGATCGACCTGCGCGACCTTCAGGTCCATCATCTCCCCGATCCGGAAGCCGGCCAGCCCGAGCGTGGCGATCATCGCCCGCCGTCCGAGCCCCTTGCGGTTCGCCGGCGCCTCCGCCTCGAGCTCGGCGCCAGCGTCCAGCAGCGCGTGGAACTCGTCGACCTCGAGGAACGTGCGATCCGGGCGCGCTCGTTTGAGGAACCGCGCCGCGCGCCCGCCGACGCGCACGGGGTTGCGGTCGATCAGCTCGTAGTCGACTGCCTGCTGGAGGATCTGCCCGAGCAGCGTGATCAGCATGTTGATCGAGGTGTTCGACAGCGGGCGGCGCCGGCGCTCGTAGGTCCGGCCGCGCTTGTCGGTGGCGGTCTCCATCACTGGCCGGCCCGCGCTGCTCCGCCATGCGGATCGTTTGCGCCTGCTCGGCGAGCTCATCGCGGAAGCGGTCGACCAGGCGCGGCGTGATCTCGCTCAGCCGGTAGCGCCCGAAGAACCGCTCCAGGTATGCGAGCCGCCAGCTGTAGTCCACGAACGTCTTCTCGGCCAGGTCCAGCTGCTTTGACCGCCACCACCGCTTGGCGAACACACGGAAGGTCTCGTCGACCTGCACGCCGAGCGCCGCCATCGCCTCATCGAGCCGGTCCTCGCGCGGCTGCGAGCCGCGGCGGAACCCATGTCCCGCGCTCGATCTGCTGCATGATCCGCTCGGTCTCGAGCTCCGCCCGCGTCCGGTTCCACCCCTGCTTGTTGGTGCCGAAGGTGACCTTCTCGTAGCGGCCGTAGGCCCGCACCTGCGCGCCGTAGCTGATGGTCTTCGCCGTCCGCCCACGGGCGCTCCACGACGTGGCCCTGGGTTGGCCGGGGCATCAGATGACGCTCCGTTTGGTCTCGCGCTGCATCGACGTCGCTCGGGCGGTTGCTGGTGCCGGCGCGCTCGCTCGCCGCCGGGACCGGTGGTCCGGTCCTCATCGTCGCACACGCGCTGCCACGGTCTTGCGCCCGATCGAGCACGTTGGATGGTTTGCCTGACACCTCCGTGGCCGCCTGTGACGAGCACGTCGCTGTCGGGGTCGCACGGCTACCGCCTGCGTCTGCCGTTGGCCCGCCCTGCCCTGGCCTCGAGTGCCTGCCGCGCGCGGTCGAGATCGAAGCGGATGCGTGCCTTGGGCCCGGAGCCGAGGCGCATCGCGCCCAGCTCGGTCGCGTGCGCGTACACATAGTCGAGCGACACGCCAAGGTCTCGCGCAAGCTGCCGCGCGTCGACCAGCGCGAACGTTCCCGGCGCCGCGCTCACGATCTCAGCGAGCCTCGCCGCCGTCGCCTCGGCGATCGCCTCGACATCGCCGTCGGTGAGGACGCGATCCGCGGCCGGCTCGTCGAACGCTGCTGTCGCTGTGTGGCTGGCTCACGTCGCATCGGCTCCGGTGGACCTGCGGTGGTCGCTGCGCCGGAACCTGGCCCGGGTGCGACGCGATGGGCCTCTGAGTTCCAGGTATGGCGTGGGCGTCGAGAAGCCCCGCTGATCGTGACGGCTCTACGCCGGGAGCTCCGCAGCCGGCTCGCACGCGCGCACGCACGAGCCGCCGCCCACGTTCCGAAGAGGCTGGTGACGACGCTCGCCGCGGGCCAATCGCCGCTTCGCCAGCCGCTCGAGCGCCTGGCCGCCGCGCCGGCGCGCGTGCGTGCGCGACCAGTCGTACGAGGACGGCAGCCGTCCGTAGCGGTCGCGCCACTCGCGCATCGCGTCGAGCACGCGCTTCGCGGGTCCAGCGCCGCTCGATCGCGCCGGGATGGCAGGCCTTGCAGTACGCGTAGGCGTCGCCCTTGCCGTTGCGCGGCTGCGTGTAGGCGCCGCAGCCGCGGCACACGCCGACGTAGCGGGCCTTGACGGCCCGCGCCTTCTCGCCGGTCGGGTCGTAGAAGTACGCCTTGACCGTCGCCGGCGAGCGGCCGAGCCGGTCGGCGATCTGGGCGATCGAGAGGCCCTCGGCCTCGCGGTAGTGGCGCGCCAGCGCGACGGCCCGGCGCCGCTCGGCCACTCGATCCACACCGCATCACGGTAGTCCGCGGAGGTGGTGTTTGCACCAAGGTGGCAGCAGCGGCCGCGAACGGCTAGGGCGGGCTGGTCGACCAACCGCTCCAAAGGAGGAGCCATGTCTTCAACCGAGAGGCTGCTCGACGCAGCCGGCCACCAGCGTTCGCCGGTGACCATGCCGGGCTACCACCGAGGCCGCCCGCCAAAGAACAAGGGCCGCCGCTTTCCGGCCGATCCGCCACGGTCGAGGAGATCGTCGCGGTCATGCGTGCTACCGGCGACAGTGCGGACGGCGCCCGCCTGCGGGCGCTGATTGTCGTCCTTTGGCGAGCGGGGCTGCGGATCAGCGAAGCGCTCGACCTCGCCGAGACCGACCTTGACCGCACCCGCGGGGCCCTCGTCATTCGCCGCGGGAAGGGCGGGCGCCGCCGGGAGGTGGGCATGGACCGCTGGGGCTGGGAGGCCTTGACCCGATGGCAGGAGATCCGCGCGACCTTGCCGGTCGGGGCGCTGTTCCGCGTGATTCACGGCCCTACCGCCGGGGGGCGCTGGGAGGCCTCTGCGGCACGCAAACAGCTGCGCCGCACCGCGGAAGCGGCCGGCGTCCGACGGCGCTTCGTGCCTCATCAGCTGAGGCATTCGCACGCTGTCGAGCTCGCACACGAGGGCGACCCGGCCGCTGGTGACATCCAGCGACAGCTCGGGCATTGCAATTTGGGGGTGACCAGCATCTACCTCCAAGGGATCGACAGCTCCGAGATCATCGCCACCCTCCATTCGCGTCCGGCGCCGGTGATCTCAGCCACCCCCGGCTTGCACACCGCCCGGTAGGAGCGGGCGCGTAATCGGCCGTGGCCGCCCGCGGGCGCCGGGCCGCCATCGGCCCTCCCTTCAGCTCCGAGCAGGTGCGCCCGCTCGTGGTGGGCTTCCCTGCAGGTGGCGACGAGCAGGTCGATCGCCGCTCTGGCTACTCAGCCCTTCTTCCCGAACGGCAGGGGCATCGCCGGCCGGTTTGCCGCAGCTGGATCGGGCCGAGAGCGGCAGCCTCGCCGACAGTGCCGTTCGGGCGACGAAGCAACTGCGGCGAGGCGCGGGGCTGAGCGCCGGCGGGTCGCTGAACGTCCCTTCGCGTAGGACCCCGCTGTGGCAGCTCAGTCGAACTCGATCAGGTCCTTGAAGATCAGGCGACCCCAGGTATTTCCGCGCGCCTGGACGAGGAGTCCACCTTCGGAAAGGCCGCCCAGTTGGATCGCCGAGAACCCGAGGTTCTCGGCAAGCGTGCCGATCTCTGTCGCTGCGTCGTCGTCGTCGCTGGCCAGGAACACGACTCTCCGGCCACCGTTCACGGCCGGGTCTTGGTCAAGGACGGCGGCGACGAGATGGTTGAAGCCCTTGACGAGTCTTGCACCGGTGAAGGCCTGCTCGATGACCTTGGAGGAAGGCTGGCCTCCAAGTTCTTCGGGGGAGACGCCGTAGGCATTGGTCACATCGATGATCGTCTTTCCCTCCCAGGTCGTCAGGGTCTTCGCGACATCCCCGTGGGACTCGAAACGGACAGCCAAGAAGACGATGTCCGCCTCGATCGCTTCCGCGAGTGTCGTGGGGATGATCTCGGGTCCGATCGCGGCTGCATCAGGGGCAAAGCTCTCCGGGTCGCGGGTGGTCGCAACGGATACTTCGATGCCGCTTCGGGCAAACGCCTTGGCAAGAGCCTGGCCGATGTTGCCGAAGCCGATAATTGCGTAGCTCATCAGTTCTCCTTGGGTGCGCGTCAGATTTGCGCCAGGCCGCCGTCGACGGCGACCTCGCTGGCAGTCATGTAGCTGCTGTCCGGTGACGCGAGGAAGGCAGCCACGGCTCCGATCTCCGACGGCTCGGCCATGCGCTGGAGCGGATTCATCGAGGCAAAGGCCTTCTGGCCTTCCTCGCCCAACGCTTCCTTCGCGAGCTCCGTCGCCGTCGCCCCGGGCGACAGCACGTTGACCCGGATGCCGGTGCCCTTCAGGTCCTCTGCCCAGGTCTTCGAAAGGTTGCGCACTGCCGCCTTGCTCGCGGCATAGGCGGTGAATGCCGGGGCGCCCGTGGTGCCGGCGCTTGATCCGGTCAGGATGATCGAACCGCCCTCGCCCATCAGCGGCAGCGCCTTCTGGACCGTGAAGATCGTCCCCTTCACGTTGGTGTCGAAGACCTCGTCGACGTGCTCGACGGTGATCTCACCGAGCGGAAGCTGACTTCCCGCCCCGGCGTTGGCAAAGACGACGTCGAGGGTTCCGCGCTCGGCCTTCACCGCCGCGTAGAGACGGTCGAGGTCGTCCAGATCCGAGACCGAGCCCTGCACCGCGCGAGCATTGGCCCCGAGGTCGGCCATAGCAGCGTCGAGCGCTTCCTGACGGCGGCCGAAGATGAAGACGAAGGCGCCTTCCTCGACGAACCGCTTTGCAGCGGCGAGGCCGATGCCAGTCGCGCCGCCGGTGATCACGGCGGTCTTTCCATCGAGCTTTCCCATGACTGCTCCATTCGTTAGTCGGTTCGGTGCTATGCACACCGATCGGGGTGCTTAACGCTAACAGGTGATCGCAGCTATGCACACCGACTGGTACCAATCGAGCTACGCTTGGCTCATGACGGAAATGGAGAAGGGGCCGCAACTCGAGAAGGGGCCGCAGGGCCTGCGCCGCGGCAGGGGCGCGCGAGAGCGGATCCTCAGCGCCTCACAGCGGCTGTTCCGCGATCAGGGCATCAACCGCACCGGGTTGAACGAGCTCTGCGCGGTAGCCGGGGTGTCCAAGCGCACGCTCTACCAGCACTTCACCGGCGGCAAGGACGAGCTGGTCGCCGAACACCTACGCCGATTCGATCCCAACATCCTGCCTGAGGTCTTCGACCGCGCCGACCTCACACCCCGCGCGCGGCTGCTCGCCGGCTTCGACATCGACTCACCGCTGTGCCCGTTCATCGCAGCGGCCGTCGAGATCCACGACCCGGGCCACCCCGCACGCGTCTACGCCCGCGACTACAAGCAGGCCATCGCCGCGCGGCTCGCCGAGACCGCCCGCGAGGCCGGCGCCACCAACCCCGAACAGCTCGGCGAGCAACTGGCGCTGCTGCTGGACGGCGCCTCGGCCCGCAGCCGAGTCCTCGACACCTCGACCTTCTCCACCGCCGCCACCATCGCCGCGGTCCTCATCGAGAACGCCATCCCCACGGCAGCAGTACCGCCCGACGCACACTAGTGTCCCGTCCGGTAAGTTCGCTTGCACCGAGAGGTGCCACTGGTGGATGCCTGGCCAGGACGCAGGATCCGACGTGTGGCAGCGCCACACGAGGATCCGAGGACGCCGCCAGGCGCCGCCAGGGGCGCCTCGACTGCCAGCGAACTTGCCTGACGGGGCACTAGTAACCCTAGACGCGTAGAAGGACGCCACAGCGTCGACCTCTACAGCGGTTACGACACCTACATGAGAGTGCACAGCGCCGACACGTGCGCGTCGACCGAACCCACGGGCGTCAGTGGTCGTCCTCGAATACGAGGTACACGGCGAATCGACGCAGACCGGGAGGCCATATGACAACCGTTTCGTCTTGATCATCACCATCCAAGGCCGCAGGATCGTCAGGTCGCGCGACTACCTCGGCCCGATCGCGATCTTCAATGCCACCGGATGGCCCGCAAGCGCCAGCTGAGCTTCGACACGGACGGTGCTTCCGACACTGGGAGGAGATGTCTCCACGACCGCTTTGAATCGCCGCGTCGACTCGCAGCACACGACGCCATGCACACACGCAGTCGCGGCGCGTCGTCCGCAAGCTGAGGAGGCCGACCGGTAGATCGTGGCGTCCGGTTGCGCGGCGAATGCCCCCTGCACCCTGCCGGGTTCTCGCCGGAAGCTCTCAGGGGTTTGGCCCAGTCGGGATGAAGACGACATCGACATTCAACGCGGCATATGTCGGTGCGGCTCGGCGATCGGCGCTCAGGAGCTGACGGCCGTGATGCGCCGCCGTCGCTCCGATCAGGGCGTCGTACAGCGCGCCACCGCGGATACCTTGGCCGACCGCGGCGCGCAGGGTGTCGCGCGCCGCGTCCGCCGGCAGCGAGAGCCATTCGGTCGGGAACCGGCGCTCGAGCCATTCGAGGACCGTGGCCGGTGCTAGGCGCTGACCCTCCGGCATCCTGCTGAGCGTGGCGGTCGTCTCGAACGCGACGTGAGCGATCAGCGACGGCTCAGCGTCGACCATCGCCGACACGGCGGCTCGATGTGCGACGTGCCACGGTGCAGCCGCCGCGATCGTGACACTCGAGTCCGGGGCGATCACCGGCGCGTACGGTCGATCGCCGCCCTGACTCCCTCGACCGTGAGCGGGGCCATGGGCGCGGCGGTCGTGATCACAGCGCCGTCGGGTCGGTCCTCGACTTGTGCGGGCACGTCAGCAACGGCGAGCTCGATGACGCCGTCCCGCGCTTCGATTTCCAGCTCGGTCGGCCCGGTGATCCCCAGCTCATCGCGTAGTGATTTAGGGACGACGAGCCGCCCGAACGGAATCTATGGCAATCCGCATGCCAATAGATTACCAATCGATTTGCGCCGTCCTGATCGAGCGCCGAGCCGCTGCTGCGCGTCGTCCTCCGCACTCGCCCATCGCCTCGCGGTGCGAGTCCTCGCAGGCCGCTCGCATCCATTCAACGCATCACAGGAGTTGTTCCACGGGTGCCTGGTCATCGTGCGCGCTCGTCCGCCGGAGCCTGTACATGCGCAGGTGGCGGTAGCCTTTTGCGGCCGCCATGTGGCCGACGTAGTCACATGTCAGGCCTTGACTGCCGCTGAGGGCCAAGGCGGCGGCAAACGCCTCGGTCACGTACACCGCTCCTGGCGGTGTGACGGGTTCGATCCGTGCCGTGCGGCTCACATGCGAGCCCATGAAAGCCTGTTCCTGAAGCAGCGGATCGTAGGTTGGGAAGACGGGACCGACGTGCCCGCCGAGCCTGAGCGCCAGATGACTTGGAAGCCCGTCGGCCGCCATGTTGATCGCCTGCATCGCGTCTTGGAGGTCAAGCGCGCACGCTGCGGCCGTGACTGCGTCTGTAAGGACGACGTAGACCGCATCTCCCCAGGTGTTGCGATGCACACCTCACTGCGGTGGCGCTCCAGAACCTCCGCGAGCCGCCGAGCACACGGCACGCGAACACCGGGAGCTGCTCGTCGGTGAGCTTGGAGAACCTTTGACATCGCCGAACAGCATTGCCCGAACCACTCGAGCGGCGTTTGTTGCCGCGCGGCCCGGCATCGCTGTCGGGACGCCGGTCCGTGCCACCGGCGCCCGACGGCGCGCTCGGAATCTTGGATGTGATCTCGCCGGACGGCGAAACGAATGTCACGCGCCGGCCGGACCGATGCCAGGTCGCGACATCGATCGCCGTCCCGCCATGCCACTCGCCGGCTTCCGTCCCACACGCGAGCTGACGACCTCGGCGTCCAGATAGCGCGCTCGCAGAAGCGCCAAGTCCCATCGCCAGCTCGCTTCCGTAGCGGAACAGCACATCGTCGCCCAGAAAGGCGTCGTCGGTCGCGTAGCGCACCTCGGTGCGGCGCCCAGGCAGCGATCGAAGCGCTCGATCCATCCGGGCCCGCACGAGCGACCGATAGCCACGAACTCCTCGCCGCGAACGGGAGCACGACGTGCAGCTCGCTCCCGACTCGAGCAGCGCCTCGGCCCACAGAATGTCGGCGCCGCCTGCCAAGGACCCATACGCGTAACCCGCCGGATGACGGCCACCACCTCGGCGATTCTGGCCGCCGGCGGCCTCTTCGGCTTCGCCGGGAAAGCGACCCTGTTGTCCGCGTACGCGATCAGGTGACCACAGAAGTGGACCACGGCGGGTCCGGCGAGGACGCTCCAGCAACTGATCGAGATCCAGCACCTCGCAGATACTCGCAGCTGTCGGCGCGTCGTCGCCAGCGCGCCGTAGTCGCCGCCATGGCGGCCGCGGCGCGCCAGCGCTGCCGGGCGGGCGCTCACCGACAGAGCAGGAGCGCCTCGGCCTCGGTGGCCGCCGCGTAATAGGAGTCCTCGCCGCTCGCGGCGACGAGCCGAGCACGGTCGGCCAGTTCCCGCGCGCGGCAACGTCGCCCGCGACAGGCCGCAGCGTGGCCGCGTTCATCGCCGGGTAGTAACCCCCGTTCGGACATAAACCGCGCCGTAGAGGTCGGCCGCGTGGGCGGCTCCGCGCGACGCTCTCGCCCCCCTCGGAGGCCAGGGCGAGATCCTTGAAGATCCGTGCGTGCAGTGCAGCGACGTCCTCATCCTGCACCCCGGCCAGGCCGTACTCCTCGAAGCGGCGCGCGGCCTCCTCGGTCGCCCCGGCGCGCGCGAGCGCGAGCACCGCGCGGTGTTTGAGCCACAGGTCGTCGGGATGCTCGCCGAGCCCACGCTCCGCGAGGTCGAACGCGGTGAGGAGCTCCCCGCGTCGCTCCTCGGCCACCGCCTCGAGCCAGGCCTCGGGCGGGTGCTGTTCGAGCTCGTAATTCAACGGGGTGGGGCGTCGCCGATCGCGGGTGCGGTCAGCGTAGGCGGTGGCGGTGGCGGTGGCGATGGTGCGGCGAGCGAGACGGTCGATGTCCAGTTCCGCCGGCTCAAGGGATCCCGCCCCCGCGGGCAGGACGCGCGGCGCGTGTCAGCGGGATCGCCAGCCGCGTTCGAGCGATCCGCTCGATCGCAGACAGGGAGCCGGCGAGCTCGGTCGACCAGATGGTGGCGCGACCATCCGCCGTGACGATCTCGCCCCCGTCCGCGCTGTAGCTGACGTCCTGGACCTCGGGCCCATTGGCGGATGCCGTCAATTGACGTCCGCTGGCGAGGTCCCAGATCCGCGCGATCCCAATCCCGAGGCTCGCCACGGCGATCTGTCGCCCATCCGGGGCTGAAACGCGGCGCCCGAGAGGATCCCACCGAGCGGCTCGGTGATCGCGCGCCCGACCTCCGCCCCGTTGGCCGCGCTCCACAGGCGGGCGGTACCGTCGACGCTCGCCGTCAGCACCTCCCGTCCGCTCGGGCTGAACACCGCGCTCGCGATCGCGGAGCCACCCGGCTCGCTGGCCACCCCACGGGCGACGGCGACCTGCGCTCCGAGCTTCCAGACTGCCGGCGCGGTGGCGTCGCCGAGGACGGCGACAACACGGGTCCCGGCGGAGTCGAACGCGACCTTCTGGACGGCGGCTCCGATCTGGACGGTCGAGATCGGGGCGAGGGCCCGCGGAGCCACCCTCGGGGCTGACGAAGCGGATGCCGTTGGAGTCGCCGACAGCGAGGACCGTTCCCGCAGGGTTGAACGCCACGCAGGAGATCGAGGACCCCGGGACGGCCGCGAGCTCACGCCCGGTCGCGACGTCGAAGACGCGCGCCCGGAGCTTCTCGACGGTGGCGACCAGTGTCCCGGCCGGGTTCAGGACCGCGCCGGTGAAGCCGTCCCGAAGGGGACCGGATCGTGCGCAGCTCGGCGAGCGACGCCGCATCCCAGACCCGCGTCACGCCATCGCTGCCGACCGTCACGATGCGACCGGCATCGCGATCGATCCCGGCCGGAGATGATCTCCGAGCCGTGCGGACCCACGATCGCTGAGAGCTGCTCGCGCGGCGCCGCGTCCCAGATCCTCGCCGTGCCATCGTCACCCGCGGTGACGACGAAGCGGCCGTCGGCGCTGAACTGTCCGTCGTCGACGGGACCGGCCCCGCTAGGTAGGCCACCAGTTGCTTGCCCGTCGCGGTGTCCCATCGCCGCACGCTTCCTTCGTTGGCGCTCGCCGTCAGGATCTATCGGCCGTCGGGCTGAAACACGGCCGAGTCGATCGCCGCGCCGCCCGGCTCCGACATCGCGAGCGCCTGGGTCCGGCGCGCGATGTTGAAGATCGCCGCTCCGCCGGTACCCGAGATGACAACGTCCTTTCCGTCCGGGCTGAACGGAGCCTTGGCGAGCCCGCGCAGAGGTCCGAGACGAGCGACCAGCGCCCCCGTGACGGCGGGTCCAGATACGTGCGTACCCGTCCGCCGCGGCAGTCACGATCTCGCGGCCGCCGGCGCCGTAGGCGGCGTCGCTGAGCGCGGGCCCACCGACGGTGCCAAACCGCTTCTCCGCGCGGCCCGTGGCGAACGTCCTCGAGATCCGTGCGGTGCCGTCATCGCTCGCCGTCCTTACACGCTTGATCCGGTCGGGTCGAACGAGGCCGCCTCGATCGTGTTGTCCTCATGTTCCCGTTGCTCGGTCTTTGGCTCGTACAGCACCTCTCTGGCCGAGCCAGGACCCGACACCGTGCCCGAAGCGCCCTGGGTGTAGACGATCGCCCGCCCGTCGGGGCTGAACGCGGCCGTGAGGATCGGCAGCGCCGCCACGGCGGTCAGCTCGCCGATCAGTGATCTCGCCTTGGCATCCCAGATCCGGACGGTCCCATCTGCCCCCGCGGTCACGATCTGGGTGCCCTGCGTGTTGAACGACGCGCTGGTGATCGGGTCGCTGGCCGGCTCCGTCATATCCACGAGCTGGTCGTTGGCCGTGGCGCTCCAGACACGAGTCGTCCCGTCGAGGCTCGCCGTCACGATTCGTGTCCCGCTGGTCTTGAAGACGCCGCTCTCGAGCGGCGCGCGTGCGGCGGGCTCCTCCACGGCGTTGAGCTCCCGGCCGGTGGCGATGTCCCAGATCCGCGCCCAGCCATCCTTGCTCGCGGTAGAAAGGCGCCGGCCGTCGGGGCTGAACGCGACGCCGTAGACCGGTGCGCCGCCTGGCTCGGGCAGCCGCGCCACAAGCGCGCCGGTCGCGACGTCCCAGACGCGCGCGACGCCGTCGAAGCTGGCAGTCGCGACGCTTCGCCCGTCCGGGCTGAACGTGATCGCGTAAAGGGCGTCGCGGTCGGGGTCGCGGAGCGTATGGAACGGGTGACGTGTGCCCTGCCGCCACAGCACGGCCGTGCCGTCGCTTCCGGCGGCTGCCACGACGCCTCCGGCGCTGATCGCCGCCGCGTATGAGGACGCGCGTCCGGGGGGAGTGCGAACCTCGCAAAGGCCGTCCGTGTCGTGAGGTTCCACAGTCGTACCGATCCGTCGCTGTCGGCGGTGACGAGGACTTTGCCGTCCGGGCTGACACTGACACTATTGATCCCGGCGCCCACCGGGTTCTCGATCGTCCCCAGCAGCCGACGGTTAGCGAGCGCCCAGATCCGCACGACGCCGTGATCGTCGGCCGTCACGGCCAGCTTCCCATCCGGGCTGAGCGTCGATTGCTCGAGGCCCGTGGCGTTTGCCGGGCTGAGCAGCTCGACGCGGCGCCCGCGGATGCGTCCCATACCTCCGCAGCCCCGTCGGCGCTCGCGGTCAAGATCCGGCGCCCGTCGGGCGTGAACGTCGGGCTGTAGAGGGGCGCCGGCGCCGCCAGCGCGCCGAGCAGCTGCACGGCGGGGAGCGCATCGCGCAACGAGGCCTGCGCCCCCCCGGTCGGAGCGATTCGAGCGCGCGCAGCGCGAGGTAGGTGGCGCGCTGCGGGTTCGTCGCCAGGGCCGTCTCGGACTCGGCCGCGAAGCCGCGCCCGGACTCTGCCACGTGCTCGTTGGTGATGGCGGTCCCGCGCTCGATGACGGCGACGACCGCAAGCGCGACCACGACGAGCAGCGCCAACGATATGGCGCCGAGCAGGCTCTGCAGCCGGCGCGTCGTCCGGCCGGCGGCTGTCGAGGATGAAGCTCGCGTGCAGGGCGGTCGGTGGAGGGTCCTTGCCCGCCTGGCCCGCCAGCCATCGCTCGGCCTCCTGAAGTTCGGCGCCGACGAGCAGGAAGTCGGCCGTTGCGGCGGTGCCGTTCCCACTCGATCGCCTTGTTCCCCCATCCTTACCTCCGAAACATCAACGTCCGATGGTTCACCTTCGACCTGTCTGATCTGCTCAGAAATGCCGTTCCTTCGGCCGAAGGGAGAAAATACGGCGTTAAAGGTGATGTTTTAATTTGTGAAGGTGGATATCCGGGGCGGGCGGCAATTTCAATCAGAGACTACCCAATTTTTTTTCAGAAGGCACTACATCGGGTTCGTTTTCGCGAGCCAGAGCACAGCAAGTGGTTCCTATATCATCTCAACAACCAAGAAACGTGCGGAGAGTTAAAACAGCACTTCAGTGGCACAGGCATCCAGCACTTCACTGGTGAAGCATTAGCTCGATTTGAGAATTCCTTTACCGCCGTTGCCTGAATTGCGGCGCGCCGTGGCAAAGTTCGACGAGCTTTCGGAAAAAAGGCAACATCTTGAACCATATACCAGCGAAAGCTCGCTGCGCTCGACGCGCTGAAAAAATCGCTGCTGCACCAGGCCTTCACCGGCCAGCTTTAAATGAAGCGAATGGACGAGGATTTGACAGTGCTGAAACAAATCCCCGTCGTTCCCGCGCAAGCGGGAACCCAGGGCGAGCGACGTGCGGTCGCCCCTGGCCCCCCCGCTTTCGCGGCGACGATGAATGGCTGTGGGGGCGACGATGAATGGCTGCGGGGCGACGATGAAGAGAGCGAAAGCCCTTGATTTTCGTCTTCGCGCGACAAATCACCCGTCGTTCCCGCGTAAGCGGGAACCCAGGGCGAGCGACGTGCGGTCGCCCCTGACCGCCCGCTTTCGCGGGGGCGACGATGAAGGCTGCGGGGACGACGATGAAGAGAGTGAAAGCCCTTATTTTCGTTTTCGCGCGACAAATCACCCGTCGTTCCCGCGCAAGCGGGAACCCAGGGCCGCAGGTCGGGGCGGTCGCCCCTGGGCCCCCGCTTTCGCGGGGGCGACGAGTAAGGAGGTGGTTACGATATTGTCCGGGCGCGGCATTACCGCAAGAGATCGTCGTAAAGGTCGCGCCATTGCGGGTTTTGGCGCTCGATCAGTTCGAGCTTCCACGCCCGGCGCCACTTCTTGATCCGCTTTTCGCGCAAGATTGCTTCCGGCATGGTTTCGTGAAACTCGGCAAAGACCAATTTTGCAATGTGATGATCTCGGGCGAACCCATCGACCCCGCCGACCCGATGTTCCCAAACGCGCCGCGCGAGATCGCGCGTTACCCCGACATAGAGCGTCCCATTTCGCCGGCTCGCCAGGATGTACACGCAAGGACGGCGGTCAGGCATTTAGTATCAAGCAGCCCCTGGGCCCCCGCTTTCGCGGGGGCGACGATGAAAAGGATACCAGCACGTCATCCTTTTAGTGACACATCAAAAACCGTGCCATGAACGAAGCCGAAACCAGAGCCGAGCACATCGATCCCGCGCTGGAGGCGGCGGGCTGGGGCGTGGTCGAGGGCAGCCGCATCCGGCGCGAGTATCCGATCACGCTCGGCCGCCTCGAAGGCCACGGGCGGCGCGGCAAGCCGCTCACCGCCGATTACGTGCTGGTCTATCGCAACACCAAGCTGGCCGTCGTCGAGGCCAAGGCGTGGGACGAAGCGCTGACCGAGGGCGTGGCGC
Source organism: uncultured Alphaproteobacteria bacterium (assembly GCA_963821795.1). GTDB lineage: Bacteria > Pseudomonadota > Alphaproteobacteria > ATCC43930 > CGMCC-115725 > AP-15. The sequence goes on from CAWGFH010000018.1 coordinate 46,424, forward strand.
AGGCCAAGAACTACGCCGGCAAGCTCGCCATCCGCTTCACCTACTCCACCAACGGCCAGGGCATCTACGGCATCGACATGCAGGACGGGCACGGAAGGCGAGCGTGCCGCGCTACCCGACGCCGGACGAACTCTGGAACCTGACCTTTGCCGAAGCAGAACGCCTGGCGCGACCGCTTCGCCGCCGTGCCGTTCGAGGACAAGGGCGGCTACTTCCAGGGCCGCTACTATCAGGACATCGCCATCGAGCGCGTGCTGGAGGCCATCGCCGCCGAGCAAGCAGCGCATCCTGCTCACGCTCGCCACCGGCACGGGCAAGACCTTCATCGCCTTCCAGATCGCCTGGAAGCTGTTCCACAGCCGCTGGAACCTGAGCCGCGAGCCGTCCCGCCGCCCGCGCATCCTGTTCCTCGCCGACCGCAACATCCTCGCCGACCAGGCCTACAACGCCTTCTCCGCCTTCCCCGAGGATGCGCTGGTGCGCATCGCGCCGGAGGACATCCGCAAGAAGGGCAAGGTGCCGAAGAACGGCAGCCTCTTCTTCACGATCTTCCAGACCTTCATGAGCGGGCCGCCGAAGGACGGCAAGCCCTCGCCCTATTTCGGCGAGTATCCGCCGGACTTCTTCGACTTCATCGTCATCGACGAGTGCCATCGCGGCGGCGCCAACGACGAGAGCAACTGGCGCGGCATCCTCGACTACTTCGCCCCGGCCGTGCAGCTCGGCCTGACCGCCACGCCCAAGCGCAAGGAGAACGTGGACACCTACGCCTATTTCGGCGAGCCGGTCTATATCTATTCGCTCAAGGACGGCATCAACGACGGCTTCCTGACGCCGTTCAAGGTGAAGCAGATTTCCACGACGCTCGACGAGTACGTCTACACGCCCGACGACAAGCTGATCGAGGGCGAGATCGAAACCGGCAAGCGCTACACGGAAGCCGACTTCAACAAGATCATCGAGATCAAGGAACGCGAAGCGCACCGCGTGAAGCTGTTCATGGAGCAGATCAACCAGAACGAGAAGACGCTGGTCTTCTGCGCCACGCAGGACCACGCGCTGGCCGTGCGCGACCTCATCAACCAGATGAAGACGAGCAAGGACCCGAACTACTGCCAGCGCGTCACGGCCGACGACGGCGCGCTCGGCGAGCAGCACCTGCGCGACTTTCAGGACAACGAGAAGACCATCCCGACCATCCTCACCACCTCGCAGAAGCTCTCCACCGGCGTGGATGCCCGCAACATCCGCAACATCGTGCTGATGCGCCCGATCAACTCGATGATCGAGTTCAAGCAGATCATCGGCCGCGGCACGCGGCTCTACGACGGCAAGGACTACTTCACGATCTACGACTTCGTGAAGGCGCATCACCATTTCAGCGATCCCGAATGGGACGGCGAACCGATCGAGCCGGAGCCGAAGGAGCCGCGAGCCGGTGCCGCCGCCGACCAGGACCACCCGAGCCGCCGGGACCGGGACCCGGAGCCCGGTCCGCGCCGTCAGAAGATCAAGGTCAAGCTCGCCGACGGCAAGGCGCGCACCATCCAGCACATGATGGTGCACGACCTTCTGGCATCCCGACGGCACGCCGATGTCCGCGCAGCAGTTCATGGAAATGCTCTTCGGCAAGCTGCCCGAGTTCTTCAAGAACGAGGCCGAACTGCGCGCGCTCTGGAGCGCCCCGGACACGCGCGCCAAGCTCTTGCAGGGACTGGCCGAGAAAGGCTTCGGCAGCGACCAGCTGGCCGAGATGCAGAAGATCATCGACGCCGAGAAGAGCGACCTCTTCGACGTGCTGGCGCACGTCGCCTACGCCTTGCCGCCGCTGACCCGCGAGGAACGCGCCGCGCAAGCCAAGGTCGCGATCAGCACCCACTTCAACACCAAGCAGCAGGCCTTCCTCGACTTCGTGCTGTCGCATTACGTGCAGGTCGGCGTGGAGGAACTCGACCAGGAGAAGCTGACGCCGCTTGCTCCGCCTCAAATACCACAACTCCATCGCCGACGCCGTCGCCGACTTGGGCAAGCCCGAGGAGATCGGGAAAGTCTTCGCGGGCTTCCAGAAGATATCTCTATCAGGACGCGGCCTGAGCTGACCCTATTCGCGAGCGACCGATGCCCGACGAGACGACCTTTGAACTCGTATCCATCCAATTCGGCGCCGAGCCGGTTGCGGTGTTCCGCTTCGGCTATGAACAATTCGAACTGCGCGCACGGCTCGGTCCCGGCAATTTGGAACACGCCATTGCCGCGGCCGCAGAGGTAGCGGCCAGCGTCTTTGCGCGATGGTCGCACGAAGCAATAGCCTTTGCGCAGCGGGTACGCGCCGGCGAGGACGGCGGGCCGGTGCATCACTAGGCCGCGCCGCGAAGGTCTGTTGACTTAAGCGCCGCGGCCGCTGCGGGCTCAATGCTGCGCCAGCTGGGCTTCGCCGTTGAATTTGTTGGTGGCGACATCTTCGGGGCTTAATTGGCCGGGCGTGAGCTTGCCTTCGCGCACCAGCACGTCGAGCCAGAATTTCGAATCGCGATCCGTGTACAGCGCGCGCTGCCGCAGGCCATAACCCGGCCAATTCGCCGCACCCGCAGGGTCCTCGCCGCGTTTCTTCAATATCTGCGCAACCAGCTTTCTGGCCTCGTCCGGGTGCTCGGCGGCCCAGTCGACAGCCTTGGCCGAAGCGGTCGCGAAGGCCCGTACCGCCTGGGGATGCTGATCGATAAAGGCCTTGTTGATGACGTTGCTCGCGAGCACGATGTCGCCGAGAACATCGTGATCGGTGAATAGCACCCGCACGCCACCCTCGGCGGCGATCTTGCGCGCAACCGGACCCTGCCACACGCCGACTGCCGCGACATCTGCCTGCCGGTCGCGCAGCGCCTGGTCGAGCCGCGGTCCCGGGACCACGACCAGCTTGACGTCGCCGTTGTTCAGCCCGTGCACCCTCAGATATTCCCGGATCACATAATCGAGGTGAGCGCCCAGGACGTTGACCGCGATGGATTTGCCTTTGAGGTCTTCCGCATTTTTGATCGGGCTGCTGTCCAGCACGAAAAACTTGCTGTTGACGTCTTTGGTGACGCCCGCTCGCGGCGCTATGCAGAGGATCTTGGCACCGCCGGCAATGGCGCCGATAGCCGCGGGGGTGGCAACGCCGGCTATGTCGATCGAACCCGACGCCAGCGCGGCCAGACTTTGCGGACCGCCCGGCGAATACCCTTTGGATTCGAGGCGGATGGCCTTCCCTTTAAGAAGGCCCAAGGCATCGGCGAGTTCGTAGGGCGGAACATAGCCGCGATCGTTCAGATACCGGATGACCACCGTGTCCGCATCGGGGCTGCCGGCAAGCGCTGGGCCCGCGCCGAATTGCAGGCCGATCAACAAAAGGACGGCGCAGAACGCGACCCGAGCAATCGGGCATAGCGGATGACGCTTCATCTTCGTGCTCCTTCGGCTAAAAGGCTGAAAGACCCATTACCCCGCGCGGGGCGCTATTTCGGGAGTGCCCAGTCATCGACGCCGTATTTGGCGAAGATCGCTTTGACCGTGCCGTCTGCTTCGAGCTTGGCCAAGGATGAATTTATTTTGTCCAGCAGCTCGCCTTCGCCTTTTCGCACCGCAATCCCGACCCGTGGTATCGGCGACGGCGACTGGTAGGAACTGACAATTCGCAGATTTGGGATTTCACCTTGTTTGGCGGCAAATATCGTGTCCGCTCCGGGTGTTACCGCCGCCTTGACCTGGCCTGAAGCGACCGCGGACCAGACGTCTTTTACCGTGTCATAGACCTTCAGATCGGAGAAACCGCCGGTCTTTTGCAGAAGCGCATATTGAATGCTCCCCTTCTGTACGCCGACCGGGACATGTTTGAGATCCGCCAGCTTATCATAAGCGGTCGGGTCGCTGGCCAGGACAACGACCGTTTCGCGCGGCGCATTGTAGACCGGGATGCTGAAGTCGACTTTCTGAGCGCGGGCCGGCGTGATCGCCATTTCAGTGGCGATAACGTCGATCTTGCCGCTGGTCAGCGCTGGGATCAGGTCGGCGAACGTCACGACCTGATAGTCGACCTGGAGCCCCGCATCTTTTGCGATGGCATCTGTCAGGTCGACGAAGATTCCCGAAAGCGCGCTGGAACCCTTGTCATGGACGACCCAGGGCGGAACGTCCTGACCGGCGACCTTGAGCGGCTGCGCCGCCAAAGCAGAAGCCGAGCCAACCATTACTCCGAGTGTGACGACCGCCATGGCAAATTTTTCGGTGAACCTGCTCATCGTCTGTCGCTCTTGGCCAGCAGCCTCATGATGCCTTTGGGGGCGGAAGTACGCTTTACCGGCGCCTTTTTTCTTTCTTACGGCCGGCTTATGATTTTGCGCGAAGATGGACGGGGAGAGACGGCGCGTGGTTCTGGCGTTCGACCAATACCGCCTCGACATCGAACGCCGCGAATTGCGCTGTGGCGCCGAGCTTATCGCTCTGGAACCCAAGGCTTTCGATCTGCTCGCGTTCCTCATCCAACATCGCGATCGCGTGCTCAGCAAAGATGAATTGCTGCAGGCTCTATGGCAGGGGCGGATCGTCTCGGAAGCGGCGCTGACCACGCGGATCAACGCCGTTCGTCGGGCGATCGGCGATGACGGGACCGCTCAGCGCCTGGTTCGAACCATCATCCGCAAAGGGGTCCGCTTTGTCGGCGAGGTCACGCAGGTGGCCGACCAGGCGCTTCCCGACAAGCCGTCGATCGCGGTGCTGGCGTTCGAGAATATGAGCGGCGATCCCGAGCAGGACTATTTCGCCGACGGCATGGTCGAAGAGATCATCACCGCGATCGCGCGCTGCCCAGGGCTGTTCGTCATCGCCCGCAATTCGAGCTATGCCTATAGGGGCAAGAGCGTCGATGTGAAGCAGGTGGCGCTGGAGCTTGGCGTTCGCTACGTGCTCGAAGGCTCGGTCAGAAAGGCCGGCAGCCGCGTGCGCATCGCCGGCCAACTGATCAACTCGTCGACCGGCGCGCATATCTGGGCCGACCGCTTCGATGGCGCCCTCGACGATGTCTTCGAATTTCAGGACCGGGTGGCGAGCGGCGTCGTCGGCGCGATCGAGCCGCGGTTGCGGCGTGTAGAAGCAGAGCGCGCCGGCCGCAAGCCGACCGAGAGCCGCGATGCCTACGACCTCTACTGCGCGCACAAGCCCAAGCCTATAAGAGGACCGCGGAGGGGTTGGCCGAAGTCGATACGGCTCGCGCAGCTTGGCCCTCGAGCTCGACCCGGCCTATCGCTCCTGCGATCGCGCGGGTCGCCCTGAGCCGAGGCATGCAACGGCAGCGGAACTGGATCCCGCCGGCCGGCCCGGAGGTTGAGGAGGGCATCGCGATGGCCCGAAGGGCGATCGTCGCCGCTGGGGACGACCCCTGGGTACTCGATTTCGCCGGCTTGGCGCTGGCGCAGCTTGCCGGAGATAATGAGGCCGCGCTCGCCGCTCTCGACCGCGCAATCGCGCTCAACCCCAACTTTGCCATGGCGTTCGGCCACCGCGCCGTCGTTCTGGCGTATCTCGATCGACCCGACGAGGCGATCCTCGCGGCGCATCAGGCGATCCGGCTGAGCCCGCTCGATCCGGCCATATTTTCTTTCTACCAGGCGCTCTCTCTCGCCGAACTGGCGGCGGGCCGCTACGAGGCCGGGTTGCGATGGGCCGAGGCGGCGCTGAGCGAAAACGGCGGCATGCCGGCGCTGCGCCTCAAACTCAGCTTGTGCGGCTATCTGGGCCGGCATGAGGAAGCGCGTGCTTGCCTGAGCCGGGTGCGGGAGTTTCAGTGCGAACCGACAATTGCCGGGATCATGCGCGCGTTGCCGAAGGGCGTTGTCCCGCAACTCGCCGCCCGTATTGCCGGAGGGCTGCGCAAGGCCGGTCTACCGGCGCAGTGAGAACGGGGATGCAGCGGTCCGTACCGGCGAATGATCATAAATCAGCCGCTGCGGGGTAGGGTCCGGAATCAGTTCACGGTATCAGCCAGGCGCGCGCAGCCGAGGGATCCCTCGGCTGTGCTTAGCATTCGCCTTGGGCTCTGGATCAGGCGGATTGGCGTCATTACCGACCGCGCAATAACGACGAACTTGCACTTATCCCCTTATCGGTCAGGGACAATACTGGCTAAACAGTACGTTTGCCCAATGCATCATCTAGTCTCAACAGCCGGGGTTGCTCATGGTTGCGCGCGTGTCCGCCGATCAAGCCGGTCTCCCGAACTGTCCGAACTGCCTTTGTTGTACGCCGCAGCTTCAGTCCGCTGCTCGCCGGATCAACCAGGAAATCTCTCGACGCGGCTTTATCGCCGGGGTGGGGGGCTCGCTCGCCTCGCTCGGCTTCGTTCGGCCGGGCGGGGCAAAAGCTGCTTCTCCCGGCCCTGTCCCGCCAATCGTGTTCGGAAATTTTCGGCTTTTCGACGGACAGTCCAAAGTTTTGCGTAATGGGCTTCACCTGATTGTCGAGGGCAATCGTATCAAGCGCATCGCCACCGGTGACGTGACCCCACCGGACGGCGCGCGGCTCATCGATTGTGGCGGACGCTTCATGATGCCGGGTCTGATCGATGCACATTGGCATACTATTTTCGCGGCGCTCCCGATCGCTGCTCTGTTCTCGGCAGATATCGGCTACGTCTTTCTCGCCGCAAGCGCCGAGGCCGAGCGAACCTTGATGCGGGGCTTCACCACCGTCCGGGACCTGGGCGGCCCGGCCTTTGCGTTGAAGCAGGCGATCGACGACGGGCTCGTGACAGGGCCCCGCATCTATCCGTCGGGCGCCATGATCACGACTACAGGGGGTCACGGGGACCTTCGTCCCCTATCCGATCTGCCAAGGAGCCCGGGCGGCCCGTTGAGCTATCTGGAGCGCACGGGCGGCGCCAACATCGCCGACAGTGCGGACGAGGTCCGCTTGCGCGTGCGCGAGCAGCTTTTTCAGGGCGCCTCGCAGATCAAACTGGTAGGCGGAGGAGGGGTCGCGTCGCCGCGCACGACGCTGGATATGTTTACGTATAGCGAGGACGAGTTCCGAGCGGGCGTCGAGGCCGCTGCCGACCGGAGCACCTACGTGGCTGTGCACGCCTACGCATCCGCGCAAATCCAGCGCGCGATCGCGGCGGGTGCGCAGTGCATCGAACATGGGCACCTGATGGATGAAGCGACCGCCAAGATTATGGCGGCAAAGGGCATATGGCTCAGCACGCAACCGTTCGTCAGCGACCAAGATGCGCCGCCTTTGACCGGCCAAAGCAGGATCAACCTGCTTCAGGTAATCGCCGGCACGAATAGCGTCTATACTCTCGCGAAAGAGCACAAGATCAAGACCGCATTCGGAACCGACTTGTTGTTTTCCAGCACGATAACCCAGCGCCAAGGCTTCATGCTGACTCATCTGACCCGCTGGTACGACAATGCCGACATTCTGAAGATGGCGACTTCCGGCAACGGTGAGCTCTTGGCGATGTCCGGTCCGCGCAACCCCTACCCAGGAAAGCTGGGAATCATCGAAGAGGATGCACTTGCCGATTTGCTGGTGATTGACGGTAATCCCATTGACGACATCGCGCTTGTAGCGAAACCGGAAAAGAACTTAATGGTCATCATGAAGAACGGAAAAATATACAAGGACACCCTGCCGGCCTAGCGGCAACCCGGTGCCAGATGTCTGACCCGTCTCTCTAGCGGGCCGTGCGCAGGAGCCGCCCAACTGCCTCCCCCAGCGCTGCGAGGCGAAACGGTTTGGCGATAACCGGAAACTCGTCGGGTCCGGCGTCTTGACGCAGTGCGTGGCCGGTCGTCAGCAGCACCGCCAGACCGGGTTTTATCCTGCGTGCTTGTCGTGCCAGTTCGAGGCCTGACATGCCGCGCGGCATTACCAGATCCGTGAACAAGAGGTCGAACGCTTCTCCGCTTTCTAACAGGGCCAACGCTCCGTGGCCGTCGCGGGCGGTGTGCACGCGGTAGCCGAGGCTGGAGAGCATCTCGACCGAAATCACCCGGACCTGTTCGTCGTCTTCGACGACAAGCACTGTTCCGGCTCCGCCACGCGGCGCTGCGCCGGCTTCTTCGCGGTCGGCTTCGGCACCGGATCGATCCCGCGGCAAGTAAAGCGTCACGCAGGTCCCGGCGCCGGGCGCGCTTTCGAGCCGCAGGCCGCCACCCGACTGCATGGCAAAGCCGTGCACTGTCGACAAGACCGAGCCCCGTTCCCTTGCCGACTTCCTTGGTCGTGAAGAACGGGTCAAAGGCCCGCGCCGCGATCTCGGCCGTCATCCCCTCACCGGTATCCTCGACCGCCAAAGCGACGTAGTCGTCCGGCGCAAGCTCGACGCCGCCGGGAAGATCGGCGGCGGACAGATTGAAGGCCCGCACCGTTATGCGCCCCCCGCGCGGCATCGCGTCGCGCGAGTTGATGACCAGATTCATCACCGCCGCCTCGAACTGCGCGCGGTCGATCTTAGTGCGCCACAAGCTTGCGCTCGCGGATGCGAAAACGAGATTGATCGCATCACCGGCAACGTTCCTCAACAGCACCTCGATTTCCGCCAGCAAGCTTCCGATGTCGACGGAAACAGCGTTCAGAACTCTGCCGCCGAGCGAACGCCAGAAGTTGTTGCACCAGTTGGGCGCCGCGCTCGGCGGACCGCCGTGCGGTTTCCACCAGTTTGGTGGTCGGCGGCGAGTTGACGCGATATGAAATTAGATCGAGACAGCCGATCACCGCCGTCAGCAGGTTGTTGAAGTCGTGCGCCACACCGCCGGTCAGTTGCGCGATCGCCTCCAGCTTTTGCGATTGCCGCAGCACCTCCTCCATGCGCCGGCGGTCGGTGGTTTCATGCAGCATGCAGATGGCGCCGACGATCGCGCCGGCTCGGCTGTAGAGCGGGGTGAAATCGGCGTCGTAGATAACCTCGGCGCCCCGCGCTCGCGAGAAGAACCGAAAGTCTCGGATTTCCGCGCGCTGGCCCGAGATTGCCTTGCGCCAAGCGTCGCCGACCTGGTGATTGGCGAAGGCGGGATCGACCTCGAACACGGTCTTGCCAAGCACCTCGTCGCGCTTTTTGCCGTGAATGCTTTCGATCGCCGGGTTCCACACGAGATAGCGCAACTCGGTGTCGACGACGATGATGCCGTCGCCGCTGTTCTCGATGATCATCTCCGAGAGCGCTTGCTCGTTGACCAGCCGTTCGACGAACTCTCGATGTTCTCGCCTCTGAGACGCCAACTTTGCTTCGGCATGCCGCAGCGCGGTCACGTCGGCGGAGGTGCCAAGAACTTTGCGCACTACCCCGGTGCGGTCGACAATCGGAACGAGAATCGTGTGCCGGATCGCCTCTCCCCGCGGCGTCATGGTGACGATTTCGTATTCGACGCGCTGCCGACTCTCGGCGCATGCGCGATACCGTGCCGCCAAAGCGCTTAGGTCGGTGGGGCTGAGAACCTCTTCCGGGCTCTTGCCGACCAGCATTTCATAGGTGTAGCCGGTGGTTTCGGTCAGCGCCGGATTGATGTGCTCAAACACAAAGCGCCCGTCCTGCCGAACGTCCAGGACGAAGAGGTCGTGCGGCGAGTTGTCGAAGAAGTCCGCGAAGTAGGCTGCGACCGAGCGCGTTTCGAGGCGGCCGATATCATGGGCGCGATAGCCGACCCACCGGCGGGAACCACCGCCGGGTGGGTAGGCGTCTTTCTAGCGGAATGGTTATCTCGATCCATCCCCGCGCCTTGCAGCCGAAGGAGCGCGATTATCCCGGTTGTTACGAAAATCGCTTCGCGCTTACGGGGCTAACCTAGTCACGCCACGGACGAAAAGACAACGAGGCTCATGCCGGGCGATTCGGTCGGGGAAGAAAAGGCGTCGATGGCCGGGTCGAGCCCGCCAGCACGAACAAAAATCAGGTGCGGGGCGGGCCGGCTCGGTTAGAGGCCGGGGGCGCCCGGGCCCTGGACGGTGATCACGATGCGGCGGTTCTTGGCGCGGTTCGCCGGCGAGTCGTTCGGGCGCCACCGGATGGGTGTCGCCAAACCCCTTGGCCGAGATGATCTCCGGCTTGATGCCCTGCGAGATCAGAAAGGTCACAACGGCGCCGGCCCGCCGCGACGACAGGGTCAGATTGTCGTTGATGCCGGCGCGCTGCAATTCGGGCCCGACCGGGGTGTTGTCGGTGTAGCCGTAGACCACGATTTTGGCGTAGGGCAAGCCGCGCAGCCGTGGCGCGACGTTGTTGGCCAATTCGGCTTTGCCGGCGGCGCTGAGCCTGTAGCCGCCGGCGGGGAACAGAAAATCGCCCGCTTCGACAAAGCTGGCCTGCGCTTCTAAGGTCGCGAGCTGCCCCTGCAATTGCTGGTTCTGCGCCTCGAGCTGCTGGTGCTGGGCCTCCAACTGATCGTAGGCGCTCTGCGAGACGCAGCCGGACAACAGCAGCCCGGCGAGCGCAAAACCCCGCATAGCGGCGCGGCTGACGGCTAAGAGCGAGAGACGGGCCATGACGATCGGGCTCCCTGTGGTCAAAGGTCGTTGGGCCGCACGCGGCCGGTTTTTCGTGTCGCCGCGAGACCAGTGGCGGCCGGGTCGATTGAAGCGATCAGTTCGCGCGGGCGGCCTGGATCGCGCGCCAGACGCGCTCGGGGGTGGCCGGCATGTCGATGTGGCGGATGCCGTATTCGGAGAGCGCATCGACAAGCGCGTTCATGACCGAGGGGAGGGCGCCGGCGCAGCCGGCCTCGCCGCAGCCCTTGGCGCCGAGCGGATTGGTGGTCGCCGGCACCGAGTAGAATTCGTGGATGAAAAACGGTGTGTCTTCGGCGCGCGGCATCGCATAGTCCATGAAGGAGCCGGTCAACAGCTGCCCCTGCGCGTCATAGACGACACGTTCGCGCAGGGCCTGGCCGATCCCCTGGACGATACCGCCATGCGCCTGGCCGTCGACCAGCAGCGGGTTGATCACGACGCCGAAATCGTTGACGAAGGAGTACTTCACGACGTCGACGATGCCGGTGTCGGGGTCGATCTCGACCTCGGCGATGTGGCAACCATTCGGGAAGGCCGAGGGCGGCCCGTCATATATGTCGGCGACGTCGAGGCTTTGCGGCAGGCCCGGCGGCAATTCGAGGCCGGCATGGAGCTGCGCCGCCAGTTCCATCAGGCCGATGGAGCGGTCGGTGCCGGCGATCACGAAGCGGCCGCCGCGGAATTCGATGTCGGCCACTGCCGCCTCCAGCACATGCGCGGCGATCTGCTTGCCTGATTCGACGACCTTGTCGGCCGCACCGACGATCGCGTTGCCGCTGACGATCATCGACTTCGAGCCGCCGGTGCCACCGCCGGCAATCAGCTCGTCACTGTCGCCCTGCAGCAGCCGGATGCGGCCGAACGGGATGCCGAGCCGCATCGCCAGCACCTGCGCAAACGGCGACGCATGGCCTTGGCCGTAATCGAGCGTGCCGGTGATGATCGTCACGTCGCCATTCGCTTCGAAACGGATGCCGCCCATCTCGCGCCCCGGCGGGCCGGTCAGCTCGAGATAATCGCTAATGCCGCGGCCGCGCAATTTGCCGCGGGCGCGGCTCTCGGCCCGTCGCGCCGGAAACCCATCCCAGTCGGCGAGCGCGATCGCCTTGTCGAGCAGCCCGGTGAAATCGCCGCTGTCGTAGGTCGTGCCGTTCGGGCTTTTATACGGCATCGCCGCGGCCGGGATGTGGTTGCGCCGGCGCAGCTCGACCTGGTCGATGCCCATCTCGCGGGCGGCGGTGTCCACCAGCCGCTCCATGTAATAATTGGCTTCGGGGCGACCGGCGCCGCGATAAGCGCCGACCGGGGTCGTCGTCGTGAACACGCACTTCGTATTCACGTCGATCAGCGGCGTCTTGTAGACGCCGAGCGTGTTGCGCTGCACGTTGCGGGTCGCCGGTCCAGGCGCGCCGTAATTGGCGCCGAGATTGCCGTACCCCGTCAGTCGGATCGCGAGGAAATTGCCGTCCTTGTCGAGCGCCAGTTCGGCGGTCATCTGCGCATCGCGCCCGTGGCTGTCGGAGACGAAACTGCCGGAGCGCTCGTCGGTCCATTTGACCGGGCGGCCGAGCTCGCGCGCTGCGTGCATGATGCAGAAATGCTCGGGCATATTGGCTTGCTTCATGCCGAACGAGCCGCCGACCCGGTCGGTCAAGACGCGCACCTTGTCGCGCCCGACGCCAAGCACGGTGGCGATATAGTTGCGGAAGCCGAACACGCCCTGGCAGCCGATGTTCAAGCGTCCAATGCCCGTGTTCACGATCGAATTGCGCGACGGCGGCGCGCGGCTCCATCGGGTTGACGATGATGCGGTTGGCGCGCAGCTCGAGCCGCGTGACATGCGCGGCAACGGCGAAGGCCTCGGCGACTTTCGCGCCGTCGCCGAAATGGAAATCGAGCCCGACATTGTGCGGTATATCGTCGAAGAGCAGCGGCGCGTCGGCGGCGTCGGCGAAATGCGGCTCGCTGACCGCTGGCAGCGGGTCAATATCGACTGTGATCGCTTCGGCCGCATCCTTGGCGGCCGCGACAGTCTCGGCGATCACCGCGGCTATCGCGTCGCCGACATGCCGCACCTTGTCGGTCGCCAGCACCGGGTTGACCGGCTGCAACATCGGCGTGCCGTCGCGGTTGTTCATGACCTGGCGCGCCGGCATCGGGACAATACCGCCCGCCGCGAGATCGGCCGCGGTGTAAATCGCGAGGACGCCCGGCATCGCGCGTGCCGCCGCGGTGTCGATACCGCGGATTACCCCGTGCGCATGGTGGCTGCGCACCATCACGCAATAGGCTTGGCCGGGATAGCTGATATCGTCGGAGTAATGGCCCTCGCCGCGCAGCAACACGGGGTCTTCGGTGCGTGGGACCGGCTGACCGATCGCGAATTTTTCGTCGAATTCGAGCAATCCCGGATCGATGTAATCGTCCATCGCCATCCCTTTGCGCATGAGTCGGTTCGGGCCAGGATATAGCCAACAGGGCATCCGCAGGACGGAAAATCGAAATGACCGCCGCCAAATCCGAGCTTTACCGAGACCTCGCCGCCCAGCTTGCCGCATTGCTCGAGGGCGAGAGCGAGCGGGTCGCCAATGCCGCCAACATGGCGGCACTGATCTATCACCGCCTGCCTGATCTGAACTGGGCCGGATTTTACTTCCGCCGGGGCGACGAATTGGTGCTGGGCCCGTTCCAGGGCCGGCCAGCCTGCCTGCGCATCAAGATCGGCGAAGGCGTGTGCGGCGCCGCGGCGGTGCGCGGCGCGGCGGTGCTGGTGCCGGATGTCCATGATTTCCCGGGCCATATCGCCTGCGATCCGGCATCGCGTTCGGAGCTGGTGGTGCCGCTCATCGAGGGCGGGGAGGTTGCCGGCGTGCTCGACCTCGACAGCCCGGTCCTCGCGCGGTTCGACGAGGCGGACCGGGAGGGCTGCGAGACGCTGGCAGCGCTGTTTGTCGGCCACCATCGCCAAAGCCCGGCGGACATCGGGTATCCGGAGGATGTCGATCCCGAATCCGGGTGCCGCTTGCCATTGCCGCGGCGCGAGGATCTCGACGAGGACGGGCAACGGGCCTACGACCGGCTCGCCGACCCCGCCGGCGGGACGTTGCGCGGGCTCAGAGGCCCGGGCGGCATCCAGTTGCACAGCCCCGAATTGTCCCGCCGCTCACGGCCGGTGAACCACTATCTGCGCTATGAGGCCGGTCTCGGCGGCAGGGTGCGCGAATTGGCGATCCTGACGACGGCGCGCGAACTCGGCAGCCAATTCGAATGGGCCGCGCATGAGCCCGCAGCATTGGCCGGAGGGATATCGCGCGAGATCGTCGACACCATCAGATACCGCCGCGATGCGCGGCAGCTGGCCGAGGCCGACGCGGTCGTGATCGATCTCGGCCGCGAAATCTTCGCCGCGCGCAAGCTGTCGCCGGCCACCTACGCGCATGCTCTGCGGCTGTTCGGCCGCCGCAAGCTGATAGATCTGGTGGCGCTGATGGGGAATTACGCGGCGACGGCGGCGTTGCTGACCGCCTTCGACATGCAGCTCGATCCAGAGCCGCCGGCGGGCGCGCCGCGCTGATGGACAGCGCCTTGACCACCCCGCGTTCCTCGCCCAACATCGCTGGGATGCGGCGATCCAGCATCGATATTCTCGGGGAGATCGGCAATGGATCTCGGTAAAAAGGGGGTATTCTGGTTTACCGACGCGCTAACCCCGACGCAATTGGTCGAGTTGGCGCAACGCACTGAACAACTCGGCTACTCGGCCTTATGGTATCCGGAGGTAATGAGCTACAAATCCTTTGGCCTGGGCGGTTTTCTGCTTTCCAATACGGATCGATTGATCATTGCCAGCGGCATAGCCAACATCTATGCGCGCGACGCCACGGCGACAAAGCAAGGCCAGCATACCCTGGCAAAACTCTATGGCGGGCGATTTCTATTGGGATTGGGGGTCTCTCACGTACCGCTGGTCGAGAACGCGCGGGGCCATCAATACCGCCAGCCGGTCGCGACAATGCGGGCGTACCTGGACACCATGGATAAAGCGCTAGCAATTGCGCCGCCGCTCGACGAAGCACCGCCGATGGTGCTGGCGGCGCTGGGACCGCAGATGACGGCGCTGGCGGGCCGGCGGACTGCCGGGGCATTTCCCTACAACGTCACTCCCGAGCACACAGCGCGGGCTCGGGCGATAATCGGCCCGGACAAATGGCTCTGCGTCGAGCAGAAGGTTCTTCTCCTCCAAGAGCCTTCCAAGGCGCGGCAGGTGGCGCGACAGGCTATGGCGTTCTATCTGCCGCTGACCAACTACCGCAACAACTGGCTGCGGCTGGGCTTTGGTGAGGAGGATCTGGCAGGCGGCGGCAGCGACCGTTTTTTGGACGCTATGGTCGCTTGGGGAAACGAAACCGCAATCCGACAACGCATCCAGGCCCATCTCGACGCCGGGGCTAGTCATGTGTGCATCCAGCCTTTGCACCCGGACGGGCTGGTCGTGCCGGACCTGAACGCGCTGACGGCGCTCGCGTCCTAAGGCGTCGGGACGGGTCGTCAACCGATTGGGCCAATACCGCAGGTGAAGGAGAGAGCATGTCCGAGAGAGCGCCGTTTCTGAACACCACGTACAGCGCCTATCACCATCGCGATCGGCCGCCCGAGGACGAGGAGCTGACCCGGGTCGGGCCGGGCACGCCGTGCGGCGAGTATCTGCGGCGCTTCTGGCAGCCCGTCATCCTGTCCAACGAATTGGCCGAGTTGCCGCGGCGGCTGCGCATTCTCGGCGAGGATCTGGTCGCGTTCCGCGACAAAAGCGGCGCCATCGGCCTATTGGAACTGCACTGCCCGCATCGCGGCACCTCGCTCGAATTCGGCCTGATCGGCGACAAGGGCATTCGCTGCTGCTATCACGGCTGGCTGTTCGATTGCGACGGCACGATCCTCGAAACGCCGGGCGAGCCGGCCGACAGCACCTTGAAGGACCGGCTGTTTCACGGCTCCTATCCGGTGCATGAATATAACGGACTGGTCTTTGCCTATATGGGGCCGCCGGAGCGCCGGCCCGACTTCCCGATCCTCGACACCTACGCGCTGCCGGGCTACCGGCAGATCGCCCGCGCGCCGACCCTGTGGGAATGCAACTGGCTGCAGGTCAAAGAAAACAGCATGGACCCGGCGCATCTGGCGTTCCTCCATACCTTGCCCGGCAGCGAGGGCTTTACCGACGATTTCAGGGAACTGGGCGAGTGGGACTGGATGGAGACGCCGGTCGGCATGGTCTACATCGACACCCGCCGCCAGGAGGACCGGGTATGGGTGCGGGTCGCCGATTTTCTATTGCCGAACATCCATCAGTTCCCGCCCAACGCCGACCCGATGGCATTGCGCAACTCGGTCAACCGGCCGATGGCGACGACCTGGGCGGTGCCGCTCGACGACACCCACACGATGCAGATCGGCTATTACCGGGCGCCGGAAGGCAAGGCGTTTCGGCAGGGCGGCGGTTTTGGCCAGGATGCGAGCCGCTCCTACGAGGAACGGCAGCGGGTTCCCGGCGACTATGACGCGCAGGTCAGCATTCATGGCGGGGTGGCGCGGCACGGGCTCGAACATCTCGCCGCCACCGACCGCGGCATCATCATGATGCGCAACATAATCCGGCGCGGGATCCGGGCGGTGCGGAACGGCGAGGAATTGGCATACCCGATCCTGAAGAACGGCTCGGCGCTGCCGACCTACAGCCATGACCGGGTGGTATCGGGCATCATGCCGGCATCGACCCCCGAAGAGGACAGGCGGCTGTTGCGCGAGGTCGCGCGCAACGTGGTCGCGCAAACGGTCGCGGCCGGGTCCGCCGAAGCCTAACCAGAGCGCCGGCGATACTCGGCAACGGGCGTCGCGCCGACAGGATCAGCTGAAGGAGTAACGGTCAGATGTATCGCGTTCGGGTCATTTACCGCGGCGGGGCTCGCGCTGGCGTCAATTGTGCTCGCGGCGACACCCGCCTTTGCGACCTATGGAGCGATCGCCTGGGACAAGGAGAGCGGCAAGCGCGGCTGGAGCTGGAACCAGCCCACCTCGCAAAAGGCCGCCGAGGTGGCGATCAGCGAATGCGGGGCCAGCGGGTGCAAGGTCGTCATCCGCACCGGTACCGGCGCATGCGCCGCGCTGGCGACCACCGGCGACGGCAAATTCGCCGGCGGGGCGGCGCGCAAGACCAAGGACGAAGCACGGCTTGCGGCGATGACCAATTGTCAGAAGGGCAAGGCCGGCGACTGCATCGTCCGGGTCAGCGACTGCAACAAGTGATCTCACCGGGGTCGGATCATAGTTCGACGCCACGGGGCTCAGTTCAAACCGGATGCACCTCTTGCACGGGATGGGCTCGGCCAGAGTGCGGACCTCCGACCCATTTGCCGCGTCGTTTCAGGTGAAAGTGTCGGCGGGGCCGAGGCCGCGGCAACCTATCTTCGTTATGCACCCCTTACATGCTTATGAACTATGATATTTTTATATGAATCCTGCCGTGTGCTCGGTGTTTCCTGGGAAAATCCGAAGGGAATAGCAGTGGGGTAGTGGAGGCAGTCTCGGCGAGGGTAAATTCAGCAGGGTATGAGTATCACTCCGCGTTTGACGGAGACCTTGGGCGTTTTTCGGTATTGTGGTGACCGACAAAATACGTGTTTTGCAAAGCTGAAATTCCGCCTGTTAGAATAGATCGCGGCATGCGCCCAATAGCACTGCAAGTAATTCAGGTTCTCCACATTTTCTCCCGTGGCTGTCAATGAAACGCCTGTTGTAAGTGCGTCATAAAGCGGCTTTGCATTGCGCGACACACGTTGGGCTAACTCCAGAACGTGCAGACGATAGCCCGCAATTCTTGGTTTACCCAGCATTAGCTGGGCGTTTTCATAGCCAGATAGGATTTGCTGGCTCACGGAAACGCAGGGCATGTAAAGCGCGCATTTCGGGGCAAGGGGCATGAACGCCTCTACACCCTCCACGTCAAAGCCCAATTCCGCGGCAGCGGAGGGGTTCTCCGTTAGTTGCAACACGAGTGGGTGGTCGCCAAGATAAAAATACGTCATCATGCTCTATAACCATGAGTGCCCAGTGCCGACGTGCGATTTCTTCGGCAACGAGGAAGGCGCTCTGCCAAAGTTCCGCGAAGAGCGGGCCAAACTCCTGCCGTGAGGAGCCAAGCTCCATACCCTTGTAAAAGGTGTCCGTTCTGAAACTCTGTGCCGCCATGAAATTGGCGACCTGCCTTTTTTGTTGTTGGGTCAACCTCGCCAGAGATTTGGAGGTTACAATCCTCTTGAGGACAGGCGCAGCCTGCGTCTCTATCTTCTCTAGTTCGTCTTCAAATGAAATTGCCGCTCCATTAATCTGAAAATTATTAAATCCCACGCCGGAAGCAGCATATTTTGGCGGCGGTTTAGTCACACTATCGGTCTGGATATTCAGACAGTACACGCGCCCGTCGGCGTCGGTAAAATTTTTCACAAGGAACTTTGGTATCCAATGCTGATTTTCGTTCGGCATGATCAAAACGATTTGGCGTTTTGCTGCATAAAATTCAACCGGTTCGTTCGTGGCACTCGTCGAGCTTGACCTGTTGTTCCTGGCGGCGCTTTGGCTCGCGCACGGTGTACACCGCTTCTTAGGCAACGGCGCTGCCCACGGCAGCTAGCTTGGTGGTTCGCCAGCGCTTCTCGGGGTCGGTGACAAACTCACCGACTGGCGATAGAGGCCATCGTGCCCGCTAGTCCTACCCAATTTCCGAGGAGGCCAAGGGAGAACGTTTCCTGAAATGGGGTCCCGGCCTCCGCCGGGAAGACGATGGGAAGGGCCGCCATGACACGGGTCAGCCGCTTACGGCTAGCCCTGAAGGCTCCTCCAATTCGACGAATTGGAAAACCAACCGGCGTGGATCGCTCGAATTGGAATCTTCGGAGTGGGGCAGGCGGAGACCGGCGCCCATTCTGAAACGGAGCCCGGCCTTCGGGCGTGTGAAGAAATGTCGAATTACGTCATTCCGGGGCGCGGGTCCCGCCCGCGAGCCCGGAACCTATGAACACCGGACTGGGACCCGAGAAAGTCTGTGTGCACTGGGTTCCGGGCCTGCCCTTGTAGGGCATCCCGGAATGACAACCGGCCTCACTGGAGGGCTCGGGCCACTCCGCCAATTTCTTCACACGCTCCTTCGCCGGGAAGACGATGGGACGGGCCGCCACGACACGGGTCAAAGTCCGGCGGCCAGCCCGTCGTGGCTGAGTTTGGCGGTCTGCGCGGCGATGTCGATCCCGTACAGGCGGGCGGTGTTTTCGCCCAGGATCTTGCGTTTGATCTCCAAGGTCAGATCGACGTGGTATTCCTGCTTCAGGTCTTCCGGCAACTCGAACGCCATGAATTTCTCGATCAGCCATTTGGGCGACCAGATCGCGTAGTCGCTGCCGAAGCACAGCTTGTCCGGGCCGAGCCAGAACAACAGGTTGGCCATGATTTCGCCGAAATATTTGGGGCGCAGATGGACAAAGGCCATGGCGACCGACAATCCGGCATAGACGTTCGATTCCTGCGCGGCGATCCAGCAGAAATCGTCGAGCCGAGGCAGGCCGACATGCTCGACGATAAAATTAAGCTCGGGAAAATCGGTGGCGGCGTAGTCGACGTCATGGACATCGAAGGCGTCGGCGCTCAACGGGTAAACCGTCGGACCCTTGTGCACGTGGATATTCTTGATTCCGAGTTGCTGAGCTAGCTCCAAGTACTTGTAGGCCCAGGGGTCGTTGAGGCGCCAGCCGCGCGAGCTATCGCGCCACTCGGCGGTGTAAAGCTTCAGCCCGGAAATCGGATACTCCGCCACCATCCGGCGAAATGCGTCGAGCCCCGTTTCTTCGTCGCGCGGGTCGAACGAGCCGCACAATAAAAAACGATCCGGATATTTGGATTTGATGACGTTGTTTTGACCGTGGGCGTTGAAGCCGTTTTTGTAGAACTCGTAGAGATAGGTCGAGTTGAGGATGCCCATATCGACATGGCCGGTCCGGAACAAATCATCGACGACCGCCTCTTCGCCGTAGCGGCAAAATTTTTCGAAGGGCCACACCGCGTCCGCCGGGCTGAGAGCGCTGTGGTAGGCGTAAAAGCATTTGATCCAGCTCTCCCCGTATTTGTTCTTCCAGTTTTCGGGGTTGGCGTCCCAAAAATGCATGTGGCCATCAATTACAAAGAGATCGTGCCCGTCATGCCTGTACATGTCTCCCCCCTACATTTTCGTGGTTTGATGCTTCAGCGGCGTCGAGGCGGCGCACGCTCAACATCGCACGACAGAAAGAACCATTGGCCTCCATTGCAACCCGCACGGTGCGGGCTGCCTGATAATGCGAGTCCAGCCGCTCGGCGGACAGCGGCGCGCCGTCGAGGTCGATGATCAGCGGCGCGGCGAGGCTGCAATCGAGTGCAAGCTCGGCCCGGCGTTCCATATGGCGCTGCAAGGTCGCCGCGGACCCGCCTGCGGCCAGTGCGCCACCGGGCTGCCGGACCATGATCGCGTCGTCCTGGATCAAAACGTCGTCGAGCCGCAGCGCGCAAACGAGTTCGGGTGAACAGCCGGCCTCGCGCAATTCCTGCAACAGGCGCTGCTGGCGGCCAAGAAACCCCTTGCGCATAAAGGTCAGGCGCAGCGCCGCGAGGCTCCCGGCGCCCTCTCCGGGGAAGGCCTCGGCAAAAGGCAGCCCGGCATTCACCGCAGCCTCGATCTGTTCGGCGGCGCAATGGTCGCCGAGCCGAACGGTCACCCGGCCAACGCCATCGACGCTCAGCAGCGCCCGCCGAATATCCTCCGCCATCAGATAGGCGAAATTCACCGCGCACCAGGCGGTTGGCAGCCGCACCGCGACTTCGGCATGGCCGGAGCGCAATCGCACGGATCGCACGAAGCCAAGATCGAGAATCGACTCGTCCAGTTCCGGGTCGAGCACCTGTGCGAGCCGCGCGAGGAGGGGCGCGCCGTCATAGCCGGCAGGGAACTCGCACGGCACATTCTCGCGCATGGTCTATGCCCTTCCGTGAACAGGCCGGTTCGCCGCAGCGCCTTTGCCGGCTAGCCGCACGAGGTCGTCGCGCCCGGCCAGCATGTCGTCGAGCGAGCCGAACGCGTTCATGTAATGCCCGGTGAAGCCTTTCGCCTCGATCCGCTCGAACATGTCGGCGAAGTCGAGATCGCCGGCGCCCGGCTTCAGATGGATCTCGTAGCCGTTGCGAAAGCAATCGGCGAGCCGCACCTCCTCGACCCGGCTCATGTCGAGCGCATCGACGAAACCGGCGACGCCTTCGGGCACCAGATGCGCGTGGTTGACGGTGAACGACAGTTTGAAAGCCGGCGACTCGATCGGTTCGAAATAATACCGCCACTCCTCGACCGTGTGCGCGAGGTAGTGAACCTCCGCCTCGTCCGGCTCCTTGTTCAGGTTTTCCAGCAGCAGCAGGGCCCCGTGCCGCTCGGCATGGCCGACGATGCGTTTCAGCCGCTCGAGGCCGGCGGCCATCCGCATCTCCTTGTCCGAGGTGAAGTGATAGCCGGCATGGACAACGATCCATTCGGCGCCGAGCCGCGGCGCCACCTCGACATAGGCCTCGAGATAGCGATCGACGGCATCGCCGACATGAGGCGCGTATTCGGCGACATTGACCGCCGAGGCGGTGTGGAGCCCGAGATGCGACGCCGCGCTGCTCGCACGCCCGACGGATTGCGGCCGCCCGCGAGGCGTCGAAACTCGTCAAGGCGTTCGGGCCGGTGTCGAGCTGAATGTCGATCCAGCGCACCTCATGCGCCGCCGCCCATTCGATCGCGTCTTCGAGCTTCAACTTGCGCCCGACATCGATCCCGATCCGATCGCGCAACCCCATATCCGGACCTCCCATGCAAATGGCGGAAACGGCCAGCCTGTCACGAGCCTTGCTGCGCCGCCGCCTGCCGCGGCGCTTAATCCGCTGCCGTCGACGATTTCCGCATCGTATCTGTTCTAGTCGCCGAAGGGGAGGCGGGCTTCCTCGACCTGGCGCCGGGCTTCGGCCCGTCCGGCTTCGCTCTCGCGCAGCTGTCTGCTCCGTTGGAACGCATCGCTGAAGGCTGCCGCGAGGATGCCGGTCGGCATCGCGATCAGTCCGATGCCGGCGATCGAGGTCAGCCCGCCGCAGACTTTGCCGAGCACCGTATGGGGATAGGCGTCTCCATAACCGACCGTGGTAAGCGTGCACACGCTCCACCACATCGCCCGCGGGATGCTGCCGAAAGTCCGGGGATCGCTGTCGCCTTCGAGCAGGTACATCGCAGCCGCCGAGAACACGAGCACAAAGCAGGCCAGCATCAAGCTCAGCAGCAGCTCTTCGCGACGGCTGCTGACTGCTTCGGAGAGGTGGCGCATTGCCGCCGAGAACCTGCCGAGCCTGGCGAGACGAAGGATTCGGATCAGGCGAAATATGCGCAGCAGCATGAAATTCGCGGTGCCGGGCAGGAACGGCACCACCAGCGACGGCAGAAACGACGCCAAATCGATGATCGCGGCTGGGGTCAGGGCGTAGCGAAGCCGCCCGCGGGCCCCTCGGAATTTGGGATTTTCGCCCTCAGCCCACAGCCGGATCAGATATTCCGTCATGAACAGGATCGCGATCGCCCATTCCGCACGAGCAAAGGCCCAGGGCGCCAGGTTCTCTACCGTCGGCTCGGTCTCGAGGATCGCCAACGCCGAAGAAAATGTGACGAGCCACACCACCACCCGATTGGTCGGCGACAAGCCATGATGCCCGTACGCCTCGGGGTCGACCTGCCGCCAAATTGCTCGCCGCAGACCCGCCGCTCTTGCCAATCCAGCCCCGCCCGACGTCCGAATTCTGCGGTGGCACACTGTATCAGGCGAGGGCCTGCCCCGCAGTTAAATCTGCTCGGAAGCCGTCCGGGGTTTCTCCTGCCAGCGGTACGAACAGCGACCGCTAAGCCGGGTTGTCGGTCCCGGCTCGCGAGCCGCCGCCCATCAGCAGGCCGAATTCGCCCGGGCTGGCGTCCGGGCCGAGGGTGCCGACTATCCTCCCGTCTTCGATGATCAGCACCCGGTCGGCGAGCGCGCGGATTTCGTCGAGATCGGACGAGACCAGCAGAATCGCCGCACCGGCCGCTTTCAGCGCCAGCAGACGACGGTGAATGAAGTCTGCGGCGCCGATGTCGACGCCGCGGGTCGGCTCGCCCACCACCAGGCAGCGCGGCCCGCGCGCGATCTCGCGGGCGCAGAGCAGCTTTTGCTGGTTGCCGCCGGACAACGAATTGGCCGGGGCGTTCGGCTCGGCGGGGCGGATGCCGTAGTCGCGGATATGCCGAACCGCGATGTCGGCGATCGCCGCCGGCACCGCAAACCCGTGGCCGGCGAACGGCGGATTGCGATGATCGCCGAGGATCGCGTTCTCGGCCGCCGAGAATTCGCCGATCAGCCCCATGCTCCGGCGATCCTCGGGAATATGGGCGAGGCCTAACGCACGCCGCGCCGCGACGCCGAGATGCGCCGCCTCGTCCCCGGCGATCCTGAGCGAACCGCGCATCGGGATCAGGCCGGCAAGCGCCGCCATCAGCTCGGACTGGCCGTTACCTGCGACCCCGGCGACGCCGACGATCTCGCCTTGGCGAACCCGAAAGCCGATGTCCCGGATCGAGACGCCGCTCGCCCCCTCGGCGGCGAGGCCCGCGACTTCGAGCGCCGCGGCGCCGGGTCTTGCCTTGCCGGGCCGCTCGTGGCCGGGCAGGCGGCGGCCGATCATCAGTTCGCCCAATGTTTGCGCGTCGGTTGCCGCGGTGTCGAGGGTGGCGACGGCTCGCCCGGCGCGCATCACGCTGACCCGGTCGGTCACCGCCAGGATCTCGCGCAATTTGTGGGTCACGAACAGCACCGTGCAGCCCGCGGCGGCGAGCCGGCGCAGCACGTCGAACAGCCGTTCGCTCTCGACCGGCGTCAGCACTGCGGTCGGCTCGTCGAGGATCAGGATGTCGGCGCCGGGCAGCAGCGCCTTCAATATTTCGAGCCGCTGGCGCAATCCGACCGGCAGGGTGCCGGCGATCGCGTCGGGGTCGAGCGCCAGCTCGAGCTCGCGGCCGAACCGCGCCAAATCCCGGCGCACCCGTTCGGCGGCCCGGCGCAGCGACGGTCCGCTGGCATAGCCCAGCAACAGGTTTTCGAGCACGGTAAAGGGCTCGACCAGCACGAATTCTTGGTGGACCATGCCGATACCGGCTGCGATTGCATCGCGCGGCGAGCGGAAGCGAACCGCCCGGCCGTGAAGGCGCAATTCGCCGGTGTCGGGTTTCAGGTGCCCATAGAGCAGGCCCATCAGGGTCGATTTCCCGGCCCCGTTTTCGCCGATGATCCCGTGGATCTCGCCGCGCTGGACGATCAGGTCGACGCCGTCATTCGCCTGGATTGCGCCAAAGCGCTTGCAAATGCCGCGGCATTCGATGGCTGGGGTCAACGCGGCCGGGGTCAACGGTCCGCCGGCGATTTGCCCGGCACGATCTTGCCGGCGATGATGTCGGCGCGGGCTTCCTCGGCCTTGGCCTGCATCGCCGGGGTCACCAGCGCCTTGTTGTTGTCGTCCATCGCATAGTCGACGCCGTGCTCGGCGAGGCCAAGGCTTCTGACGCCGGGTTTCCAAGCGCCGTCACGCGCGGTCATGAAGGCGTCATAAACGGCATTGTCGACCCGTTTCAGCAGCGAGGTCAGCACTGTCCCCGGAAACAGGCCGTTCTGGTTCGCGTCCATGCCGATCGCGAGCTTGCCTTGGTCTTTTGCCGCCTGCAGCGCGCCAAAGCCGGTGATGCCGGCCGCGGCGAAAATCACGTCGGCGCCGCGATCGAACTGGCTGCGCGCCAGTTCGGCCCCGCGCGCCGGGTCGGTAAAGGCGGCGGGGGTGGTGCCGGTGACGTTGTCGATGATCTTGATGCCGGGCACGGCCCAGCGCGCCCCCTCGGCATAGCCTTCGCCGATGCGGCGGATGATCGGGATGTCCATGCCGCCGAGATAGCCGATCGTACCGGTCTTCGACGCCATCGCCGCCAGTACGCCGACCAGAAAAGCGCCCTCCTGCTCGCGAAAGACGACCGACTGTACGTTGGGTTTGTCGACGGTCGTGTCGATGATCGTGATCCGTGCCTGCGGGAATCGGCCGGCGACGGTCTCGACCGCGGCGCGCTGATCGAACCCGACCGCAACGACCACCGGTGCCCCGTGCCGGATCAGTTCCGACAATGCCTGGACCCGCTGATTGTCGTTGGCAATCTCGATCTCGTGATAGGCGACGCCGGTCTCGGCCTTGAACCGCTCCGCCCCGCGAAAGGCGGAATTCATTGAACGATTTATCGAATTTCGTCCCCAGCGCGTAAACGATCCCCGGCGTCCCGCCGTTTTCCGCTGCCGCCGGTCCGGCCATCACCGCTGCGAGAAACAACGCGGACCCGACTATTGCTGTGGCGAATAGAAATGCACGTCGCGCCAGCGCCATTTTCCTCTGAGTTTTGGCGAGCTTCATCCCGACCGATCCCGGTTCACCCGGACTTTGGCGTATCGCCGGCCCTCTGGGGCCGGCCCTCTGGGGAAGGAGTCCATTCGCGTCCGTCTTGCCGATCTGCACCGCCGCCCCCCGATCGACCCGGCGACATGCCCCAAGCACAAGCTTTGATCGAAGAAACGGAAGATGCGTTTATGGTAATTTGCACTTCTTTCATTTACCGGCGCTGCAACATCGCCAGCCGACCGACCGATGACGGGTCAGCCCGCGCGGCCGTGCGGTCGGGCTCGGGGACCTGAGCGAGCGCTAAATGTCGTGCTCGGCGTAGGAGACGCGATCCCGGTCCTCTGCTCTCCAAGCCCAATTGATCGTCTTGTCCTTTTCTCCGCCCCCGCCTAATCTTCCCCAATAGGCACTTGGGTAAGCACCCTGTGCAAGAGGTCCGGCCACCACAACCACCACGTGCCCATGCGGGTCGGGGCGGTTCTGTTCCGATCCCTTTAGACCGCCGATAACGAGCTTCCCGGCGGCTGCACTCTCGGCGGCGTAAATCCCGCTCGTCAGCGGCCGCCAGCCGTTTCCGCCGCGGATCGTGTCAACGATTTGATCTGCCAGACCGTGCAACGCTACGGCTAATTGGTCCGCTACGGCGCGCGCAAACCCGCTGCAGTCGTCGGCGTGCGCATCGAAGCAGGCCTCGCACGCTGCTTTTACTCGATCCGCCATCTCCTCGCTCCTCGCGTTTATTGGTGCCCGAGATACTCCGAGCGCCAGCGCACCTCGTATGACGCGGCGCGCCGGCCATTGCGAAATCGAACCCAGGAATTCCGATCATACGCGATTGCCGCGCGCCGCGGCCATTCGTGCGACCACTTTGCCAATAGTCTGCATTTGACAGAACCCCGTGTGAAGCAGCTCACATAGCCGAGCTTTCACACCTTTGTCGCCGGTTGGAACCGCCGGAGACGGCCTAGGCGTCGCCCATTTTGAGGGCGGCGATAAAGGCGGATTGCGGAATTTCGACGTTACCGTATTGGCGCATCCGCTTTTTGCCTTCCTTCTGCTTTTCGAGCAGTTTGCGCTTGCGGGTTACGTCGCCGCCGTAGCATTTGGCGAGCACGTCCTTGCGCAGCGCCTTGACCGTCTCTCGGGCGATGATCCGCCCGCCGATCGCCGCCTGGATCGCGACCTGGAACAATTGGCGGGGGATCAAATCCTTCAGCCGCTCGCACAGCGCACGGCCGCGGCGGTCGGCTTCGTGGCGGTGGACGATCACCGACAATGCGTCGACCGGCTCGCCATTGACCAGGATGTTCATCAGGACGAGGTCGCCCTCGCGGTAGTCGTCGATCTGATAGTCGAAGCTGGCATAACCGCGACTGACCGATTTCAGCCGGTCGTAGAAATCGAACACGACCTCGTTCAGGGGCAGACGATAGACCAGCATTGCCCGGCTGCCGGCATAGGTCAGGTCGACCTGCTCGCCGCGGCGCTCCTCGCACAGGGCTAGGATCGGGCCGAGATAGGCGTCAGGAACCAGGATCGTCGCCTTGATCCATGGTTCTTCTATGTGGTCGATGCGCACCGGATCTGGCATGTCGGCCGGGTTGTGCAGGGTGCGCACGGCGCCGTTGGTCAGATGCACGCGGTAGACGACCGAGGGGGCGGTAGCGATCAGGTCGAGATCGAATTCACGCGCCAACCGCTCCTGGATGATCTCGAGATGAAGCAAGCCGAGAAAGCCGCAGCGAAAGCCGAACCCGAGCGCCACCGAGGTCTCCGGCTCGTATTCGAAGCTGGCATCGTTGAGGCGCAATTTGGCGAGGCTGTCGCGCAACCGCTCGTAATCGGCGGCGTCGGTCGGGAACAGGCCGCAAAACACAACTGGCTGGACCGGCTTGAAGCCGGGGAGGGGCTCGGTGGCGGGGCGGCGGTCCTCGGTGATTGTATCGCCGACCCGGCAATCGGCGACGGTCTTGATGCCGGCGGTAATAAAGCCGATCTCGCCCGGGCCGAGCAAATCGACGGCGACACCCTTTGGTGTGAACACCCCGACCCGCTCGACGGCGTGCACCGCACCAGTCGCCATCAGCCGGATCTTTTGTCCGGCCTGCAACGCGCCGTCCTTGACCCGGACCAGGATGACGACGCCGAGATAGGGGTCGTACCAACTATCGACCAGCAGGGCCTTCAACGGCGCCGCGGCGTCGCCCTTGGGCGGCGGCAGCCGGGTCACCAGGGCTTCGAGCACGCCGTCGATGTTGAGCCCGGTCTTGGCCGAGATCAGTACCGCATCGGCGGCGTCGAGCCCGATCACGTCCTCGATCTGCTCACGAACCCGGTCCGGCTCGGCGGCCGGCAGGTCGATCTTGTTCAGCACCGGGACGATCTCGTGCCCGGCATCGATCGCCTGATAGACATTGGCGAGGGTCTGCGCTTCGACTCCCTGGCTCGCATCGACGACCAGCAAGGAGCCCTCGCAGGCCGCGAGCGAACGGCTGACCTCATAGGCGAAATCGACATGCCCCGGCGTGTCCATCAGATTGAGGACATAGCTGCCTCCGTCCTTGGCGCGGTAGTCGAGGCGGACGGTCTGGGCCTTGATCGTGATGCCGCGCTCGCGCTCGAGTTCCATGTTGTCGAGCACCTGCTCGCGCATCTCGCGCGCCTCGAGGCCGCCGCAGGCCTGGATCAGCCGGTCGGCCAGGGTCGACTTGCCGTGGTCGATATGCGCGATGATCGCGAAATTTCGGATTTGCGAGAGCGGCGTCATGCGAGCGCGAACATAGGGGTGCCGCGCCACCGGATCAATGCGGGCGCGCCCCGCCTTGTCAGATCGCGGCCGGGATGCCCAGCGCCGCTGCGGCCGTCAGGAGCCGATTGTCGTAGCTGGCCAGCTGGATGGTTTCGCCCCGTCGAAGGATGAACTCCATCGTTGCGAGGTGCAGGCTGTCTAGCGTTCG
Source organism: uncultured Alphaproteobacteria bacterium (assembly GCA_963821795.1). Taxonomy (GTDB): domain Bacteria; phylum Pseudomonadota; class Alphaproteobacteria; order ATCC43930; family CGMCC-115725; genus AP-15. The sequence continues at coordinate 74,470 of CAWGFH010000018.1, forward strand.
GACAGGGGTGGGAAACGGGTGTTGCGCGCGAGCGAGGGCTTCGCTGCTCATCTCCAGCAACTCCACCCCGGAAAGCAATGCAAGCGCATTGTTGCTGGTCGCCGCCGTTGGGGCGCGGGCGTAAATCCGGTTCCATATCTCGTATTCGAGTAGGCGACTGGACGTCAGGTTTTGCTCCCAGAAGCTTTGCGGGGGAAATCGGGTCTCGGCAAAGAGATACGCGAGCGCGACCGAGCAAATCGACGTAGGTCAACACCACGGGTCCTTCCGGTCCTCGTCCAGATCGGCGAGCAGCCGCTTCAGCGTGTACCCTTTGATCGGCGTCCGCGGCGGCGGCCAGTCGGGACCGCGCACGGCGGGCCTGATCCAGCCCTCGCGAATGCCGCGCTCCCGCCAAGTTTCCGGCTGCTGCCTAGGTGGACAGATTTCCGCAACCGGGCGGCCGCGGTCGGTAATGACGACCGTCTCGCCGGACGCCGCGGCGCGGATGAATTCGCTGAGCTTGTTCTTCAAGGTCTTCAGACCGACGGTGCGCATGCAGGTCAAGTAGCCTCCAGGAGCTACCTGGTCAAGAATGGTGCATCATCTGCGCCATCGCGATTAGACTGCTGGCATTAGAACAGGGAGCGAACTGGCGTGGCGAAGATCGTCGATGACAGGGCGGCCGAACTCGAGCGCGAGAACGCCGAATTGCGGCGACAGCTCAACATCTGCCATGCCGAACTAAGTGAAGCGTTGGCGCAGCAGACCGCGACCGCCGAGGTATTGCAGGTCATCAACTCCTCGCCCGGCGACCTCGCTCCGGTGTTCGACGCGATGCTCGAAAAGGCGATGCGGCTGTGCGATGCGGCGTTCGGGCAGCTCGCGGTCTACGAAGACGGGCGCTTCCACACGGCGGCAACGCGCGGCATGCCCGGGGCCTTTGTCGAATACCGGCGCAGCAACCCGCCCGATTACGGACCGGGAACGCAGCCGGCGCGGCTCCTCGCCGGAGAGCGCATCATTCACATTGCCGATATGATGGCGGAGGACGTCTACAAGAACGGCGATCCCAACCGTCGCGCGCTCGTCGATCTCGGCGGGGTCCGTACCTCGTTGATGGTGCCGTTGCTGCGCGACGATGCAGTGCTGGGCTTCATCAACTTCTACCGCCGCGAGGTTCGCCCGTTTTCCGACAAGCAGATCGGGCTATTGCAGAATTTCGCGGCGCAGGCGGTTATCGCCATGGAGAACGCGCGGCTCCTGACCGAGACCCGCGAGGCATTGGAGCAGCAGACTGCGACCGCCGAGGTCTTGCAGGTCATCAATTCCTCACCAGCAGAGCTTAAACCCGTTTTCGATGCGATCCTGGAAAAGGCGCACAGCTTCTGTGGCGCCGCCTATGGCAGCTTGCATATAGGCGATGGGGAGGCGTTCCGAGCGGTAGCTGTACGGGGAATGCCGGAGGCCTTTGCGGATCTGATAAGGCGGCCATTTCAGCCGGGGCCGAACCACCCGGTGCGCCAACTGATCGGCGGCGCGGCGTTCGCGACAGTGATAAATTCGCCGGACTATGACGATCCAATCATTCAAAGCGCACAAAAGCTTGCCGGCATGCGCACTGGACTGTTCGTGCCGCTGCGCAAGGAGAACGCCCTCCTCGGCTATATTGTGGCAAGCCGCCCTAAAGTGCGGCCGTTCTCCGACAGAGAGATCGCCTTGCTGCAGAATTTCGCGGCGCAGGCGGTCATCGCGATGGAGAATGCACGGCTAATAGCCGAGACGCGCGAGGCATTGGAGCAGCAGACCGCGACCGCCGAGGTATTGCAGGTCATCAACTCCTCGCCCGGCGATCTCGCGCCAGTGTTTGACGCAATGCTGGAAAAGGCGCTGCAGCTTTGTGAGGCGCCGTACGGCATTCTCTGGAATTACGATGGGGAGTTTTTCGAAGTCGCCGCGCAACGGGGCGTGCCAAAGGCGTTTCTGGACACGATGTCGGGTCTGCAGCGTCCGACCTCGCCGGAAACAACACGCGGTCGTTTGGTAGCAGGCGAGCATGTTGTGCACATCACCAACCTCGGCGCCGACCTGCTTTATCAATCCGGTGACCAGCATCGTCGAGCCTTGGTTGATGCTGCCGGCGCCCAGGTTGTCGTCGCGGTATCGTTGCGAAAAGACGACAAGCTGCTGGGTGCCTTTACGATCTACCGGCAGGAAGCCCGGCCGTTTACCGACAAACAGATCGCGTTGGTGACCACTTTTGCCGACCAGGCGGTTATCGCTATAGAGAACGCGCGGCTGTTGACCGAGACGCGCGAGGCATTGGAGCAGCAGACTGCGACCGCCGAGGTATTGCAGGTCATCAACACCTCGCCCGGCGACCTGGCGCCGGTCTTCGACGCGATATTGGAGAAGGCGCACGCGCTCTGCCGTGCTGATCATGGCCACCTGACGGCCTACGAGGCCGGGCAATTTCGCGCTCTTGCCACTCACGGGGTGCCGGAGGTGTTCGCGAGGCTGCTGCGCCAACCGTTCCGTCCGGGGCTCGATGTTGCGCGGCGCCTGCGCGCCGGCGAGAGCGTGATCCAGTTCACCGATATGGCGAACCTATTCATACGACGCGGACGATCAAATCGCCGAAGTGCGGCCGAACTCGGCGGCACCCGAACCTTACTGATCGTGGCGTTAAGAAAGGACGATAACCTCTTCGGTTACATCTCGGCCCATCGCACCGAGGTGCGGCCGTTTTCGGAGAAAGAAATTGCGCTATTGCAGAATTTCGCGGCGCAGGCGGTCATCGCAATGGAGAATGCGCGGCTCATAACCGAGACCCGCGAGGCATTGGAGCAGCAGACGGCGACCGCCGAGGTATTGCAGGTGATCAATTCGTCACCCGGCGATCTGCGGCCGGTGTTCAACGCAATACTGGAAAAGGCGCACGCGCTTTGCGCGGCGTCATTTGGCGCATTGATGACCTATGACGGTGAACAATTTCAGCCGGTGGCAGTGCAGGGTGCGCCGGCAAGCTTTCGAGAATTCATCCGACGGGGAATTCATCCAAAAAAGGGGGATCCGTTCGAGCTCATCGTGGGGGGCGCGCCGCTCGCACATATCCACGATCTGTCGGAAGTCGCAGCGCAATACCCGAACGATCCATTGCCGCGTGCCGCCGTCGAGTTCGGAGGAATCCGTACCTTGCTGATTGTGCCGTTGCGCAAGGACGGTGCATTGCTTGGCGTTATTACCGCCTACCGCCAGGAAGTACGGCCGTTTACCGACAAGCAGATCAGGTTATTGCAGAACTTCGCGGCGCAGGCGGTCATCGCCATGGAGAATGCGCGGCTGCTTGGCGAACTGCGCGCCCGAACCGACGATTTGCAGGAATCTCTCGACTACCAAACCGCGATCAGCGACGTGCTGAAAGTCATCAGCCGATCGGCGTTCGATCTGCAGACCGTCCTGCAGGCGGTGGTGACGACGGCGGTCCGGCTGTGCCGTGCCAATTCGGCGACGATCTACCGCAATGAGGGTGGAGAATATTGCTGGGCCGCCGGTCACATGCTGTCCCCGGAATACGAGAGGATCGAGCGCGACGGTCAGAATCAGGCCGGGCACCGGCACGCTGGTCGGCCGAGCGGTGTTGGAAGCCCGCACCGTTCAGCTCCTCGACGCTTGGACCGACCCGCTCTACGAGGCCAAGGACGACGCCCGGGCCGGTGGGGTGCACACGATGATCGGCGTGCCGCTGCTGCGCGAGAACGCGCCGGTCGGAGTGATCGGTCTCGCCAGACGCCGGATCGAGGCGTTTTCGCAGCGTGAGATCGCTCTCGTTACCACCTTCGCCGACCAGGCGGTGATCGCGATCGAGAACGCCCGCCTGATCGAGGAATTGCGCGATCGCACCGCCGATCTCGGCCGTTCGGTCGAGGAACTGAAGATGCTCGGCAAGGTCGGGCAGGCGGTCAGCTCGACGCTCGATCTCAAGGCGGTGCTGTCGACGATCCTGACCGCGTCGCTCGGGGTGACGATGGCAAACGCCGGCGCGGTCTTTCGCTATATCCGGGCCGAGCGCGCCTTTCGTTTGGTTGAGGCGGCGGGCTGGGACGAAGCGCTGTCGCGCTCTGTCAGCGAACTGCATGTTGCCGAGACCGAGAGCGCCATGGGCGAGGCGACAGCACGACGCACTCCGATCCATATCGCTGATCTCGCCGCGCGCCCGAGCGCGCCGTTGCGCGACGCGGCCCTTGCCGCCGGGTTTCATTCGGCGCTGATCGTGCCGTTGGTGGGGGCCGAGCGCGTCTTCGGGGCCATTACCCTGATGCGGCATGAGGCGGGCGAATTTCCGCCCGAGACGGTGCGTCTTATGCAGACACTGGCGAGCCAGTCGGTATTGGCGATCCAGAATGCACGCCTGTTCCGCGAGATCGCCGACAAGAGCGAGCAATTGGCGCTCGCCAGTCAGCATAAATCGCAGTTCCTCGCCAATATGAGCCACGAGCTGCGCACCCCACTGAACGCGATTCTCGGCTATGCCGAATTGCTGGTCGACGGCATTTACGGGGTATTGCCCGAGAAGGCGCAAGGTGTCCTGGAACGCGTGCAAAACAACGGAAAGCATCTGCTGGCTTTGATCAACGACGTGCTCGACCTGGCCAAGATCGAGGCTGGGCAACTGACCCTGACTTTGGAGAATTATCTATTGCCCGAGGTCGTGCGCTCGGTTGTGGTCGCGACCGAGCCGCTGGCCGCGGCCAAGGGGCTCAAATTCACCGCGACGATCGAGGACAACATGCCGAGGGCGCATGGCGATGCCCGCCGGGTCTCGCAGGTGCTGCTCAATCTCGTCGGCAATGCAATCAAATTTACCGACCAGGGTGAGGTCGAGATCCGCGCCAAATCAGAGAAAAGCCAGTTCGTGCTGACCGTGCGCGACACTGGGCCCGGCATCGCCGATGCCGATCAGGAGCGGATCTTCGGCGAGTTCCAGCAAATCGACAATTCCGACACGCGCAAAAAGGGCGGAACGGGGCTCGGCCTGGCGATCTCGAAGCGCATGGTCGAGATCCAGGGCGGCATGATCTCGGTCAAGTCAGCGCTCGGCCGGGGTTCGACCTTTCGGGTCGTACTGCCGGTCCATGTCGAGCCGGCATTAGAGGAGGCTGCCGAATGACGAAGCGCATCCTCGTCGTCGAGGACACCGAGGACAACCGAAAGATTGTGCGCGATCTGCTGTCGAGCGTCGGCTACGAGCTGATCGAGGCGGTCGACGGCGCCGAGGGCGTGGCGATGGCGCAAAGCGAACGGCCCGACCTGATCTTGATGGACATCCAGCTGCCGGTCATCGACGGCTACGAAGCCACCCGCCGCATCCGCGCCATTCCCGAACTGGCGACGGTGCCGATCATCGCGGTGACCTCATACGCTCTATCGGGCGACGAGGCCAAGACGCGGGAGGCCGGTTGCACCGGCTATGTCGCCAAGCCGTTCAGCCCGCGCCAGCTGCTCGCCAAGATCCGCGAATTTCTGCCCGAAGCGGGGTGACGAAATGCGCGGGCCGGCTCGCATCCTGGTGGTCGACGATGTCCCAGACAATGTCGAGATGCTGCAGATGCGGCTGGAAAGCCAGGGCTACGAGGTCGTCACCGCCGGCGACGGCATCGAGGCGATCGAGAAGACGCGCGAAATGCTGCCCGATCTCATCTTGCTCGACATCATGATGCCCCGGATGGACGGGATCGAGACGGTAAAACAGATAAAGGCCGACCCTTCGCTGCCATTCATCCCGGTGATCCTGGTCACTGCCAGGGCCGACGCCAAGGATGTCATCGCCGGGTTGGAAAGCGGCGGCGACGATTATTTGACCAAGCCGGTCGACCATGCCGCACTCTCGGCGCGGGTGCGGGCGATGCTGCGGATCAAGGCGTTGCACGATACGGTGCAGGCCCAGGCCCAGCGGCTGGAGCAACAGGCAGCCGACCTCGCGGCATTGAACCAAAGCCTCGAGGAACGGGTCGCGGCGCAAGTCGAGGAAATCGATCGGATCGGCCGGCTCAAGCGTTTTTTGGCGCCGCAGATCGTGGAGACCATCGTCTCATCGGGCGGCGAGACGATACTCGCCCATCACCGGCGCGATATCGTCGCGCTGTTCTGCGATATGCGCGGCTTCACCGCCTTCGCCGAGACCGCCGAACCGGAAGAGGTGATGGCCGTGCTGGGCGAATACCACAACGCGCTGGGGCCGCTGATCCATCAATACGAGGGCACTCTCGACCGGTTTGCCGGCGACGGTCTGATCGTCTTTTTCAACGATCCGGTGCCGTGTCCGGACCCGGCGCCGCGCGCCGTTCGCCTTGCGGTTGCGATGCGCGGTGCGGTCGGGTCGCTTTCCTCCTCATGGGCGGCCCGCGGGCACGAAATCGGCTTTGGCATCGGCATCGCCCAAGGCTATGCCACGCTCGGCCGAATCGGCTTTGCCGACCGCTTCGATTACAGCGCCATCGGCACGGTCACCAACCTCGCGGCGCGGCTTTGCGACGAAGCGCGGAACGGCCAGATCCTGGTGACCCGGCGCATCGCCGCGGCGATCGACAATGTCGCCGAATTCGAGCCGCTCGGCGACGTTGCGCTGAAGGGTTTTAGCCGTCCGGTCGCGGTGTTGAACGTGTGCGGTCTCCTCTCGGCCGCCGGCGGCTCGCCATCATAGGCGCCGGAGCACGGCCGGCATCGTGGTGGGTGGCATGAACTCGGCCGAGGTCCTACATTCTATCGCCATGTTGCCAGTCCTCGTCGCCGAACGGCCGAACCGCGATATCGGCAAGCCGTTCGCGCTTTCCTCCGAATTCCGCCCGGCCGGCGACCAGCCGCAGGCGATCGACGAATTGTGCGAGGGCATCGCCCGCGACGAGCGCGAACAAGTGCTGCTCGGCGTCACCGGTTCGGGCAAGACTTTTACGATGGCCCACGTCATCGCCCGCACCGGCCGGCCGGCGATCATCCTCGCGCCGAACAAGACTTTGGCGGCGCAGCTCTATGGCGAGATGAAGAGCTTCTTCCCGGAGAACGCGGTCGAATACTTCGTCTCCTATTACGATTATTACCAGCCCGAGGCCTACGTTCCGCGCACCGACACCTATGTCGAAAAGGAATCGTCGCTGAACGAGGAGATCGACCGGATGCGGCATTCGGCGACGCGGGCGATCCTCGAGCGCCGCGACGTGATCGTCGTCGCCTCGGTCTCGTGCATCTACGGTATCGGCTCGGTCGAGACCTATTCGCAGATGACCCTGTCGCTGGCCAAGGGCGACCGGGTCAACCGCGCCCAGCTCCTGGCCCGCTTCGTCGAATTGCAGTACCGGCGCAACGACCAGAATTTTTTGCGCGGCGCGTTCCGCGTCCGCGGCGACACGATCGAGCTGTTCCCGGCGCATTATGAAGACCGCGCCTGGCGGCTCTCATTGTTCGGCGACGAGATCGAAGCGATTCACGAGATCGACCCGCTGACCGGGGAAAAGACCGCGGCGCTCGACTCGATCAAGGTCTACGCCAACAGCCATTACGTCACGCCGCGGCCGACCCTGCTGCAGGCGATCGAGCAGATCAAACGCGACCTCAAGATCCGGCTCGAAGAGTTGTTCGCCGAGGGCAAATTGCTCGAGGCGCAGCGGCTCGAACAGCGCACCACTTACGACCTCGAAATGATCGACGCGACCGGCAGCTGCGCCGGCATCGAGAACTATTCGCGCTATCTGACCGGGCGCAAGCCGGGCGAGCCGCCGCCGACCTTTTTCGAATACATGCCGCGCGACGCGCTGGTGTTCGTCGACGAGAGCCACGTCACGGTGCCGCAATTGGGCGGCATGTTCCGCGGCGACTGGATGCGCAAGACGACCTTGGCCGAATACGGGTTCCGGCTGCCGTCCTGCACCGACAACCGCCCGCTCAAATTCGAGGAATGGGACGCGATGCGCGGCCAGACGGTGTTCGTGTCGGCGACGCCGGGGCCGTGGGAGATGAACCGGGCGGGCGGCGTCTTCGTCGAGCAGATCGTGCGCCCGACCGGCCTGGTCGACCCGCCCTGCATCATCCGCCCGGTCGACACCCAGGTCGACGATCTGATGGCCGAATGCCGCGAGGAGGCGCTGAAGGGCCACCGCGTTCTGGTCACGACCTTGACCAAGAAGATGGCCGAGGCCTTGACCGAGTACCTGCACGAGGCCGGGTTGCGGGTGCGCTACATGCATTCCGATGTCGACACCCTGGAGCGCATCGAGATCATTCGCGACCTGCGGCTCGGCGTGTTCGACGTGCTGATCGGGATCAACCTGTTGCGCGAGGGGCTCGACATCCCGGAATGCGCGATGGTCGGCGTGCTCGACGCCGACAAGGAAGGCTATCTGCGCTCGCGCACCTCGCTGATCCAGACGATCGGCCGCGCCGCGCGGCATCTCGACGGCCGGGCCATCCTCTATGCCGACCGGATGACCGACAGCCTCAAGGCGGCGATCGAGGAGACCAACCGCCGCCGTGAGAAACAGCAGGCCTACAACGCCGCGCACGGGATCACGCCGGAGAGCGTACGGCGCGGCATCGCCGACATCCTCGAAAGCGTTTACGAGCGCGATCATGTGACCTACGGGCTGTCGGAAGGCGAGGCGGCGCACTATCAGGGCGCTGATCTGAAGACGGTCATCGCCGATCTGGAAAAGCGCATGCGCGAGGCCGCCGCCGATCTCGAATTCGAAGAGGCGGCGCGGCTGCGCGACGAGATTCGGCGGCTGGAGCAGGCTGATCTCGGCCTGCCGGTGGTGGGTGGATCGAAGCGCGGGGACGGGATGCGCGGCCGCTCGATCGCCGGCCGGGCCGGCGTCTCGGCGCGAGAGGTGACCAGAGCCAAAATACGCGCCCGCAAGGAACGCCGTGCGCTCCGCCGTTGAGTTCGAGGCGGCGGACGAACCGACCGGGGCGCTCCCGGTTCCACCCATTCCGAAAACGGCGCTGGTGACCGGTGGCGGGCGGCGGATCGGCCGGGTATTGGCGCTGGCGTTGGCCGAAGACGGCTTTGCTGTCGCGGTGCATTACCACGGCTCGCGCGAGGCGGCGGATGCGGTGGTCGAGACGATCCGCGGCAGAGGTGGTGCCGCGCTGGCGCTCGGCGCCGACCTCGCCGACGAGGAGGCGGTGCGCAGCTTGTTGCCGCGGGCCGAGCGCGCCTTCGGACCCCTCGGCGTGCTCGTCAACAATGCCGCAGTGTTCGAGAACGACACCGCGGCGACGGTCAGCCGCAGTAGCTGGGATCAGCATCTCGCGGTCAATCTGCGCGCACCGTTCGTGCTGATTCAGGAGATGGCGGCCCGGCTGCCGGCCGCGGCCAGTGGGGTCGTTGTCAACATGCTCGACGAGCGGGTCTGGTCGCTGACCCCGTCTTTCGTGTCCTACACCGTGGCGAAAGCAGGGTTGTGGACCCTGACCCAGACGATGGCGTTGGCACTGGCACCGCGCATTCGGGTGAACGGCATTGGTCCCGGCCCGACCTTGCCGAGCGCGCATCAGAGCATCGAGCAGTTTTTCCGCCAATGCGCGCAGATGCCGCTGGAACGCGGGACCAGCCCGCAGGAAATTGCGGCGGCGTTGCGCTTTATCCTGTCGGCGGCGGCATTGACCGGACAGATGATCGCGCTCGACGGCGGCCAGCATTTGGGCTGGGCGCAGCCACAACGATCGGCTGTGCTCGAATAGTAGGATCGCCAATTGCACGAAAGAGACAAGCGTTGCAGCAACACGGCTAAGCCAAGGAATCCGTTGAATCTTGTTTCCGACGGGGCGCCGATGGCGATTTGTACACAGACGGTGTGACGATTGTGCGTCAAGAATCGGATCGTGAGCCGATCAATTTACACGTGCGAAAATTAACCAATCGTATAAAAGAGCGGGCTAAATCAATTAGTTACGGTATAGCCTATTTTTTAGGCAAAAACCAAATATCCGAAGGGTAGCTAGGTTCCGGCGTCGATGAACATAGTTTCTCAACAGCCTTATCCACAGATTTCGTGGATATCGTCGGAGCGGTTCGAATTGCTATGGCAGCACAACCAGTTGACGGACCGTTGACCGCCGTCAGAGATCCGTTGACGGCCGTCAAAAACCCGGCAGCGGAGCGGCGGCGGCGAAAAGCGCCGCCCATGGACCCGCGGCGGGCACCGGTCGACGTCGCCGGCGGTGTTCCGGACCGCCCGGCGCCGGAGCCGGATATGGCGACTGTCGACGACCCCGCCATCGGTCTTGCGGCAGAGATCGGCGGGGTGACCGGCATCGGCAGAGGGGTGGGCGTGATCCGCGCCGCGCTGAAGACCGTGCCGGCAACACCCGGCGTCTACCGCATGCTCGACCGCAAGGGTGATGCCCTTTATGTCGGCAAGGCGCGCAATCTCAAAAACCGGGTGCAGAACTATACCCATGCGGCGGCGCTATCGAACCGGCTGCGTCGGATGGTGGCTGAAACGGCGGCGATGGAGATCGTTTCGACCCATACCGAGGCGGAAGCGCTGCTGCTCGAATGCAATCTGATCAAGCGGCTGATGCCGCGCTTCAATGTTCTGCTGCGCGACGACAAATCGTTTCCGTTGATCCATTTGACCGCTGATCGCGACTTTCCCCAGTTGACCAAGCATCGCGGTGCGAAAAACCAGGGCGGCAGCTATTTCGGCCCGTTCGCTTCTGCCGGCGCGGTCAACCGCACCTTGGTGACCCTGCAGAAAGCCTTTCTGCTGCGGTCGTGCAGCGACAGCATCTTCGCCAACCGCACCCGCCCCTGCCTGCTGCATCAAATCAAGCGCTGCAGCGCACCGTGCGTCGGACGGATCGGCCGCGAAGAATATGCTGGGCTGATCGAACAGGCGCATGCCTTTCTGGCGGGCGGCAGCGGCGCGGTGCAGCAGCGCCTTGCCGCCGAGATGCAGGTCGCTGCCGCGGCGCTCGATTTCGAGGCGGCGGGACTGATCCGCGACCGCATTCGCGCCTTGTCGCTGGTTCAGGGCCATCAGGACATTCACATACCCGGGATCGTCGACGCCGACGTGATCGCCGCTTATCAGGAGGCGGGGCAGACCTGTGTTCAGGTGTTCTTTTTTCGCGGAGAGCAGAATTGGGGAAATCGCGCCTATTTCCCGAGCCATGATCGCCAGCTTTCGGTCGAAGAAGTCCTCGGTTCGTTTGTCGGCCAGTTCTATGACAACCGCTTAAAGCCGCCGCTGGTGCTGCTCAGCCACCGCCTGACCGAGCAGGATCTGGTAGCCGAGGCGCTGTCGCTGAGCGGCGGCCGCGTGATCCTGGCGGTGCCGCGGCGCGGCGAAAAAAAGAAGCTGATCGACCGTGTGCTGCTGACGGCACGCGAGGCGCTCGGCCGCCGGCTCGCTGAAAGCGCCTCGCAGCGCCGGTTGCTCGATGGCGTTGGCGCAGCCTTTGGCCTCGAGGCCGCGCCGAATCGGATCGAAGTCTACGACAACAGCCACATTCAGGGCACAAATGCGGTCGGCGCGATGATCGTGGCCGGCCCGGAGGGGTTGCTGAAGAGCGCCTACCGCAAATTCACGATCCGCGGCATTCGCGCTCGTCCAGACCCGTCCGGAGGCCCCGGGCCGGACGCGACCGGTCGCGACGGCGACAGTATGGAACCCATCATGGAACCCATCGCCGGCGGCGACGATTACGCAATGATGCGCGAGGTATTGCAGCGGCGCTTTGGGCGCGCGCTGAAGGAGGACCCGGAACGTGCGCAGGGCAATTGGCCAGACCTCGTGCTGATCGATGGCGGGCTGGGGCAGCTCAATACCGCGCAGGGCGTGCTCGATGAACTCGGCATCGCCGATGTGGCACTCGTCGGCATTGCCAAAGGGCCGGACCGCAACGCCGGACGGGAGCGGTTTTTCATGCCGGGCCGTCCGCCGTTCTCGCTCGAACCGCGCGACCCCGTTCTCTACTTTCTGCAGCGGCTGCGCGACGAGGCGCATCGGTTTGCGATCGGCACCCATCGGGCGCGGCGGGCGAAGGCGATCGGGCGCTCCCCGCTCGACGAGATCGCCGGCATCGGCGCCCGCCGAAAGCAGGCATTGCTGCACCATTTCGGCTCGGCGCGCGCAGTCGCGCGGGCGGGATTGGGCGAACTCGAACGCGTCGGCGGGATTAGCAAAACCGTCGCAAAAAAGATTTATGATCATTTTCATGGCGATGAGTAAGATGCGCGGGAAGCCCTCGCCCGCCGGGAGTCGCGTTTGCTGCTGACCAGCCTGCCCAATCTGCTGACCCTGTCGCGCATCCTGGTGATCCCGGTCGTCATCGCCTTGTTTTACCTCCCGGGCGACTATGCGCGCTGGATCGCCTGCGTGTTGTTTTCGGCCGCGGGGGTGACCGACTGGCTCGACGGGCATGTGGCGCGGCGCTGGCAGCAGCAATCGGAGATCGGCCGCTTTCTCGACCCGATCGCCGACAAATTGCTGGTCTCCGCCACCTTGTTCATGCTGACGACCTTCGGCCGGCTGTCGGCGGCGGCGGTGTTTCCGGCATTGGTAATCCTGTGCCGAGAAATCCTGGTCTCCGGGCTGCGCGAATATCTCGCCGGGCTGCGCGTCGGTGTGCCGGTCTCGCGGCTCGCCAAGTGGAAGACCTTTATCCAGATGGTGGCGATCGGCTTTCTGATTGTCGGCGACGCCGGCCCGCGCTTTTTGGCGGTAGCGGCGATAGGTGAGAGCCTGCTGTGGATCGCGGCGGCGCTGACCCTGGTCACCGGCTACGATTATCTGCGGGCGGGAATTCCGCATATCACCCGGCCGCGCCGCGCCGCGGTGATCGACCGCGGCAAATCCCGAACCCCGGCATAAGCGCATTGTCTGGGCTGCCCTCAGCTACCAAGTGAGGTCGCAAGCAGATACGGCGATGCGCGTCTTTGGCCTCGCCGGCTGGAGCGGGAGCGGCAAAACCACTTTGATGACCGCGTTGATCCCCGAATTCGTCGCCCGCGGCCTGTCCGTGTCGACGGTCAAGCACGCGCATCACGCCTTTGACGTCGACCAACCGGGAAAGGATTCGTGGCGCCACCGCCAGGCCGGGGCGAGCGAGGTCATGATCGTCTCGGAGCGGCGTTGGGCATTGATGCACGAGCTGCGCGGTGCGCCCGAACCGAGCCTCGACGATCTGCTGCAGCGGATCACGCCGGTCGATCTGCTGCTGGTCGAGGGGTTCAAATTCCATCCGCATCCCAAGATCGAGGTCCACCGCCCCTCGGTCGGCAAGCCGCTGCTGTACCTCGACGATCGCTATATCGTCGCGGTCGCCTCGGACGAAGCGCTGCCTGGACTGACGTTGCCCCGGCTGCCTCTCGGCGACGCCGCGGTGATTGCCGACTTCATCGTGCAATATGACGGGCATGCCCGATGGCCCAGCTGAGCGATGATTGCTTCGCCTTCGGTGGCGCTCTGTTGAATGTGGACGAGGCGCTGGCCCGGATTGATAGCGGGGTCGTAGCGGTTGTCGACGGCGAAACGGTGCCGATCGGCTCGGCCGCTGGCCGGGTGCTGGCGCACGATGTCGTCGCGGCGATGGATCTGCCGCCCCATGCCAACAGCGCGGTTGACGGCTACGCCGTCGCCCATGCCGATCTTTGCCTCGACCGGGAGACCGATCTGCCGGTCGGCGGCCGCGCAGCGGCGGGGCATCCGCTCGACCGTGTGCTGCGCCCCGGCGAGGCGATCCGGATCTTTACCGGCGCGCCGATGCCCGAGGGCGCCGACACGGTGCTGATGCAGGAAGATTGCGTCGCTGCCGATGGCCGGGTGTGGCTGAAGCCGGGGATCCGGAAGGGAGCGAACCGGCGGCACGCCGGCGAGGATGTGGCACTGGGCGAGATCGCGCTCGCCGCCGGGCGGCGTCTCGGTCCGGCCGAGATCGGGCTCGCCGCGGCGCTCGGCCATGACGCGCTGCCGGTGTTCCGACGGTTGCGAGTGGCCCTGGTGTCGACCGGTGACGAAGTGCGCGAGCCGGGCACGAAACTGCCGCCCGGTGCGATCTATGATGCCAACCGCTTTGTGCTGAGGGCGCTGGTCGAAGGCCTGGGCTGCGTCGTGACCGATTTCGGCATTCGTCCCGACCGCGAAGCAGCGCTTGCCGACACGCTCGCGGCAGCAGGAGCCGATCACGATCTGATCGTGACCTCGGGCGGCGTCTCGACCGGTGACGAGGATCACGTCAAGGGCGCGATCGAGCGCCTGGGCGCGCTGCATTTCTGGCGGCTGGCGATCAAGCCGGGGCGCCCGGTGGCGCTCGGCCAGGTCGGCCGGGTGCCGCTGATTGGTCTGCCGGGCAACCCGGTCGCGGTGGTCGTGACCTTTGCCGTGCTCGCCCGGCCGCTGATCCTGAAGCTCGCCGGCGCCGCAGCATCGGCCCCGCGGCATTTTCCGGTCCGGTCCGGTTTCGCCTACCGCAAAAAGCCGGGGCGGCGCGAATATCTGCGGGCGCGGCTGGAGCGTGACGGAGACCACATGGTCGCGGTCAAGCACCCTCGCGACGGAGCCGGCATTTTGTCGTCGATCGTGCAGTCGGACGGCCTCGTCGTGCTCGACGAGGCCACAGGCGCTCTCGCCGAGGGCACGGTGGTCGATTTCCTGCCCTTTGCCGAGGTGATCAGGTGAGGCTCCTCTATTTCGCCTGGCTGCGGGCGCGTGTCGGCTGCGCCGAGGAGGAAGTGACGCTGCCGCCCGAAATCCGCGACGTATCCGGAATGCTCGACTGGCTACGGTCCCGCGGCGCCGGGCATGCGGAAGCCCTGCGAAACCTCGCGATCGTCCGGGTCGCGGTAAATCAGGAGTATGTCGGGTTGGATCATCCGGTGCGGGATGGCGACGAAGTCGCGATCTTTCCGCCGGTCACCGGAGGCTGAGCCGATGATCCGTGTGCAGCGCGAGGATTTCGAGGTCGGCGTCGAACTCGACCGGCTCGCCGCCGGTAACCATCGGATCGGCGGTATCGCCACCTTCATCGGATTGGTGCGCGATATGGGCGATGGAGACCAGGTCTCGGCCCTGACGCTCGAACACTATCCCGGCATGACCGAGAAAAAGCTCGCCGAGATCGAGCTCGAGGCGCACCGCCGCTGGCCGCTCGACGCCTCGCTGATCATCCACCGCTATGGCCGGCTCGAACCCGGCGACCGGATCGTCCTCGTCGCCACCGCTTCGCCGCATCGCGAAGCCGCGCTTTCCGCCTGCCAGTTCCTGATCGATTGGCTGAAGACCGACGCGCCGTTCTGGAAGAGCGAGGAAACGCCCGATGGCGAGCGCTGGGTCGCCGCCCGCGCCGAGGACGATGCCGCAACGAGGCGGTGGCGCGGTTCATCGGACAGCGGACGATAGTCGGGCCGCTCCGGTTCGGGCCGTCGCTGTGACACAGAACATCTACGACAACGAGGAATTCTTCGCCGGCTACAGCCGGCTGAGGCGTTCGATCGAGGGCCTGGACGGCGCTCCGGAATGGCCGACGCTACGTGCGTTGCTGCCGCAGTTGCAGGGGCGCCGGGTGCTGGATCTGGGTTGCGGCTTCGGCTGGTTCTGCCGCTGGGCACGGCAACAGGGAGCGGCGCAAGTGCTCGGCGTCGACGTTTCCGATCGCATGCTGACGCGGGCGAGGGCGGATACCGGCGATCCGGCGATCCGCTATGCCAGAGCCGATATGGAAGACGTGGCGTTGCCCGCGGGATCGTTTGACCTAGCCTACAGCTCGCTTGCCCTTCACTATGTGCAAAACCTGGACAGGCTGGTGCGGGAAGTGCACGGCTCGCTGACGCCGGGCGGGAGCCTGGTGTTTTCGGTCGAGCATCCGATCTTCACAGCTCCGGCAAAGCCCGGCTGGTTCCACGACGCCGAGGGGCGCAATACCTGGCCGATCGATTCGTATTTGGATCAAGGGCCTCGTTCGACCGACTGGCTGACCAAGGGCGTGCTCAAGCACCATCGGACCGTGGCAGCCTACCTCAACCTCTTGATCCGCTACGGGTTTGCCATCGGCCATGTCGAGGAATGGGGCCCTTCGGCGGAGCAGGTAGCGGCATACCCGGAATGGGCGGGCGACCGCCAGCGGCCATCATTCCTGTTGGTGGCGGCAACTCGCTGAGCCCTGTACGGCCTGTCTTTTATCTTGTCAGGCGGCGGTGGCGGCGACCTTTTTGCCGACGGTCCGGTCGTAGTCCTCCCACATCAGCCGGCAGATCGTGCCGGGCGTGAAGCGGTAGTGGCCGTGTTTGCCGATGATCTCGCCGACCGGGGTCACCTCGGCGGCCGAGCCGGTCAAAAACATCTCGTCGGCCTTGGCCAGCTCATCGGGCATGATCGCGCGCTCGACTACCTTGATCCCGCGCTTTTTCGCGATGCCGATCACGGTTTGCCGGGTAATCCCGTTCAGAAAACAATCCGGCGTCGGGGTGTGCAATTCGCCGTTGATGACGAGAAACAGGTTGGCGCCGGTGCCCTCGGCGAGCCGGCCGCGCCAGTCGAGCATCAGCGCGTCGTCGCAGCCATCGGCCTCGGCGTCATGCTTGGACATCGTGCAGATCATGTAGAGCCCTGCCGCCTTGGCCTGGGTCGGCGCGGTGTGCGGAGCGGCCGAGCCCACGGCGCCCATTTCATGCGAATGCCTTTGGCGCGCGCTTCGGGCGAGAAATAAGCCGGCCAGTCCCAGGCGGCCATCGCCAGGTGAATCCGGGTCTCTTGCGCCGAAACCCCCATCTGTTCGGCGCCGCGCCACGCGATCGGGCGGACATAGCCGTCGACGATGTGGTTGGAGGCGATGACCTCGCCGGTTGCCTTGGCCAGATCGTCCATGCTGGCCGGCACCTCGAAGCCCATGATCTTGGCCGAGTTGATCAGCCGCTCGTTATGGTCCTCGAGCCGGAAGACGGTGCCGTTATAGACACGCTCGCCTTCGAAGACGCAGCTCGCATAATGCAGCCCATGGGAGAGTACATGCAGCTTGGCGTCGCGCCAGGGAATGAGCCGGCCGTCATACCAAATGAAGCCGTCACGATCGTCGAAGGGAATTACCGACATCAGCCTCTTCCTTGCACCGGGCTGCCGGAACCGGCATTTGGTCGCGAACCAGGCCGGTCCGGCCGCGATGGAACTTTATATCCGAGAGTAGCCTAAGCGGTATGCAAGGTTGCGAAATATGTCAATATGACTGACATAAAATTACCCGCCGGACCATTTTTCCCGGACGAGGATGTTGCGGCAGGGGATCGAATTGCTGTTCTTCGCCTATCGCGATTTTACCGCCGAGCCCGATGCGATGCTCGCGCGCTATGGCTTCGGGCGAGCGCATCACCGGGTGATCTATTTCGTCGGCCGTCACCCGCAGATGACCGTAAGCGAGCTGCTTGGTATCCTGCGCATCACCAAGCAGAGCTTGTGCCGGGTTCTGGGCGAACTGGTCGGGCAGGGATTCATCGTTCAGCGACCGGGGCCGCGACCGGCGACAGCGGCTGCTCGAGCTGACCGCCTCGGGACGCGCCCTCGAACGCGAGGTGTCGGCGAAGCAGCGCGCGCGCGTCGCGGCAGCGCTTATCGCGAGGCCGGCAAGCCGGCAGTCGAAGGTTTCCGCAAGGTAATGCTCGGAGATCATCGCCGACGGCCGCCGACCGCAGCCGCTTCGAGACCGCCGAGCGCCGTGAGCGGCAACCGCCGGCCCGGCCTATAATGGGCGCGTGATGAGCGATCCCGAACCGCATCTTCTGGTGGTCGACGACGATCGTGCGGCTGCGCGAACTGCTGCGCCGCTACCTGTCCGAAACCGGCTTTCGCGTCACCACCGCGGGCGATGCCGCCGAAGCGCGGGCCAAGCTCGCGAGCCTCGCCTTCGACCTGGTCGTGCTCGACGTGATGATGCCGGGCGAGAGCGGGCTCGACCTGACCCGCGGGCTGCGCCACGAGGGCCGGCGTGCCGATTCTGCTGCTGACCGCGATGGCCGAGCCCGAGGACCGCATCGACGGGCTCGAGCGCGGCGCCGACGACTACCTCTCCAAGCCGTTCGAGCCGCGCGAACTGGTGCTGCGCATCCGCAATATCTTGCAGCGCGCGCCCGGCGGCGGATGTCGCCGCGCGGCGAAATCCGCTTCGGCGGCTGCCGCTTCGATCCGGCGCGCGGCGAGCTGTTTCGCGGCGGCGATGCCGGTGCGGCTGACCGCGGCCGAGACCGGGCTGCTCGCGAGCCTGGCGCAGCAGCCGGGCGAGCCGGTGTCGCGCGAGGAACTGTCCTCGCGGCGCAGTTCAGCGGCAATGTCCGCACGGTCGATGTGCAGATGACGCGGCTGCGCCGCAAGATCGAGCGCGATCCGAAATTTCCGCGTTATCTCCAGACCGTGCGCGGCACCGGCTATGTCCTCAAGCCGGATTGACGATCCGCCACTGGGCGGCTGAATTGCTGCCGCTCGTTCCCGAACTGCGGGGAGGCCGACGCCGAAATGGCGGGCGAGCGACACCGCCATCGCCGATGGTTCAAGCGGGTGCTGCCGCGCACGATGTGGGGCCGGTCGCTGCTGATCATCGTCTTGCCGCTCATCCTGCTGCAGGCGATCGCGACCTGGATTTTCTATGACCGGCATTGGGACAGGCGAGTGGCGGCTGTCGACCGGCGTCGCCGGCGACATCGCGCTGATGATCGAGGCGATCAAATTCGCGAATTCGAGCCGCCACGGTTCCGCTGCTGCAACGCGGCGGGCACTTGACCGATCTCGAATTCACCTTCAACCGCGGCGCGACCTGCCGCCGCCATTGCCGCCGACCGGCAGGCTCGTCGAACAGCAGCTGACGCAGACGATGCAGAGCGGGTCGATCTGCCGTGGCGCCTCGATCGGCTCGACGATTCGCTGGCGTTGCGGATCAGGGTACAGCTGCCCACGGGGTGCTGACCGTCGCGGTGCCGTGGAACCGGCTCTACAGCCCGACCACCTACATCTTCGTCCTGTGGATGGTCGGCTCCTCGCTGGTGCTGCTGGCGGTCGCGATCCTGTTTTTGCGCAACCAGGTCAAATCGCTGCGCCGTCTGGCGGCGGCGGCGGACGGGTTCGGCAAAGGCCGCGACGTGCCGTACTTCAAGCTCGAAGGGGCCGCCGAGATCCGGCAGGCGGCAGTCGCGTTTATTACGATGCGCGACCGCATTCAGCGCCAGATCCGGCAGCGCACGGAAATGCTGGCCGGCGTGTCGCACGATCTGCGCACGCCCCTGACCCGGATGCGGTTGGCGCTGGAATTCTGGGCGACGACCCGGCGGTCGCCGAGCTGAAATCCGATGTCGCCGAGATGGAGCGCATGGTGCACGGCTATCTCGATTTCGCCCGCGGCGAAGGAGCCGAGACGCCGGTCGAAACCGATATCTTGCTGCTGCTCGAAGATGTCGCCGTGGCAATGCGGCGCGAGGGGACGGAGCTGGTCTTGACCGCTCCGCCGAATACGTGATGCCGGTTCGCCCGAACGCGCTGAAACGGTGCCTGGCGAATCTGGTGGCCAATGCCCGCCGCCACGGCAGCCATGTCTGGCTGAGCGGCGGTGCCGGTCGATGACGGCATCGACATCCTCGTCGACGATGACGGGCCGGGAATACCCGCGGCCGAGCGCGGCAGGGTGTTCCGCGCATTCGTGCGCCTCGATCCCGTCGCGCAATCCGTCGACCGGCGGGGTCGGGCTGGGTCTGACCATCGCGCGCGACGTGGCGCGAGGCCATGGCGGCGATGTCAGGCTCGACACCTCGCCGCAAGGCGGTCTGCGGGCGTGCGTGCACCTCCCGCGATAGCCCCTTGGTCGCGACCCATCGCGCCACCTCCAACGCAAAAGGCCGTCCCGCGGTGCGGCACGGCCTCCCAGGAAACCGAAAGGGCGGTTAGTGCGCGCTCTGATGCTTGGCCATCTCGCGTAGCTCGTCGAGGCTCTCGCAAGCGCGCTTGCGCAGGACATCGGCGGCCTCCGCGCCGGCCTTGCTCGCCAATAGGGTAAGCTCGCGTCCGTGCGTGACGCTCTTCTCAAGCATCTGCTTGGCGTATTCGGTGTTCTTGACGATCCGGTCCTCGCTCGAGGTGGGCTGGGTCATTTCCCGGAACAGCACCGACATGTCTTCAAGGGTCTGACGGGCGATTTCGATCTGACGGCGGGCGACCGCCTGGACGCCCTCGACGGCGAGTTGGTTGGCCTGGCTCAGCGCCTCGATATTCCGGCGCTGACAGGCCATCAGCGCTTCAACGTCGAACGGCTTAAAGCGGAAATCGGCCATCATCTTGGTAACGTCGAAATCGAAAAAATTCGGGCGGGCATCCATGGCGGGGGTTCCGTTCAGGCTGTGGGTTTTCGGGCTATGGCTTATTGTGCGCTGCACAACGCCCAAAATATCGGCGGTTGCTCGTGCCACGTCAAGGATAGTTTTTTGCGCTGCAGCAAAATTAGGCGGCGGCGGCGTCTCGCCGGTGCCTGGCGCGACTGCCGGCACCGGCATCAGCCAGCGTTCGATTCGGCGCAGCCGCCCATCGAGCGCAGCCATCGTCTGCCCGAGATCGGGCGCATCGTCCTGCTGCCAGACCCGCGCTGTTCCCAGATAGGCAGCCGCCGTCAGCTTGACCGCCACGGCGCCGCGCACCCCGCCGGCGGCGATGTCGGCGGCTTCGAGCATCCACCGCATCGAGCAGATCAGCGATGCGGCAGCGCACAGCGCGCTCGGCGGATCAGTGGGCAATTCCCGGCGAAGCACGCTGAGGGCGGGCTTGTAGGGCCGCAGCGCGTCGAATCGACGCATCAAGAGATCGAACAGCCTGTCCCTCGGTCGCTCGTCGTCTTCGGCCGCAGGCGGTTCCGCCAGAACCGCCTCGTCAATTCGCCGCAAAAACGCGCGAAGTATCGCCTGCTTCGACCGGAAGTTGCGGTAGACGCGCAAGACCGGCAGTCCGGCTTCTGTGGCGACCGCGGCGAGGGACAGGCGGCGCCAGCCGTCTCGCGCGATGCAGGCCAGGGCGGCGTCGATAATCCGGTCGGCTTCGCCGGGCGGCTCGGCGCCGCCGTTGCGGCCGCGGCCACCTCCGGTGCTGCTCCTGCTGGCGCTCCTGGGCATGTCGGGTCTCCGGTCGTTCCGGCTCAGCCCGCCAATTCGCGCGAGCGCGCCGCCGCCGCGGCGACCGCGCGGCCAATCAGCGGCACAAGACCGTCGCCCGCCATCAGCACGTCGAGCGCGGCGCGCGTCGTGCCGCCGGGGCTCGTCACGTCCTCGCGCAGCTGTGCCGGGCTCTCGGCGGACTGGCGGGCCAGTTCGCCGGAGCCCGCCACGGTGCTGCGCGCCAGACGCAGCGCCAGCTCGGGCGGGCAGCCCCGCCGCCTCGCCGGCCTGCGCCAGCGCTTCGATCAACAGGAAGACATAGGCCGGGCCGCTGCCTGAAACCGCCGTCACCGCATCGAGCAGCGCCTCATCCTCGACCCAGGCGGTTTCGCCGGCAGCGGCGAGCAGCTCGTCGCACAGCCGGCGCTGGACCGGGGTCACGCGCCCGTTCGCGCAGGCCACCGCGATCCCGCGCCCGATCGCGGCCGGAGTATTGGGCATGGTGCGGACCAGTGCCGCGGGGCCGAGATGCCGGGTCATTCCGGCGATCGTCTTGCCGGCCATGATCGAAACAAACAGCGTGGGCGGCGCGGCCCATCGCCGATAGGCCGGCAGATACCGCATCGGCGATTTGCGGCTTGACCGCGAAGAGGACGGCGTCGGGAGTCGGGCTCGCCGGGCAAATCTTCGGGCGCACGATGCCACGACACCCCGGCCATCGCCGCGAGGTCCGGGCGGCGCCCGCCGGCTCGACGACGCGAATGCGCGACGCGACGCCCGCCCGATCCAGCCGCGCAACAGCGCCGACCCCATCTTGCCGCAGCCGACGAGGACAAGGCGCGGCTCGCAGATGGCCGCCGCCGACCGTGCCGGTGGCCGGCCATCGCGGCGCAGCCTTTCCTCAAGCTTCTCCGACCGGGTCGATCATCGCCGCGGCGATCGCTTCGGCCGCTTTCTTGCCGCCCCACACCACGAGCTGAAACGCCGGGTAGAAGCGCTCGCATTCCGACAGTGCGATGTCGACGAGATCCTCGACCTGTTCGACGCTCGCCGCCATGACGCCGCGCAGCAGGACGCGTGACGGAAGGCCGGCGAATTGTCCTCGACCGACAGGTCGAAATGGCCAAGCCACAATTTCTCATTGGCCAGCGCCAGCAACTCGTAGACCGCGGCGCGGCGGCCCTTCGGCACCTTCATGTCGAACCCGCAGGAGAAATGCATCGCGCAGATCTCCTCCTGCCACACGAAATACAGCCGGTATTCGCACCAGCGGCCGGAAATCTCGACCACCAACTCCTCTTCGCTGGCCCGGTCGTGCGCCCAATCATTGGCGCTGACGATCTCTTCGACGAGATCGATCGGATTCCCGGAGAACGGGGTTGGTTCGGAGAGGGCAACAGAAGTCATCGGGCGCTCCTTCGGGCAGCTCGACAATATGAATTCAAAGCCAAGTCAGGGCTGGTCGGCGGCTGGGGTCTGGGCTGGCGGCCCCTCCTGGTCGCGGCCGGCGGCGAGCGCCTTTCCAACTCGGCCAGCCTCCTTGCCATGTCTTCCTGCTCGGCGCGAGCCTTGGCGGCCATCGCCTTGACCGCTTCGAACTCGTCGCGGGTGACGAGGTCCATGCCGGCAAGCACCCGCTCGAACTGATCGCGCAGCCGTGATTCGACCTCGCTCCGGACCCCGGACAAGGTGCCCATCGCCCCGGCGGCGACGCGGGCTAGGTCGTCGAAAAACCGGTTCTGGCTCTGCATCCTCTCGTTCTCCGCGGGGCCGCTCCTCGCCCCCCTGACCGCCCGCTTACATATGGGCGTGCGCTAGCACAAGGGGCATAACGAGGAAAGGGATTTCCCGCTGAAAGGCATCTGCGCGATGCAACCGTTCGCCCAATTCCCTCGCGCCCGGCTGGCCAAGGTCCGCTTTGTCCTGACCGATGTCGACGACACGTTGACCGAGGGGGCGCGGCTGTCGGCGGCAACCTACGATTCGCTGGAGCGGCTCGCGAATGCCGGATTGCGGGTGATCCCGGTCACGGCGGCACCCGCGGGATGGTGCGATCTGATCTGCCGGATGTGGCCGGTCGCCGCAATTGTCGGCGAAAACGGCGGGCTGTGCTTCCGCCATGACCGGGCGGCGGGGGAGACCGAGCGCCATTTCTGGACGCCGATGCCCGACCGCGGTCGCCACCAGGAACGGCTGGCCGAACTCGGCAGCAGCATCGAAGCGCTGGTCGGCGGTTGCGCGCTCGCGGCGGATCAGCCCTATCGCCAAGCGACTCTGGCGTTTCGCCACGCGGGGACAGCGCTGTCGGAGCGGATCGCTGCCCGAGCTGACCGAGGCCGGTGCGCGCACCGTGGTCAACTCGCTGTGGGTGCTCGGCTGGTTCGGCGATTTCGACAAGCTGGCGATGATCCGCCGGATGATGAAGGAGCTGTTCGCCAGCGACGTCGAAGGTGATCGCGACGCCTTCATCTATGTCGGCGATTCGCTGAACGACGAGCCGATGTTCGGCTTCTTTCCGAATTCGGTCGGCGTCGCCACGGTGCGCCATTATCTCGGCCGTATGACCGCGCCGCCTAACTGGGTTACCGAGGGCGATGGCGGCAGCGGCTTTGTCGAGGTCGCCGACGCGCTGCTGCGCGCGCGCTGAGCCGGCAGGCCGGCTCGCGCCGTTCCGACCGCGAAATTCGGTTCAATCCTCGATCGAGCCGGCGAGGATCAGGCTCAATTGGCACAATGGCCGGCCGGTTTCGGCGGCCCAGGCGTTGAAGCAGGATTGGACGTGCGGCGCGGTCCTGGCGGTTTTTTACCGGGCCTGCGGCAGCGGCCCAGTGCTGCAATGCCGCGGTGACCGAGTGCGTCAGGATGAAGGTGTCCTTGCCGACCATGCGCAGAAAACTCGGCCCGGAATTGCCGCCCATCTGGCTGAAGCGCTTGGCCAGCGCCTCCCACAGCCCGACGATGTCGGTCGCCGGCCAGCCGGCGAGCCAGGCGCCGAAGCTGCCGTGCTCGTCGGCGATCGCGATCATCGCCGCGGCGTTGTCGCGGACCGCTTTGAGCTTGCCCCAGTGGCGGATCAGCCGCTTGTCGGCGAGCAGCGCTTCGAGCGCTTCGTCCGGCATCGCCCGCACCCTTCGCGGCTCGAACCCGTCGAAGACTTCCTCGAAGGCCGGCCATTTCGCGTCGACGAGGCTGTGCTTGAGCCCGGCGCGGAAGATCCGCAGCGACATTTGCGACAGGTAGCGGTCGTCGCCCAGCGCTTCGAGCTCGGCAGGGCTTCGCGGCAGCGCCAAGCGCGCCGCCAGTGCCGCAGCACCAAGACGGGTCTGCGCCGCTTCGAGGATCGGGGCAAAAGACGGTATGGTCATCGGCCAGTCGCTTGCCGCGATTAGCGCGCGCCGGCCGCGCCCGCGTCAATGCGAAAAATCGTGGGGCGGTGCTCGCGGGGCATGATCCGATTGACGCCGGCCGGGCTCGCGTTCAGGCTGGCCGTACCACCGACGCGGCGGAGTGAGCGCGATGAAGCTGATGTGGTTTCACCTGATGCCGTACACCGAATTGCCGGACGATTTTCGCGACAAGCATCCCTCGGTGTGGGTCGACATCCACTCCTCGCTGTTCGACCCGCGGCGCGCGCATCACATGTACAACGACTTCATGGACGAGCTCGAATTCGCCGCCGAATGCGGGTTCGACGCGATCTGCGTCAACGAGCACCATTCGAACGGCTACGGGCTGATGCCGTCGCCGAACCTGATCGCCTCCTCGCTCGCCCGCCGCACCAGCGACGTGGCGCTGTGCGTGATGGGCAATTCCTTGGCGCTGTACAACCCGCCGACCCGGGTGGCCGAGGAGTTCGCGATGATCGACGTGATCTCGGGCGGGCGGCTGATCGCCGGCTTCCCGGTCGGCACGCCGATGGACACCTGCTTTGCCTATGGCCAGAACCCGTCGAGCCTGCGCGAGCGCTATCACGAGGGGCACGATCTGGTGGTGCGGGCCTGGACCGAGCCGGACACCTTCGCCTTCAACGGCCGCTTCAACCAGCAGCGCTACGTCAACATCTGGCCGCGCCCGGTGCAGAAGCCGCACCCGCCGATCTGGATCCCGGGCGGCGGCTCGGTCGAGACTTGGCAATGGTGCGCCAAGATGGACTACGTCTACGCCTACCTGTCCTATTTCGGCTTCAAGGACGGGCGCGCCACGATGCAGGGCTTTTGGGAAGAGATGGCGCGGCTCGGCAAGGACCGGAACCCGTACCGCGCCGGCTTCCTGCAATTCGTCGGCGTCGCCGAGAGCCGCGAAAAGGCGATGGAGCTGTACAAGGAGCCGGCCGAATATTTCTATGGCCGCTGCCTGCGCGTCGACCCGCGCTGGGCGATGCCGCCCGGCTATATCACCGAGGCGACGCAGCGCGCCGGCATCCAGGGCCAGATCGGCCGCGCGGCGAGCCTCGACGCAAGGCAAAAGGCTCGCGCGACGACCGACATCAGCGACATCGTCGACCGCGGCTATGTCATCGTCGGTTCGCCCGACGAGGTCGCCGAACAATTGACCGAGGTCGCGACCGACCTCAATGTCGGCCACCTGATGCTGCTGTTGCAGTTCGGCAATATGGGCAAGGAATTGGCGGCCTATAACACCAAGCTGTTTGCCGAGCGCGTCATGCCAAAGGTCAAGGGCCTGTTCTCCGAATGGGAGGACCGCTGGTGGCCGCAACCGATGGCCCGCGCCGAACGCGCGGCGGTGCAGCCGCCGTTACTGGCCGCCGAATAGCGGCGGTCCGAGCGAGGGCGCCAGATGGCCGGCCGGCAGGCCGGTCATCATGACGTGCGTTTCCGGTCTGTCGGATCTGGGTCTAGCAGCCATCGAGCCTGGATCGGACGACGTTCATGCGTCTGGCGAGATCCTCTGTGCTCAGCAGCCCGCGGCTGAGCATGATGTGGGCCAGGGCCAACAGCTGTTGCTCGGGCGCAGGGAGTACTGCTGTACACGGTCTCGCCGAGTTGATCCTCCGCGCGGCGCCGTTCCAGCGCAGGGAGAGCAGCACCCGCGGCGAGACACTCGCAGGTCGCGTAAAGGCTGACTTTCCATGGCGGATCAGGGTTGGTGACGCCGTAACGCGGGGCGAGCTTTTCCCAGGTTTTATCCTGGTTTCGTATGGCCTCCAGCAACGAGATCGGAGCCAGATCCGCCTGCCGCTCGCCAGCAGCAGCCGGCGGCTCGCCGCTTTCTCCACTCATTGACTGGCCTCCGCCTAGCGGTGCTCAGGGACCGGCCGGCTGGCCTGATGGACCGGCCGAACATCGTCCGACTTCCTGTCGGGCCGGGGCAGGGCTACGCCGATCATGCAGTCGCGAGTCACGATCTCGGCCAGCTGCTCCTCCGTCCAATTCTCGGTGCCGGCCGGCCGCACAGGAAGAACCATAAACCGGCATTTCTGGTTGGAGTCCTCGACCCGCACCTCGACCTCCGGGGGGAGGATCAATCCGAACTCCTCCAGCACATGACGCGGCCGGCGGACCAGCCGGCGGCGATAGTTGGGCGAACGGTACCAATAGGGCGAGTGGCCGAGCAGCGGCCGCGGGTAACACGAGCACAAGGTGCAGACGATCACGTGATGCAAGGTCGGCGTATCTTCGAGAACGCGCAGCTGCATGTAGTCGCTGGGCGTGCCGGAGCCGGTGGGCTCGGTCCAGTCGATGCCGATCTCTCGGCAGGCGGCAACGGCATCGGCAAGCACGCGGGCCTTGAACGCCGGGTCGGTCCACGCCTTTGCAACCAGCCGCGAGCCGGCGGCAGGCCCGATGGATTCGGCCCACTCGGTAAACTTCCGATGATCGTCGGCGGTGAACAGGCCCTTCTCGATCGCCAGCTCGCGAACGGCGATTTCCAGAATCTCGAAGTCGGTGATTTCATCGACCATCGGCGCCGCTGGATGCTCGTGGTCGCCCTCTTCGTGGTCGTGCGAATGTTGCATGCTCTGTACTCCCAGCTTGCGTCGATCAACCACTAACCGGCTCGAGCCAGCGGTCGGGCAATTCGGTCTGTAACGTATCGTTTTCGAATGGGTAATCCTCCCAAAGATCCTTCTGGCGAAACCGGATGATGTAAAATTGCTCGGGCTGCGCGTCGTCCCTGTTCCAGGCCTCGTCCTCGGGAATGAGGTCTTGGTAGGTGCGGGCGGCGATCGTCCCGCTTACGCCCCGAACATACATTTGGGTACGCGTGTAGAATAGGTTGGGCAGATCCTTTACGCGTACGCGGTCACCGACATTGAAGCGGGCAGGTGCGTTTTGGTTGTTCAGCGCTGGTCATAGCGAGCCCTCACCTCGGCAATCTTCTCAAGCAATTCAGTCAGTGAGACGTGGTTTTTGTCGACAAGCATTCGTGCTGCCGACCAAATCCAACGCCCGTAGTAGGGGAACCCGTAATAGAGCGATGAACCCAGATCGTTGTTGCCGCGGCGGCGCCTTTCCTCGGCGTTCCACACGCCCTTCCACCCGAGCACCTCGCAGGTGACATAGGTGTTCAGCTCCCACAGCTCCTCCTCCTTCTCCTCGTATCGGACCGGTCCATCGGGTTGGCCCCCGACATCGTGGGGTGGCGACAGGTAAGCGACGTACCGAGGATGCGGGACCTCATAGGGCCAATCTTGATGCTGGTGGATTGCCGGCGCCAACTGCGCACCGATATCGTAATACTGCCGAAGGTCATCTCCGTGATGGCATCGTCGTTTTGCTCCTTCGCAATATCGAATGATCGAGGAACAGCGCGAGTATCCGACCCTTGCGGCGACTAGCCCCGAAGCTTGATTGCGGCGAACTTGGTTTTCAAGTCGGGAAACAACTGCTTGATGCCTGTCGCTAGCTTGGTTCGCGTTTGTGCACCAGTTCGTCCGCGTGCCGGTGCACCAGGCGCCAGCGCTCGCCCTCCAGGCGAAAGGTCTGCGTGACCCGCAATTCCATGATTGGAACAGGTTGGCCGTCGTGGGAATTGCGCGCCCACCGTTCCAGACAGACCAGACAGGCGACATCCCGGCCGACAATCGCGCTGATGTCCTGCTGACTGTACGCGCCACCGCGGAAATGTGAGGCTGCCCAGGCAAGGCGAGGGCCGACTTCGGCCCAGCCGCGCTCGAAGCCGCCGAAACCGCCCATCACTGTCACGTCGTCGCGGTGTGAATAGAGCGCCTGCAGTCCGGTTGCGTCGCCATTCATGAAATCACGTTGCGCGGCCGCCAGTTCCGTCATCGCTGCGTTCCACGAATTGCCTGACATTTACGTGACCGCATTTCCTGGATTAAGGTGGTCGTAAGGTGATTTTCGTCATATTCGCGCGTTTTGAACAAGCGATATACCGGGCGGCGGCGAGCGGAACGGGCGGACGATGGCGCTAAGAACGCCAGCAAGTCGTCGTTGACCTGGTCCTTGAGGGTTGTGCGCATGCCGTGCGGCGCGCCCTGTAAACCTTTGATGTCGGGTCACCGCAGCCAATCGGAGAGCGCGCCGCGGCGAATGCACATCCGAAAATCCGCTCATGTCCGGAACCCGTCTGCGATATCGCGGCGGGCAGTTTCCACTTGCGCGTCGACGGCTCGTGCTATCCTGCGCAAATGACTACGGGCACCACGAAGCACCTTCTCCCCGTTATTGTGTTCTTCGGATTGATGGCGGCATCGCTTGCCGGATTGCTGCTGCTGCCTCCGATCCCGCAAGACCAAAGCTATCACGATTTCGCCGACCAGCGCACTTTGCTCGGCATCCCGAATTTTTGGAACGTCGTCTCGAATGTTCCGTTTCTGGCGGTCGGCGCCGTGGGACTGCAACGGCGTTTTCGCGACGATCCGGCGACCGTCGCGTTCTTCCTGGGTGTTTTCCTGACCGGCATCGGCTCGTCCTATTATCACTGGAATCCGAATAACGGCACATTGTTCTGGGATCGCCTGCCGATGACGATAAGCTTTGCGGCAATCCTCGCTATCGTGGTCAAGGAACGCGTCAGCGAAAGGGCGGGAGACATTTTATTGTGGCCGGCACTCGCCGCCGGGTTGTTCAGCCTGCTGCTGTGGCGTTGGACCGACGATTTGCGGCTCTACTTTTGGGTTCAATTCTTTCCCGGCCTCGCATTGCTGCTGCTGTTTGCGCTCTACCCTGCAAAATACACCGGCACAAATTATTGGATCGCCGCCCTCGGTCTCTACGCACTGGCCAAGGTATTGGAATTCTCCGACGACGCGGTTTTTTCCGTGGGACACTTGGTCAGCGGCCATACGCTGAAACACCTCGCGGCCGCAGCCGCCTGCTTCGCGATCCTGCGATACTTTCAGACCCGGCGGCCGATCGCCTAGCATCGCGCCTTATTTGGACTTTGCCTCGTCAGATGCGCTTTCCAGCCGCGGAAGCCTGGCTAGCATCAAATCAACCTCGTCGCGCTGTGCCTTGATATAATCGTAATATAGGCGCTCTACCCGCCGGTACGGCGTGCCGCGAACACTGGCGAGCATGTCGCGCTGCTGGTCACGACGCGCCAATATGGCTTGATATTTCTGTCGAAAGTAACTGAGATTCGCCGCCAGATCGACGAAACGCTGGTCCGAAAGCAGCTCGATGGCGTGCGCGGTCTTGCCCATGCGAAACGGCGATTGCAAGGTGAACAGCCGAAATGTCGTGTCATAGAGGTCATTCGGCTCGTAAATCGGCAATGTCTTCAACAGCGCGCCTTGCCGCGTGGGCAGCCAGTCGAATTCATGTAGCGCGTCGCGCTCGGGCCCGTTTCGCTGGATTGCCCGGTAATCGTCTATATTCCCCTGCGTGCCGAGTTCGGCCAGATTGACGAACTCGTTTGCCGGCACGGCGAGGTTGAATATTTGCAGCAACTTGACGGCGCGCACCGACAGCGGCGACCAGACGTTCGCGGCGGCCAGGGCGTTGCGCAGGGTGTGAACGCAATTGTCCGCCCAGACGCTCCAATTATAGTCGGCCTCCCCTTCGGCATATTCACGGTTCTTGTCGTTCAGAAAGTCGATCACCTGATCCAGCATCGGCTCGGTGATCGGAAGGCGCGCACAAAAAGCCGTTCGCGCGAACGATATCGCGAAGTCCGTGCCGACCCCCTCCTTTGCCAGGAAGTCCTCGAGGCTCGGCCGCAGGCCGGGGGACGGGTAGTCGTGGAAGGCGACGCCCCGGTAAACGCCCTTGTCGATCGCATCGTGCAGGGTGGCTTCGAAGCGGGCCTGCGTCAGGCGCTCGCCCGGTGCTAAATTACCCTGATAGAACAATTTGTAGCCGGGGACCGCCACCCAGTTGACGTTGCGGAACCAGCGTCCGACGCTGATCCCAGCGCCGTGCTCCGGGTCGTCGAGTTCGGTCGCTACGCTGTGGCATCGCCGCAATTGGGGAAAGGACGCTTTCTCGTCTTTGCAGGCGCCCTTGATATACATCACCGCGTGCCCCGCGACCCCACCCTCGCCCTTAAGCTTGGGGCGAAACTGGCTGGTCGCGCACAGTTCCACATAATAGGGGAACAGCTTTTCGTAGGCAGGGTCCGGGCGCCGCTCGACGATGATGTGGCCCGGCTTCAACATGAACCGCGCGATGATGCCGTCATCGCCGCATCCGCCGAGAAAGCTCGTGAACAAGGCGGCAATCACAGCGGCGGTAACGCGGATCATGGTTGCGGCTTATCTGGCTATGGCGTGAGCGGCGGGAACAATGGCAATGGGGACGGCAATGGCAGCGCGTTCATCGCCAGGGAATGCTGAGCCTTTCATTAAACTTAAATAGCTTAGCCCTAAGTCCATATAAATTGGGATGCCTCGTCTCTTCCAATTCCGGCTGCTGACAGTTGACACGGATTGCCGCGGTCGATACCACACAGCGCAATTTCAACAAGAAGAAACGCTCGGGTGGTCGACGGGAGGAAGGGAACAAGCGTTTTGCCGGCACTGCTCGAAGTCAGAAATCTACACACCGAATTTCGCACCGGCGCCGGTGTGGTGCCGGCAGTCGACGGCATATCGTACAGCGTCGAGCGCGGCGAAACGGTGGCGATCGTCGGCGAGAGCGGATCGGGCAAGACCGCCGGCGCCTTGTCTTTGTTGCGGCTGATTCCGGACCCGCCCGGGCGGGTCACGCAGGGCGAGATCCTGTTTGCCGGCCGCGACCTGCTGCGGCTTTCGAACGAGGAGATGCGTCAAGTGCGCGGTGGGGACATCGGCATGATCTTTCAGGAGCCGATGACCTCGCTGAACCCGGTGCTGACCATCGGCCGGCAGCTCACCGAGACCCTCGAACAGCACCGCGGCGCCGACCGAGCCGCCGCGCAAAGGCGCGCCGTCGAATTGCTGGGGCTCGTCGGCATCGCCGATCCGGTCCGCCGCCTGAAGCAGTACCCGCATCAATTGTCGGGCGGCATGCGGCAGCGGATCATGATCGCGATCGCCTTGGCCTGCGATCCGAAGCTGATCATCGCCGACGAGCCGACGACCGCGCTCGACGTGACCATCCAGGCGCAAATCCTTGAATTGATGAAGGAGCTGACTCGCCGGCTCGATGTGGCGTTGATTATCATCACCCACAATCTCGGCGTGGTCGCCCGCTATGCCAACCGGGTCAACGTCATGTACGCCGGGCGGATCGTAGAGAGCGGGTCGGCCGCAGCGATTTATCATGAGCCGCGGCATCCCTATACGATCGCGCTGTTGCGCTCGGTGCCGCGGCTCGACCGCCCGCGCCAGGCGCGGCTCGATCCGGTCGAAGGCCAGCCGCCCGACCTGACCCGCCTCGACGAGGGCTGCTCGTTTCGGCCGCGCTGCCGGTTTGCGATCGAGGTATGCGCGCGCAAGCGGCCGGCGCTCGAAGCGGCCGGGCCGGGTTTGCATCTCGCTGCCTGTTTCCGCGCCACCGACATCGCAGCAGAGGCTGCGAAAACAAGCACGCGTCTGTTGGTGGATGGGGTGGCCCACTCCTAATCAAAAATCACGGGAGGAAACATGAAGACCGGACGGTGCATATGGGCGGCGGCGCTCGGCGCGCTTGTCGCATCCGCGGCGGCGGCGGCGCCGGCAACCGACGAAGAAGCGCCCAAGCGCGGCGGGACTCTGACCTACATGATTCCAGCAGATGCGCCGCCGAGTTTCGACGGTCATCGCGAGGGGACTTACGCGACCCTGCACGCGGTCGCCCCTTTCTACAGCGTCCTGATCCGCATCAACCCGGAGAACCCGTCTTCGACCACCGATTTCGTCTGCGATCTGTGTACGGTGCTCCCGCAGCCGACCGACGGCGGAAAGACCTATACGTTCAAAATCCGCGACGGGGTCAAATTCGCCGACGGCTCTCAACTGACTGCAGCCGACATAGCGGCAAGCTGGAACGCGATCATCAACCCGCCAAAGGGAGTGCTGAGCCCACGCCAGAGCTGGTATGACATGGTCGACAAGGTCACCGCCCCCGACCCCTCGACCGTGGTATTCCAACTGAAGTTCGCCACCGGCGCTTTTCTGCCGGCGATCGCCGATCCTTTTACCTTCATTTATAAAAAGGAAATTTTCGCCAAGGACCCCCGCTGGTACGAAAAGAACATAATGGGCTCCGGTCCGTTCAAGTTCGTCGATTACCAAGTCGGTCAATCGATTACCGGAGTCAGGAACCCGGATTATTACCATAAAGGACTGCCCTATCTCGACGGCTTCACCGGCATCTTTGCCGACAAGCAGGCGGTCCGGGTCGCTGCGATCCGCAGCGACCGGGCGGCGATCGAGTTCCGCGGCTTTCCTCCCTCGGCTCGCGACGAGCTGAAGGCAGCGCTCGGCGACAAGCTCGCGGTCCAGGAAAGCGACTGGAATTGCGGCAGCCTGGTGACGCCCAACGCCGGCAAAAAGCCGTTCGACGATGTGCGGGTGCGCCGCGCCCTGACCTTGGCGATCGACCGCTGGCACGGCGCCCCGGCGCTCGCCAGGATCGCCGATGTGAGGACGGTCGGCGGCATCGTGTTTCCCGGCTCGCCGTTGGCCGCGACCAAGGAGGAGCTCGAACAGATCGCCGGGTACTGGCCCGACATCGACAAATCGCGCGCCGAAGCGCAGCGGCTGCTAAAGGAGGCCGGGGCCGAAGGGCTCAGTTTCGAGCTGCTTAACCGCAACGTCGACCAACCCTACAAATACGTCGCGCACCTGGCTGATCGACCAGTGGAGCAAGATCGGGCTGCACGTCACCCAGCGCGTGGCGCCGACCGGGACCTTGGCTCGATGCGATGCGCAGCCACAATTTCGATGTCGTGCTGCAGGCCAATTGCCACGGCGTGCCAAACCCGCTGCTCGATGTCCAAACCTTTCTGCCGGCATCGGTTTATACCGCGAATTACGGTAATTTCGAGGACCCGCAGGAGGTTGAGCTCTACAACAAGATGCTGCGCGAGACCGATGCCGCCAAGCAGCGGTCGTTGATGCGGGAGTTCGAGAAGTATGTAATCGATACCCAGGCGCATGAGCTGTGGATCGTGTGGTGGTATCGGATCGTTCCGCACCGCTCCTATGTCAAAGGCTGGAAGATCAGCCCGAGCCATTTCATCAACCAGGATCTGGCGACAATTTGGCTGGATAAATAATGGGCAAGAAAACGACATCGGAACGTCGTGGAAGCGGCGGCGATGCTGCGGCATTGCAGCCTCGTCGGCAATCACGGCATGGCGGCGACCGACGAAGAGACGCCGAAGCGCGGCGGGATCCTGACCTATATGATCCCGGCCGACGCGCCGCCGAGCTTCGACGGGCATCGCGAGAGTACCTATGCGACCGATGCATGCGATGGCGCCGTTCTACAGCGTGCTGGTTCGCATCAACCCGGACGAACCCGCCTCGACGACCGATTTTGTTTGCGATCTGTGCACGGAAATGCCGCAGCCGACCGACGACGGCAAGACCTACACTTTCAAAATCCGTGAGGATGTCAAGTTCACCGACGGCTCGCCGCTGACCGCCGCACGACATCGCCGCGAGCTTTAACGAGATCGCGTTTCCGCCCAAAGGCGTGCTGAGCCCGC
Organism: uncultured Alphaproteobacteria bacterium; assembly: GCA_963821795.1. Classification (GTDB taxonomy): domain Bacteria; phylum Pseudomonadota; class Alphaproteobacteria; order ATCC43930; family CGMCC-115725; genus AP-15. Next base: position 108,599 of record CAWGFH010000018.1, read on the forward strand.
GGGCAAGCAACTATCTGATGATCGACAAGATCGAGGCGCCCGACCCGACCACAGTCGTCTTTCATCTGAAATTCGCGACCAGCGCATTTTTGCCGGCGATCGCCGACCCGTTCAACTTGATCTACCAGAAGGCAATCCTCGACAAGGATCCGCGCTGGTACGAGAAGAACATCATGGGCTCGGGCCCTTTCAAATTCGTCGGCTACGAGACCGGCCAGTCGATCAAAGGGGTCCGCAACCCCGATTATTACCACAAGGGGCTGCCCTATCTCGACGGCTTCACCGGCATCTTCGCCGAAAGCAGGCGGTCGGGGTCGACTGCGATCCGCAGCGACCGCGCGGCGATCGAGTTCCGCGGCATGCCGCCGGCCGCGCGCGACGAGCTGGTCAACGCGCTCGGCGACAAGATCACAGTGCAGGAGGGCGACTGGAACGTCGGCAGCGCGGTGACGCCGAACCACAAGAAGAAGCCGTTCGACGATCGCGCGGGTGCGCCGGGCGCTGAGCCTGGCGATCGACCGCTGGGGCGGCGCGCCCGGGCTGTCGAAGATCGCGATCGTCCAGACCGTCGGCGGCATCGTCTTCCCGGGCTCGCCGTTGGCGGCGACCAAGGACGGAACTCGAGCAGATCGCCGGCTACTGGCCCGATATCGAAAAATCGCGGGCCGAGGCGAGGCGCCTGCTGAAGGAGGCGGGGGCCGAGGGGCTTTCGTTTCGAGCTCCTCAACCGCAATGTCGACCAGCCCTACAAATACGTCGCGCACCTGGCTGATCGACCAGTGGAGCAAGATCGGGCTGCACGTCACCCAGCGGGTCGATGCCGACCGGTCCGTGGTTCGAGGCGATGCGCAGCGGCAATTTCGACGTCGTGCTCGAGGCTCCCGGCCACGGCATGGTCAACCCGCTGCTCGATGTGCAGAAGTTGTTGCCGCAATCGGTCGACGCCGAAAACTACGCGCGATTACCAGGACGCTACAGAGGTCGCGCTATACCAGCAGATGCTGCACGAGACCGATCCGGCAAAGCAGCGCGACCTGATGCGCCGGTTCGAAAAATACGTGCTCGACGACCAGGCGCACGAGATCTGGGTGCTTGTGGTGGTACCGGATCGTGCCGTACCGCTCTTACGTCAAGGGCTGGAAGATCGCCCGACCCATTTCATCAACCAGGACCTGGCGAGGATCTGGCTCGACAAATAAACGCGGATCGTGACCCGGGTCAGCCAAGAGCGGTCGGCAATGCCGACCCCGGCATTTCCATGCGCGGGAAGAGCGTAACGGCCCAAGGCGGCGCAGGTAGCGACAGGGAGGCGAGCGTGCACATTAGACGGTGGCGTTGGCGGCGATTTTCGGGGTGGCGGCGTTCACGGCCCTGGCCGCGCAGGACGAAGAGCGCCGAAGCGCGGCGGCACCCTGACCTACATGATCCCGGCCGACGCGCCGCCGAGCTTTGACGCCCATCGCGAGGAGACCTACGCGACGATCCATGCGGCGGCGCCGTTCTACAGCGTCCTGATCCGGGCCAACCCGGATGATCCGGGCAAGACCGACGATCTCGTGTGCGATCTGTGCACCGAGATGCCGACAGCCGACCGATGGCGGCAAGACCTACACCTTCAAGATCCGCGACGGGGTCAAGTTCACCGACGGCTCGCCGTTGACCGCCGAAGATGTCGCGGCAAGCTGGAACGAGATCATGTTCCCGCCAAAGGGCGTCATCAGCGCGCGGCAGAGCAATTTCGTCATGGTCGACAAGGTCGAGGCGCCCGATCCGTCGACCGTCGTGTTTCACCTGAAATTCGCCACCGATGCGTTCCTGCCGGCGCTCGCCGACCCCTATGCCTGGATCTACAAGAAGGAGATCATCGACAAGGACCCGCACTGGTACGAAAAGAACATTATGGGCTCCGGCCCGTTCAAGTTCGTCGGCTACGAGGTCGGCCAATCGATCAAGGGCGAGCGCAACCCGGACTACTTCCGCAAGGGCCTGCCTTATCTCGACGGCTTTACCGGGATATTCGCCGCCAAGCAGGCGGTCCGAGTCGAGGCGATCCGCAGCGACCGCGCCGGCGATCGAGTTCCGCGGTTTTCCGCCGTCCGCGGTCGACGAGCTGAAGAAGGCGCTCGGCGACAAGATCGCGGTCCAGACCAGCGACTGGAACTGCGGCGGGGTGATGACCCCGAACCACAAGCGCAAGCCGTTCGACGACGTGCGCGTGCGCCGCGCCTTGACCTTGGCGATCGACCGCTGGGGCAGCGCGCCCCAGCTGTCGAAGATCGCGATCGTGCACACCGTCGGCGGCGTCACCTTTCCCGGCTCGCCGCTCGCCCCGACCAAAGAGGAGCTGCAGCAGATCGCCGGCTATTGGCCCGACATCGAGAAGTCGCGAGCCGAGGCGAGGCGGTTGCTGAAAGAGGCCGGGGCCGAGGGCCTGAGCTTCACCCTGCTCAACCGCAACGTCGACCAGCCCTACAAATACTATGGGATCTGGGTCGTCGACCAGTGGAGCAAGATCGGCCTCCACGTAACCCAGAAGGTCTTGCCGACCGGTCCGTGGTTCGAAGGCGATGCGCAGCGGCAATTTCGACGTGACCGTCGAGGGCAATTGCCAGAACGTGGTCAATCCGCTCGCCGATGTCGGCAAATACTTGCCGCATTCGGTGTCCAGCTCGAACTACGGCAATTTCGAAGACGCCAAGGAAGTCGAGATGTACAACCGTCAGTTGCGCGAGCTCGACAAGGCGCAAGCAGAAGGCGGATTTGCTCGAGTTCGACAAATACGTGCTCGACGAGCAGGCGCACGAGATCTTCCTGTTGTGGTGGCAGCGGGTCGTGCCGTACCATTCCTATGTCAAAGGCTGGAAGATTGGCCCGAGCCATTACGTCAACCAGGATCTGGCGACGATCTGGCTCGACAAATAGGATAATTGAGAAGGGTCGGGCAGTGGCGGCGACCGGCGAAAATCCGCTCCTCGAGGTCAGGGGATTGCAAATGCATTTCCCGATCACCGAGGGGAACTTTACCCACCGCAGGATCGGCAAGGTCAAAGCCGTCGACGGCATCGATTTCACAGTCAAGCGCGGCGAGACCCTGGGTCTGGTCGGCGAAAGCGGTTGCGGCAAGACCACGACCGGGCGCTGTATTTTGCGGCTTGAACGGCCGACCGCAGGCGAGATCCGTTACGACGGCGCTGACATCGCCAAGCTTGCGCGGCATCAAGCTGCTGGCGTTGCGGCGGCGCATCCAGGTCATCTTTCAGGACCCGTACAGCTCGTTAAACCCGCGCATGAAGGTTGGCGAGATCATCGCCGAGCCGATCAAGGTGCACCGCATCGAGCGCAACCCGGGGCGCCGCACCGCAAGGGTCCGCGAATTGCTCTCGTTATGCGGCCTCGACCCCAAATTCGCCGACCGTTATCCGCACGAGATGTCGGGCGGACAGCGCCAGCGGGTCGGGATCGCGCGCGCCCTGGCGCTGGAACCCGAATTCATCGTCTGCGACGAAGCGGTCTCGGCGCTCGACGTGTCGATCCAAGCCCAGATCGTCAATCTGCTCGAGGATTTGCGCGACCGGTTCGGCTTGACCTATCTGTTCATCGCCCACGACCTCTCGGTGGTGCGGCATCTGTGCCAGCGGGTCGCGGTCATGTATCTCGGCCGCATCGTCGAGTTGGCCGAGTGCGACGAATTGTTCGACAATCCGCTTCATCCGTACACGCAGGCATTGCTGTCGGCAGTTCCGGTGCCCGACCCGGCGGTCGAGGAGACCCGGGCGTTCCAGCCGGTCAAGGGCGAGGTGCCGAGCCCGATCAACCCGCCTTCGGGTTGCGTGTTTCACCCGCGCTGTGCAATTGCAGTCGAGGGCTGCCGGCACAATCGCCCCGAGTTGCGCGAAGTACGGCCGGGCCATTGGGCCGCCTGCAGCGAGATCTGCTAATGATCAGCTTCGAGGGTCATCGAGTAACGCTTAGCACTCGGGTCGAGCGGTAAGGCCTAGGACAGGGCAGGGGGCATCGGACAGAGGCAATGTACCGCTATATCATCCAACGGATCCTATTGGTGGTGCCGACCTTAATCGGGTCGGCGGCGCTGGTGTTTCTGCTGATGCGGCTTATTCCCGGCGACATCTGCGTGACCCGGCTCGGCTCCGGAGGCGGAACGTTCGACGAGCGGGCGGTAGCCGTCTGCCATGCGGAACTCGGCCTCAACCGCCCGGTGGTCCTGCAATTCCTCGATTTCCTCTGGGGGCTGGTCCGTTTCGACTTTGGCAACTCGATGTGGTCGGGCAAGCCGGTTTCCTATGAGATCGCCGCGCGCTTTCCGATTTCGCTCGAGATTGCGATCCTGGCGACCGTCGTCGCGGTCGTCATCGCCATCCCGTTCGGCACCATCTCGGCGCTTAAGCAGAACAGCCTGGTCGACCTTGTTGTGCGCGTGATCGCCATTGCCGGCCTCGCTACCCCGTCCTTCTGGCTCGGCATATTGATCATCCTCGCGATCCTCAACATTTCGCAGGCGGCGTTCGGCGCGCCGTGGATGCCGCCGATCGATTACGTGCCTTTGTGGAAAGACCCCGTGCGCAATCTGTCGATGGCGATCTGGCCGGCGATCGCGGTCGGCTATCGTACTTCGGCGGTCACGATGCGGATGACGCGTTCGGCGATGATCGAGGTCATGCGCGAGGATTACATTCGCACCGCGCGGGCCAAGGGTCTGATCGAGCGGATCATGGTCAACCGGCACGCGCTGAAGAACGCTTTGTTGCCGGTGGTGACCCTGATCGGCATCGAATCGGCGTTTCTGATCGGTGGACTGGTCGTGACCGAGCAAGTGTTCAACCTGAACGGCATCGGCCGTCTGCTTGTCCAAGCCGTGCAGAACCAGGACTACACCTTGACCCAGGCGCTGGTGATGCTGACCGTAGCCGTCTTTGTGTTCACCAATACCGCTGTCGACTTGCTTTATGCCTGGCTCGACCCCCGCATCCGCTACGCGTGAGCGCTCCCATGACCATCGCCGTCCCCAACCAAGCCGCTGCTCCCGTCCTATTCGACGATCTGCCCGGAGGCCGAGGGTCGCTAGCCGGCAGAGCGCTGGTCTTTGCCCGCCGCCAGCCGCTCGGCACGTTCGGCTTGGTGGTCGTGCTGATCATGGCGGTGGCTGGGCTCGGCGCCAATTGGATCGCGCCCTATAGCCCGACGGCCAATGATTTCGCGGCGATGACCGAAGCGCCGAGCTGGGCGCATTGGCTCGGGACCGACCAATTCGGCCGCGATCAACTGTCCCGCATCATCTATGGCGCACGCACCGCGCTGATCGTCGGATTTTCCTGCGCGATCGTCGCCAGTTTTGCCGGGCTGGTGCTCGGCGTCGGCAGCGCTTATTTCGCCGGGCGCCTCGATCTTTACCTGCAGCGGCTGTTCGACATCTTGATGGCCTTTCCGCTGATTATCATGGCGCTCGCGGTGGTATCAATTTTCGGCACCGGCGTGCATAACGTGATTGTCGCGATAACGATCCCGCTTATCCCCCGTTGCGCCCGCATCATCCGGTCGAGCGCGCTGTCGATCCGCGAGATCCCCTATGTGGATGCTGCGCGCGCCTGCGGCTTCAGCCATACGCGGATCATCCTGCGCCACATGGTGCCGAATGTCATGGCGCCGTTCCTTATCCTTTTGACCGCGTTTGTCGGCCAGGCGATCCTAGCCGAAGCCTCGTTGTCGTATCTCGGCCTCGGCGTGCAGGAGCCGGTCCCGGCCTGGGGTCTGATGCTGCAAGGCGGGGCCGAGGAATATGCTTCGACGGCGCCCTGGATTGCGATCTTTCCGGGGTTGGCGATCGCGGTCACCGTGTTCGGGTTCAGCCTATTCGGCGACTCGCTGCGCGACGCGCTCGACCCCAAAATGCGCGACCGGTGAGCTCGTCATTGCGGCAGCCTCGCAAACCGAGGCCGCCGCCAAGGGGCTGAGACGGCCGATCGTCGAATCTCAGACCTCACATTCCTTCGCGCATGACGGGGTTGGTAAGGGTGCCGATGCCGGTGATCTCGATATCGATCGTGTCACCGTGCCTGACGTTTTCCGGCGCGCCTTCGGTGCCCATCCACACGACGTCGCCGGGATAGAGCGTCAGGTATTGCGACATCCGGCTGATGAACGTGGCGGGGCCGAACAGCATGTGATCGGTCTTGAAGCGGATTTTTTCGTCGCCGTTGACGCGGATGATCGTCTGCGCCGCCCCGAGGTCGAAATCGGTCTCGATCCATGGTCCCATCGGCTTGAACGTGTCGGCGTTCTTGGCCCGCCACAAAGTGCGGTCGCCCGCTTGCCAAGTGCGCTCGCTAAAGTCGTTGCCGATCGTCCAGCCGAGGACGCAGGAAAGCGCATCTTTTTCGTTCAGGTTCTTGGCCTTCTTGCCGATGACCGCTACCAGTTCGCCTTCGTATTGGCAGCGTTCGGTGGCGTCTTTGGGAATGACGATATTCTCGCCATGTGCGATCAATGCGTTATTGGCCCGATAGCCGATGTCCGCCGCCTTCGGCAAATTCGGCTCCTGACCGCGTTTTCTGGCCGCCTCGATCACATGCTCGGCGTAGTTGAGCCCGGCGCAATAGAAGGTGCGGGGCTCGACCGGGACCAGGAGCTTGAGCGACGAGAGCTTTTGGCGGTTTGCGGTCTTCTCATATCCGGCGAACGGATCGCCCTTGACCTCGGTCACCGTGTCGCCTTCGAGGATCCCGTAGGCCGCGTGGCCATTTGTCTCGAACCGTATCCAGCGCATCTTTCGTCTCCTCCGAATTTTGACGGCCCTAGCTTAGCGCCTGCGCGTCTAGAGACTGCGCAGAAAGTCGATCATCGCGGCGTTGACTTCGGCCGGGCGTTCCTGCTGGGTCCAATGGCCGCAGCCCGGCAGAACCAGGGTTTGGCGCAGCCGCGGGACGTGTTGCGGGAGGTCATGGACGAGCCGGCGGAAGCCGGGAAACGCCGTGACGAGGTCGCGGTCGCCGCTGATGAAGAGCGCCGGCACGGTCACTCTCGCACCGGCGATACCAGCTTTCGGGAAAGCCATGGCACAACAGCACGAGCGGCCCGGCACCCGCTTCAGCGAGGTGGATGCGGATGCCGTTTGCTTCGACGGTACGATGGGCGATCCTCGTCATCGCCCCGTCTCGGTCAGACGGGCGTTTCACCCTTGAGCATCAGGCGGTAAAGATAGCGCCGCTCGTCCATGTCGTAATCGGGATTGGCTTTGTGGATCACGCTGCGATTGTCCCAGATTACGAAGTCGCCGTAGTTCCATTGGTGACGATATTCGTATTTCGGCTGGATCGCATGGGCCATCAGGCCGGCGACCAGATCGAGCGCTTCGCTGTCTTCTAGGCCTTCGATCAATTCGATGCGCACCGGGTTCAAATACAGTGCCTTGCGGCCGTTCTCCGGATGGGTGCGGACCAGCGGATGCACCCCCGGCTGGGGGACCCGACGGGCGCTGTCGTCGCTGAGCGGCCTCAATTCACGCGGGCTGTATTTGCTCAAATAGACATGGACCGCTTTCAGCCCATCGATCCGGCTTTTGGTCTCGGCCGGGAGGTCGTCATAGGCCTGGTGCATGTTGACGTATTGCGTGTCGCCGCCGCTGCTCGGCAATGACACCGGATAGAGCATCGTCGCCTTTGGCGGGGTCGGGTGATTGGAATGATCAGTGTGGAAGGTCTCACCCGAGATATAGCGCTTGCCCGGCACGGTCTGCTCGTTCGACACATAGTAGATCTGCGGATAGCCCGGAACGTGCATCTCGCGCTTGTCGTGCTGGAACAACTCGCCGAACACCTGCGCGGCGGCGATGAATTGCGGCGGGGTGAATTGCTGGTCGCGGATCACCAGCACATGATGATCGGCGAATGCCCGGTTCAGCGCGGCGCTGGTCTCCGCGTCTACCTCTTGATTCAGATCAAGACCGCGAACCTCGGCGCCGGTGTGCTCGGTCAGTGGCGCGATCGTGTATTGCATTGGCTGATTTCCTCCGCCCGCCTCACCTTCGACGGCCGAGTATGGCGGCCTCCTCGGGAGTTTTGCAATGCTCGGCCGGACGGCAGAAAAGCGCGAACCGGGGCGACCATTGCGGTCGCCCCGACGGATCAGGTCAGCGGATGTCAGTTCGCGACCGGTTGGGGAGCATTTTGCTCGTCTGCGGAGGGCGGTATCCAATTGCTCGGGCCAGCCTTGGGCCCGGGAAGTCGTAACGGGGAGGGTGTGACGGCCGGCCCGGGGGAAGGCGGGATCCAGTTGTCCGACGCCTTTGGCCCCGGCAGGCGGGCATAAGATGGTGAAAGGCCGGGATTTTCCATCCCCGGCTGACCGTCCGCCGCCGGCGACGAGGACTGCGCGTATGCCGACGCGGCGACTACCGACAAGATTGCCGCACCCATAACCATTGCTTTAAGCATCCTAAGGCCACTCCAGAAATTTCAGCGGCACCGCCGCCGGGATTTAGCGCACGCCTTAATGTTTCGCGCCCGGGAAATGGACGGTAGCGCTGCGTTTAGTATGCTGCGATGCAACAAAGGTGGGGATGTCTTTATCAGACCCTCCCTACGACACTGCCCTTCCCGTTTCCCTATTGAAAATGCGTCATATTCGAGACGGGCGTTACGTTTCTTTACAAACCATGGACTGCTTTTGTTTGAGTGCGGCGCAACAGAGGGCGGTACAAGAACGATGAGCCACACGGGCGGCGGTTCGGGCCAGCGAGTGGGCTGCCTATTCCGAATTGGGACGGCAAAAGCCTGCTATCGCCGCCTTCGGATTATAAACTAAATACGAATGTTAATTATATCCAATTTACATGACCAGTAAGGATCAATAGATTAACCGATACGGGATACCGGTCGTGGCCGGTCGGCAGCCCAAATCGTGCCGCGGCCTCCTCGATCCGATGCCACGGGGATAGCGACGCCCAAGTGGCGAGCGACGCGGAGGTCGGTCGATGGCCTGGGTTCACGCGATCTACCCGCTCTACATCCTATCGGGATTTTGCGTCGGCGCGCTCGTCGGCATGACCGGAAGTCGGCGGTGGCTCGCTGATGACGCCGGTACTGATCCTGCTATTCGGCATTCACCCGGAAAGCGCTGTCGGCACCGACCTGCTTTACGCCGCCGCGACGAAGACCGGCGGGACTTTGGCTCACGGGTTCATCGGCACGATCGAATGGCGCGTCGTCGGCTTGCTTGCTTCCGGCAGTCTGCCGATGGCGATTCTAACGGTGCTGATCCTGTCTCATGTCAAGACCAGCGGCGGACGGCTGGGGCCCATCATCACTTTCGTGCTCGGGCTGGCGTTGTTGGCGACTGCGGTTGCCCTGCTGTTCCGCGACCGCCTCATTTCGCACACCGGTCGGGGCATCGAGCGGTCCACCGGCCGGCGCACCGCGTCGCTGACCATTTTGACCGGGGCGGCGCTGGGCGTTCTGGTGTCGCTTACTTCGGTTGGCGCCGGCGCTCTCGGTGTCACCGCGTTGATTATGCTGTATCCCGCGTTGCCGATGGCCCGCATCGTCGGCTCCGATATCGTGCATGCGGTGCCGCTTACCCTAGTCGGCGGCATTGGCCATTGGTTCGCCGGGTCGGTGAACACGACCATTTTGGTGTCGTTGCTGATCGGATCGCTGCCCGGCATCTTGATCGGCAGCTACTCCGCGGCCCTTGTTCCGGACAGAGTGGTCCGCTTCACCCTGGCCGCGGTGCTTGCCGTCGTCGGGGGCAAACTGGTGTTCTGACTGCCGGCTATTCACAAACTGGTTTGGGCCGCTATCGCTCGCCTTCAACTGGCGGGAGCGGATTTGGCATTCGGCCTCGCTGTCGCACACGGGATGTCGGGCATCTCGATCTCGGCGGCGCCCGGCGGTTGCACCGCCTGCAAATCGGTGAGGAGCGCCCGGTAGCACGGATGCCGGCGGAGCAAAAAGCGGCCGGCCTCTTCGGTCACCTGCAGCTGCGGGGCGGTCAGGGTCCAGGCGGTCGGCACGTTTTTGGCTTGGGCGCGCAATGCGCGATGAGCCGGAGTGTCGGCCGGGATCTGGTCATAATCCACGGTAATCTCATAGACTTTCATATCGCGGAATTTCGCTTGCATGGCAGCTTCGGCAGCCGCGTTCGAGAGTTCGTCAAGCAACCCGGATAGCGCGATCTGCAGACTGGCCGTGTTGGCGTCGATCGGAACCCCGGTCACGGCTTGGATCTGGTCGATCAAACCCGGTTGCGACTGCTGCTGATAGAGCTTCACCTGCGGGTCCGAGCGGGCATTGACGACGATGATGACAAGGCGCCGGATCTTGCCTTGGTTGATCGCATGCAGCACGCCGGCATCGTCGTAGGGCGCGATCATCGCCGACCGCAGCGACACCGTGCCGAGATTGTCGGCCAGCCCGCCATCGAGGAAATAGAGATATTGGATATCGCGGAACGCGTTGGGCCCGTGACGCAGGTCGTTGGCATACCGCGCCTCTTTGTACTCCGGCAGATTGAAGTACGGTGTGAACGGGTTCGGTGGGTATGGCGGGATCGACAGATCGGCCTTGATCCAGTCACCATTCCGCAGCCGACCCGAGCAGCCTGGGGAAAAGTTTTGGAAGGAGACGGGCGTCAGCAAGATCGGGAACGCCGCGGATGCGGAGACCGCGGTCGCGATGGGCAGCGCGTCGTACTTCGAGCAGACATCGTCGAAGCGCCGTGGAACCATGGCAAAGGATTCGCCGCCGGCCATGTCGGTGGCATTCGGGATGATGTAGGGCTTGCCTGGCTGGTTGAGCGCGGCCAAGGTGGCGCCATGGAAGAGCCTCTGGTTGAACAGCGCCTCCTCCGCCTCGATACGGGTGATCCTGCCGGTCACCAACCCGAACCAAGTGATCGGATTGGCCGCGTCGAGTTCGAGCGCCGCCATATTGTCTTGGGTCAAAAAATCCTTGCGCAGATCGTCGAGGTCGCCGTCGGGATGGCCGGCATCGCGATGCAGGCCGAACCAGGCCGAGGTCACGCTGCCGCCTGAGACCGACGAGATCAGCTTGACGTCCTGGGTCAGCACATGCTGGCCGTCGGCGGCGGTGTAGCTGGTTGCAGCCATCTCCCGCAGCACCAACTCGGCGAGCGCCGCGGCGCGCGAGCCGCCGCCGGAAAAAGTCATCAGTATTGCCGGGCGATCCGGACTGGCGGGGTCGATGCTGCGACGATCGGGATTGGCTTCGCCGGCCTGCAACGGGATGTTTTCGAAATGCGTACTGGCGCACCCGCCGGCCAGCAGAAGGCAAAGCAGCAGATATCTTCCGTGCATGCGCTGCCCCCTAGGCCTTGCTGAATTGGATGTTCAAAGGGTTGCCGGGCAGTGTGCCGCTGACGAGGACATATCGGTAGGGCGGAATGTACCCGGCGCCCGACAGCGAGATGACGTAATAATTTGCCGGCAGCATCAGTTCCGCCTCGGTCTCGCCAATGACGTTGCCGCTGGCAATCACCTCCCGGACATCGTTCGGGTCAAAATTCACGCGAATGTATTCCATGGCGGCGCTCCCCTCGGTTGCATGAGCTTAACCAAAAATGGCAATTCCTGAAATCAACATGACGGATTTTTCGGCGAATCGAGTGGCGGTGAGCGTATGCCCGTTTCATCCGCCAAGGAGCCGGCGCCGCCCCTGCTGATTAAGTTCACGGCCAGGATGGACGTAGGCCGCGCCGCGGCGTATGAGGAGAAATGGTCCCGCCGGTCGGTCTCGCGCCCTATGCGTCGAAACCCGAAGAGTCCCGCGGGCGGCTCCATCCGGAGCCCGAGCACGCGGTTCGCTCACCGTTTCAGCGCGACCGCGACCGCATCATTCATTCGACCGCGTTTCGCCGGCTGACGCACAAGACGCAGGTCTTCGTCTATCACGAGGGTGACCATTACCGCACCCGGCTGACCCACAGCCTCGAAGTCGCGCAGATCGCGCGCACGATCAGCCGGGCGCTCGGCCTCGATGAGGACCTCGCCGAGACCTTGGCGCTCGCCCATGACCTCGGTCACACGCCGTTCGGGCATGCCGGCGAGGAAGCGCTGAATGCCGAGATGGCGCCTTTTGGCGGCTTTTCCCACAACGACCACACCTTGCAAATCCTGACGCGCCTGGAGCGGCGCTACGCCGAGTTCGACGGGCTCAACCTGACCTGGGAAGCGCTTGAAGGCACGGTCAAGCATAACGGGCCGTTGCGCGGGCCCGGCATTGACCGTCCGGTGCCGCCGACGATCGCCGAATATGACATCGCCACCCGCTCGACCTCGATACCTTCCCTGGGCCGGAAGCGCAGGTCGCCTCGCTCGCGGACGACATCGCCTACAACAACCACGATATCGATGACGGGTTACGCGCCGGGTTGTTCACGATCGCCGACCTGGCCCAGGTGCCGCTGATCGGTCCGGTATTCGGAGTGGTGGCCTCGCGATATCCAGGGATCGAAGAGCCGCGCCTGATCCACGAGTCGATTCGCCGGGTTATCGACCACATGGTCGGCGACCTGATCGCCGAGACGCGCCTGCGGCTGGCGGATAGCAAGGTAAGGACAGCCGCCGAAATCCGGACGCTCAAATCCCCGATCGCCGCTTTCTCGGTGGAGATGCGCGACAACGGCCGCGTGTTGAAGGAATTTCTGTTCGAACACATGTACCGCCATTATCGGGTCAACCGCATGAGCTCGAAGGCCCGCCGCGTGGTCCATGACCTGTTTACTCTGTACCTGGCCGAGCCCGAATGCCTGCCCGGCGAGTGGCGAGGAATGGCAGCCGGGCCCGGCGATCAGCAAACCGCGCGGATCGCGGCCGACTACCTCGCGGGCATGACCGACCGTTTCGCGCTCGACGAGCACCACCGACTGTTCGACGCCTATGTCCCGACATGACGGTCATGCCGAGGGTCGTTCGTATCATCCAGCGGCAAACCGGCGTTTTCATCTTGCGCAGGAACAGGCCGAAATCATCTCTCAGGTCGCGTAACCGAAGACTTGGCTGCGAAGTTCTATGACCAACATTTTTCAGGATGTGCGCGGACTGGTGGTAGCCGCACTCGGCGATTTGATCGCAGCGGGCGCGCTGCCTCCGGGACTCAATTTGAGCCGGATCGCGGTCGAATCGACCCGAAATCCCGCGCATGGTGATCTCGCCACCAATGCGGCGATGGTGCTGCCCGGCCCAGAAAGAGGGCACTCGATGGCGCTGGCGGAGCAGATCGGCGCCGCGATGAGCGCGAGAGAGCTGGTTACCGGAGATTACCATGGCCGGGGATTTACGGTAGAGGTGGCTCGGCCGGGATTTTTGAACATCCGGCTGGCTCCCGAGGTATGGCACGCTCAGTTACGCGCGATCCTGCGTGCCGGTGATAGCTTCGGCGAGTCGGCGCTGGGCGGCGGCGAGCGGGTCAATGTCGAATTCGTCTCCGCCAACCCGACCGGGCCGATGCATGTCGGCCATGGCCGCGGTGCGGTCGTTGGCGACGCGCTCGCTTCGCTGCTCGCCAAGGCCGGCTTCGCGGTGCATCGCGAGTATTACATCAACGACGCCGGCGCCCAGGTCGATATCCTCGCCCGATCGACCCATCTGCGTTATCGCGAGGCGCTCGGCGAGGTGATCGGGACAATCCCAGACGGATTTTACCCCGGCGAATATCTGATCGAGACCGGTCAGGCGCTGGCGCAGCGCGATGGACGAAAATGGCTCGATCGTGCCCGAAGACGAGTGGCTCGCGCCGGTCCGGGATTTCGCGGTAGCGCAGATGATGGCGCTGATCCGCGAGGATCTGGCCGATCTCGGCATGAGGCACGATTTGTTCGTGTCGGAGCGCGCGCTGGTCGAAGCCCGGTGCGATCGACGATTGCCTGGCGGCGCTGGACGAACGCGGCTTGATCTATACCGGCGTGCTGGAACCGCCGAAGGGCAAACTGCCGGACGACTGGGAGCCGCGAGACGCAAACCTTGTTCCGCGCCACCCAATTCGGCGACGACGTCGACCGGCCGCTGCGAAAATCGGACGGCTCGTGGACCTATTTCGCCGCCGACATCGCCTACCACCGCGACAAGTTCCGCCGCGGCTTTGCCAATCTGATCGATGTCTGGGGCGCCGATCACGGCGGCTATGTCAAACGCATGCAGGCCGCGGTCAAAGCGGTGACCGGCGGGACCGCCACGCTCGACGTCAAGCTGTGCCAGCTCGTCAATCTGTTCGACAAGGGCGCGCCGGTGCGGATGTCGAAGCGGGCCGGCACCTTCGTCACTCTGCGCGAGGTCGTCGATCAGGTCGGCAAGGATGTATTCCGCTTCATCATGCTGACCCGCCGCAACGATCAGGCGCTCGATTTCGATTTCGCCAAGGTCACCGAGCAATCGAAGGACAACCCGGTCTTTTACGTGCAATACGCCCATGCCCGGGCGGCCTCGGTCATGCGTCATGCGGTCGACGAATTTCCGCGGGACGATATGGGCGATGCGGCATTGGCCGCGGCACCGCTCGACCGGCTCACCGATCCGGCCGAACTCGCGCTGATTCGCCAGCTGGCGCTGTGGCCGCGGCTCGTCGAGAGCGCGGCCGAAGCCCATGAGCCGCACCGTATCGCGTTCTATTTGCAGGAGGTCGCGGCCCAGTTCCACATGTTGTGGAACAAGGGCCGTGACGAGGCCACATTGCGGTTTATCCTCGCCTCCGACTTGGCCCTGACCCGCGCCCGGCTTGCCCTCGTCCGCGGCGTTGCAATCGTCATCGCCTCCGGCTTGGCCGTGATCGGCGTCGAGCCTGTCGAGGAGATGTGACCATGGCCTACAATCTCGGGCAGATCGACCCCGAGCAGCGAACCGGCCTCTATGTCGACCCGGGCGACGAGGAGGGTGCGGCGCCGGCGCCGCGACGGATGTTCCGGATCGCCGGCGCTTTGCTGGTGATGGGCCTGTTCGCCGGCGGCCTGTGCTTTGCCTATATGGCGGGTTTACGGCATGCGGGCGGAACCGGCGAGGGTAGCGATATTCCGCTGATCCACGCCGATAACCGGCCGATCAAGGTCAAGCCGGACGACCCGGGCGGCATGCATATTGCCGATCGGAACATGCTGATCTACGGCGACAACCGGCCGTCGGTCGAGCATTTGCTGCCGCCGCCCGAACAGCCAATGCCGTTGCCTGCCGCAGCCTCGCCGCCAGCCCCGGCACCTCTAGCCTCGGCTGAGCAACCGGCTGCACCACCCGCTACCGCACCACCCACCGCGGCGCCGACGGCCCAGCCCGCGGCGTCGGCCGGCCATCCGCCGGCAAATCCACCTGCGGAATCGTCCAAATCGACCGACGCGCGTCAGCGGCCCGGGAAGTCGGGCGGGGTGCGGCTGCAACTCGGCGCAGTGCGCAGCGAGGGGGTAGCGCGCGACGAATGGGATCGCATCAAGCGTGCGAACCCGGACTTGCTGGGCCACCTGACCGCAGTCGCGGTTCGCGCCGAACTCGGTGACAAGGGCGTCTATTACCGCATCCAGGCAGGGCCGGTCGCCGACACCGCGACCGCCCAGCGTCTCTGCGGTGAGCTGAAGCAGCGTCATCTCGGGTGCATCGTCGTCAGATAAGTCGTTGACGGGCGCCGGGCAGCCGCACCTTCCGCGCCGAGCCGCATTGCCGGAGCGCACGCGGCAATCCATCTTTAGCCGGCCAGCGCCGCGGTTCGGGCGCCTGATGAACCGGGCGGCCGCGACTCGGCGGGAGTGTGCCACGTGAAGGAAAGAGCGTCATCTTGGTAGCGGCTGCGCCCGGCGGAAGGCCGCGAGCGGTCGTTCTCGGCTGCGCCGGTGAAGAATTGAGCGCGGCCGAGGTGCGCTTTTTCAGCGAGGCCAACCCGGCCGGGTTCATCCTGTTCCGCCGGAATTGCCGCTCGCCTGCTCAGGTACGAGAATTGGTCGAGGCGCTACGCGGCTGCGTCGAGCGCGCAGACGCACCGGTCCTGATCGACCAGGAGGGGGGGCGCGTCGCACGGCTGCGGCCACCCCATTGGCGCCTATATCCTTCGGCCGCCGCGATTGCCTCCTTGCCCGATCCGATGGCGCAACATGCAGCCAGGCTGGGCGCGCGCCTGATCGCCGACGATCTTTTCCGGCTCGGCGTCACCATCGACTGCCTGCCGGTACTCGACCTGCCGGCAGCTGGCGCCGACGCGGTAATCGGGGACCGTGCTTATGGGACCGAAGCCGGCCGTGTAGCGCGTCTCGCCGGGGCGGTATGCGAGGGTCTGCTCGAGGGCGGCGTGCTACCTGTCCTCAAGCACATTCCAGGTCATGGCCGCGCGCGGGTCGACAGCCACTACAGCTGTCCGCTGGTGGAAACCCGGCACGAGGAACTCTCCGCCACTGACTTCGCACCGTTTCGCGCACTCAGCACGATGCCCTGGGCAATGACCGCCCATATCGTCTATCGGGCGATCGATCCGACCGCACCGGCGACATTGTCACGGCGGGTTATCGGCGAAATCATCCGCGGCGAGATCGGCTTCGACGGCGTGCTGATTTCGGACGATCTGTCGATGCGCGCATTGGGTGGCGATCTGCGCGAGCGGGTGCGGCGCGCGCTCGACGCCGGTTGCGACCTTGCGCTTCATTGCAATGGCGACCGCGGCGAAATGGAGGAAATCGTCGCGGCTGCCGGCGAGGTTTCACCCACCGGGACCGCCAGGCTGGCGCGCGGCGCTGCGATGCGCCGCGTCCCGGCCGAGTTTGACCGGCCCGAAGCCGAACGCCGGTTCGAAGCCCTGATGGCGGAGGCGCGGTGATGGGCGGCGCGGGGTCCCTGGCCGCGACGATCTACCTGGCCAGCACCTGGATATTGCCCGTGGTCATCGCCGTGACCTTTCACGAGGCCGCGCATGGGTTTATCGCGCTTCGCTTTGGCGACGACACCGCTTTGCGGGCCCGCCGCCTCACTCTCAACCCGCTCAACCATGTCGATCCGTTCGGCACGATCGTGCTGCCCGCTCTGCTGCTGCTGACATCCGGCGGGCGTTTCCTATTCGGCTACGCCAAGCCGGTGCCGGTCAATTTCGGCCGCTTGCGCGATCCGCGGCGCGACATGGTGTGGGTGGCGATTGCCGGACCCGGCACGAATGTGTTGCTGGCGATCGCCTCGTCGCTATTGTTCTACGGGGTGGTGCTGCTGCCGCCGAGTCCGGCGGAGTGGATCGCCGCGAACCTCGTTCATTCTCTGCAAATCAACGCGGCGCTGTGCGTGTTTAACATGCTGCCTTTGCCCCCGTTGGACGGCGGGCGGGTGGCGGTGGGATTGCTGCCGCGTGCGCTCGCCTATCCATTGGCCCGGCTCGAGCCCTACGGCATCCCGATCCTCCTGCTGCTGCTGTTCGCGCTGCCTTGGGTCGGAGGGCAGATCGGGCTCAACCTCAACATCCTTGCTTATGTGATCGGCGTGCCGACTCAGGCCCTGATCGACCTCGTTCTAACCTTGACCGGACAGACCTGATGCGGGGGTCTGCACCTCGCTGGACCGTTGCCTCGCGTCACGGCTCCGGTTCGATACAGAGCGCCACAGACGCGGAAGAGGAGTGGAACCAGGGCGAGACAATGGGCGAGGGACCACCTGGGCAGGCCGAGCCACTGGTGCTCGATCTCGACGGCTATGAGGGGCCGATCGATCTGCTGCTGTCGCTGGCGCGCGAGCAAAAGGTCGACTTGTCGAAAATTTCAATCCTGGCGCTGGCCGACCAATACCTTGCGTTTATCGACCGGCAACAGAAGGTTCATCTGGAGATCGCCGCCGGCTATCTGGTGATGGCGGCCTGGCTGGCCTACCTGAAATCCCGGCTGCTGCTGCCGGAACCGCCGCAGGAAGACGAGCCGGAGGCAGCCGAGATCGCTGCCGCGCTGGGGCATCGCCTCAAGCTCCTAGAGGCGATGCAGACCGCCGGCCGGAGGCTGATGGCCCGTCCCCGTCTGGGCCAAGATTTCTTCTTGCGCGGCTCCCCCGAAGGCCTGGCGGAGGTGGCGCTGCCGGTCTGGCGGCTCGGGCTTTACGAGATGCTGCACGCCTACGCGGGCGCCCGCCGCCGCGCCGCCGCGGCGGTGCTGACGATCGAGCCCTCGGTCTTTCATTCGACGGACGACGCACTGAAGCGCTTATTGCGCTTTCTCGGCCGAGTGCCCGAATGGCGCGAGCTCACGCGCTTTCTTCCTTTCGAGCCGGGCGGCGAACAAATTCGTCGCTCCGCCCTTGCCGCAACCTTTGCGGCTGCGCTCGAACTGGCCCGCGATCGCCGGATCGAGCTGCGCCAGGACAACATGTTCGGCCCGCTTTATCTGCGAAGTCTGCCGGTTGCGGCAAAGCCAGAGGGAGGCGAGCGGGCTCGCCGATGAGCGAGTGGGTACCGCAATTGCGGCTGGTCGAGGCGCTGCTGTTCGCCGCCGCCGAACCGCTGACCGAGGAGGTGCTGAACCATCGCCTTCCCGACGCAGCCGATCTGCCCGCCTTGCTGAGCAAACTCGCGGAGGATTACGCCGATCGCGGAGTCAACCTAGTGCGGCTGGCAGGCGGCTGGGCGTTCCGCACCGCGCCCGATCTTGCCGACGCGTTGCGGGTCGAGCGGCCGGTCAGCCGCAGATTATCGCGTGCGGCGGTAGAGACCCTGGCGGTAATCGCCTACCACCAACCGGTCACACGCGCCGAGATCGAGGAGATCCGTGGGGTCGCCCTCGGCAAGGGCATTGTCGATACCCTGATGGAAGCGGGTTGGGTCTGTCCCAAGGGCCGCCGCGCGAGCCCCGGCAGGCCGCTGCTGTGGGTCACCACACCGGGCTTCCTCGCCCATTTCGGCCTCGACAGTCTGCGCGATTTACCAGCGATCGACGAGTTGCGCGCCGCCGGCCTCCTCGACCTGACCGCGCCGGATCTTGGCGAAGAAATCGACGATCGGCAGGGACGCCATCTGGGGGGATGACCGGGGTGCGCAGCGCCGAGGCTGATCCGACCGGAAGGGTTGAGCCGTGAGTACCGGAGTTGTTCAACGCCTCACCGGATACGATAGAAAACTGATCTATATGGTTATCGAATGCGACATTCCGATTAAGGATGTCGCCCTCGTCAGAGAGATTGCCCGGGTAGGTTCCGACGATCCCGACGCGATCGGGTCATACCCTCTCGGCCGGCGCCAGGCCGAATGCATCGCGCCTGCTCGGCACGAACATCGAGGCGGACAGGTATGACTTTTTTCTTGAACCGTTCGCGGAGTAGCGATCAATCGACGCCGCCGCGAATGCGCGGCGGCGTCGCGGGAAAATAGCTTTACGCCGCCTGGTCAAGCTTGAAAAATTCGACGCAGTTATCGGCCCAGATGCGTTGCTTGTCGGCCTCCGGGATGTCGGCGTAGATCTTGTCGATCACGCGCCGTGAATTAGGCCATTCGTTCTCGATGTGCGGGAAGTCGGTCGCGAACATGATGTGATCGACGCCGACATTGTGGCGCTGTTCGATCGCCACCCGTTCGTACTGGACACTGAAATAAATGTTCTGGCGAACATAATGGCCGGGCGGTTCCTTCAGCGGCTTGAAGCCGAGATATTCCTCGGCCCAGCCGAGATGGCGCTGATACCACAAATCCATGTGCTCGAGCCAGAACGGGACCCAGCCCAATCGGGTCTCGGCAAAGAAGATCTTCAATTTCGGGAAGCGCTCGAAGACGCCGGCCAGCACCAATTGCGTGATACCGGTCGCCGGCGCCAGGCCGAAATTGCACAACCACTCGAGAAACGGCCGGCGCAGCCGCTGCATCACCACCGGGTCCTCTTTGGGATATTTGAAGGTCGGCTGGTTGGCGCGCGCGCCGGTGCGGTAGAGCTGGACATGCACCGTCACCGGCATGTCGAGATCGAGTGCGGCGGCCCAGAATTTGTCGTCTTCGGGGGTCGGATAACCCTTCGCGTTGGGGAGCGCACCGAGCAACACACCTTTGAGGCCGAGCTTTTTGCAATGCTTCATCTCGGCGATGGCGTCATCGACATTGGTGATCGGGATCACGCCCATGCCGATCAGCCGGGCGGGATCGACCGCGCAATATTCCTCCGCCAGCCAATCATTGTAGCCGCGGATCACCGCTTTGTAGACCTCGTCATGGGCGATGTTGCGCCAGAAGACGGGGCCCGCGACCATCGCCGCGAACAGCACCTCGCCATCCATACCGTCCTGGTCCTGCTCCTTGACCCGCTGCTCCGGCGAGCCGGTGCCGGCGGCGTCGGCGACCTTGAGGCCGAAGGGCTGCCAGGTACCCTCTGCGCGGCCGGCGCGCAGATCGAGAAAGTTCGCCTCCAGCAGTGGCTGGCCCTCGATCATCAAGGCGTCGCCGCCGTCCGGGAGATGGACCGTGTGGGGCGCGCGGTCGCGATATTTTTGCGGCACTCGATGGGTCCACCGCTCGGGTGGGACTTCGAGATGCCCATCGCTCGACATCAGATTATATTTGCGCGCCATCGCTGCCTCCACTTCATCTCGTTTTCAACTTGGTGGATCGCTTGAGCCTCGGGTCTGGCGGACGACTAGGTTCGAGCCAGGTCGCGGTGCTGTTCGCTCCTGCCGTGCGCCGGTTCCCGGCCCCGGCAAAAGCGGCACGACCGACCGCGTCCGTTACGGCTCGTAGACCGCAAAGCATTTGTTGGAATTGAAGATCCAGCTTTCGACGAATGCCGTCTCGGTCGGCCGCCTGCCAACCGCCTTCATCGCACCCATCAGACACATCCAGTTCAGGATCTCCTGCTGTCCGCTGTCTTCGACCGCGCTCAACGGGCGCTCTCGCCAAGCGGCGTAGTCGCTTTTGACCAGCGCGTCGTACAGCCCGCGATCAGCCGGGACATCTGGATACAGCAGGTAATTCTTCGGCGTCAAAAACGCGTGCGACCAGCTCGACGAAGCAATCAGCGCCACCCGGTACGGGCTGTCGGCGGCGATCCGGGCGCATGCCGCGCCGAGGTCGAAACAGCGCCACGGAAGCGGGGAGGGCGGATCGAGTTCGTCCTCGGACGGCAACTCGCTCAAGCTGCGTACGCCGGCCTGCTGGGCGATGACCCGCCGGCCATAGCAATTGACCTGGAAGGGCAGCACCGGATAGGGGAAGCCCTGCCGATCGTAATCCAGGAACAGCAACGTGTTCAAAAACGCGTGGCCGAGTTGATGATGCAGCGGGCGATAGGCATAGGAGACATCAAACCCGGTTTCGAGCATCTTTCCGGCAATGTGCTTGCCGGCTGCCGGATGGCCCCTGTATTCGAAAACCTTGTCTTTGGGCTCGTTCCACACATTCTGGAAACGATAATGTTCCCAAGGCTTGGGCGCCATTCCTTCATAGGCCAATAGGCAAAATGGCGGAATGATGTCTTCGCGAAAGTTCTCGTACTGATCGTCACCCCAAATCAGGACAACGTCGGGTGCAAAATCGTCGAGCACCCGACGCGCATTGCGAAACCCGGCGATCAGCGCCTCGCGGTGCCGCCGGGCTGCGGACAGCCCCTGATCGGCGCCATATTCCTCGCGCATCGCGGCCGGCCAGCCTTCGGGATGGCGATATCGCTCGGGCAGCGCCGGGTCGTCGAGCACCCGCTTCAGGATGCGGCCCATGCTCTCGTCGGTCCCCGAAAGCGGTGGAAAATGGGTGACGCCGAGGCCCAGAATCTCTCCCATGTCTTGATCCTCCCAAAGGCGCGCGCGGCGCGCTGTCCGGGTACGTTTGCGACGCTGTTTTGTCAAGTTTCGCACATCTTGCCGACCGCCGATTCGCGCGTTGGCCGCTCGACATCGCTTGATCGCTCACATCCTGACATCGGATTAGGCCTCGGTAGCCTTCCGGCGTTGCCGAAGCCGGTCGAGTTGTGGCAAGAAAGGGTCGGGGGAACTAAACAGGGGCTCTGCGATGAAGCGTCGTAGCGTCAGCCGCCGAGTGTTGTTTGCGGCGCCGCTGGTTGTCGCGCCGAATATGCTCGCCCGCGCATCGGCGATTGCCGCGACTGGAGATTTTTACGCATTTCTCGATACGGTCCGCCGCGAGGCTGCGGCCCAAGGCATTCGCCTCTCGACGGTAGACCTGGCGCTGCGCGGCGCTCAATACCTGCCGCATGTCATCGAACTCGACCGTCATCAGCCCGAACAAGTGCTGACCTTCGCCCAATACCTGGCAAAGACCGTCAGCGCCGGACGGATCGAAAACGCGCGCCGACAGCTGGTCGACAACAGGATCCTGCTCAACTCAGTCTGGCGGCGCTACAATGTCGAGCCCCGCTTCATCGTCGCGCTATGGGGCCTCGAAAGCGATTTCGGCGCAATCACCGGCAATTATCTGGTGGTGTCTTCGCTGGCCACACTCGGTTTTGACGGCCGGCGGGGTCCCTATTTCCGGGGCGAATTGATCTCGGCGCTGCGCATCATCGATCAAGGCAACGTCACGCCCGGCAACATGACCGGCTCGTGGGCCGGGGCCATGGGCCAATGTCAATTCATGCCGTCGACGTTTCTCGGCTATGCCGTCGACTTCGATGGCGATGGGCGGCGCGACATATGGACCAACCGGGCCGACGTGCTGGCTTCAATCGCCAATTTTATCGCCCATCTCGGCTGGCGTAACGGCGAGACCTGGGGGCGTTCGGTGCTGCTGCCGGCTGGGTTCGATGCCCGCTATACCGGGCTTGGGGTTAGGCGGCCAGTGGCGGAGTGGAACCGGTTGGGGGTACGCAGCGCCGATGCCATCCCGCTGTCAGCCCGCCAAAGCGAGGCATCCTTGGTGATGCCGGACGGTTCGGACGGCCCGGCGCTGCTCGTATACGACAACTTTCGGACCATCATGAGGTGGAATAAATCAACCTATTTCGCCGCTGCGGTCGGTTATCTGGCCGACCGCATGGTGGCTTAGGAGCGCGCCAGGCGCCGCTGATTCGACGACGAGTTGGGGGATTGGGGGATGAAATTCGGCGCCGGCATTCGGGCTTCGGCGCCTTTGGCGATGATCGGCCTGCTGGTCGCCGGCTGCGGCTCCCAGCAGCGGAGCGAAACCTACTCGGGTTCCGGTAACGGCACTTACGCCGCCGGATCTCCGATGTACAGGGTCGGCCGGCCGTATCAGGTCAAGGGCGTCTGGTATTATCCCGCGGTCGATTTCAATTACGACAAAACCGGGACTGCCTCGTGGTATGGCGAGCAATTCGACGGGAGATACACGGCGAACGGCGAGATCTTCAACCTGAACGAACTGACCGCGGCCCATACTACCTTGCCAATGCCGTGCATTGTCCAGGTGACCAACCTCGAAAACGGCCGCTCGCTCGAATTGCGGGTCAACGATCGCGGCCCGTTTGTCGATGGCCGCCTGATCGACGTGTCACGCCGGGCGGCGCAACTGCTCGGCTTCGAGACCAAGGGAACGACCCCGGTTCGCGTCAAGATCGACAAGGACGCCAGCATCAAGGTCGCCCAGGCGGCGATGCACAATCGTGGCGGGGCCGTGATGGTTGCGCAGATGCCGGCCGCTCTGGTTCCGGCGGCGCAGGCCACACCGCTTCCGGCCCAGACGGCCCCACCCTCAGTGGTTCTCGCCTCCAATGTTATAGCAGGCCCGATCGTCGACACGCGGGTGATCGCGCCAGCGTCCCCAACTCGGCCCAATGTTGTGGCGGGGCCGATCGTCGACACGCCTACGCCATCCCTATTGCCGTCGACGCCTGCATCCAGCGTCGCGGAGGGACCGATCGCCCAGACGCGAACGCCATCCTCGCTCCCCCGCGTTGCCACCGCATCCTCGGGTCGGATTTTTGTCCAGGCAGGCGCCTTCTCGGTGCGGGACAATGCGCAGCGAGTGCAATCGCGCATCGCGCCCCTGGGCAGCGTCGAGGTAATGTCGGCATCGGTCAACGGAACCGCGATCTATCGGGTGCGGCTCGGTCCGGTAGCGAGCGTAGAACAAGCCGACCAGTTGCTGCACCGGGTCGTCAATAGCGGCTACCCCGAGGCGCGGATCGTCACCAACTGAGGATTTACCCCGGAGCTGGGGCGAACGGAAATGAGCATCCCGATGGCGATACGTTTGGTTGGATTTCTGATCGGTGTCCTGTTGGCCGCGGGTCTGGCCTGTCAGCCCGCGGAAGCGAAGGTCGCGGCCAAGGCCAAGGCGGTCGCGCCGATCCCGTCGGCCGCAGCGAGCACGCCCGCCGGCGGTATCGACACCCAGGCCACGCATGCCATGATCGTCGAGGTCGAAACCGGGTCAGTGCTGCTCGAGAAGGCAGGCGAAGAGCACATGCCGCCGGCGTCGATGAGCAAGATGATGACCGCCTATGTCGTCTTCGACATGCTCAAGAAGGGGCAGATCAAGCTGACCGACG
>CAWGFH010000019.1:0-6822 GCA_963821795.1 uncultured Alphaproteobacteria bacterium
ACCTCTTCGCAGCGAAATTCGCGCGGGCCCCGCGATCTCAATCGGCATTCGTTCCAGAAAGGAACTCGCCCGGCCGCAGCTCACACGCGCTCCGCGCCGTAATAGAGAGTGACGGTGTGCTTGGCCTCGGCGAAAAAAAGCCAGCGCTCGGCGACGACGCCAAACGCGGCGCTGATCAAGCCCACCCCGGCCGCGGCTGCACCCGGCGCGCGAGAGAGGAGGACTGCGAGCAGGCTTGCAAGTCCGGGCAATGCAAAACCCGCAAGCCGGGCTATCCGCCGCAACCGCGCGGCGTGCTTGCGCGCGACGCGGAATCCCATCTCTTTCAGCAGATAGTTTTCTTCGGTGTGCGGGGCCTCGAACAGGCGCACCGTACCGCGGCTGCCAAGGGTGGTAGCACTTGCCATTGTGCTGCGCGCCGGGATCGTATCAATGAAGCGCCAATATCCTTCCTTGATCGACCAAGCGACAACTACGGTAGTCAAGGTGACCAGCGCCAGAACCGGGGCGCGAGGGACCCATAGTCTGACAAGAAAGTTGAGCACCAAGCAGCCCTCCATCAGACCAAGCGCGAGATAGCCCGGTACGACCCAGGCGTTGTGCCATTGATGGATGGGCCTCAAGGAGGCGTAGATCATCCCGGTACAGAAAATCGTCGCGCCCGCAAACGCTCCCGGCGACGATCCCGCACAAGCCGACGAACCCCCGTGTCGCACCAAAAAACACCCAGCCGATGCCGAACGCCGAGGAGCGGCACAAAAGTCAGTAGCGAGAAGACCCCCTCTCGCGACAGCCATGACGAACGCCATTGCGAAAATGCCCGCCAAGCCCGCTCCGGCCGGCCGAGGTGAAACGCGGAAGACACCAGCCCGGCTGCGGCAAGCGCCACAGCGACCGCGAGCGCGACGAACGCAAAGCCGGCGCCATCCGGCAGTAATCCCAGCGGCACGCCGACCCCGAGCAGCAGCAACAACGCAAAACCAGCGCCGGATGAGGTGGTAAATAGGACGATCGACAGCGCCGGATGCATCCTTTTCTCCCGGGGGATGCGCCGTCAGCGCGACAGCAGCCGGTCGACCCAGCGCAACAGCTTGTCAGCAGAGGACACCGCGGATGACGGCGCCACAACGCCGACATCGGCAGGTGGTGAGCCGGACGCCATTCGCCCCGGCCGCGGCGGCAAATATTTGTTGACCGGCTTGTAGCCGAGTTCGGGCAGCAAATCGCCGCCGCGACGCTGCGCCACGATTTCCGAAACCGCCGATTTCGGGGTCCCCGAGATCGCCGAAATGTCTGGCGTTAACCGGACACACCATCACGCATGCCGGCTGGCGATCCTCTACCGGTCAAGTGCTCGTTGTAGATGCGGTCGATGCACAAGGTGCACTTCTTCATGACGCCTTCGTCGGCGTCGAACTCGCGGGCGCCATAGGGACATGCCCAAGAACAAAGCTTGCAGCCGATACAGATCGCTTCGTCGACCAGCACGATCCCGTCCTCGGCGCGCTTATAGGAGGCGCCGGTCGGACACACCGTGACGCAGGCTGGTTCCTCGCAGTGCAGGCACGATCGCGGGAAGTAAATTGTCCGCGCACCGTCGCCGTCGCCTTCCTCGAACGAATGAATGCGGTTGAACCATACCCCCCAGGCGCTCTCGCCATAGGGGTCGAAATCGGGGAGCGGTCCCATATGCCCGCTGCTGTTCCATTCCTTGCACGCTGTGGCGCAGGCGTGGCAGCCAACGCAGATGTCGAGGTCGATGACCAGACCGAGCTTTTTCTGCCCCGGAAGCGGCGCCGGCAACGAGGTCACGCGCCACCCCCCTCTCCACCATTGGCGACGTCGTAGCGCAGGATTTGCGGCAGCTTCGGCAGCGACCGCGGATGCGCCAGCGGTGAAAAAGAGGGCATGCTTATCTTGGCTTCAAGCGGCGCCGCGCGCTCGATCCGTACCCGTAAATCGTACCACGCGGCCTGCCCGGTGATTGGATCGGCGTTAGCGTGGGGATATCCGCCATCGGCCGGCAGCAATTCCGAGATCAGATGGTTCAGCAGAAACCCTTCCCGGAACTCGGGCGATTTGGGGTCGAGGTTCCAGGCGCCGGCACGCTTGCCGATCGCATTCCAGGTCCACACCGTATTCGGGTTGACGCCGTCCATCAGGCGGGTCGGCACTCGGATCCGGCCGTGATGGCTCGACAGCCACACCCAATCTTCTTCGTCGAGGCCGAGCGCTTGTCCCGTCGCCCGGTTCACGAACAGCCGATTATTGCCGATGATTTGCCGCAGCCAAGCATTCTGTGAATGCCAGGAATGGTACATGTGCATCGGACGCTGGGTTAGCGCGTGCAATGGGAAGTTGTCGCGGTCGACTCGCGCCTCCTCGAACGGCATGTACCAGAACGGCAGCGGATCGAAATAGGTCGCGATCCGTTCGCGATGGGATTCGGGCGGCAATACCCGTCCGTGCCCTTGCGCGGCCAGGCGAAAGTGCTGCAGCGGCTCGACATAGAGCTGCAGTACGATCGGCGTGGCGGCCTCGATGAAGCCCATCGTCACCGCGGTCTCGAGATAGGCCTTGTTGGCATGCTTGAAATAGAGCTGGTCTTCCGGCAGCCGGTGCTTCCAGAAGCAGCCATTGGCGACGTAGCGGTCCAGCTGACCCGGGTTCGGCGCGCCGCGGCCCGCCAAGTCTCCCTCTACGCCGCGCCAGCCGCCAAGCGAGCCGACCCCCGGCCGCCGCTCATGATTGACGATGTAATCGGCGTAGCCGCCCGGGTAGCGCGGCTGTCCATCAGGCGCAACAAAGGCGGGCAGACCCAGTCGGGCGCCGAGATCGATCAGGACATCCTGGAACGGACGGACGTCTCGGTCGGGGGTCAGGACCGGTTGGCGGATTGCATCGCCCGGACCGTCGACGCCGCCAATCGGGCGGTCGAGCAACGAGATGCAGTCCCAACGCTCGAGATACGTCGTGTCGGGCAGAATCAAATCGGCATAGGCGACGGTCTCGGAATAATATGCGTCGGCATAGATGATTTGCGGAATGCGGTAGACGCCAGTCGCCGGATCCTTGTCGGTCAGCATGCGCATCGTCTCGGCGGTGTTCATCGCCGAGTTCCACGCCGCGTTCGCCATATACATGAAGAGGGTGTCGATCGGGTAGGGATCGCCCTTCCAGGCGTTCGCGATCACCATATGCATCATGCCGTGAGCGGCGATCGGCGCGTCCCAGGAGAACGCCTTGTCGATGCGCGCCGGCCGGCCCTCGGCGTCGACGATCAGATCCTCGGGCGACATCGGATAGCCGAGCGGAAGCCCCGGAAGCGGCTGGCCCGGCGCCACCTGCGCAGGCTTGCCGGCCGGCTTTGGCCCCGGTGGGCACGGCTTTGGGTGCGGCGACTTGTAGCGCCAGCCGCCCGGCACATCGATCGTCCCGATCAGCATTTGCAGCAGATGCAATGCACGGCAGGTCTGGAAACCGTTGGAATGCGCCGATATCCCACGCATCGCATGCAGCGAGACCGGCCGGCCGCGCATCGATTCGTGGCGCCTCCCGGCCCAATCGGTCCACGCGACCGGCAGCTCGATTTCCTCCTCGAACGCCGTGCGGGCGATTTCCGCAGCGAGCCGCCTGATCGTCGCTGCCGGTACGCCGCAGGTCTCGGCCACCGCCTCGGGCGCGTAGCGCGAATCCAGATAGCGCTGGGCGACCAGCTGGAACACCGGAACCGCGCGCCGGCCATCGGCCAGCAGCGCCTCGCCGACCAGGCGCGCCTCAACTCCGACCGCCATCGCGCTCGCCGGCGAACCCGAACCGTCGAGCACGAAGGGTTCGCCGGCATCGTTGCGCGCGAACAGCCCGTCATCCGCCGCACCCGGCGCCTGGATCACCAGCCAGGCGGCGTTGGTGTAGCGCACCAGGTAGTCGGGGTCGATCCGGTCGGCTTCGAGCAATTCGTGGATCAGCGACAAGACAAAAAGACCGTCGGTGCCCGGTCTGATCCCGACCCATTCGTCGGCTATCGCCGAATACCCGGTGCGCACCGGGTTGACCGATACGAATTTGGCGCCGCGCCGCCGCAGCCCCGACAGCGCGATCTTGATCGGGTTCGAATCATGGTCCTCGGCGACGCCGAACATTATGAACAGGCGGGTGTGCTCCCAATCCGGCTCGCCGAACTCCCAAAAGCTGCCGCCGAGCGTATACATGCCGGCCGCCGCCATGTTGACCGAGCAGAACCCGCCATGGGCGGCGAAATTCGGGGTCCCGAATTGGGCTGCCCAATACCCGGTCAGCGCTTGGCTCTGATCGCGGCCAGTGAAAAAGGCCAGCTTTTTCGGATCGGTGGCACGGATGGCCGACAGCCATTCGACCGCAGTCGCGATCGCCTCGTCCCATTCGATCTCGCGAAACACGCCGGTGCCGCGCTCACCGATACGCTTCAACGGCTTGCGCAATTTCGCCGGCGACTGTTGCTGCATGATGCCCGAGGCACCCTTGCCGCAGATCACCCCACGGTTGATCGGATGATCGCGGTTGCCTTCGATGTAGCGGATGCCGCCGTTCTTCAGGTGGACTTTGATCCCGCAGCGACAGGCGCACATATAGCAGGTCGTGTATTTGATCTCATCGGATACTTCGGGCGAGGTGTCGACGATTTCACGCGGCGCGAAGTAGTCGCGGATGCGATCGGCCAGGCTCATCCTGGCCTTGGGATTTAATGATCCGGACACCCCCTGCTGCTTTGTCCCCACGCCTTCGCCCCTTTTGTGCGATGCCGCCTGTGATGGCTGAAGCCTACGGCATCGTTCCGCCGCCAGGCGGCGCCTGGGCAACACAACACGGATCATAGCCGATTGCAACACCACCCCACGCCGCCGGAATGGCTGCCGGCGTGGCCCTCACCGGAGGCGATCGCCGTCGGATTTCCCGATGGCGGCAGGCTCGGCCGCGACCTGGCCGGAAGCGTGCTGGGAATTTATCGCGTGATGGGAGACGCCCGATCGCCGGCTTACCGCGAAGCCGTTCGGCGGCGCCCGCTCGCCGATCATAAGCAGATCGAGCAAACCCGAATCATCGGTCAGCGCTTCCGAACCCTGCCCGCCCAGCCAGCGTAGCGCGATCATTCTCCACAGCGAGCGCATCAACCGGCCCCCCTTGGCGATGGCGCGGCGTTGATGGACCCGGAAGCGGGCCGGAATATGGCAACGTCGCCGACTGTGCTATGACCGCGACGATGGCGCTGTTATTCCGCTCCACCGTCGATTCGGCCGCGCGCTGGAGCGGCCAGCTCAGCCGGCTGATGCCGGGGCTGGAGATCCGCGTCTGGCCTGATATCGGCGATCCGGCAGAGATCGACTACGCGCTCGTCTGGCGGCCCGAGCCGGGTCTGCTGGCCGCGCTGCCGAACCTCAAATTGATCCTGTCCTTGGGCGCCGGGATCGACCACATCCTGTGCGACCCCGATCTGCCCGCCGGCGTGCCGATCACCCGCCTCGTCGACCCGTATCTGACCGACGCGATGAGCGAATACGTCGTCTTGCAGGTGCTGCGGCTGCACCGCCACGATCTCGACTACCGCGCCCAGCAGCAGGCCGGGATCTGGCGCGAGCTGCCGCAGAGGAACGCCGGGGAAAGGCCGGTCGGCATTCTCGGCTTTGGCGAGATCGGGCGGGATGCCGGCCGCAAGCTCGCCGCACTGGGTTTTCCGGTTTGCGGCTGGAGCCGGCATCAAAGGACTGTCGCCGGGTTTGTGACGGTGGCCGGCGCCGACGGGCTGTTGCAACTCCTCGTTCAGTCCGAGATCCTGGTCTGCCTGTTGCCGCTGACCGAGGAGACGCAAGGCATCCTCAACGCCCGCACCTTCGCGGAATTGCCGCGCGGCGCCAGCCTGGTCAATGCCGGCCGCGGCGCCCACCTCGTCGAGGAAGATCTGATCCCGGCGCTCGATTCGGGCCAGCTTTCGGCTGCAGCCCTCGACGTCTTCCGCGAAGAGCCGCTGCCGCCGGGTCACCCGTTTTGGCAACATCCGCGCATCCTGGTGACCCCGCACATCGCCGGCATCACCAATCCGCAGACCGCCGCCCCGATCATCCTCGACAACATCCGCCGCTTCGAAGAAGGCCGCCCGCTCCTCAACCAAGTCGATCCCGCGCGGGGGTATTGACCGTCGGTTCCTACTTAGCTAGGTAGATGACTAAGGTGAGGTGTGCCATGGACGACACGGTTTCGGTTCACGCTGCCAAGACGCATCTTTCGCAGCTACTGGCCCGCGTCGAGGCGGGCGAGGTGATTATAATCGCGCGCGGGCGAACCCCAGTAGCCAAGTTGGTGCCATTCGCTCCGAAAGCCAAACGGGAGTTTGGCGCGATGCGAGGAAAGATCAGCATCGGTCCGGAATTTTTCGACCCATTGCCACCGGAGGAACTCGACCGCTGGGATCAATAGCGGGTGCGGTTGTTGCTGGATACTCACGCGCTGATCTGGTGGCTTGCCGGCGACCCCTTGCTCTCCGGAAATGCGAAGGCTGCTGTCGTCGACCCTGATAACGAAATATTCGTCAGTGCGGCCTCGGCATGGGAGATCACGACAAAATATCGGATCGGAAAACTAGCTCAGGCAGCCTCCCTTGCGATGGATGTTTCCGGCGTGCTCGCCGCTCAGGGCTTTTTCGAGCTGCAGATTTCCATGCAACACGGACAAATGGCCGGAAGCTTGCCTGGTCCGCACCGCGATCCGTTCGACCGCATGCTGATCGCCCAGGCGAGGCTTGCCGATCTCGTTCTCGTGTCGAACGAAGCGGTGTTCGACCACTACGGG
>CAWGFH010000020.1:0-139612 GCA_963821795.1 uncultured Alphaproteobacteria bacterium
CAGGTGGACCGGTTTAGAGCCGCCGAAGCCCCTTTGCGGGGCGTTGCGCGGCGCCAATGACCACACTTGGCAAGACTATCCGAGACGGGACTATTCGTCGTCCTTTGCTAAGTGAACCTTACCCGGCCCGGCTCAACGATCCAAAGCGATCCATCGGGCGAGCGGGTCTCGATCACCGAAAGCAGCTCACGCGTGCGATTGAGCAGCCCTTGGTGGCTGGCTCACGGCCCGGCGTCAATCACGATTATTCCGGCGCTGGCGTCGGGCGGAAAACGAAGAACCCGACCGAGATCGCGGTCGAGTGTGACAAGCGTCCGTCCCTCCCTGCGCCGCGACTACGAACACCCGCTCATCGGGGGCCGATTGCAAACCTTGCTCTCGGACCGTGACGGCATCGTGTACCCGCGGAGCGAAACAGACTCGGCGCGCTGCCGGCTCAAATTCTCGTCGAGCTTGAAGTTCACGCGGTTTCGGCAGGGACGGAACGAAGTGCTCTCGGGTCGCTTCAGCGCCATAGGCGATCGCCGCCAGACACGTCCTCGTGAGTTAGCTCGGATATTGCCAAGCAGTTCGGCCTCGGTCATGCCTTCGGCCAGAAAATCGAGGATCAGCGAGACCCAGATCCGGGTGCCCTTTATGCAAGGCTTGCCCCGCATACATGCGGGATCGATCGAGATGCGCTGCAACAGCCTGTCCGTCATTCTCTGCACTCGGCAAAACCATCAAGAGCGGGAATGGCAGTCAATATAATAGCGTGGATGCTCGAAGGTGTCCGTATTTCGCGCGGCGGATCGATATAGGTAAAGGTCAGCCCGGCATTGTTGACCAGAATGTCGACCTGGCCGAATTGCGCTTCGGCCGCTGCGACGATCCGGTCGCATTCCTCGACGCGGCGTAGATCGGCGACCAGCGGCTCGACCCACCCGGGCAATTGCGTCGCGGCCCGCTCGATCTCCGGCACGTCCTTTTCGATATGGCCGACCGCGAGCACCCGATGGCCCTCGCGCGCAAGCCCGAGCGCCATCGCCCGGCCAAGCCCGCGCAGTCCGCCAGTAACGATCGCATTGCGTTGTTCCATCATCGACCCTACCCCTGCCGCCGGTTGTGTGTTTCTCGCGATCGCTGCCTATGCTTTGCGGCCGCTACCGGATCATTTCGTGCTGCCCATGATCGCCAACAGCAGCACACTCATGATGCCATAGCCGAAAAGGTGGAGGATCATCGGAATTGTCGTCTGGTCCTCTTTGGTTTCGTCGCCCGAGCGGTATTCGTCCAGCAATGAAAAGGCTACTCCGATTGTCAGAACGATTAGCAACAGCGAGATCAGGAGTAGCGCAAGCGGCCGCGAAAAATCGCCAAGCTGATAGATTTGACCGAAGCCGCCCGAGAAATATAATCACGTTTTCGGCGGTGAGCAAAGGAAACAGAGAGCAGGACCGCCAGCGGTAGCCGCGAACTCCATGCGATCGCCTTGTACCAAGCATAGGCGCCGACGTTTTGCGACAGCACGGTCAAGCACAGCACTCCTACGAACAAGATCGCGCTTTGGTTGGCAGCAGGCGCTGTGGGCACCACCGGTACCAGCGGATTCGAGAACGTGGCTGGGTGAATCGGTAAAGTGGCCTCGACTGTCCGGAACACCACGTCGGCCGTCGCCACCATGCCAGAGATAAAGCAGACCGGGGCGTGGCCGAATTCGCTTTTGATGACGGACAGAAATCTTGTTGCGCGGTCGGGTTGCGGTGTCGCACCGCCATCCTGCGCAGAAAGCGGGTGCACCGCGTCCGACCCCGCTGCAGGCGTTGATCCGCCGCCGTTCTCCGGCTCAACTGGCGAATTCAAGTGCTTTCCCTCGCGCTGGCGCTACGGATCAACTGTCCAGTAGGCGGGCAAAGCCGATTTCGAACCGGCGCACCATCAGACAGTGCAAGCTAGTCCGGCCATCTTATCGGTGGCGCAGAGCCATCAAGGCTAATCGACTCATTCACTGTCGGTGAGACAATTAAACTTGGGCGAGCGCCATCGGCGAATCGGCGAAGGCCGGCATAATTTCCTCGGCGAAGGTGCGCAGTCCGGCGACCGAGGCGCCTGGCGCTGCAAACAGCACATTCTCGACGCCTCCGGCCTCGAGCCTCTTCAGGCGCGCGATGATCTCCTCGGGCGTGCCGAGCAACGGCGCATCGTCGAGCACGAACAAATCCTCATCTTCCTTGATTTGGGCATAGTAGTCGGCACCGGGGCCGCGGGCGAGGTCGCCGATGTTCTTCAACACCTGCCGGCGGGTGACGATCGCCCGGCGACGCTCTTCTTCGTTATGGACGATCTGCAGCCCACGGGTGACGCCGACCGACAGCGGGTCCCAGCCGCGCCCAATCCGCTCGCATTCCCGGCGGAAGGTGGCGACCCGGTCGATGATCAGGTCGGTAGGGGCGATCTGGTCGAGCAGCAGATTGTACCCCTCGCGTGCCGCGCGGCGGATCGACTCGGCGCTGCCGGCGCCGAGCCAGAAGGGCGGATGCGGCTGCTGGATCGGGCTCGGCTCGACGATGACATCGTTAAAGCGCCAGCGCTTGCCGCGGTGGGAGAACCGGCCGGACGAAGTCCATGCCTTGCGGATCACCTCGATCGCCTCGTCGAAGCGCTCGGTCGCCTCCTCCGGCTCGATGCAGAAGCCGGAGAATTCGTAGCTGCGATAGCCCTTGCCGACGCCGAAATCGAGGCGCCCGTTTGATAGGAGGTCGAGCGTCGCCGCCTGCTCCGCGACCAGGATCGGGTTGTGCCAGGGCAGCACGACGACCGCGGTGCCGAGGCGGATGCGCTCGGTGCGGGCTGCCAGATAGGCCAGCATGCTCATCGACGCCGAGACCTGGCCAAAGCCGGTAAAATGGTGCTCGACCAGAAAGACGCTGGAAAAACCCAGCTTTTCGGCCTCGACCACATAGTTGACGAAGTCGTGGTAGGCGGAACTGTCGCCGGCGGGCCCGCCCTTGGCCCGCGCCCCGCCAAAAAGCCCGAATTTCATGCCGGCCTCCCCTCTATCCTTTGAGCAATCATATTTCGCACCCCTCGCTTGGTCGAGGCGGTGGGATCTTCGCTTCGTCGCGCAGTGTCCCCGGCGAAATGATCGGACCGGCATGTCGCTAAAGGCAGAAGGGCGGTAGACGGCGCACCCGGCACAAGCGGCGCCGAGATGGCGGGTGGACCGCAGTCGGCCTCAGCCGGCAACGTAGCGGCGCTCGCCGGTCGCGGGGCGATAGTACACGGTGACGAGCTTGCCGCTTTCGGGGTCGATAAAGCGTTCGTCGGTGGCGACCCATTCGGGGCCCGGACGGCTGCCGGCCAACCGCTTGTAACGCCAGCGCTCGAACAGAGCCGCGCCGATCAGCAACAAGCCGGGCAGAGCGAGGCGCAAGGTGACGCCGATGCCGCAGCCGGCAGTCGCGAAAGCGGCCGCTCCGACCAGCAGGGCAAGGCCGATGATGGTCAGGACGGCGCGCAGCACATTCATTCGGGCAGGCGCTCGATGACCGCGGCTGTTCCGTAAGCGACAATTTCGCTCATCGTCTGACCGATCTCGGCGGAGTCGTACCGCATCATCAGGATTGCGTTCGCGCCCATCAAGGTCGCGTTTTCAACCAGGCGGTCGATCGCATGGCGTCGCGCCTCTTCCAGCAGCGCAGTGTATTCATGGATTTCGCCGCCGACGATCGAGCGCAGCCCGGCCATGATATTGCCGCCGAGCCCACGGCTTCTGACCACGACGCCGAAGACTTGGCCTTTGACCTCGGTCACCCGATGGCCGGCGACATTCTCGGTGGTAACAACCAGCATGGTGTTCTCCTTTAGCCTCGGTTAGTCGCCCGCTGCAGGTATAATGAACGCGTGCACTGCCCTGCTGCCGGCCAGCGATGGGTAAGCTGAGCGCACTTATGATCGCGGTCGCTTACTAATATGCAACGCTGCAATGACCAAACGCTCGGTTGCCGGCTTGGGCGGCGCGGCGCTAGTTTGCGATACGCAGGATAGGGAGAGGAGCGGCGATGGCGACGGGTACGGGTTGGACCCGCAGCGAGCTCGAAGTGGCCGGGGGAAAGCTGCATGTCGCGCGGGCCGGCAGCGGCCGCCCGGTTCTTGTGTTGCATCACGATATCGGCAGTCCAGACCAACTTGAGTTTTACGACGCGCTGGCGAGCCGGTTCGACGTGATCGTCCCGCACCATCCGGGGTACGGCAAATCGGAACGTCCGCAGTGGCTGCGCAGCGTGCGCGACGTCGCCGTGATCTATCAATGGCTGTTATCCGACCTCGGCGTCGAGCGGGCCTCGCTGGTCGGGCTCGGTTTTGGCGGCTGGATCGCGGCCGAGATGGCGACGATGGCGCCCACCGCGCTGCACCGGCTGGTGCTGGTCGGCGCAATGGGGCTGAAGCCGCCCGAGGGCGACATCCTCGACCAGGCGATCATCAGCTATCTCGACTATGCCCGCGCCGGATTTCACGACCAGGCGGCTTTCGCGCGCGTCTATGGCGATGTGTCGACCGACCAACTGGTCGATTGGGACATCTGCCGCGAGATGTGCTTTCGCATCGCCTGGAAGCCGTACATGTACAGCCAGACTTTGCCGCATCTGTTGGGCGGGGTGAAGGCGCCGGCGTTGGTCGTTTGGGGCGACAACGACAAGGTGGTGCCGCGCAGCGCCGGCGAGCTGTATGCGGCGGCGTTGCCCAGGGCGCGGTTCGAGACCGTGCGCGCGTCGGGGCATTGCGTCGACATGGAGCAGCCGGAAGCGCTGGCGCGGCTGGTCAGCGGCTTTATCGCTGAGAATTGAGATGCGCGCCTGCCGCGTCTCTGCGGCGGAGGGCGACAGGAACAGGAGGAAGCCATGCATGTGATGTATTTCACCGAGCAGCCGATGTCCGCCTATCCGGCCGATATCGGCCTCGAATTTGGCGCCACCGCGCTGATGTTCTCCAACAAATATTACGATCCGGTTGCCGGCAGCCGTCTCTATAATGAATACCTTGAGCAATATATTTACGCCGAGGAGATGGGCGTCGAAGGCTTCATGTTGAACGAGCACCATAATGCGCCGTTCTGCATGCAGGCCAAGTGCAATATCTTTGCCGCGATCCTGGCCGCGGTGACTAAGAAGGCGAAGATCGTGCTGCTCGGCAACCCGCTGCCTTTGGCCGAGAACCCGGTGCGGCTTGCCGAGGAATTGGCGATGATCGACATGATCTCGCGAGGGCGGCTGGTTTCGGGCTTTGTTCGGGGCGGCGGTCAGGAGCAGCTCGCCAACGGGGTCAGCCCGGCCTACAACCGCGAGCGTTTCGAGGAGGCGCACGATCTGGTCGTCGCCGCCTGGACCCGGCAGGGACCGTTCCGCTGGGAAGGCACCCACTACCAGCACCGCGTCGTCAACCCTTGGGCGGTGCCATTGCAAAAGCCCTATCCGCGGGTATGGATCCCAGGCGTGCTGAGCAAGGAGACGATTATCTGGGCGGCCAAGCAGCGCTATCCCTATATCGCGCTCAATACCTCGATCGAGGCGACCAAAACCATCTGGAAGCTCTATGACGAGGTCGCGCGCGAGGCCGGCTATGAGGCTGGACCACAGAACCGCGGCTATCTACAGCAGGTCCACGTCTCCGACAGCGAAGAAAAGGCGGAGAAGAACGCTCGCCAGTTCCTGTGGATGCAGGGCGAATTCACCGGCTTGGCGCATCCGGTGTGGTCGAACCCGGCGGGCTATTTCTCGCCCGAGTTCCGGCGTAACTTTGTCGAGTTCGCGGTCGGGCGGGCGGAGAGCCCGCGCGGCCGCCCGACCTTCGAAAAGCAGGTCGCCGACGGGCGGGTGATCTACGGCACGCCGAAGACGGTGATCCCGAAACTGCGCCGCGTGCTCGAAGAGACCCGGCCCAGCATCTACGGGTTGTGGGGCAATGACGGCAACGTCAGCAACGAGGACGCGCGGACCTGCATCCGTCTGCTGGGGCAGGAGGTCATGCCGGCGATGCGCGAGTTCGGCAAGGAGCTCGGCCTGACCGACCCGTTCGAAGCCGATGCCCCGGTGCATCTGCGTTATTCGACCGATATCAAGCAGATGCCGCAAGCCGCGGAGTAGGCCCCGGCGGGAGGTGGTCGTTGCGGCGAAAGCCACGCCGCGGCGACCGTCAGGCGGTGTATCGGCTTGACCTGCCGCCCGTGCCTGTGCTGCCAGCGTTTTCGGTGGCTTCGGCAGCTCATCCCATACGAGAAAGCCCAGGCTCGTACCTCATCCCGACCATAAAATCCGACCGAATTTAAGATTCCGGAATATCAGCGCCAATGCACCGGCAAAGCGCGACAAGATCAAGCTGCGCTTGCCGATGACCTCTGTTGAAAACGGCACGCGGTTCGTTTCGAGTTCGTGAAATCGAAACGGGGCCCCGCGCGGGTCGGCCGATTGCGGGGCAGATCGTCCGGCCGGATGCTTCGGCAAATTTGGCGGAACTTAACATCTTGGCATGCTAAGACATCGGCGGACCGGTTGCTCGGTGAATATCGGGCCGGGCTTGTCTAGGTCTGGGAGCGGCGGATGGGTGAGACGTTGGGACGGCTGATAACGGTGGCAGGCTCGGAGATCACCATAAAGATCGATCCGGAAAACGCCAGCATGCAGGCCATTCATGTCGGAGCGATGCTGAAGATGCCGATCGGCTTGGATGGCGAGGCTGTGGCGGTGATCCGAGAGATGCGCGCCGAATCTGGCGGTTTCGCCCGCGTTGCAGCGGAACTGGTGGGGATGATCGAGCTCTCTTCGGACGGGCGGCACCGCTTTGTCGTAGGAATTTCCCGACACCCAGTTCTCGGCGCCCCTGTTCTTCCAATGACCGAAGCCGATCTGACAACGGTTTTTAGCCAGCCATCAGTGGCTAATATTCGTGTCGGGGCGCTTTGCGATCATCTGGCCCGCCCTGCTTTTGTATCAGTCGACCAGCTACTCGGTCAGCATTTCGCCATATTTGGTACGACCGGTTCGGGTAAGTCTTGTGCCGTCATTCTTATGCTGACAGCGATACTCGCCGATCACCCTAATGCTCATATAGTCGTGATAGATCCCCACAATGAATATTCGACAGCATTTGGTGAGTTGGCTGAGCTAATCAACGTCGACAACCTTGAGCTGCCGTTTTGGCTGTTCGATTTCGAAGAGGCAGTCGAAATTCTCGTCCGTGGCGGGACAATCAGAGAGCAGGAGTCGCAGACGATCATCCTGAAAGAAGCGATTACCCGCGCCCGCCGGAGCTCTGCCGCCGATGATCTTGCGGCGTCATCGATCACGGTCGATACGCCGGTGCCGTTCCGGATTTCGGATCTCGTCCGTTTCATCGACGAGGCGATGGGAAAGCTGAACAATCCGGATACCGCAGCCCCATACCTGCGGCTCAAAACGCGAATCAACTCGCTCGCGAGGGACCGGCGATTCTCGTTCATGTTCTCGGAGCAGCTGCTTGTCCGGGACACGTTGTCGGAAATCATTGGCCGCCTGCTGCGGATCCCGGCAAGCGGCAAACCGATAACTATCATGGATGTATCAGGGGTTCCCGGCGAAATCTCCGATGTCGTCGTTTCTCTGGCGTGTCGGATCGCCTTCGATTTCTGCCGATTGTCCGAGTATGACCGTACGCCACCGATTCTGGTGGTTTGCGAAGAAGCGCACCGCTATGTCCCGGCCGACGAACGGATCGGTTTTGCCGCGACCACTCGCGCGATCACCCGGATCGCCAAGGAAGGGCGAAAATACGGTATTTCGCTTGTCCTGGTCTCGCAGCGGCCCTCCGAACTGTCACCGGCGGCATTGTCCCAATGCGGTACCATCGTCGCGCTGCGCCTCGGCAGCGAGGTCGACCAGCGTTACGTGGCCACCGCTTTGTCGCAGTCCGCCCAGGCGATGCTGCCGATGCTGCCGAGCCTGCGGACACAGGAGGCAATCATTTCCGGCCAAGCCGTCTCGTTGCCGATCCGCATTCGTTTCGACGACCTGCCACCGCAGCGGCGGCCGCGCAGCGAGGGGCCGAAATTCTCCGAAGAGTGGCAACGCGATCGTGCCGACACGCAATTTCTCGAGGATCGTTTGCGGCGCTGGCGAGAGCAGACCAGGAACCGGCCGCTCCTCGGCTGACTTCCGCACCGATCTACCACACGGCCGAGTTCCAAGTATGAGGTCGCTGCGTCCTCAGCGACCGGCAGCTCGTCGCCGGTGGGCGGGCGTTCGCGGCACGTTGGGCCTGTGGCCGGCAAACCTATCTGTCCGCCTCTCCGCCGAGCTTCTGCTATGCCGCGGTGCCGGCGGCGGTGGTTCGCCGGTTACGGGGTAGACGCACAGTGAATTCGGTGAATTCGCCGACCCGGCTGTCGACCGCGATCGTACCGCCGTGCTCCTGGACGATAATGTCATAGCTGATCGACAGGCCGAGACCGGTGCCTTCGCCGGTCGGCTTGGTGGTGAAGAATGGCTGGAACAGCTTTTCGCGCAATTCGGGCGGGATCCCGCTGCCATTGTCGCGCACCCTGATCTCGATATCGCCGACGCGCTCGCGGGTGGTCACTTTCAGCACCGGGCGCAGTTGACGAACAGTTGCCCCTGGGCCGCCGCCTTTGGTGGCCGCGTAAAAGCCGTTGTTGAACAAGTTGACGAACACTCGGCTCAGATCCTGGGGTACCACCTCTATTGGGGCAATGTTGGCATCGAAGTCGCGCTCCAGAGTGATGTTGAACCCCTGATCCTGGGCGCGAGCACCGTGATAGGACAGGTTCAACGCCTCATCGACGAGGGCGTTGATGTCGACGCTCTGCCGGTCGCCGCTGCTGCCGCGCGAGTGGGCAAGCATGCTCTTGACGATATCGTCGGCCCGCTTGCCGTGTTGCGTGATGCGTTCGAGATTGCCGGACAGCGTGGCAATTACTTCCTCGGCCTCGGAGCGCTGATCGGCATCCAAATTGGCAACGGCCGGGCCGATCGCGGTCTTCAATTCGGCCAGCAGCTCGACTGAGATTTCCGAAAAATTGTTGACGAAATTGAGCGGGTTCTTGATCTCGTGGGCGATGCCGGCCGTGAGCTGGCCGAGCGAGGCCATCTTCTCGGCATGGATCAAATTGGCCTGCGTCGCTTTCAACTCACGGAACGCCGCTTCGATCTCTTCCTTGGCGCTGCGAATCTGGGCCTCGGCCTGCTTGCGCGCGGTAATGTCGGTGTACATCGAGACAAAGCCGCCGCCTGAGAGCGGATTGCGGCGGACCTCGAGCGTGGTGCCGTCGTTGCGCGTCCGCTCATTAAACAAGGGCTTGTCGAGAGCCATGCGGCTGGCTGCGATTTTCTTTTCGATGTCGCCCGGTCCGAATTCGCCACGCCAGGCGAGCAAGCGAAAGAAATCGTCAAAACTCGGCCGGCTCTGCAAAAACAATTCAGGCAACCGGAGCAGTTCTCCGAACGGCTGATTCCAGGCGACCAGCAACAAATCGCGATCGAACATCGCAACTCCCTGGTGCATATTGTCGAACATAATGCGCAGCGCGGCCTCGTTGCGCGCCAATTGCGCCGTGCGATCCTCGACGTCGACCAAACGCTCCAAACGCTGCGCCGTGGCGGCGCGCTCGACGCGCAACGCATCGCGCTCTATGGCGTTACGGCGAAATATCTCAACCGCCCGGCCCATCGCTCCGATCTCGTCGCCACCTCTGTCATCGACGGCGACCGAGAGATGCCCAGCGGCGATCGCCGACATGGCCGTGCTTAGGCTGGTCAGGCGCGAGACTATGTTGCGGCCTACATAGAGCCACACGATCAGCAGCGAGCTGAGCAAACTCGCCACGGCGATAACGGCAAGCGACAGGCTTTCGATGCGCTGAGTCGAAAAGGCGCGCTCGGCAGCCGCGTTCAGCTGGTGCTTGGAGACCTTGACGACTTCCTGAACCGCGTTCGACAACAAATCGGCGAGGTCGGCGTTCGCGGCGATCAACCGGCGACCGTCGGCTATCGCATCCAACTCGCCCTTTCTGACGGCGAACAGCCCGCCGGGCCCGAGGGCAGACTGGCGTAATAGTTGGATCGCCGGCGAGATTGCCGCGGAGCTGTCCGCATCAAGCCGCAACGCCATCGTGTCGATGTCGCGCATGGTGGCCTCGCTCGCGGTCCGCAATTCTGCTAGCCGAACCGCGTCGTCTGCCTCGGTCCCGGCCACGAGGAGGCGGAAGACACTCGCGAATTTTCGTTGCAGCCGACTCAGCGGTGGCGGTTCGAAAGACGGCTCGTCGAAGCCGCCATTGGCTCGAGGTTTATTTTGCAGCCCGAAATGACGCGTCGTCTCCTTCTGCTGCATAGTGGCGACCTGCCCTTGCAGGTTCCGGAATTGCGACGAGGTGATGCTGCTAAATTGTTCGGATGCTTCGAGCGCGTTGTGCAAAAGTGCATTCTTCTCAGAGGCCGCCTCGTTCCTGCGCATGGCCGCGGCCGCGATATTGTCGAGATTGACGTTCAAGCGTTCCAGGACGGTGCCAATCGCGGCCCGCAATTCGGGATCGCCATCGCCTAACAGTTGTTCGCGGGCCGCCGCGAGGTCGGCGTTCTTCCGAGCTGTCTGCGCCGTAATCTCCCCGGCGTCCGTCGCATTCAGCAACGCCGGCCCAATCGCGATCAGCCGCTCGGTTTGTTCCGAGAGCTGCATCGCGCCGATAGTTTCGGGCAGCCGTCTCGCGGTCGTGTCCTCGAGCGCGCCGCGTACCAAAAGCAGTGCCACCAGCCCCGCCACCGCCGCAAGAACCGCAAGCGCGCTGATCTCGCCAAAAGCGAGCAACAAGCGGCCCCGCAAACCGGTCGGAAGACGGAAATTCGGCCTGATCATCACAATTCAGCGACTGGCGCCTCCCCTCACGTCTCACGGTTAAAAGCGCCGACAGTCGATATATTATTCCGCATAGGACTACCCGGCAAGCGCGCATCGTCGCCGGCAATGGGAGGGCGGTCGGATGCGTGCGAGGCATGGGGAAACCGATTGCTGGTACCGCGCGGCGCAAGATTTGAGCTTCGTCAGGGCGGCGCGCAATGCCCCCTCCGGGCCCGCCACTGAGTGCGGGAGGTAGGCGCCGGCCCTCGGCTCAGGCCGGCTCGAGACGTTAAATTCTTCTCCGGCATCTGATTAACCCTGCCCATATCCGGGTGGCCAATCAGATTATTGGGCGCCGGCGCGTAGACGGCAGGAAGCAGCGGACGCGTGCGGTCAGGATGCCGATGCCGTCGTCTGGCCGGCGCCGGGCGTGAGTATCGCACGGCTCAAGGCGTCAGGGGGCAGGCCACGCAAGATCCGATAATAGGCGAGATTGTGCTCGACCGAAGCTTGGTCGAGATCAATACGCCCGATGCGTGCCGCCTCGACATCGTTCCCCTGCAGCCCGTACACCAAAGCGAGAACTCTGGCGCTCTCGCGCCGATCCGGCCGGCGCCAGCGCAACCGGCTGAAGTTGAGCGACCGCGGCCGGATAATCGGCGCTCAAAGCGAGCGACAAGGCGAGATTGATGATCAGGGCGGGGTCGGTTGGAGCTGATCTGAGGCCCTGCCGATAGGCGCCCTGCGCTGCCAAATGCTGTCCCGCCAAATCCTTAGTTACTCCGATCAGCAGCAATGCCGTGGGGTCGTTCGGATTCTGCGCCAGCACCTTCGACAAAGGTACCGCAGCGAGTTCGGGCCGGCCGGTCTCGAGATAGGCCCTGGCCAATCCGAGCAGCGCCGCCGGATCATCGCTGTTGCGGGACAGGGCCGAGTTATAGGCAAGGATCGCCTCGTTGATCGCGCCGATCTCGAGCAGGGTATCACCGATCCCGACGAAGGCGGCTGGTGCCGCAGGCTGCATCTCAGCGGCA
This sequence comes from uncultured Alphaproteobacteria bacterium, assembly GCA_963821795.1. Classification (GTDB taxonomy): domain Bacteria; phylum Pseudomonadota; class Alphaproteobacteria; order ATCC43930; family CGMCC-115725; genus AP-15. Next base: position 11,898 of record CAWGFH010000020.1, read on the forward strand.
CGGCGATAGACGCTCAACGCATTGGCCAGGTCGCCGCCGGCGCGAGCCGCCGCCGCGACGCGCATTAAGGCGTCATAGGTTGGCGGAGCCCCTCCGCCGTCGCGCCCGTTGATGCTCAGCGGATCATAATGCACCGGAAACGGCTGGCATGCGCCGAGCGCCGTCGCCAGCAGCAAGGCAAGCCATAGCGCGACAAGCAGCCTGGCGGAGCAGCGCCAGGCTGCGATCTGCGAGGCGACGCGGCGGGCTTTATTGCCGATGCTGACGCTTGACCCGAAGCCTGGAATGGTTCCGAAGCGGCCCTGCCGACACTCTACTGGCATTACCACTCTCCTCTGATTGGGCGCCCTCGGCTGTCGAGTGCCTCGCGCATCATCTTGCTTGCGATTAATCAACCGCAAGTCTCCATGACAGATACGATATTCTCTATTTTTTTGAGTTTGTTGGCAACCGGTGGTATGAACCGAACGACGGGTTTCTTTCCTGCCTTGCTGATTGCCGCGCGAAAGCGGATCCGGACCCGCCGGTTTCGAGCGGCGCCAGAATGCACGGGCTTAAGTCCAGCACGACCAAGGGCCAGAGCCTAGCGTAGAATTAATACCGTCGGGCTCGCTTACAGTGTCCTGAAACGGATGCTTCATTGTTTAGCTTGCGGTCAAACCAAGGCGTCTTAACCTTAACTGTAACAGTCCGTAACACCTCGCGACAAGTCAGTTGCATTCGTCGCAAAAATATGTCAATAACTCGTCACATGTGAGGTTTTCGAGCGAGAGGGTGCTACGCTTCGCAAGCGCGCGGCGTGGATGACTAGCGGCACCAGGCGACTAGTTTGCGAAGAGATGCAAATAGTCCGAGTAGCTGCACTTGAAAGCGCAAGCAGTATACCAAGTCAATCCGGGGGCGGGAGAATATTGCATGTGGGCGAACAGCATCGCCGGCGATGCAGATCCGATCGAGTATCGCGATGTCGACTCCCGGCTCCAAGCCGATAACGGGATCGAGCCGGCGCGGTCTTCCGGGATGCCGTCCGCAGAATTTGTCGAGCAGATTATCGACCAAATCCCCTTCCTGCGGCGGACCGTGCGCCGCTGGCACCGGGAAACGCCCGATGCCGATGATCTGGTACAGGACACCTTGGTGCAGGCTCTGGCCAATGCGCATCTCTGGCAGGCGGGCTCCGACCTGCGCGCCTGGCTGTTTACAATCATGCGCCATCAGTTTCTCGCCGGGATCGCTAAGTCAAACCGAGCCGCTGCGTTGTCGCATTTCCGCCCCGTCGACGGTCCAGTTCAAGATCTGGGGGAAACGCGGCTCGTTCTGCGCGACGTTGGGGTGGTCCTGGGCCGCCTACCGAAGAAGCAGCGCGCGGCCCTGCAGCTCGCCGGGGTCGAGGGCAAGACTTATGAGGAGGTGGCGGCCGTGATGGGGCTGTCGGTCGGCGCGGTCCGTTCCCATCTCGCGCGCGCCCGCAACCGGCTCAAGGCTGCCGTCAGCGGCAGTGATTTCAGATCGCCTTGCGCCGATCGGCCGGCCTACCTGCCGCTGCCGGCCCGGAGCCCCACTGTGTTCAATCGACCGCGTTCGGCCAGCGCCATGGCGATGGCCGACTGAGCACAAAGGTCCCGATCACAATTGGTGGTTGCCAAATCGCCTTGACCGGTTAGGGTGGCGCCGGACTGTGCCCGGACCAAGGCGAGGCGCCATCCGATGCGACCCTGGCCTGCTTTCGCGACGGACCGCCAGGTGTCGGAACTGGCCCGCGTCTGGTCGGTGCCGTTCCTGGTCGCCCTGGGTGCGTATTCTGTATCGATCGTCGGCGCCCACGGGGTGCTCAACGACGGAGACACCCTCTCACATATCGCGATCGGGCGCTGGATTATCGCGCATCTCGCGATCCCGTTCGATGATCCATTCAGCTTCACGGCTCATGGACAGAGCTGGGTCCCGCACGAGTGGCTGGCCGAGGTCGTATTCGCCGCCGTCTATGATTGGCTAGGGTGGGGCGGCGTTGTCGTTTTGACCGGCCTCGCGGCCGGGGCGGCATTTGCTCTGCTGACCCGGGCATTGACGATCCCGCTGGGAACCCGGCGGGCTGTAATCGGTGTGGTTTTGGCTTTCCTGCTGACCGAAGGCCATCTGCTCGCTCGCCCGCACGCGCTCGCTTGGCCGCTGATGGTCCTCTGGATGTCGAGCATAATTCGCGCTCGCGATGCCGGCCGGGTTCCGTCCGTCGCATTGCTGCCGGTAATGGTCTTGTGGTGCAATCTCCACGGCGGTTTTGTTGTCGGCCTGCTGTTTGCCGGGCTGCTCGCCGCAGAAGCGGCGCTGGACACGCCGGCACCGCGGCGCATCCGCGCGATCGGGACCTGGGGCGGCTTTCTGGTACTGGCGGCGCTCAGCGGGTTGATCTCGCCGAATGGGGCGAACCTGTTCCTGTTACCGTTCAAGATGCTGCGGATGAGTTTTGCTACGTCCTCGATTTCCGAGTGGCGTGGCGCCGATTTCACCCATTTCGATCCGCTTCTGATTTGGATCGGGCTGTTGATATTGGGCGGCTACTGCCTGGGCCTCCGATTACCATTATCGCGGGCCTTGATGGTGCTGCTGCTGCTCTACCTGGCGCTGACACATGTCCGCAACGAGGAATTGTTGGGAATCATCGCGCCGCTGCTGGTAGCGGCTCCGCTGGCGGCGCAATTGGGACCGGCTGGCTTGGCCGAGGGGATCGACGTGGCAACGGCCGGCAGGGGGCGGGCGACGGCGCCGCTCGCTGCGATCGCGGGATTGACGGTGGTGGTCGCGGCCGGGTCCCTGGCTACTGCGCTAATGCTCAACCGGAGCGGCGTCGGCCCGAGGCCGAACGTCGCGCCGGCCGCCGCGGTCGCCGCCGCGCGCAAAGCCGGTCTGACCGGGCACGTCTTTAATTCGGTTCGCTTTGGCGGATACTTGATGTTCCTCGGCATCCCCACCTTTGTCGACGGCCGCGCCGATCTCTTTGGCGACCCGTTTCTTCGACGCTACGTCGCGGCGACAAACGCCATCGGGAATGCGCTGCCCGAACTGCTGAACCGCTACGCGGTGGAATGGACCCTGCTCGAGCCGCAGACCCCGGCGGTCAGTCTGCTCGATCTGTTGCCCGGCTGGGAGCGGGTCTACGCCGACCCCCAGGCAGTTATCCATCGCCGAAGGGGGCCCCCTCGCCCAGCAGCCCTACGTTGCGGCCTGGGAGCTGATCCGGGGCTCGGCAACGGGCTTTCCGGTTTGCACTCCCGGTTCGAATAATCCATCGAAATTTTTCTGCGACGAACGCCCCCGCCGGCGATTGATTCACCGATGGGTAGAAACGGCCGCCTTGCGGGCGGGCTGGCGCCCAAACAATACCTCGGCAGGAGGAGTGTTGACCCCAGCTCCCGGGTCCTGGCCCAGCCCCGCCGGCGCGAGTGGCAGAGATGCGGCGCCGGTGGAACTCCCGGCGCTGACTGCGTTGCGCGGGCTCGCAGCCATGGCGGTGCTGCTCTTTCACAGCAGCTTTTTCGCCTCCCATATTGCCGGGGGTGAAGAGCCGGGGGTCTGGGGCCGCGGTTATCTGGCGGTCGACCTGTTCTTTTTCCTCAGCGGGTTCGTCCTGACCCATGTCTATGGCCGTCGCTTCATCGATGAGCGGAGCTGGCGGGAGCTTGGCAAATTCCTGTGGGCGAGATTCTGCCGCATCTATCCGGCTAGCCTGTTCGCGACTGCAGTGTTCGCGTTTGCTTTCGGCAGGTTCGTGCTACCCGGCGGCGTCGTTCTCGGACGGGATCTGACTGTCAGCCTGCTCCTCATCCAAGTCCCACTATTGGACAAAGTTATTCTTAATCCTCCGTCGTGGTCGATTTCCGCCGAGTTTTACGCTTATTTGCTATTTCCCTTTATCGTCCCGGTAATTCTGCGGTTGCGTGGCCGATTGGCTGCAGCACTTTGTGCAGTCCTGCTAAGCGGTATTACAGTCGACCATATCGTCTTCAGCCAACAGGAACAGATCTCGGGCTGGGCTGCACTCGTTCGTTCGCTGCCTGAGTTCACCGCTGGCGTCTTCATCTACCGCGCCTACAGCGAACGTGTGTTTCGGACTTTTTGGGAGAAGGACAGCACTTTTTTCGGCACGGCGGCCCTGATCGTTGCGGCCTGTTTCGCGGATGTGCCCGACGGACCGATCGTCATGCTGCTGTCAGCGCTGTTGCTGGCTGCGGTATGCAACACGGGAAAGATGGCGGGTTGCCTCAACACCAAGCCGCTGTTGTGGCTCGGAGAGGTTTCGTATTCGGTTTACATAGTTCAGGCGCTGCCGCTAACATCAATGTTCGTCGTCGCCGGAATCCTCGCGGCACACGGGTTCAGCCCCTTTCAACTGCAATGGATCGGCGTTTCGCTGGCGTTGGGTAGCGGCGTGCTGGTGCACCGTTGCGTCGATATCCCGGTCCGTGCTGCGCTTCGCCGATTGCCCGATCGCGCAATGGCCGTTGTCGCGGCCTATCGGAAGGCCACCACCCCTGGCGTTCCGCTGGTGCCCGTAGCGGTGTCGGAGCGTGATCTATGAGCATCGATCAAGCCTCGTCAACGCTATCGAGTCCTCCGGCGGCCGATACCGTCGCAAGCTGGAATGGCAGTGCGCGCCCCGATCGACGCCCCGCTCGCCACGTGAATATCAAACCGCGTTTTCTGTCCATCCTGATCGGCCTCGCCTGCGCGTGCATCTTCTTGGTGCTCGCCCTCTACCGCACGCCGCTCGCCGCCGTCGGCGCAATTCTGGCGCACACCAGATCGATCTGGCTCGGCGCGGCTATTCTTGCCTATGCGGTCAATCTGGTGCTGCGCGCCTGGCGCTGGCAAATGATCCTGCGCCCGGTTGCCGCAGTTCCCTATCCGATCGTGGTTCGGGTCCTGGTAACCGGGTATGGGCTGAACACGGTCATGCCGTTGCGGCTCGGTGAGTTGTTCCGGGCGGAATTGTTCAAGAGAACCTACGACCTGCCGCGCGTGCCGGTCCTGACCTCGATCGTCGTCGAGCGGCTGTTCGATGGCTTGGCCGTGGTCGCCTGTCTCGGCGCCGGGCTGATGCTCGCCGCCGGCACGAGGGAGCCCGCCGACGCCCTGATCGAGGTCCTGGGTGCGGGCGGCGCCCTGTTCGGCGCACTCTTGCTCCTTGCGCTTGGTCTTGGCGGGCCGCGGATATCCCGTCTGTTCGCCGGCTTGCCTCGCCTGGCCGGACCGATGACGGCAATCCGCCAAGGGCTGACGATCCTGCGCACGCGGCGGATGCTGCCGGTCGCTGTCCTGACCATGGTCATCTATCTGCCGGACGCGATGTCGCTGTGGTGTATCGTCAAGGCGGTCGGGCTGCAACTCGGCCCGGCGGACACTTTGGTGCTCGTCGGCGCGGCGAGCCTGAGTACATTGCTGCCGTCGGGTCCCGCTTTTCTCGGCACTTTGCAGTTCGCCTATGTGCTGGCGCTCGAATTCGCCGGAGCCCAGGCTGCCATCGGCATCGCCGCCGCGACCCTGGCCCAGTTCTTTCTGCTTCTCCCGGTCACAGTCGCCGCCATCGCGATTTTACTGCACGGATCGGGAAGTATTCTGCGCGTGGCGCTACTTGGGCGGGAGCTTGGAACAACATGAGCCCTCCTGAGATCTCACCGGCGGCGCCCGAGCTTTCCGTCGTGGTACCCGCCTATAACGAGGCGGGCACGATTGCGAAGATGCTGCTGGGCGTGACCCGGGCTTTGCCCGAAGTCTCCAAGCAGATCGTCATCGTCGACGACCATTCGAGCGACGGAACCACCCAATGGTTGCGGCGGAATTTCGCACAGGCGGAAGGGCTCTGGCGCAGCATGTCTGTCGATGGAGACGGCGAAATCCGGCTCTCCGTCGATGGGAGCCAAAACTCGGGCGGCTTCTCGTTTACCGTGCTGTTTCACGAATGCAACCGCGGTAAGGGCGCGGCACTTAGGACCGGCTTCGCCCGCACTTTGGGCCAGGTCATCGTCATCCAAGACGCCGACCTCGAATACGACCCGAACGACTGGGCGCAGATGCTTCCGCTGATTAGTGAGCGGCGGGTCGCGGATGTAGTCTACGGCTCACGCTTCTACGGCCGGCCGCATCGCTCGCTCTATTTCCATCACTACCTCGGAAACCGGCTGATCTCGTTTCTGTTTAATATTTTCTACAACCAGATGCTGTCGGACATCGAAGTATGCTATAAGATGTTTACGTGCGAAGTGTTGAAGACACTGATGCTGACTTCAAACGACTTTGGCATCGAAATCGAAATCAGTGCGCAGATTGCTCTCGCGAGGCGCTGGCGCATCTACGAGGTCGGCATCGGCTATTACGGCCGCACCTATGACGAGGGTAAAAAGATCAACTGGCGCGACGGCCTCTGGGCGCTCGTCTATCTCGTCAAATTCCGCCTCTCGATGATCCCGCGCCGGGCCCCCATTCCACCGGCTTGAGGGCGTTTTGATGAGGCGCGCCGCACGCTACCCCAATACCGGAGTAGGACCGGGCCGAATTTCTCCGGGTCTCCTCACAGCCCGGTCCAGGCTTCGTGCATTGGAAGACCGGGTCTTTACAGAACACAATATCGGCTTTTACGGGTTCGGGATAGTCGTCGCCTACATTCTCGCGCTAATATGGCAGACCTTTAAAGGCGAGGCGGTTTTTCTTCCTGACGGGCGGCCGCTTTGTGTTGATTTTGGCTGGATGTGGCTGAGTGCGAAGTTTGCCGTCTCGGGTCATGCCTCTCAAATATTCGATTATCCGGCGTTTTCTGCCGCCCAATTCGCCCTGTTCGGTCCGAAGAATTGCCCTTTCTTTACCCGTTTCTATTATCCTCCTACCTTCCTGTTTATGCTTTTTCCACTCGGATTCCTACCCTATCTGGCGGCTTTTGCGGTTTGGAATTTGACCACGCTAGTCCTTTATCTGGGCGCGGTTTACTCGACCTTGCCTCGTCGAGCGGCAATCGCTGCGGCGCTTACGCCGCTTTTTGCACCTGTCAATATCGACTTTGGACACAATGGATTTGTTACCGCGGCGCTGGTCGGGTTCTCGCTGGTCTTCTTGGAGAAGCGCCCGTTCTTGTCCGGGCCATTCCTCGGCCTGCTGACCTACAAACCCCAGATCGGCGTATTGTTCCCGCTCGCGCTGCTGGCCTCGCGCAACTGGCGCGCCTTGGTCGCCGCAACGGCGGCAACCTTGGTCCTCGGTGCGGCGGCGGCAATAGCCTTTGGTTATCAGGGATGGCCATCCTTCGTCGACGCCCTATTCAGCCGCAACTCTGTCTGGAACCCGGTTGCGGGCGTCGAACTGAACATTCAGTCCGTCGTCGGTTTGCTTCATCGAGCGGGCGCCGGAACCGGGATCTCCTGGGTCGCACAGATGGCCGTTGCCGTGGCGGTGGGGCTGGCGGTATGCGCGGTCTGGTCGCAAGCGATCCCTTATTCGCTGAAGGCGGCGGCGCTGTGCGTCGGATCGGTAACGGTTACCCCCTACGTGCTTTTCTATGACCTTTGCGTCCTGTCGATTGCTGTCGCCTTCCTCGTCAAGGATGGTTTGTCGCGCGGCTTTCTGACTGGCGAACGGACCGTGATCCTGTTTTGCTGGGCCACCCTTTTCCTGGCTAAGTGGCCGGTCGGTCCGGTCATTTGCGGACTCATTCTATTCATTATTGCTCGACGGATTTTGGCGTACGGCAGGGATGCCATGAAGCCGGAATTACCGGGCCGCTTTCGCAGTGTGGCAGCCCTGGCGCCGGCCGCGGCGCCGCGAGGCGATCCGTGATCGAGAATCGTCGGCAAGAATCGCCAACTCGAGGGCCGGCATGACTGATGCCAACGCGAGCCGCGGTACTGCCGCGCCGGTGGAATTGCCGGCGCTGACCGCGTTGCGCGGCCTCGCCGCGCTGACGGTCCTGTTCTACCATGGAAGTTTTCTCGCTTTCCGTTTTGCCGGGGGCGAACGCCGTGGATTGGCGAGGGGCAATCTGGCGGTCGATCTGTTCTTCCTCCTCAGCGGGTTTGTATTAAGCCATGTTTATGGCAGCCGTCTCGGCCCGGGACGGAGCTGGAGAGCCGTCGGCAAGTTCCTTTGGGCGAGGTTCTGTCGCATCTACCCCGCGAGCCTGTTTACGGTCGCCGTCTTCGTTTTGCAGTACACGATCGGCAGGCTGGTCTGGCCGGCCGGCGTCTCCTTCAAGGCCCAGCTAACGGCGGCTCTGCTGCTGATGCAGGTGCCGTGGTTGAGACGATGTCGTCATCAACTCTGTGTCCTGGTCGATCTCGGCGGAGCTTTATTCCTATCTGCTGTTGCCGTTCATGATCCCGGTCACTGCCCGGATCGGCGCCGTGTGGCGGCGGCGCTTGCTACTCGCACTGCTCGCCGGAATCATTGTTGATCTACTTGATCATCACCGAAGCGTCACAGTCTGGTGGCTGGGGGGCACTGGTCCGCGCATTGCCCGAATTCACCACCGGTGCACTGGCCTACCGTTGCTACAGCAGGGGCTGTTCCGAAAGCTGTGGGGAAAAGGACATCACCCTTATCGCCGTGATCGTGATGGTCGTCGTGGCCTGTTTGGCGAACGTGTCGGACGGCCTCATCGTCGTCTTTCTGTTGGCGCTGCTACTGGCTGCGGTGTCCAATACGGGACAAATGGTCAAAGCCATCGACATCAAGCCACTGCGTTGGCTCGGCGAGGTATCCTATTCCGTGTACATTTTTCAACTTGTCCCGGCCATGCTCTTGATCGGCATCTCCGGGATGCTTGTCTCGCACGGGCTCGGAGGCTCACGCTTCCAATTCATCGTCGTCTTGTCCGCCCTCGGCGGCGGCGTTCTGGTGCACCGCTGCGTCGATGTGCCGATCCGCGCCGCGCTCCGCCGGCTGCCCGACCCGGCGACTGCTATCAGGGCAGTCTATCGGAATGCAACAGCTACCCGCCTCACGGCGCCGGTCGCGGTAGCGGGGCGTGATCCGTGAGCATCAACGCAGAGTTAGATTTGTGTGATGCGCCGGTTTTGTCAGGAAACATGGATGAGCCAGATCGGGGGAAGATCGCTTGGACAGTCGACCTGTGCCGGCAACAGTCTCACGATAGCGGACCAAGGGTTCCCGCGCGCTGCACGGTTCCCGATCTCTCTTGGGTATCGACGCCTGCTGCCGTTGCCGGCGTAGATGGCTCCCACTGCCGGACCAGGTAGAGGGGCCGCCGTTTGACTTCATTGAAGGTGCGGCCGAGGTACTCGCCGATGATGCCGAGAAAAATGAGCTGTAGTCCGCCGAGAAACAGGATCGCAACAAGCAAAGAGGGAAAACCGGGAACCAGATTTCCAAATAATATTGTGGTGACGACCATGTAAAACCCATAGATAATTGATAACGTCGCGGTGGTCAAACCGACGTAGGTCGCCACCTTGAGGGACCGATGCTGAATGAAGTAATACCTTCGATCGAGAAATTCCACAGCTTCAGTAATTCCATTTGCTGACGCCAGCAAACCTGAGATCGGTTTCGTAAGGCAAGGCGGCCTGACGAAAACCGATCCAGGCAAACAGCCCTTTCATAAAACGATGATGCTCGCGAACTCCGGCCAACGCGTCGACCGCGCGCCAACTCAGGATGCGGAAATCGCCGGCGTCGACCGGAATAAGCCGGCCGCTGAGCGCACTGATCGCCCGGTAGAAGCCGAGGGAGGCGGCCCTCTTGATCGAGCTCTCGCCGGCGCGCGGAATCCGCTGCCCGTAGACGATGTCGGCGCCTTCCTCGCGCAACCGCGCAATGAAGCTCGGGATCAGCTCTGGCGGATGCTGAAGGTCAGCGTCGATAATAACGACGAGATCGCCGCGGGCGTAGTCAAGGCCGGCGGTCAGCGCGATCTCCTTGCCGAAGTTACGGCTGAGATCGACAATCCCGATGGTCGGGTCCTCGGCCTTCAGCCGGCGCAGCAACGCGAGAGTATCGTCGGTGCTGCCGTCATTGACGAAGATCACCTCAGTTGGCAGCGAAAGCTCGTGCCGGACAATTGACAGCCGCCGATTAAACTCCAGGATAACGTCATCTTCGTTGTAGGCAGGGACCACTATCGAAATCAGGCCCGGCGCTTTCGGTTCAGTCGTGGCAAGCGATATTTGCGACATCCGATGCTCGTATTTCCGAGGAAGCCTGCCGTCGGTGCGAGGCCACCGCGAAATTTGCTGAGCGCATTGTCTCGATCGCGCCGAGCATTGTCGAGCCCGCTAAATCGGGATGCGGACCGACGTGCGGCAGTCTCGATGTTCAACTCACGCCGTGAAATTTTTTTTGAGAGACATGTTGGCGCCAACAGATCAATTCACCTATGGGTAGAAACGCCGCAATACGGCGGTGCCGGCCGATCGTTAGAGACGAACAGGAGGGGCGTTGACCGCGAACCCCAGCTCTCTCCAAGGTCAAGCTGTCCCGAGCCGCGAAAATCCGCGTCCGACGGGAGAACAGCTCCTCGATCCGCGGACATCTTCAAGGATTGGTGGCTGCAATCGTTTGGTTACGCGCTGGCTGCGCTTTATTTGCTTTACTTCGTCATTCTCTACCGCGCGGGAACCTGGATCGTCGGTAAATCCGGATTGCCGATCTACACCGATTTTGCCAATCAATGGGCAGCCGGGATGCTGGCGTTGCACGGCGACGCACTAGCGTTCGCCGATCCGACCGTGTTTGCCAAGGTCCAGTCGCTGCTATTCGGTCAAGGCAGCCTTCCTTATCCGAACTTTCCCTACCCGCCAACCTTCCTTTTGCTGATGGCGCCGCTGGCATTGCTACCGTATCGGCACGCTTTTATCGCCTGGGATGCGGTGACGTTGCTCGGATGCGCCGCCATCGTCTATCTGATCGTTCGGCGCCGGTCGGCAATCGCGTTGACCCTCGCCGCGCCGCTTGCCGCCTGGAATTTTCTCGCCGCGCAAAACGGGTTTCTGACCGGGTCGCTGCTGGGCGCATCTCTGATTTTGCTTGAGCGTCGCCCGGTGCTGGCCGGTGTATTTATCGGTTGCCTGACGTACAAGCCCCAGTTCGGGATTCTGGTTCCGGTAGCGCTCGCCGCGGCTAGGCAGTGGCGAGCCTTTGCGAGTGCCGCGACGACCGTCGCGTTCCTGGCCGCCGCCTCGGTCGCCCTCTTCGGGGCCGGCGCATGGGCCGCATTCCCACGCGAGCTTGTCGCGCAAACCGGACTGAACCTGCTGGCTGGCCCGGACAGCAATTGGGGCTATCTGCAAAGCGTGTACGGGTTGACCCGTCGGCTCCACGGCGGCGCTGGTCTCGCGTGGCTTGCCCAAGGAGCGACAACCGCGGGGCTGGCGCTGATCGTATGGCGGGTCTGGCGGTCTCGGGGCAGCTACGCGCTGAAGGCGGCAACCCTGTCGGCGGCGGCGCTGCTCGCGACGCCCTACGCCTTCGCCTACGACATGGCCGCGATCGTGATTCCGGCCGCGTTTCTCGCGAGCGACCAGCTGCGACGCGGGTTGTTGCCAGGCGACAAGGCGATCTGGATCACGCTGTTCGCCGCGCCGCTCGGCGTTCTCCTGACCCTCGGCGACAACGCGGATGGCGCCACCTTTGGCGGCACGCCGGTGGGCCTGCTGACGGCGCTCGCGCTGTTGGCGGCGATCTTGCGCCGCATCCTAGCCGTGCCCGTGACCGAAGCCTGTCTTTAGATCCAGCCTCCTCCCCATGCCCCCAGCCCAAGGTCTTTCTGGAGACCAGGACTGTGGGTAAGGGGTACAAGTACTTTCGGTCGGCATGGGGTCAATTCTAAAAACCCGGCGTCTCCCTAGCTTCGGCTGGAGGGGTATATAGTGGAAGATGGTGCGCGCTCGACCATAAAACCCGGCAAATTTTGCACGATCCTGGCGGCCGAAATATTTCCCTGAAACCGAAAGAAAGTTGGAAAAAGATGTATAATTGATTTTTGTAGATATGGGTAAGTGGAAAGGCTGCGGGATCTAGGGACACTTGTGTATAATTACGGCATTTTTTATTTAAGGTATTTTATTAGAATATCACACGAATTTATTACTTTATTTTTTTATGTATTTGTATTGAATTTGCTAGGATTGATGCATATATTATAGCTTTTGCTGTGTGGACTATCACGACGCTTCTTCTATACTTAGTGGCGGTATACGTGATTTTACGTAGTGCGGCGATCCCCGCGGCGGTACTGCGTTTTACGTGATCGCAAACATTCTCCTTGGCAATAATGGTCTTCTGACGGCGGCACTCATCGGCCTTTCGCTAGCTTTCTTGGAGCGGCGGCCTGTGTTTGCAGGGATTTTCCTGGGATTGCTGACCTATAAACCACATTTTGGGGTTCTCTTCCCGTTTGCGCTTTTGGTTTCACACCGCTGGCGCGCGCTAAGCAGTGCTATGGCGACGAGCTTGATATTCGCGGCAATTGCCACGGCCGCTTTCGGGGTTCAGGGGTGGCTGGCGGTGATTCATTCACTGGGCGAACGGACTGCTGGCTTGAGTACCGACGAGCGGCTTCTGCTCACGCTCCAATCCGTATTCGGCTTGCTATATTGGGCAGGTGTCGGCGCGCGGGTTTCCTGGATCGCTCATCTCTCCACTGCTGCAATCACCGCAGCTTTCGTATGGGTTGTGTGGAAAAAGTCCGTATCTTATTGCCTGAAGGCAGCAACTCTTTGCGTCGGTTCGGTAATGGTCACACCTTACGTGCAGATCTACGATCTTTGCATTCTGTCAATCGCCATCGCCTTTCTTGTCCGTGATGAACTGTCGCGCGGGTTTCTCCCTGGGGAGCGGATTTTCCACTGTTATCTGTTGGGCTAGTCTTTTTTTCTTGCTGAAGCCAGTAGGCATAATGCTATATATCTTTATTCTTATAATTATAGTTAGAAGAATTACAACTTTTGGGAATGAGCACTAGGAAGCAGAAAAGATAAGCGGTTGGAAGGGTTTAGGTGGGGGACAACCATGAGTGAGGTGCTTTCGAGCCCTGGCGTCGGTGCAAGTCATGACCCAAAATTCGTTGGCCCGCTGGGCGTTTTCGCGCCGTGGCGCTTGCAGGCTTATGGCTACACGCTCGCCGCGGCCTATGCCGGGCTATTGCTCTATATGTACAAAAGCGGAGTCTGGCTGCTGGACCGGGAGGGCAAGGCGCTCTACCAGGATTTCACGAACCTGTGGATCGCCGGGGTGCAGGCTCTGCATGGAGAGGCGGCCTGGGTGTACAATCCGGCGGCGCATGTCAGGGCTCAGGAAGTACTGGTCGGAGCGGGACACGCCCATTACGCGATCTGGCCTTACCCCCCGACCTATTTTCTGATCGCCGTACCGCTGGCCCTGTTGCGCTACGTCGCCGCATTCCTGACCTGGGAAGCGCTGACCTTGCTCGGCTTGGCTGTCGTCATCTACCTGATCGTGCGACGGCGGCCGGCGATCGCGGTCCTGTTGGCGTCGCCCTTTACCCTGTGGAACATAGCCGCCGGGCAAAGCGGGTTCCTGACCGCATCGCTGCTCGGGGCATCCCTGCTAGTGCTCGAACGCCGGCCGGTGGTGGCAGGCGTCTTCATCGGCTGCCTCACCTATAAGCCCCAATGGGGCATATTGATCCCAGTCGCTCTCGTCGCCGCTAAAGAATGGCGGGCCGTCGCGAGCGCCACGGCGATGACGGTTTGCTGGTCATCATCTCGATTGCCGCGTTCGGTCTCGCTCCTTGGGAAGCGTTCCCTCGCGAGCTTTTGGCGCAGGCTGGGGTCAACCTGTCGGTCGATCCCAACATTGCGGCGATCGGTTTCGATCCCCGAGCCCATTGGCAATATCAGCAGACGATCTTTGGGCTGTTCCGCGTCCTCCATGGCAGCGCCGGGTTGGCCTGGGTCGCTCAGGGCGCAACGACGCTCGGGAGCGCGGTGATTGTTTTCCTGGTCTGGCGGTCGCCGGTACGCTACGCGCTGAAGGCTGCGACATTGTCGGCGGCCGCACTCGTCGCGACGCCTTATGCCTTTGGCTATGATATGGCCGCGATCGCGATCCCGGTCGCCTTTCTCGCAAGGGATCAGATCGCCTATGGGGCGCTGAGGGCCGAGCAAACGCTGCTGCTAGCGGTGTTCGGTGCCAGCCTGCTGTGCAATTTCGAACCTGCGCCGCTCGAGCCGCTCGTGGTGATCCTGCTGTTGTGCCTGATCCTGCGCAGAGCTTTCGGTCACCGACGACGCGCGGTTGCGGTCGCATAAGACGGCAAGGCGAGGGTCATGACGATGACATCTGTGGGCTCGGATGGTGCGCATTGTCGGACGGGTACCGGAGCGCGGCGATATCCGGGCAAGGACTGTTTTCCAAACGCGCAGAGTGCAGGGTGTTGACAGCTTCTATGCCTTGAATTCGTTGAATATATCAACATAATTCGCGATCTCCGAACCCGTCCAGCCATGTCGATCCTCGTGTTTCTTCGGGACGCGCCTTGGCTAACGCGAAAGCGCCTGTTCGGCTACTCGACAGCGATGGTCGCGGCTTCGGTCGCGGTGATCGGCTGGGTGCTGGCTGGCCACGGCGGCAACGACCCGTTGGGCCACCCGGTCGGCACCGACTTCGTCGACCTCTGGACCGTATCTTGGGCGCTGCTGCACGGCCGCGAAGCCGCGGTCTACGCACCTGCGGCCTTGATGGCTTTGGAGCAGAGGTGCGCGGAAGCACGGCCTTCTATGCCTGGGAATATCCGCCTGCCGCGTTGCTGGTCGTTTATCCGCTGGCGTTGCTTTCGTATCTGTGCTCGCTCGGCGTTTGGCTGGCGATCGGTCTCGCGGGTTATCTCGCAGTGCTGTGGCGCATTTGCCGCGGCCGCTGACCTTATGGGCGGGACTGGCGTTTCCGGCCGTGCTCGTCACCATCACGCATGGCCAGAATGCGTTTCTAACGACCGCCTTGTTCGGCTGGGGATTGCTGCTGCTGCCGCGAGGGCCGGTCGCTGCCGGCATCCTATTCGGTTTGCTGACTTTCAAGCCGCAGGTCGGCGTGCTGCTGCCGGTGGCGCTGGTTGCCGGAGGGCATTGGCGGGCGATCGTCGCCGCCGCGTTAACCGGCATCGCGCTTGCCGTGACAACGACGGTACTGTTCGGCGCTCAATCTGGTCGGATTTCATTGCAAGCGCGCCCTACACCCGCCAAAACCTCGAAATCCGGCGTACTCCCATACTACAAGCTGCAATCCGTATTCGCCGCAGTGCGGCTGCTTTGCGGGCCGCTGATATACGCTTATGTCCTCCAAGGGCTCGCCGCTGATGGCGGCCGCCGCGGCCGTCATATGGACCTGGCGCGCCCCGGCCGATCCCGAGATGAAAAGCGCCGCACTGCTCGCCGCCACACCTCTCGCAACGCCCTATTTCCTTGATTACGATTTGATGGTTCTCGCCCCAGCGATCGCGTGGCTTACCCGCCGAGGCTGCGAGGATGGCGCTCTGCGGTGGGAGCGGACGGTAATGGCGGCGACCTGCTTCGTAGTGTTCATGTCCCGTCCCGCGGCTTGGTCGCCCATTTGCCGTTGGCGCCATTTGTCGTGGCGGTCTTTCTCGGCGTGATTGTCGTCCGGATTCGCGCTGAAATTGGCGGTCTTGCCGGGCGGCGGGCCCGATTTCTCGACCCGAGTGCTCTCTCAAACCTGTTGCCATCGAGAAGTCGTGCGGGACCACGGGTTCGGCTGCGGAGTATCGGAAAATTTTCGCAGCGCTCGCTGAGATCGGGAGGATTCGTCCTGAAGGAAAGCTACAATCGGCGACGTCGAAAGCCAGTCATGAACAACGTTGCGCAGACGCTTGCCCCAGCGATGGCATCCGACCGGCAGCGGCCCCGCCTCCTCGGGATATTCGCGTCTTGGCGATTGGAGGCGTATGGATACGCGGTTGCCGCGATTTATTTGGCGCTGCTGTTCTCCGCCTATCGGAGCGGTGCTTGGCTTGCCGGTGGCCAGGGAATGCCGCTGTATTCGGACTTCACCGATGCGTGGGTCGCAGGACGAGAGGCTCTAAGTGGCCATACCGCCCTATTGTACAACCCTGTGGAGTTCATCAGGCTAAAAAAAGAATTGGCAGGGCCGGCGTCATTTTATTTCCCGAACTGGCCTTACCCCCGACCTATTTCCTGTTGCTTGCTCCGCTCGCGGCGCTACCGCAGCTCGCCGCGCTTTTCACCTGGGAACTGGCGACCTTGCTCGCGTGCATTACCGTCGTCTATCGGATCGTGCGGCGGCGGGCCGCGATCGCTCTGGTGTTCGCGTCGCCATTTACGGTGTGGAACATCCTTGCCGGACAGAATGGGTTCCTGACGGCGGTGCTCGCCGGCGCCTCGCTGCTCGCCCTGGAGCGCCGGCCCGTGCTCGGCGGCGTGTTCGTCGGCTGCCTCACCTACAAGCCGCAATTCGGATTGCTGTTTCCAGTGGCGTTGGTCGCCGCGAACAATGGCGCGCGATCGCCAGCGCGACGTTCACAGCGCTCGTCCTCGTCGGCGTCTCGATAATCGCGTTTGGCGTCGGACCCTGGGCTCATTTCCCGCGAGAACTGGTCGACCAAGCCAGCTTGAGCTTGGCGATCGGGCTAGGATCAAAGATGGACCCCGCCGCCTGGAGCATTGTCCAGACGGTTTACGGCTTGGTCCGGCGGTTCCATGATGGCTCCGCCTTCGCTTGGCTCGCCCAGGGGCTGGTCGTATCGGGCATGACGATGATCGTCTGGCTGATTTGGCGCGCTCCTGTGCGATACGCATTGAAGGCTGCGACATTGTCCACGGCGATGCTCCTAGCACCGCCTTCTGCGTATGCTTACGATTTGGCCGCAAT
Organism: uncultured Alphaproteobacteria bacterium; assembly: GCA_963821795.1. Classification (GTDB taxonomy): domain Bacteria; phylum Pseudomonadota; class Alphaproteobacteria; order ATCC43930; family CGMCC-115725; genus AP-15. The sequence continues at coordinate 28,761 of CAWGFH010000020.1, forward strand.
TGCGATCCCGATCGCTTTTCTCGCGAGGGACCAGATATGCTTCGGGCTTTTGAGGGGCGAGCAAATCCTGCTGCTTGCGATGTTCGGCGCGGCCTTGTCGTTGATTATCGCGCGCGGATGGCTGTCCGTCGGGGCTCCGATCCTGTTTGCATTGTTGTGGCTGACCTTGCGACGTGCGCATCTATCGATGGGGACTGAGCGCAGATTGGCGCATCAGCGGCGAAGCCTTTCGAAGGTAGCTCATTAATTTTTATGAGACGGTTCGGCTGTCCATCGATTGATTCACCGTCGGGTAGAAGATTGCCCGCTGAGAGGCGGGGCGAGACTACCCATCATATCGACTTCATAAGGGACCGCCGCCGCATGCCTTATCTACTCAGTCTCATCAATCAGCTCCGTCGGGATGAAAGGGGTGCCGCTCTGGTCGAATACGGCCTTTTGGTCGGGTTGATCGCAGTGGTTTGCGTGGTCGCGATCACAGCGGTCGGCACCAACATTAGCACCTTGTTTAGTGAGATAGCCGCCGATCTCTGAGATTAACGAAGTAATGGCACCGGCGAACGCGCGTGTAGACAGCGCTCGCTGGTGCGCCTCTCTCGCTTTTGGCGCGCGCGACGCGATTTGGCATAGCTCGGAATGCTCGAAAGGCGGTCTCGCTATAATTGCGCTGAATTTCAAGAATGGCGATTAAGCAAATTCTAGAAGATATTATTCCGACGATGATTTGTCGCACAGACCAACTCAAGTAGAGGCAAGAGCGAGACCAAACGAGGGAGGCCCCGTGGTAAGGCGGTCCTTTCAAGGCGGCTTCTTCACCGCGTGGCGATTGACCTTGTATGGATCCGGGGTAGTCGTCATCTACGCCGTCAGCCTGATAGCCCTGTTGTTTAAGGGGAAATGGGTTATCCTGCCGGACGGCAGTCTCCAAAAAATGGACTTTGGAACGATTTGGGTAAGTGGCAATCTCGCAACCTCGAGCGATCCGGCCAGCATATTTAATAATTCGGCATTTTTGGCCGCACAGATCGCTCTATATGGTACACATGGCTGGCCCGTTATTCCCTATTTTGTTTATCCCCCGACCTTCCTGCTGTTGACCTATCCCCTCGGGCTGATGCCGTATTTGGCCGCATTCGCGGTATGGGTATTCACCACGCTCGCGCTTTATCTAACGGCCATCTGGGTAATAATACCGCGGCCGACGGCCGTTATTTTAGCTCTCACACCCAGTACTGTGGTATTCAATCTCGGACTAGGCCAGAACGGGTTTCTCACCGCCGGTCTCATCGGACTGACGCTTGCTTTGACGGAATGCCGACCGTGGCTTTCGGGAATTTTTCTGGGTCTGCTGACCTACAAACCTCAATTTGGCATCCTTTTCCCACTCGCGTTGTTGGCATCGCGTAATTGGCGCGCGCTCGTCAGTGCGACGATAGCCAGCGTTCTGTTGGGTGTAGCTTCGACGATTGCTTTCGGTTATCAGGGATGGCTGTCGTTCGTCCACTCGCTGCTTGGCCGCCAGCCGAACTTGGCAGAAATTCCAGGCTGGCAGCCCCCATTGGTATCGGTCTTTGGCTTTCTTCAATCGGCTGGCGCGAGCGCGCAGATCTCGTGGTCCGTTCATTTGGCAGCCGCTGCCATGGTGGCTGTGACAATAGGCGTTCTCTGGGCTAAGCCGATCCCCCACTGTTTGAAAGCGGCGGCACTTTGTATCGGGTCGGTGATGGTCACCCCCTACGTGCTCGGTTACGATCTTTGCATCCTGACAATAGCCGTCGCCTTCGTTGTTAAGGATGCGCTGTCGCGCGGGTTTCTGCCCACGGAGCGAGCAATCATGCTGGCCTGCTGGGCCGGTCTCATTTTTCTCGTGGCGCCGATGGTAGAAATAGCTATTTGTGCGATTCTGCTTGTTCTCGTGGTGCGACGGGCTGCGACCATACGAGAAACCGCCGCTTCCACCGCTCGGAGCCCTACCGGTCCCAGTGTTTCCTAAAAATGTCATAATTTTCTTGAGACGATCTGCCCCGTCGTCGATTGATTCATCGACGGGTAGAAACCGTCCGTAGGAATGCGGTCCGCAACCCGCCATCAGCCCCACTTCGTGAAGGATATTTCGCATGGTCTACCTGCTCAATCTCGTCAATCTTCTCCGTCGCGACGAAAAGGGTGCCGCCCTGGTCGAATACGGTCTTCTCGTCGGCTTGATTGCCGTCGTCTGCGTGATCGCGGTCACAGCTGTCGGAACCAATGTCAGCGCGTTGTTTAGTAAAGTTGCGGTCGATCTCTAAAAGTCAACCGGGATCGATCCGCCGACGAACGGCGCATTGAGCTGTTCGTCGGCGCAGTGTTCTTCTATGATATGAAACCCATGCCTGCATTGCGCCGAAGATCGTTATTACGGTCAACTTAACCGATTGCTTTGTCGGAAATAGTGAAAGACGCCGGTTGACCGAGGGCCTGCGCCTTCGCGTGGCGCCCACCCCTATAATCGGCCAAGCGGTAACGGCGCAATGAGGCCTCTCCCGTGGATAGTCTTGATCCGGCGCCGAATAGCCCGCGATGACAATGTCCAGAAACTTGCACAATTTTTTTGAAACAACTCGCGTCGCCATCGATTGATTCACCGACGGGTAGAAAGCGTCCGCCGGCAAATGGGGCGGAGCCCGCCATCGGTTCCACTTTGTGAGAGACGTTTACATGCTTTACATGCTCAGCCTGATCAATCTCCTCCGTCGGGACGAGAAGGGCGCCGCCCTGGTCGAATACGGCCTGCTCGTCGGTTTGATCGCGGTGGTCTGCGTCGTGGCGATCACTGCCGTCGGTACCAACATCAGCACCTTGTTCAGCAAAATCGCCGTCGATCTCTGAGACAGGGCGGCATCCGTGCGACGGCTAACGGGTCACGGCGTTCTTGGTCCGTGTGTTTTCCGCCGGACGGATTCGGCGCCATCCTTTCGAGGGCCGCTTACGATGCACGGGTTGATCATCGTCAGGGTCGAGACGGGGGACGCGACCGAAGATGTCGTCCCCCAATCCTGATCGCTGTGGTTTGTTCGGTTGGGATCGAGCATGCTTGGCTCGAGCGGCAGCAGCGCGTTCGTTAGGAGGGCCGATGTTGTTGCCGCCGTTCCCGCCAGCATTAGTCGGCTGTGGACTCCATCCACGGGCTCCTGGGCTGGGCAGGAGACGGAATTGCAGACGTTAATTTTGGTGCTTGGGATCGGCGGTTTCGCCGCGATCGCCTATGGCGATGCCCGCCGCCGCCGTATCTCAAACGAACTGAGCATTGCCATCGCCGGGCTCGGGCTGGCGCGGCTTGCCGTGGCTGGCGACTGGAGTGAGGCGATGGGTACTTTCGTGGCGGCAGCGGCGGTGTTTGTTGTCGCGCTGGCGATGTTTTGGCGCGGCTGGCTCGGCGGCGGCGACGCCAAGCTGTTGCCGGCCTCGGCTTTGCTCGTCGGACACCATGATGTGTTCGAGTTTCTGGTAGTAATGAGCCTCTGCGGTGGGGTGATCGCCCTTGCCGTGCTGATTGCAAGTAAATTGGGTGTCCCGCCGCGGCGTCAGTTGTCCGCGGCGGGCCCCGCAGCGGCGGCACCTCCGGTGCCGCCGGCCCGGCCCAGCGTACCGTACGGAGTCGCGATCGCGATGGCTGGAAGCCTGGTCCTTGTCCTTCAATCCTCAGTCCCGAGGTAAGCTCCGATGCGCGCCAAAACTATTCTGACGGTGCTGTTTCTGCTCTCGCTCGGGGTCGCCGGGTTCATCATCTATGGTGCGATGCCGCGCAAACTCGAAGCGCCGATGCCGCAGGCGGCGAAGACGCAGATCCTGGTCGCGGCGATACCGCTTGCCCCCGGCACCCTGTTGCGCGACCAGGACGTGACTTGGCAACCGATCAACCGCGCTGCTGATCCCGCCGAATTCGTGCGGCCGACAGCGGCGGCCCGCGAGGCCCAGCCCGAACTCGACCAGCAGGCGCGCGCCGCGGTTTACGGCGCGGCATTGCGCGGTGCAATCGCGGGCGCGGCGGCGCGCACCGCGATTGCTAAAGGCGACCCAATCCGGCGCGGCGAAATCGTCAAACCCGGTGATCGCGACTTTCTGCAGGTCGTACTGTCACCTGGCGCTCGCGCGATCGCGATCCCGGTTGCCACCGGCGGGGCCAGCACCGGTCTGCTCTATCCTGGCGACCGGGTCGACGTAATCCTGACCCAGAAATTCGCCGGCTCCGAGCCGTTGACGCGACAGTCGGTCAGCGAAACCGTGGTTGAAGACCTGCGCGTGTTGGCGATCGATGCACCCGGCGATAAGCAGCCGGCCGGCGAGTTCGGCCGGACGGTAACGCTGGAGGTAACGCCGGTACAGGCGGAGAAGATCAATGTCTCCACCGACCTCGGCAAGCTTTCGCTGACCTTACGCAGCACCAGCAGCAGCACTGGCCTTGCCGCCGCCGCGGCGCCCGGGCCCGGCGCAGCGTCGCCGATTAGGCCGACCTGGGCCGGTGATGTGTCCCCGGCGCTGGGCGGCATGATGCCGCCGGAAAAACAGATCACAGCCGAGCAGCCGCCGGTCCTGGTGCTGCACGGCAATCGGTCGGAGAGCGTCAAGGAGTGATGCCAAGGGTGCCGTTGGCCGATAGCGAACGGGTGTGTTCGAAGAACCGAATAACCAGAGGTAAAGCATGTTGCACCTGCTCGCTATGATCGCCGGAGCGGCTAAGCTATGAGAAGCGTTCTCGAAATTGCTGCGCCGATCGAGCGCGCGGCACGGCCGGCGACCGGCCGTGTGCCGCTCCTTGCCATCGTCGCCGACGCCGACACCGAGCGGGTCATGCGTGACAATCTGGGGGAGTTGGGCTTCGCCGAGGCGACGATCATGCGCGGCGGCATTGCGAAGGCGATTGACGTCCTCGGTGCACAGCGTTCGCCAGACCTGCTGATCGTCGACATCACCGGTGATGATCTCCCGGTGTCGCGGATTCATAATCTTGCCGAGGTCTGCGAGCCCGGCGTAACTGTGGTCGCGATCGGCGACCGCAACGAGATCGGCCTCTATCGCGACCTGCTGCACGCCGGGATCAGCGACTACATCGTCAAGCCGTTGACCGCGCAATTAGTGGCGCGGGTGCTGAACGGCTAAGACCCAACCAGGAGAAGCTGGCACGATTCAACGCCGGGTCGGCACGATGGTCGCCGTCATCGGTGCCCGCGGCGGCGTCGGGGCGACGACGGTCGCAGTCAATCTGGCATGGTATCTGGCGGACCTGCAGAACCGGCGGGTGGCACTGCTCGATCTCGACCTGCACAATGGCAACTGCGCAATGGCGCTTAACGTCAAGGCGACGCCCGGACTGCGCGAGGCGCTGGTCACCCCTTCGCGTATCGATACCACATTGCTCGATCGGGTGATGGCGCCGGCCGGCGAGCGCCTGTTCGTGCTGAGCGCTGAGGAGCCGTTACGCGATAATGTGGAGTTCACCGCCGAAGCCGTCGAAACCTTGGTCGCGGCACTGCGTGAACAATTTCACTACGTCATCGTAGACGTTCCGAGAACCCCGTCGGCGCCCTTTCTCCGGGCGCTCGACATGGCGGATTTCCGCATCGTGGTCGCCGACGAGACCTTGCGCTCGGCGCGCGATACCGTGCGGCTGCGCGATTCTCTCGGTGAGGGCGACAGCCGGCATCGCAATCTGCTCGTGGTCAACCGCGACGGAGAGGGCGGACGTCACGCGATAACCCTCGATGAGATGCAGCACATCCTCGAGCTGCGGCCGAAAAGCGTGATCCCGTTCCATCCGGCATTGTTTAGCGCTGCGGCCAGCGGTATGGCGGTGGCAGCCAGCCATCGCGGGAAGTTTCGCGAGGCGATCGCCGCGCTGGCTTTCGAGCTGTCGGGTCGGGCGCCGCAGCCGCGACGGCGGCGATGGTGGAGCGCGAAATGAGGTCGGTCGGATTCGGGCGCCGCCTGGTCGAGCAGCAGAGCCGCGAACTCGTCCTCGTTCCCGACAAACCGGCAGTTCCGGCTGCCGATTTGAGAGGTCGTGAGGAGCTAAAGGAACGCATCCGTATCGCTCTGATGGCGCGGATCGACCCATCAGTGGCGGGCCGCATTCCGCGCGACATCTTGCGGGTGGAAGTGGCCAAGCTGGTCAGCGAAATCGCCACCGAACAGCGGGTCGAGCTCAACGAGATTGAGGAAAACGCGCTCGCCGCCGAGCTGACCGACGACATGATCGGGCTCGGACCGCTCGAGCCGTTCCTCGCCGACGACGACATCACCGACATTCTGGCGAATGGCCCGTTCTCGGTCTTTGTCGAGCGGCACGGCAAGCTCGAAAAGACCAACGCCCGGTTTCGTGATTCCGAGCATCTGATCAGCATAGCGCAGCGGATCGCCAGCGCCATCGGCCGCCGCATCGACGATTCGAGCCCGATGGTCGACGCGCGGCTCGCCGACGGCAGCCGGGTCAACATCGTGCTGCCGCCGCTCGTGCTCAACGGCGGCACGATTTCGATCCGCAAGTTTCCAAAACGAGGCATTACGCTCGACGCGATGGTGCGCCTGGACAGCATGTCGCCGGAGATCGCCCGCTTGCTGCGGATCGCGGCGCGGTCGCGCCTCAACATTCTGATCTCGGGCGGCACCGGCTCGGGCAAAACGACCTTGTTGAACGCGATCTCGCGCTACATCGATGCCGACGAACGGATCATCACGATCGAGGACGCGGCCGAACTACGGCTGCAGCAACCGCACGTCGTGCAGATGGAGACGCGCCCGCCCAATATCGAGGGTGTCGGTCATATCCCGCAGCGCGAACTCGTCCGTAATTCGCTGCGGATGCGCCCGGACCGCATCATCGTCGGAGAAGTGCGTGGGGCGGAGGCCTTCGACATGCTGCAGGCGATGAACACCGGCCATGACGGATCGATGTCGACGATCCACGCAAATTCGCCGCGGGACGCGCTGTTTCGTCTCGAGAACATGGTGATGATGGCAAATCTCAGCCTGCCGTTTAATGCGGTCCGCATGCAAATCGCGAGCGCGCTGAACCTGATCGTGCACATCGAGCGAATGCGCGACGGCGTTCGCCGCGTGCAATGCATCGCTGAAATCGCCGGCATGGAAGGCGACGTGATCACTTTGCGCGACCTCTACGCTTTCCACCATCGCGGCGAGCGCCGCGACGGGCGGATCGAAGGCGAGTTCAGGTCCACCCGAATGCGCCCCGATTTCGTCAACCGGGCCGCACATTACAACCTCGACAAGGACCTGCTCGACGCCATGGGGATTGCTGGAGGCTGAATTGGCCAGCGGGATTGTCTTCGGCGTACTAGGGATGACCGTGCTGCTCGGTGCGGCGCTGTTCTTGGCGCTGCGCGCCGACCGCCGACGGGAAAGCCGCCGGCAGCGGTTGCAGGGTTTCGTCGCGTCGGGGGCCAGCGGGACAACGGCCAGCGCGGCTGGGCCTGATTTTTCGCTTCGCCGGCCGCAGCTTGACCGGAGAGGCGGCAGCCTTCTGCTAATCCCGGGGCTGTGGGCGTGGCTTGAGGGCGCGCTGGCGGCGACTGGTGATTCGATCGGCGTCATCCACCTCGCAGCGGCGGCAGGCTTCGCGGCCGCTTTCGTTATGGTCGTCGCGGTTCGGCTGTTACAATTGAGTTCTGGTCATGTCCTGATTGTCGGGATTGCCGCGGCTTTCGGCGGGGCTTGGCTGCTGCTGTATTTTGCCCAGATCCGGTACCGCAACCGCTTTCTCGACGTGTTTCCGGACGCGCTCGACCTTTTGGCCCGTGCGGTCAGGGCAGGTCTCCCGGTCTTCGACGCGATGGAGGTGGCGGGCCGCGAGATACCTGATCCTGTCGGCAGCGAATTCCGCCGGACGATCGACGAAATGCGAATTGGGGTCGATATGGAGGATGCGCTGCAGCGCGCCGCCGACCGGATTCGGGTACAGGATTTTCGCTTTTATGTCGTCGCGCTGACGTTGCAGCGGCGCACTGGCGGAGGCCTCGCCGAGACGCTCGGCAATCTCAGCAGCATCATCCGCCGCCGCAAGGAGGTGCGCCTGAAGGCTCGGGCGCTTTCGGCCGAAGCGAAGGCGTCGGCGGTCGTGCTCGCGGTTCTGCCGTTCTTCGTCGGCGCTGTCATGTTCATGTTCAACCGTTCGCTGATGTCCGTGCTGTTCGACGATCCGCGCGGCCGCTTCATGGTCGACCTCGCCGTACTGAGCCTCCTTGCCGGCATTGGCGTCATGGTCTTCATCATCAAGCGAGCGATGCGATGACCATGTCCAGCGAGTCTCTTGGCGCCGCAGCGACGAGTGTGCTGAGCCTGCGGTTCGGTCAGATCACCTTGGGCCCGCTCGAAACCTTGGTGCTGATCCTGGCCCTCGCCGCGGCCTTTGCGTCGGGCGTGCACCTGTGGCGGATCGGGCGCCGGGAGGATCGCCGGCATCAGCTCCACGGGCTGCTAATCGCTCGGCAGAGCACCGAGCCCGATAAACCCGAACGCCAGCATTGGTACGAAACGCTCGGCGCCGGGATCGCGGCCAGCCGGGTCGTCGGCATTACCGAGCAGCAGCGGCTGCTCGATGCTCTCGCCAAGGCCGGCATCAAGCGTCAGGGAAGCCTCGCGCGCTTCGTCGCCATCAAGGTTTGCTGCGCCTTCGCGCTGACCGCGTTGATCTGGCTATTTTTTCATTGGCAGCACTGGTTTTCCGGCAGTTTTTTGATCCGCGTACTGCTGCTGCTCGGTGCGCTGATTATCGGCTGGCGTCTGCCCGACATCGTGCTCTCGCGTCTGGCAGCGCGGCGGCGGCGGCACCTCGAAGAGGGTCTGCCCGATGCGCTCGATCTTCTCGTCATCAGCGCTGAGGCCGGACTCAGTCTCGACCAGGCCGTCGAGCAAGTTGCGCGGACCTTGCAGGCCTCGAACCCGGTGGTGGCAGACGAATTCGCGACGACCGCCTCAGAGATGCGAGTGCTGCCGACCCGCACCGAGGCGCTTGAGAATTTGGTGCAGCGAACCGGCCTCCTCACCCTTCGCAGCATCACCGCGACCTTGAGCCAGGCGATCAGGTTCGGCACCCCGCTTGCCGAACTCGTTGCGGATACTCGCCGCCGAAATGCGGACGCTTCGGCTGGCACGACTTGAAGAGCGCGCAGCCCGTCTCCCAGTGCTGCTGACCCTTCCTCTGGTGCTGTTCATCCTGCCGTCGCTATTCATGGTGATTGGTACGCCGATAGCGCTGCGCGTGATGGACGCGCTGGGAAATCTGTTGGCCACCCCTTGATCGACGCGCCGAAGCCGGATCGCCCGGCGTCGGACAGTGCGGGCCGGGAGGTCGGCCGAGCATCAGGTGATGCCGGACGACAACGGCGTCGGAACCGCCTTGGAATAAATGCGGGGGAAGAGAAGATGTCGATGGATGGGGTCAGATCGATTGATCGGAGGGTTGCCTCCCGCATCCGGGCGCGGCGGCTGCGGGTCGGCATGACCCAGCAGCAGCTTGCCGAACTGATCGGGGTCGCCTTTCAGCAGGCGCACAAATACGAGCGCGGCATCAGCCGTGTCACCGCCGGCCGCCTTTATTACATCGCGGCCGCGCTGCAAGCGCCGGTCAGCTACTTCTTTGCGAGCGAGGAAGAAGCCCCGACGACGCAAGGAGAAACGGTAAAATAGCAGGTGTCTTGCAAGTTATGATTAAAGCGCAAACTTCCATAGGAGTGCGTCGCGGCGGCGTCCTCGGAGAAAGCGGTGCCGCATTGGTTGAATTCGCGCTGCTCGCTCCGGTGTTGCTGCTGATCATGGTCGGCATCGCCCAGTTCGGCATTAGCTTGAACCAATACGTGATGCTGTGGAACGGTGTAGGAACGGCTGCCATGCAGTTTGCGATCACTGGCGGGGCTGTCACCAACCCCGCGACCTATGCGTGGAAAGCGATGACCGCCTCGGCGCCGAGCCTGACCACTGGCGGTACGTGCACCACTGGCCTATGCCTGACCCTAACGGTCAATGGAACGGCATGCGCGACCAATCTGACCACTACCCCGACCGCCGCCCAGGATACGGCGTGCAACAACGCGCTGACGACTCCGGCCAACATCGGGAACCCCGCTGTGGTATCCGCGACCTACCCGGTCAAGCTCACGGTTATGGGGATCAGCTTTGTACCAACCGGTACGGTACTAACGGCGACAATATCGGAGCTTGTACAATGACTCGTGTCGTAAAATCGGTTCTCCGCCGGCTCCGGAAGGACGAAAGAGGCGCCGTCGCTGTCATCGTCGCGGCGGCGATAATCGCCTTGGTAGGGTTCGGCGCGCTTGCGGTGGACGTCAGCTATTTCTTTTATGCGAAGAGCGTGATTCAGGCGACCGCGAATGCTGCCGCCCTGGCCGGAGCGCAGGGCATCGGCAACGGCGGGACCCCGCTGACCACGGCGACGACCTACAGCGCCGTTGCTACCAATAAGAACGCCGTCAGCAATCTGACGGTCACGATGGCATCCGGATACCCGCAGCTCTATTGCGCCACGACCTGGGCAACCAACGCCAACGTCGCCTGTAGCACCAATCAAACGCCCTCCTGCGCCGACTTCGGGCACCACCGGGTGCGTCGGCGCCAGTGGCGCCAATTTGATCGTGGTGTCGGAGACGGCGAATGTCCCGACCTTCTTCGGCCGGATCTTCGGGGTCAACTCGATACCGGTTTCGGCGACCGCGACGGCGAGCGCTGCCGGCGCCACCCCGACGCCGAACAACGTCGCGGTCATTCTCGATACCACCGCGTCGATGGGCAGCGGGGTAAAATCCGGCTGCAGTTCCGGCACCGCAATCAATTGTGCAGCGGCCGGGGTGCAGACTTTGCTGGGTCAATTGTGGCCCTGGCAGTCCGGCGCGACTTCCGGGACCCCGGTCGACCAGGTGGCGCTGTTCACCTTTCCGCCGGTAACCAACGCCAATCAGGCCGCCGTCGACTACACTTGCAAGGGCAATCCGTTGATCGCGACTGCCTACTCGGGGGTCGAGGGAATTGCCAATGGCACCACCAGCGCAACCCTGGGCTTGTTGCCCCAGACCGCGTCCGTCAGCGGCTACATTGCTAATGCGGCAGGGACGGCCGCCGGCACGGTACTGACGGTAAAAACCGCGGCATCGGGCGGACTGGCAGTCGGGATCCGTCATCTCGGGCACCGGCGTCACCACCGGGACCAAGGTGACAGCCTTCGGCACAGGGATCGGCGGTGCCGGCACCTATACCGTTTCGACGAGCCAAAAGGTCGGCAGTTCCGGCACCCCCTCCACTTTGACGATCACCAACACGAGCATACCATGGGGGATGCAGCCGAGTTCGGGTTCGGCAAATATGTCGGCCGCCAATGCCTTCAACACCACCACCTCCGGCAATCCGGGATCGCCCTGGGCGGCGGTGGTAACCGATAATACCACCTCGGTCATCCCATCCGGGACCGGGAACTGGCCGTGGTGGGGGACCGGCACGACCGTATCCACGACCACCCCAGGCACCCCTGGCTCGGCGACCTTGAGCGCCGGTCCGACGGGTACGGGAATTAAGGGCGGTGATCAGATCTATTCAGCGCCGCTCTACCAGCTGACCAATTTCGTCAACGACTACCGCGTCTCGGACACATCAACCACGCTCAACTCCGCTTCTGATATCGTGGCGGCGACCAACACGAACTGCCTCGGAACGCCGGGTGGCCTCGGCACCTACTACGCCGATGCGATCAATGCGGCGCAGACCGCCGTTGCCGCGGCAAGCGCGGCCCGCGTCGCCGCCGGACAGGCGGCAGGGCAGAATGTGATCATCATCCTGAGCGACGGAGCGGCCAGTTCGAGTTCGACGCAGATGGGGCCGCTGCTGACCGCCAATCAGAATTCGCAATGCCATGCGGCGATCACCGCGGCCCAGAATGCGGCAAAGGCGGGGACGTGGGTGTATGCGGTCTATTACGACGACGGCTCGACGACATGTAACGACACGGCTACAGTCAACCCGCCGTCTTGGAGCAAGGGGTCAAACGGGACCTCTTGCGCGGCGATGCAGGACATCGCCAACACCCCGACTACGGCGTCCCCCTACTATGCCCCCGATTTCGACCAAGATTCTATTCCACCGACGGCACATCGTCCGGCTGCAAATCAAGTCATCCCTACACGACTATAGCGCAGATCTTTCAGCAGATTGCATCGTCTCTGACCGCCGTCCGGTTGGTCCCCGTCGGCACTACATAGTTCCCGCCGATGGTGGTGGTTGGGCAATGCCGCCGCCGGGCCCGGGGTTCGCGATGAAGGCGCGGGATCGTGGTGCACAGCGGGCGACGCCTGCAACCAAACGGGATCTGCTCACCCTATTTCAATGATTTGGTGCTGTGGATACTATTCTCGACTGCTCGCGGCCTGACCGGAGCCAGATGGACGTCTCTGTCGTCATCCCGGTGTTCAACGAGGCGGAGACCTTGCCGCATTTGTACCGGGCGTTGAGCGAGACGCTCGACCATCTGCCGCTATCGACCGAGATCATCTTTGCCGATGACGGGTCGAGGGATGGTTCGGCGGCGGTGCTCGACGCGTTCGCCGAGGCCGATCCGCGGGTGGCAGTCTTGCACCTGTCGCGTAACTATGGCCAGACCGCGGCGCTGATGGCGGCGATCCAGCACAGCACCGGCGATGTGATCATCCCAATGGATGGCGACGGCCAGAACGACCCTGCCGACATCCCGCGCCTGCTGGCCAAACTCGACGAGGGCTTCGATGTCGTCTCCGGCTGGCGCCTGGTGCGTGAGGATAATGCATTGACCCGGCGGCTGCCCTCGCTCATCGCCAACCGGTTGATCTCGGCCGTGGTCCGAGTGCCGTTGCACGATTACGGCTGCACCCTCAAAGCCTACCGGCGCGAGGTGGTCGAAGACGTACGCCTCTATGGCGAGATGCACCGCTTCATTCCGATCTACGCCGCCTGGGAGGGGGCGCGGGTCACCGAATTGCCGGTAACCCATCATCCGCGCCGCTACGGCAAGTCGAAATACGGTCTCGGCCGCATCTCGCGGGTCATGCTCGACCTGCTGATGGTCTATTTCATCGACCGCGCATTCGACCGGCCGATCCAGTTCTTCGGCAAATTGGCGTTCGCGTTTCTCGGTCTGTCCGTGGCGATTTTCGGCTGGGCTTTGGCGCTCAAATACGTCAACGGCACCTCGCTGATCCAGACCCCGCTGCCATTGCTCGCCGCCGTGGTCGGCCTATCCGGCATCCTCTTTCTGCTGCTCGGCATCATCGCCGAGGTGCAGGCGCGGATCTATTACGAATCCCGCGGCCGGCCGCCTTACAAGATCAAACGCGTGGTGCGGCATCCGGGGCAGCCGCAATTGAGCGTGGCGCCGCGCCGGTGGTAGTCGCCTCCGACCGAGCGGCAGCCATGACGACGGCCGATCGCCGGCAGTGCCCGGCTTGCGACAGCGAAACCGAGCATCGGTTACTCTGGAGCAAGAACGGCAGCCGCGTATTTCGCTGCGCGGGCTGCGGGCTCGGCGCGGCGGTTCAGGAAGATTTCAATCCCGCGACGTATTATGATTGGGAATATTTCAATAGTGCGACGAAGGGCGGCTATCCCAACTATCTGGCCAGCGAACAAATACTGAGGGCGGAATTTCGCACGATCATCGGTCGCCTACGCCGGATCGTCCCGTCCGGCCGCCTCCTCGAGATCGGCTCGGCTTATGGGTTCTTCCTGCTCGAAGCCAGCGCCCATTACGAGGTGCACGGCGTCGAACTCGCAGGCGACGCGGCGGCGTTCGCGCGGGCGCGCGGGCTCGACGTCCGCACCGGCAGCCTTACCCGGCAAATGTTGGAGGAGGTGGGACCGGTCGACGTCATCGTCATGCTCGACGTCATCGAGCACCTCGAAGATCCCAAGGCCATGCTGTGCCGCTGCGCCGAAGTTCTGCGGCCGGGCGGCGCACTGATGTTGACGACGCCGGATTTCGCTTCGGTACTTGCGAGGATCAGCGGGAAGCGCTGGCGCAACATGACCCCGCCGCAGCATCTGTGGTATTTCACACTAGTCAGCCTCGATAAAATGGCAGCTGCGGCGGGACTTATGGTCGCTGATTTCGCCCATCCGTGGAAGCGGGTGCCGGTCTCGCTGGTCCTGCAACTGATTGGTCGGTGCACGGGGCGGCAATTTCCGCCATCCCTGCTCTCACCGGCGAACAAGGTTGGAGTTCCCGTCAACCTGTTCGACTCGATGCGCATTGTTTTTCGCAAGGCGTGCCATTGATCCGCCGGACGGACGCTATCCGCCTTTTGCAGCGAATCCTGCGCTACGGCGTCGTTGGTCTGACGGTCTCGGTTGCGTACAGCCTCGCGGTGGTGCTCGTCGTCGGCTGGCTGCCAAGCCACAATCCGATATTGGCAAGCGCGCTCGCGTTCATCGCGATGCTGCCGATCGCTTATTTGGCCCACCGATATGTTTCTTTCTTCGATGCGGTGCGAGATACGTTCCAGCCGTTACGCTTCGCCGTTACGACAAGCTCGACCTTTCTGATCGCGGTTGGCGGCATGTATTGGGTGACCCAGGTCCTCGGCCGCTCGTACCTCTTCGGGATCGCTCTGAACTGGGCGTTGATACCGGCCGTCAATTTTCTGATCTTTTTTTTCTGGGTGTTCCGGGTCGGCGGGCGCGCGGCGATAATCACCACACCCCGAGCGATCGATGGAGGAAGCGACGGCGGTGTCGGCTTCGGTGGATGACAGCCTCGACCGGTTTGTCAAAATCGGACGAGTGGCGGAGCTCGACGCCGCCGGGCAGTTTTCGCGCTGGGTGGGCAATCACGATATTTTGGTGTTTCGCCGCAACGGCGCCGTTCGCGCCCTCAGCAACATATGCCCCCATTTCGGCGGTCCGGTCGGCTATTACCAGCTGGACAGCGGCCGATTCACCTGCCTTTGGCATAATCTTCAATTCGATGCCGACAGCGGGCAATGCGCATCATTTCCCAAGCTGAAACTGCGCGAATACAAAATTAAAATCGAAAATGGCAGTATTTATGCTCAACTGGTTGAAGATCAAATAGAGCCCGTGTCTCGGCAGATTGATTGATAGCGGCGATTGGGAATATCAGTTATGGCGCTACTCAAGTCGATGTTTTCCGAACAGGTCCCGTTTCCGAAGGGACTGATGATCTGGAACTACTTCGATCATGAGCATGTGGTCGGCACCCATGCCGCGCACTATCGCCATGTTCGAATTCTCGCCGAAGCCGACAATTGGTGTTTTTCACAGCGCAGCGCGACCTTGCCGTTCATTCCGGTGAAATTGTGGGCGACCCAATTCGGTTATCTCAAATCGGAGAATTGGATGCGCTCATTCCATTTCGGGCCGTTCGGGCTGTTGCTCGAACAAGATTTTCACTTCGAGGACATGGCTCCCAATGGCTGCCGCGTTACAGTGGAAAGCCAATTGACGGTGCCGGGTATCTTCGCCTGGCTGCAGCCGTTCTTTCACCGCCTGATGCGGCGGTGGTTCTATTCGGTCTGGGCCGAGGACATGGAAATGCGGGAACGGCGGCTGAAAGTATGGCAGCTCGGATTTCGCGATTTCGTCGGATTGGATTACGTCAACCTCAAGACTGCCGGACCGGAGCAGCCCGAAACCGATAGACCCTATCCGATACAATTGCCGGTTCCGAAAATTACCGATATCGCCCGCGGCGGCATTTCAGGGCCGTCGGTTGCCGGCAAACAAGTCGGCTATGGGCTGCCGGAGTTGATCGATTAGGGGTGCGTAAGCGTAGCGGCGGCGCCTCGATAGTCAGATGTGCGGGATAGCGGGGTTTACGGCTCCGGGTCACGACGCGGAGCTCGTGATCGCCGCGATGAACTGCGCACTCGCCCATCGCGGGCCGGACGGCAATGGCTGCTTTGTCGACGACCGCATCGCGTTCGGCCATACCAGGTTGGCGATAATCGACCTCGCCGGGGGCGCCCAGCCGCGCGCCGACGCCGCGACCGGTGACGCGCTGACCTTCAACGGCGAGATCTACGGCTATCGGGCGCTCGCCGCCGAGCTGCGTGCCGCCGGCATCGCTCTGCGCGACCGTTCGGATACCGAGGTTCTGTTCCAGCTGATCCGCCGCGACGGGGTGCGCGGCGCCGTATCGCGAATCGACGGCATGTTCGCCTTTGCCTTTCGCGACGGCGCCAGCGGCGCCCTTTACTTGGTACGCGACCGTTTCGGTGAAAAGCCGCTTTACTACGGTGTCGCCAAGGGGCAGCTGGTGTTCGCCTCGGAAGCGGCCGCTTTGTTTTGCCACCCGGCGTTCCGCGATGCCGAGCCCGACCCGGTCGCCGCCTATCGCCATCTGCTGTTCGAATATCTGCCGCGGACCGGGTCGGGGTGGACAGGGATCGAGAAGCTCGAACCGGGAACCATCCTGACCTATGCCGAGGGCCGGATCAGCCTGGAAAATTACTGGCGCCCGCATCTCGATCCTCATCAGATTGATCCGAACGAAGCGACTGATCAGCTCGATGAGTTGCTCCGTCAATCGGTGCGCCGCTGCGTCGTCGCCGATGTGCCGGTCGGGGTCTTTCTGTCGGGCGGGATCGACTCGAGCTTGATCGCGGCTTATGCCGCGGAAGCCGCGCCCGATTTGACGGCATTTACCGTTCGGGTCGGCGGCCACGGCTTCGATGAGACGCCGCATGCCGTCGCCGTCGCGAGCCATCTCGGCCTGCGCCACGAAATCGTCGAACTGGGCGGCGGTGACCTCGTCGACGCCTTCGACGCGGTCAGCGATAGATTGAGCGAACCGCTCGGGGATTCCTCGCTGTTGCCGAGCTATCTCGTCTGCCGGGCGGCGCGGCAGACGATGACGGTGGCTCTCGGCGGTGACGGCGCCGACGAGCTGTTTGCGGGCTATCCGAATTATCGGGTGCAGCATTTTGCATCGGCGATGCGTCTGGTGCCGTCGGCCTTCGGCAACGCGCTGGGCCGCGCCATCGAAGCGCTGCCAGGTGCGGAGGGATATATGAGCCGGCGCTTTCTGTTGCGCCAGCTCGCGCAGGGTTTCGGGGCGGCGGTGGCGCGGCAATCCTTTTTGTGGATGGCTCCGTTCGCTCCCGCGCATTTGTCGGCGCTGTGGCGGCGTTCGGCGTTGCCTGTCGAGGCGCTCGACCGCGCCTTTGCGCCGATCGATCGCTGCGCCGCGGACGCCGCCGGCTTGGGACCGGTCGGGATGCTGCTTTACCTGTTTCTGGTCACCTATCTGCCCGACGATATCCTGACCAAGACCGATCGCGCCTCGATGTTCAACGGCCTCGAGGTGCGGGCGCCGTTCCTCGATCGGCGCTTTGCCGAATATGCCTGCGCCTTGCCGACCGCGCTCAAGCTGAACGGGCGGACCAGAAAGTACGCTCTCAAGCAGCTTGCGCGCCGCTATCTACCGGAGGCGATCGTTGGCCGAAAAAAGCACGGCTTCGCGGTGCCGATCGGGACGCTGATCCGCACATTGTTCGGTGAGCGCTGTCGCGATGTCTTGCTGTCGCGCCGCAATCGGGTTGCCGATTGGTTCGAGCGCGCCGCAATCGAAGCCTTGCTCGACGAGCACATGTCGGGCCGCCGCGACCATGGCAAAAAATTGTGGGCGCTCTACATCTTATTCTCCGTGGCGGAACGCCGAGCGGTGCCAAATACCCCCGCCGCGATGCCGGCCGTCGCGGCCACAGCGTGACCGCAAATCTTCCGCTGCAGCCAATATCGGGCTCGATAAGTCGGTGTTGTCTCGGCTTATCGCCGGTCCCGCCGTAGACACCTCTATGGGAGTTGTTCATCCGGGTCTGGGGTGTGAGGCTGTGATTGCGAAGCCGACCAGACTATGCCGGAGCCCCGGATGAACATCCATAAGAATGCGCGCCACGCCGCAGAGTCGACTGTTGATGGTTTTGCGGATCGAGGATGAGGGTTGGAAGGTTGCAGATGCCGCGGTGGCATCCGCTCTGTCGCAGCGCCGTGCATACAAGTGGCTGGATCGGTTTCGGGCGGGCGGCGAGATGGCCTGGCAGGACCGCAGCTCGACGCCCGGCCGATAGCGCGAGCGCGCTCCCGCGAACGAGACGGGGAGATCGAACGGTTGCGCCGGCAGCGCATGACAGGCGATCGGATCGCGCGCCAGCTCGGCCGGCCGCGCTCGACCGTAGGTGTGGTCCTGCGCCGGCTCGGTCTCGGCCGGCTGAAGGCGCTCGATCCGCCGCCGCCGATCGTGCGTTACCAGCGCGAGCGGCCGGGCGAGCTGTTGCATCTCGATACCAAGAAGCTCGGTCGCATCGGCGGAGGCGGTCACCGCATCACCGGCGACCGTACCGGAGCTAGCAATCGCCACCATGGCATCGGCTGGGAGGTGCTGCATGTCGGCATCGATGACGCCTCGCGCCTGGCCTACACCGAGCTGCTGCCGGACGAGAAGAAGGAAAGCGCCATCGCCTTCCTCGGCCGCGCGCTCGACTGGTTCGCCCGTCACGGCGTCGCCGTCGAACGCATCATGACCGACAACGGCTCGGCCTATAGGAGCCATGACTTCCGCGCCGCCTGCGCCCAGGCCAGGCTCAAGCATATCCGCACCCGGCCCTACACGCCGCGCACCAACGGCAAGGCCGAGCGCTTCATCCAAACGAGCCTGCGCGAGTGGGCCTACGCCCGTGCCTACCAATCCTCGGCCGAGCGAGGAAACGCCATGCAGCCCTGGATCGCCGAATACAACTATACCCGCCCACACTCAGCTCTCGGCGGGCAACCGCCGCCTCCAAGCTGAACAACGTTCTTGGCTTCAACACCTAGCTTAATGGGTTTGCTGAGATCGGCGTTATGAAAATAGGCAGGATTGAACAACAGCTGACGTCTGTCCACGAAGGACCCATCGACGCCGGTCACCGAGGCCCCGGCACCAGCCCAAACGCTGAGCCACGCGCCGCGCCCACAGCCAAAATCCACGACACTGCGTACCGAAAGGGTAGCGGTCAACTTGGGTATAATCCGCTGGGCTGAGCGGACCGCGATCGATGAATTGGCCCTGTGAAAGCCAACCCCATATTCGTACTCGTTATCTAACTGGCGATCAGCGTTCGATTTCAGGGTCGCCACTGCTCGATTTCTCTGAATTCACACTTTATAATATAACTCTCAAAAGATGAGCTTTGCAAACTTATTTTTATTCCATGTTCAGAAGCTATGTTTAACGTGACATTGAGGCGATGAAGAACCTCGAGGCAAAGTCGCCAGTTCGCGCGGATAGCACACCGGCACTGCTGACACGAGCGCAGGGTCAGGTGCCTGTCGTGGCGCTCATTGGAAACGGCATGACTATTCTTTGACGGTGTGGGCGCGATAATCGCCCACCATTGCAGGATGGGAACACAGGATGTGGGGAAACATAACGCGGATGTCAACCTATTGCGCGCTAAAAGGAAATAGTGCAATTGTATCGGGTTCCTGAGAGGGGGTCGGTGATGCGTCTTTGGCCGCTCGTCAGTCTCGCCGGGTCACTGATCCTGCTGGCCCTGGCCGGTACGAGCGCGCTTGCGCAGCAGCGGTCTTCTGCCGTTGGTCAAGGTCTCCCGGCGGGAGTCCAGGGCTCCACCCATATGGTGCCGGCTAATGGCCGCCCAATCGTGCTCGAAGTCGACAAGGGAACGCTTGTCCAATTGGCGCAACCGGCGGCCACGGTGTTTGTCGCCAATCCCGACATCGCCGATGTCCAGGTAAAGTCGCCAAAATTGATCTACATCACCGCAAAGGCACCGGGCGAAACGGTGATCTATGCTGTGGGGGCCGAGGAGAACGTCCTGCTGAACGCGCCGATCCGGGTTTCGCTCGATCTGTCGCAATTGCGTCAATCGCTCACGCGGCTGGTACCGGGTGCCTCGATCGCCGCGGATTCAGTCGGGAGCAATCTGGTGTTGAGCGGCTCTGTCGCCAGTTCCGGACAAGCAGAAAAAGCCCGAGCGCTGGCGACCGCCGTCGCGACTGCGGTCAAGGGCGGTCAGGTGATCAACCGGCTTTCGGTCGAGACCCCGAACCAAGTTAGCCTCCGGGTGCGCATCGCCGAGGTCGACCGCAATATTTTGAAACAAATCGGCGTCGACTGGACCAAGTTCGGTCCCAATAACGAGGTACAATTCGTTACGACGAATAACGCATCGCCGCGCAACATACTTGTCCGCCACTAGCACATTAATCACGACCGCGATTCCGCAGACCTCGAATTTTTTGACTGTTGGTATGTTCCCCTTTCAAGCCGCCGCCACCGTGGAGGCGCTGGCGACCGAGGGGTTCATCACCATTCTGGCCGAGCCCAATTTGATCGCGATGTCGGGCCAGACCGCCAGCTTTCTGGCTGGTGGCGAGTATCCGATCCCGGTGGTGCAGTCGGTGGCGGCCGGAACCGCGCCGACAATTTCGGTCCAATTCCAGCAATACGGCGTTCAGCTAGCGTTTACGCCGACGATCGTCGACGCTAACCATCTCAATCTCAGGGTTCGGCCCGAAGTGAGCCAGCTCGATTACTCGAACGCAATAAATGCGAATGGCTTTCTCGATCCCGGCGCTTACCGTGCGCCGCGCCGAAACCTCGGTCGAACTCGGCAGCGGTGAAAGCTTCGCGCTCGCCGGGCTGCTAATGCACAACACCTCGCAGGACATCTCGAAAGTGCCATGGCTCGGCGACCTTCCGGTCATCGGCGCGCTGTTCCGCTCCAACAAGTTCCAGAACAACGAGAGCGAACTGGTCATCATCGTCACCCCTTACCTGGTCAGGCCATCGTCAACGGAGATGGCGGGCCCGACCGAAGGGTTCACGCCGCCGCACGACGTGCAGCAGGTGCTGTTTGGCGATAAGTGGCAGCAGGGCCTGCCGGGGCCGGCGCGCGGACCCCTTGGGGCCGGGGGCAAGGGTTTGATCGGCCCCGGCGGCCTTCAACTGAATTGACCGGGAGCACCGCCATGCACGCAGGGCGTTACCCGATTTCCATGATGCTGCTGCTGGCGCTCGCCGCCTGTGTGCCTGCGGTTGCCGAATACACCAAGACCGAAGCGCCGGCGGCGCTGCAGGTCCAAGGCGCCACCGGCCAATCGGTGTTCGCGTTCGCCCCAGGCTCGGCCCGCCTCTCCCGCGGAGAGGATGCGAGGCTCTACCGGCTCGTCGCCGCGGGCGGGATTCGCCCAGCGGATCGCGTCGTGGTTGCCGCCTCTGGCCCGCCGACCTTGGCCGAGGCGCGCAGCGCGGTGATCGCCGGCCGGCTGCTGCGCTGGGGAATCGTCGCCGATATCCGGCCGATCGCCTGGGTGGCGCCCAACCGCGCAATCGTCATGGTCGACCGCTACGTCGTCACCCTGCCGCCCTGCCCGAATTGGAGCATGGGTCCGGGCAGCGACTTCACCAACCAGACGTCGAGTAATTTCGGCTGCTCCGATGCGGTCAATCTCGGTCTGATGGTGGCGAACCCGGCCGATCTCGCCGAGGGCCGCCCGCTGGGGCCTGCCGACGGCAAGCCGGCTGCTGCCGCCGTCGCCCGTTACCTCGACGATAAAGTCAACCCGCTGCCGACGGAGGTAACGTTGGGCCCGGTTAGCGGATCGGGCGGCACCGGAACAACCAGCGCAACGCCCCCCGGATACTAGCAAGATCCTGAGCGCCCGTCGGCCATAAGCACGCGGCGACCGCACCGAACTGTCGTATTCCCGTTCTCCCGGCCTGTTTGCCGGCAGATGGTCGATTTTTCCGCGAGCGGATCCTTATTTCCCGTGAACGGGTCCTTCAGGTTTGCGCGAGGAGAAGGACGATGCTGCGGGCCTCGACCCGGTAAATCGTGCCCTGCAGCGTCGGGGCCTCGGTCCAGCCACGGATATCATCGGGCGGATCGAGGGAGGTGTCGAGGCACCGTCGCCACGCCTCTTTTGCCGTTGGAATTTCAAACGCGAGCGCCTCCCAATAGGCGTTGATCATAAGATGCAGCACCAGCGGGTATCCCAACAGCTCGACTGTAGCTGCGAGAGTGTGCGATTCATGACCCCAATCGGGCGCATCCAATTTGACGCCATGCCATCGGACGGGCTGTCGGCGCAACAGCTCGGCCAGGGTCATGTCCAACCGCTCTACCGGCAGATTGCGGTTCATGCGCAGCGCAATCAGTTCCTTGACGAAGCGGTGAATGTCGGCGTGCCTCGCCGTCAGGTCCCAATCGAACCAGGAAATTTCGTTGTTCTGGCAGTACGCATTGTTGTTGCCGCCCTGGCTGCGCCGCACCTCGTCGCCCATCAGTAGCATCGGCGTCCCGGTTGCCAGCACGGTCAGGGTCAAGAAGTTTTTGATTTGGCGGTTGCGGAGCCGCGCAACCTCGGGGTCGGCAGTCGGACCCTCGATGCCGCAATTCCAGCTGAGATTATAGTCCGCGCCGTCTCGGTTCTCTTCGCCGTTGACCTCGTTATGCTTGCTGTTGAAGGACACCAGATCGTTGAGCGTGAAGCCGTCGTGGCAAGTAGCGAAATTGATGCTCTGCTCGGCTTCGCGCTGTTCATGCTCGTAGATGTCCGGGCTACCCATCAGCCTGAAAGCCATCGCCCGGACCGTTCCATTGTCGCCTTTCAAAAAGGACCGCAAGTCGTCCCGAAAGCGCCCGTTCCATTCCTTCCAGCTGTCGCCGGCGAACGAGCCGACTTGATAAAGGCCGGCGGCGTCCCAGGCTTCGGCGATCAGCTTCACATTGGCCAGAATTGGATCGGATTCGATGTCCCACAGGATCGGCGGCGCCGCCATCGGGCGGCCGTCCTGATCGCGTGAAAGGATCGAGGCAAGATCGAAGCGAAAGCCGTCGACGTGCATCTCGCTGACCCAATAGCGCAGGCTGTCGATGATCAGCCGCCGAACAATCGGCTCATTGGCGTTCAGCGTGTTGCCGCAGCCGGTGTAGTCGGCGTAGCGGGATTTGTCCTCTGCCAGGATGTAATACGTATCGTTCGCCAGGCCGCGAAAGCAGATGGTAGGGCCGGCTTCGCTGCCCTCCGCCGTGTGGTTATAGACGACGTCGAGGATGATTTCGATCCCGGCGCGATGGAGCGCCTTGACCATGTCGCGAAACTCGTCGAGCACGCCAAGCGGGTTCTGTCGCGAACTGTAGGCGGCGTGCGGCGCGAAGAACGAAAGCGGCTGATATCCCCAGTAGTTGCCAAGGCCCGGCGGCCCGTCTTCCTCGTCAAAAGCGAAGACTGGGAGCAACTCGACTGCGCTGACGCCAAGGTCCTGCAGGTAGGGAAGCTTCTCGATCAACCCCGCATAAGTGCCTCGCTTTCTGGGGGCGAGGCCAGAACTCGGGTGACTGGTGAACCCGCCGACATGCATCTCATAGATGACCGTCTTGGCGAAGGGGCGGCCGAGCGGCGTGTCTCCCTCCCAGTCATAGCCTTCGGGGTCGACGACCACGTTCTTCAGCGCCGTCGCGGCATTATCCCCAGGATTCCCTGCCGCCTCGCGGCCGCGGCCCGCCGGCCGGGCGATGCATCTTCCATAAGGGTCGAGCAGCACCTTCTCCGGATCGAAGCGCAGCCCGCGCGGGGGATCGAACGGCCCGGCGACGCGATAGGCATAGATTTGGCCCGCGATGACGCCGGGTACAAAGACGTGCCAATAATGATAGGTGCGGTCGATCCTCGGATCGAGGTCGATGACGTGCGACGGCTTCGCGGCGTCGACGTCGTCGAACAGCAATAGCTGGGCCGCCGCACTGTGCTTGGCGAACACGCTGAAATTCGCGCCGCCGGGGACGAGCGTCGCGCCCAGCGGGAAGCTCCTGCCTCGAGGCTGGATCGTCCCGGTTAGCATGGCTGAGCATTCCTTGCTGTCATGAAATTGCAATGATCAATTGACTGAATGCTTAGTCATGCCGGGGGCTGGTAGCTCGCGATCGACCGCCGTGACTTTGGCCGACTATTGGAGCACGTTGGCTTTCTGTCCAGCGCTTGAGGAGGATCAATGCTGCACGTTTGTGACGCTATACCTTGCCGCTGAGGCGCATCTCGGAGGGACGAATGAACTCGACCACGACTGAAATGCAGGCGATCAGCGCCTACGGCCCGGCGCGCTCCACCGTGAAAGGCGGCCCGCTCGATCCCGATGAACTGAGACGGATGCAGGCTTATTGGAACGCCACCTTGTTCCTGTCTGCCGGAATGATCTACCTGCGCGACAATCCACTCCTTCGTGAGCCATTGAAACCCGAGCACATCAAGCGGCGCCTGCTCGGTCATTGGGGGTCGGATCCGGGCATGAGCCTGACCTATATTCACCTCAATCGGCTAATCAAGAAAGATGACCTGAACGTCATATTCCTCGCCGGGCCGGGGCACGGCGCGCCCGCACTTATCTCGAACACCTATCTGGAAGGCACTTATTCGGAAATCTACAGCGATGTTTCCGAGAATACGGACGGATTGCTGCGGCTATTCAAGCAGTTTTCGTTCCCGGGCGGCATCGGCAGCCATTGCACCCCGGAGACGCCGGGTTCGATCCACGAAGGGGGCGAACTCGGATATTCGGTCTCGCATGCCTACGGCGCCGCCTTCGACAACCCCGATCTGATCGTGACCGTAATGGTCGGGGACGGCGAGTCGGAAACCGGCCCGCTGGCGACCGCGTGGCACTCGAACAAGTTTCTCAACCCGGCGCGCGACGGCGCAGTGCTGCCGGTGTTGCATCTGAACGGCTACAAGATCGCGAACCCGACCATTCTCGCCCGCATCCCGCACGAGGAGATCGAAGCACTGTTCCGAGGTTACGGATACGAGCCCTGTTTCGTCGAGGGCTCCGATCCCGCCAGCATGCATCAGGCCTTGGCGGCGACCCTCGAGCACTGCGTGCAGCAGATCCGGCATATCCAGCAGGAGGCGCGCAGCTCGGGGGCCAAGGTCAAGCGGCCGAGATGGCCGATGGTGATATTGCGCAGCCCGAAGGGCTGGACTGGTCCGAAGGAGGTCGATGGGCACAAGGTCGAAGGCTTCTGGCGCGCTCATCAGGTGCCGATGGCCGAGATGCACGAAAATCCGGCGCATCTGGCGTTGCTCGAGGATTGGCTGCGCAGCTACCGGCCGCAGGAGCTGTTCGACGAGGCGGGGCGTCTGCGCTCGGAGCTTCGCGAGCTTGCTCCGAAAGGCGAGCGCCGTATGGGCGCCAATCCGCACGCCAATGGCGGATTGCTGCGCAAAGCACTCAAACTGCCGGACTTCCGCGGCTATGCGGTGAAGGTCGAGAAGCCGGGTAGCACCGAGGTCGGACCGACCCAGATCTTGGGACAGTTCCTGCGCGACACGATGCGGGACAACACGACGAACTTTCGTGTGCTCAGTCCGGACGAGAATGCCTCCAACCGGCTGACCGCACTTTACGAGGTGACCAAGAAGACCTGGCTCGGCGAATATTTTCCTGAAGATGCCGATGGTGGCGAGCTGGCGCCGGACGGCCGCGTCATGGAGATGCTCAGCGAGCATACCTTGGAGGGCTGGCTGGAAGGCTACCTGCTGACCGGCCGGCACGGCTTCCTGTCGTCCTATGAAGCCTTTGTCCATGTCATCGATTCGATGTTCAACCAGCACGCCAAATGGTTGGAGAAGTGCCGGGAGCTGCCTTGGCGCGCCGACGTCGCTTCACTCAACCTGCTGATCACCTCCACCGTGTGGCGGCAGGATCACAACGGTTTCACGCATCAGGATCCCGGGTTCCTCGATGTGGTCGCCAATAAGAGCCCGAGCGTCACTCGAATCTATCTGCCGCCGGATGCGAATTGCCTGTTGTCCGTCGCCGATCACTGCCTGCGGAGCTGCAATTACGTCAACGTGATCGTCGCCGACAAGCAGCCGCACCTGCAATATCTCGATATGGACGACGCAATTAAGCATTGCACGAAGGGCGCGGGCATCTGGACATGGGCCAGCAGCGATCAGGACAGTGAACCCGATCTGGTGATGGCGAGCTGCGGCGATATCGCGACGATGGAGGCACTCGCCGCTACCGCCTTGCTGCGGCAGCACTTCCCGGATCTGAAGGTGCGTTTCGTCAACGTCGTGGATCTGTTCCGGTTGCTGCCCGATACCGAGCATCCGCACGGATTTTCCGACCGCGAATTCGATGCCCTGTTTACCCCCGACAAGCCGGTAATTTTCAACTTCCATGCCTATCCGTGGCTGATCCATCGGCTGACTTACCGCCGGACCAATCACGACAACATTCACGTCCGCGGTTACAAGGAAAAGGGCAATATCAATACGCCGATGGAACTCGCCATTCAAAATCAGGTCGATCGCTTTACTTTGGCCATGGACGCGATCGACCGGGTGCCTTCGCTTAAAGTGAGGGGATCACACGCTCGCGAAGCGCTGATGAACCAACAGATCGACTGCCGCCATTACGCCTATGAGGAAGGGATCGACCGGCCGGAGATCGTCGATTGGAAATGGCCGGCCTAGACCGAGGCGGCTGCAGCTCGACCGTAACATCTACGTGACGTAGCGCGGGTAGGCGGGGGAGGGGTGCCCGAACTCTTCTCCGCCGTCTCGGCTTCCACCTGATCGCAGATGATCAATTCGTGCTCCAATCCATTTTTTATGCGCCGAGCGGGTGAGGCTATCCGGCGCTCATTTAAGGTGCCCTAGTCGAGTTGAGATGATGGGCTGAGCGCAGCGGTATCCAGCGCCTGCCCGCCGTTTTGGTGGGCTTCGCCCGGGCCTCGACCTACCGTATGATCCCTGAGAAATCGCTCCCGCTTCACGGCAGTGCGATTGTGATCGGTTTAAGGGGGCTTGTGCTGCCCAATTGACAAAGGGAGGAGAGATGCGCTGGTTGATACTGGGAGGCCTATTGGCGGCCGTGGCAACGCCGGCGCTTGCTGCGGAATTCAAGCTGAGCTCGACGCAGGTCAAAGGCGGCACCCCGATGGCGCTTGCTCAGGCTTTCACCGACTGCAAAGGGCAAAACATGTCGCCGGCGCTCTCCTGGTCGGGCGAGCCCGCCGGCACACAGAGCTTTGCGGTGACAATGTTCGATTCCGATGCGCGGGCGGGCGCGGGGTTGTGGCATTGGACGGTGTTCAACATTCCGGCGACAGTGCATAGCCTGGCGGCTGGCGCCGGCAGCCAAGGCTCAAGCGGTTTGCCCGCAGGCGCGAGCCAAGGGCGTAATGATTTCGGACTTTCACAATATGGCGGTCCGTGCCCACCGGTCGGCGACCATGCGCATCACTATGAGGTCAGAGTGTACGCGCTCAAAGTTGCCCGATTACCGCTGGACAGCACCGCGTCGGGTGACGCGGTCAGCTTCGCACTAAGTCCCAACACACTGGCTACGGCTAAGATCGTCGGACGTTACGAACGCTCGAAGTAACGGGCGCACAAATTGGCGAGCGCAACGCCGCTGGCAGCCACCGCCGCGACGCTCGGGAAAAATGACCGGCGGTGAGATCCGGCACAGAGCGACGTGCCGATGCTGTCATGCCAGAGAATCTTAATTGGGTGACCGCTCGATCACTGGAATTTGCGTTGGGTGACAGACCGGTCAACGGGGGGAGATGACGACATAGCCAGGGCGAGGGCCTTCATCAGCTTAAGCGGTCGAGACAGGCGAGGCTGTAAATCATGCCGTGATTGTGCATCAGAAATCTGCATCGAGAAAGGTCAATGAACGGGATTCCAATGATGCAGAACGCTTGATTTAGGACGCTTAGAATCATTTCGTAATTGGGGCCCCCCTCGCGGCACTCTCGCATGATTATGGTTCGTGGGCATCGTCCCGCGCTTTTTTTATCTTCTCACGAAATTCCTGATCCATCTGGCCGAAAACAGTTTTTGTTTCCTTGCCACTATATTTTAATTTCGAGCACTGAATAGATTATCTGCCGTTCGACGTTGTTAATATTGATGGTTACTGTAATTCCCTGATCAGCGTCGTAATCGCAGTTTACCGGACTTTATGCAGAACACGTCGGACTGCGGACGTAAATAACGCACATAGACTGCTGTACAAGTCTTCATCATATTTGGCGAAGCCGCCAAAGGCCATAATTACCGATCCAGGAAAGCCCGCCGGTTATAGGGGTGGATCGAGAAAGGACCCCTGGCGTCAGGTACCCATCGTTGGACGCGACCGCCACCATGGTCCGTTTTGTTGCACCCTCGATTCATGTTGCACGTCAGCTGTGCGAAATGGCCGAAACCCAAGGGTCATGTCACAATTCGTTGCGCGCCCAACCGAGTGGTAAGGCAGCGGATTTTTGGTCTAGGTGATTGATAATCTGGCTGGGGCGCCAGGATTCGAACCTGGGAATGGCGGAATCAAAATCCGCTGCCTTACCACTTGGCTACGCCCCAGCGGCCGAGACAGCGGCAAATTACCGGGAACGCGGCTTCCCGGCAACAAAGCTGCCGGCGGCCGACCACCATCCGGGCTCGGCCCCCGCGAGCGCGGCACGCGCCTGTGCCGCCGCCCGATGATCGGCGAACAGGGCAAAGCAGGTAGCGCCGCTGCCGCTCATGCGCGCGATCAGCGCGCCGGGGAGCCGCGCGAGTGCCGCCAGCAAGGCGGCAATCTCGGGGACGCAGCCGATCGCGGCCTCGGTCAAATCGTTGCGGCGAAAATGCAGCGCCTGGGCGAGACCGCAAGCATCCCGGGGTATTGGCATTACTCCTGGAGCATCGCTGAACGGGCCGCACCGTGCGGCGAACACCACCGCGGTCGGCAACATGATCCGCGGGTTAGCGAGCACGATGCCGGCCGGCGGCAATGACGGAGCGGCCGCGACCCGCTCGCCCACGCCGCCGACCCACGCGGCGCCGCCATAGAGGCAAGCCGGAACGTCGGCCCCGAGCTGGGCGCCGAGGCGGCGCAGCTCTTCTTCCTCGATCGGCACGCGCCACAGGTTGCAGAGCGCGCGCAGGGTCGCCGCCGCATCACTCGACCCGCCGCCGATGCCGGCAGCGACCGGTAGGTTCTTTTCCAGATTGAGGGACGCCCCGTCGGCAATTCCAGCATGATCGGCGAGCAGACGAGCGGCGCGCAGCACTAGATTGTCCTCGCTCGGACCGGCGAGCTGCGGAGCCTCCGGCCCCCCGACCTCGAGCGACAGCGAAGCCGCCCGTCGCGCGGTGATCCGGTCCCCGATATCGGCAAAGGCGACCAGGCTGTCGAGCAGATGATAGCCGTCGGCTCGCCGTCCGGTGATGTGAAGGTAGAGATTGACCTTTGCCGGGGCAAAGGCGGTTACCGTCACTGCCGCTTCAGCCGCCGCCGGCTCGGGTGCTCGTAGTCGGCAGTCCGCTGTCCAGCTTGGCCTCGATCGGCTTGATGTCTTCCTGGTCCGGTTTGAATTGCAGAGCTTGGCGCCATTGGTAGCGGGCCTCGGTGGTCCGCCCGCTTTTCCAGTATGCGTCACCCAGATGATCGTTGATCGTCGGATCGTCCGGCACCAGCTCGACCGCCTTTTCCAGATACTCCACGGCGGCGGCGTAGTCGCCTAGGCGGTAATGCGCCCAGCCCAGACTGTCGACGATGTAGCCGTCTTCGGGCCGCAGGGCCACCGCTTTCTCGATCATCTGCAGACCTCGCTTGAGTTGCTGGCCGCGGTCAATCCACGAATAGCCGAGGTAGTTGAGCACGAGCGGCTGATCGGGCTTCAGCTCGAGCGCGTGTTCGAGGTCGGCCTCGGCCCGGTTCCATTGGTCGGAGCGTTCAAAGGCGATGCCGCGGCTGTAATACAGCGACCAGTTTGGCGCCGTGCCGGCGGCCTTCAGTCGCCGGATCGCCTCGCTGTAGGCGTCGGCCGATTTCGGAAAAGCGCTTCTGGCCGCGTAACAGGTCGCCGAGCTGAATTTCGGCACTGGTCCGGCTGGGCTCCTTTGCCGCCATCACCCGGAGTTCGGCGACCGCTTCGTCGATGCGCCCGATAGTCTCCAGATTGGCGGCCATGCGCAACTGCGCCGACCACGAGTAGCGCGAGTTTGCCGGGATGTTGGCGAGGACCGCAAGGCTCTCCTGCGGCTTGTTCTGACCGCTCAGAATATCCGCAAGCAGTAGCTGGCCAACGGCAAACTGCGGCTTCAAATCGAGTGCGCAGGCGAACATAGAGCAGCGCGAGATCGGTCGTTTCTGGCTGGTTGACGACGCTGGCCAAGTCGAACAAAGCCTCGGCGAAGCCATCCGTGGCCGAGGCGACCAATGGCGGCGGCATCCGAACCGGTTTGGCCGTAAGCAGAGCCTCCGCCAGCTCGCTGCCGGTGTTTTCTTTGATGAACCGCTTATAGACCGCCTCGGCTTGATCGGGCCGCCCGCGGCGTTGGTAAAAGTTCGCCATGGCGTCGGTCAGCCGCCAATTGAGCTGTCCCGTCGTGTCGAGGGTTTGCTTGAAATATGCTTCGGCCTTGTCCGGCTTCCCGGCAAACTCGTAGAGCAGGCCAAGCTGGAAATATTTAAGCGGGGCGAAGCCGTTGAATTTGTCGAGGTCCTGCAGCGCCAGATCGGCGGCGGCAAGGTTGCCGAGCCCCATATGCGTCCAGGCGCGCGCCAATGGGCCGACATAGCGATGCAGCCCATCGTCGGGGAGCGCGTCGGCGCGGGCGAGCGCGGCCGTCCAGTCGCCCGCCTTAACCCGATCGACCAGCAGAACCAGCCCGGCGACCGCATCGGAGCTGTCGAGCTTGAGCGCCTGATCGGCCAGCGGGCGCGCCTGTTCGAAGCGGCCGGCCTGCGCGTCCATGTCGAAGGTCCGGCTGATCAGCTCGGGCGAGTGCTGATCGGTCTTCAGAGCGGCCTCGAACCATGAGGCGGCGGCGCCATAATCTCGCTCCTCCTGCGCGTGCCGGCCGGCGAGATAGGCGCCGAACGGATTATCCGTCAGGTTCGCCGCCTCCTGCGGGTTCGGCGCCGCGATGCCGGCGGTGCTTACGAAAGCCGTGACCAAGAGCCCCACGCCGGCGCTTATCGTCAACTGCCGGATCACCCTGAAATCCATCTGCTTTCACCCGTCCGATCTACGTCACATGTTCGGATAATTGGGTCCGCCGCCGCCCTCCGGAACGACCCAGTCGATATTCTGCTCCGGGTCCTTGATGTCGCATGTCTTGCAATGCACGCAATTCTGCGCGTTGATCTGCAAATACGGGTCGACGGCACCGGCCGGCTGCACGATTTCGTACACCCCGGCCGGACAATACCGCTGTTCCGGGGAATCGTAGAGCCGATAGTTGGCGCTGATCGCCTTTGCCGGGTCGCGCAGCCGCAGATGCGGCGGCTGATCCTCCTCGTGGTTGGTGTTCGAGATGAACACCGAGGACAGCCGGTCGAAGCTGATCTTGCCGTCGGGTCTGGGATAGTCGATCCGCCGCGCTTCGGCGGCCGGGATCAACTGCGTATGGTCGGGATGATGGTGGAAGGTCCAAGGGGCCGCACCACGCAGCACATAGGTGTCGAGCGCCGAGTAGGCGAGACCGGCATAGAGGCCCCAGCGAAAGCTCGGCCGGATGTTGCGCACCCGGCGCAACTCGTCCCACACCCAGCTCTCCCGCAGCGCATGCCCGACCTCGGCCGCATCATCGCCGGCAAGTCGCCGAAACACGGCTTCGGCCGCTACCATCCCTGACTTCATCGCGGTGTGGCTGCCCTTGATCTTAGGCACATTGACATAGCCGGCGGCGCAGCCGATCAGAGCGCCGCCCGGAAAGTCCAGCCTCGGGATCGATTGAAAACCGCCCTCGTTCAGCGCTCTGGCGCCGTAGGAAATACGGCGGCCGCCCTCGAAAAACGGGCGGATCGCCGGATGCGTCTTAAAGCGCTGAAATTCCTCGAACGGGTTCAAATAAGGGTTGCGATAATCAAGTCCGACCACCAGTCCGACCGCGATCTGCCGGTCTTCGAGATGATAGAGGAACGAGCCGCCATAAGTGGCCGTGTCGAGCGGCCAGCCGATCGTGTGCACGACGAGCCCCAGCTGGTGGCGCTGTGGAGCCGCCTCCCATAATTCCTTGATGCCGATCGCATAGGTTTGCGGATCGAGCCCATCGCGCAACCGGAAGCGTTCGATCAGGGTCTTGGTCAGCGAGCCGCGGCAGCCTTCGGCGAACAAGGTCTCTTTGGCGATCAGCTCAACCCCAGGCTGGTAGCGCTCGGTCGGCTGGCCGCCCTTCCCGATCCCCATGTCGCCGGTGGCGACCCCTCTGACGAACCCGGCATCGTCGTACAGCACTTCGGCGGCGGCAAAGCCGGGATAGATCTCGACCCCGAGCCCCTCCGCCTGCTCGGCCAGCCAGCGGCATAGATTGCCCAGGCTGATGATATAGTTGCCATGATTTCGCATTTGCGGCGGCGTCGGCAGCCGCAGCGCGCGGCTCCGCGTCAGCAGCAGAAAGCGATCTTCGGTCGCCGGAGTGACGAGCGGCGCACCCTGCTCGCGCCAGTCGGGGATCAGCTCGTTGAGCGCCCGCGGTTCGAACACCGCGCCGGATAGAATGTGGGCGCCGATCTCCGAGCCTTTTTCGACGACGCAGACCGCGAGCTCGCGTTCGGCCGCCGCGGCCAACTGCTTCAGACGGATCGCCGCGGCAAGACCCGCAGGCCCACCCCCGACCACGACCACGTCGTATTCCATCTGCTCGCGCGGCACATGCTCCTCGCCCATCCGTCCTCCGACGCCACCTTCGCCGCCGACTATAAAGGATTACGCCGTCGATTGGGTGGCGCGCAGCAACGCAACGGTCTCCCACGCCGGAATCAGAGCATACTCGCTCTCGGTGCGCGCCCGTGCCGCTCGCGGCTCGGCACGTCCGGCAAGCTGCGCGGTCCCGATCTGCGAACGGTCCGAACAAGCAACGTGCTATCCTATGGTTGCAGCTAGGGCTATTTTCGCGCCAATTGGCCATTGCTGAAGCTTCGCCGCATCCGTATCCCGTGATCCGCGTCATCCGACATCCCGGCCCTCAATCGCACCATCCGAGCGGCGCGGTCCTGGCGATGGGCAATTTCGACGGGCTGCATCACGGCCACGCGCTGCTGATCGGCCGGGTGCGCGAGCTGGCCCGGGAACATGGCCGACCGCCCGCGGTATTAACCTTCGAGCCGCATCCGCGCAGCGTGTTCTCGCCTGCGACCGAACCGTTTCGGCTGACCCCTTTTCGCGTCAAGGAGCGGGAATTGGCCCGGCTTGGCGTCGATCTGCTGTTCGTGCAGCATTTCGACCTTGGCTTTGCCGCGAAGAGTGCCGAGGATTTTCTTGCCGAGATCATCGTCGGCGCGATCGGGGCCTCTCATGTCGTCGTTGGCTGGGACTGCACCTTTGGCAAGAGCCGGCGGGGGACGCCGGATTTTATGCGCGCCGTGGGAGCCGAATGCGGCTTTGCCGTCACCGTCATCGAGCCGATTCGCGGCTCTGACCAGACGGTCTATTCCTCGACTTATATCCGCGAATTGCTCAAGGCCGGAAAGCCGCGTGAGGCGGCCGCGCTGCTCGGCCGTTTTTGGGAGATCGACGGCCGCGTGTCGACAGGCGACCGGCGCGGGCGGACGATCGGCTTTCCGACTGCCAATCTCGGCCTCGGCGATTATCTGCGTCCGGCTTTTGGCGTCTACGCGGTGCGGGTCAGCGGCGACGGACCGGACGATCCGCTTGCCGGCCGAACGATCGACGGGGTCGCCAATATTGGCCTGCGCCCGACGGTAGGAAGCCCGGAACCACGCCTCGAAGCCCATCTTTTCGACGTCAACGTCGATCTCTACGGCCGCCATCTGCGGGTGGCGTTGGTCGACTTCATCCGTCCCGAGCAGAAATTCGCCGGGCTCGACGCCCTGAAGGCGCAGATCGCCGCGGATGCGGAGCGCGCCCGAAGATCCTCGCCGCCACCCCGCCGATCGAATAGGGAATTTCAGTGGTCGAAGCCGACAGCCCGGCGAACCCTGATCTCGCCCCGATCTCGAACGCGAGCTGGCGACGAGCCTTTCCGCCGACCTGACCGCCCATCGCCGGCTGATGGCCGAGGATGGCAGGATCGACGCTGACGGCAATTTCAGCAACGGCCGGAGCGTCACCTTGAACTGGCACGGGAACTGACTCTTTGCCGAGAGCCCGGCTCCGATATGCTCGGCGCTCTGCCAACTGCCCCTCGTACTTCGCCGAGGTGACTGTTATATGTCGGCCATGATGTGGCCTTGCCCCTGGATATCGCGAATTACCAGCCCGGTCCTCTTCTGAGGATCGGGACGCTTTCCTTTTTCGGCTTCTATCCAGGGATTTCCGATGCCTGCGGATTATCGTCCGACCGTATTCCTGCCTAAGACCGACTTCCCGATGCGCGGCGACCTGCCGAGGCGCGAGCCGCTGATCTTGGCGCGTTGGGAAGGGATGGACCTCTACCGCCGTCTGCGCGAGGGCTCGCAAGGCCGGGAGAAATTTGTCCTTCATGACGGGCCACCCTATGCCAACGGCCACCTTCATATCGGTCACGCGCTGAACAAGATCCTGAAGGATGTCGTCAACCGCTCGCAGCAGATGCTCGGCAAGGATGCGCCCTACGTGCCGGGCTGGGACTGCCACGGCCTGCCGATCGAGTGGATGATCGAGGAGAGATACCGGGCAAAAAAGATTTCGAAGGACAGCGTCCCGGCCGATCAATTCCGCCGCGAATGCCGCGAGTTCGCCGCCGAATGGATCGAGGTGCAAAAGGAGGAGTTCAAACGCCTCGGCGTTACCGGCGACTGGGACAACCCCTATACGACGATGTCGTATGCGGCCGAGGCGCAAATCGTCCGCGAGATCGGCAAGTTTCTCGTCAATGGCGGACTTTACCGCGGCTCGAAGCCAGTCTTGTGGTCGGTCGTCGAGCAGACCGCGCTGGCCGAGGCCGAGGTCGAGTATTACGACCACACCTCGACGACAGTGTGGGTGCGGTTCCCGATCGTCCGATCGAACTTACCGGCACTTAACGGCACGGGCGCCTCAGCGGTGATCTGGACGACGACCCCTTGGACCCTGCCTGGCAATCGTGCGATCGCCTTCAGCGCGGCGCTCGACTACGTGGCGATACGCGTCGACAGGGCGGCCGTGGACAGCCGTGCCGGGCCCGGAGAGGTCCTCCTGGTTGCTGCATCCTTGACAGAGGCGGTCGCAGCGAGCGGCGGAATCGAGGTCTATTCGGTTCTCGACCGGTTTCCCGGCACCGCTCTCGCCGGCGCCGTCGCGCATCATCCCCTGTCACGCTGCGGTTATGATTTCGACGTGCCGCTGCTGGCGGCGGGTTTCGTCGAGTCCGACCAGGGGACGGGGCTGGTCCATATCGCGCCCGGCCACGGCGCCGACGATTTCGATCTCGGGCACGCAAACGGGCTGCCGGTGCCGGACACCGTGGGGCCAGACGGCGTTTATCTGCCCGGCGTGCCATTATTCGCCGGGCGCTCGGTCTACCGCCCGGACGGCAAGACCGGCGACGCCAACGAGGCGGTAATCGCCGCCATCGATGCGGCGGGCGGCCTGCTGGCTCGCGGGACCCTGGTGCACTCTTATCCGCATTCATGGCGGTCGAAGGCGCCGCTGATCTTTCGCAACACGCCGCAATGGTTCATCAGCATGATGACGAACGGCCTGCGCGAGAAGGCGTTGACAGCGATCGCCGAAACCCGATGGGTCCCGGCGCAGGCTCGCAATCGGATCGAGGCCATGGTCGAAAACAAGCCCGATTGGTGCGTGTCGCGCCAGCGCGCCTGGGGCGTCCCGATCGCGGTCTTCACGCATCGCCAGACCGGTGAGCCGTTGCGCGACGCGGCGGTGGTCGCGCGCGTCGCCGACGCCGTCGAGCGTGAGGGCTCGGACATCTGGTTCAGCGCCGATCCGTCCCGATTCCTCGGCAACGCCTATGACCCGGCGGAATGGCAGCGGGTTACTGACATCATCGAAGTGTGGTTCGATTCAGGCTCGACCCACGCCTTTGTGCTTGAGCAGCGGCCCGCGCTGAAATGGCCGGCCTCGCTCTATCTCGAAGGCTCGGACCAGCATCGCGGCTGGTTCAACTCATCGCTGATCGAAGCCTGTGGGACCCGCGGCCGCGCTCCCTACGAAGCGGTGTTGACGCATGGCTTCGTGCTCGACGAAGAAGGCCGGAAGATGTCGAAATCGCTCGGCAATGTCGTCGCTCCGCAGGAAGTGATGCAGCAGAGCGGCGCCGACATCCTGCGGCTCTGGGTGGTCGGCTCCGACTATTCCGAGGATCTGCGTATCGGTCCCGAGATCCTCAAGCATCAGAGCGACGTCTACCGCCGCCTGCGCAACACCCTGCGCTATCTTCTAGGCGCGCTCGATGGCTTTTCGCCTGAGGAGGTGGTCGGAATCGAGGCGATGCCGGACCTCGATCGTTGGGTGCTGCACCGGTTGTCCGAGTTGGATGCCCTGGTCCGGCGCTCGGTCGAGGCATTCGATTTCCATGGTATATTTACTGCGCTCTACAACTTTTGCGTGGCCGATCTGTCGGCTTTTTATTTCGATATCCGCAAGGATCGGCTCTACTGCGACGCGCCCGGCGACATCCCGCGGCGGGCAGTGCGCACGGTGCTCGATCGCACCTTCGATTGCTTGGTGCGCTGGCTCGCCCCGGTCACCTGCTTTACCGCCGAAGAGGCTTGGCTTGCGCGTCACGGCGACGCCCCAGAGCGCAGCATCCATCTGGAGCGGTTCGCCGATGTGCCGACGAACTGGCAAGACCCCGTGCTGGGCCAGCGCTGGGCGACACTGCGTGATCTGCGTCGGGTCGTCACCGGCGCGATTGAGCTCGAACGCGGTGCGAAACGGCTGGGTTCGAGCCTGCACGCGGCGGTTGAAGTATTCCTCCCCGAGAGCCTTGTCGAGCTCCTCCACGGGGTGGACTTGGCTGAGCTGTGCATCGCTTCGGCTGGGGTGGTTCGGCCGGGTCCGGTTCCCGGCGACGCCTTTACCTTGCCCGATATTGCCGAGATCGGCGTCCGCGTGTCGCGGGCGTCCGGCGAGCGTTGCGAGCGCTGCTGGCGCGTGCTGCCCGAAGTAGGGCAGGTGCCGGGCTGTGCCGATCTGTGCCGGCGCTGCGCCGCAGTGCTCGGTCACGGCGAGACTCCCGCGCACGCGGAGAGCACCGGGTGATGCTGGCGCGGGGGCTCGTCGTCGCGGTCCTCGTCACGCTCCTCGACCAGCTGACCAAGGCCGCGCTTCTCGGGCACTTTGCCGGGCGCCTGGTCGATGGCGAACAGGTCACGTCCTTTTTCAACCTCGTTCTCACCTACAATCGTGGCGTGAGCTTCGGGATGTTCAACGCCGGCCCACACGGCGCCGGGCTGAATGCGCTGTTGTTTTCGCTCGGCGCCCTGGCGATTGTTGCCGGGCTCATTTACTGGCTGCGCCGAGTGACGAGCCCGCTTCTTGCCGTCGCAATCGGCCTGATCATCGGTGGCGCGGTCGGGAACGTCATCGATCGGGTCCGCCTCGGCGCGGTCGTTGATTTTCTCGATTTTCATGCGGGATTGTATCATTGGCCGGCTTTTAACGTCGCCGACAGCGCGATCTGCGTCGGGGTCGCGGCCATGCTGCTCGACGGCTTGCTTCTGCACCGGGAAGCGCATTAAACACGGGACGGGAGGGGTTGCTGCCATGACCGAATATCGCCGGGTTCGCGGTGCTGTCTCGTTTTGGCCAGTCTGTATCGGTGCGCTGTCTTTGCTATCTGCGTGCAGCGGTTTCAAGCAGATGATCGGTCTGGATCAACCGATGCCCGACGAGTTCGCCGTCGAATCGCGGGCGCCGCTGACGGTGCCCCCCGATTTCGATCTGCGCCCGCCGGAGCCGGGCGCGCCGCGGCCACAGGAAAGGTCGGCGGAGCAGCAGGCCGAGCAGGTCA
Organism: uncultured Alphaproteobacteria bacterium; assembly: GCA_963821795.1. Classification (GTDB taxonomy): domain Bacteria; phylum Pseudomonadota; class Alphaproteobacteria; order ATCC43930; family CGMCC-115725; genus AP-15. The sequence continues at coordinate 66,711 of CAWGFH010000020.1, forward strand.
TGGAGCAGGCCGGTCCCGGCGAGCCGGGCAAGCAAGCCCCAGATCTGCGACTGCGCGGGTCAGGCGGTCTCCCCGACATCGGCCCGTCCAATGCACAGGCGCCGAACGCGGGCAACGTCGTCGCTTCTCAGAGCCTGTCGAACAAGTTGTTGACCACCAGCGGCACCGGCGGCGCCGGGGCCACTGTCGAAAAGCATGAGACGACCCCGCTGAAGGGCGTCTACTGAGGAGATAGCCAGTCGATATGGGGCCTGGACAATCTATAGAAAAGGCCGGCTTGCCTTGAAGCGGCCGATGCGACGTCGCGGCTTATGCTGAAATGACCTTGTTCGACCTTTCCGGGCGTGTCGCAATCGTCACCGGCGGAAACGGCGGCATCGGGCTCGGCATGGCGCGTGGGCTCGCTGCCGCCGGCGCCAAAATCATGGTCGCTGCGCGCGACCCGTCGAAATCGGCGGCGGCGATCGCCGAACTCGCCGCACACGGCCCGGAATGTGCTTTCACCGCCCTCGATGTCGTCGACGAGGCCTCGTGCCGGGCGATGGTCGACCGGACCCTCGATCGCTTCGGCCGGCTCGACGTCCTGGTCAACAGTGCCGGGCATGTCGATTCGCAAGCCGGCGGAGACCTATACCATCGCCGAGTGGCAAGCCGTTTTGGCCACCAACCTGACCGGCGCCTTTGCCTGTGCGCAGGCGGTCCATGCGGCGATGAAGCGCGCCGGCGGCGGCAAGATCATCAATATCGGCTCGATGTACTCGATTTTCGGGTCGGCCTATGCGGTCCCGTACGCCGCGAGCAAGGGCGGGCTCGTGCAGATGACGAAATCGCTCGCCGCCGCCTGGGCCGGCGACAACATCCAGGTCAACGCCGTGCTGCCGGGCTGGATCGACACCGAACTGACCCGCGATGCGCGCCGCGAGGTGGCGGGTCTCCACGAGCGCGTCTTGGCGCGGACCCCGGCCGGGAGGTGGGGGGTGCCGGAAGACCTCGCGGGCGTCGCGGTGTTTCTCGCCTCTGCCGCCTCCGATTTCGTGACCGGAGCCGTGATCCCGGTCGATGGCGGCTTCTCCGCCGCGGCCTGAACCAGCTGCCTTCTCCTACAACGCCTATCGGCTGTAGGCTCCGGAGCATGCCCAGCCGTGCGAGGAGGGTGTGATGGTGGACGACTTCACGGGCAAGGTCGCTCTTGTCACGGGCGGAGGGAACGGGATCGGCGCTGCAACTTGCCGTGCCTTCGCCGCCGCCGGCGCGCGGGTGGTCGTGCTTGATCGCGACGCGTCGGCGGCCGAAAGGGTAGCGGCCGAGATTACCGGTCGCAACGGCAAGGCCGAAGCGCATGGGCTGGACGTCACCGATCGCGACGGTTTCGAGCTTCTTGCCGCAGGGGTCACCGAAGCCAAGGGGGCATCGACATCCTCGTCAATGGCGCCGGCGTGACCGTGCGCCGGATGATCGGCGAGATGGGCGCCGAGGACTGGGATCGGGTCATCGCCGTTAATCTCACCGGCGCATTCAATGGTATCCGTGCGGTGTTGCCTCATATGCGGGCACGCGGCGGCGGCGCTATCGTCAATATCGCCTCGATCGCGGGACTGCGGATTTCGTTTGGCGGCACCGCGAATTATTCGGCGTCGAAGGCGGGGCTCTTGGGCTTGACCCGGCACGCCGCCTACGAACTCGCCCCTGATCGCATTCGCGTCAATGCTGTTTGCCCCGGCGCCACGGCGACGGCCTTTGGCGGCGCGATGCCGAGCGAGGAAAGCAAGGCCGAACGCGCACGCGAAAATCCCGTTGGGCCGCATGTGCGAACCCGAGGATATTGCCGACCCGATCGTGTTCCTGGCGAGCGAGGCGGCACGCATGATCACCGGTGTCGCGCTGACCGTCGACGGCGGTCTGCTGATCAAGAACGACACCCCCTACGAGGAGTATTTCCGCCCGCGATAGGTGGCCCCGGTTTTGACACCCGTTTCTTTCCGTCGTTCCCGCGAAAGCGGGAACCTAGGGCCGCAAGCGCCTAACGCTGTCAGTCCCTCACACGCGGCCCCACAATGTCCTGGTCGCGCGCCGCGCGCCCTCCGCCATCGCCGCGAATTTCGCCCAGCAGATCGAAGGGTGGCCGACGCGCGTGCCGATCCCGCAATCGGTGCCGGCCAGCACGTTTTCGCGGCCCACGAGGTTGGCATAGCGGACCAGCCGCTCGGCGACCAGGTCCGGGTGTTCGATGAAGTCGGTGCAATGGCCGACGACCCCAGGGATCAGAGTGGCGCCTTCGGGCAGTTTCACCTCTTCGAACACCCGCCACTCATGCTCGTGGCACGGGTTTGACGCTTCGATCGAGAAGCTTCCGGCCTCGACCCGAAAGATCAAATCGATGATGTCCTGCAGCGGGATGTCGTCATGATGCGGGCCGTGGTGGCTGCCCCAGCAGACATGCAGCCGGACCTTTTCCTTCGGGATGCCGGTCAGCGCATGGTTCAGCGCATCGACCCGCATGGCGGCGTATTTGCGGTATTCCGGCAAGGTGATGTCGGGCAGGCAGTTCCAGCCGTCGGGTAGGTCGGGATCGTCGATCTGCAACAGAAAGCCGGCATCGACGATCGCCTGGTATTCCTCATGCATCGCATCGGCGATCGCGAACACGAATTCTTCGTCGCTCTTATAGTATTCGTTCAGCATCCAGTGTTCGATCGTGCCGGGGGTATTGGCGGGCAGGTAGGCTTCGGTTACCACGACCCCTGCCAGCGCCGCTCTTGAAATTGTCGAGATCCGTGGCGAGGTCGGCATGGCCGACATAGCGCAGCCGGTCGACGCAGACCGGCATGCTCGGCGGACCGACCGGGCGGGCCCGCGGATTGGCCGTAAAATAATCGGCGAATTTGGTCTCGTCGCGCGCTGTGATGCTGAGCCGCCTGGGGCCGGTTGACGGTCGCGTTTCGTAGCCGGCAATCCGCCAGCGCACGTAATCGGTGAAGTTGGTCTTGGACAGCTCGCCATCATTGACGATGTCGATGCCGGATGCGACTTGATGCCGTACCGCTTCGGCGACTGCCGATTTCAGACGCTCCTCAAGCGCCAACGGGTCGTAGGCGGCACCATTCGCTTTGGCGATGACCATGTCCCTGAGGTCGGGCGGGCGAGGCAATGAGCCGGCATGGGTCGTCAGAATGCGGTCGGTGCTGTACAGCATCGGGTTCCTCCTGCTCAGTGCCAGAGTTGGCGGCTGGCCAAATCCGCGCCCTGCGCCAGTGCTCTCGAGCTTGGCCCAGGCAATCTGCGGATGAATGCGGCCGCCGAGTCCGCAATCGGTCGAGGCGATGACCCGCCCGCGGCCGACCAGACTGGCGAAACGCAGGATCCTGTCGGCGACCAACTCCGGATGTTCGACGACGTTGGTGGCGTGGCTGACGACGCCCGGGCAGGATCAGCTTATCGTCGGGGAGTTTGACGTCCTGCCACACCTTCCATTCGTGCTCGTGCCGGACATTGCCGGCCTCGAACGAATAGGCACCGGCATTGACCGCCAGCATCACTTCGACGATGTCGCGCATCGGGATGTCGGTGGTGTGCGGGCCGTGCCAGCTGCCCCAGCAGAGGTGATAGCGGATGCGGTCTTGCGGCAGGCCGCGCAGTCGCGTGGTTCAATGCCTCGATCCGGACCATGGCGAATTTCTTGTATTCCTCGACCGTCGGTTCGGGGTTGATCATGTCCCATCCAGTCGCGGTCGACGGGTCGTCGAGCTGCAGGATCAGCCCGGCATCGACGATCGCCCGGTATTCCTCGCGCATCGCCTCGGCGCAGTCGTAGAGGAATTCCATGTCATCCTGGTAATGGGCGTTGCCGAAGCGATAAGCGGTGCCGGGGGCGACGGCGGTCATGAACCCTTCGGCGATCCCGGCTGCGGCGAGCGCCTGCTTGAAATTGGCGATGTCGGTGGCCAGCGCCTGTTGGCCGATATAGCTCAGCTTGGCGACGCAGACCGGCCCGGTCGTCGGCCGCGGCCCCATCGAGATGCCGGATTCGGGATCGCCATAGGCGGCGGCAAAACGTCGGCGGTCGCGGCGGTCGTCCTGGCTGGTCAACACGATCTCGCCCGGATGCGAGCGCCGCGGGGTGCGGCCGTACGGGCCGGGCGCACCGAATTCGAGCCCGCCGAGTCGGCTAAAGGCATAGCTCCACCACGCACCGTAATTGACCCGATGCCCCATCGATTTGCCGAATTCGCCATCGCCCGGCACATCGATGCCGGCATCCTTCTGCGCCTGCACGACAGTCGCGACCGCGTTGCGCAGGGTCTCCTGAAACCGCGTCTCCCCGATCGCCTCGCCGGCCTCGCGCGCTCGGTTCGCCTCGATCAGATCGTCCGGGCGCGGCAGGCTGCCGACATGGGTGGCCAGGATGCGATCGGAGCTGGCTCTCATGATTTCTCTCCTCGCGCCCCGGGCTCAGCGCCAGAGTTGCCGGCTGGCGAGTGCCGCCCCTTGCGCGAGAGCCTCGAGCTTGGCCCAGGCGATCTGCGGGATGGATGCGGCCGCCGAGACCGCAATCGGTCGCGGCGATGACGCGCTCGCGGCCGACCAGGTTGGCAAAGCGCAGGATGCGCTCGGCGACCAATTCCGGGTGTTCAACGACATTGGTGGCATGGCTGACGACACCGGGCAGGATCAGTTTGTCGTCGGGGAGTTTGATGTCCTGCCAGACCTTCCATTCGTGCTCATGGCGCACATTGCCGGCCTCGAACGAATAGCGCCCCAACATTGGCCTTCAGCACGACCTCGATAATGTCCCGCATCGGAATGTCGGTAACGTGTGGGGCCGTGCCAGCTGCCCCAGCACAGATGCAGGCGGATGCGGTCTGGCGGCAGGCCGCGGATCGCGTGGTTCAGCGCCTCGATCCAGGTTGCCGCAAGCTTCTGGTAATCCCCGACACTCGGCTCGGGATTGACCTGGTCCCAGCCTTCGGCGAGGCATGGATCGTCGAGTTGCAGGACTATGCCGGCATCGACGATCGCCCGGTATTCTTCGCGCATCGCTTCGGCGCAGGCAAAGAGGAACTCTTCGTCGCTCTTGTAATAGGTGTTGCGGATGCGGGCACAGCTGGCCGGCGCCACTGCAGTCATGAAGCCCTCGTCGAACCCCTGTCGCCGCGAGCGCCGCCTTGAAATTTTCGATGTCGGCCCGCACCATTTCGTTACCGGCATAGGTGAGCGGCGCGATGCAGACCGGCGCCGGCGGGCGGGGGCCGGTGGTGATGCCCGAAGTCCGGGTCGTTATAAGCGGCGGCGAAGGTGGTGCGGTCGCGGCGGTCGCCGAAGCTCGTCAACACGATGTCGCCGGCTGCGGAGCGGCGCGGCTGCATGTCGTAAAGTGAATCCGCCCCGGGCTCGATGCCGGCGAGCCGCTGCCACGAATACCGCCACCACGAGCCGTAATTGACCCGCTGGCCCATCGCCTTGCCGAATTCGCCGTCGCCGGGGATATCGATGCCGCTATCGCGTTGACGGCGAACCACCTCCGCTACCGCTGCCTGCAAAGTTTGCTGGAACCCCTTCTCATCGCCCGGTTCCGCCTCATGCGCAAGGTTTGCCGCGATCAGCCCGTCCGGGCGGGGCAGGCTTCCGGCGTGGCTGGTCAGGATGTGATCGTGGCTAGCCCGCATGATTTCCTCCGTGCTCGCGCGATTTATCGTTCGCGGCAAGACAGCCGCTGAGCGCCGACTATAACATCGGCGGCGATCCCGGCTTACCTTCAAATCCCGCTCGGGAAGTCGGCTCGGCCGCCTCTGGCAGAGATCGGCCCCCGGCTGGACATCGCGCTTTCTCGCCCTGTAAAACCGAATCGGTGCAAGCTGGCGATTTCGCCCTCTTGCGCCGGGAAAATGCGAGGCCACAATCTGTTCTATGCAAACGACCAACGACATCCGCACCGGGTTCCTCGACTATTTCGCCCGTAACGGCCACGAAATCGTGCCGTCGAGCCCGCTGGTGCCGCGCAACGATCCGACCTTGCTGTTCACCAATGCCGGGATGGTGCAGTTCAAGAATGTCTTCACCGGTTTGGAGAAGCGGCTCTATTCGCGTGCCGCCACCGCACAGAAATGCGTGCGTGCCGGCGGCAAGCACAACGACCTCGAAAACGTCGGCTACACCGCCCGCCACCACACCTTCTTCGAGATGCTCGGTAATTTTTCGTTCGGCGATTATTTCAAAGACCGGGCGATCGAGCTTGCGTGGAACCTGATAACCCGCGATTTCGGCCTCCCGCGCGCCCGGTTGCTGGTTACGGTCTACGCCGAGGATGACGATGCGGCCAAATTGTGGGCCAAGATCGCCGGGCTGCCGGAAGACCGTATCATCCGCATCGCGACCTCCGACAATTTCTGGTCGATGGGCGATGTCGGGCCATGCGGGCCATGTTCGGAGATCTTTTGGGACCACGGGTCGGCTATTCCGGGCGGCCCGCCGGGCAGCCCCGATGCCGACGGTGACCGTTTTGTCGAGATCTGGAACCTGGTCTTTACCCAATACGATCAGCTCGCGCCGGGCGAGCGGGTTTTGTTGCCGCATCCGTCGATCGATACCGGCATGGGGCTCGAACGCATCGCCGCGGTCCTGCAAGGAAAGCAGGACAATTACGACATCGACCTGTTCCGCGCGTTGATCCTGGCTTCGGCCGATGCGTCGGGCGTCGCCGCCGACGGCGCGCACGCGGTGTCGCACCGGGTGATCGCCGATCATCTGCGCGCCGCGGCGTTTCTGATCGCCGATGGCGTGTTGCCGAGCAAGGAGGGGCGGGGCTATGTCCTGCGCCGGATCATGCGCCGGGCGATGCGCCACGCGCACATGATTGGCTGCAAGGAGCCGCTGATGTGGCGGCTGGTGCCGGCCCTGGTGCAGCAAATGGGAGCGGCGTATCCCGAATTGCTGCGCGCCCAGCCGCTGATCGGCGAGACCTTGCTGCTCGAGGAGACGAACTTCAAGCAGACCCTCGAGCGAGGGCTGCGCCTGCTCGAAGAGGAAACCTCGCGCCTCGGCTCCGGCGAAATGCTGTCTGGCGAGACCGCGTTCAAGCTCTACGACACCTACGGATTTCCACTCGATCTGACCGAAGACGTGCTGCGCGCTCAGGGCCGCAAGGTGGCGGTCGAAGGATTCGAGGCGGCGATGGCGCGCCAGCGCGAGGAGGCGCGCCGGAGCTGGGTCGGTTCGGGTGAAGCGGCGACCGAGACGGTCTGGCTCGGCTTGCGAGATGATCTGGGCGCGAGCGAATTTCTCGGTTACGAGACCGAAACCGCCGAGGGTGTCGTGCTGGCGATCCTGCGCGACGGCGTGCGGGTTGGAGAGGCGACGGCTGGTGACGAAATCGCGGTGATCGCCAATCAGACCCCATTTTACGCCGAGTCGGGTGGTCAGGTCGGCGATACCGGCAGCATATTCTCGTCGCCGGGGGCCGAGCTGGCGGTGCGTGACACGGTCAAGAAGGCGGGCGACCTGCACGTTCATCTCGGCCGGCTCGCCCACGGCGTATTGAAGGAAGGCGACGCGGTCGAATTGCGGGTCGACGGCGTGCGCCGCCGCCGGTTGCGGGCAAACCATTCGGTTACTCACCTGTTGCACGAGGCGCTGCGCCGACGCCTTGGCGGGCATGTGACGCAAAAGGGATCGCTGGTAGCACCCGATCGCCTGCGCTTCGACTTCAGTCATCCGCGGCCGCTGGGTGCCGAAGACATCCGGACGATCGAGGCGGATGTCAACGAGCGCATCCGCACCAATGCGGCGGTGGGTACCCGCTTGCTGACCCCGGAGCGCGCCGTGGCCGAAGGGGCATTGGCGCTTTTCGGCGAGAAATACGGCGACGAAGTGCGGGTCGTCTCGATGGGCGGGACCGTCGACGGCGAGGAACGGACCTATTCGGTCGAGCTCTGCGGCGGCACCCATGTCCGCAGTACCGGTGATATCGGGCTGTTCAAAATCGTCTCGGAGACCGCGATCGCCTCGGGCGTGCGCCGGATCGAGGCGCTGACCGGCGCGGCGGCCGAAGCCTATTTGGCCGAGGAGGAGGGGATCCTGCGCCAGGCCGCCGCTGCGTTGCGGACCAGCCCGGCCGAATTGCCGGCGCGCATAATCGGCCTGGTCGACGATCGGCGGCGGCTCGAACGCGAGCTGGCCCAGGCGAGGCGAGCGCTGGCCGGCGCCGGCCAGGCAGCGAAAACCGCCCCCAAGCGCATTGGCGAGATCGCGTTCGACGGCCGCGTTGTCGAGGATGTGCCGGGGCGTGAACTCAAATCCCTGGCCGACGATCTCAAGCGCCGCATCGGCTCGGGCATCGTCGCCGTCGTATCGCGCGCCGACGGCAAGGCAGCGATCGTCGTTGGTGTCACCGCTGATCTAGCGGGCCGCTTTGATGCGGTCGACCTAGTCCGGTCCGGCGCCGCCGCACTGGGCGGCAAGGGTGGTGGTGGACGCGCCGACCTGGCCCAGGCCGGGGGTCCCGATGCGGAGCATGCCGACGCTGCGCTGGCTGCGGTCGAGCGCGCAGTCGCCAGCAATGCGCAGGCCGAGGCTCCGGCGCCGGCCGCCGATTAGGCGTCGATTTCGGCCTTGCTTAAGCTTGTCAGACCAACCGCGATATATTTCTAAATCGTTGAAATATCGTGAAATTAAATAACTAAGACGTGTTTCTGACGCCGGCAAAATAGTCCCCGGCGGGGTGGCATACACCGGCGAGACGAAAGATGGACAAGAAGACGGGCAGCGCCCGGAAGGGGCATGCGGCAGGATTTCCGCCCGGGCAACTTCTCGCAATTGCTTGGTTGTTGCTGGCCCCGGCGGCCTGTGCACCGCTGCCTTTTCATGTCGATCCGCTCAGTGTCAACGGCCGCGATGGCGGGGGAAGCCCGCCGAGCTATGAGGCGCTGCTGCGGATCGCGGCAAAGGCGCAAGCCGTCGGCGACTATGCCAACGCTCTCGCGGTCTATCGCCGCGCTGCCGAAATCGAGCCCCGCTTCGCCGCGGCTTTTGTCGGGATCGGCGAGGCGTCGCTCTCGGCCGGCGCAGTCAACGAGGCCATCCTTGCCTATAATTCGGCACTGGCTCGCGACGGCAACAGCCTGGCAGCGGAGCGCGGGCTCGCCAGAGCCTATCTGCAAACCGGCCGGCCCGAGCTTGCAGCGATACCGCTGTCGCGCGCGCTTGCCCATGACCCCGACGATCCCAAGCTCCTGATGCTGCTCGGCGCAACCCGAGACTTCGAAGGCCGGCATGAGCAGGCGCAGGCCTATTATCAGCGCGGTCTCCAGCATTCGCCCGGCGATCCGGCGTTGACAGTCGATCTGGCCCTGTCGCTCGCGCTCGGCGGCAATTATGTGAACGCGGTTGGGGTGCTACAGCCGATCGCCACAGCGCCGGGCGCGTCGCCCCAGGAACGGCAGACCTTGGCGTTGATCTACGGTCTGCAGGGCAGGATCGGCGAAGCGGCCCGTCTCGGCCGGATCGACCTCGATGAGGCTGCGGTTGAGCAGAACCTAGCGTACTATCAAATCTTGCGCGCAATGCCTCCGGAAGCCCGCGAGCGCGCCATTTTGTCGGTCGGCAACCGCCGACCCGCCGCGGGGTCGTCCTGATAGAAGTTCGCCGGTCAGTGCTTGCTGAATGTATCGACCAGGTTGATCCCGGCTGGGCCGAGCAGGACGATGAACAGGGTTGGCAGGATGAACAGGATCATCGGCACGGTCAGCAGAGCCGGCAGCCTCGCCGCCTTTTCCTCGGCGCGGGTCATGCGCGCCGACCGCAAATCATTCGCCAGAATGCGCAATGACTGAGCCAGCGGCGTGCCGAACTTGGCGGTTTGCTGCAAGGTGTTGACCACCGCCCGGATCGCTTCCAAATCGGTGCGGTTGTTCAGATTTTCAAACGCCAGCCGACGGTCGGGAAGAAAGGTCAATTCGGCGGCGGTGATCGCGTATTCCTCGGCCAGTTCCGGCCAACTGATTGCGAGCTCGCGCGAAACGCGCATCAAGGTCGCGTCCAGGCTGAGCCCGGCCTCGGCGCAAATGACCATCAGGTCGAGGCCGTCGGGAAGGGCTAGCTGCAGCTGCTTGGCGCGCTTGTTCGCGAGGTTCGTAAGATAGATTTTCGGCGCGTAAAAGCCGAGCAAGGCAGCACCCATAGCCGGCAGAAACCGGAAGTCGGGCGGGATCGAGAGCACTTGCAGCATCGAGCCGTTCACCAGCATCGCGAACCCGAACAGCGATGGCAGGCTGAGCCGGGCGAACAGGTAGCCGATCATCGCGTCCGGCGACCTGATCCCGGCGCGGGCGAGGCTCATCCGCGCTTCCGCGGCGTGCCGGCTGCGCAACAGATCGAGCCGGGTCACCGCCGCGCGCATCCATCCGAGCGGCCTGCGGTGCTGGCGGCGAGTTCGTGCCGACATCGCCTCGCGGCGCAAGCTCTCCTTGCGCTGGACAACTTGTTCAAGGCGCCGCTCGAACGCATTCTTGGGCCGCAGCACCTGCCACGTCGCCAAAACGCTCGCCGCCACCGCTATCGCGGCGATCGCGGTGATTGCGTCGTCGAGCCCAACCCCGCCCGGCAGCCAGCCAGCGATGCGCAAATCTTGCGGCTGAACGTTTATCATATTTCGAAATTCGCCATCTTGTTCATGATGGTGACGCCGCTGACCAGCATTGCCACCGCTACCCCGTCGAGAAAATATCCGCGGACATCGTGAAACAGCGGGGCGAGGTAGTCGGGCGAGGTCAGCCATAGAAGGCCGATCACCACCATCGGCAACCCGCCCAGGATCATCGTCGTGGCGCGGGTCTCGCTCGACATGGCGCGAACCTTGGCCCGCATCTGCCGGCGTCGGCGCAAAGCGTCGGCGAGATTGGCGAGGGTTTCGCCGAGGTTTCCGCCGGTCTCGCGCTGGACGCTCAGCGCAATGATGAAAAAGCGGAATTCGGGAGTGTCGATCCGCTTCGCGATATCCCACAGCAAGGCTTCGAGATCGCGGCCGAGCCTCATCCCGCTCTCGATCAGGCACAGCTCGGTGCCGACCGGATCGGCGATCTCGCGGCCGGCCCCGATGATTGCCTCGCTGATCGGCAAGCCCGATCGCAGGGCCCGGACGATCAGGTCGATGGCGTCGGGAAACAAGCCGATAAACCTGGCCACCCGGCGTTTCCCAAGACGGCCGATCACCAGATGCGGGAGCGCCACCCCGAGAAACAGGGCGATCAGTAGGTTGGGGACGATGCCGAGCGGCGAAACATAAAGAAGTCCGCCTGTCGACAGCACCGCCACGCCGACGATCATCAGCGCATATTGCCCGATGGTGATGGATCTGCCAGTACGCGCCAGCCGGGCGGCGAGAAGGTCGCGGCGCGGCAGCCAGCGGCGCGCGACGCGGTCGATCTTGGGGGTTGCACTCTGCGCCCGGGCCAAGGACAGGGCCGCGATGGCGACGGCGGGAACCCCCTTGGCCCGGTCGCGCACCGTGTTGTAGCGCCGTTTGTAGCGCCGATAGGTTGCGCCGCCGCCGATCGCCAAGGCCAAGATCGACAGGACCAGCAAGACGGCGAGAGCGGCCAGGAACGCCAGACCGGTGGCCCTGTCTATATCAAATCCCATCCTTCATCACTTGGCTGACATATCGTTGACGGAACGAGTATTTCAAATAATCTCGAGCAACGGACGGTCCAGCCCGAAATATTCGGCGCGCGGTAGGAAATGCGGTCGCACGCCGCTTGATTTGAAAATTCCGCGCAATCGGCCGTCGGTGCTTTCGCCCTGAAATTGATAACTGAACAATTCCTGTGTGGTGATGATGTCGCCCTCCATGCCGACGACTTCGATCACGTCGGTTACGCGGCGCATGCCGTCGCGCATCCGGTTCACCTGCAGGATCAGATTGACCGCGGCCGCGATCTGGGTGCGTACCGCATGGGAAGGCAAATGGATGCCAGTCATGCCGACCATGTTTTCGAGCCGGGTCAGCGCCTCGCGTGGCCGGTTTGCGTGGATCGTGCTCATCGAGCCGTCATGCCCCGTGTTCATCGCTTGAAGCACGTCGAGCGCCTCGGCGCCACGGATCTCGCCGAGGATGATCCGATCTGGGCGCATGCGCAGCGCGTTGCGTAACAGATCGCGCATGGTGATCTCGCCGGTGCCTTCGAGATTAGGCGGCCGGGTCTCCAGCCGTACAACGTGCGGCTGCTGCAATTGCAGCTCGGCCGCGTCCTCGATCGTGACCGTACGCTCGGTCGGGTCGATCAGTCGTGACAGCGCATTCAGCAGGGTTGTCTTACCCGATCCGGTGCCGCCGGAAATCAGGATGTTGAGCCGACAGCGCGCCGCGATCTTTAGTAGGGTGGCCATTTCCGGCGAGATGTTCGCCTGCTGCGCCATCGTGTCGAGGGTGATGGTTTTCTTGGAGAATTTGCGAATCGACATCGACGGCCCGTCGATCGCCAATGGCGGAATGATGATGTTGACGCGGCTGCCGTCGGGCAGGCGGGCGTCGACCAGCGGGCGCGATTCGTCAATGCGGCGCCCGATCCGGGTCACGATCTTGGTCGCGACATTCATGACGTGCTGATCGTCGCGGAACGTGATGTCGGTCGGCTCCAGCTTGCCGCGCCGCTCGACATAGACCTGCTTGGCCCCGTTCACCATGATGTCGGTAACGGTTTCGTCCTCAATCAGCGGTTCGAGCGGTCCGAGCCCGAGCATGTCCGCGACCAGAGATTGGACCAGCTCACGCTGCTCGACAAAATTGAGTTGGATCTTGGTCTCGTTCAGCAGCTCCTTGACCCAGCCGTCGAGCTGCGCCTCGAAGGTGGCGCGAGGCATTCCGGCCGCCGCCGCGACGTCCATGTGCTCGAGCAGGAGCGGCTGGATCTGTCCTTTTGCTGCCTCGATCGCCGTGCGGTTGGAGTGGCGCTGGCCCGCGGGCTTTTCGGGTTCGGCCTCCGGCGCCGGCGGGGTCAGCAACGCCTGCATCAGCGCGGTGATCAGATCTCGGCGCTCGAGTGCGTTAACCTCGATCGCGTGCCGTGGGAGGTAGGCCTGTACCGCGGTTTCGACGATCTTGGCCAGCTCGCCCCGGCTCAAGATCAGCCGCCGCTCGGGGCGGATCTCGTTATTGAGGCGCGCCAACACCTCCGCCCGCGCCTTCAACAGGCGATCCTCGTGCGAGGCATCGGCCGGGAGCTCGATCACCGGCTCCGGAACCAGTGGAGTCGGGGTGACCGCTACCGGCGCGGTCAGCGCGCGGCGCTGGGACAACCCGGCGATACGTGCGTCGAGCACGTTTTCGCCTTCGGGCCGTTTGAAGTAGCCTACCATAACGAGCGAATCGCAAACATTCGGCGTTTCGGAGTGGCAGTAACCGGGCCGGCGACGATTTCGGCGAGGCGGCGAAACTCGCGCACGACGGGGCTACGCGGCGCGGCGACCGGCAGCGGCTGGCCGGTGTTGGCTGCGGCCCCGGCGGCTTTGGGGTCGAACGAAAGGGTGATGTCAAACGGCTTGCCGACCCCCTTTTCGAACTCGCCTTTGCCGATCAGGGCACGACTCCCGCTAGCGCCGGCCTCGACCAGCCAAAGCGGCACCTGCGGCGCCTGCTCGCGCATCAGGGTCTGCAGGCGGATCGTGTCGCGCAGTCCGGCGAGGCTGCGCTCGCACAGCATGACGACGTGGCTAGCCGCGGCCAGCATTACGCGCTGCACCGGGGTGGCCCCGCGCGGCAGGTCGACCAGCACCCGTGGGAATTTGCGGCGCAGTTCGTAGAGCAGCATATCGACGGCGCCGGCATCGATCATCAGATGCTGCGCCGCCGACGCCTCGGCCGCGAGGACCCGCAGATTGTCGGTGACCTTGACCATCGCCCGGTCGATGAACAGGCTGTCGATGCGCGAGGGCTGCTCCAGCGCTTCGTACAGCCCGCTGCCCGGCTCGGTATCGAGCTTGAGCGCAACGGTGCCGAAATGCAGATCGAGGTCGAGAAGCGCGGTCGATTCCGCATGCTCCTCGGCAAGCAGCCAGGCGCAGCCGACCGCGGTGGTCGTCGTGCCGACGCCGCCGCGGCTGCCGACGAACACGATCACCTGCCCGAGCCCGCCATCTCCCGCCGGCGCTCGACCGTCCGGGTGCTTTTGCAGGATCGCCGCCAGCGCATCGCGCGTCGGCGGTCTGATCAGGTAGTCATTGGCGCCGGCCGCCAGCAGATCGCGATAGAGAGCCACGTCATTGACGGTGCCGAGCCCGACCAGCGCAAGATCGGCGCCGCCGACCGCCCGCGCTGCGCCGACCTCGGCGATCGGCGCCGGCAAATCGGCGATATCCAGCAGCAGGATGCGCGGCGCCACACCCGACCGCATGCGGCGCAGTGCGAGATCGGGCGTATCGCTGATCGATAGTTCGTCGTCCAACTGCAATTCGCGGATCACCCCATCCAGCCGATCAAGCGTCGGCTGATCGCGGGTCACTGCGAGGATGCCCTCGCGCGCGGGCTTGCTCGCGGTAGCCGAGCGCGGGGACTTCATCGTGCCCCCATCGCCGAGCCTGTTGGAGGAGCCGCAGCGCCCCGCGGCGCCCGCACTGCAAGCGCCCAGGAACCGGCCCCATTAGCAGCGGATTCGGCGTCATCGGGCGAATGCGTGCGGCAAACGCGAGCCGGGCGCAGCGCCGACAGTTCATCGGGCAGCGCGCCCGCGATAGGCCCTAATCGCGTCGGCGCTGCGGCGACATCGAAGCAAGGCGACGAATACATCAAGAACCCCGCGATGCAGATTGCAGTGAGATGGACGTAGTATTGCCGTTGCCACGCAAAATAGTTATGGTCAACTCGTTTGAGTTTTGTTTTGATGTTGACGGCTTCGGCAGAAGCGAACTGACTTCGCTGTCGAGCGTGAAGTTTTCAGGAGCCGAATCGTCGTGAGAATCGGCAATCGAGGCGAGCACAGTCTTCTCGCGCTTCTGAGGAACAAGGCTGCGCAAACTCAGCGACAACTTGCCGAGCTCCGCGGCAACGGCGATGATCTCGCTCTGCTTCGGCGTCACTTCGAAGGTGACGGTACGCGCCAGCACCGCTTGGCCGTCCTTGCTGTCCAGCCGCTGGTCGATGCCGATCACCCGCACGTCGTGCAATACGGTCTCGGCCGCCTTGTGCTGGTATCCGGAGTTGTTGGCGCTCTCCTGGGGAACCGGCATTGTGATCAAAATGTCGACCCGGTCTCCGGGGAAGACAAAGCCCGAGATGCCGGATGTGGCATCGACCGGAACAGAAATCGCGCGCATCCCCGGCTGGAGTACGGCGGCGAGGAAACCGCGGTCGCCGGGAACGACAACCTTGTTTTTGATAATCGGCTCCCCGGCTGCGATCGGTTCGCGGGCGACGGCGCCGACCAGCGATTTCTCCGGTCCGGTGCCGGCGACAATATAGTCGGGGGTGATTGCGCCGTTGGGCCAGGGTCGGGCCTCGAGATCCGCAGGCTTCAGGATCTGTCCGCGGGTGATCGCGGCGCGTGCGATCAGAATCGACTTCTGCACCGGCGGCGGCGGCGCGGCTGCCGCGACTACCGGTCGCTGTGCCAGCCACGAGTGGACAAGGACGGCGGTGCCGCCGGCGAGAAGGAGGCAAACCGCGAACAGGACCAAGCTGCGTAGGCGCATGGCTGCAACTCACCCGAGATATGGAGAAAGTGTGACGAGCAGACCGGCGGCGGCGATCGCGACCCCGTAGGGCACCGGCGTCCCGCCCATCCGCGGATTGTGGGCGCTTACCCGTCCCGGTTCGGCGTCCCGTGTAGCGGTAATCCAAGCGCCCAGCGGCGTCAGGAACAGCAGCGCCAGCAATCCGCCGATCAGGCCGGTCAGCAATAGCAGCGGCGGCAATGCCTCGGCGCCGGCCCATAACGCCGCTGCCGCCAGCAGCTTGACGTCACCGCCGCCGATCCATCCGCGCGAGAACAGCACGGCGCCCAACAAAACCACGACTGCAGCACAGCCGATGGTCGCAAGCGTCGCGGCCAAGCTGGCGTTCGGCGCGGTCTCCAGGTCGAGCAGCCACAAGACGCACAATCCGCCGATCAGCCGGTTGGGGATGATCAGATGGCGGAAATCCGAGATAGCGGCGGCGACCATCAGCCCGGCGAAACCGGTCAGCCAGACAAGGCGCGGGTCGGCAGACATCAGCCGCATCGCGGCTCAAATCCGCGGCCGACGCTACGGCCGGCGGCATTCCGAGGCACGATTGGCGCCGCTGCGGCAAATAGGCGCGAAGGCTTCAACCGACCGGGCATCACCGACTCCGAGGCGACGGTTAGACGAGATCGCTACCCTCGGGGAGATTGCCTAAGGACTAGTTAAGCCCGCCTGGACATTCGGCGCGGGCCGACCCGGCAGCGGACTCGCTGCTCGGGCCGGAGCGGTAGCGAGGTCAAAGGCGGCGGCCATCAGGGCGCGGGTGTAGGGGTGCTCTGGGCTGGTCATCACCCTTTCGGCCGGCCCGGCCTCGACGATTGTGCCGTCCTTCATAACCATGATGTCATGTGCCAACGCGCGCACGACGCGCAGGTCGTGGCTGATAAACAGGTAGGCGAGACCGCGGCGTGCTTGCAATTCGCGCAGCAAATCGACGATCTGCGCCTGCACCGACATGTCGAGCGCCGAAGTCGGCTCATCGAGCACGACGAGGCGCGGCTGCAGGACCAGCGCACGGGCGATGGCGATGCGCTGGCGCTGGCCGCCGGAGAATTCGTGCGGGTACCGGTCCGCCGCCCGCGGGTCGAGCCCGACCTCGGCCAAGGCGGTCTCGATCAGCCGCCGGCGCTCGGCTGCACGCGTCGCGAGGTTGTGGACCCTCAAGCCCTCTTCGACGATCTGCGCCACCGAGAGCCGCGGCGACAGGCTCGAAAACGGGTCCTGAAAGACGATCTGCATTTCCCGCCGCAGCGGCCGCAATTGACGTTGGCTCAGCGGCGCGATGTCGCGGCCGGCAAAGCGGATCCGCCCTTGGCAGGCGGTCAGGCGTAACAGTCCCAGGCCGAGGGTGGTCTTGCCCGAGCCGCTCTCGCCGACGATGCCCAGGGTCGCGCCGGCGCGCACCGTCAGCGACACGCCGTCGACCGCCTTTACGTGGCCGCTGACCCGGCGCAGGAGGCCGCGCCTGATCGGGAACCATACCCGCAACCCCTCCGCTGCGATCAGCACCGGCGCCGCCGGGTTGGCGGACGCCGCTCGGCCCTTGGGCTCCGCCGCCAGCAAGTGCTTGGTATAGGGATGGCGCGGCCGGTCGAACACCGCTTCGGTCGAACCGGCTTCGATGATCTCGCCCCTGGTCATCACCGCGACGCGCTCGGCCATCTTGCGTACGATCGTCAGATCGTGGGTGATCAGCAGCAGCGCCATGCCGAGCTGGTTGCGCAGCTCGCGCAGCAGGCTCGAGAATCTGTGCCTGGATCGTCACGTCGAGGGCAGTCGTCGGCTCGTCGGCGATCAGGATGTCGGGCTCGTTGGCGATCGCCATCGCGATCATGACCCGCTGCCGCTGGCCGCCCGAAAGCTCGTGTGGATAGGCGTCGAGGCGGTTTTCGGCGTCGGGCAGGCCGACCAGCCGCAGCAATTCGAGAGTTCGTTCGCGCGCCGCGCGGGGCGTCATCCGACGGTGGACCAGAAGAATTTCGCCGACCTGCCGTTCGAGCGTATGGAGCGGATTGAGTGAAGTCATCGGCTCCTGAAAGACGATCGCGATCCGGTCTCCCCGGACACGGCGCAACAATTCGGGCGGTGCGCCGATCAACTCCTCGCCGGCAAAGCGGATGCTGCTTTTTTTCCCGTGCACGGCTAGCGGGTACGGCAGCAGCTGGAGCACGGACAAGGCGGTGACGCTCTTGCCGGAGCCGCTCTCCCCGACCAGTGCCAGGGTTTCGCCGCGGTCGAGAATAAACGAGACATCGCGCACCGCCTCGACCGGTGGCACCCCGCCGCGGCCGGCAAAGATGACGCTGAGGTTCTGGATCTCGAGCAGCGGGCGGGCGGCGGGCGTCCCGTTCACAAGGTCACCTTGCGCGGGTCGAAGGCATCGCGCACCGCCTCGCCGACAAAAATCAGCAGGCTCAGCATCAGCGCCAACACAAAAAAGGCAGTCAGCCCGAGCCACGGCGCCTGCAGGTTCGCCTTGCCCTGCGCCAGCAATTCGCCGAGCGACGGCGATCCAGGCGGCAGTCCGAAGCCGAGAAAATCGAGCGAGGTCAGGGTTGTGATCGAGCCGTTCAGGATGAACGGCAGAAAAGTGATGGTCGCCACGGTGGCGTTGGGCAAGACGTGACGCAGGATGATGATCCGGTCGGGAACGCCGAGCGCGCGGGCCGCCCGCACATAGTCGAAATTGCGCGCGCGCAGGAATTCGGCGCGCACGACATCGATCAGGCCCATCCACGAGAACAGCAGCATCAGGCCCAGCAGCCACCAGAAATTGGGCTCGACAAAACTCGCCATGATGATCAGCAGATACAGGACCGGCAGTCCCGACCAAACCTCGATGAAGCGCTGAAAGCCGAGATCGACGAGACCGCCGAAATATCCCTGCACAGCCCCGGCGGCGACTCCGATGACCGACGACAGCGCGGTCAGGGTCAGGCCGAACAATACCGAGATGCGAAACCCGTAGATCAGCCGCGCCAGCACGTCACGGCCCTGGTCGTCGGTGCCGAGCCAATTGACGCGCGAGGGCGGGGAAGGCGCCGGGCTCGGCAAATTGTAGTTGATCGTGTCGTATCGGAACGGGATCGGCGGCCACACCATCCAGCCCTTGGCCTCGATCAGCTTGCGGACCTCGGGATCGCGGTAGTCGGCGGTGCTCGGGAACTCGCCGCCGAACGCGGTTTCCGGGTAGTCGGTGAAAATCGGGAAATACCAACCGCCGTCGAAATGGATCACGATCGGCCGGTCGTTGGCGATGAATTCGGCGAACAGCGACACGCTGAATAGCGCCAGAAAGGCCCACAGCGACCAGAAACCGCGGCGATTGGCGCGGAAGCTGTTGAGGCGCCGCCGGGTCAGCGGCGAAATCGGCCTGCCGAGGAAACGGTCGGCTGCCGCTTCCCCGGACCGGGCGGGGTCCGCGGCAGCGGTCATTCCTGATGGCGCTCGCTACCCGGCTTTGCGGCGCAGGGGCTCGACATTCGAGCGGGTGGGCGAGCGTTTGCCGCCGAGATATTCGGCAGCCAGGATTTCGGCGATCTGCACGGCGTTGAGCGCCGCTCCCTTGCGCAGATTGTCGGCGACGACCCACAAATTGAGCCCGTACGGGACCGACGGGTCGCGGCGGATGCGGCTGACATAGACCAAGTCCTCGCCGGCCGCCTCGTGCGGCGTCACGTAACCTTCATCGGCGCGGTGGTCGACGACGCTGACGCCGGGGGCGCGGCGCAGTGCGGCGCGCGCCATGTCCGCGCTCAGCGCCTGCTCGAACTCGACATTGACCGCTTCGCCATGGCCGATAAAGACCGGAACGCGCACGCAGGTGGCGGTCACCGCGATGTCCGGGTCGAGAATCTTGCGGGTCTCGACCGTCATCTTCCATTCTTCCTTGGTCGCGCCGTCATCCATAAACACGTCTATATGCGGGATCACGTTGAACGCTATCTGCTTGGTGAACTGCTCGGGCTTGACCGGGTCGTTGACGAAGATCGCGCGGGTCTGGTTGAACAATTCGTCCATCGCCGCCCGCCCTGCGCCGGAAGTCGACTGGTAGGTGGCGACCACCACCCGCTTGATCCGGGCAAGATCGTGCAGCGGCTTCAACGCCACCACCATCTGGATCGTCGAACAGTTCGGGTTGGCGATAATGCCGCGCCGCTGATACTCGGCGATCGCCTTCGGGTTGACCTCGGGCACGACCAGCGGCACGTCCGGCTCCATGCGAAAGCACGAGGTGTTGTCGATCACCACCGCACCGGCCTTGACCGCCCGCGGCGCGAATTGCGCCGACACCTTGGCGCCCGGCGAGGACAGCACGATATCGATGCCGCGGAAGTCGTAGGTTTCGAGGTTCTGCACCTTGAGGATGTCGTCCTCGCCGAAGGAAACTTCTCTGCCGACCGATCGCGACGAGGCCAGGGCTACCACTTCGTCGGCCGGGAAGTCGCGCTCAGCCAGGGTGGTCAGGATTTCTCGTCCGACATTGCCGGTGGCGCCGACCACCGCTAATTTGAATCCCATGACGCGACTCCGCAGCCGAGAGAGGCGATGATGGCTGCTGACTTACGATGCCGCCCCGTGCTTTGCAAGCGGACCCGAGCATGAGTTACGCCGAGTTCTGGCCGCGTTACCTCGCGGCGCATCGCGATCCGCGTACCCGCGGGCTGCACTATCTCGGCACCAGCCTCGGATTGGCGGCGGTGGTTATCGCCATCGTCACCCGCGATTGGCGCTGGCTGATCGCCGCGCCTGCCGTCGGCTACGCCCTGGCGTGGCTCGGCCATTTCGCCTTCGAACACAACCGGCCCGAGACCTTCGGCCATCCCGGCTGGTCGTTGGTCAGCGACCTGCGTATGCTCTGCTTGTTCCTATCTGGGCGGCTCGGCCGGGAACTGCGCCGCACGGCCGTGGGAAGAGAATGATGACCATGGTTCCGCTGATCGAATACGACCGGGCGAGTGCTGAGGTGCGGGCCGTCTATGACGACATCATGCGGACCCGCGGCACCGACTGGATCAACAATTTCTGGAAGGCGCTGGCCAACGATCCGTCGACCTTGCGGCGCACCTGGGAGAGCATCAAGCAGGTAATGGCGCCGGGCGCGCTCGACCCGCTGACCAAGGAACTTATCTATCTTGCGGTCAGCGCGAGCAATGGCTGCGCCTATTGCACCGCCTCGCATGCAGCGGCGGCGAAGAAGCAAGGGATGTCGCCGCAAATCCTGGCGGAATTGTTGGCGGTCGTCGGTATGGCCAACGAGACCAACGCACTGGCCAATGGCTACCGCGTGCCGGTAGACGCGAGGTTCGAAAAGTTGTTTTGATAGCGCTCATACGGGCGACGGCGCGGCGACCCCCGAGGCCGCGGCGGTGCCTGTTGCACGCCGTTTACCGCAGGGCCGGACGGCAGGCCGCCGACCGGCAACATTGGAGGTCCACAATGGCGCAACAACTCTATGACCGCACCGCCGAGGATCTCGGCAACCTGGTCGGTCTCGAACACGTCAATCTGCGTATCGATAATCAGGGGCTGGCGCAGGAGTTCTATCTATCCGCGCTCGGCCTGACTCGCGATCCGTTCATGTTCCCCGGCACCAACAACATGTGGGTCAATGTGGGTAACAGCCAGTTCCATCTGCCGACCGGCGAGCCGAACGTGCTGCGCGGCCATGTCGGCCTTGTTGTCCCGTCGCTCGAGGAGCTCTGCGAGCGTCTCGGCGAGGCCAAGAAAAAGCTCGCGGACACCAAGTTCGATTGCAAGCAGCATAACGCCTATGTCGAGGCGACCTGTCCGTGGGGCAATAAGTTCCGCCTCTACGAGCCCGACGAGGAGCGGTTTGGCGCGATCAATCTCGGCATGCCCTATGTCGAATTCACCGTGCCGGAGGGGGCCGCCGATGGCATCGCCCGGTTCTATCGCGAGATTTTCTACACGCCCGCCTGCGTCAAGGAGAACGGCGAGGGCCGTGCCGCCCACGTCCGCGCCGGGGCCAGGCAGGAGCTGATCTTCCGCGAGACCGACAAGAAACTGCCGGAATTCGACGGCCATCACCTGCAGGTCTACGCCCAGGAGTTCTCGGGCCCGCATGACGAACTCGAAAAGCGCGGGCTGATCACCGAAGAGAGTGATCAGTACCAGTATCGCTGGCAGGACATCGTCTGCATGGAGACCGGCAAGCACCTGTTTACGATCGAGCACGAGGTCCGCAGCGTCACCCACCCGCTCCACAATCGCCACATGGTCAACCGCAATCCGTCGCAGAACAATCGCCACTACCAGATGGGCGCGGATGAGTGGGACTGGACCTTGCCGCGCTCGACCAAGAAGGTGCAGGCCCCGCCGGCGGTGGAACCGACGACACCGATGGCCAAGCGCCGTGCCGCTCGTATGGCCGCGATGTAATCGGAGTGTCATGGCCGGGCTTGGGCCCGGTCGTCCAGGCAAGCTATCGCGAAAGGCGGATGCGCGGGCCAACCCCGCGCATCCGCACTATCGGCCGGGCCGCCGCCGTTCGCCCGAGGAGTTGGACGGCGCTCGATTGCTAGACGAACTTTAAATAGTCGTTTGCGGCGTTGACCGCAGCGCGGGCAATTGAATTCACCGCGTTGCCCCTTAGCTCGGTCCAACCTTGAGCGCCGTCGGCTGCCTGGGCGGCAACCCCGAGCGGCACGACCTCAAACCTGTCGTTGTTCTCTGACAGAAATGCGCACAAGCGCCGGAAGCGGTCCTGGATTATCCGATTGGGGCTGAGGTTGGTGTAGCGGAAATCCCGCTTTTTAACGAACTCGAATGGGTGGGTAACGATTACCACGACCGGGTTGGCATAATCATGCGCCATGTTGAGCAGGCTGATCTGCTCGCGCGCCGTCAATGCGGTTACCTGCATCGGGCGCAGGCGTCCGCGCCCCACCGGTCCGACGTCGGAGAAGCAGGTTACCGGCAATTCGCGGATGCCGGCAAAATCATGGACGCCGCCGGTCACCGCCAGTTCCGGCTCGGGCGGACGATGGACCGCGAGGCAGATATTGGAGCCGTAGCTCAGCCCGGCCTCGCTCATCGCCTCAAAGACCGACAGAGCGGTCGCAAAGTTGCCGGTCCGCATTGCGCTTGGCCGCGCCCCGGTCCATCCCCGGATGCACTCCGCACCTTCACCGATCAGGTCTGCCAAGCGGCCGGGTTCTAGCTCATGGCAGTTGTCGGAGGCGGGGTTGGAGCGGTCGTGCCTGCCATCCGCGAATGACAGCCAGCCGGGGTGCAGATGCAATTGCACGTCCTGGCCGGCGCGCAACAGCCGGTCGACATAGCCGCCCATGGCGGTATCGGGAAAGTAGCGGGTTTGCACCGTCTCGACGAAAAAGGTCGCGGCCAACCCGTGCCCGCTCAATGTCTCGACTAGAAATCCCAGCGCTTGGCTCTTGCCGTCGACCATGCCGGCCACCGGTTCGTCGATCAGCGGCGTGTGGGTTTCGTCCGTTCTAAGCGCGCCGGCGATCGAGGCCTCGGTGTCGACCGTCAGGACGACCCTGGTCCGTACCGGCTCTTGTGAACCGCTCATCATAATGGCGCAATCCGGTGGCTTCACACCTAGTTTGACGGCAAACGCTACAAATAGCAGATAGTGCAGTGTACCTTAACTTTGTCACCGGTGGACGCAAGATTGCGAAAGCGGGCGATCGTCTCGATCGGGATTTCCTGCCCAGCGGGACCGCCGGCGGCCAAAGCCGCGGAGGAATTAGCATGCTGAGCGGTGTCTATCAGTTCCCCCACATGGAAAGCGTCGTATTCGGCACGCCCTATGCCGATGCGGTCGCGGCGGAGATCAGCCGGCTCGACGCTCGCGCGGTATTTGTGTTGGCCAGCGGCACCCTGGCTCGCCAGACCAAGTTCGTCGAACGGCTGCGGCAGACCCTGGGTAATCGCTTTGCCGGGGTCTGCACGAGGATCGGCGCGCATACGCCGCGCAAGGATGTCGTCGCCGCTGCCAATATGGCCCGCGAAGCGCAAGCCGATCTGATCGTCACCTTGGGCGGCGGCTCGGTCACCGACGCGGCGAAGATGGTCGGTCTCTGCCTCGGCAATGGTGTAACGCGCCCCGAACAGCTCGACGCCTGCCGCGCTCGCATCGCCGCCGACGGCCGGACCGAACGCCCGGCGGTCAAGCCTCCGGGCGTACGGATGATTGCGATCCCGACGACATTGTCGGCGGGCGAGTTCTCGGCCAGCGCCGGCTGCACGGACACCGAGCGCCACCTCAAGGAAAGCTTCGGCCACCCGCTGATGATCCCGCGCACGGTCATTCTCGATCCCGCCGCGAGTGCGCCGACACCCGAATGGCTGTTTCTGTCGACCGGCATCCGTGCGGTCGATCATGCGGTCGAGGATATCTGCTCGATCAATGGTCAGCCGATCTCCGAGGGCGCCGCTTTCCATGCGCTGCGCCTCCTGGGTCGGGGGCTGGCGGCGGTCAAGGCCGATCCCGCTGATCTCGACGCGAGGCTCGACTGCCAGATCGGCGCCTGGATGTCGATGGTCGGCTCGCAGACCGGGGTCAGCAAGGGGGCGAGCCATGGGATCGGGCATGTGCTTGGCGGCACGGCCGAAGTGCCGCACGGCTACACGTCCTGCGTCATGCTGCCGCACGTATTGCGCTTCAACCACCCTGTGAACGCGGCCCAGCAGGCCCGGGTCAGCGAGGCATTGGGTCATCCGGGCGAGCCCGCCGCCGATGCGGTCGGCGAGCTGATCGCGGGCCTCGGCCTGCCGACCAGATTGCGCGATGTCGGGGTCAGAGAGGATCAGCTCGATCTGATCGCCGAAAATTCGATGCATGACCGTTGGATCCACACCAACCCGCGCAAGATCGACGGCCCCGCGGTGGTTCGCGTCTTGCTCGACGCGGCATGGTAGCCCTCGCCGCCTCGCCGGTCGGGCGTGTGCGGACCGCGGCATAAAGACCAGCGCGCGTAAAGAGGAGTTAGGGTAAAGTTCCACTGGGCCGGTGGCCGCCGGCCGATGTACTTTCGCCTTGCGCGGCAGCTCCCGTGTCGCCGTTAGTACCGGAGGCGTTTATGCACCGCCGGCCTTACGCGAACTCTGACGCGGCGCGTGCGTACGCAGCCAAGGCGCGCACATCCCGTCGTCCGGCCTTGCGCTGCTTTCTGGTGGTATGGGCCGCGCTGGCGGTCGCGTCCTGTCAGCCGGGCGGCGTATTGGATCCGCAGGGGCCGATCGCGTCGGCGCAGCTGCTGCTCCTGATCAACTCGACCGAAATAATGCTCGTCGTCGTGGTTCCGGTGATCCTGGCGACCCTGGGCTTCGCCTGGTGGTACCGCTCTTCCAACGCCCGCGCCAGCCGGGCCGACGACCGGGCCTATGAAGGCCGACTTGAGTTCGTCCTCTGGTCGATTCCGGCGCTCGTCGTAATCCTGCTGGGTGGGGTCATCTGGATCAGTTCGCATCT
The DNA here is from genome assembly GCA_963821795.1 of uncultured Alphaproteobacteria bacterium. GTDB lineage: Bacteria > Pseudomonadota > Alphaproteobacteria > ATCC43930 > CGMCC-115725 > AP-15. The sequence continues at coordinate 91,876 of CAWGFH010000020.1, forward strand.
GCTCGACCCGCGCGCCCCGATTCCCGCCGCTGCCAAGCCGCTCGAGATCGAGGTCGTTTCCCTCGACTGGAAATGGCTATTTATCTACCCCGAACAGGGCATCGCGGCCGTCAATCAGCTGGTTATTCCGACCGAAACGCCGGTGCGGTTTCGCCTGACCTCAGCGACCGTAATGAATTCTTTCTTCGTGCCGCAGCTCGGTAGCCAGATCTACACGATGCCGAGGATGACCACCCACCTGAACCTGCTGGCCAGCACGGTCGGCGAGTTTCCGGGATTGTCGGCGAATTTCAGCGGCGACGGCTTTGCCGACATGCGCTTTATCGTCAGGGCGGTGCCGGCGGCAGATTTCGGCGGTTGGGTCGCGAAGACCCGCGCCACCGGGTCCGCGCTCGACATTCCCGCCTACACCGCATTGGCGAAGCCGAGCATCGCCGTACCGCCGAAGACCTTTCGTTCGGTCGACCCGGCGCTGTTCGAGGGCATCGTCGGCAAGATGGCGCTCGATCCGCAAAAACCGCACGCCGTCGGCGCTTGGTGTCCGCCGCTGCGGCAAGTCGGAGGTTGAGATGCTCGGTAACCTGACCTGGGCGGCAATCCCCTTCGACCAGCCCTTGCCGCTCTACGCGATGGGTGTGGTCGGCATCGTCATTCTGGCCGTGCTCGGCCTCGTTACGATAAGGGGGTGGTGGCCCTATCTGTGGCGCGAGTGGCTGACCAGCGTCGACCACAAGCGCATCGGCGTCATGTATGTGATCCTGGCGCTGATCATGCTTCTGCGCGGCTTTTCCGACGCGATCATGATGCGCTCGCAGCAGGCGATCGCGGTCGGCGGCGCCCAGGGGTATTTGCCGCCCGACCATTACGACCAGATCTTTTCCGCGCACGGCACGATCATGATCTTTTTCGTGGCGATGCCGTTCATCGTCGGGTTCATGAACTTTGTCGTGCCTTTGCAGCTCGGCGTGCGCGACGTTGCCTTTCCGGTGCTGAATTCGGTCAGCTTCTGGCTGACCGCGTCCGCGGCGCTGCTGATCAACTTGTCGCTCGTCATCGGCAGTTTCGCCCGCACCGGCTGGATGGGCTATCCGCCGCTCTCCGAACTCGCCTTTTCGCCGGATGAGGGCGTCGACTACTACCTGTGGTCCTTGCAGATTTCCGGTATCGGCACCCTGCTCGCCGGCATCAACATGGTCACCACGATCCTCAAATTGCGCGCTCCGGGCATGATCTATTTCCGCATGCCGGTATTCTGCTGGACTGCGCTGTCGTCGAGCATGCTGATCGTCGCCGCCTTTCCAATCCTGACCGCAACTTTCGTTATGCTGTTGCTTGATCGTTACTTGGGATTTCACTTCTTTAGTAACGATGGTGGCGGCAGCGCGATGATGTATGTCAACCTGTTCTGGGCTTGGGGCCATCCGGAGGTCTATATCTTGGTCCTTCCGATGTTCGGCGTTTATTCAGAAGTAGTTGCGACCTTTTCTGGTAGAGAATTGTTCAGCTACAGGTCGATGGTATTGGCAACTTTGGGAATTTGTATTCTGTCATTTATGGTTTGGCTGCATCACTTCTTTACGATGGGGGCGGGTGCCGACGTCAACGCATTCTTCGGCATCATGTCGACGATCATTGCGGTGCCGACCGGCGTCAAAATCTTCAATTGGCTGTTCACGATATTTCGGGGTCGCGTCGTCTACCAGACCCCGATGCTGTGGGCGATCGGCTTCATGGTGACCTTTGTGATCGGCGGCATGACCGGTGTGCTGCTGGCGGTGCCGCCGGTCGATTTCGTATTGCACAACAGCGTCTTCCTCGTTGCTCATTTCCACAATGTCATCATCGGCGGCGTCGTGTTCGGCGCGATGGCTGCATACAATTACTGGTTCCCGAAAGCCTTCGGCTTCACCCTCGACGAACGGTGGGGCCAGGCCAGCTTCTGGTGCTGGTTGATCGGCTTCTATCTGGCCTTCACGCCGCTCTATGTGCTCGGTTTGATGGGGATGACGCGGCGTCTGCAGCACATCGCCGACCCGGGCTGGCAACCCCTGCTGCTGGTAGCGGAGGCTGGCGCCGTCGTCATTTTTATCGGCATTCTGTGTCAGATCATTCAGCTCTATGTCAGCATCCGCACCCGGGAAAGCCGCCGCGACTTGACCGGCGATCCGTGGAGCGGCCGAACCCTGGAATGGGCGACATCGTCGCCGCCGCCGCCCTACAACTTCGCGATCCTCCCGAGGGTCGAGACGATCGACGCGTTCTGGGACATGAAGCGGCGCGGCATTTCTCGGGGCGAGCCGGCCTATGAACCCATCGAGATGCCGCGCAACAGCCCGATCGGTTTTATCATCGCAGTCTTTGCGGTTATCGCCGGCTTTTCGGCGATCTGGCACATCTGGTGGCTGGTGATCCTCGGCCTCCTGGCCATCGCGGTCACGGTGCTGGTGTTCGGCTGGAGCGAGAACCGCGAGCGCGAGATTACCGCAAACGAGATGGCGGTGCTGGAGCGGGCCCGCCTGGGCCTCGGGCGGCCGGCATGACGGTCGCCGCAGTCGACGACGTACCCACCGAGCTTGTCTCGGGACGGGGCGGCGGCGGACCCGCTCCGACGCGGACCGTCGTCGCCTATGGGTTTTGGATCTTCCTGCTCAGCGACATCATTATGTTTTCGGGGCTGTTCGCGGCCTACGCGGTCTTGTCGGGCGAGACCGCCGGCGGACCGACCGGCCGCGAGCTGTTCAATCTCAATCACGTGTTCATCGAGACCATGTGCCTGCTAGTTTCGAGCTATACCTGCGGGCTTGGCGCGCTGGCGGCCGAACGACAGCAGCGCGGGCGGTATCTCGTCTTCGCCGTACTCACTTTCGTGCTCGGCGCCGCCTTTCTCTATATCGAGATCACCGAATTTGCCGGTATGGTGGCCGAGGGTGCCGGACCCTCGCGCAGCGCCTTTCTGTCGTCGTTCTTCACCCTGGTAGGCATGCACGGTGCGCATGTTACCAGCGGCCTGTTGTGGCTCGTCTATATGGTCGCCCAGGTCGTCGTCAAAGGCTTGCGGCCCAACGTGCTCCGCCGCCTGTTGTGCTTCAGCCTGTTCTGGCATGCGCTCGACATCATCTGGGTCGGCGTCTTCACCTTGGTTTACCTGATGGGAGCCCGCTGATGGACGGTGACGACCGCCTGTTCGCCGACCGGACGCCGGGTGTCGAACAAGAGGAATTGAGGGCCAATGTTCTGTCCTATACCGTGGGGCTGGGTCTCGCCGTACTGCTGACAATCGCCTCGTTCATCGTCGCGCAAACCAATTTGCTGTGGCCTCCCGGCGTCGCGGTCGGGCTGGTTGTGCTCGCCTTCGCGCAGATCGGCGTGCATCTCGTGTTTTTTCTGCATCTGGGCAGCGGGCCCGATCACACGAACAACGTGCTCGCCCTTGCTTTCGGCATGCTGATCGTCTTTCTGGTCATCGCCGGCTCATGCTGGATCATCGCCAACCTCAACGCCAACATGATGCCGATGACCCCGCCACGCTGAACCGGGCGCCGAAAAGCGAGACGGGGAGGCGCCCGGACTGCCGCGCACCCGCATAGGGGAGGACAAGGCTGATGGATCTCAACGGCGCGGTTGCGCTGGTGACCGGCGGCAATGGTGGGCTCGGGCAGCGCATCTGCCGCGCGCTGGCGAAAGAAGGCGTGCATGTCGCCGTCATGTACGCGCAAAGCCGCGACCAGGCCGAAGGGGTCGCTCGCGAGCTGGCGTCGCGGTATCAGGTCAACGCTGCGGCCTTTGCCTGCGACGTCACCGACGGCGTCGCGGTGGAGAAGCTGGTCAGCGCCGTGACCGGGCATTTCGGACGTCTCGACATCCTGGTCAACGACGCCGCCTATAACAAATCGGTGCAGTTTCACGACCTCGACGGGCTGACGATGGAGGTGTGGGACACGATCCTAGCCGTCAACCTGACCGGACCGTTCCGGCTGACTAAGGCGGTAGCGCCGGTCATGCAGGCGCAGGGCCGGGGCCGCATCGTCAATATCGCCTCGGTGGCGGGGGTCGGGCCGACCGGTTCGTCGATCGCCTATGCGGTGTCGAAAGCGGGGCTGATCCATCTGACCAAATGCATGGCTGTAGCACTGGCCCCGGCGGTGCTGGTCAACTGCGTGGCACCGGGGCTGCTCGAAGGCACCCGCGCCACCGCCAATCTGCGGCCCGAATTCATCGCTCAAGGAGCCGCCACGTCGCTGCTTAAAAAGCCTGCCGACAAGGACGATTGCGCCGATATGGTCGTCACGATGTGCCGTACCGAAACCATGACCGGCCAGACGATGATTATCGATTCCGGCCGCTATTTTCACTGAGGGCCGCAATTTTCACTGAGGAAGGCGACATGGAAGACATTTCGGGCAAGACCGCGATTGTCACCGGCGCCGCCTCCGGCATCGGGCTTGGCATTGCGACCGCGCTCGCCGAGGCGGGCGCCAATGTGGTCTTGGCCGATATCCAGAAAAATCAGGTCGAGCAGGCGGCGCACGGCCTCTCCGGCACCAACAAGCGGGTCATGCCGGTGCGCATCGATGTCACGCAGGAACAATCCGTGCTCGACGCTCTGGCGGAGGCGGAGCGCAATTTCGGCAGGCTCCATATCGCCTGCAACAATGCCGGTGTACCGATGCATGGCACGAGGCTGGTCGATGTCACGCCCGGCGATTGGGAATTCGTGATCGGCGTCAACATCTGGGGAATCATTCACGGCATCCGGCATTTCGTCCCCGCGATCCTCAAACACGGGGAAGAAGGCCACATCGTCAACACCGCCTCGGTTGCCGGCTTTCAGAACCGCCGCGGCACCAACCAAGGGCCGTATTCAATGAGCAAATACGCCGCCCTTTCGCTGTCCGAGGCATTGGAGCACGAACTCGAAGGCACCAAGATCGGCGTCAGCGTGCTGTGCCCGGGTCCGATCAACACGAATATCGCCCGCGGCGCCCGGAACCGCCCCGACCACATGGGCGGGCCGCAAATCCGGACGCAGGACGAAGCAGTGCTGGCGGAACGCCTCGCGACAAGGGGGCTCGATCCGAAAATTGTCGGCGAGCGCGTCGTCGACGCGATCCGTACCAGGACGTTTTACGCTTTTGTCAGCGCCGTTCCCGCCGATGTCATCAAGGCCCGCCATCGCCGGATCGAGGAGGCACTGAACAGCCCGTGGGTCACGCATTATTGACCGGCCTTGCGCCGGTCGCGCAGAAAACAGATGGTCAAACCTGGACCGGAAACAGAATGTTGAGGCTGGGACTAAGTCTTCTGCTCGCTGCGGCGCTCAGCGGTCTCGCCTGGGCGCAAAGCTCGACGAGGTTCGACGGCCAGTACGTTGGAGCGCTGACTTTGATGAAAGTCGTCAGCGGCGACTGCGCGACGCCGCCGCTCGGTGCGGTCTATCCGCTGACGATATCGGGCGGACAAGTCCAATTCAAGTATGATCCGAGGTTTGACACGATATTACGTGGTACAGTTGATGGAAATGGGAATTTCAGGGCCTATCACGCCTTGCGAAATGGCTTGATAACTATGACCGGGCATATTCATCAAAACAACGTAACCGCCCATATTAAATCACCGAGCTGCAATTACACCTTTCGCACGCGATACTAGCGGCGCGCCTCCGTGCAGCGCGCTCGATTGGACAGGGAGGAGATGGAAATGCCCGACACCACCGATCAACGGCCGCCGGTCGCCGTCGGCCATGTGCGCCTCAATGTCACCGATGTCGGTGCCGCGGCGCGCTGGCTCGAAACGGCGGGTCTTCGCCCGATCGTCACACGCGACGAACTGGCGGTGCTCGAACTGCGCGGAGGCACGCATGTCGTCGTCCGCCGGGCTGAGCAGCCGCCGGCGCCCGGGGCCGGAGCGCCGTTCGACCTGATGGTCGACGACGTCGATGTCGCGCACCGCGACTACGCCGAGAAGGGAATGGCGCCGTCGCCGATCCGCCGCGGCCGCATCCACGATTCATTCGACCTTGCCGGACCCGATGGCTGGGCGTTCACGGTCAACTCCTCGCACGCCAGCGGCAAACCCGTTTGACAGGGCGCTCCTGTCGCAGCCTTGCCGGGAATGCGGGATGGGCTAGCATCGGCGCGTCGGTGAAGTTGGCCGTTGCATCTCGCCCCACGGGATAATCGCCGCGGAGCGGGGTAGAGGGATAAGGGCGCGCGGGGAACGCGTTGCCGCTTGCGCCGTTCAACGGGATGGAGGCGCTGTGCGGCGCTCTCTTGCATCCTTCGAGGAGATGACGATGCCGACAAGGCTCAAGATTATGGCGATCGCCGCCGCTGTAGCGGCGGGTACGTCGAGCGCGGCAATGGCGCAATATTCCTGTCCGCCGGGCTACGCGCTTTACGGCGGGGTCTGCCAGCCGATCCCGGCCCCTGGCTACGCGCCAGGTCCGGTGTCCGGCGCTGCGGCCGGCGGTGAGGCGGGGGCCTCAAACGGCGGTGCGGCGGCGGGTCCGGTTGGCGCGCTGATCGGCGGGGCGATCGGCACCGCTACCGGAGCTGTGGCCGGGACAGCCAATGCGGTGGCCGGGACCACTGGCGCGGTCGTCGGCGCAGTGGCGCCGCCGGCCTGTGGTCCCGGATATACCTACTATAATGGCGGCTGCTATCCCGGGGCCTACGGCAGGTAGCCGCTAGTTATGAGCGGTCCGTAGGTTTATCGATTCGGTGCTGACCGAGGAAGCCGAAGTTAGGAGGCTTTGCCGAACCTCGAGGGAGCCGAGTGAACGTTCAGAAGAACGCGCCGCTGACGCTGGCCGGTCGAGAGATCACGGTGTGCCGAGCGATCGCGGGGTCTGCATCAAAACGGTCGGCAATTGGGTCGCTCCCTTTCGGGCCGAGGGACAGCCGGGCTTCTCGACCGCAGCTCGCGGCCGCATCGCCTCTGCCGACCGACCCGGCAGACAGCGTCGAGCGGACTGCCGAACTGCGCCACCAGCACTCGACCGGCAAGCAGATTCCGGCAGCGGTCAGCATCTCACCGGCTACCGTCAGCCGTACCCTTGAACGGCTCGGTCGAGTTCCGCGACCCTGCCGCCAGCTGGGCCTCAAACACGTCAGAGCTAAACCCTCTACGCCAAAGACCAACGGCAAGGCCGAACTCTTCATCCAACGCGCCTCGCGCGGATGGGCTTACGCCCGGGCAATCCAACCTCAGAATACCGGCGCGCCGCACTGCCGGTTGACCGCACCGGGATAACTGGAATCGCCCGCACGGCAGTCTAAATGCCGCCACGCCATCAGCCGCATCGCTGTCTGCGAGGACAACCTGTTGAAAGATCCATAGCTAGGTGTTGAAGCTATGAAGGTTGTTCATCCGGGTCTGGGGTGTGAGGCTGGGGTTGCGAAGCCGACCAGCCCTATGCCGGAGCCCCGGATGAACATCCATAAGAATGCGCGCCTGACGCCGCAGGGTCGACTCTTGATGGTTTTGCGGATCGAGGATGAGGGCTGGAAGGTTGCTGATGCCGCGGCGGCAGCCGGTCTGTCGCAGCGCCGTGCATACCATTGGCTGGCGCGGTATCGGGCGGGCGGCGACGGTGCTAAGTCAAAGCGACGGTCATAAAATCGCCTCGGGGGCTAGTTGACGAAGCGGTAGAGCTTGGCGGCGTTGTCGCAGACGATCTTGCGCTGCGTCGCCGCGGGCAGGTTGCCGAGCTCGCGTTGGATGTATTCCTGCGAGTCGGGCCAGATCCCGTCAGGGTGCGGAAAGTCCGAGGCCCACATGATGTTGTCCTCGCCGATGTCGTCGATCAGTTTGGTCCCGATCGGGTCGGTCTGATAGGTGGCGTAGCATTGGCGCCGCCAGTATTCACTGGGTCTCATCTTCAGATCGAGTTCCTTGAACTGCTCCTCCCATTCGGCGTCCATGCGGTTGAGGACATAGGGAATCCAGCCGATGCCGGCCTCGCCGATGATGACCTTGAGGGTCGGATGACGATCCATGACGCCCGAGAAAATCATCGACAGCAGTACGTCGGACATCACCATCTGGAAATTGGTGATCCCGGCGGCGCGGGCAGCCAGCGCGGTCTTCGGTGCGAGCTTCGAGAGGTCCGGCCGGTTACCGCCGCCGATCGTGTGGAAATGCAGCGGCAAGCCGCTCGCTGCGACGGCGCTCCACACCGGCTCCCACCACGGGTCCCACAGCCTAGCCATGTCGTGCCGCCGCGAGATTTCGACGCCGCGCACGCCACCACGACGCGCCACCCGTTCGATCTCGCCGACCGCGGCATCGATGTCGTGGTTCGGGATGCAGGCGAGCCCGGCAAAGCGGTCGGGATGAGTATTGCAGAATTGGGCGAGCCAGTCGTTGTAGATGCGCAGCACCTCGGCGGCGGCCTCGTCGTCGTTGATCCGAATCGAGGCGCCGAGGACACCGTACAACACCTCGGCCTGAACCCCGTCGCGGTCCTGGTCCTTGATCCGCAGTTCGGGATCGGTCATCCGGCGGATGCCCTTTTTGCCGTCCTCGTAAATTCCTTCCGAGGCCATCCGGTCCGAGCGATGGATCTTGCCGGGCTCATAGAGCCGGCCGCCCGAGCCCATGCCGTTCATCAGGCCGAACGAGGCGCCATTCTTGGTTACCCATTCCTTGCCGCGCGGCCCCTCGGTCACATAGGGCATGCGGTCCTTCATCGCCGCCGCGGCGTTATCGGTGAACAGATCGGGGGGCAGCCAAATCAGATCGATGTGACTGTCGGCCGAGATCATGTCGTATTTCATCGGCGTATCCTCCTCGCGAACCCGGGGTTAGCATGACTCAGCGCGGCCGGTGTGCGCGAGTTGAAATTTCGATGATGGCGGCATCAACGGTATGCTGATCCAGGTGATCTACTGCCATCCGCTGCCGGACAGCTACAGCCACGCGCTGTTCCAGACGGTCATCGAGGCGCTGGACAGCAAAGGTCATCGGGTGGTGGCCACGGATCTGTACCGCGAACGGTTCGACCCGGTGATGAGGGACAGCGAGCGCCGCAGTTATTATGACGCACAGTACGATGACAGCACGGTATCGTCGCATACTGCTCTTTTGCGACGGATCGATGGAATAATCCTGTCGTTTCCGCATTGGTAGTTCTCAATGCCGGCGATGCTGAAAGGGTATTTCGATCGCGTCTGGGCCCCCGGCATCGCCTTTGAGCATGATTTGACGAAAGGTTATATCCGGCCGCTGCTGACGCACATAAAGCTGTTTGGTGTCGTGACGACTTATGGGTCGCCATGGTGGATCACCCGCGTCGTCGCCGGTGACCCGGGGCGCAAGGTCCTGATGCGCGCGTTAAAGCCGATGTGCGGCCGCCAGATCCATTCGTTTTTTCTCGCTCAATACGATCTCGACCGTTCAACCCCGGCCGCGCGGACGGCTTTTATCGCTCGTGTGCGGGCTCGGGTGGCTGAGATTTGAGTACCAGTTGGGTAATAAACATTGATGCGGGCATCACAGTGCATCAGCACTGAGCGCTAGGATGCCCGATCTGGCGGCGAGCCAATTCTTGCGGTGAAGCGATGGAAGCGATGGCTGAAAGACGGGCCAATATGCCGTTGGCGGATGTGACGGTTATCGATTTCGGCCAGATCTTCCAAGGGCCCTATGCGACCCTGCTGATGGCCAAAGCCGGAGCCTTCGTGATCAAGATCGAGCCGCCCCGGGGCGAGCCGGGCCGGCGCCGCGCCGATCCCGGCAAGAGCGCCACCTTGCCCTTTGCCATGCTGAACCAGAACAAGCATGCAGTGACGCTCAATCTGAAGGAGGAACGCGGTCGCGCGTTGCTGTTTCGCATGGTCGAGCGTGCCGATGTCTTGCTTGAAAATTTCTCGCCCGGCACGATGGACAGCCTCGGCGTCGGCTGGAGCCGATTGCACGAAGTCAACCCGCGGCTGATCTACGCCTCGGGCACAGGCTTTGGGATCAGCGGCCCTGACCGCGACAACCTTGCTATGGACATGACGATCCAGGCGGCTTCGGGGATCATGAGCGTCACCGGCTTCCCGGACGGCCCACCAGTCAAGGCCGGCCCGACTCTGGTCGATTTCATGGGAGGGATTCACCTCTATGCCGGCGTCGTCACGGCGCTTTACGACCGCGACCGTAGCGGCGTCGGCCGCCTCGTCGAGATAGCGATGCAGGAGACGGTTTATCCGTCCTTGGCCAGCAGCTTCGAATACTACCACCGCACCGGCAAAATTCCGCCGCGTCCAGGCAACCGCCAGTCCGGAATGAACAGCGCGCCCTACAACGTCTTCCCGACCAAGGATGGCCATGTCGCGATCCATATCGTCACCGAGGCGCATTTCCAGAATTTGCTGAAGGCGATGGGCCGCGAGGATCTCGCCGACGACCCCCGCTTCGCGACCAATGCCGGCCGTGTCGCCCATATGGATGAGACCGACGCCCTCGTCGCCGAATGGACCAAGACGCTCGGCAAGATGGAGGTGTTTGCCGCTACCAAGGAATACCGCATTCCTTGCGCACCGGTGCGCAATGCGCCCGAGGTCATGAACGACCCGCATATGCACGAGCGCGGGATGCTCGAACGCATCAATCACCCCGAACTCGGTGAAATAGTCGTGCCGACGACGCCGCTGCGCCTGCACGGGACAGACAAGGCTCCGGCCGGCCCGAGCCCGACGATCGGCCAGCACAATTCCGAGATCTATGGCGATTGGCTCGGCCTCTCCGCGGCCGAAATTTCGGAGCTGACAGAGTCCGGCGTCATCTGACGGCCCTCTACCGCGCTCGATCACTTACGACAACCCACGTCTCGTCATCCGGGCGAAGGCCCGATCCGCTTAGCCATCGGCGCCGGCCTTGGCAGTTGGACGCGGGAGTTCGCCGAGTTCAGAACAATCAACATTTCTGTTGATTATCAACTAATATGTTGATAGATAGATTGCCCAAATGGCGAAGGCGGAACCGGCGAGCACGCTGATCAGCGAAGAACGGGAGGCGGTGCGGCTAGACCGTGTCTTTTTCGCGCTGTCGGACCCGGTGCGGCGGGCGATTTTGGAGCGGCTCGGTGAGGAGGCGCTGCTCGTTTCCGAGCTTGCCGAACCATTCGACATATCGCTGCAGGCCGTGTCCCGGCACATCCAGGTGCTGGTGCGGGCCGGGCTTGTAAGCCAAGAACGGACCGGCCGGATCAGCCGGTGCAGTCTGGTCGCCGGACCGATCTTCGCAGCGGCGGTGTGGCTGAACCGCTACAGCAAGTATTGGCAAGAACAGTTCGACCTATTGGCCGCTGCGCTTGCCGAGATTGAGCGGTTGCCATCATCACCAAAGCGGCGGAGGCGCGAGGCAAGACAAAGTCGTGAACCAAAGGAGGTCTGAGGATGGAAAGCCACCGAGTAGTTTCGAGAGACGACTGGGTCGCAGAACGCAAGGCGTTGCTTGCCAAGGAAAAGGAATTCACCAGACTACGCGACCAGTTGAGCCAAGAGCGGCGCGAGCTTCCCTGGGTCCGGGTCGACAAGGAATACGTCTTCGAGGGTGCAACCGGCACACAAACCTTGAGCGAGCTGTTTGCAGGCCGGCGACAGCTGATTGCCTACCACTTGATGTTCGACCCGAACTGGGACGAGGCGTGCTCACGCTGCTCCTTCTGGGCCGACAATTTCAACGGAATCCGGATCCATCTGAACCAACGCGATGTCAGCATCATCGCGGTCTCCCGGGCGACCCTCGCGAAGCTGGTGGCATTTCAGAAACGGATGGGGTGGAGCTTCAACTGGGTGTCGTCTTTTGCCAACGACTTCAACTATGATTACGGCGTATCGTTTGCGCCGGAGCAGCTCGCGCAAGGCGAGGTCATTTACAATTATACTCCACTCAAGACCTCGATGACCGAGCGGCCGGGGATCAGCGTGTTCTACAAGGACGCGGACGGGGCGATTTTTCATACTTATTCTTGCTATGCCCGAGGCCTCGATATGTTGAATGTCGCCTACCACTACCTCGACTTGACGCCAAACGGGCGCGACGAGGGGAGACTCCCGTTCCCGATGGCCTGGGTGCGCTATCACGACACTTATGGCAGCGGGGAGCCGATGCCATGAATTACCGGGAGACCTCGGCGCAGCTTGCGGAATACCGTCACCGGATCAGCGACCTGCGCGATCGCATACGGAAAGTTCGCGATGCGGCCGAGCCCGAAGAAGTGTCGGATTATGTGTTCAGGAATTGCGACGGCGCCGTGCCCCTCTCGGATCTGTTCAGGGACAAGGCCGACCTGATCGTGATCCACAACATGGGCTCCTCCTGCCCGAACTGCACGTTGTGGGCCGACGGGTTCAACGGCATCTACGATCACCTCGAAAATCGGGCGGCATTTGTCGTCTCCAGCCCGGATGCGCCGGACGCCCAGAAGCGGTTCGCCGGCAGCCGCGGCTGGCGTTTCCCGATGGTCAGCCACGCGGGCAGCAATTTCGCGGCGGATATGGGCTATCGCTCGAACGACGGCGGCTGGCTGCCGGGCGTTTCCGTATTCCGAAAGGATGGTGACCGGATCTTCCGCGTATCGGATACCGAGTTCGGTCCAGGTGACGATTTCTGCGCGCTCTGGCACATATTCGATCTGTTACCCGGCGGCCCGGGCGATTGGCGGGCCAAATTCCGCTACCCGTAAACGTGCAGCCTCGGCCGGTCTCGCTGCCCGTAGGCTGTGCCGTCGGGCTCATCGGCGGAATACCGCGACAAGTTCGAGATGCGGCGACCAGACGAACTGGTCGATCGGGGCCACCCGCTCCAGGCGAAAGCCACCCGCAGCCAATAGCGCCGCGTCGCGGGCGAAAGTCGCCGGGTTGCACGAAACCGCGACGACCGTGTCGAGCGGCGCGGCGGCAAGTTTCTCGGCTTGCCGGGCGGCGCCCGCACGGGGCGGATCGAACACTGCGGCGGCATAATTCCTCAGCCGTTCCGGCGGCAGCGGGTCGCGCGCCAAGTCCCGCCGTTCGACGGTCATTCCGGCGACACCCGCCGCACCGCGTGCCAGTGCCGCCGCCGTGCGCGCGTCACCCTCGACCGCGTGCACCGGCCCTTTCACTGCCATCGCGAAGGCGAAGGTGCCGAGCCCGGCGAAAAGATCGAGTGCCGGACGACGCGGACCCAGAGCGGCGAGTACCTCGTCGACAAGGGCCTGTTCGGCCGCCTCGCTCGCCTGCAGAAAGGCGCCCGGCGGATACGGGACAGCGACGCCCGACAACACCACCCGAACCGGCCGGCGCTCAACCACCGGGATTTCTGCCCCGCCCGAGCGCCAGACGATGCGGGCGAGATCGCAATCATCGCCGAGTCGGGCCAGCGTTTCGAGCGCGCCAAGCCCGGGCGGTTGCGCGGCTTCGAGCACCAAGTCGATGCCGCTGTCGGTGCGGGTTGCCGCCGCCTCGGCGGCACCGCCCGGCGGAAGCAGATCCGGGGCAAGCCGCCGCAACTCGGCGACGAGCGCGAACAGTGACGGCTCCAACACCAGGCATTCACGCAGGTCGACGAGGTCATGGCGGAATCGTTCACGAAACCCGGCGCGAGCCGGCTGGCGGCAGCCACGCGGCCGCGCGAGCCCGAGGCGCGTCCGCCGTCGCGCCGGCGGAATCGTCCGCAGCGGCGCGATTTCGCCGGGCTCAACGCCAGCCTGTTCCAGCGCGTTGAGCAGCCGGCCGAGCTTGACTGACCGGTAGAGATCAGGGTCGAGATGCTGCAACGAACATCCGCCGCAACGCCCGAAATGGCGGCAAGGCGGCGCAACACGCCCAGGGCCCGAAGCAACAAGCTCGACGACGCGCGCTTCGACCCCGCCGCCTCGGCGGGCGCCCAGCCGGGCGCGCACATGATCGCCCGGCACGGTAAAGGGCAGGAACACGGGAGCGCTCTGCCAATGCGCCACGCCGTCCCCGGCGGCCGCGATCCGTTCGACCGACAATTCCACGAGATCGCCTCGCCGTGGCCGCATTGCGTTCGAATTCTCCCCGGAAGCTGTAACGGCGGGGAAGGGACGCTTCTTCAGCCGCCTATGATTTGGACAAGCTCGACATGGTGTCGATCCACCATGTTTGGCGAATGGGGGAAGTTTGCGATGTATCGATGGGTCTATTGGAGCGGCATCACCTTATTGGTCGTCTGGACCGCATTCTCGGCCTACAGCGCGATCAGCGGGATCTGACGACCTCTTCGCTACCCAATACGCCGCTCGGCGGAGCCAATCCTTGCCGACGATCGCAAAGGAGCTGAGCCCGTCGCGCTGGGTTGAAATTTTCGCGCAACCTTCGGATCGTGCTCCCCATCCGCTGGGGGCGCCCGGTACAAGCCAAGACAGCTCAGCATCGCTCAAATTCCGCTGCCGCCGACACTTCACCAAGCCTATGATAAGGTATCTGGCGAGGTGAGTGACAGGTGCATCCCGATGAGCGACATCCAGCATTACATCGGCGGCAAACGGGTCGATGGGGCAAGCGGGCGCTGGGGTGATGTCTACAACCCGGCGACCGGCGAAAAGATCCGCCGCGTCGCCTTTGCCACCGCGGGCGAAGTCGATCAGGCGGTGCAGGCTGCTGCCGCGGCGTTTCCCGGCTGGGCCGCGACCCCGCCGTTGACGCCGCGCGCGCATCCTCTTCAAGTTTCTCGAACTGCTCGGGCCGCGAGTGGCGATGCAATCGCCGCGGATCATTTCCGAAGAGCACGGCAAGGTCTTTTCCGACGCCCAGGGCGAGATCACCCGCGGCATCGAGGTCGTCGAGTTCGCCTGCGGCATCCCGCATCTGCTGAAGGGCGAATTCACCGAGCAGGTCGGGCGCGGCATCGACAGCTGGTCGGTGCGCCAGCCATTGGGCGTGTGCGCCGGCATCACGCCGTTCAATTTTCCGGCGATGGTGCCGATGTGGATGTTCCCGATGGCGCTCGCCTGCGGCAACACCTTCGTCCTGAAGCCGTCGGAGCGCGATCCCTCGGCCGGACATCCGCATCGCCGAATTGCTGACCGAAGCCGGCTTGCCGCCGGGCGTCCTCAACGTCGTCAACGGCGACAAGGAGGCGGTCGACGCGATCCTGCAGCATCCCGGGGTCGCCGCGGTCAGCTTTGTCGGCTCGACCGCGATCGCCGAGTACATCTACACGAACGCCGCGGCGGCCGGTAAGCGGGTGCAGGCACTGGGCGGCGCCAAGAACCACATGGTGGTGATGCCCGACGCCGATCTCGACCAGGCGACCGACGCGCTGATGGGCGCGGCCTATGGCGCGGCCGGCGAGCGCTGCATGGCGGTGTCGGTCGCGGTCGCGGTCGGCGGGGTCGGCGACAAGCTGCTGGACAAGCTGGTGCCGCGGGTGCGCGCGCTGAAGATCGGGCCCGGCACCGATCCCGAGGCCGAGATGGGGCCGCTGGTCACCCGGCAGCATCTCGACAAGGTGCGCTCCTACGTCGATCTCGGCGTCAAGGAGGGGGCGAAGCTCGTCGTCGACGGCCGCGGCCTCAAGCTGCAGGGCTACGAGAACGGCTTTTTCATCGGCGGCTGCGTGTTCGACGAGGTCAAGCCCGAGATGCGGATCTACAAGGAGGAGATCTTCGGCCCGGTGCTGTCGGTCGTGCGCGCCCCGATTTCGACAGCGCGACAAAGCTGGTCAGCGACCACGAATACGGCAACGGCACCGCGATCTTCACCCGCGACGGCGACGCCGCGCGCGAGTTTTCCAACCGCGTCCAGATCGGCATGGTCGGGATCAACGTGCCGATCCCGGTGCCGATGGCGTTTCACAGCTTTGGCGGCTGGAAGCGCTCGCTCTTCGGCGACATGGCGGTCTACGGCACCGAGGGCGTGCGCTTCTACACGCGCCTGAAGACCGTGACCGCGCGCTGGCCGACCGGCATCCGCGCCGGCGCCGAATACGTGATGCCGACGATGCGGTAGCGCCGCCGACCGCGCGCTGCCGGCTCGTGCACCCTTTGCTCCTCGGGTTTGAAGACCGGTGACTGGTGCGGGTGCTCGCTACGAGCCCGCACGATTTGATTGCAGCGGAGGAAATGGCAATGACCCGTGCCTATGAAGTTGTCGATGCCGACGGCCACATCCTGGAGCCGCTCGATCTTTGGGATGAATACATCGATCCGGCGTTCCGCGAGCGACGGCCGCGCTTTACGATTGACGAGAACGGCAAGGAGCGTCTCACGGTCGAGGGCAAACTGCTGGGCAACCCGCGCGGGATCGGCAGCCTCGGCTCGGTCGGCGTGCGGCAAGGTGCTGTTAAGCTCGACAGCCTCAAATATGCGGAGGGGAAAAAGGGCGGGTTCGACCCGCATGCCCGCATCGTCGACATGGATGCCGACGGGATCGACGCCGCCTTCCTGTACCCGAGCCTCGGCCTCTTCGCCGGCGCCGTCGAGGATTCCCAGCTTGCCGCTGCGATGTGCCGCGCCTACAACCGCTGGCTCGCCGACTACTGCAAGCCCTACCCGGAGCGCCTCTTCGGGGTTGCAATGCTGCCGATGCAATCGGTCGAGCTTGCGAGCGAGGAAATGCGGTACGCGCGCGAAAAGTTGGGGATGCGCGGCGGCTTCCTGCGCCCGAACCCGTATCATGGCAACAAGATGATCAGCGACCCGATCTACGAGCCGTTTTGGAAAATGGCCGAGGATCTCGACTTTTCTATCGGTTTCCACGAGGGCTCGACCAACGCAATGCCGACCGTCGGCGTAGACCGCTTCGCGGCGGACCGCGCAGCGCGCCACATGATCAGCCATACAATGGAGATGATGCTGGCGGCGATGGCGGTGATCTGGGGTGGGGTCGTCGACCGTCACCCGCGGCTGCGCGTCGCGTTCCTCGAATCGGGCGGGGGATGGATCGCCCCCTGGCTTGACCGCATGGACCGGCATTTCGACGACCAGGGGTTCAATGACACCGCCCCGAAGATGCGGCCGACAGAGCTTTTCCAGCGCAATTGCTGGATCTCGTTCGAGCCGGTCGAGAACAGCATCGCCGTGCTCGCCGACTATATCGGCCCGCACAAGATCATGTGGGCAACCGATTATCCGCATCAGGACGGCTTTTTCCCGGGCGCGCCACAGATGGTCCGCGATCGGCTTGGGCCGTTGTCGCCGGAGGCGAAGCGTCAGGTGTTGGCCGGCGGTGCGCTGGGCTTTTACGGGATGAACTGACGCCGGCAATCACGGGCCCGCACGGATCGGCCCGGCGGTCTCGCGCGGGCGAGGGGCTGCGCATCCAAAACGACGTCACCTCGGCTCGACGCCGCGATAGGCGAGCCTGTTCCTGCCCGAGCGTCCGCCATCGCGTTGCCGAGCGCGCCCCGGTTGTGCTAGACGCGGCATCGACCAGACGCGGGGCGGGGAGGGACGCGATGAGATTCACCCGATTGGCAATGGCGACGGGGGCAGTTGCGGCCGCGCTTGCCTGGACCGCCGTAGCGCAGGCCGGGGCGACCTTGGACAAAGTCAAGCAAGCTGGACAAGTGGTCTGCGGCGTCAATACCGGTCTTGCAGGTTTCGCGATGCCGGATAGTCAGGGACACTTTGCCGGTCTTGACGTCGACATCTGCAAGGCGCTCGCGGCCGCCCTGTTTGGCGATGTCGGCAAGGTCAAATATGTGCCGCTGACCGCGCAGCAGCGTTTCACCGCGCTGCAATCGGGCGAAGTCGACCTGCTGTCACGCAACACGACTTGGACCTTGCAGCGCGACACCGACCTCGGCCTCAATTTCACGGCGGTCGTCTATTATGATGGCCAAGGCTTTATGGTGGCCAAGAAACTCGGGGTCAAAAGCGCCAAGGAACTCAACGGTGCGACGATCTGCGTTCAGCCCGGAACAACCACCGAACTCAATCTCGCCGACTATTTCCGCGCCAACAAGATCGACTTCAAGCCGGTGGTCATCGAAAAGCTCGACGAAGTCGAGAGCGCGTTTTTCTCCGGGCGATGTGATGCCTATACGACCGACCGCTCCGGGCTGGCGGCGACCCGTGCGGCGCGCGCGTCTAATCCCGACGACTACGTCATCTTGCCCGAGGTGATCTCGAAGGAGCCGCTGTCACCGGCGGTGCGCCAAGGCGACGACCAGTGGAACGATCTGGTGCGCTGGGTCATCTTCGCTCTGTTCGACGCCGAGGAGAAGGGAATCACCTCGAAGAACGTCGATGATATGCTGAAAGCGGACGATCCAGAGATCAAGCGGATGCTCGGGGTTACTCCGGGCATGGGCAAGTCGCTCCGGGTCGACGACAAATGGGTCTATAACGAAATCAAGCTAGTCGGCAATTACGGCGAGATCTTCGAGCGTAATGTCGGCCAGAACTCGCCGCTGAAGCTCGCGCGCGGGCTCAACAATCTGTGGACCAAGGGCGGGCTGATGTATGGCATGCCGATCCGCTGACTTGCAGCGCGGCCGTACTTATTAGGGCAAGTGGCGAGCCCATCGACAGGAGCCCTGCCGCGGCCAACACGGCCGCCCTTCTGGCGCGACCCCCTGGTCCGCGGCATATTTTATCAGGTGCTGTTCGTCGCCGTCGTGGTCGCGGCCGGCGGGTTTCTTGTCCACAACACGCTCGTCAACCTCGGCGCGGCAGAACATCGCCACCGGGTTCGGCTTTCTGCGTCGCGAGGCCTCGTTCGCGATCGGCGAGTCGCTGATCGCCTACGCGCCCTCCGACACCTATGCACGCGCCTTTCTGGTCGGGCTGGTGAACACGCTTTATGTGGCCGTTCTCGGGATTGTGCTGGCGACGATGCTCGGCACTGTGATCGGCATTGCCCGGCTGTCGCGCAACTGGCTCGTCGCCAAGCTGTCGCTGGTTTATGTCGAGGCGTTCCGCAACATTCCGCTCGCCCTGCAGCTGCTGTTCTGGTGGACCTTTCTGCGTGAGGGCGCACCATCGCCGCGCCAGGCCTGGAGGCCGTTGCCGGGCGTGTTCGTCAGCGATCGCGGTCTCGAATTCCCGGTGCCGCAGAGCAACCCGGCACATCCATGGGTATTTATCGCCTTTGTCGTCGGGCTCGTCGCTGCCGTTGCCGTCAGTCGCTGGGCCAGGCGGCGTCAGATGGCGACCGGCCTGCAATTCCCCTCCGGCCGGGTCGGCCTTGCGCTGATTGTCGGGCTGCCGTCGCTGGTTTTTCTGGCCGCCGGTGCGCCGCTGGCCTTTGACTGGCCGGCGCTGAGGGGTTTCAACTTTGCCGGCGGCGGTTCGGTCTCGCCCGAATTCGCGGCGCTGCTGTTCGGGCTGACCGATCTACACCGCCGGCTTTATCGCCGAGATCGTGCGCGCCGGCATTCTATCGGTCAGCTGGGGCCAGAGCGAGGCGGCCTCGGCGCTGGGGTTGCGGCCGGTCTGACGATGCGGCTCGTCGTTTTGCCGCAGGCGCTGCGCGTCATCATTCCGCCGATGACCAGCCAATATCTGGCCCTCACCAAGAACAGCTCGCTGGCCGTCATCATCGGCTATCCCGAGCTGGTGTCGATCGCCAACACGACGATCAACCAGACCGGCCAGGCGGTCGAAGGCATCGCGCTGATGATGGCGGTCTATCTGGCCATCAGCCTCGCAATCTCGCTGGCGATGAACCTTTACAACCGCGCCGTGGCGCTGGTCGAGCGCTAAGAGGATGACCGACACGGCACAGGAATTGCCGTTGCCCGCGGAGCGCCCGCCGACTCTCTCGGCAGGGGTCATATCCTGGCTGCGCGCCAACCTGTTCGACGGCATCGGCAACACGTTGCTGACTTTGGCGGCGGCGTGGCTGCTGGTAATGACGATTCCGCCTTTGGTGCGATGGGCGGTGATCGACGCCGTCTGGCGACGCCGACACGGTCGCGCCTGCCGCGGCGACGGCGCCTGCTGGGCGTTCATCGGCGAAGCTGCGCTTCATCCTGTTCGGCCGCTTCCCCTATGCCGAGCAGTGGCGGCCGCTGGTCGTCGTGCTGATCTTCATCGGGCTGATCCTGGCGAGCTGCGACCGTCGCTTGTGGGGCCGGCGGCTGGTCGTGCTGTGGCTCGCGGGGCTGGCGCTGATCGGGGTGCTGATGTGGGGCGGCATCCTCGGCCTGAGCTATGTCGAGACCGATCTGTGGAGCGGGCTGCCGCTGACCCTGATCCTCGCCGTCGTCGGCATGGCGCTCGCCTTTCCGCTGGCGATCCTGCTGGCGCTCGGGCGGCGCTCGCAATTGCCGGCGGTGCGCGCGATCTGCGTCGCCTATATCGAGCTGATCCGCGGCGTGCCGCTGATCACCGTGCTGTTCATGGCCTCGGTGATGCTGCCGCTGTTCCTGCCCGACGGGCATGACGATCGACAAGCTGTTGCGCGCGCAGGTCGCGTTCGTCCTGTTCGCCGCCGCCTATCTCGCCGAAGTCGTGCGCGGCGGGTTGCAGGCGATCCCGAAGGGCCAGATCGAGGCGGCCGACGCGCTGGGGCTCGGCTATTGGCAGCGCACCCGGCTGATCGTCCTGCCGCAGGCGCTGGCGATGGTCGATCCCGCCGCTGGTCAACACCTTCATCGGCACCTTCAAGGACACCTCGCTCGTCATCATCATCGGCCTGTTCGACCTGCTCGGCACCGCGAACGCGGCGATGACCGATCCGAACTGGCGCGGCTTCTATCGTCGAGGCCTATGGCTTCGTCGCGCGCGATCTATTTCAGCTTCTGCTTCTTCATGTCGCGCTACAGCCAGATGCTCGAGCGCGAATTCAACCGGGCCGGCGGCGCTAGCTGGCAGAGGGCACCATGGCTGAGTTGACGCGGATACGAACCGGGCCGGCGATGATCGAACTGCGCCATGTCGACAAATGGTATGGCGACTTTCACGTGCTGAAGGACATCAACCTCGAGGTCGCCAAGGGCGAGCGGGTCGTCGTCTGCGGCCCGTCGGGCTCGGGCAAATCGACCATGATCCGCTGCATCAACCGGCTGGAGGAGCACCAGCGCGGCCAGATCATCGTCGCCGGCATCGAGCTGACCTCGGACATCAAGAACATCGAGGCGATCCGCCGCGAGGTCGGCATGGTGTTCCAGCAGTTCAACCTGTTCCCGCATCTGACGGTGCTGGAGAACCTGATGCTGGCGCCGGTCTGGGTGCGCAAGCAGCCGCGCCAGGAGGCCGAGGAGACCGCCCGCATGTACCTCGAGCGGGTGCGCATCCCCGAGCAGGCCGACAAATATCCGGGCCAGCTCTCGGGCGGTCAGCAGCAGCGCGTCGCGATCGCCCGCTCCTTGTGCATGAAGCCCGAGATCATGCTGTTCGACGAGCCGACCTCGGCGCTCGATCCGGAGATGATCAAGGAAGTGCTCGACGTGATGGTCGAGCTGGCGCAGGAGGGCATGACGATGGTCTGCGTGACCCACGAGATGGGGTTCGCCCGCACCGTCGCCGACACGATGGTGTTCATGGACCGCGGCGAAATCGTCGAGCGCGGGCCGCCGCAGGAATTCTTCGCCAACCCCGAAAAGCGACCGCACCCGGCTGTTTCTGAGCCAGATCCTGACGCATTGAGCGAGCCTAAGCGGCAACAAGCATCTGTTCCGATCGGGCCGCTTCAGAGGGCTGTGGTGTGTGTTTACGCTGCCCCCGCGGACCATGAAATTTTGAACACTACCCGGTAGCCGCAGGTGACGGATTATCCGCCGTTACCTCTGTTCCGACCGCTCGAAATCGGTGCGCTCGTTAACCGGGAGGCCCTGCAGGTATCGGCGCAGGCAGTCGAGGCCGAGTTCGACCGCCCCCAACCGCACCCAGTCGCGGCCGCCATAGATGCGCGAGCGGCGCGATTCGACGCGATCGCCGTCGGCAATCGCCAGATGGATGCTGCCGCCGAAATCGATGCGGTCGGGGCCGTCGTCGACCTCGATCAGCACCGCCAGCGCGTGGCTGGCGCCGGTCTCCTGGCGGATCGCGTGGGCGACGGATTCTGCGGCTTCGCGGCTCATTGAGCCGGCAGTCAGCACCCCGTCGAGACCCAGCGCCGCGGCGATCTCGGCCAGGTCACGGGCGACCAGGCTGCGGCGGAACACGTTCTCCGCTCCCGGCAGATGGGCGATCCGAGCGCCGATCTGCCCGCCAGTATAGGTCTCGACCACGGCGAGCGAGCCATCTTGTGCGGCAAGCGTGTCGAGCACGACTCCCTCTAAAGTCTGATTGTCCTCGCCGAGAATGAAGTTGCCGAGGCGCTTGCGCACTTCCGCCACCACGGGAGCCAGTTTGCGATCGATGTCGTCGTGATCGGCTCCGCGCACGGTCAGTTTTGTCTCGATCTGCGGGTAGTGGGTGCGGAAGCCGAGCTTGACGCTGCGGTCGGGAACCAGATCCTCGACCCCGGCCAGCAACTGGTCGACATGCGATTCGCCGAGACCGTAGGAATGGAATCGTTTCAGGTAGATCACACCCGGGGTACCGCCGCGCGCCAGCAGTCGCGGGATGATCTGTTCTTCGAGCATGCGAAACAGTTCGCGCGGTACGCCTGGGGTGAAGAAAAACCGCGCTTTTCCGATGTCGAGCGCGAAGCCGCAGGCGGTGCCCACAGGATTGTCCAGAATCTCGGCGCCGACCGGCAGCATCGCTTGCTTTCGATTATTCTCGGACATGACCCGGTTACGCCGGCGGAAGAAGTCCTCCATTCGGCCGAGCCAATCCTCGTTCAAAAGGAGGTCGACGCTGGCCGCGCGCGCCGCGATCTCCTGCGACAGATCGTCAACGGTGGGCCCAAGCCCGCCATTGACGATAACCGCGTCGGCCCGCCCCCCGGCCATGCGAAACGCGGCCAGTAACTCGTCGCGATCGTCGCCGACGATGGTCCCCCAGGCGACCGACAGCCCGAAATCCTCGAGCTTCTGGCTCATATAGCTGAAGTTGGTATTGACGATCTTGCCGGTCAGGACTTCATCGCCGGTGCAGATAATTTCGATGCGCATATTCACTACCTTCGCTTGGCGGCCGCATTCGCGCAGGACGGATGGACTATACGATGCGTGGAAGGCTGTCGGAAGAAGACCCTCCCTATCCCGCGCCGATCACGATCCTTTTGCGCCTTCGGCCCGGCTGATTGCCTCGATCACTGCAGCCCGATGGCTGTCCTGCGCCCAGCCCAGCGCGTCCCTGCCGGTGTAGTCGGTCTTGGTCGGGTTGGCGCCTTTCGCGAGCAACGCACGAACCAGTTCGACATTGCCGCGGTTCGCCGCAATCATCAGCGGGGTCAGGCCGTCCTTGTTCTGCGGATCGACCTCGGCGCCGACATCGAGCAGCAGCTTTGCCGCTTCGGTCTTGTTGTGATCCGCAGCGATGTGTAGCGGCGTGTCCCCGAGCGGGTCCTCGACATTGAGCTTGGCTCTGGCCTTGACCAGGATCGCGATGATCTCGAGATTGCCGTTCATCGCCGCATAATGCATCCCGGTGCGGGACTGGTCGTCGGTTTGGTTCGGGTTGCTATCGCCGCCGACGAGCTGTCTGACCAGTTCGGCGTCGTTCTGAGACGCGGCCCGCGCCACATTCGAGTAATAGTCGCCGAAGATACTGAGGTCGGCCCGAGACGAGGACCCGCCGGCCACGAGAGAGATCAACGCAAGGCTGAGAATCGCCGATCGACGTGTACTCATCAGACCCTTCCTAGTAGCTGAAGCGTTTGCGGCCCGGTGATCTGCGCGATCTTAGCAAAACGGCCGAGGATGACTACTTTGAGGCGTCTCGCCTTCTGCTTTGGGAATATCTTTTGATCGACAGCGCGCGCCTCGGTCTGCCCGATTTCCAGCCCGGCCAGGTTTGGCTCGTAGGCGCCGGCCCGGGGGACCCTGGATTACTGTCCGCTCTGGCGCTGCATGCGCTCGCGCATGCCGACGTCGTCGTCTACGATGCGCTCGTCGATTCGCGCATCCTGGAGTTGGCGCGGCCTGGCGCGGCCCTCGACTATGCCGGCAAGCGCGGTGGCCGTCCGTCGCCCAGCCAGCCCGACATCTCGTCTCGTCTCGTCCGTCTGGCCGACGCAGGCAACCGTGTCCTGCGTCTCAAAGGCGGCGACCCATGCGTCTTCGGACGCGGCGCCGAGGAGGCGCTGGCATTGGTAGCCGCTGGGATTCCGTTCCGGATCGTTCCCGGCATTACCGCAGGCATCGGCGGCCTCGCCTATGCCGGGATCCCGGTGACGCATCGCGCGACCAATTCGGCCGTGACCTTTGTCACCGGCCACAACAGCGACGGCACCGTGCCGGACGGGCTGGATTGGGACGCGATCGCGCGCGGCGCTCCTGTGTTGGTGCTGTACATGGCGCTGAAGCACCTGCCGAATATTGTCGAACGGCTGATTGCTGGAGGCCGCGTGGCCGACGAGGCGGTCGCGATTGTCAGCAGGGCGACCATGCCTGCACAGCGTGTGCTGGTGTCGACATTGGGTGGTGTCGTTGCGGATTCGGCGGGCTGCGAAACCCCGGCGATCATTGTCGTCGGCGAGGTTGTCCGCCTGCGCTCCGGCCTCGATTGGATCGGTGCCCTGGGCGGGAAGAGGCTCGACCCCAGCCCGCTCGAACGCACCAGGCAGTGGTGACCCGCCGCCAGGTGCGCGGCAAACCGCCCATCGACTGCGACCCGGCGACATTTCATAATCTTTTCCGGTGGGCTCTGGGCGTAATCGCGGCGCATCTTGCCGGTGGCGTTATTTCAGCCTATCACCGATCACCGGCAGTCAAGGAAGATTGTATTTTGCTGTACGAGCCTGATATATTAATCCGGCACGTCGCCGACAACGCGATTGCTTATGCTCATCGGCACAATGCTTGACATTCTAAGCCATTTGCGACAGCCAGCCAGCGCTGAATATTTGGTTGCGCGGGCGCAGCGGCAGGCCGGAGTGACCGATTTCGGCGACGCCCCGTTTGAGCGGCCTTTGCAGGTCTTGCTCGCTGCTTGCCGCGAAGAAGCCGATCTGAGCTTGTTCGGGTGCGCCGCGATTCGTTGGGATTCAGTGCGCTTTTTGTCAAATCTGCTGCGGCTGCGTGAGGAGGAAAAGCGCGCGCCGGAGATCCTCGACCAGCCGATCGAACGGCCATTGCTGATTTCCGGCCTGCCGAGGTCAGGCACGACCTTCTTGCACAATTTGCTGGCGGAGGATCCGGCAAACCTCGTCCCCCGGATATGGCAACTGATCCATCCCTATCCGTTGACCCGGTCCGATGGCGCCCAGGATCGGCGTGTGCGGCGGGTTGCGCGGCAGCTGCGTCTGTTCCGGCTAATGGCGCCGCAATTTCGTCATCTGCACCCCATCGAGGCGGAATCGCCGCAAGAATGTTCGGAGGTCACCGCCCATCTGTTCGCCAGCCTGCGCTTCGACACTACCTATCGGATCCCGAGCTATCGGCGTTGGCTCGACAATTCCGGGCATCTCGACGCCTATCTCTTTCACAAGCGCTTTCTGCAGCATCTGCGGCATCAGGCCGGTGGCGAGGGGCGCCTGATCCTGAAATGCCCCGACCACATCTTCGCGCTCGGCGCGATCCGCACGGTCTATCCGGACGCGGATCTGGTTTTCGTGCATCGGGACCCGGTCGCAGTGCTGGCATCGGTGGCGCGGCTGACCGAAGTGCTCAGGCGGCCCTTCAGCCGCCGGATCGACCGGATCGAGATCGGCCGGGAGGACAGCGAGCGCTGGCTGACTGCGGCCGAGCTGATGGTTCGCGCCGGCGATGAAAGTGGCTTCGCCAGACCCATATTCCACATCCACTACGCCGATTTGGTCGGCGACCCGGTAAGCATCGTGGCGAAATTATACCGGCATTTCGGACGGGGTCTTAATCCCGCTGCGGCGGGGCGCATCCGTCGCCGGGTGGCGGCGAACCCCAACGGCGGGTACCGCGGGCAACGCGCCCGCCTGGAGGATTACGGCCTCGATCCCGCACACGAGCACGCGCGCTTCGCCCACTACATGAACCGCTTTGGAATCAAGCCGGAACAGGGCAGGAGATCGTCCCGCGGCTTCCGGTCATAGCTCGTGCTGATCTGTTTCCGGTCGACAGGTCGACCGCATTCCTGCTCGCCGTGGCACGGTCATCGGGGGTCCTGCGGAGCAGAATCGGGACTTCTGCCGAATTGCCGTACCGGCGCAGGTCTCGGCGTGGCCGCCAGCAGCGCCGGTATAAAGACCAGGCTCGCCACGAGAGTGCAGCCGAGGCTGATCAGCAGCAATGTGCCCATGCTCGCCGTGCCCGGATGCTGCGAGAGCGCCAACGAGCCGAATGCGGTACCCGTCGTCAATGCCGAGAACAGAATCGCCCGAGCAGTGGCCGAGCCAAGCACGGCGATGCGCCCGGCGCGCCAATTCATTACAAAATAGATGTTGAACGAGACCCCGACACCGAGCAGCAGCGGCAGCGCGATGATGTTCGCATAATTCAAGGGCAGCGGCAGCAGCACCACGACGATCACGGTCATCAGCGACGACAGCAGCAGTGGAGCCAGCACCAGCGACACGTCGAGCACCCGGCGCAGTGCGATGAACAAAATGAGCGTGATCGCCACCAGCGCGCCGACCGCGGCCATGCGGAAGGAGCCCACGATCGTTGTGCTGCTCGCCTCGATGGTCACCGCCGGCCCGCCGGCATCCGGGACGACAGCGGTAACTTGGGCGACGAATTCCCTCAATCCGCTGCTGTTGTTCGCCTCCGGCTTTGGCAGGACCTGGATCCGCGCGCGGCCGTCGGGCAGAACCCAATCGCGGGCCAACGCCGGGGGGACGCTCGGCACGGACACCGGCGTGGCCTGCAGCGCGGTGCGCAGGTGATCGAGCTGCGCGGGCAAGAAGCGGGTCAGCGCTTCATTGGTGGCCAACACCACAGGGTCGGGCGCTACCGCCAGCCGGCGAAGATCGTCTGCGATCGCCGCCAGCGTCGGATCGAGTGAAGGTTTGGTCAGCGCCGGCGCGATTGCTGCGAACGCGTTCTTTGCCGCGATGCGTATCTCCTCTGCGGTCGGCGGTGGCCGCGGAGCGACCGGGGCTAGGGTCGGACCCAGGAGCATTGCCGCATCCTGGATCTGCGCGAGCTTTTCCTTCTGATTCCCAGGCACGAAGCTGTTGATCGACAGTACGCCTGTCACCAGCGGTAGCTGGCGCAGCCGATCCGCCAGGGTGGCGGCGGCGGCCGCGTTCGCGGTCAATATCTCGATCGAAAACGGATTGGTCACCGGCGAGTCCATCAGGTCGTGAAGGGTCCGCATCGCCTGCGTGTCTGGATTTTTGGTATGCAGCGGATCGGAGTCGAAGCGCAGCTGCGACAGCAGGGCAACGCCAAGCAAAGCCAACCCGGCGAACAGTATTAACAAAGGCACTCGGCGTCGGCGCACGATCTCGTCGAGCGGCGCCGCCCAGCGAAAACCGATTTCGGCGCCTTCGCTCTGCGGACGGAATAAGCTGATGGCCGCCGGGAGAAAGGTCACGGTGCACGCGAACGCGATCAGCATGCCCACCCCGGCGATCAGCCCGAGCTCCGCGACGCCGCGAAATTCGGTCGGGGCAAAGGCGAGAAATCCGGCAGAAGTCGCCGCCGCAGCGACCAGGATCTGCCCGCCTACCCGGCGCCCGGTCTCGGCCATGGCAAGGCCGGGATCAGGATTTTCATGGCGCATTTCGCGGTAGCGCACGCAAAACTGGATCGCGAAATCCACCGCTATGCCGACAAACAGGATGCCGAAGCCGACCGAGACCAGGTTCAATGTCCCGACTGCCGCTGCCGCGAACAGCAGGGTAGTCAGCAGTCCCAACCCGAGCGTCAGTAGGATCGGGACAATCAGCCGCCAGGTGCGAACGGCCAGGAACAGCCACAGCGAGATCAGCAGGACGCTGGCGATCATGCCTTCGACCGCACCTTTTGCCACGCTCGAAAATTCTTCGTCGGAGAGGGCGACGTTGCCGGTGACGCGTACTCGGGCGTCGCCCGATTTGACGAATTCGAGCTTGTTCGCGGCCGCGCGCAACGCCATCGTCGCTGCGCCGCCGGGCTCGATCGCGTTCTGATCGAGCACTGGCTGGGCCAGGACGAATTTGTACGGGCCGCCTAGATCGGCAAGCTTGCCGCCCAGCAGGCGCGTCCAGGACAAGGGATGCGGCCGGCCGGCGATTGCGTCGGCCATTGCCTGATGAAACCCGGACAGCGCCATTCGGTACGGTGACAAATCCACCTGGCCTTGCTGCGCCCCCTGGCCCAGCAAGGCGAGCGCCGCGAACAGCCCACGCGCGCTCGGGTCTTTCGCGAGTTGGCCGAGAAAAGGCTGCGCGCTGATCGACTGTTCTATCAACGCCGACAGTTGTTTTTGGTCGAGGAACAGCAACCCCTCCCGCGCCAGAAAGGGCGAGGAGTCGGGACGCCGGACGTCGCGGAAATGGGTGCGATCTGCTGTCAGCGCCGCCGCCAAGCCGGCTGCCGTCGCTTCTGCCTGCTCCGGCTCCTTGGCGTCGATTACCGCCACCAGCAGGTCGGTGAATTGGGGAAAATCGGCCTTGAAGGCCAACGCCTGCCGGCGCCAGGGCAAGCTTGAAGCGAACATTTCGTCGGTATCGCTGCTGATCCTGAGGTGATGGACGGCATAAAAGCCGGCAAAGCCGGCGAGGACGAGCCCAAGGGCTACGACGAGCAATCCATGGCACCGGCAGAAATCGACCAAGCCGGCGAGCGAGCGCTGAAATGTCATCGGAAACCGGTCTGTATCCTGTTTCGAACGGTCGATATACGGCCGTCGACGCCGATGCGGCCGGGTCATGCGGTTTCCGAGCGGATCCGTCTCGGGTCGACCGCGGCGAGGTGATAGTCGGTTCGCGCCGGGGCCGCTACCGCAAAAAGCCTTCTACCCGTGAGGGCAGGCATAGAAATCATCGTGCCGCTCAGGGCGGCTCCGCCTACGGCGAAAGCACTACCGCGTGGCGAAATCAGTATTGCGCTGGCGACCTAGTCAATCAGGCGAGAGGCCGCATCAGGGTCA
The DNA here is from genome assembly GCA_963821795.1 of uncultured Alphaproteobacteria bacterium. GTDB lineage: Bacteria > Pseudomonadota > Alphaproteobacteria > ATCC43930 > CGMCC-115725 > AP-15. The sequence continues at coordinate 120,863 of CAWGFH010000020.1, forward strand.
ATCGCCCGCAAGGCCGGTGACACTTTCGAGATTCACCGGAGGCCTTGTGATCCTTTCGGACTAAGCGATGGCCACGAAATGTGAAAAAAATGTCAAATTGGATGGAATAATTCGTCCCAAAAACCGTCAAACTAGGGCCCAACCGGTTACCCCGGCCATCGTCGGCCGGTGTGTGCCGGGTGGGTCGTCGAGCTTTGTGATCGCCATTGAGAACCGCAACATGACGCAGCAATCTTCGTCTCGTTCTGTAATCGACCTGCCGCCGGCCGACACCATACGATGGTCTCCTAGCCGCAAAGCGGCCGTTGTTGCCGCCGCCCGAGCCGGTTTGATCAGCCGTGAAGAGGCTTGCGCGCGGTATCTGCTCTCGGACGAAGAGCTGGTCTCTTGGGAGAAGGCGCTCGATCGGAATGGCGTCCCCGGTTTGAGGACAACACGTCAGCAGAGCTACCGCTTCGCGGAACTCCATCCGACGGAGCAGGCGCGATACAGATAGCCCGGGGATCGGCAGGGGGCTGCGGAGAAGTGCATCGAGCCGGGATCCGCAGCCGATGAATTTATTCTCGTTTCCCGACGATGCGCGATGGAACGATGCGGTGGATGCCGTCGAGTTCGATGTGGAAGTCGGCGAATATCGCGGTGTCGTTCGCGTTCGACGGCAAGTATTTCAGGGCTTGCTTGCGCAGCGGCCGACACCGGAGCGCTGCATCGAGGCCTTTCATCTGTGCCGCAGCGAATTCGAGCGCGCAACCGAGGCGAAGCTGCGCGCTCGCGAGCTCACCTTCGACGGCAATGTCGAGCTAACCCTGCGTGATTTGAGGCGCGGACTCGCACCAGGGCGGAATAGCCAGCCCGCGGACAGCTGACATGCTGCCGCTCAAGCAGCGATGCCGGCCATCCCGCAAATCACCGCCCACTCGCGGTCGCTAACGGGACATACCGACAAACGCGACTGGCGCAACAATGACATTCCAGACAGTTCCGGCGTCGCCTTCATCGCGGCGAGGGATACCGGCTTCGCCACCGGCGCGACAGGGGCGATATCGACCATGCCGAGCTTTTCCGATTTGTCGGCGGGGTCGGGGTAGAAGCCCTTGATCACCTCGGCGACCCCGACGATCTCCTTCCCCTCGTTCGAATGATAAAAGAACGCCCGTTCCCCGGGCTGCATCGCGCGTAGGTTGTTCAGCGCCTGGGCGTTTCGCACCCCGTCCCAATTGGTTCGCCCATCGGCGACGAGCCGTGCCCAGGAGTAAGCTGACGGTTCCGATTTCACCAGCCAGTGAGCCATCGCACTCTTCCTCCCGCTCCGATTACTGCTCCAGCGCATAGTCGGCCTGGTCTTCATAGACCGAGCCGGCTTTGGTCTGATAGCTCGCAATCAGGCTGAACGCCGCGACCGGGAGCGGTTCGGCGCGGAATCCGGCGGATGCCGCGAGAAATCCGCCGAGTTGGCTCATCGGCGGGTTGTGCAGGCGCGCCAAGGTGACGTGCGGTGCGAATTTGCGCGGCTCCGGCGGCAGGCCGACACGGATCAGTGCGTGCTCTATCCTGTCGCGCAAAGCCGTTAGTTCAGTACTCCGCTCCACGCCGACCCAAAGGTTTCGCGGCTTGTCATTGCCGCCGAAAACCCCGGTACCGGCGAGCTGCACGCGGAAACGGCGCCCGCGTAGGCGCGCGAGCGCATCGTCGACATCGGCTGCCAGGTCCTCAGGGATCTCGCCGATGAAGCGCAAGGTCAGATGGAAATTGCCAGGATCGACCCATTTGGCCCCTGTTATCCCGGAGCACAGCAGCGACAGACGCAGCTTCAACTCCGGCGGAAAGCCAATGCCGACGAACAGGCGCAGCATGCAGTCAGGTGAACAGCGTTAGGACGCCGGTGTGGCCATAGAGGCGATCGCGGGAGATTTCGCCATTGGCGAAAAAACCGATCAGCGGGAAATCCCCAAGGCTCTCGCGAATGATCTGGGTCTCGATTCCCGGCTCACCAAACAGTGCGGCGCCGCGCGCTACGCAGCTGACGTAGATCCCCGCCTTTGGTGGGCCGGAAAGTCGACCGGCAAGCTGGCGGACCATGCGCGCCATGTCGCGGCGTGCACTCTCCGGGTCGCGGCGGCAAAACAGGATCGGATCGCCTGCGCCAATCTCCGCGCCGAGCACGACCCAGCCACGGCCCGGATCGATCGCCAGAATGTTGCGCACCAGGTAGTCGCCGGTGTCGGAACCGGGCACCGGCAGCCCGGCGAAGATCAGCCCGCCGAGCCGCCTCAAATCCTGCGCCAGCTCCGGCCCGATATCTTCGAGAAATACGCTGAGCGCCGGGCGGCCATCGACGACTATCACGACATTGTCGCGCGCCTCGTCGATCCGGTGCACCGGCCCGATTGGCATGCAGCCCTGGGTCAGCGCGGTGGCGACCGCGATCTCCTGCGCCAGCATCACGCCAGCGATGCCGTTTGAACCGAGCCCGCTCTCACCGGGAATGCCTGCTACCAATGGGCTCTCGCAACGATGCGAAACTAGCCCGCCGACGAGAAAGGCGCCGGTCGCCGCCGCGACGTCGACCGCTGCCTTGGTCAGATCAGGGCACCGGGGATCGGCGTGGACGAGGGCCAGCGCAGGTCCGAATTTCTCGATCCAGCCGGAATGGCGGCGGGGCAAATCAGAGCCTGGGTCATGCGTGGCCGCAAAGATGCGGAAATCGTCCGGCGGCAACGCCGCGGTCATCACCGCGGCTGCTGGCTCCTCGAAAACCTCGCTCGCCGCAGAACACACCCCGAGCCCAACTCCGCCAACCCAGGAGCCGACGCCAGTATACTCGGAGAGATCTCTCAGCAGCTTGGGTAGAGCCGACGACGCAGGCTCGGTTACGTAGACGATGCCCAAATTGGCGCCCTCTACCGGGGCCAGACCGGCGATGCAACCAGCGGCGAGACCATCCGCATCCCCGGCCGCCGCCGCCGCCGCAAATCGCGCGCTCATCACGCGCCTCCGGGGCGTCGGGTCATCAGTCCGGCGACGACAGGCCCGATCCGATCGACGAGCACATCGACGCCGCGCGCGTTGGGGTGGAGGCCGTCCGGCTGATTGAGATCGGGATTCATCGCAACACCTTCCAGAAAAAACGGATAGAGCGTCGCCTGATGGGCTTGCGCCAGATCGGGAAAGATCCGATCGAAGGCGCGGTCATAAGCTTCTCCCCAGTTCGGCGGCGCGCGCATACCGAGGATCAGCACCTTGGCGTCGTTCGCCTCGATCTTCTGGACCATTTTGTCGAGATTGTCGCGCACTGTCGCGGGATCGATGCCGCGCAGCGCGTCGTTCGCGCCGAGGGCAAGGATGACGAAGTCCGGCTTGGTGGCGAGCGCCCAATCGAGCCGGGCGAGACCTCCCGCGGTGGTGTCTCCGGAAACCCCGGCATTGACGACCTGTGCGAGGACCCCATGCTTGCGCAGCCACGCTTCGAGGCGCGCCGGGAAGGATTGTTCAGGCATCAGCCCATACCCGGCCGTCAGGCTGTCGCCGAAATCGAGGATCAGCGGCACGCGCGCCACGACCGGGACGGCGGCGGAACAAAGAACCGGCGCTGCAGCGATGATAATCCGTATCGCATTGAAAATTGGGTGTCGCGCGCCATATCGTCCGGAATTCCGCAGCTTGCCGAGTATTGCGCGACGTGAGTCGGCCTGCCGCGCCGCCCTCTCTGGCCCGGACGGTACATGACCAGCTCGCTTCATTCCGGCGGCCCGCTCGTGATGGTCGAAGACGTTCATTTGACTTTGGCCAGCCCGGCCGGGTCCGTCAACATTCTGCGCGGAATCTCGCTGGTGATCGGCGCCGGCGAGACCGTTAGCCTGGTCGGCCCATCCGGTTCCGGCAAATCGAGCCTGATGATGGTATTAGCCGGGCTTGAGCGGCCCACCGCTGGGCGGGTGCGGATCGACGGGCAGGATCTCGGCGAACTCAGCGAGGACGCGCTGGCCCGGCTGCGTCGCGGCACGATCGGTATCGTGTTTCAATCCTTTCATTTGATCCCGACGATGACAGCATTGGAAAATGTGTCGTTGCCGCTTGAACTCGGCGGCCATGCCGATGCCTTTGCCGCAGCTGAGCAAGCGCTCACCGAGGTTGGCCTTGGCCACCGCCTTGGCCATTATCCAGCACAGCTCTCGGGCGGCGAGCAGCAACGTGCTGCGATCGCGCGTGCCTTCATCGCTGGGCCCAAGCTGCTGCTGGCTGACGAGCCGACCGGTAATCTCGACGGTGCCACCGGACAGCTGGTCACCGATTGCCTGTTCAGCCATCAGGCCCGTCACGGCACGACTCTCTTGCTGATCACCCACGACGCGAGTTTGGCCAAGCGGTGCGAACGGCAGATCGGCTTGGTCGACGGCCATGTCGTTGACGACCGGCGTACCACCTCGCTGCGGCTCGGCGCCATGCGTCTCACACGATGACGGTTGCCCCGCGGATCTTCGCCTATCGGCTCGCGCTTCGCGAGCTGCGCGGCGGCCTCCGCGGCTTGCGTGTCTTCCTCGGTTGCATTGTCCTGGGTGTGGCCGCGATCGCCGGGATCGGGTCTCTCGCCGCCTCGCTTGGCGCCGGCATCAGCGGGAACGCGCGCGAACTGCTTGGTGGTGATGTCGAGGCGCGGCTCGCCTACCGCACGGCCGATGCCGCCGAGCATGACTTTCTGGCGCATAGCGGAACCTTGTCTGAAATCGCCACCTTGCGTGCGATGGCGCGCATTCGGGACGGCGGCCGGCCGAGTCTGATCGAGCTGATGGCGGTCGACGCCGCCTATCCGCTTTACGGCCGGATGTCCCTGTCGCCGCCGCAAAGTCTGAGTGCGGCGCTCGATAGCCGCAACGGCGTCTCCGGCGCGGTGGTGGACGGCGCACTTCTCGATCGGCTTGGGGCGAAGCTCGGCGACACGATCAGGATTGGCGCAGCGGCATTACAATTGCGCGCCACCATCACGCATGAGCCTGACGCCGCCGCAAGCGGGCTGATCCTCGGCCCGCGGGTCATGATCGCCGCGGCTGCGCTCCCTGCGACCAAGCTGATCCAGCCCGGTGCGCTGGTCACGTACGACTACCGGTTGCGGCTTCGAGCCGGAACCGATCCAGCGGTCTGGGCCCAGCAGGCGCGGGCTGCCTTCCCGCAAGCCGGCTGGCAGATCCGTACCTTTCGCGAAGCGGCGCGCCCGTTGCAGGGGCTGCTGGACCGGATCACGCAGTTTCTGTCGCTGTTGGGCTTAACTGCACTCCTGGTCGGTGGCGTCGGGATCAGCAATGCCGTCCGCGGCCATATCGTGGCAAGGATGCCGACGATTGCCGCGCTGAAATGCCTTGGCGCCTCCAACCGATTGGTTTTCGCGGTCTATTTGATCGAGTTGCTGGCATTGGCCTTGAGCGGGATCGCCGTTGGCGTAGCGCTTGGTGCTCTGTTTCCGATTCTGGCCCGACCGCTGCTTGCCGCGGCGTTTCCAGTGTCCGAGCGACTCGGGTTCTATCCGGCGCCGCTGGCGCTGGCGGCACTTTACGGCCTGCTGACGACGCTTGCTTTCTCGCTTTGGCCGCTTGCCGGAATCGGCCGGATTTCGGCCGCAGCACTGTTTCGGGATATTGTCGACCGTGCGCGGCGCCGCGTTCCGGCATCTGCGCTAGCGGCGAGCGCCCTCCTGGCGCTGGGGCTCGCGACGCTGGCTGCCGCCGATGCGCCGGACCATTTCGTCGCGCTGTGGTTTGTCGTAGGAGTGGGTAGCACTTTTATCCTCTTCCAGGCCGCCGGCGCGGCCATGATATTCGGCGCCGGCAAGCTCCCCCGGCCACGGCAGCCGCTGCTCCGGCTGGCACTGGCTAATTTGCATCGGCCCGGCTCACCCGCGGTCCAGATCGTCCTGTCGCTCGGCATCGGCCTGACTGTTCTGGTCGCGGTCACGGCAATCGAAGCCAGCCTCTCTCGCGAGATCGAGACCCGGCTGCCGGCCGAGGCGCCGGCCTTTTTCTTCATCGATATTCAGCCTGACCAGCTCACCGGCTTTGAGCGAATCGTCTACAGCATTCCGGGTGCTCGTCTCGACCAGGTCCCGATGATGCGTGGCCGCATCACCGCGCTGAACCGGATTCCGGTCGAAAAGGTGGGAGTGAAGCCCGATGCGCAATGGGCATTGCGCAGCGACCGCGGGCTGACTTATGCCGCGAGCTTGCCGGAAGGCTCCAGGCTCGTTGCCGGGACGTGGTGGCCGCCCAATTATCATGGGCCCCCGCTCGTCTCGTTCGACGCCGATCTGGCGCACGGCATGGGGCTTAAGACCGGCGACAGCCTGACCGTCAACCTGCTCGGGCGCGAGATTACCGCGCGGATTGCCAATCTGCGCGCGATCGACTGGCAGCGGCTGGGCATCAATTTCGCTCTTGTCTTCGCTCCAGGCACCCTCGAACAGGCGCCTCAGACCCATCTCGCGGCCGTCTACCTGCCTGCGGCGGTCGAGGAAGGCTTGGTGCGTCGGGTGACCGAGCAGTTCCCCAACGTGTCGGCGATCCCAGTGCGCGAGGCGCTGGCGGCGGTCGGCCGGGTCGTCGGGCAGATCGGCGCGGCGGTTCGCCTGGCCGCTCTCGTCACCCTCTTGGCCGGCGTGTTGGTGCTCGGCGGAGCGGCCGCGGCAAGTCACCGGCACCGCGTTTATGACGCAGTAGTGCTGAAAGTGCTGGGTGCGACCCGCGGCGCCATCGCCGGCGCCTTTCTGATCGAACACGGCCTGCTGGGCCTGCTGACCGCGTTAGTCGCCGGGATGATCGGTACGCTCGCGGCTTATCTCGCGGTGACCCGGCTGATGCGAACCGACTGGGTGTTTCTGCCGCTGCCGCTGATTTGGACGATCGTCATGGCCACCCTAGTGACCTTGGCGATCGGCTTTGCCGGCACCTGGCGGGCGCTGGGCGCCAAGCCGGCTCTTTATCTGCGCGACGAATAACGAATAACGCGGTCGCCGGAAGCTAGCCACGGGGCAGTGACGGGCGGTCATTGCAAAGATCGCGTTTTGTGCCAATATGCCGACCGCGGGGAATCTTCCTCGCGCTGCTTCTCTCTTTGGAGGGGATTTCTATGGCTCTGGGTTCGCAGCCCCGCTGGACGGTGCGGCCGGCGGACACCGCGGTCGGCATCGATGTCGGCCTGCGGGAGTATATGCTTCGCGTCTACAATTACATGGCGTCGGGGCTCGCGCTGACCGGCATCGTGGCCTATGTCGCGGCTGCTTCCGGGTTCTATGCGTCGATCGCACACACGCCGCTGATCTGGCTCGTCATTCTGGCCCCGCTCGGGCTCGTGATGTTGATGAGCTTTGGCGTACAGAGGATGCAGGCGAGCACCCTTCAACTCGTCTTCTGGGGCTACTCGGCATTGATGGGTTTGTCGCTGGCGGTGTTGTTCATCGTGTTCACGCATGAGAGCATCGCACGCGTGTTCTTCATCACCGCCGGTACCTTCGCGGCAATGAGCCTTTACGGGTACACGACGCGCCGCGACCTGACGCAGTTCGGCTCGTTCCTGTTTATGGGCCTGATCGGCATCATCATCGCCTCGCTGGTCAACATGTTCATCGCTTCCTCGGCGCTGCAATTCGCGGTTTCGGTGATCGGCGTCATCGTGTTCACCGGCTTGACCGCGTATGACACGCAGCAGATCAAAGAGATGTACTACGAGGGTGACGGCTCCGAGATCGCCAGCAAAAAGGCGATCATGGGAGCGCTTAGGCTTTATCTCGACTTCATCAACTTGTTCATGATGCTGATGCAGCTGCTCGGTACCCGGCGCGACTGATCCGCATCTGGCCTTCGGGCCGCAACTGAAATTAGATCGGCCGGGCCTCGTGCCCGGCCGATTTCATGTCTGGTACTACGGAGTATGGCCCCTTAATGCGCCTCGTCCCAGCTGTGGGCGAAGCCGGTTTCGACAACGAGCGGGACCGATAGCTCGCAATGTGGCGCGCAGGCGCCTTCCATGACGCCCTTGACGGTCGCCGCGGTCGCGTCGATCTCGGCCTCCGGCACCTCGAACAGCAGCTCATCATGGACCTGCAGCAGCATGCGGGCGTGCAGCCCGCCCCCGGTCAGCGCGGCAGGAATCCGGATCATCGCTCGCTTGATGATATCGGCGGCTGAGCCCTGCAGCGGCGCGTTGATCGCCTGCCGCTCGGCGCCAGCGCGGCGTGCGGGATTGGCGTCGCGGATCCCCGCGATCCAGCATTTTCGGCCAAAGATAGTCTCGACGTAGCCGGTGTTGCGGCAATCGGTCTTGATCCGCTCCATATAGGCGCGGATCGCCGGGAAGCGATCGAAATAAGCGCGGATATAGGCGGCGGCCTCAGCCTGAGGCACGCCGATCTGCGCGCCGAGGCCGAACGCGCTGATCCCGTAGATGATGCCGAAATTGATCGCCTTGGCCCGCCGCCTTGTCGCCGCGTCCATTGTCGCGAGCGGTACCCCGAACACTTGGCTCGCGGTCAGTGCGTGAATGTCGAGCCCGTCGAGGAAGGCCTGCTTCAGCTCAGGGACATCGGCCACATGCGCGGCGAGCCGCAGCTCGATCTGGCTGTAATCCGCCGACAGCAGCACATGGCCGGTCTCGGCGATAAAGGCGCGGCGAATGCGCCGCCCCTCCTCGGTACGGATCGGGATGTTCTGAAGATTGGGATTGTTCGAGGAGAACCGGCCGGTTGCCGCGACCGCGAGGGCATAGGAGGTGTGCACCCGGCCGCTCTCGCGGTCGATTTCGTCGGCCAGCGCATCGGCATAGGTCGATTTGAGCTTGGTCAGCTGGCGCCACTCGAGAACCTGGGCCGGCACCGGGTGCAGCGGCGCCAGTTCCTCGAGGATCGACGCGTCGGTGCCGTAGGCGCCGGTCTTGCCCTTCTTGCCGCCTGGCAGGCCCAGCTTTTCAAACAGCACGTCGCCCAATTGCTTGGTCGAGCCGATATTGAACTCGTTGCCGACCGCCCGATAGATCGCCGCTTCGATCTCGCCGATGCGCCGCCCAAAGTCCTTCGACAGAGCGGCGAGGGCATCGCGGTCGACCTTGATCCCCTCCCGCTCCATCGCCGCCACGATCGGCGCGAGCGGCCGCTCGATCGTCTCGTAAAACGCAGTCATCTTATCGCGCACCAGACGCGCCTTGAGCAGCATGTGCAGCCGAAGCGTGGCGTCGGCCCGCTCGGCGGCGAAATCGCGCGCCACATCCGGCGGCACCTCGGCGAAAGCGATCAAGCTCTTGCCGGTGCCGATCAATTGCTTGAGCGGAGTGAGCTCATGCTCGAAAGAGCGCTGCACCAGACTCTCGATGCCGTGATCGAACCGCCCGCCATCGAGCACGTAGGACATCAGCATCGTGCAGTCATGGGGCGCCAATTCGACACCCCAACGCGACAACAAATGCGCAATGCTCTTCACGTCGTGTCCGATTTTGAGGACGCCCGGGTCCTCCAGTAGCGGCCGCAGGCGGCTCATCACCGCATCGACGGACAGTTCGGCTGGTCTAGCAAGCTCGAGCACCGCCGCTGGGCGGTGTCCCAATGCGATATAGGCGGCCAGACCGGGCGCCAACGCCAGCGCGATGCCGGTCAGCGCCGGCCTGGCGCCGGCGATCGCGCTGGCGACCGGCCAGACCGCTATCGACCCGGCCTCGTATGCCGCCTCGATCCAATGGTCGAGCCCTTCCCAAGTATCGACCAGCGCGTAGGTGTGCGGGGCGGTGAGGGGCAGCACCTCGGGTATTACCGGGTCGATCGGCTGCTCCGGGGGCGGCGCCATGATGTCGAGACGGCGTGAGATCCGCGACTTGAGCGCCCGCAACTCCATCGCATCGAGGAATGCAAACAGCTTTTCCGAGTTGTAGGGCTGCACCCTGAGCGCCGACAGCGGGCAGGGCAGCGGTACGTCGTCGTCCAGTTTGACCAATTCCTTGGACAACCGTGCCTTTGCCTGGTTCTCGATTAGCGCCTCGCGCCGCTTCGGCTGCTTGATCTCGTGGGCATGCGCGAGCAGGGTTTCGAGGTCGCCGTAGGCGTTGATCAGCTCGGCTGCGGTCTTGACGCCGATGCCCGGTACCCCCGGCACATTGTCGGTGCTGTCGCCGCACAGGGCTTGCACCTCGATAACCTTATCCGGACCAACGCCGAACTTTTCACGAACTTCCGCCTCCGCGATCGGGCGGTCGGTCATCGGGTCACGCATCATCACGTTGTCGCCGACAAGCTGCATCAAATCCTTGTCGGACGACAAAATCGTCACCTTTGCTCCGGCCTCGACCGCATGCCGAGCATAGGTCGCTATCAGGTCATCGGCTTCGAAGTCCTGCAGCTCAATCTGGCAAATATCAAACGCGGCCGCCGCTTGTCGCACATGCTCCAATTGCGGCCGGAGGTCGTCGGGCATTTCCCGGCGGTTTGCCTTATAGGCATCGTAAATTCGGTTGCGGAAGCTCGCACCCGACGCATCGAAAATCACCGCCATGTGGTCGGCGTCGGTTTCACGCCGATATTTATCCAGCATGTTGCTGAACAAGGTCACGACTTCGGTGACCATGCCGTCCGACTTTCGCTGAAATACCGGCTCGCTGCTGCGCGCACGGGCGAAATAGGCACGGAAGATAAAGCCGGATCCGTCGATCAGGAACACGTGGTGGGGCGCCGCTGGCGCGCGGTGGGCCACGATAGCGGCCGACGGTTCGGAGGTGACTGCGCACCCCGGGTCAAGCGCGAGGGCTGGCTCTTTGATCTCGTCCACGGGGTCCTGCTTTCAGACGCTGCGCCTTTCCTGCTCGCTCTGCGGCGGGGAGACCTCGCCTGCTGCTCCCGCCCTGTTGACGAACAGGCGGGAGCAATAGGGGCACTCGGCCCGGCCGCCAGGAGCGAGGTTCAGATATACTCTGGGGTGGCCAAGCGGCCCGCCGCCGCCGTTGCATGCAGCGACCATCCCTTCGATGTAGATAATTTCGGGAGGTTCCATTCCCAGCCGAGAGCCCGATGCCGAGCGCAACATACGCGCGGCCGATTGATGATCGGATGATACCGATTGCGGCGAGACAATCAATCGCCGGCGCCCGCCCATTGAGCGAGCAGCACCCGCCGCAGGCTCAAACAGCACGAATTACGGCAGCTACCCCGGTGACATGAATGGGTTCCGACGCGACGATCCTCGCCACCGCGCTGTTATCAGCGTTCCGCTATCGCCAGCCTCTTGGCCTTTCGGTAAAGCTCCCGCGCTCCGCTCAAATACGCCTCGAAGGCGGCCGGAGTGACCGAGCGGCCATCGAGAAATCGGCGGAGCCTGTAGGGGCTGGTGCCTGGCGAATTGATCCCCTCATTCACCAGAGTGGCCGATCTGACCCCGGCTGCCTTCAGAATCGCGGCGGCAGAGGCGTGGACGATCCCGCTCGGGTAACAGAAGTGGCGGAAGCTGTGCTCGGGCCTGCCGCAAGCTTCCGCCAAGGCCGCCCGATTATCGGCAACCTCCTGTTCGAGATAGTCGGAATCGACCTCGGACGATCGATGTCGATGCGTGTGAAGTTGGATGTCGAGGCCTCGTCTGTCAGCCTCTTTGATCTCCGCTGCGCTCATGACATGAAACTGCCGACCGTGCCACCATTCCCCGGTCTTCACTCCGAATCGCGTGGCAAAGTCCCGCAGTGCCTCGGCTCGTTCGGATAGCGAACGCAATTGCTCGATCTCGGCGATAATCGCGAGCGGCTTGGCCGAGGAGGTGCCGGCGCACCGCAAGATGTAATCGATCGCAACATTGATGACCGGCAATTGGTTCTTGGAATACCACGTCGTGATGTAAACGGTCGCTGGCAGGCCCAATCCTTCGAGGATCGGCAGCATGTGCGTGTAGGTCGAACTCCAGCCATCATCGATCGTGATCACGACCGCGTTGTCTGGTAGATTGCCGGCTTCGAGCCGATCCACAGCCTCGCCGAGCGGTAACACCGGGTAGCGGGAGTTCTTCAGCCAGGTCATTCGTTGCTCGAACTGTTCCGGGCTCATGAACAGGTGATTTCCGTACTGATACCCCGAGGTTGTCCACAAACCGTGATAGGCGAGGATCCGCAGGTTCTTTCGAGAGACCCGGCGAGTCAGCGCGAATAAAAGGTCTTTTTTCATCGGGCTGCTCCGGGGGACGAATGCCCAGAAGAAGCCCTTTCGCTAGCGGCAAATATCTAATCTTCGGTTACCGGCATCTTCGTGAGGATTTGAGGCGATTTGGTTGGGCGGCGCCCCCCGCTCGAATGTTCGACGCGCACAAAGGGAGAGTTGGCGTGATTTTACCGGATCTGAGGTTATCGACTGTCGAGCCGGCGTGAACGGCGGGCAACTGCCGAGCACGCCGCGTTCCTGCCTCGGTTGGCTGGTTTTCGCACTTCTGGCGCTGGTCGCTTGCGCGCCGACGACGGAACCGTCGGCTAAGCGGGCCGAGACGGGCGACGCCCGCACTACCTCGGCGGCAGAGTTGCCCGCGCACTTCACCGACCATGAATTCGTTACCGCCGATGGCCAGAGCCTGCCGCTGCGCAAGTGGCTGCCGCGCGACAGGGTGAGAGCGGTCATCCTGGCCCTCCACGGCTTCAATGATTACAGCAACGCATTCGACAAGCCGGGAAAGGCATGGGCCGCCGCTGGCATCGCCACCTATGCCTATGACCAGCGCGGCTTTGGCGGAGCCTCCGATCGGGGCAGATGGCCGGGACGCGCCGCCCTTGCCGCCGATGCAGCCGCGGCGAGCGAAATATTGCGCCGGCGTTATCCGGGCACGCCGCTCTACCTGCTCGGCGAAAGCATGGGCGGAGCGGTAGTGACCGTCGCGATGACCGGCGAGAGCGGCACCCCGATCCCCGATGTTGATGGGGTGGTCCTGGTGGCCCCGGCGGTTTGGGGGCGGCCGACGATGGATTTCCTACCGAGGGTGGCGCTGTGGGTCGGCGTGCGCCTGGCGCCGGGGCTGACGCTCACAGGCCGTGGGCTTCACATCCTGGCTTCGGACAACATTCCGATGCTGCGCGCGCTGGCGCGCGACCCTTGGGTGATCAAGGAAACTCGCGTGGATACAATCTGGGGCCTCGTCAATCTGATGGACGCCGCGCTGGCTTCGGCCCCGCGTCTGCGGGTGCGGCTGTTGCTGATGTACGGGGCGACCGACGAAATCATACCGAGCGGCCGATGCGCCGCTTTATCCGCACATTGCCACGTGACCCGCATGATTTTCGCAATCTCGCCTATTACGAGCACGGCCATCACATGCTGCTGCGCGATCTCGACGGCGCGGTGGTTATCGGCGATGTCGCCCGCTGGGTTCTGGCACCGGGCGGGCCGTTGCCCTCCGGAGCGGATCGAGGCGCCTTTGCCGCCGTCCTGGGCGGGACCAGTGAAGCCTCGCTCGGCGACCGTTGAACCGATGCCCTCGCCGCACGTTCTGCGTCTGGTGCTCCTGCTGTTCGTGGCAAACGCGACGCCGGTAATCGCAAAGAAGCTTCTCGGCGATCGTTTCTCCCGCGCTCTGGACGGCAACCGCGCATTCTTCGATGGGCAGTCGATGTTCGGCCGCTCCAAGACCATACGCGGAATTATCTTCGCCATTATGGCAACGACGGCCGCTGCACCTCTTATCGGCCTCACCTGGCAAATTGGCCTTCTCGTGGGCAGCCTAGCAATGGCCGGCGACTTGTTCTCCAGCTTTGTGAAGCGCCGATTAGGCCGGCAGCCGAGCAGCCCGGCGGTCGGGCTCGATCAGATACCGGAGTCGCTGTTCCCGCTGCTGGCTTGCGTTGCTCCGCTGTCGTTGACCGTCCTCGATGTTGCGATCGGCGTCGCGATCTTCTTCTTCGCCGAATTGCTGGTCTCTCGCTTACTCTACGCGTTCAACCTGCGCGATCGGCCCTATTAGCTCTCCTGGCCGCATACAGGCGATGCAGAGTGATTTCGGGAGGGCAATTGATCCGCACCGGGACGATGCACGATCCGACGCCAACCGAGGTGTATCCGACCATGCCGCGATAGCGCCAGGGACCCGACCCCATGCGCCGGGGGAGGGTTGCGTCGAGCGTAATCGGGATTGCCCCCGGCAGGCAGATTTGGCCGCCATGCGTATGCCCGCTCAGCATCAGATCGAAATCGGCATGCGCCGCCTGGCGATAGATCTCGGGCGTGTGCGACAGAAGTATCGAAAACTCGCCCTCCGGAATCTGCAAAGCGGCCTTTTCGATATTGTCGACGCGGTAATAATGCGCGTCGTCGATGCCGGCGAGGTGTACGCGCTGCGCGCCTCGAACAATCACCTCGGCCTCGTTGAGTAGCATGCGGACGCCCATCTCTTCCAAGGCCGGCACCATCCGGATCGTGTCGTGGTTACCCAGGACGCCGTAGACCGGCCCGACGATATCGGCGCACATTTGCGCCATGCCCGCGATCGTGGCCTCGCAAGGCCCGAATGTCTTGCCGCGATAGTCGCCGGTCAGGACACAGAGATCGTAGTTCAGGCCGGGCAGCAACTGGGACAACCGCCGCATCGCCCCCTGGTTCATGTCGACATGCAGGTCGCTGATCTGCAGGATCGTGAAGCCGTCGAACGCCTCCGGCAGCCTGGGCATAACGATGTCGTGACGGCGAATTTGCACATCTTCGGCGTTCCGGCGCGCCCGCCCATACAACCCGACGAGCTTCAGCGCGCTGCGAATTATGGTCGGGCTGAAATACCAGTTCTCGGGATGAAAGAAGCTGATGCCTTGGCCAAACACTCGTCCCTCGTGATCGTCCTCGATCCCGAGCCGCAACCGGGCGTGCAGCCGCCCGAGGCGCTGCTCCAGCTTTTCGATGACGTCGTCGCTCATCGAGCCTCGGATGTGGTCGCCAGAGCACCCCTTGCCGTCGATGCTGTCGCTGCGCACAGGCGCCAATATTTGGAAGCGCGTATCCATATCAACCCTGATAATGATTGAATTACTTTAATGGCTGGTTGACCTGTCCGGGCCGACATGCGCGCTAGCGAGCGGCGAATAAAGCCCGGTCGGCAACCTTCTTGCATATCTCCTCGCCGCTTCTGTATCCCAGCCGCTCGTCACGGCCGTCGAGACGGCATCCGGGCACCCGTAGCTCAGCTGGATAGAGCGCTGCCCTCCGAAGGCAGAGGCCAGGGGTTCGAATCCCTTCGGGTGCGCCAATTTCGCCATCCACCTAGGACCATTCTCAATTGTCAGATATCTTGTCACGATGACAGCCGAGTGACAGAGGCACACGGCGGGCCGCCTTACAAATTCTTTGGAAATCCAGAATAGTTCCCGGATCGTCTGCCGGCTAAGCGGGATCAGCGCGTGTAGTCGACAGGGCGATCGCGAGCCGCCGGGGCGAAAAAGAGCGCCCGGGTGGTCCAATATCGCGAAATCCTACCGATCAGGCCAATCGAGCAAAACAGTATCAGGTCGAAGGGGTTCGGGGCGACCCGATAGAACGGCAGTATCGGTAATGCGCCAAGGGTCATGAACAACGCCGTGTAAAGCACGATCGAAGCCGTCGATTCGGTGCGAGTCAACCCGCGCACGGTCAAGGTCACGGCCGCGCTGCAGACGGCAAAAGTCAGGGCAAAGGCCGTGCCGGCCCAGCTGCCGGCGGCGCTTGGCCGAGCCATGACCAGGACACCGGCAACCCGACCAAGACCGCGGGCCAGCGCTCGCGACCTACCCGTTCCCCGAGAGTTGGCCAGGAAAGCGCCGTCAAAAACAGCAGTGCCGAAAAGTTAATGTGATCGCATCCGCCTGTCGCAAAGGGTGCTAGGCGAAGGACGAGCCGACATTGAAGCCGCCCAGATCGCCGCTCGGAGGAATTGGGCACGGCCTAGCCGCTAGCTGCTTTCTGGCGCATCAAGGCAAGGCTGGTCAGAACTGGTCAGGATCGAAAGCGAGCGCGGCAGCGCCGCCGAGGATTGCGGGTAGATGGCCCGGCGCCAGCGCGAGGAAATGGTCGGCATAAAACCGCGCGGTGGCGATCTTGGCGCGCAGAAAGGCCGGGTCGCTGTCATTCGCTGCCAAGTGGATATGAGCCGCACGAGCCTGGCGCGCCATCAGCCAGCCGGCGCAGACGATGCCGAAAAGCTGGAGGTAAGGCACCGAACCCGCGGCCGCCGCCGCCGCTATCGGTTTCGACAAGAAAGGCGGTTGCGGTTTCCAATGCCGTGAGGCCGGCCCGCAACGGCTCGGCGATACCGGGCAGGCCGCCGCCGTCCGGGCGCTCGAGAGCCGCCGACAGTCGCGCCGATCTCGGAAATCAGCGCCTCTGCCGCTTCGCCCCGGTCGCGGGCGAGCTTGCGGCCGACCAGATCTCCGCCTGGATGCCGTTGGTCCCTTCGTAAATCGGCGCGATCCGTGCGTCCCGCAGGTATTGGGCGGCGCCGGTCTCCTCGATGTACCCCATGCCGCCATGCACCTGGATCCCGGTCGACGCGACGCCGACGCCGAGATCGGTGCACCAAGCCTTGACCACCGGGATCAACAAATCGGCCCGGCGTTGCGCATGCGCGCGCTCGGCCCCGTCGGGACAGATGCCGGCTGCGATCGATCATCGCCGCAGCATAGTAGGCGAGCGAGCGCATCGCCTCGGTCGCGGCGCGCATCCACAACAGCATCCGCCGCACATCGGGATGATCGATGATCGGCAGCGGCGCGGCGTCGGCCGGCGCGCCGAGCGGACGGCCCTGAACGCGCACCCGGGCGAAATCGCGGGCCTGCTGATAGGCGCGCTCGGCGATCGCGAGGCCCTGCACTCCGATATTGAGCCGGGCGTTGTTCATCATCGTAAACATGTATTCGAGGCCGCGGTTCTCCTCGCCGATCCGCCAGCCGACCGCGTCCTCGTAGGCGAGCACGCAGGTCGGGCGAGGCGTGGATGCCGAGCTTGTGCTCGAGGCTCAAGGTGCGAAGCGTCGTTGCGCTGTCCCGGCCTGATCGTCGTCATCGAGCAGGAATTTCGGCACCAGAAACAACGACAGCCCCCGTGATCCCGGCGGCGCCCCAGGGGTGCGCGCCAGCACCGCATGGATGATGTTGGGGGCAAGGTCGTGGTCGCCGTAAGTAATAAAGATCTTCTGGCCGGTAATCCGGTAATGGTCGCCCCAACGCGGGTCATGGGCCGCTACCGCGCGGGTCGTCAACCCGCCGAGATCCGATCCGGCCTGCGGCTCGGTCAGGTTCATCGTGCCGGTCCATTCGCCGGATACGAGCTTGCCGAGGTACTGCCGTTTCTGCTCCGTCGAGCCGTAGGCCTGCAACAATTCGATCGCCGCCATATTGAGCAGCGGGCACAGCGCGAAACTCATGCAGGCCGAGTTCCACATCTCGCCGATCGGCGCCGCGAGCGCATAACGGCAGCCCTTGCCCGCCAAATTCCGGGTCGCTGGCCAGCCCGTTCCAGCCGCCCTCGACATGGCGCGTATAGGCCTCGCGAAACCCCGGAGGCGTGCGCACGATGCCGTTTTCGAGGACGCTGCCGGCGCGGTCGGCCGGATGGTTCAGCGGCGCCAGCACGGTTTCCGAGAATTTCGCCGCCTCGCCGAGGATCGCGTCGACCAGATCCGCCGCAACCGCCTCGTAGCCGGGAATCGGGTTATCCGCTGATTCCAGCTATCTCTTCGAGCACGAAACGGATATCGGCGAGGGGTGCGGCATAGGACATATCGGGTGTCTCCGCGATGTAGAGTGTAACGCCGCCGGCGTGGCTGCGACAATCGAGATAAGCCGGTAAGGCGGATGTCGCGGCAACTGCTGGGTTTTGATTTGGATCAATGCCAAACGCCGGCGCTTTCGATCGATCGAATAGAGCTTGCCGGCCGGCACAAGGAGACGCCGCATGAACACCAAACTCGCTAGCCTTGCAAGCGGCTATCCGCTCTCGCCCAGCCCTTACCTTCGCGACGCCTGTCGAAAAAACCGGACACGACGACGGCGGCAAGCGGTGGCCTCCTGCCCGATAAAGGGCCTTTGCGCGAGCGAGAAACGCTGGGTCGATTGAACTGGTCTCCCGGTCTCGGCTGAATTAGCCGATTCGCGGCGTGACCCAGAGCACACCGGCAAAAACCGCCGGAGGGAGCCGATTGCAACGGCTGCGGGCTGTGCTGTGTGCTGCAACTTTGCAATCTCGCGCTCGAATTTCTCATGGCCGACGCAGTTCCTTGTCCAGCGCTGGAATTCGGCGCCGGCCGATTTTGGTGCGGGCTGGCGAGAAATCCCGGCCGCTATTTGGACGTTCCCGGTTTCGCCGATAAGTTCATTCGGCCGATGGTTCATCAGGCGCTGAGCATCGGCGAGGGATGTGATTGCAGCGACTGATCGGGCCCAGCCCCGAAGCCGCAATGCCTATCGCGGCAGGGATCTAGAAGCCGGTCGAACTTGATCCAAATCAAGGAGGCTAAGGCGCGTTTTCGGCAAATGGTGGCCCCGCTCAACGGAGGGGCACCATGTCGTCTTCAGAACTCGCCGTCTTGATTGTGATCGTCGCCGCCTTCCTGGCATTCGCGGCAACGTTTGGCATGGGTCTCCCGGCGCTGAGGTTCAAGCCGGAAACAATAGTGGGCGCAGCCGCTGAAACGGTTCGGCGCGCTCGACCTCCAACGCCCGATCTGGTCCTGATTTTCGCTCTGGTTGCGCTGTTGATCTGAATAATGCGGGAAGCCGGTAATCGCGGTCTCTGTTGCAGAGGCGGCGGGA